>CAJTCE010000004.1 GCA_910574745.1 Lachnospiraceae bacterium | reverse complement strand
TGTCCAATGTTTATGTCCATTTTTCTCAAACTTCTTTTCCTGCACGATATTCAGTTGTCAATTTTCGGTTGGAATCTCATTCATTGAGATTCCGAGAAGTTATTATAGTCATTTCCCCGAAAGCCCTCCATGGCCCTGCTGATCTCCTGAATGGGTCTGGATAATCTCTTGGAAAAATGAACGCTTAAAATTACCGCCAGTATCATGACAATGAAATAAATTCCTATCATAACAAAAAGAATCTGCCCCATTCCCATATAGAGCACTTTATTAGGCACAAACACAAATACAAGAAACCCGCTTTCCTTTTGACGGTAAGCAGAAAGCACCCCGTCTTCCACCTTTACCCCATCCATAAACAGACCGTTTCCTTCTTTTTTTGCCAATGAATAAAGCGATTCCTGATTCTGCTCTGATATTTCCATCCCCTCCGGACATCTGGAAAGGCAAATATCTCCATTACTGTCGGCAATTCCGATTATAACGTTCCAGGCGTCATCCTTTTCGTCATGAATCAGATCGCCCAAAAAAGAATCATGCATTTTCAAAAATAACATGCCGGGCTCATGGATATAGTCCATATTCCGTACATATCTTCCTACAAAAAGCGCCGGCCTCCCCGTTTCAAACAATGTATCCTCCGTCCAGAACCATTTTGTACTGCTGTATTCCGTTCCAAGAAAATCTTCCAGTTTACTTTTTCTGAATGTATGATAAGTAATTCTGGAATAGGAACGCGTATAAACATGTCTTTTGTTATCCACATAGCAATATTCCAAAACATCCTCCAAGTCAATATAGGCAAAATGCTTACTGAGCATATTACGTTCTACCCCACTGCTCATAGTGCCCGTTTTCAAGCTTTTCTGAATGTCCTCGTCCAAAATACATTCTGCCGTAACCTCATCTGTCTTTTGAAACTGACCATCCAGCGAAAACCCCATTTTCTGGCACATAAAGCTGTACTTATCTATAATGGCAGTCTCCAGTTTTCCGTGTACATATCCGATAACGCATATTGACGACATGAAAAGCGCCAGCAGAAGAAGCGCCAGTATATACTTCAAATACTTTCTCTGAATGCCGGATTTAGGCTTTTTTATTTTCATACCTCATATTCCTTTTTATATTCGCTTGGAAGTTTTCCCACATATTGCTTAAATAAATGCGTAAAGTAGGATGGGTTACCAATGCCCACCTGATCGCAGATATCGCTGATACTTACATTTCCCTGCTCTAACAGGCGCTTCGCCTTCTCCATACGCTGTTGAAGGAGATAGGCTTTAAAGGTCATCTGAAGTGTATTCTTAAATACGCGCCCGAAGTAAACAGGGTTCAGATAAATATGGGCTGCAACCGATACAATAGATAAATTTTCATCATCCAGATGTTCCTCAATATAAGCAAGTGCCACCGGCATATATTCCCTATAGTTCTTCGCCCCGTCCTTAAGCGCCATGTCTTTCCGTATTTCTACTACTTCCAACAGAATTTTGTAACAGACATCCACCGCCCGCGCCGGACTTAAATTCGTCAGGTTCCGATAATATCCTTCAAACTTCTTCCGAAGCTCTTCCGTCATGCCATAGGATTCCATCAGCATGTTATCCACATTCAGCATTACCCTGTGTATATACCCCCGTTGCATTTCTTCTTCCTTTGGAAGCTTGTAAATAAAGGACACAAAGTTCTCTTTTAAATCCTCCATACTGTTTTTACGAACTGCGTTTACAACCATTATGACAACGTCCGATATTGCCCTTTGGCCGGATTCTCCCTCTGCGGTTTCCGGCACGGAAAATGTCCCTGCCGCATCCGCACTGGCAATCATGGCAAACCGGTTATGGGCCTCTTCAAAGCTCAGTTGAATTCCTTCCACACCGCTGCGGGCGCTTGAAATAGCCACAATTACCGGTTCTTCTCCCTCACGCTCTATCTCTTCCAGGATATTTTTTAATTTATGAACCGTTCCGTTATCCTCTGTCCGGATAATAAACACCATATTTCCGTTTTCATTTTCAAATTTCCAATAAAAATGTGCCTGTCCGATCATTTCTTCAATCTTCTGGAAAATATAGGCATAACGTTTTTCATATCCTAAAGAATCCGTGATTTTATACACGATATCCATGTCGACACAGACTGTAATAAATTTATCCTTTTTACCGGGCACGTCTTCGATGGATTCAAAAATTTCCGTCATCTGTTCTGTCGAAATATAATTTCTCACATATTTATGTATCATCATTGATAAAAAATTGTTGGAATCATTGGAAATCAGATTTTCCATCTTTTCATATTTTTTACTCTTTTTTATACGATCCATGCATTTTTTATGAGCTTCCAGCATGGTTTCCATCAGCTTGTCATCCTCGATAGGCTTAAGCAGATAAGCAAAAGCCCCCAGATCGCACGCCTGCTTTGCATATTCAAAATCCCGGTATGCACTAAGCACAATAAAAAGACAGTCCAGCCCCCTGCTTTGTATTTCTTCCATAAGCATAAGACCGCTGATCTGTTTCATTCTTATATCCGTCAGCACTACATGGGGTCTGGTTTCCTCTATGACCTGTATCGCCTGTTCTCCATTCATAGCCGCGCCTACAACCTCAAATCCCATTTCGTTCCACTCATAGGTTTCCAGCAGCCCCTGCAATAAAATCAATTCATCATCTACAATTACAAGCTTTAATAATTCCATTGCGCACACCCTCATTCTGATCATTACATAAACTTATGCCATGTTACTAAACTCATTATAATTTGTAATATAGGAAGCCGCAAACAAATTATATACCTCATATGTTAAAAATTAAACTTTTCCCATAAAAAGAAGGGTTGTTAACCTGCTATTCTCCGTTGTTAACACCCCGTCTTTATCCGTTTCGTAATCCATATTCTTTTTACCGGCCCCTGCCGTAAACAGCATTTCAAACCGTTATCCCGGTATCCGCCGGCGTTTTCCGTTCTTTATCCATAATACGGCAGCATTTTATGATTCAGCAGACATAGGATACTCCAGTACATACTCCTTACACGCATTAATAACGGTAACCTCCCCGTGCTTTAAAACCCTCTTCTGCATGGGACTATATGAAAAATGCATGTGTCCGTGAACAAAATATCTGGGATGATATTTTTCCAATAAGCGGTGGAAACATTGAAATCCCCTGTGAGGCAGGTCTGTCCCATCGTTAATGCCATAAGCAGGCGCATGGGAAACCAGAATATCCAGACCCCGGTAACGGAAAATCCGGCGCTGCAGCTTAAGGGTACGGATGAGCATCTGCCTTTCCGTATACTGAAAGGTTCCATTACGGTACTTCATGGAACCTCCAAGACCGGCAATGCGGATTCCCTCAAATTCATATACCCTGTCATCAATGCAAATGCACCCCTCCGGGGGAGTATCCTCATAGCAATCGTCATGATTGCCATGAACATACAATAACGGCCCGCTGAAAAAGGTAACCAGAAAAGACAAATACTGGGGAGGAAGATCTCCACAGGAAACGATCAGATCAATTCCATCCAGTCTGGACGCATCAAAATAATCCCATAATGCCGGAGAAGGCTCATCTGCTATAAAGAGAATTTTTATATTTTTCATAAGTGACTGTCTCCATCCTGCGCTTTGGCTTTTTCAACTCCCTGAACCTGTACAATGGGTTTGGCCTCCTCCACAAGATCATCCATAGCGGGAATCGTTCCCACAATATTATCATTCAGCCAGTCCATGGTAATGATCTCCTCTGATGTAATTCCTTCCGGCATCACATCATGAACCAGTCCGTCCTGGGAATAGATCGTCCCCGCAAAAGGATTGAAGGAGCCGGAACAGATATCTCTTTTCAGAAGCTCAATAAGCCGCAATGTGCCGGCAGGCAGCTTCTTGGAACAGATTACATCAATCATTCCCGAAGACATGCCCCACCAGTCATTGATGGATTCATTTTTTCCTTTGGGCACTTCCTGTTTCCAAGTCCCGTTCAGCATACTTCTTACTGTTTTTTCATAGAAAATCCCCCAGTTCCACACAGGCATGGCCAGATTGATTAGATCATCCCCGCTGCCTGTATAAAGGCCGAACCTGTTAGAGCTTGCTTCCGGCTTAATAAAATCCTTTCCCGATATAAAGGAAGTTCTGATATTCTTCAATACATTTTTTGAAGATTCCGATTTCATTTTTGACCATTCCAGGTAAACTTTAATTTTGGGGTTTACCATCTGGGCGCCCAAAGCAAAGGCATTGATGTTGGCAATCATGCCGTAAATCGGATAATCGGCAACATAACCGATTTCGTTTGTCTCGGACATAATGCCTGCAATGGCGCCAATCAGGAATTTTGCTTCATAGAGCCTGCCGTAATATGTCCTCAGATGTTTGTTACTTGTATTTAATGAACAATTTAATATTTTCAGTTTCGGATTTTTTACCGCATACTTGGTACTGACGCCAAGCAGCTTTGTAGAAGTAGAAAAAATGACCGTATTTCCATCCGCAATAGCCTGTTCAAAACACGCAACCTCCTGCTCCGGCGAATCAGCCTGAAAATAGGACTGAACTTCTATCTGGCTGCCCAATGCCTGCTCTAAATGCCCGCGCCCAAGATCATGCCCGTAGGTCCAGCTGGAAGTCTCTACTGTTTTTGCATGGATAAAGGCTATTTTTAAAGGTTCTTGACTCTGTGGCAGAATCAGCTTGGCCAGCGTCTTTTTTTCGGCCCCGCGGTCAGCATCCATAATAAGCTTTACTTCCGGCTTCCGAGGATAAAAAACAAAATCATTCCAGATTTTTGTAACTTCCTGCTGCACATCCGCATCTCTTTTGGACTGCAGGGACTCATAACCGTAAATATCCAGATAAAGTAAAAAAGCATCTCCCGGCGTTAAGGATAACTTATCCCCGCCTTTCTTTTGAAAAACCTTTGAAAACTGTATATAAGAGGAACGAAACTGCTCTTTTTCCCCAGCCGTCCATGTACTCTCAGGATCAATGCCTATCAGCTTTGTTATTTTTATATAACTGGCCGGTCTTGTAAAGTTCAAGTAATTAATCCCTGTTTTTCCGTAAAAATCCAAAAATTCATAATAGATTTTGCTCTCGTCTGAATCATCCGCTTCAGGAATGATACGGGTAACATGAGCAGCGATCTCAACGGCATCGCATGACTTTAAAACGCTGACCCGCTTATTTCCTTCCACCACATAAAACCGGTTCATAAATTCATAGGCTTTAATGGGTTCTCTGATCCCCTCTTCTATATGGGCGTCATACAATCTGCACCATTTTGCGGCAAACTCTGATTTTTCCGGAAGAAGGGGCATAAAATTACTGGCAAAAGCATTGGTACGTCCTACCGTCTTTGTGCCCGCAATCTGGTCGAGAGGTATATTGACTAACCCCAGATTTATTTCTGAAACCACATTCGTATAGGATAAAATATCATCCAGCACCTGAAGATAGGGATACATACCCTTTGCTGTTTTATTGCGGAAATCTTTTATTGCAAGCTTATGAACCTTTTCATATATTTCTGAACTCATAGTCATCTTTCCCTCCTGAATTTACGCTGTTTTCCCAAGCCGCCGGGCAACTGTTCCGATTCATTCCCATTGTCTTAGGCAGAGTGTTCGACTTGAAAAAATCATATCATACATCCAAAAGACCTTCAATATATTTATTCCGCTTCATTTTCACGCTTTATTTTCCGTCATGACTGTTATGCCGCTTTTGCACCCATTTTCCCTTTATTATGCCTTTCCATGATTTTTGTACTCTGGGAATCCAGAATAATGGCAAATAAAATGATCACGCCTTTTCCTACCATCTGCCAGTAAGAGCTTACATGTAAAAGATTCAGTCCGTTGTTGATAACGCCTACGATCAGACAGCCGATCAGCGTTCCTACCATATTTCCATAACCCCCGTGTAAGGGCGTTCCGCCGATTACGACCGCCGCAATAGCGTCCATTTCCATTCCCGCACCTGCTGCCACCTGTGCAGATGCAGCCCGTCCGTCCATAATGATCGCTGCCAGTGCAACGCAGGCTCCCATAATAACATAGGCGATCAGCTTTGTTCGATTTACATTGACTCCCGATACTCTGGCAGCGGCAGAATTCCCTCCAATAGCAAGAATATGCCTGCCTATCCTTGTATGAGTCAAAAACAGATAAAGAACAAAGGTTGCTGCAAACAAAATAATGACCGGAATCGGAATGATCCCCACATATCCCTGCCCGACGGTTACCAGACTTTCGGGAAGATTACTGACCGGTTTTCCGTTGGATATCAAATGAGCCGCACCGTTGTAAACCTGGGACATGGCAAGGGTTACAATAAAAGGCGCCAGATTAAAGACGGTGGAAACGGTAGCATTAATACATCCACAGATT
The DNA here is from genome assembly GCA_910574745.1 of Lachnospiraceae bacterium. GTDB lineage: Bacteria > Bacillota > Clostridia > Lachnospirales > Lachnospiraceae > UBA2882. Next base: position 222,551 of record CAJTCE010000004.1, on the reverse strand, counting down.
ATTCCCACAGCAATTCCTATCAGGCACGCCACGATCAGAGGCATTCCTTCTATCTTGGCAAGCAGGGCAATAATGACTCCTATCATGCTCAGCATATTGCCCACAGACAAATCCATACATCCCGATGCCATAATGACCGTAAAGCCAAGGGATACAATCCCCCCTATGGCAACCTGCCTGATTACATTAAAAATATTGCTTTGGGTCAGGAATACGGGAGATGAACAGGACAAAATGATGATCAGGAATGTCAGGATGAACAATGCCTTATTATTTAATACAAAATCGCCGAATTTCATTTCATTTTCATGTTTCATAGATTGTTTTCTTCCTTTCTTTTATGTATGCTCCGCCTGCTTAAAGGCAGCGTTCATAAGCTCTGTCTGGGTCACATTTTCTCTGTCAAACTCTCCCGTGATTCTCCCATGGCTGATGACCAGAATTCTGTCACAGATTCCTAAAAGTTCCTGAATTTCCGAAGAAACCACCATAACGGCCATTCCTTTTTTTGCAAGGTCATTGATAATTTTATAAATTTCACTTTTAGAACCCACGTCAATTCCTCTGGTAGGTTCATCCATAATAAGTACCTTGGGATTTGTAAGGAGACTTCTTCCTATCAAAGCCTTTTGCTGGTTACCGCCCGACAACTGGGAGATCAGCTGCTTATCCGAATACGCTTTTATCGCCATACGTCCCATCATATCGGCACTGGCCCTGCTTTCCTTTCTTCCGTTTATAAATCCGGCTCTGCAATAAGCGGGGAGATTGGAGAGAGTCATATTGTGCTTTAAAGACAATTTTCCGATACATCCAAGCCGGAGCCTGTCTTCCGTTACAAATCCCAGTCCGTTTTTAATAGCATCCTGTGGAGAACGTATCTCCACAGGTCTGCCTTCCATACTGATTGTGCCTTTCGACAGTTTATCTATTCCGAAAATTCCTCTCATAATCTCCGTCCGTCCCGCTCCTACCAGGCCACAGAAGCCCAGAACCTCTCCCGCACGCACATCAAAGGAAATTTCTTCAAACACACTGTCCCTTTTCAGATCTTTCACTTCAAATACGGTTTCTCCTATGACAACCGGCTCCTTAGGATATAAATCCTCTAATTCCCTTCCTGCGATCAGAGCGATCAGCTGTTGTCTGTCCATTTCATCCGTACGAGCGGTCTTAATATATTTCCCATCCCTCATAATCGTAATTCTGTCGCAGATTTCAAAAATCTCCTCCAGCTTATGGGATATAAAAACAATGGTCGTCCCTTCCCTGACCAGCCTTCTTACGATTCGGTACAAAATCTGAATTTCCGCGTCAGCCAGAGCGGATGTGGGTTCGTCCATAACGATGATCTGCGCATGATAGGAAATCGCCCTGCACAGCTTCACCATCTGAAGCTGCGCAATGCTTAAATTTTTTGCTTTTGCATAAGGGTCCAGACTGATTTCCAGTTTATCAAGAAGCTTTTTTGTTTCTTCATGCATGGCTTTGTGATCCAGCAGCCCCTTTTTCATAAACTGCCGTTCTCTTGCAATCCAGATATTGCTCGCCACATCCAGATTGGGCATCATGCTGATTTCCTGATGGATCATGGAAATTCCTGCCCGTAATGCATCTTCAGGCTGATGAAACTTTACCGGCTCTCCTTTATACAGAATTTCTCCGTAATCCGGCTGATAGATTCCAAGCAGAATCTTCATCAAGGTCGATTTTCCCGCTCCGTTTTCTCCTATCAGGGCATGGATCTCTCCTTTTTTCAATTCCAGTTCCACATCATCAAGAGCTCTCACTCCCGGAAATAATTTGGTAATATGCTGCATTTTCAACACCTGCGTTTTAGCAGAATTGTCCATATCCGATACTCCTTCCCATTAACGTTCCAGACTCTTTAATATTTCTTCTTTATTTTCGGGAGTCATCAGCTGCTTTGCCTTGATCAATACGTCCTTTTCTTCCACAGGTTCTCCCTTTAAAAGACTCGCCACCGCTTCCATCTGCAGTTTGGCATTCAGATAACGGTTCTGGAATACCGTTCCGTCTAAAGTTCCTTTATCCAGTTCAAGCTGTGCGCTTTCAGATCCGTCAATCCCGATAATAACATAATCGTCAAAATCCTTTCCTGCTCCCTGAAGAGCCTGAATCGCGCCTAATGCCATTTCATCACTCATACATACAATGCAGTTCATCTCCGGATATGCCTGAAGCCAGTCCTCTGTAATTGCCATAGCCTCTGCGGCAGACCAGTTTCCGATCTGTTCATCCAAAAGCACGATTTTCTCTCCATCCACACAATTGTCCTTCCAGCCGTCATATCTCTCAATACATCCGGATATGCCTGTTACGCCCCAGATATAGCCGCAATTTAATGTTTCTCCCGGGTGGTTTTCAACCCATTCTTTACAATAATCGGCCTGCAGCTGCCCGGTCAGTATCTGGTCTTCATATAAATACAGATCATATTGATCCGTGTTTACGGAATAGCTTGATAAAATGCATGGAATACCTGCTGCCGAAATGCTTTCTACCGCATTTACCATACCGTCCGCATCCACCGCCCATACCATAATGGCGTCCGGCTTTTGTACGATCAGGGATTCAATATCCGCCATCTGGGTGGAAATATTGTTCTGGGCATTGGTTGTAATAATGGTAATATTATTTTCTGCCGCAACCTCTTCGGCATACTTTAACCATTCCACATGAAATTCCTCAAAGGCGGAAAATGCAATTCCTAAAACATACTCTTATTCATTTCCGTTTTCCACTTCCTTTTCTTCCGCTTGCTCTTTTGCCTCATTTTCTTTCGCTTCTTCCTCCGTTCCCTGTACCTCTTCCGTTTCCGGTTCAGCCCCGCCGGCGTCGTTTCCACAGCCGCATAATAAAATCATGGCAAGAACCAATACAACACTCAATAAGCTTCTCGTTATTTTTTTCATTCTCTTCATATTCTTATCCTCCAATCACATAAGCCTTTGCATAAAAACCACGTTTCGCTCCATCTATATAGCCATCGTTTTCAATTACAAATTCCGCGGTTAAGCGTATGTCCTCCGACGAGGAAGCAATAGAAATCCTATTTTTTCCCGCCTCTATTTTCCACTTCATTTCTTCATCCAAAAATGCAATCTGGCTTAATCGCATTTCGAAACACACGGTTTTCGTCTCGCCTGCTTTCAGAAAAACACGCTTAAATCCAACCAATTCCTTTACCGGGCGGCATACGGAAGCAGTTTCATCGGTATAGTATACCTGTACCACTTCTTCTCCGTCAACGCTGCCTGTGTTGGTAATATTTACCCAAAACTTCAAAGTATCCTCCGCCTTTAAGGAATCTTTTTCCAGCTTCAGATTATCATAAGAAAATTCCGTATAGGATAATCCTTGTCCGAAATATCGTAACGGACGGTTAGTTCCGTCAAAATATCCCTCATGATTCAAGACCATTCCCCGCTTTTTGGAATATCCGCTGCCATGGATATGCTCTGCATAAACCGGCACCTGTCCCACATATCTTGGCGTGGTAACCGGCATTTTCCCGCCCGGATTCATATCTCCGAACAAAGTTTTTGCTATGGCCTGTGCGCCGTAAGGGCTGGGGCAGAAACATTCCAATACCGCTTTCACATGATCTTCGATAAACAAATCCGTCAGGGGCCGTCCGTTTAAATGAGCGACAACAAGATTGGGATTTGCGAAATATAGCTCCTTTATCAGTTCACTCTGGACTCCTGTCAGCTCCAGTTTACAGGTATCTAACGCTTCGCCTACCGTATTCTTTTTTCCCCAACCGTTTCTTCCGCCGATAACGCAGATAACAGCTTCCGCATCCTTCGCCGCTTCTTTAGCTTCCTCAAAGCCCGATCTGTCATCTCCCAAAATGTCGCATCCCTTGGCATAAGTAAAGGTAATATCAGGATAGAGACGCTTTAAGCTTTCCAGAACAGATTCTGTTTTGGGATACATTTTTTTCATTTTGTCATTTGTACATGGGTCTTCTCCTACAATTACATTTTCCGAGTGAGGCGTTATCTTTTCGCTGATCAGCCCTTCCGCTGCAAGCTGTGTCCCTTCCCTATTGGGCTTTCTGGAAGCATGAAGCTCCACCATTGCCGGATAAGTATAAGCGTTAAATAATCCTCTGATATCGTCTCCCAAGGGTCCGATAACCGCTACCTTCTTCAGACTCTTAGAAAGAGGAAGACGTTTATCTTCATTTTTGACAAGCACCAGGGTTTTGCCTGCCGCGTCAAAGGAACGCTTTTCAAAATCGGGATTACAGAAGTTTTGTTCAATGTCCTCATCCCTGTCAAAAGTCTGCTCAAACAACCCTAGTCTGAATTTAACTGTCAATACCCTCCTTAAGGAACGTTCAATAAGAGGCATCCATTTTTCCGGTTCCCGGTTTGCAAGCTCCATAAGCGGTTCCGCATATCCTACAAAGTTGGGACATTCCACATCCAGGCCCGCATTCAAAGTCCTGCCCGCCGCCTCCCCTATATCCGCCGCACCCTTTAATGGATTTAGAACGCGCTCTAAGGACATATAGTCGGATACCACGATTCCCTCAAATTTCATTTCATCCCGAAGCAGATCCGTCAGCAGATGCTTAGAAGTAACCACACACTCGCCGTCTATGGTATTGTAGGAATTCATGATTCCAAGCATTCCCGCCTCCGTGATGGCTGCCTGAAAGGGCTTGGCATATACCTCTCTGAGCCTTCTAGGCGGTATATGGCATTCATGCATATTGCAGGCTCCTTCCGAAAAGCCGTATCCTAAAAAATGCTTTCCAGTTGCCACCACTCCGTCCTTTAAATCAGTTCCCTGCAGCCCCTTTACATAGGCTGCGCTCATTGCCGCGCACAAAGCAGGGCTTTCTCCATAGGTCTCGTTGATCCGTCCCCATCTGGCGTCTCTGCAAACATCCATGACCGGGGAAAGCACCTGTCTTGCTCCCATCGCTTTTGCCTGACTCCTGATGGTGTCTCCCATGGAAACCACAAGCTCAGGATCCCATGACGCTGCCATGCCGATTGCCGCCGGGAAAATTGTTCCACCCGCATGGGCCAGCCCCTGCAGCGCTTCGCTATGGATCAGAGCCGGAATCCCCAGTCTTGTGTGCTTCGTTAAAAATTCCTGAATTTTTTTTGCTGTGGCTAAATTAAGCTCCATCGTCTCCTGTCCGAAATTATCGGATATTTCCCCCACACCATTACGGAGATTATTTTCCATATCGGGAATCTCGCCATGGGCAACCGCCATACAGCTTAATTGGGCGACCTTTTCTTCTAAGGTCATTCTGGAAATCAAGTCCTCTACCCTTTCACTTACGGAAAGTTCCGGGTTTTTATAAGCTTCCATTTTATTTTTCCTCCTTTTCCTGTTTTCCTGTTAACAAAAGAATACCACCCCCGATTTTGGTAAAACAGGGGTGGTATTTTTGAATAAAGGGGACATTCTTTGGAATTCAATTTTCCATTCTGGCCTTCTCAAACTCTCCGGCCTTATATTCTTTTTTCTTACTTCCGTTCTCCACGACACAAAGTCTGTCCACAACACGCTCTGCATCTGCAATGCTTGAGGTCAGGATAATGACCGCAATTCCCGCCTCCTTTAAAACCCTGATCAGGGAAACAATATAATACCTGGTTCTTAAATCCGTCTTTGAAAAAGGCTGCACAATAAAAACCAGCTTGGGATTGAGCAGATGAATCCGATAATAAACCAGATTATATAAGGAGACCTTGTCCAGCTCCAAAATATTACGGGATTTAACCTCTTTTCCAAGAATCTCCATATATTCCTTCTCAATGCTTTTTTTTATTTTTGATGTAATTTTTATCGTGTTCATCTTCTTTTCCAGAAGAAAACAAAGGTTATCCAGATAACTATACTGATAAAACAGCATGGTTTCCAAAGGATTTTCCTCTATGACAGCAATATCCCTATGAAGAAACCGGCCGGAAATTACCTTTTCCCTACCATTCTCCTTAAAAACAATACTACCTCCTGTCTCATTTCCCTCTCCACACAATCGTCTCATAATACCGGACTGTATTTTGTTGCTTTTATCATAGAGCATCACGCATTCCCCAGCCTCCAGGGATAGGGAAAAATGCTTCAATTCCTGTGTGTTCCAGTCATCCACTATAATATTACGCTTGAATCCCGAACCAAAGCTTGTGTTTTTCCCACTTTCCAACAAAGGGGTGCAGGCTTCCATTATCCGGACATCCATTTCTTGTTTGGGAAACACCTTTATAATCTTTCCATCCTTAAATAAAGCCAGACGGTCGCAAAAGGAAATCAATTCCTCATAATGATTTCCCACAAAAACTGCAGCCATTCCTTCTTTTGTCATTCTTCTTAAGACTTCTCTGATCCTATAATCTCCAAGATCCCCTAACCGGCTGCCTGTACCGTCATAAATGACCAGCTTCGCTCCCAATATATAAGCTTTTAATAACTCTACCGTACATTTCTCATATCCCTCCAGATACTTTACCTTTTTTCCCGGATTTATATCAATCTGAAAATGCTTCATATAGTATCTGGCTTCCTGACGAAGGGCTTTTTTGTTGACAAAAAAACTTTTTCCTCCTTTTCGTAAAACAAAAATATTATCGGCAACGGAAAGATTATACAAAAGAGAATCATTCCGCCCGATAATAGAAACCCTGTTAGCCGTATCCTTTATATGTCCGTAATGATTTACCATGACCTCCTGAAAATATACCCGTCCAAACTTTATGGGCGTATTGTTACAGATTAATTCCAAAAAGTGCTCCAAGCCATATTTATTGATTCCGACTACCCCCATAATTTCTCCTTCATAAACTTGAAAATAAAGATTTTTCAAATTATTACCATCGGGATAATCAGTCAATATATTTTCCATACGAAGTACTTCTTTTTTCATTCCGATTCCTCACTTCACGAATCCGCCGCTTTGCTGCAAACACCGGCCAAAGCTTTCTCACACAGAACCTCCGGCCTCAGTCATCCTTCCCGTCTGCTGTTATCAGTAAATTTAATCCGTCATAACAGGGAAGGTCAACTCGACATCGGTTCCCATACCCTTTGTACTGTAAAGATACATTCCGTATTCCTCTCCAAAAAGAAGCTTGATCCTGTTATTGACATTGATCAAGGCTACGCCTCCCTTCTTTTCCTGCTTTTCCTCATCCAGACTGATTCCCATAAACTTTCTGTTGATTTCATCCACCTGATATTCCTCCATACCGATACCGTTATCCGATATACGGACAACCAGCCTCTTTTCTGTCTGTTCGATATGAATGCAGATAATTCCATTGTCAAGCTTCGGTTCCAGACCATGATAAATTGCATTTTCCACTACCGGCTGCAGGACCAGCTTGGGAATCCTTAAATTTAATATCTCCATGATCCTTTCCCGGTCCTCTTCCCCATATTCAATATGCAGGCTGATTTTATCCCCAAACCGAAACTGCTGAATGGTATGAAAATTTTCAATATTTTCCAGTTCATCCTCTAAGGTAACGAGCTTATCCGGATTGGAAATCGTATAGCGGAAAAAGGTTGAAAGGGCTTCCGTCATTTCAGCAATGACAACCACGCCTTCACAAAGAGCCTCGCTGCGGATTCCCTCTAAAGTATTATACAAAAAGTGGGGATTGATCTGATTTTGCAGAGCCAGATACTGAGCCTGTTTCTGGGATATATCCAGCTTTTTATCCTGATCGATCATCTTCTTTAAAATACTCTGGGCTTTTTCTATTTCATAGCTTATCCCAAGGTCACATTCAAAAAACTCTTCTTTGATGTATTCCAAGTTAAACAGATTGATCAATCTTAAAATATTTTTGTATGGCCGATAGATCATATAATAGCCAAAGTACAGATAAAGAACGCCTGTTAAGCCTAACGCCGCCGGAATAATGCCAAACCGATCATATTTCCAGCAAATGACTGAGATGACAGCCCCAAAAAAGAAAGCTGCGACGGCTGATATCCCCCATATTTTTACCCTGTCTATCAAATATTTTTTTCTGTTTCCCATATGAATTCCCTGCTATGAATACACCTTTCGATACTGATTCGGCTTAAGGCCGGTATATTTCTGAAAGCATTTCACAAAATATTTGGTGTCGCTGTAGCCAACCTCCTGACAGATTGCAGATATCGTTTCATTGGTTTCCTTCAACATTTCCTTTGCCTTATCCATTCTTACCTTAGTCAGATACTCCAAAAAAGTCTTTCCCGTTTCCTTCTTAAACAAAGCGCTTAAATAGCTGGCATTTAAATCCACCACTCCACTGACTTTTTCCAAGGTAAGCGCATCTTTATAATGAAGACGAATATAATTTTTTGCTTCCCGGATGGGACGTTTCCCTTCTTCCTGTTTTCTTTTTACGGCCTCCCCCATAGACGTCAAAATTACCTCGGAAACAAAATCAAATACCGCTTCTTTTTCAGTGCTTCCCAGCCCTGCTGTGACTTTCAGGGATTCAAAAATATCATTCTGAAGCATCAATTCATTGATCAGACTTTTAAACGCCTTATAAATCTCCATTTCTTTCTCAGGCCTGTAATTGAGCAGAATCATACACCGGCTCTCTTCTAGAAAATATTCTTTGTCAAACACAAGGGCTTTCAGCTTTTTCCCTGCCAGGTCCACTATTTTCTTCTGGATATAATCCAGATTTTCTTCCCTGTTAAAAGCAATACTGTCCACCTTGAGAATCACAATCTGAAAATATCCCTCCGAAAATTCATAGTGATACGTCTCATTAATCCATTCTAAAGAGTTTATTCTTTCAGGCGCAGAATGTTTTAAGACCACATCGGTAAAAAATGTGGTCCTCAACCGGTCACGGTTATTTTGTATTAATGCTTTATATCTTTCTTCCTGCGTAATCTGGTTATGCCGCATTTGATACTGATTCCGCATTCGTTCCAGAACACTGTACAGTTCCGCTTCCTTGACCGGCTTTAAAAGATAATCTCCCGCACCGTACCGTATTGCATTCTGGGCGTACTCAAAATGCCTATATCCACTGATGATGATAAATTCCAGAGTACCATCTAATTCCTTGGCCCTGCGGATCATTTCCAGTCCGTCCAATCCCGGCATACGAATATCCGTAATAACAATATCCGGCCTGTGCTCCTCAATCATGGAAAGAACCTCCAAACCGTTATGGGCAATAGCGGCCACTTCCATATCCAGTTCATCCCATTTAATTAAACGATAAATCAGACGGCATACCTTGTCCTCATCATCTGCAATCAATACTTTCATACTTTTACCTATATTATCAATAAAGTTTTCAAATCATTATAGTTTCAGATTTCTTTTAAAATATAATAGATTACAGGGATTGGCAACTACCATGACGCTTATATCCAAAAAATAACATAACCCGCAGGCAGGCGCCTGCGGGCTATCTATTATTTCATGATATAAAATTCATTCAGAAATTAAGTTATGCGTTCATCTGTGCCGCAACCTCAGCCGCAAAGTCCTCGTTCTTTTTCTCAAGACCTTCGCCTGTTTCAAAGCGGACAAATTCTGTTACCTTTAAGTCTGTTCCGTTTGCTTTTCCCACAGCCTCTAAATACTTGGCAACATTTTCTTTATTCTCAGCCTTTACATATTCCTGCTCTAAGAGACATACTTCCTTTAACTCTTTGTTCAGACGGCCGATGATCATCTTTTCAATGATGGCTTCCGGCTTATTTTCATTCTTAGGATCTGCCTGTGCCTGCGCCATCAGGATTTCCTTCTCATGAGCCTTATATTCCTCGGATACATCATCCTGGGAAACATATTTGGGATTCATGGCAGCAACCTGCATAGCCACATTGGATAAAGCCTCTTTTATCTCATCGTTTACAACAGCTGTTTCAGCCTTAACGATAACGCCGATTCTTCCGCCGCCGTGAAGATAAGTTACTACGCAGCCGTTATCAGCCGTAACCTTTGCAAATCTTCTGATATTTAAGTTTTCTCCGATCGTAGCAACCTTCTCAACCAAAGCTTCTTTCACAGTCTTGCTGTTATCTTCTATCCATGCTTCTTCCATTAAGCCTTCCACATCTGCCGCACCGGAAGCAAGCGCCTGCTTTGCAACTGCCTCTACATAAGTCTGGAATACTTCATTTTTTGCAACGAAGTCTGTCTCGGAGTTAACCTCAACAACTGCCGCAACCTTATCAGCGTCAACAGCTACGCGGCAGATACCCTCTGCTGCGATTCTGCCGGCCTTTTTCTCCGCCTTAGCCGCACCGCTCTTTCTTAATAATTCTACTGCTTCTTCCATATTACCGTCAGTCTCTGTAAGAGCCTTTTTGCAGTCCATCATACCTGCGCCGGTCATTTCTCTTAATTCTTTTACCATGGAAGCACTAATTGCCATGTTAATTTCCTCCATTCAATCTATATTTCAAGTAATTTTATATTCCGTTCATAAGCGCCTTTTTGCTTATGCTTCCTGCCCTGCCACTTCTTCAATATCCGTTGCTTCTGCTTCTTCAAATTCTACCGCTTCGCCCTGGTTTGCCTCAATAACGGCATCAGCCATTTTGGAAACGATCAATTTAACCGCACGGATTGCATCGTCATTGCCGGGAATTACAAAATCAAGTTCTTCGGGATCGCAGTTGGTATCCGCCATACCGATTAATGTAATACCCAGTGCGTGAGCTTCCTGTACGCAGATTTTCTCTTTCTTGGGGTCAACTACGAAAATAGCGTCGGGAATCTGTTTCATTTCCTTGATTCCGCCTAAGTTCTTCTCTAATTTTTCCCATTCCTTCTTCAGTGCGATTACTTCCTTTTTGGGAAGTACGTCAAAAGTACCGTCTTCAGACATAGCCTCGATTGCTTTTAATCTGTCGATACGGCTCTGAATGGTCTTGAAATTTGTCAGCATTCCGCCTAACCATCTTTCGTTTACATAAAACATACCGCAACGCTCTGCCTCTGTCTTAACAGCGTCCTGAGCCTGTTTCTTTGTTCCTACAAAAAGAACTGTTCCGCCTGCGGATACGATCTGGGAAACCGCCTGATAAGCCTCATCCACTTTGCCTACAGATGTCTGTAAGTCGATGATGTGGATACCGTTTCTCTCTGTGTAGATGTAGGGAGCCATCTTAGGATTCCATCTTCTTGTCTGATGTCCGAAATGAACACCTGCTTCTAATAACTGTTTCATTGAAATAACGCTCATGTTTCTTACCTCCGTTTGGTTTTTTGCTTCCGTACACATCCGCTTTTCTGCCACCTCCGCGTTAAGAAGCACCGGCAGTCAATCCGTGCACGTGTTTGATTTTTGCACATTGCGGCTTAAGAATATAAATTTCTTCATAAATAACAGAACATTCATCTTTTCAACAACCGCAACGTGAAAATTTTACCACAAAGAAAGAGCAAGTTCAAGGGCTTTCCCTTAATTTCCTGCTCTTTTCCACGCTTTTATACGATTACTATCATGATTGCCGCCAGTCCTTTGATACCGGGCTAATATCCCTTTTGTGTAACCACCGCTGCAATTTCTTCATCGGAAGCCCCTGCGGGAATATCATGTCGGCCCGTTTTCAGCCGCTTATCATATCCGTTCTGGCACAAAAATGCATCATAGGCTGCCGCATCTTCAATCAATCCCGCCTGCTGCAGCTTATTTGCCACAACCCGGGAACCGTCGCCGCTGTTAATGGCTATGGTAATTATTTCGTTTACTATCTCATTTTCTCCCTGGGAATTTCCGGTTCCGGCTTCTCTTATATCCTCTTCGCCTTCCTGCGGCGTTAACTCATCTCCGGCTTCGCCGCTTACCGGCTCTTCATTTCCTGTCTCTTTGTCATTTTCCGTTTCCCGGTTTCCCGACGGCATATCCTCTACAGAATTTCCGTTATCCGCTATTTCATTCTCAGAAAGAGACTCCGGGGAATCCCCTTCCTCATTCTCTTCTTCATCTTTTTCCTGATTATCCGGCATATCCGCTAAGACCACATTGCCGTCCACCATTCCCATTTCCTGGGCCCTCTGGCGGATCTCTTCATCCGTCATTTTTTCTTTCCCGCCGGATAGGGCAATTCCCATAAGAAGCGCTGTCACAACAATGCCGATTCCCAAGCCCCTCATATAATAATTTAATTTCACGATTATATCACCTCAAACAAATCAATGACCAGATTTACTTCTCCTACGCCTAAACCCAGCTCCTTGGCTATAGCCACATTTGATTTGCCCTGTCTGTGCATTTCCAGTATTTTTTCGTTATTATTTATTTCCTCTTTGGCTCCGTCCGTTTCCTCATCCTTTGGTATAGCCCCGTCGGAAGCCGCATCAGAAGGCTCAAGAACTTCTTCTTTTACGGGCGTTACTGTTTCCTGGACTTCAATATTTACCGCTTCCTGCACCGTGTTTTCCAGTTCATCCCTGGTTTCCTTGGCAATCGCTCTTGTTTTTTCTATTTCCTTTGCCGTCTCTAAAAGATTTTTCTGCTTATCATGGAGCATATCATACAAAAAGAGAACCTCCTGATGGCTCTTGTGAATATCCTCTAAAACCGTATTGGAAAACTCTGAAACAGCCGTTATTTTTTCATTGGAAACCCGCTCTAAAGAACGCTCTGTTTTTTCGACCGCACCGGAAAGGGTTTCGTCTACAGAAATCCGAAGCTTTTCCTTTGCTTCCTTCATCTGCTCATCTACAATTTCTTTTATTTTTTCCTCTCCGTCCGCCAGCGACTTTGCGTCTATTTTCTGCTTAGGCTCCGGAATCAGGAAACTTACGGCAAATACAATCATTCCTAATATCAGAAGTACAATTTCTATTCCTGTCATAACCTTTTCAGCTGTTAAACCGACATATCAAAATGTGATGTGCCCTTTAAGACAACTCTTCCTTCCTGCGAAACACTTTTCTTTCTTTTTGCCCCGCCATCCCCTGCATAACTGCCCTTCCCCTTTTCCTTGGCATCCGCATGGTTTTCATTTTTTGCAGTATCATCCCCACGGCTGACCTGCCTTAATTTTTCATCTACACGCCTATCAGTCTGTACCTGCAAATTACTTTGATCCACTGCAGGCTTACTATCCTCCTGCTGTTTAATCGTGGTATAATCCTGTGTCCGTTGAATTGTCCCCTGAAATTCTATCATTCCAATGGCCATATTTCCACCTCCTAATAAGCGCTTACCTTAACTTCTCCCTTTTCACGGATAAATCGGCAATATGTTGCAGCGCTCTTCAATACCATGGATGCATCCCCGATCGTAACCTTGGTTCCCTCATAAACATCTCCTGAAACCAGCACGCAGGCCTGCCCCTGGCTTTGAAGCTGTTCATCTAACAAAAGCAGCTCTGCCTGAATTTCCTTTAACCGCTCCATCTGCCTCTTATTAGTAATTGCAAGGGTCTGAATATATTGCAGCTGTTCGGGGGGATAGGTTTCTCCCCTTCTGATCTTCTGGGTGGCGCTTAACAATATGGGCTGGATATTTTTTAAGTTGGCTGTAACCTTCATGGATTCTTTCTGCAGCTCTGAATACCGGATCTTGGTCTCAGGATTGATTCCAACCTCCACCTGAGTATCCGAACCCATAGGAGACCCCAATGTCTTGCAGCTTACTCTTTCTGTTGCCCGTGCCAGACCTCCCGCAATAATTCCTCTTCTGCCGTCTACACGGATTTCCGTCCTTGCATTTACCCTGCTGTGAAGAAGAGATTCGCTCTCAATATATTCTCCCGACGTAATGGTTGCATTTTCGGCATATTTTAAAATAATCCTGCCCTTTGCATTTAAGATTCCTTTTCCCATTCCGTTCATTCCCCTGGCAATGATTATATCCCCGTCTGTTTCAACGACAGAGCCTTCCACAACGCCTCTGATTTCCACATTCCCTTTGGCCTTGACGGAAAAACCTGCCTGCACATTTCCCTTTACCAAGACACTGCCGTTTGATTCAATGTTTCCGGTGGCGGGACCGACGTTTTCCACTTCATAAACATCGGAAACGACCACCTCGTCCATGGAAAGGCATACATGCCCGTTTAATTTGGATGTAATAACGCAGCCGTCCTCGGATAACTCAATATTTCTTCCGTATTTTAAATTCAAATGCCTTACTTTATTGGCACGGATGGCTGCACCGTAAACATCATATCCGTCCACTCCTAAAACTTCTTTATGAAGCCTTGCTAAAACGTCGCCCTCTTTGCAATGATTGATGGTATCCAGATGAAAAAAATCCACCGTGCCATCTTCATTTCTCTTCGGTTTAGCGCTTAAATCCGTATTAAAAAAGTACTCAATTCTGGCATCCTTTCCTTGAACCGGTTCTTTTCCTCTGGCAATCACAATGTCTTCGCAATAATTCCTTTTTGCCAGATAAGCTTCAACAGCCGCTTCGTCAATGCCATATGCTATCTTACTCATTTTTAAATCGCTGATTACCGCTTCTTTTCCCGAATAAGAAACGCCACTGCTGCTGGGAGGATAGAATCGCACAACCGCTTCCATCTTATCTGCCGATACCTTCAGTTGAAATGTCTCCGGCGCCGACAAACCCACCTGGATGGAAACAGGCACCACAACCTCCGCTACCAATCCTTCAACAGCCTGATACAAGGGCTTGGCATCAGCAATCTCTATATTCTTTAATCGCAGGTATTCCATAAGCTCAGCAAAGTCCAGCTTTGCCCCGCCATCTGTTTCGGGAACCAGCTTAACCGCCGTTCCCGTCATACTTGTAATTATTTGAAAATAGGCATTCATATTTTGACCTCCGCACTATCGATCCGAAAGTATCCCCATATACTCGCCAAGTTTTGACTTCATTTTAGATAACGCCTTTGTATGAAGCTGAGATACGCGGGATTCCGAGACTTCCAAAATGTAGCTGATTTCTTTTAATGTCAAATCCTCGTAATAATACAGCAAAACAACTTTCTTTTCTTTTTCCGTAAGAATATCCAGCGATTCCCTCAATTTTTCCTTCAGTTCTTCTCTTTCTGCCACCTCTTCCGGTATCTCAAATTGAGAAGATGTATTCTTTTCCCCTTGTAACTCCGGCCCGCCCTGCTCAATATATTCATTGAGACTGACCACACCGGTAATTTTCATTTGTGACTGCCAGTCAGTATACTCTTCTCCGGAAATGCCAAGTCCCTTTGCAATTTCCTCATCTGTAGCACTCCTGCCTGTAGTCGTTTCAATCTCTTTCATGACAGCGTCAATTTTTTTCTGTCTCTGTCTGATCGTTCTCGGAATCCAATCCATCTTACGGATCTGATCCAGAATCGCTCCTCTGATTCGCAGACTTGCATAGGTTTCAAACTTCACATCCTTGCAGGTATCAAACTTGTCAATGGCATCTATTAATCCGAAAACACCATAACCTACAAGGTCATCATATTCCACATTATAACCCAGATACATACTGAGTCTTCCTGCTACAAGCTTAACCAAAGGTGCATATTCTAATATGATTTTCTCCCGTAAGTCCTGGCTTTTCAGACGATGATAGTCCTGCCAAAGCCGCTTCCTTCCTGCCTCGTCCATGAATAACCTCCGCAAAATAACTCTTTTTCCGTCAAATCCTTAAGCCTTCTAATCCTCTGACGGATTTTCCGTATTTTGTTTGTCGCCTTCTTCGGTTTCTTCTTCGCCAACCGGCCCTTCTTTTTCCTTTTCCTTTTCTTTTTCTTCTGCTTCCTTTGCCTTTTTCTCCGCTTCCTCAATCTGCGCATCAAAAAGATTTAAGGTTTTCTTTATGACAACTCCCAGGGCATAAAACACAATCAGAACTCCCAGAAGAGTCCAAAGCATTTTTACCAGTTCATAATCCCTGATATAGGTAATGATACTGGTTATTGCTCCTGCCAACAGCATAAGAAATATCGGAATCATCCTTCTCTTCATCTTTAAATCACTTTCTCCGGTTTTCCAATCGCCTTAATTACAAAATCCCCCGTCTCCGGGTAAAATATTACAGTACGCCCGTAATTCAGCCCCGTATCGCTTGCAAGAATCGGGATTCTCATCTGTAAAAGCTTTGCCTTAACAGCTTCTACATTGCGCTCTCCGACTCTTACGGCATTTGCCCTGCCCTGAGCGCCAAACATCTGAGCCCCGCCTGCGATCTTGGCCACCAGTCTGACTCTTAAAGCACCTGCAGCCACAAGCTGTCTGACCAATTCTTCTATACCCGTATCCGCAAACTTGGGTATATTGGTATTGTCCCTGATCGCTGTGCTGTCGGGCAGCATAATATGTGCCAGGCCTCCGATTTTTGTCAAAGGATCCCGGATAGCAATTCCAACACAGGATCCCAGTCCCAATGTAGTAACCCCGTTGGGACTCTTACATATTTTTAAATCTGCCATTCCTACTTTAATAATCTCACTCATAATTACATGCCTATAGCGGTTAATATTTTATCGTAAGATTCCAGATCCGGAATCAAGATAAAATACCCGTCCAAACTAATGTCATCAGTAAACTGCGTCTGAATCAGCAGTATCTTGTCTCCCAGTTCTCCAAATTCAATTGCCGGCACACTTAAAATTGCTCCGGCCATATCAATGCTTAAATCCGGCACCGACGGCACAATCATCATATTGGTCAGTACAGACAATGAATTTAAATAAGAGCCCACAATAATATTGCCGATTTCCTTTAGGGCGGAAAGCTCCATTTCCGAAAAAGGCCCTTCTGAATTTTCCGGCATCTGCATCAGCTTTGATACAAGGGAATGGGCCGCCTTTTCTTCTAAAAGGAACATCATACTTCCGGTTATATCGCCTTCAACTAAAAGATATACTCCCGCCATAATCTGTTCCTCTCCGCCCATGGCCTCGCCTACTTCCTGAAAATCCAGCAGACGAACCTGAGGAACCTTCATATCCACTTTACATTGTATCATCTGTGACAAAGCGGTTGTAGCGTTTCCCGCACCAATGTTTCCTAATTCTTTCAGTACGTCAAAATACTGTTCGGAATCGTTTAAATTAAAATTCTCCATATTTTGTCCTATTCCGGCTTATTAATCTGCCTTTCCTTTTCTGCGAACACCAGATTCATGTCCAAAAGGGAGATCAGTTCTCCTTTGTCCTTGCCCACACCGGATAAATAGTTTGCCTTCTCGTCACTAGAATCATAGGCAATCTTCTCTATCTGGGAGGCATCCAGTGTTACCACTTCCTTTACCTCATCTACCAACATACCGATGATTTCGCCGTTATCAAGCCTAATAATGATGATACGGGTCTTTTTTGTAATCTCATCTTCAAAAAGTCCCATCTTTAAACGGATACTTACAACCGGTATGACTTCTCCCCTTAAATTAATAACTCCTTTAATATAGCTTTGTACCTTAGGCACTCTGGTTATTCTCTGCATACGGACAATATTATCAATGTATTTGATATCAATACCATATTGTTCATCGCCGAATTTTACTACGATATACTGGATTCGTTCCTGTTCCTGTGCATTGCTTAATTCTTCCATCATGACACCTCCCCTACAACAACGCATTCGCATCAATAATCAGTGCAATTTCCCCGTCGCCCAAAATAGTTGCGCCACTGATGACCTTGCTCTTGTTAATATATTTGCCAAGGGATTTAATAACGATTTCCTGCTGTCCCATTAACTCATCCACAACAAGCCCGCCTAACTGGTCACCCTTCTTGACAATGGCCACAACCAGATTGTCGTCCGGTCCCTTTGTTGACGCTATATCCAGAACTTCGTTTAACCTGACTAATGGTATGACATCGCCACGCAGATTAATAACCTCTTCATTTTGCACAAATTTGATTTCATCCGGGGAAATATCCTCTATCGTCTGTATGGATCCCAATGAAATCGCATATTTCTCGCCTCCTACTTCTACCATTAAAGCCTGAATAATGGCTAAGGTCAGCGGCAGTCTGATAATAAATGTGCTTCCCTCGCCCAGCTTGGTCTTTACCTCAACCTCGCCGCTTAAGGATTCGATTTTGGATTTGACCACATCCAGGCCGACGCCCCTTCCCGAAACATCGGAAACCTTTTTGGCTGTGGAAAAGCTTGGCATGAACAGCAGTCCGATAGCGTCCTTATCGCTCATATTTTCGGCCTGCTCAGGTGTAATGGTTCCTTTTTCAATGGCCTTTGCCTTTACTCCCTCCACATCAATACCGTTACCGTCATCTCTTACTTCAATGACTACGTTGTTTCCGTCCTGATAAGCATCCAGATAAATGGAACCCGCTTCGGGCTTTCCTCTCTCCAGCCTCTTCTCTGCCGACTCGAGACCGTGATCGGCGGAATTACGCAGAAGATGCATCAGCGGATCGCCGATTTCATCTACCACAGTACGGTCTAATTCCGTTTCTTCGCCGCTCATAAACAACTGCATTTTTTTATCCAGCTTCTTGGATAAATCCCTGATCATCTTGGGGAACTTCTGCACCACATTTTCAATCGGCACCATCCTTACCTTCATGACGGATTCGTGAAGATTGGTGGTTACGCTTTCCAGATACTCAATGGGCTCATTTACCGCACTGTTTGCGGTAATACCTTCCGTTGTTGCCGCAGACACTAAAGAATTCTTTGCGATGATCAGCTCGCTGACAAGGTTCATCAGCACATCCAGCTTTTCAATATCAACGCGGACTGTCCTGTTGACAATGGGTTTGGCATTTTTGGTTTTATCCGTCTTTGCGGGGGCATTGACAGCCGAAGCTGCAGCAGGCGTTGCTGCCGCAGGCTTTTCTTCCGATTCCCGTACGGCTTTTACCGCACCTTCTTTGGGCGCTTCCGCATCCATCAGCGAAATATAACAGCTTTCTATTTCCGATACATCCAGAATGGCTTTTTTTACCGTTTCGCTATCCTCATCAGTAATAAAAATCACACTGAAATCAAAATCAAACTTTTCATCCTCAATGTCCTGGGCGCTGGGATTGGAAACAATGGTTTCTCCCAGATCCTCCAGCGCTTTATAAACCAGAAATGCCCTTGCAGCCTTTAAAATACAGCTTTCCTGAATATAAACCGTAATCCCCATAACGTTTTTGCTCTGGTTAACCGCTTCACTCATAACCAGTTTCTCGGTATCATCTAATTTGATGTCCCTCCATTTTTCCTTGGAAGCATCATTTCCGCCGTCTGCTGATGCAGCTTTTGGTTCATCCTTTGCCTGGACCGAAGGCACTTCCACCTCGCCTCCCTTAGAGGCCAGAATCTGGTTTAAGGCCTTGATCAGATGTTCATTATCATTTGTTCCTTCATCAGATGTATTCTGAACGTTCTCAGTATATTCCTCCAAAGCATCCAGACACTGAAATAATACATCGATCATACTGCCGTCAGCCTTAATGGCTCCGTTACGGACTTCCGAAAATACATTTTCCATATCATGGGTCAGATTCTGCATCCTCTTGTATCCCATGGTTCCTGCCATACCCTTTAAAGTATGAGCCGCACGGAAAATCTCATTTATTGTATCCATGTTTTCCGGATCCTGTTCCAGACTCATAAGCTGATCGCTTAAGCTTTGTAAATGCTCCTTTGTTTCATCAAGAAAAATCTCCAGATATTGACTAACGTCCATCTTTGCATACCCCCACGTTTTTTATAATAGCTCCCGCCACTTCCTTAAGTGGTACAACTTTGTTTGCAAGTCCTGCCGATACCACACCACGGGGCATGCCGTAAACGGCACAGCTGTCCTGATCTTGTGCAATAACGTATAACTCTTTATGCTTCTTCAGATTGGTTATGCCCTTTGTCCCGTCCTGCCCCATTCCCGTTAAAACGACACAGGTAACATGTTCATAATCGCAATCCTTTATGGATTCATACATATAATTAGCGCAGGGCTTTACCCCCTCCCTGGGCGGTTCATCCAGAAAAGCAATTCTGTTACAGCCCCCGGAATGAATCACAATCATATGCGTGCCTCCTTTGGCAACATAAATATTCCCTTTTGTAACAGGCATTCCCTCTGAGGCCTCCTGTACATGAAGAGGACAGATTCCATCCAGCCTTTCGGACAATGTGGCGGTAAATCCCGCAGGCATATGCTGCACTATCAAAACCGGCGCATCCAGATTTGCCGGAAGCATTGGCAAAACCTCCTGCAAGGCCTTCGGTCCTCCTGTGGAACTGGCTATGGCAACAAGCTTTTTCCTACCGGTTTCCTTTTCATGAACCGGCGGTTTTCCCAATATTCCATCCTTAACAGTCCCAATCTTATCAACAAGGGCTTTTGAATGGGAAAATGGCCTTCGCCGTGCATTCCTGCCCTCTCCGGAAAAAACACCCTCCAGAATATGAAGTAAAAGCCCGCGAAACTTTTCTCCCTTCACATCCGAGATTCCCACCGGCTTTTTTAAAAAATCTACCGCTCCCAGCGAAAGAGCTTCAATGGTAATACTTGCGTCCTCTTTTGCAAAAGAACTGATCACGACAACTTTTACCCTGTTGCCTGTTTTATTCAGCTCCTTTAAAAAAGAAATACCGTCCATTTTGGGCATCATCAAATCCGTGATAACCAAATCATATGTATTTTTTTTCATGAGCTCCAAGGCTTCCAATCCGTTTGTTGCTGTATCTTCCGCCCGGAATCTCTTATCTGAGTTAATTATATCACAAAAGATTCTTCTCATAAGTGCAGAATCATCTACAACCAGAATTTTTTTAATCATAGGTCACCTACATTCGCTATACGCCGCCTGCTCTTACGCTCCTCCTCAAAAATGTAACGTATAATTTCCTCCCGCTGGATATTGCTGATGAGAGTAAATTTCACGCGATGCTCATATTCTCCCTTTCGCACCTCATTGGATCTGCTTTTCAGTATTTTGCCCACCAGTTCGTAGGCCTCTTCTTTCCCGTGCATATTTAAAGAAAAATTAATGGCAATCTGTGTTCCTTCGGTATATTTTACCGGCGAAACAAACCGGATCCCGCCGCCGCTGATATCCACAATATTTCCTTTGGTCAAAGGAATCCCTACCCACATATGATATTTGAGTTCCTTTAAAGCCTCTATTTCTTCATCCAGAAGCTCTCTGGTCCTTATAGGAAGACTGCAGGCAAAACGGTAATATTCTCTCCTCTGGTATTTCCCGATGGGAGAGGTCAGTTCACACAACAATATATAAACATTATTGTCTTTATACCTTTCTACCACTCTTATAAAACACTGGTAAAGTCCTTTTCTTGTATAGAAACAAAACTGGTATTCCCCGTCCACCGGCAGAAGAATCAGTTTCGTTCCATCCATGGGCATCATAATTTCCAGTCTCTCGTCATCAAGAACATCATATACCTGAGAGGTATATATTTTTTTATCTCCGGCTTTTCCGCCTAAAATAGCGCCTTCAACCGCCTGCACTTCAATTTTGTCTCCGGGTTTTACCAACTCTGTTAACATATATGCCTTCTCCCTTATTGAAAATTATCTACAAATGCTATTGACGGAACGGATTCTTTGTTGTCCCGATAATATGGGAAAAGAACGCCGTCATTCCTCTTAAATTATTACTGTTTTCTCCCGCCTCTTTGTTCATCAGTGTTTCTGCAATTTTCTGATACGCCTTTGCCGACTTTGCTCCCGGATTGGCAAGGGATACCGGCGTCTGCTGCATAACCGCTTTTGACAGATTCGAATCCTGAGGAATTGCTCCCAGATAAGAAACGGGCATTTTTAAATACCGCTCCACTACTGCATTCAATTTGGCAAACAACGCCTTGCCCTCCATTTCGTTTTCTACCTTATTGGCAATAACCTTAATCTGCGACATTTCTCCAGAAAAACGGGGATGTCTGTTTAATGATTTTAAAAGAGAATAGGAATCCGTAATGGATGTAGGCTCCGGCGTCGTCACAAGAAGAATCTCTCCGCTGGCAACAAGAAACTCCAATACCGCATCGGCAATTCCCGCGCCGGTATCCACAATTACAATATCTGCAATGGAGTCTAACTCCGCCAGATTCTGTATAATGCACATCAGATAATCCCTGCTTAAATTGGATAATCCCGCAATGCCTGAACCCCCTGAAATAAATCCTACTTCTCCCGGTCCCCATGTAATGATTTCTTTTATATTTTTTCCCTGATATATTAAATCCCCCAGGTTATGCTGCGGTACTGCGCCAAACATAACCTCAATGTTAGCCAATCCGAAATCCGCATCCAGAATAATGACTCTCTGCCCCATCTGACGGAACCAGATAGCCAGATTAATGGCTGTATTGGACTTTCCTACGCCACCTTTTCCGCTCGTAACGGTAATCACTCTTGCTAAAGACTTATGGGGCTGGCTATTCATTTTAATAATATTTCGCAAGTTTTCCGCCTGATCCATTATTTCCTCCTTAAGAGCTTCTATTACCGCCCAAAAGCGTCTTTACTGTTTTCTGGGGATTAAATTCCTCCATGTCATCGGGCACATTCTGTCCGCATGTAATATAAGCCAGCTGCGCTCCTGTATATAATCTGAGATTAAACAGATTGCCCAGACTGGTTGTTTCATCCAGCTTGGTAAATATCAGCTTATAATCCGTAATGGAGGAATAATTGTCGGCGATATTTACTAAATCCTTATATTTTGTAGTGGCGCTGACAACCAGATAAATCTCCTTTTCCAGGCTTTCATCCACTGCATGTATGATTTCCTTCATGGCATTCTGCTGTTCTTCATTCTGATGGGAATGCCCGGTAGTATCCACAAAAATGTAATCAAACTTCCTGAATTCTTCAATTCCCTCCCGCATATCATCTACCGTATAAATAACGCGGAAAGGCACCTCTAAAATGTTGGCATAGGTACGCAGCTGCTCTGCCGCCGCAATTCTGTAGGTATCCGTTGTAAACAACGCCACCTTCATCTTCTTATCCACCGTATATCTGGATGCCAGCTTTGCAATAGTGGTCGTTTTTCCGACTCCGGTAGGTCCGATAAAATATATGAGCTTCGGTTTTCTCGTACCGGGCGTAATCACGCTGGACTGACCGAACTTTAAAATCATCTTCTGATATACATTGGAAAGAATATAGTCGATGGGCATATTGGGCTTTAACATCTGATCCAGTTCATCAATGATCTGGTTTGCATACTTCTCGCTGATTTCGTTTTCCAGCATAGTCTGGTAAAGCAGCTTTAAGAAACGGACATTGCTGTCTTCCGGCTCCTTTGCTCCCTCCTGCGCCTCATCCTCCGTTTCCTTATCCTTTTCCGTTTCCGTCATCTGAAGCTGTTTTTCAAGAAGAGATTGTAAGCTTTCCAGCTTCTCCTCAATAGCCTTATCCGTTCCCTCATCCTTTTCCCTGATAATGGATTCCAAAGCCTCGTAAATCTGTGGGTTGGGCGCTTTTATGGGCGCTTCTTTTTTTGCAGGCAGAACCCGGTCCGGCTCCTCCTCCAAGGCAACGGTCACTTCCACCATTTTCCGTTTAAAAAGAGCCAAGAATCCCTTTTTCTTTAATTCTTTAACGTTCATAACTACAACGCCGTTTCCCAGTTCTTTTTTTGCCGTCTCTACTGCGTCGTGCTCGGTTTTTCCCTGAAACTTTTTAATAATCATTTATGCTGTCACCATCCCCACTGACTGTAATTCCACATTTGGCTCCACTTCATTATAAGATACCACAATTAAATCGCCAAAGTAATCCTCTGTCAAACGTTTAAAATACATTCGCACAATCGGCGATGTAATGATAATCGGATTTTTCCCGAGACTTTCCAGTTTTCCGATTTCCGTCCTGACACTTTCAATAATCGCCTTTGTCTTTTCGGGAGCAATGGTCAGATAAGCCCCCTGCTCCGTCTGCTTTACATTTGCCATGATCTCCTGCTCTACCTGAGGGTCTAAGGTTACCACGCTGGTAGTCTCATTGGCAGGAAAATATCTTGCGCAAATTGCTCTCTTTAAACTCTGTCTTGCATATTCCGTCAGAATATCCGGATCTCTCGTAGTAGCTGCATAATCTGCCAGAGTCTCGAATATGGTCAAAAGATCCCTGATGGATATTCCCTCCTGTAAAAGATTCTGCAATATTTTCTGGACATCTCCAAGACCTAAGAGCTTTGGAATCAGTTCCTCCACAATGGAAGGATTTGTTTCTTTCAGATTGTTTGTCAAATTCTGGACATCCTGTCTCGTCAAAAGCTCCGCAATATGCTGTCTGATGATCTCCGTCAGATGTGTTGCAATAATACTGGGCGGGTCAACAACCGTATATCCAAGACTTTCCGCCCGCTCTCTCTGTCCCTCGGTAATCCAGATTGCCGGCAAGTGGAAAGAAGGTTCAAAGGTGGGAATACCCGCAATCTCCTCTTCCACATAACCAGGATTCATTGCCATATAGTGGTCAAAAAGAATTTCTCCCTCTGACACCTGTATGCCTTTTATCTTTATAATATACTGGTTGGGATTCAACTGTATATTGTCCCTCAAACGAATAATCGGCACAATGGTTCCAAGCTCCAGCGCGATTTGTCTACGAATCATAACAACACGGTCTAACAAATCGCCGCCCTGATTCACATCCGCAAGGGGAATGATACCATAACCGAACTCAAGTTCAATCGGATCAACCTGTAGAAGGGAGGTAACATTCTCCGGCTGCCTGATTTCCTCCGCCGCAGCCTCATCCGTATCCACATCCCCTTCTATCTCCGCTGTCTCAATTTCAGCCTGGATGGTTCTTGCAGTAATAATAAACACAACGCCCAAAACCACAAATATCATAGGATTTAAGGGAGTGATAATACCTAAGAAGCACAAAATTCCGCCTACCAGATACAAAACCTTGGGCATGCCGAAAAGCTGGCCGATTAACACGGAACCAAAATCCGCATCCTTACTGCCCTTGGTTACTAAAATACCCGTTGATAGCGAAATCAACAGAGACGGAACCTGACTGACCAGGCCATCGCCAATCGTCAAAATCGCATAGCGGTTTAATGCCGTATTAATATCCATTCCGCCCCGAAGCATTCCCATGGCAATTCCGCCTATAATATTAACAGCCGTAATTAAAAGACCTGCCAGGGCATCTCCCTTAACGTACTTAACAGCACCGTCCATGCTTCCGAAAAAGCTGGATTCCTGCTGAATCTTTTCCCTTCGTACCTTGGCCTCCTGATCCGTAATGGCGCCTGTGTTCAAGTCTGCGTCAATGGCCATCTGTTTACCGGGCATGGCATCCAAAGTAAAACGTGCCGTTACTTCAGCAACACGCTCGGAACCTTTGTTGATAACCATAAACTGAATGATTATCAAAATAATGAATACAATGGCGCCGATAATCAAATCTCCGCCGCCTACAAAATTTCCGAAAGTCTCAACTACGTTTCCGGGACTTCCCGTTTTCAAAATCAGCCTCGTGGAAGAAACGTTCAACGCAATCCTGAATATGGTGGTAAACAAAAGGATTGTGGGGAAGAAAGACATATCCAGTACTTCCTTGACAAACATACAACGGAACATGATAACAAAAGCAATCGAAATATTAACGGCCAGTAATATATCCAAAAGTATAGAGGGAATCGGCACAATAAACATAATAAATGCAGCAAGTAAATATAATGCCACACCCAAATCCGCTTTTTTCATCTGCCGTCCTCCTTTCTATATTTTCCCCTGCATATGATAAACCATAGCAAGCACTTCTGCCACTGCCTGATACAATTCCGGCGGAACCTGTTCGCCGATTTCCACGTTGTAATAAAGCATTCGGGCAAGAGGTTTGTCCTCAACTATCTCTATATGGTTTTCCTTAGCAATTTCCTTAATTTTCCGAGCCAGATAATCCTCGCCCTTTGCCAAAACAATAGGCGCTGCCGCAACCAACGTATCATACTTTATGGCAACGGCAAAATGAGTAGGGTTGGTAATAACCACATCCGCCTCCGGCAGCTGCTGCATCATACGCCTTCTGGAAGCCTCCTGCATCTTCTGTCTGATTCGCCCCTTGATCTGAGGATCGCCTTCGGACTGCTTATACTCATCCTTGACTTCCTGTTTGGTCATCATCTGATCCTTATGGAACTTTCTCTTTTGATAAATAAAATCCAATATTGCTATTATAATATAAATAAAAGAACATTTTAACCCAAAATTTATGGCAATTGTTCCCGACGTTTCAATTCCCTGCCACAAAGGCATATTAAACAACAGATAAATCACATCAAAGTTATCTTTAATAGTACCATATGCCACCCATGCAATCAATGCCACCTTTGCAACGGACTTTACAAGCTCCACTAATGAATGGGCGGAAAAAATCCGTTTAAACCCACTGACAGGACTGATTTTACTGAACTTCGGCTGCAGGGGCTTGGTTGTGATCTTCCATTTTACCTGAACGTAATCGGATAGGAACGCAATCAGAAACCCAATTAATAAAAGCGGCAGAAGAATAAGCAGTATCCGGAGCATTGTCTGACCGATTAAAGTATAAAACTCCTTTACCGGTACATATCCTCCGCTTAATTTAATCATTTCCGGAATTTTTCCATATACCAGAGAAAAAATCTGTAGAAAATAATTGCCAAAATATCCGATTCCGAATTTCAGGATTAAAAACATGGCAATAAGACCGGTTGCATTGGCAATTTCCTTACTCTTTGCCACCTGTCCTTCATTACGGGCATCGCTCAACTTTTTACCGGTAGGCTCTTCTGTTTTTTCTCCGCCGGGTCCTTCCTTGGCAAAGAACTGTAAATTGTAAACAATCATGCCATTATCGCCTCCACAAAGGATACCATCACGGTCTTCATTTCCGTAAAGACAAAATCGGAAATATGGGGAAGCATCCCCACCGTCAGAAACAAAACGCCCAATCCCATCAACAGCTTAATCTGCATACCTACCGCAAACATATTCATCTGCGGCGCCACCTTGGCCATAATCCCCAGAATGCAGTTGGTAATCAGCAGAACACAGAATATGGGAAGGCAGATTCTAAATCCGATATTGATATAGCCGCTCATAAAAGAGAGAAAGGCGGAAACAATTTTGTCTCCGGAAAATATAGCCCCGTTTATAGGTATCAGTGTAAAAGTCTCTGCTAAAGCTTTAATTAAAAAATGATGTAAATCAGTAATTACCAATATCAGCATGACAAGATATTGATAAAAAATGCCCGTTACGCTGGCATTCTCTCTCGTGGTTGGATCGTATTCACTTGCCATGGCAAGGCCGATTTCCATGTCAATCAATCTTCCCGCAAAAAGAACAATGGAATTACACATACTTGTAGACAATCCAATGAGTACGCCTGTCATAACTTCTTTTAAAACAATGGCTGTATATTCCAAAATGGAATCGTACGGAATGATTTCATGGGGATATATTGCCTGATAAAGCAGGTAGGATAAAAACACCCCCAGCGTAATCCTTACCCTTCTGGGCGTATTATTCATACTAAAAAAGGGACAGGCAAAAATAAAACAGGTAACCCTTACAAAAATCAATAGATAATATTCCAGTTCATAAATTGAAAAAGAGTAATCAATCATGGGATCACCTGATATAAATTGAAAAATCTGACCAAAGCTGCGTCATAAAATCACTGATATTATTAAGCATCCAGCCGCCTAAGAGCATAATGGCCATAAAAACACCGATAATCTTCGGCACAAAGGTCAGGGTCTGTTCCTGAATGGATGTAACCGTCTGGAAAATACTGATGATCAGACCGATTATCAATGATACGAGAAGAACCGGTGCCGCTGTCTTTATTATCAAATATAACGCCTGATTCGCAATCTGAACTACATAATCTATAGTCATAATGCCGCCTTCTTTCTACAACCGCCACAATCACTGAAAGGTCAATAAAATGTTTTAACGAGCTCTACAATTACCAGATTCCAGCCATCCGCCAGAACAAACAAAAGTATTTTAAACGGCATGGAAATCGTAGTCGGCGGAAGCATCATCATACCCATACTCATAAGAGCCGATGCCACAACCATATCTATGACAATAAACGGGATATATATGACAAATCCGATAATAAACGCCGACCTTAATTCACTGACCAAAAAGCTCGGAATCAGCACACTTGTAGGAACATCCTCTTTATCTCCCGTCCATTCATAGCCGCCAATTTCACAAAACACTTTTGCATCCTTTGCCTGGGTCTCCCTGCACATAAATTCTCTTAGAGGGTCAATTCCCGCTTCTAAGGCTTCTTCCTGGGTAATCTGTCCCGCCTCAAAAGGTTTTATGGCCGTTTCATTTATCTCTGTTATAATCGGACTCATAATAAAATATGTCAGAAACAAAGACAATGCAATTAACACCTGGTTGGGAGGGGCTGTCTGGGTATTCAAAGCAGCCCTTGTAAAATGCAGGACAATAATGATTCTCGTAAAGGATGTCAAACAAATAATGAGAATAGGTGCCAATGCAATACCGGTTAGGATTAACATAACCCTAAGGGGCCCCGCAATAGATCCATTCCCATCATTTAAGCTAACGGTCACATTATTTGCTATATTCAATTCGCCTAATTCATCAGCATCCTCAGAACTGCCCGGCTCACGGATATTGGTTCTATCTTCCTCTTCTCCCGCATCGCCGGAAGAAGTAAGGGCATTATCCAACCCACCGGCATAGGATAATACCGGATGTATAAAAAACACCATGCAAAAAGCACCTATTATCAATAGGGTTTTCAAAACCAATTTCCCGAGGGTACTGTTGCTATTTATCTTCTTCATGCTCATCTGCCGCTTTCCTATCGGTTCCTTTTACCAGATCTTTTGCTTTTTTGAGAATTTCCTCAAATTGTGCCGGAGTATCTGTATAACAGTTCTCCGGGCGGACAACTGCATCTTTTGAAAGCTCCGTTAAAACCGTTACCGTATCCTTACATACGGCAATGGCAAGATAACGGTCTCCTATTCTGATAAGCTGTACATACTTACTCTGAGATATACGAAAAGAATCAATAAGCTCAAAGTTGCCGCCCTGCATTTTCCCTTTTTGGAATCCCGCGATAAATCTGGTAGTCAGCCAGGTAGCTCCCAGCACGATTACAAAGATAATCAACACCGTCAGAAATTGAACAATGGAGTCTACTTTAGAGACCGCAGTCAATATCATATCAGCCAACTACCTTTTTAACGGCTTCCAATACACGATCTGCCTGAAAAGGCTTTACGATAAAGTCCTTTGCTCCTGCCTGAATGGCTTCAATTACCATAGCCTGCTGTCCCATTGCGGAACACATAATAACCTGAGCTCCTGCATCTGACGCTTTGATATTCTTCAAAGCCTGAATACCGTCCATTTCCGGCATGGTAATGTCCATAAGTACCAGATCCGGTTTCAGTTCATTATACTTTTCTACCGCCTTGGCACCGTTTTCAGCTTCTCCTGCAACATTATACCCGTTTTTGGTTAAAATGTCCTTAATCATCATACGCATAAATGCTGCATCGTCACAAATTAAAATATTTTTCGCCATTTTCTCTCTCCTAAATTCCCTTATTGTTAATGATTTCAGTTACTCTGATACCAAAACTTTCTTCAATAACTACCACTTCGCCTTTTGCGACAAACTTGCCGTTAACCAGTACATCAATAGGTTCTCCTACAAGCTTGTTTAGTTCAATGATTGTACCCGGGGCAAAATCCAGAATTTCCGCAATGGACTTTTTCGTTCTTCCTAATTCCACGGTAACCTCTAATGGCACATCCATAATCAGTCCGATATTTTCCTGACTGGGTATAGCCGAGAAATCCTGACTGAAGGACTGGAACTGCGCAGGCTGAATATTCATGTTTCCTCCTGCCGGCATCATCTGGGGCATTCCCATTTGAGGCATTCCGTAGTTCATCTGCGGCATACCCATTTGTGGCATTGCCATCTGGGGCATTCCGTAGTTCATCTGAGACATATCCCCCATGCCTGCCTGTGGCATAGCCGCTCCTCCTGCCGGCATTCCCTGATTTGCCGGAGCCGCCTGAGGCGGTACATAAGGTGCAGGTTCCGGAGCCTTCTGTTCAGGCGCAGGAGCTGAAGCATCTCCTCCCTGATTGCCTATGAATATCTCATATACTGATTTTACAAAGTCTACCGGATACAGCTGCATGATCGTACTGTCAACCAAATCGCCGATCTGCATTCTGAAGGATATCTTTACAAAATCCGATTCCAGAAAAGCCGCTATATCCGAAGCCTGCTTAAATTCGCTTAAATTTATGAGGCTTGCTTCCGGCGGACTGATATCAATCATCCTGCCAAGCATGGAAGACAGAGATGTTGCCGATGATCCCATCATCTGGTTCATGGCCTCTGAAATCGCACTCAGATGAAGTTCGCTTAACTCATCCTGTGTATTGGTTCCATCGCCGCCCATCATCAAATCGGTAATGATTTTTACATCATGCTCTTTTAATATCAGTATATTCGCTCCATCTAAACCGGTAGTATACTTTATCTGAATAAATACACATGGCCTCTCGTATTCATTCATCAAGGTTTCCCACCGGGCCATGGAAACTACGGGGGTTGTAATATTTACTTTTTGATTAACAAGTGAAAACAGGGTTGTAGCAGATGTTCCCATGCTGATATTGGCAATTTCGCCTATAGCGTCTTTTTCCATATCTGTCAGCTTTTCCGGAATCGATAATTCCTCTCCTGCTGCTGACACATCCGCTGACACCTCATCTGTTGATTCTGCCTGGGGCTCGCCTGTAGACATTCCACTGAGTAATGCATTAATCTCATCTTGAGACAGCATATCGCCCATTCCCCTATTCCTCCTCTCTTATAACCGATGTTACCCTTGCCGCATAAGTCTCTTTATTTGTACCCGGCAAGGCGGTAAATTTCTTAAGATTCCCTACAAAAATATCTAACTCATCATCAATCTTTGTATCCAGCCTGATGATGTCCCCTCTCTGTAGGGATGCAAAATCCAATACAGAAATAACACTTTTTCCAAGTACGGCCCTTATAGGAATATCCACTCTCTTAATAAGGGCTTCAATGTGCTCCTGATAACTTTCATCCGATATCTCCTGCATCGTGGAGAACCAGTACTTGGTATTCAGCTTATCCATGATATTTTCCAATGTAGCAAAGGGGAGACACACATTCATAAAGCCTTCACTATCGCCCACCTTAATATTTAAGGTAACAATGGCAATCATTTCATTGGCTGCCATAATCTGGGCAAACTGTGGATTAGTCTCAATCCTTTCCATAAAAGGCTCCAAATCCACGACATTCTTCCACGGTTCCCGTAGAAGCGTCATACACGTAAGCATAATTTTATCAATAATGGATAATTCGATTTCCGAAAAATCCCTGTTCTTTTCCAGCGGTACTCCCAAGCCGCCTAACATTCGGTCAATCATTACATATCCCAGATTCGCCTGCAGCTCAATAATGATATTTCCCCGAAGGGGGCTGAAATTAACAATTCCCAGTATGACCGGGTTGCTCAAAGCATTGGTAAATTCAGAAAAGGTAACCGTTTCAGAGCTGGCAACACTAACCTGTACATTCATCCTAAGATGCGCCGGCAGGTTGG
Organism: Lachnospiraceae bacterium; assembly: GCA_910574745.1. GTDB lineage: Bacteria > Bacillota > Clostridia > Lachnospirales > Lachnospiraceae > UBA2882. The sequence goes on along the minus strand of CAJTCE010000004.1, from coordinate 191,000 downwards.
TGGATAACAGCCTTCCGTAATGCTCAAATATAATTTCCAACGTACGCAGATGTTCTTTGGAGAATTTGGAGGGGCGCTTAAAATCATAATTTTTAACTTGCCGGTCCGGAGTTTCTTTTATTTCTTCAACGTCCAGTTCGCCGCTGTTGAGTGCCTGAAGCAGATTGTCTATCTCGCTTTGAGATAATACTTCTCCCACCAAGCTCACCTCCTGTTCGTTTTATTCTTAGATAAAAATCTTTCATTCCCGCAGCCCTTGTCATTGTACGACCAGCTTACTGAAGGTAACCTTGTATATAAATTCTGAATTATACAACTTCTGAATCTCTGCTAAAATTTCTTCTTTGATATCCTCTGATCTGGGCTGAACCTCATCCGCCGTATACTTTCCGAAAACCTCCTGCATAACGCCCGCGATCTGGTTGTCGTTAATGGACTCTCCATAAGTCTTGTAATCCTTATTTGTAGTGTCCATGGAGAGAGAAACCTGAACCATTACAAAATGCTCTTTCGCTTCTTCATCCAAAGGGTCCTTTGCAAGCATGATTGTCAACTCTGATTCCATATCATGAAAAGCCGTATCTTCCATGGAAACCGCAGTGCTCTCCTGCTCTTCCTCCGTTCCCAGCTCAAGCTTTAAGATAGATGCAATATCCGCTACAACCGCACCGGTTTTTTTGTTGGTACTCGTCACACTGAACATCATAATAGAAGTCAGTACCAGATTTACAATCAATAATGCTAATATAACAATAGATAATAAATTCTTTTTCACAGTCTTCCTCCTTATTCTCCCACGCTGAGCGAATGATAAATCTTTATCTCTACTCTTCTGTTCTGCGCCCTGCCTTCCGGTGTGGCATTATCCGCCACCGGCAGATATTCTCCCCTGCCCGAATGCTTAATCGTGGCAGGATCCAAAAAAGTAGTTTCCATAAAATAATTGAATACTGACAATGCCCTGAAACTGGACAATTCATTGTTGTCCGCAAATCTTGCATTGTGAATCGGAACATTATCGGTATGACCTTCAATTTCTATGGTGCTTTGGGCATAACGCGCTAAAAGCTGCCCGATTTTATCCATAAGGGGTTTTGCCTCTTCCTTGAGTTCGGCGCTTCCCGAATCAAACAGTAACGCACCGTTTAAGGTCAGCGAAACATACTGGGCTGTAAAGTCCACATCTATTTCATCTGCGAACTGGCTTTCCTCCACTGCTTCCTCAATCTCTTCCGCAAGCTGCTCAGCTGCGGCCAACTGTTTCTCCTCAAATTCCTCGAGTTCATTGACAAATTCTTCACTCTCTGCCGTCTTACCTGTGCTGTTAATATAATCATCCAGCTCATTTAGCTGACTCACACCGTTGCTGATAAGAAATCCATCTCCGATTGCCGATGCTCCTCCCGAAAAAATACTGAAATTTTCAGAAAAGGACATGGCCACCTGTTGCCATTTATCAACGTCTATTTCGGACATGGAAAAAAGAAGAACGAAAAAGCATAACAACAGATTCATCAGGTCACTAAAGGTCGCCATCCACGCCGGCGATCCCGGCGCCTGTTCTTCTTCCTTTTTCTTTCTGCTCATTATTCCTCACCGCCCTCCTCTGTGCCGCCTGAAGCGCGATCTTTCGGCGCCAAGAAGGATTTCAGTTTTTCTTCAATAATCCTTGGATTCTCTCCCGCCTGAATGGATAATAAACCTTCAATCACAATTTCCTTTACCATGGATTCCGCGTCATTATTTGACTTTAACTTTGTAGAGACGGGTGTTGCGATCCAGTTGGCAAGCATGGAACCATACAATGTTGTAATAAGAGCTACCGACATATTCGGTCCTACTGATGAAGGATCCGACATGTTCTGCAACATGTTGATCAGACCGATCAGGGTTCCAATCATACCCCAAGCAGGTCCCATAGACGCCACATCCTGCCAGAAACTGATCTTTTGTTTATGTCTTCCTTCAATGCTGGCCAGCTCTGTCTCCAGAATACCGCGTACCAGTTCCGGGTCGGTACCATCCACAATCAGAAGAATCCCTTTCTTTAAAAAGGGGTCATCCAAATCTGCCGCAGCTTCTTCGAGGGAAAGCAAACCTTCCTTACGTGCCACATTGGACAGCTCTATAATCTTGCTGATAATTTGTGGGGTGTCAATTGATGGGACTTTAAAAATGAGTTTGATACTCTTTAATCCACCAAGGAAATCTGACATGCTGTTGGATGCCATAACACAGCAGAAGGCTCCGCCAAAAGTAATGATGGCTGACTGGGTATGTATAAAATTCATTATAGCAGCGGCACCGTCATCGCCGGAAACAATACCAAAAATAATAAGGCAAAAACAGAGAACTAAACCGATAATCGATGCAATATCCATTGTATACACCTGTTTATTTTCACACTAGTCAGTAAAAATATCCTTTCTATACGATTTTACTAAATTTTTTATGTTTTGTCTACTTTCTTTTACAATAATTTTTCTCCCCGTCGTGAAGGTAATAACCGTATCCGGCGTCTCCTCCACAAACTCGATCAAGTCAGGATTTATCAGTATTTTCGTGTCATTTAGGCGTGTAACTTCTATCATGTCTTCCCTCCCCTTTCCTTAAATTGCCACTTGTCAATAGTACCTATTTCACAGACTTTAAAATTATTGCCACACGGTCCTGCTTTTCCACAAACACTTATCTATTATACCACTTTCCAGACAAAAACATAGAGATATCTTCCAAAAATTGAAAAACATCCCTATGTTTTGTTATATAAAGTTTATTAACGAAAACCGTTTTGTAATAATTAACGTTTCAAGTTAACAAGCTCCTCTAAAAGGGTGTCGGACACCGTAATAATACGCGAATTAGCCTGGAAACCTCTCTGGGTTGTAATCATCTCGGTAAATTCGGAAGACAAATCCACATTACTCATTTCCAGAACGCCGGTCTCCATATAACCGCCGCCGGACGCAATATCCACACCGATTCCGTCAAACTCTCCCGAGTTTAAGGTAGCCGCATACAAATTGTCGCCGCGCTTTTCGAGACCTGACGCATTGGGGAATTCTGCAACCGCGATCTGTCCCAAAAGCCTTCTCTGACCGTTGTCATAGGTCGCATAAATCATACCGTCCCTCTGGATGGAAATGCCGGAAAGCTTTCCTAACTTACGTCCTACACCGTCCCCTTCTATATCCCCCGGGTCTGCACCGATAGTGCTGGCACCCTCATTATTGAGGTTCGTGGATGTAGAGAAGTCTATATTGATGGTTGTAAAAGGACCTGCAGGCACTTCTTCCTCGCCAAAAGATAAATTCAAGCTCAAATCATTAGCCAGACCATTTACGCTCTCAAGGTGACCGCTGGATACATTATACTGCAAAACCCCACCTGTAATGGTTCTGCCCGTTGCCGCAATGGAACCGTCCGCCTGAAGCTCTCCCGCAAACTGTCCTGCGTCTATCAAGGCCGCAATGGAGCCGTTTGCAGTATTAATCTTGGAAAATTCTTCATAGCTGGAATAACCGTATGCGCTTGCCAGCTTATTTTTCTCATCATCTGTCAGCGTATTGCTGGCAAGATTGATGGTTTGGGTCGTTACCCCGTCCTCATCCAGATACGTAAACGTATTTGCAGTCGCATCATATGTAAAAGCATTGCTCAGTCCCAGAGTCTTGGGATCTTCAACAACCTGATTTGTGCCGAAGGTCAATCCAGGAATCTCTACCTCTTTTCCGCTGGAATCCAGAATGGCGCTCAGTTCAACAGTGTACATTCCCTTGGTTCCTGTGGACTTCATGGACAATTTAGCCGTATAATCATAACCCAGATTATCAAAAAAGCTCAAGTTTAAGATCTTACCTGACTCGGAAGATGCCTGAACGTCAAACTTATCAATAATGCCGGAAACATAAGCCTTAGACGTAGCCTCCGGAGGATAGGTCATATTTTCAGGGCTCATAATACGAAGAGCCGATACCGTATCCTTCTTAATAGCGCCTGTTGTTTCATCTACCTGCCACCCCATAACGTTATATCCGTTGGAGCTCATGGCAAGATTACCTACGCCATCTACATAAAAAGAACCGTCCCTTGTGAAAAGGTTTTCGTTTCCGTCGCTGACAATAAAGAAAGCATCTCCCGTGATCTTAAGATCAAAAGGATTTCCTGTAGTCTGAGTAGAACCCGGTGTCTCAATAGCCGTACTGATGGCTCCCGTTTTAACACCAAGACCAATCTGTCTTGCGTTAACGCCGGCGAGCCCTGTAGCAGCATTATAACCCGACGCCTTCTGTGTGGTCTGATACATCAGATCCTGGAATACCATTGTCTGCGACTTATATGCTGTTGTGTTTACGTTTGCGATGTTGTTACCGATAACATCCATCCTGGTCTGGTGCGTTTTTAAACCTGCCACACCAGAAAACAATGATCTCATCATAGTTAAATCAACCTCCTGATTTTGAACCGTCCGTTTCCTCTGTCATTCGAAAACGTCCAAAAGCCCCCTTAAAAGGTCCGGCCTATGCTATAACGGCTCCGTCAATATTTGTAAAAATGTTTTCATCCGCCTGATTCTGATCCATGGCCGTTACCACTGTACTATTTGGTACATTTACGATAAACGCCAGATTGTCGACCATAACAAGTGAATCTCTGATTCCTTTCACTCCGGCCTTTTGTGCTCCTTCAGCCAGCCTTTCCATCTGATCCACGGTCAATTCAATATTTCTGTCTGCCAAACGATTGGATGCATGCTTGGAAAACTTAAGGGGTGTCCCCAAAGCCGCATCAAGGGATTTCTGTGCCAGAATGTCCTGAAAGGATACTCCCCCTGCCGCTTTCCCTTTGTCCGCTCCCGCGGTCTTTGACGTATTGAAATACCGCTCCTGAATCTGCAGGTTTGAAAGGAAGTTCTGTTGAATCTTATTCATAAAAACTCCTCCCTTTTCTACTGTCTGTGGATTTTACCAAAAGCCTTATCCGATTGCCTTACTGGCCATCTCCGCTTTCAGTTCCTTCTGTTTCATCACTTCCACTGTCTTCGCCATCTCCGTCTTCGCCTTGAGAGTTCTCATCAAGCTTTATCAATTCATTCATCTTTGTCACATATGCGTCAATCTTCTCTTTTAACTCGGTGGCAATGAAACTCTTCTGGTAATCATTCATGGAATCATAGGTCTCTTTAATGGACTCTACCGCTTCTCTGTTGCTGATCGTCAGGTTTGCAACTGTAGGAAGCCTGTCAATGGCCGTTTTGAGGGTCAGTGCCATAGAGTATGCTTCAATATATTCCGCATCCGCCACCTCAACAACTTCATCCAGTTCATAAGAATTACCGTTTACCCAGATCAAGGCCTTTCCGTTTTCATAGCTGATGTAGTCCACAACTCCCATATCGCTGGTTGTTTTTCCGTTGCTGTCAACGGCTTCCACCGCTACTGTCTGACCTACCAGGTTTGCCGCACGGGTCAGCTCCATGGTATTGCTCATGTTCTGCATCTGCTCCAGCTCCGAGAATGTAGCATACTGGGAAATATACTCCGTATTGGAGGTAGGCTCCAAAGGATCCTGATATTTCATCTGTGCTACCAAAAGCTGTAAAAATGCGTCTTTGTCAAGGGTTGATGAATCGGTTTTGCCGGTTTTTTTCTTTTCTTCTTTCGTCTCATTGACCTTTTGCTGTAATACGCCGTCAACCACTGCTGCTGATACCATATTTTTTCTCCTTTCTTATTATGCTGTAAAATCTACACTGTTTCCACTTTTTGCCATCATGTCAATCTGCAGTCTTTCCGCATCGGATAACTCCTCGTGGGCAAGCATCTCTTCCGCCTGCTCCAGACTGTCAACGACAATTCTGCGTCTCAGCTGTTTCTGAACCTGTCTTTCAAACAGATTCTGCGCCTCTTCTCCGCCGCCCTTCATATCTCTTTCAAACTCATGGCTTGCCACGGTTACCTCTACTGCTTCAACCTTTAAGCCCTGCTCATTCAGTTCTTCCTTTAAGGTCATAGCCTGAACCATCAGCGCCTGTCTGACAGCTTCATTTTCCGTTGTAATGGCTGCTGTGATCACGCCTTCCCTCGAAGCCACCTGTAAGCGGATATGACCCAGACTTTCGGGATTTAAGGATATTTCCATCTCCGATAAGCTTTCACTCTGGCGAATTTTTACATATTCCGCAATCTGATTGATAATATCTTCCGTATCCACGTAGGAACTAAAAGGTACTTCCACATCCTGCATCTCTCCTACGCCTGATAACTCCTGATTCATCAGCTGGTTTACCAAAGGCGAACCATCCTGGCCGGACTGCAGCATATTCTGATTCTGGCCATACGTCTGATCCGAAGCGTTCTTTTCATCATCAATTTCGGAAACCACGGTTTCTTCCGAAATCTTATCCCGATTCTCTCCTCCATTGATGTGTTCCGGTTCGGAAACCGGCTCTCTTTCAATTTCCACAATCACTGGCGCTTTCTCCTGCATATCTGCCGTATCCGCACCCTTCATGGCTTCTTCCATCACAGAAAGCGCTTCATCCAAATTAAGATCCAGTTCATTGGAAAGCTCTTTTGCATTTGCATCAATGATTTCGGTAACCGCCGTTGTCAGCTGCTTTACCGACTCAAAAAGATTTCCGTCAGTTAAGAACGCCAGAGGATCGTCTTCCCCGTTTAAGGCATTCACAAGCGCCGCCATATTGGCCGGATTCAAAAGATCCATAACGGTAAGCCCCAAAGCTTCCATGGCAGCTTTAACCTCTTCCTCTGTCACATCCAGCTCATCTGCTACCTTTTCAACCACTTCTTCTTCCGTCTTATCTGCCGTTTTATCAACAGTATCCTCGGCATTATCAGTCTCTTTTACTTCATTATCCGCTTTTGTCCCGTCCGGCTCCCCTGTTTTGTCAGCGCCTTTGGAATTATCGCTTTTTGCAGCATTGTCAGCCTGTTTAACCGAAGAATCCTTCTTGGCGCTACTGCCTGCCGCAGAATCGGATACACGGGTTATACTTCCCGACGCCGTGTTCTTCACGGAATTATTGTTAGCCGCATCCATCTGATTGCTTTTTGCCTGATTCATGGCATCCTGAAAGCTGCCTGCCAGCTCCTCTGTCTGGTCTGAGCCGTTTTTAACAGCGCTCTTTCCCTGCCTATACATGGAAACTGCGGAAATATCATTTACTGGTATGCTGGTCATCCATCTTCCTCCTTTCTTTCATATTTTCTATATCTTGCGGCAGAATGACTCCTGCCTATAGGATATATCGGTATTTAGAAAGTTTTTCTTAAGACTCGGGATCCATTATTTTGGTAATACGGGCTGCAATTTCCGGATCCATAGCTCCTAAGATCGCTCCTCTGTCATCCGGCTCCATCACGCCTAAAATCCTCGCCGCCAAATCCAGATTATTGGTCATCTCTTCAAAAATAGCGGCCGCCTCCTTGGGTTTCATCTCCGAATAAGCCTGTGCATAGTTCAAAACCTCTTCGGATTCCTTTTCTTCCGCAATCACTTCTTTGTAGAGATTCTGCGCCGTTTCCGGATCCATAGCCTCATAATATCTGGCATACGCTTCTGCCCCCGGGCCGTTTTCCGCATAAACAACCTCTTCATAAAACTCATTTTTAATTCTCTGGAATTCTATCTGATTCCGCTCAAAGGTAGAAAGCCTTTCAACCTCTGCCTTCAGCTTGGCAATTTCTTCCGCATCCGTATCCAGATTGGACTGTGCCTGGGCCAGCTGCAGTTCCAGACGCTCAATCTGGTCAACCGCATCCCTTAAGCTGTTATATCCGCCATAGCTCTCGCCCACACTTACCTCTGTTTCTTCCGTTTCCGGCAGAATTTTGTTTAATACCGGAACATCATTTAAAATAGGCGCCAGTACATTGGAGCCGAAGCCTCCCACATCCAGCTTTATGAGCAATGCCAATATTCCCAGCCACACAACAATGATAATGGCGGTCACAATCACAACCGATATGGTACTGCCCTCGTCCTCATCCGCAATATTTGCTTCCTCTAAGGCCAGTTCCTTGGCTCGCTTCTTGGCTTCCTTCTTCTGGGCCTTCTGTTCCTGCTTCAGTTTTTTCTTTTCTTCATTCAGCCTTTTCCGCTCCGCCTTGGGATCTACGGTAATCTGTTGTTCTAAATTTTCGTTTGCCATCGTTACCACCTTACTGCCTGTTTTTCTGACCGTGGGTATAACTGGTCAATTCATCTATTTCCTTGCTTTCCGCGGCTTTTTCTTCCTGTAGAAATACGTCAAAAGCCTTTTCCTTTAATATTTCCTGGGTCTTCCGCTCCTGCATCGCCGTCTGCATCTTTACCCTTTTTTCTTCCAGCCTTTTATGGGCCATACGTACCTGAATGGTCTGTGCCCTGATCTGCTCCCTGGCATGGGCGACCAGCTTCTTGTTCTCTTCAATGTCCAAAATGGATAATCTGTCTGCCAAAAGCAGCTTCTTTCCTTCCATCTCCAGATTTTCCCGTTTATGTACAAACGTCTGTAGTTTTTCTTCTTCCTCCAGAACCCGGATATTCTCGGCGGCAAACTCATTTTTTGCCTGCTGTTCCATTTTGTCCTTGATTTCCAGAATGTTCTGCATCCGATAAACAAATCTTCCCATACTGTCTCCTTCATCCGGATCCGATAAAAGAGGGAATTAAAAAAGCGACATCAGCTTTTGAATTTCCTCTTCGAAAGGAATTTTTTCATCTGTCTGCTGCATCAGAAACTGATTTACGGCCTCTATCTTTTCTATGGCATAATCTATGCCCGGATTGCTGCCTTTTTTGTAAGCGCCTATATTGATCAAATCCTCCGCATCATTGTAGGTAGCCAAAACATTTTTAAGCTTGCCCGCCGCCTGTTTATGTCCGCTTTCCGCTATCTGGCTCATACATCTTGAAATACTCTGCAGCACATCAATTGCCGGATAATGGTTTTTGTGGGCAAGCTTCCTGTCTAACATAATATGTCCGTCCAGAATACTTCTTGCCGTATCCGTAATAGGCTCGTTAAAGTCATCGCCGTCTACCAAGACCGTATAAAGTCCCGTTATGGAGCCAGTCTCATTTCTTCCCGCCCGCTCTAAGAGCCTGGGCATTTCCGAATAAACGCTGGGGGGATACCCTCTTGTAACAGGCGGTTCCCCGCTGGCTAAGCCGATTTCCCGCTGAGCCATGGAAAAACGGGTAAGGGAATCCATCATAAGCAGAACGTCCCTTCCCTTATCCCTGAAATACTCTGCAATTGCCGTAGCTGTTAAAGCGGCCTTTTTTCGCTCTAGGGCAGGCTTATCCGAGGTAGCCACAACGACCACGCTGCGTCGCATGCCTTCCTCGCCCAAATCCCTTTCGATGAATTCCCGCACTTCCCTGCCACGTTCGCCAATCAGTGCAATAACATTAATATCGGCCCTGGTGTTACGGGCAAACATCCCCATCAGGGTCGATTTTCCCACACCGGAACCGGCAAAAATTCCAATTCTCTGTCCCTTTCCAACCGTAATCAGGCCGTCCACAGCCTTTACGCCAAGGGGCAGTATGGTATCAATAATCTCTCTTTTTAAAGGGTCCGGGGCCGGCGCTTCTATGGGATAGCTCTGAAGGCAGTGCACTTCCTCTCCGTGAACAGGCCTTCCCAGACCGTCTAATGTCTTTCCCAGTAAATCTTCGCCTACCGGCACGGAAAGGGGAACTCCCTCGTTTTCTACAATACAGCCGCCGCCAATCCGATCTGTGGCTTCGTAGGGCATCAGCAAGGTGTGGTTATTTTTAAATCCCACCACTTCCGCCAGAATAGATTCCCCGCTTCTGCCTTCCTTATAAATCCTGCATAAATCGCCCATTTTGGCATCGGGTCCCGCAGATTCTATCGTAAGCCCTACCACATTCATGACCTTTCCCATTTTTTTGTAGTAAGTCATATCCAGAGCTTTTATGTACTTTTTGAGGTTAATGGTTGCATTTGCCAATGTTTGCAACTCCTTTAATTATCATTCAATGCATCCTTTCCTTCATAGGAAAGCAATAACAGTTGTTTTTTCAGTTCTTTTAATTCCACACCCAGACTGCAATCGAAAATGCCGTTTTCCGTCTCAATCAGACACTGGTTTTTCTTTAAGGTTACGTCCTCAATAATATCGAAATTGGCATTCACTACGCCTCCCGCCTCAAGCAGGGTATTCTTCTGCATACTGACAAAAGCCAGATCATCCCTGGAAACATGAATCAGGTATTCCGAACAGCCTTCCATTTTCTGCAGGGTGTTTTTAAGCAGATGGATTACCACATCCCTGTTCTCCGAGAAATTCACACTAAAAACATGCTCGTAAATATCAGTCAGAACGTCTACCATGGAAGGCTCTAATTCTTCTAATTTGCTTTGATAAAACCGGGTAAGCTGCTCTTCTTTTTCCTGATATTCCCTCCGAAGCTTTTCCTTTAGGACCTCTGCTTCCTGAAAACCGTCCGCATATCCCTTTTCTTTGCCTTTGGCAAAAGCTTCTTCATAGGCATGGCTTTTTAGCGCCTCCGCTTCCTCTTTGGCCTGCTCTAACATGGCGTCCGCCTGTTCTTTAGCCTCATCTAAGAGTTCCTGCGGGCTGGGGCCTTCATAAACAGGCTCCCTGATAATATTGCCTCCCTCTTCATCCAAAAGCTGAGAAACTTTTACAGCCTCAATTCCTTCTGTAAATTCTTCGGCAAAATGCTCTCCGTCGTTTTCTCCCATGGTTTCCTGAAGATTTCTTGAAAGCTCCGCAATTTTTTCTGCCATCCGCTCATTGGAATCAATAACCCTTGTTTCGGAATCCTGCAGAACAATCTGATTGAATTTGTATATATTGTGACTAGACAACAATCTCGTCCCCTCCACCTCTGGAAATAATAATTTCCGCAGAATCTTCAAGTTTCCTGATAATATTAACAATCTTCTGCTGCGCTTCCTCAACGTCCTTCATACGTACAGGGCCCATGAATTCCATGTCTTCCTTGATCATGGCAGCCAGACGCTTGGACAGGTTGTTAAAGATTGCATTCTGTACCTGCTCTGTGGATCCCTTAAGGGCAACTGCAAGGTCATTGTTGTCCACATCCCTGAGTACTCTCTGGATTGCACGGTCGTCAAGCAGCAGAATATCCTCGAATACAAACATTTTCTTGCGGATTTCGTCTGCCAGCTCCGGATCCTCGATTTCCAGAGTCTCCATAATATGTTTCTCGGTTCCTCTGTCTACAGCATTTAAAATTTCTACTACTGCATCCACACCACCGATAACTGTATAATCCTGATTTACCAGAGAAGAAAGCTTTGATTCCAACACTCTCTCCACCTCCTTGATGACATCCGGACTGGTTCTGTCCATGGTAGCCACGCGCTTTGCCACATCCGCCTGGCGATCCGGCGGCAGGGCTGACATAATAAGAGCAGCCTGCTGAGGCGCCAAATAAGATAAAATCAATGCAATCGTCTGTGGATGTTCGTCCTGAATAAAGTTCAAAATCTGGGAAGCTTCGGCCTTTCTTACAAATTCAAAAGGCTTTACCTGTAAGGATGTGGTCAGCTTGCTGATAACATCCAGAGCCTTTTCTTCTCCCAGGGCCTTTTCCAGTAGATCCTTGGCATAGCCGATACCGCCTTCGGCAATATACTGCTGTGCAAGGCAGACTTCATAAAATTCATTGATAATCTCTTCTTTTAACTGCGGTGTGATGCTTCTGGTATTGGCAATCTCCAAAGTCAGTTCTTCTATTTCCTCTTCCTTCAAATGCTTGAATATCTGGGAAGACTTTTCAGGTCCCAAAGCAATAACCAGAACTGCTGCTTTTTGAACGCCTGTAATACTCTCTCCTTCTTTTGCCATTGCTCGTTACCCCCAATCTTCCGTCAACCAGTTTCTGAGCAGACTTGCCACCGCTTCCGGATTTTCATCCACAAATTTTTCTATAAGCTTCCTGGTTTCGGATTTCTCCTCCAGTTCGATATCTTCTAATACCTCAGCCGGCGTAGACTGTAACAGACTTTCCACGGAAAGTTCTTCCTCCGGCTCCGCCGCCTTTGCACTTCTCATGCTACGAAGGATGACAAATGCCAGCAGTCCCAAAATAATAACGATAATCACAATCTGAATAACGTCTGTTGCTTCAACGTCCAGACCTTCCCTGTCGATAAAAACAGGAACCTCATATGCTACAATGGAAATATTCTCCAAAGGAATTCCTGTAGCGGTATGTACTACTGAATAAAGCTCTTCATCAACCTCCAGCTTTACCTGTTCTTCATTGGCAGCCTTAAACTCATCCCAGCTCATATCCGTCAAAAGCCCCTGGGCTTCCACCTCTTCTTCTTTGTAGACATGAAGCCTTTTGGCCGCAATACCTACGGATGATGTATCATACTGAATGAGTCCCGGCGGAATCGTCTGTTCTTTCACATCTTCTCCGGGAAGATAGTCCCTTGATTCCTGGGTAATGCTTTCAGAGGATTCGTTATAATTCTGTATCTGATAAGAAGTATTGTCATCGCTGTCATTACTGGTGGTTCCCGGCGGGCCGCCTACGCCGCCTTGGGAATCCGACTGATAAGTATCCTCATGACTTAAAAGCCCCTGGCTCGCTCCATCAGGTGCAAAATACTCATGACGCACATTTCTGGTAGTGGAGAAATCCAGATCCAGATTACTTGCCACCTCAATGCTGTCGTATAAATCAGTTCCCAAAAGCACGGATCTTACCTCGCCTTTTACAAGATCCTCAGCCTTTTTCTTCATGGAAAGCTGACTGTTTGCAGTAATCCCACCGGTAGTGGAAGTATCTTCCCCTGAAAAGAGCAGATTGCCTTCCGTATCGATAATGGTCACATTGTCCGTCGTTTCATTTCCCAATGCCGTAGCAACGAATCTGGCAATTGCTCCTGCCGCATCCTCTGACATTTCACCTTCCAGCGTAAGGGTAATCGCCGCAAAGGACTCCTTATCCTGGGCAATCAGCGTACCGTCGTCTTCAGGAATATCCAACTGAACCGTAGCTTTCTTAATAAGCGCATTGCTCTCTAAAGCCTCTTCCATGGCATCCTGTAAAAATATTTTATAACGTTTCTGCTTATCCGATTCTGTTGTGGAAAATCCGCCTTCCGTGACCTTATCAATGGTGTAGGACATGGTAGGAATGTTGTTTGCCCCCAGCAAAAGATTAGCCGGTCCCTCCTGTTTTTCCAGAATATAAATCTGGGTTCCTTCCGTATTGGTCTTAAAAGTCATCTGGTTGCTATCCAAAAGCTCGGTAATTTCCGCCGCCTCTGCCGTTGATTCACAGGAGGCAAGCAGAACATAATCTTTTTTGGTCAGCAAGGTCACTAAAAGGGCAAGCGCTAAAACAACACCCGCCGCAATACTGATTATAATCGTTCTTTGTTTTGTGTCAAATTTGTTCCACCATTCTAAAATCTTCTTTGGCAGTTCCTTTATCTGGTCCATTGTTTTTTCTGCTCCTTAGAAATTAAATCTGGATATTCATAATCTCTTTGTATGCTTCCAGAAATTTGTCCCTGACAGCCATGGTATAACTCATAGCTGTAGAAGCCTTCTGCATGGCATCAACAAGGTCATGGGTATTTTCAGTCTCTCCCATGGCAAACCTGATTTTTTCATTTTCTGCATTGGATATGTATGCATTGGTCGAATTGATGTTTTTGATTGCGGAATCCAGAAAAGAACCGAAAACATCCTGACTTTCATCCATAATTGTAGCTTTGGGAATCGCTCCCGTCTCCCCGCTTCCATATGCGCTCCGGATTGCGCTGGAAGTGATGTTATATAATGAACTGATATCCATTTCCTAAGCCTCCGATTCTATTTTAATTTTGTGCCATTTCCAGACCTTTGACCGCAATGTCCTTGCTTGTGTTAAATGCCGTAGCATTCGCTTCATAGGAACGACTTGCATCAATCAGGTCGGTCATTTCCGTAATAATATTGACATTGGGATAAAGAACATATCCGTCTTCATCGGCATCCGGGTGCGCCGGATCATAAGCCTTGATTAAATCCGTTTCGTAGTCATCATAGGTACCCGTTACTTTCACGCCGTGCCCTAAGTAAGTTCCTTTTGCCTTGTGCAGGGTATCCGCAAAGGAAGGACCTCCGCTTTTCTCCTGAAAAGTAACGATTTTTCTTCTGTAAGGAGTGCCATCCTCTGTACGGGTGGTATTGACATTGGCAATGTTCTCCGCCACTACATCCATACGATAACGCTGCGCCGTCAGACCTGATGCATTAATATCAAAAGCAGTAAATAATCCCATAATCGTAGAAACCTCCTATTATTTCATGGCCGCTTTTAAAAGCGCAAATTCCTGATTCACACTATCTCTGAGTGCCTGGTATCTGATCTGGTTGCTGGCAAGCTCCACATATTCTACCTCAGGATCCACATTGTTACCATCAATTCTGTAGGAGTAACCGCCGTAGTCGGTATAGGCGGACACCTCTAACGCCGATGTCCTCACATGCCCTACCTTGCCATCCATGGTCTGATAACCCGAGGTCTGCAGAGCTGTTTTAAGAGCACTCTGAAAATCCACATCCTGCCTCTTATAGCCCGGTGTATCCTGATTGGAAATGTTGTTGCTGATCAGCTCATTCCGATACCAAGATGCATCCATGGCTTTGTTCAATACATTCACATAATCAAAAACACTTGATGAAATCATAATTTCACTCCTTTGGCCGGCTTATTATTGTATACACAACAAACCTATCTTATTCTATTATAGTTATTTTTCCAAAAAAGACAAGGTATTTTAATACAAAAAGGGAGTTACCGCTTTGTAAATCCCTTTAACTTTTTGCCAAATCCATTTGCCTTTTTATTTTATTTTAACGCTTTTCTGATGAAAGGCCTTTTCGTCATAGTACTAATTTCCTATTACTATCCAGTACTAAAGTTTCACGCTTTAAACTTGTCTATTTCCTCATAAATCGCATCATTTAATACCCTGATATAAGTCCCCTTCATCCCCGAGCTTCGGGATTCGATTACGCCTGCGCTTTCCAGTTTACGGATGGCATTGACAATAACGCTCCTTGTTATTCCCACTCTGTCCGCAATCTTGCTGGCAACCAGAATTCCTTCCATTCCGTTTAATTCCTCAAAGATATGTACAATCGCCTCTTCCTCCGAGGAAGACAAGGTGCTGATGGCAGATTTTACCACCTGACGCTTTCTGCTCTCTTCAGCGCTTTCCTCATTGACAGAACGGAGCATCTCGAGTCCTACCACCGTAACGCCGTATTCCGTCAGGATAATATCATCAATATCATACTGCTGACTGCACTTATACAAAAACAACGTTCCCAGTCTTTCTCCCGCTATTTCTATGGGAGCAATGACCGCCTGAAATTTTTTTACATCTGTGTCTTCAAACCCCAAAGTAGAAAGATTGACGTTTTCCTTAGTGCTCAATACGGAAAGAAGCCTGTCGTTTAACAAAGGATCAATAAAGCTGCCAACCTCTCCGTTTAACAGCTCTGTAATCTGTTCGATCTCATTTCTCTTTCCTACGCCCAGAACCTTTCCCT
The DNA here is from genome assembly GCA_910574745.1 of Lachnospiraceae bacterium. Taxonomy (GTDB): domain Bacteria; phylum Bacillota; class Clostridia; order Lachnospirales; family Lachnospiraceae; genus UBA2882. The sequence continues at coordinate 175,410 of CAJTCE010000004.1, read as the reverse complement.
TTTTACTGATAACCAGAACATTGGATAACAAAATTTCATTCATCACATCACATATATCATTGAAAACCACCTTGCTGGTGTTATTGTTATGCAATAATTTCCCTATTTTTCTGGTCTTATCCAGTAGCTGAACGCTGCCCATGTATGTATCACATCCTTGTATTATTGTGCTTGTAAATCACATATTCATTGCTATTTTAGCACAATTATCATACAGATGCAATTCATTTTGCGTAATTGTCTGAATATTATCTCATCCAATTTCTTCTAATTCTTTATTCTACTTTCTATCCCTGTCTTTTATTCCTATTCCTTGATTATTTTTCCTGCCTGCTTTTCCGATTTGGGTTCTTCCGCTTTCATTCAGTCCTTTTACTTTGCCTTTTTCAGCTCTACATAATCGCACTGGTCATCAGCACAGGAAAGCTTGTTACCCCTTTCCAGTAATGCATTTCCGCATTTGGGACAGAGCTTTCCGCTGGGGCGCTGCCATACCATAAAATCACAATCCGGAATATTTTCACAGCCGTAATAACGACGGCCTTTTTTGGTCTTTCTGACAACAACATCCTTTCCGCACTTAGGACATGCCACGCCGATTTTTTCAAGATAGGGCTTGGTGTTCCTGCAGTCCGGAAATCCCGGGCATCCTAAAAACTTGCCGTGAGGACCATACTTGATAACCATGTTCCTGCCGCATTTTTCACAGATGACATCCGTCTCTTCATCGGCAATTTCCACATTTTCCAGCTGTTTTTCCGCTTCCATTACCGCCATATCCAGATCCGGATAGAAATTTTCCACAACTACCTTCCAGTTAACGGACCCCTCTTCCACCTTATCGAGCAAAGATTCCAGGTTCGCGGTAAAGTTAACATCCACAATAGTCGGAAAGGCTTCCTTCATCATATGATTTACAACCTCTCCCAATTCGGTTATGAAGAGGTTTTTATTTTCCTTTGCCACATATCTTCTGGCAAGAATAGTCGTAATGGTAGGGGCATAGGTAGATGGCCGCCCAATGCCCATTTCTTCCAATGTGCGCACAAGACTGGCCTCCGTATAATGAGCAGGAGGCTGGGTAAAATGCTGGCTGTAATCAAAATCCTCAAGGGTAAGCTCCGTATCCTTGTCAACAGACTTGATCAGGGTATTGGATTCCGCTTTTTCCTCGTCAGCATCCGTATATACGCTCATAAAGCCCTCAAACTGCAGTTTGCTGGCGGAAACATGGAAACGGTATCCGTTCCCTTCTATTTTGACGGAAGTAGTGGCATAGACTGCAGGCGCCATCCTGCTTGCGGTAAAGCGTCTCCAGATCAGCTGGTAAAGACGGAATAAATCTCTAGGAAGCGCTTCCTTTAAATCAGAAGGCACTCTGTTGATATCGGTAGGACGGATTGCCTCGTGGGCATCCTGTATTTTTCCTTTGGAATTTTTGGTATTGCTCTGCTTTAGCAGAAAATCATTCCCGTAATGCTCTTTAACAAAATCCGCCGCTGCCGCTGCCGCCTCGTCTGAAATACGGGTGGAATCAGTACGCAGGTAACTGATCAGCCCCACTGTTCCCTGTCCTTTTATTTCCACGCCTTCATATAACTGCTGTGCCAGTCTCATGGTCTTCTGGGTGGAAAAATTCAGTGCCTTGGACGCCTCCTGCTGTAAAGTAGAGGTCGTAAAGGGAAGGGGCTGTTTTCTGACTCTTTCCCCCTTCTTTACATCTGCAACCAAAAATCTGGCGCCCTCTAATTCTTTTAAGAGACTGTCCATCTCATCTTTATTGGTAATAGCGAGTTTTTCATCCTTTGTGCCGTAAAATTTGGCAGTCAAAGGCTTCTTTTCGCCGGGAATCCGGAATTTGGCTTCCAGGTTCCAGTATTCCTCGGGAATAAAAGCGTTAATTTCATCCTCCCTGTCCCCGATAAGGCGAAGAGCCACCGACTGCACCCGGCCGGCACTTAAGCCCCTTTTAACCTTTGCCCACAAAAGGGGGGAAATCCGATACCCCACCATACGGTCAAGCATACGCCTTGCCTGCTGTGCGTCCACTAAATCCATATCAATTTCCCTTGGATTTTTTAAAGATTCTTTTACTGCATTTTTTGTAATTTCATTAAAGGTAATACGGTAGACCTTTTTATCTTCCAGCTTAAGGGCCGCATAAAGATGCCATGAAATGGCTTCTCCTTCCCGATCAGGGTCAGTTGCCAGATAAATCTTATCGGCTTTCTTTACCTCCTTTCGGAGGGCCGCTAAAACATCTCCCTTCCCGCGAATGGTAATGTATTTAGGTTCATAATCATGCTCCACATCAATTCCCAACTGGCTCTTGGGCAAATCCCTCACATGCCCGTTGCTTGCCATTACCTCATAATTTGCCCCTAAAAACTTTTTAATCGTCTTCACTTTGGCAGGCGATTCCACAATCACTAAATACTTTGCCATAATTTTTCCCCTTATTTTAACCTTTTGGTCTATTGTCGTTACTCCATACATGTTTTTTCTGCCCGAAGTAATCGTTTCACACTATACACGAAAAAAAAAGACCTGTAAAGGTCTTTTTTTTATTTTACACAATTTTCACAAAATTATGAAATCGGTTTAATACACATTGTTCAGGCAATATCCGTGCAAAAAACATGCCTCGTTTTATGGCAGTCCTTAAGATTAATCCAGCTTCAGTAAATCCTGCTTGATCATGGTAAACATATCATATGCCGTACCCAGAGGCCGGTCAACATACTGTCCGGTAGAACTGCTCAATACCCTGTAGCTGGTATCCGCCTTGATATAAATCTCAGCCGCGCCCCTGTCGTTTAAGTAAGACATGGGAGCATAGAAACCATACATAGTGCCTACGTCCAATCTGGGATTAAGCGCCGCATTGCCGTTGGAAGTTCCTATCTTTGCACCAAAATCAGCCCTGTAAATATCAATGGAAATCCTTACCACCGAAACAACCGTATTATCCGTTAACTGGATATTCAAAATCTCGGATACCGTGCCGTCCGGCCAGGTATATCTATGGTTAGCAGTATCCTCTACGCCAAGATAGAACTCTACCTTACAGGTCTTATCGCCCTTAACCAGATTGGAATCCTGTACCTTAAAGTATGCCTTGGTACCGCTTGGCGCCGTAGTAGGATCCGCATTGGGATTGACAAATTTGTACAGATAATCCGTACCGTTCTCATTCATCTGGATGGATGAATCAATAACGTTATTGCCTGTTACATTCACGTCATAAGGTACTGCAATACTCTCAAGCATGGACGCATTGGAATCATCGGTCTCATAAAAAGATACCGTAGGATTTACAAGTCCCGCCTCATAAGCCGCAATCAGGGTGTTGACAAAGAGCTGCGCCTCTCCTGAAGTAATCTGGGAAGCCGGTCTTTGACCAAATCCTGTAAAGGTTACATTTCCGTTATTATAAACATAATAGTTGTTAATACCGTCGCCGGGAGTAGCGGAATAAATATTGGCATCGTTTAATGCCGTTCCCTGTCCGTTAGCCATATCGCCCAAGGTATACCATACTACGATATCCGAATTACCGTCTCCGTTGGAATCGGAATCCAAATCCAGCTGGAAATATTGGGCCTGGGATTTACTGAGCAGTACGCTCTCGCCCAAGGTATAGGGATAATGGGAAATCTGTCCCTCATTCATTTTGTCCACATAGGTGTTAGAGGCAATTGCCGTCGGATCATTTGAGCCATAGAGACTCTTAACCGGCTGGGCATTAATAAATGCATACTCTCCGTTTAATATACTTGCATCAGTCCTCATGCGGGCACGATATGTGTTGGTATAACCAACCGGTATCAGATGAACCAGTCCTCTCGCACTGTTTGGCATATAAGCCACGGCATTATTTCCTGCTTCACGGGGACCAATATAGGTATTATAGGCATTCTCCTCCGTTCTCGCAAAGAAATTATTGGTATTGATGCTTCCCTCTGCGCGATTATACAAGGGATTGGTATAACCATAACGATCCTGTCCGAAATAGCTTAAGAAACTATAGTTTAAGGTTCTGTTAGGATCTGCTGCGCCAATATTGGGAGCAATCACATTATTACTTGTCAATACAGGCTTATTGGTTTCGATATAGCTTCTGATCGCATTAATCGGATGCGCTGCGCTAAACTGGGTATAGCTTTCTCCAAATCCCAGAATCAGCATATTTACAGCCATAGGTCTGCCTTCGTCATTCTCAATCTGTGCCTGGGTATAGCCTGCATTATCATTCGCCGTTCTCTCAAAATTATTGAAGAACTCCTGCCACAATGCTTCTTCGCTCTCAAAATTAGCCCGGTACCTCGTATAATAATTCATGGTATCTGCCTGGAACTGAGCCACGGAAACCGTCCTTATGGTAATTTCATACTGGTCATCAATAGCTAATGCATGAAGATATTTGTATAACATATCTGATTCTGTCAACGCTTCAAGATTCGGACCGTTTCCTTCCACAGGGAAAACCTGCAGAATATTAATATACTTTTTCTCTCTCGGCTTAATAGCCGTATAACCGGTCTCCTGAGTGTAAATATTTCTGTCATTGATTTTTTCTACCTTCAAACACCAGTCAATAATACCGCCTTCATCGGAAGGAACCTGTCTGCGAAGCTTATATTCCACGCCTCCGTTTAAGGAGTAATGGGTAACCCCGTCTTCATCCTTGCCGTTTAATGCCGGAGAACCATCCGCCGCTAACGTTACGGAATAATCAAACTTCTCTTCCGCATCATCGAAACGACCGTCGGCATTCATGTCCAGATATAAATGTACTTCATAAAACTCCGTAGCATCAGCTACCGCCGCCGTATTATTAATTACAAACTCAAAATCCAAATAATATTTTCCGTCAGTCCTGTCAGCTGCCTGATAAGTAACGATTGTCATCTGGCCATTGGCGTTTTCTGCATAAGAATATTCGCTGGGCTTTGATGTAAACAGCATATTGAGACGTTCTCTATTTAAATAAGAAGTTAAATCAGCTTTTTTTACAACGCTGTTCTTTAAATCGCCCTCACTTACCAAGTTGGTGTAGTAACCCACGTCCTGACCGGATACGCTGCCACCCCTTGCAAAGGCAAACAGCTCATACATATTGGAAGAATCATCCATACGTCCGTGGTCGTAACGTGCAGTGGTAGCACTGCTTACCTTAGTAGGATTAATAACCGTATTCCCCTTCTCAATGGACTTCATCAAGTCTTCATCAACAATAATCAGGCCGTTTTTCTGGAGATAATCCTTTAATTCTATTAATTTTGCTTCCGTCAAATCCCTGGAGGAATAAGCTTCTTTTGCATCATTCGTCATGGCGTCGCCATAATTGAAATATACATTTCCGTCCATTCCGTCATCATTGTACGCAGGTATGGAAGCATCGCTGCTGTGAACAAAGCCGGTTCCCAGCTCAATAGACGCCGCAGTTCCTGTCACATGCTCATAATAAGCCGTATGCAGGGCGCCGATATATATCACATCATAAGAGGTCAACACATCTGTCTGCATGGTATTAAAGGCATCGACGGTCACACTGTCAAAGGTAACAAGATCCTGATTTCCCGCCTTAACAATATCCTCATTCAGACAATCCCTGATGAAAGCGCTTCTGCTTTCTTTTACCTCAGGCGTTTCTAAGGTATAATCCTTAGATTCCAGCCCCGAATTAAACTTGAACTGCCTTGTAGGCTGGATTTCCAGCACAGTATAGGCATTCTTAGCCAGAGCCAGGTCTTCGCCTCTGTAGCATAAAATATACTGAATGGCAATGGCAGGGGTCACATATCCTTCCGCCATCTTGCCGGTGGTTATCTTTTCATTATTTAACTTAATGTAAGCCAATACGCTCTGGAAACCGCCGTTTGCCGCTGTTGCGGTAAAATAGCTGTTTAAATCGCCGTTTGCTATATTATCCAACGCATTTCTCTGGAAATCCGCCAGCTTAGAGCTCTGGAAATCCGAAAAATGATGGTTATATACATAGATATTATTAATTGCAAAGGTACCGTTATATCCGGTTAACATGGTACTCTGTAAGGTTGTAAATACATCATTTGTCCCTAGCAGGGCATCGATATTATCAATAAGGTATTCCTTTATTGCTTCTGTGTCATCGTCAGGGTTCTCTCCGGGTTCCGCCGGCTTTTCAATAAAGTAGGAAGAACAGGAATCCCATGTGGAAACTAACTCCTGATCATCCTGCCAAAGCAGTAATGCCAGCTTATCCAGATTCGTAAAGCCTTCCGCTCCCCCGCTGTAGATTGCAGAGTCCATAATAACAGCCTTGTGGTAAATAGCACTCTGGTTGTAAATTTCCTTAACCAGCTCTGAATTCATATCAAGACCTGCCGTTTTATATTCATCTGCCGTACCGGAAAGGTAAATCAAATCCGCATTCTGGATATCAGCAGCCGTCAGCGCGTCCAAAGTCCTGTGCTCATAAGTAACCTGACAGTTTAGCTCTGCATCCCCTAATATGTATTCCTTGATCCAGTTTCCTACCCTGTACCATCTGTTATTGTTCAGATAAACAATCTTATCAACGGTATAGCCGTAGTAAATGTCAGCCTGATTGGGTAAAAAAGTAAAGTCCAGGTTACCGTCCTTGGAACCTCCCACCCAGATAATTCCTTCCGGAAGATTGCCTTCATAAGCAATTTTCTCGTATTGATAAATTTCCTGATCATCCGTACTGTTAGCGCTTACGTCTATTGCACTATTGGCGCTTATCTCAGCCTGATTGACTATAGTACCATCCTCAACTAATGTCTTTTTATAAATATAATTCTTATCCAGATTCGTAATCGGCGACCCGTCAGGCCCAACGGCATTACCGTCAAAATTCTCTTCCCCCGTACCGATGCAATAGCCGTCGGTTAATTGATAAGAACCGGTATTGCTTTCGTTGGGAACATAATGTCCCTGTACCATATTTCCTGCCGGAATATCAATTTCAACATAATCATTGGTGCCGCCTACGCTGCCGAAAACACCTTTTCTGTCCCTGTCGTAAATAGGATATTCAGAATTGGAACCCACTCCCAGATCGGAACCGCTTGGCTTAATCATACCATAGCTTCGCAACACGGCAGCCAGGTAGGGATCCGTCTGTGCATTCAATTCCTCCGCAAGATACCTGTCATGAAATTCCTGTTCATTGTACCAGTCAGCTCCGTTCGCCCAACTGTTTCGGTCTGCCTGAACTCTATCCCATGCTTTCTGATCCGCAGCTGCCCATAATTCATCAATACCAGGTATTTCCGAATTGAACTTTGTACCATGAGTCACGTTTGCCACATTACGCGCCAATTCGTCGTTCACATTAGTCGGGAAAAAATATCCCAGTTCCTTATCATCCACGGTAGGCGTAATTTCCAACACTTTCAACCCACTGGCATGATAAGGCACAATCTGTGTAAAAACATTCTGTTTCGCTTCCGCTACAGAAACATTTCTCGCCAAGTCAAGGCTTAGAATGCCGGCAATCAGTAAAACCGCCACCGCAGCAAATATGAATCTTTTTCGAAATCTTCTCTTATTTTTCATACTCTTTTCTCCACCTTGAATCATTATGACACTGCTCTCCAACATTTGTATGTTGTATTAAAGTAGTATGTCTGACCGTCAATCGTCATCTCATAATAGGATATATCTCCTGCCTGAGTTCTTACCGGACTGAAGGATATATTCGAGGAACCGTTTCCTGTATTAATCGTAGCGCCCTGGTTAACCGCCGCCGTTATTACATGGGTTACCGAACCGGATGCATTCCCTGAACCCCCGGTCTGGGTCGTTCCGTTATAAGCGATCGTTGTTGTGGACCAGTTTGCCATATCCTGTGGTCCTTTGACAAAAAGGTCGCGTCCTTCTACATTGGACACATAAACATTAAAGTCATAGCTGGAACGCTCCAGCTGACTTTGATCGCCGGAAGCATACCGTGTCACAAGACGGTAATAATCATCAATGGTTACCCTCATAGGAATGGCCTCAGTAGGATACATATTCTGATCGCCTTTCGACGTAATCCGGAACACACCCGATTCGACCAAAGTATAACGATTTCCTAAAGATCCTGTATAGTTTGCAGATAAATAAGGATTGAAATCCAGCATGCCGAATTCATTGGCATTGAGATTCTGCATGTTGCCATCGGTTCCCATATAAATACCAATCTGGTTTTTCTTGGAAATATTGTAGCCTAAGGTTGTAAAAGTAACATCATAGGTTCCGCCTTTAGGCATCAGTATATTGGAATTCCTCAAAGGCCTTGAAGGATTCAACGAAACCGGGGTCATAGTCCAGTTTACGCCATCCTTTGATTTTTTGTTTCCATCCTTATCTATGTAATAAATAACAACTTCAATATTAGGGCTGTTGTAGAATAAAAGGGCATCAGCACCGGAGGTATAACGCACATCTCCATAATCCAGATATGCATACGCCTTTCCATCCCTTACAATAAAATTCAAAATGCCTTCTACGTCATGACCTGAAAAGTTCTGTAACTCTACATTATAAATTGTCTCCAGTCCCGGCATGTTCTGTTGTGCATAGGAACCGTAAGCGCCTGTTGTAAATAAGGCTGTCATATCAATTTCGACACCACGGCTGGGGCTGTCAATTCCGGGAATTTTCGCTTTTTCCGTTACGCCGAAAATATATTCCGCACTCCATGTCGGATCCCATTCGCTTGTGGCCGTTAACCGGAAGGAATAGTACTCATCCGCCTGGCTTCCTAAACGCACGGAATAAGAACTTCCCATAGATCTTCCTGTGGCTATGGATGAGTTGTTGCAAACAGCCCATTCGCCCTCCACGCCTCTTTTGTACTCAAATTTCCATGTACATCTCTTATCCTCGGGCATCAGATTATAATCCGTAAAGTTTGCCGCAAAGATTGCCGTGGACTCAGGATTCATGCAATCATTGGTCACACCCCTTGTAGGTGTGATATTCAAATTCAGAATCTTTTTAAAATATACGATCGCTTCGCCCGTTGCATAGGTATGGGTATCTTTATTTTCAATGGTGCTTGTGGCAATGACCTTAAAGGAACTGGGCACATCGCTTAAATCATCCGCAAAACGGATTTTAAATCTTTTTTTATTGATATCTCCTACCACACTTGCGCAATTTATGGCGCCGCCGTTAGTACCTTCCATCCTCCATGAGAAAATATCATCCCTGCCCACATTGGTTGCGTCACTGTTTGCAGTAAATTCCTTCTCCTTCTGCTCCGGAGGGCAGGCAGGATTATCTTTTCCCTTAACATCTATTGTAACAGGGGAAGGCGTTACCGTAATCCGGGTAAGGTTCTCCTCATCGGTTACAGGCGTGATTCCATTGGCGCTGACCGTAATCGCATTACGGAGGTTAACCTGATAATTTCCTCTGTAAGAGCGGCCGCCCTTTTCATAGGTCATGATAAAAGTAACAATATTTTTTCCTTTTCCTTTTCCCGACACACGGGTTAAATCCACATTAAACTCTGTAATATTTTGTGCCAAAAGCTCTGCATTATCAACGTTGTAAGGCTCATACTGGGTAGGATCCCCCACGCTGGGCCTTCTCTCTAAATAGAATAAATTGGTATCCCTGTGAAAAATCAGAAACTGGTAATCCTTATTACTGATTTCCAGAATCCTTCCATTTACAGGAATGGTTCCCGTTTCCCCGCTTCCGCTTACAACATTTGTAATCGTCTCGTCATAGCTGATATTGACTTCACAGTCCACAATCAAATCACTGACCGTATTTGCCGCCAGCTGCGCTTCGGACTGGATATCCGCATCGGCGCTGGTTCTTTGATAAAACCGGGCTCCTGTGTTCATAAAGGAATAGATTGTCAGAGAGACAACTCCCAAAATTGCCACGGCAATCAAAAATTCCACCAACGAAAAACCATGGTTATTCAATTTTCTCTTGTCTGTTTTTGCTCTTTTCATATATCCTCCTTTATTACAGTGACCTTTTATGATGTTGCCCTGGTTCTTTCTCCTACCTCAACCTCTCCGGTCTTCGGATGAATCGTTATACCGTAATTATATCTGCCGAGGCTGGCAAACATTTGGTATAGATTGGTATTGCCCGCTGAATCATAGGCTAAGAAAGCCCCGTTCTGTCGACTGAATCCAACCTTAAATCCCGCCGCCACCGCAGCCTGCAATACATCCTCCGGACTGTCTATTCCTAAACCGCTAGGGCCGTCAAAGGATCCTATGGGCACCCCGTCCGCTGCGTTTTTGGTATAAGAAATTTTCAAGGTAACGTTTCCCTTGCTTACCTTTTTAACATCTGTAATCTGGTCTTCCACAATCGTAATGCAATAATTGCATCCATTACCATTATTTCTGACAAATACAAGATAAGTTTTTGTATTCCCTATGTAACTGCCCCCACGGGATTTACTGAGAGTCACAAGCCTTCCGTTCTCCAGACTGGAAACGACCTTGGTCCGGCATTCCTTGGCGCGGTATCCGCTGATTCTGCCGATATTGGCTGCCATTACGCCCAGTAAAATCGCAAGAATCGCAACGACAACAATTAATTCAACTAAGCTAAAGCCCCTGTTATCATCTTTCATAAACGTCTACTCCTTAATCCAGTTCGTAAACTTCACAACATCCGACGCTCTTATAATATCGTCTTCTTTCTGCTGCTCAATTGCTGTGATAAGATCTACATCCGTAGTTCCTAAGGTATTTGCATAAGCAATACCGTTCTGTATTACTTCAAATACATATTTGTCGTTATTGTTCTTTGCAGACATAGCCTTCTGAACCTCCGGCGCATTATAATCAATTCTTTCATTTGCCGAACCGATATATATGTCGCCGCCGCAGAAGATAAGACCTTCATAATTTCTTACATTAACCCTGACATCGCCTGTTGCAATAATCAAATGAATATCAGAAAGATTCATTCCCGCTAACGCACTGTTGCTGGAGCTGAAATCAAACACACCCATTCCCTTATTGTTCACTACAAGCGCTACTACCTCATCCGCAGTGTTTTTGTAGCTCTTAAAGGTTCCCGGGGATACCTGTTGGTTAAACTCAGCCTCTTCTATCGTAATATTGGAAAATACATTGTTCTGGAGCTGAAGAGCCGCCAAATCATCGGTAGTCTTCATTAAGTACTTGGACAGATTCTGATAATACAATGCATACTGGGTTCTGTTTGCTAAAATCGCCTCATAATTCATCAGATCATCATCAAAAGTATCATGTACCATGACAACATTGTTTCCGCTCATACGGAGCATATTACCCGCAATGCTCAACTTTCCGCTGTTGTTGGCAGTAATATCGGAAGAAATCCTGTAATTATCCAGATAAGTCTTCAAATATCTGTCAAAAGCCGCCTTATCCGCTTCGTAATAATTCCTGAAAAATTCGTTTGCCTTGTCATCTGACGCAAAGCTTATATAGAAGTACACCAGCACATCGCCGTTAACACGTCTGAACACCGGAATATAGGATGCTCCGTAACTGTTCATGGAACCTCCCACCTTATTCATCACAACGTCGAGACGTACCACCGTATATTTTAACTGGTCGGAATATTTAATGCTATTTCCTTCCATAACTACATTTCCATGTTCATCCAGCTCCGGCTCAAAAGTAGTGGCAAACTTCAGATACTCATTGTATGTCATAGGGTTCTTTCCTAATATCTGTGTATCTCCGTCATACCCCATACACTCCACGGGAACCATATACATAAGCTGGTCGCTCTTTACCGCCAAAGACTGCCCCATGAGAACATCCTTCTCATTGGAATCAATTCTGTCATCATCCTCGTCGTTATCACTTCCGGCATTTCCCGAGCCTCCGGTTGCAGCGTTACCGCTTCCGGCGCTGCTGCTTCCGCCTTCATTGCCTTCTTCAGGCTTTTCATGAGCTTTCCTGTATGCCTCTATATCAGCGATATAGTCGCCGTTTATCTCGTCATCCTCATTGGCGTTGTAATGTACGCTGCCAACATAAGCATGACCGGCAAGTTCCAGGTTCTTTAACTGGCTCAAATCCAAAGTGGTATGTGCGCCGTTTATCAAAATGGAACTGTTAGAAGCAGCGCTTCCCGTTGCCGTTCCGTATCCCGAATAGTTTCCTTTTAAATAAACGCCCGCATAGGTTCCATCCGTAGTAAGGTCATCCTGAATAAAGCAGTTACCTGCCACATCTAAAGATGCTGACTCAACATATAAATCCTTTGCCCACACTTCATAATATTCGTCAATCTTTATGCTTGGAACCGATGCCGGATTACGGTTATTTGCATCCAGCTGATTGCGCCCGGTCAAAGCGTTAAAACTGTCAGCCGTTACGGTAAAGCTTCTTGTATCCGGATCCGTACTCTTCTTTTCAAAAGAAATCTGTCCGTTTATACCATGAACAAAAATTCCGTCTTCCCCGCCATATACGTTTCCTGTTACGACTGTATCCGTCTGGGAACCATTGGTCTCCGGCTCTTTGGTTGCACCGCTTCTTCCGTAGCCGTTATAGATGCCGCCTGCCGCAACAAGAGAATATGTATCAAGCTCAGGCAGATTCATAGCTGTCGAAAAATTAACCTGAGGAGTTTCAACAACAATATTGGTCTGGACAATTGAAACATATCCGTCCGCATCCGTATAGGAAACTCTTACATTTTGAAATTCTACCGTATCGCCGTTATAGATTACCACGGGACCGTTGTTCCTGATACCGTCAGCCCCGGTGGCCGTTCCGGGAGCGCCATATGCTCCGGAATCCCACGTACCTGTCATCATTCTGGCGCCTTCATCGCCCTCATTGGCAGCAATCTTAAAGTCATCATAACCGCTGACGCCGAGCATTGTGATATTATTCCAATATGCCGCAAAATAAGTCGGGTCATATACATCCTGTTGCTGAATCGCTCCCGGATCGCCTATATTTGCCGTCTGGACATGTAATAATTCCTCACATAAATATCTCAGGAATTCAATTTCAAAAGCAGCCTGTTTATTCTGCGCCGAATCGGTAGCATGATTGGATACAACATCATAATATCCTGCAACCATGGCATTCGACACATCCTGCTCCAGTCCCGCCTTAATAATATCCAAGGCTGTTTCTGCCGTATAAAAATTGTTTTTAGCCGAACGGTCGGTATATTTCATCAAATAGTTAAAATATACCATATACACCAACATGGCTACCAGCGTGCCCACAAAGGCAATGGCAATAATTACCAGCACAATGGCGGAACCCCTGTCATCCTTTAATTTTTCCTTTAATCTGTTTTTCCACGCAGCCATCATCAGCCAAACATCCTTTCTTACTGCAATGAACTTCCGCTAAATTCCGTAACCAGCATATCTTCCGGAAATCCTGCATCTGCAGCCCCTTCGTCATATACATACATTTTGACGCTATACATACGATCTTCCGTTTCCTTTTTTACCCCGCCGGTGTCATGAACTACAGCATCATAATCGGTGTCAGGAAGACTGTAAACAGTACTGCCGTCTATGGTCGTAAGACAACGTCTGCAGTCTTTACGATTTGCCTCATTTTCCGTTTCCTTCTTTAATATGTTATCCCTTAAATTGGAATAAATATTGAGGAAATCCGGATCCGGTATATTCAGCTCTGAAGCATAAGTGGCTTCAAGAACATCAGTTGTCTCTGAAGATTTTGTCCTAACAAGATAAATATCCAGAGGAACATCATCCGAATTGTTAATCACAAATTTATCCAGATATTTCGTATTACTGGAGTAGTAATTTCCGTTATAATAAATATACATACTTCTGGGATCCTGTTGATAGGTACTTCCGTCAAAAATCAGTTTACCCGTAGTGGTATAGCGCAAAGTCTGTCCTGCAAAAACATTACCGATATCTACCCACTGATTATCAGGCGTCGAAAAATTCGAGAGTATCTCATAGTGATCATATACAATAACGGAAACAAAACCTGTAGCAGGATCTTTTTCAATATTTACCTCCAATGTCCTGGTCATTCCCGGGTAAAGATCAGTCGCTTCCAGATTAACCCAGGGATTTGTCTTCTTTGCTAAAAGTGCTGCCGCCGCATTCTGGCGCTGACTGATGTTCTCCGTATAAACGCCGTCAAACAGAGGATTAACATTAATGATCTGCGCCGATTCGTAATCATTAATGCCATAGACTTCCGTCGAATCTATTACGCCATCCTCGTTTAAATCCCCTGAGAATCCCGTTTCATGAGTAGTATCCAGCTCCACAACAATATCATAGGTGCCTCTCGCCTGATGTACTCCCTTTGCGTAAAAATAGTATTTACCGGATGGACTTTCCTTTATCTTAAGCTGCTCTATGGAGGGCTTTGATGCCGTAGCCCCCCGAGACTGTGCATAATTGGCTCCGGTGTAATCGTAAGATCCTAATCCCAAAACCAAATCGGAAGTAATAAAACCTTTGGTAAATCCCCCTGAAACAGGCACCAAATCGCCGTATTCCGCTACCGTTACTTCATTTGGCATAATATTAAGGGTATTATGCCTTCCCGGAATACTTCCATCTACGCTGTCATTGCTGTAAAAGCCCAAAATAATTTCTTCCGGCGTATAAGCGCTCAAGCCTTCCATCAGATTGCTTGCCATATTGGTGGCATCCATAGCTAGCTTTGCTTTTCCGTTTAAATATGTAGATTGTCTGAAATTGCTGTACAACGGTGTGAGTACAATGGCAATGATCGCTATGGCAATCAGCAATTCAACCAATGTAAAACCGCTGTTGTCCTTTTTGATTTTCTTCATAAAGAACTCCTAACTGACTATCAACCTAGTTACCTGTTACTTCCTCGTCAGACGCTTCCTCTCCGCCTTCAGAATTTTCATCTTCGCCTTCGGAATTTTCATCTTCGCTTTCGGAATTTCCATCTCCGGATGCGCCGCCTCCGATTCTACTCAAATCCAGCACCGTTCCTGATTTAAAGATATCCGAAGTACCCATTCTGACACCGGGAATATCCAGTTCTTTATAGATATAATCTGTACCGGAAACCGTATACATGGTAGCGTCCAGACTGCCCGTCAGACATCCGCTTTCTGAATCATAAGACAAATTAATGTTTTGAATACTCATGCGCTCATCAGATTCCAAAATCAACCGTACAACATCCTTAAAGGAACGATATGTTATTTTGTAATCAAGCGTAAAGGGGGAGGAATACAAAAATACAGTATCTTTCAAACCACCCGTAGCAACAACCGCATCGTTTGCCGCCCCGTCTCCCGTATCCTCAACAACCTCATCATTTGCGGGCGCTGCCGCTTCCGGTGCCGCTACCTGAACAAGCTGGGTATCGTCTATCGACAAACCATTAACCCAGATCGTATTGGAATACATACTTTCAAAGCCCGCTGCGTACATAACCTGGTCTTCCTGTCTGATTTCTCCGGGAAAACCGCTTAAAATATCCTGGATTTCATTATCCATTCTATTTGTTTCATCAATATAAAACTGTTTGTTATCGGCTAACTTCTGCAATTCCTCAACCTCAGACTGCAATGTGGCGTTCTCTGCCGCAAGAATATCCTTTTTCTCTGTAAAACTGGAATAAACCACAAAGTAGGCAAGAACTGCCAGTAAAATTCCAATTAACATTATTAAAATATTTACTTCACTCTTTTTAATCTTCATGTCCTTATCCCCCTACTCTTCTACGATTTCGTCATCAGATGCCGGCTGTTCTGCACCCTCCGTACCTTCAGTTGCGCCGTCTTCCTCAGGCTGGCTTAAGTAGGGGTTCTCGCCATAGACACATTCGATAGTATACTGGCTCACAATAATACCGGTTTCCGGTTCCTGCCTTTCTGTAAAACCTTTAATATAAACTTCAGAGAAGTACGGCATCATTCTAAACTCTATCAGGTTTTTTGCAATATCATACTTGTTTGGTGCAAGAATATCCATTGCAATTCCCTCTTCTGTAATGGTCATGGAATTAACCATGATATCAGAAGGAAACTTTGCTTCCATTTCGCCGATGATTTCCATCAGCTGATCATTATTATTCAAAGTAACATTATTCAATGCAGTTATGTAATCATAATCAGCCTGCTTTGCAATATAAGCATTATAGGTATCCTGTACCGGAGCCAGCTGCGCTTTCCTCTCCTGTAAAGTGTCATTCTCGTTTTTAGCCATAAAATAAGGAACAAGCGCCATAGCGGTAATGACAATGGCCGCCGCGGCGCCAACGCCCAAAACAATATACGGAAGCTTATCATTGTTTCCGATACTGCTTATAGAGTCTTTGGCGCTTCCGCCGCCTTTTTTCTTTTTATCCACTTTGGTCTCGGCAGGCATAAATCCTACAGAACCAAGCCCCGCACCGATAACAGAAATATAATCGCCCAAGGATACTCCCTGTAAGTGAAGACCCTGATCGATATTGGTTCCCGCCAAATCCTTTAATACTTCTACATTACGTCCCAGTTCCTGTGACAAGAGTCCTGCAAATCCCCAGAAATCCGCCGCAATACCGGTAATAATGATATTGTCAATTGCCGCATCCCTGTTTTTGGAGTTGTAGTAATCAATAACACGCACAATGGAACTGATCAGCTGCTGATAACTTAAAGTAACGTCTCTTCTTAAACGGAGCATCTTTAAATT
Organism: Lachnospiraceae bacterium; assembly: GCA_910574745.1. Classification (GTDB taxonomy): domain Bacteria; phylum Bacillota; class Clostridia; order Lachnospirales; family Lachnospiraceae; genus UBA2882. The sequence goes on along the minus strand of CAJTCE010000004.1, from coordinate 158,756 downwards.
GGAACCTGCCTGCTTTGCCGCAACAGTCGCCGATGCAACCTGAGAAGTATCGCCGGTTGTTGCAGCCAGATTCATTGCTTCCTGCTGCTGCAGTTCTAACTGGCGGACCTCTTCTTCCTTTTCAGCCAGGAGCGCTTCTTCTTCTTCTCTCATTACCAGATTGTTACGGCGTAAAGTTTTAACCGCGCCTTCGTAAGTAAGAGGCTCTCCGTAAACATCTGTTTCCATCAGTATATCTACAACCTGATCAGCGCCGTAAATACCGGCACGCTGCATGGTAATAACACCTTTATTGGTAACAGTCAAAAGGGAGGACCGCTCATCAATCTTAACCGTTAAATTTACTCCCGTAGCAAATCTATGGCGCAGTGCCTGGAAAATACTGTTACCACTATAATCAATAGATGCCAGTTCCAGACCAAGGGCTTTTGCAAGATCATGGTATCCGCTTAGGATATCAGACGGTGCCGCCATAATCATAATACGGTACTGCTTTGCTCCGGCATCGTCTTCCACAGTATCCATAATGGTATGCGCAAACTGGTATTGAGAAGGGTCAACCGGAAAATAATCCGTAATATTTGTCATGATCATTTCCCGAAGCATTTTCTCCTTAACAAAAGGAATCATCGCTTCCCTGTTTGCAATCTTTGTAGATGATACGGCAAAAATCACCTTCTTTGCAATCATCCCGTTTGCGGTAATGTAGGATTTCAAGTCATTTACAAACTCATCCGTTACCTTAATAAAACCATCATCCAAAATTCCATCCGGCGTCTTCACGCTGAAAACCCCGTATACTTTTGGATGCTTTGACTGGAAATCCATTTCACAAACCTGTGTCAAAGAATATCCAATTTCAATGCTTAGTACTCTTTGTGCCTTTGCCATGATTTACCTCCCTGATATGGAACACACTACTTCCATCATTTATCTTTATTTCATTTCATATATATAAAGTCCGTTACCCGACCGGGCTTGTAAACGAACCTAAATACCAGCTTAAAAATTCATTTCCCCATAACACCGCAAGCAAAATCCCTGCCGCAAGATATGGTCCCATTGCCAATCTGTTCTCGGCTCCCGATACCTTCATTCGAATCAAATGTATGACCGATCCTAAAATACAGCCCGACAAAAACGCCACAATAGCCAGCTTCCACCCCAGTAGAAGCCCTGCCGCTCCCATCAGCTTTACATCGCCGCCCCCAATAGCGGCGCCTTTTGACAGCCAATATAAAATTGCCAAAAAACCACTGACAACAAGGAGACCGATTCCATAATCCACCCAATCCCCTAAGTGGAATAAGAGATGAATCAGTCCCAGTGCCAGTATAAACAAGTTGATTCCAAGAGGAATCTCATAAGTTCTAAAATCAATGACGCTAAGTACGATCAGCGCCGACGTTAATAAACAGTATATAACTGAATCTATACTCCAACCGTTTACTAAAAAAATCAGTACATATAAGACTCCGTTTAATGCCTCAACCAGAGGATACTGGAGGGATATATGTTCTTTGCACTTTCGACATTTACCACCAAGAAATATGTATGAGAACAGAGGAATCAGATCATACCATGCCAGCCGGTAGCCGCAATGCATACAATGGCTCCTCTCTTTTGCGATATTTTCCTTTAACGGAATCCGTAATATGCAGACATTTAAAAAGCTGCCTATTACAATTCCGTAAAGAAATATTACCACATATATTACCATATCAAATATCCATGATTCAGTGGTCATAGGGGAACGTCTCCTTGTGCACTAATCTGTTTAATCTTCTGTAGGAATCCTAATTCCGCCGCAGCTTACAACAAAGTTACCCATTGCGTCAACGGATATATCAATATCGCTACCCTTGCAGCTCTTGGATTTAATCTTAGCAGTAATGCTGTTACTGTTTGTCAAACCTAATGTTGTAAGAACTTCTCCTGTCCAGTCATCGCCACCGCTAATGCCCTGGAAAGGAAAAGAGGTGTTGTTAGCAGGAACGCTTGCTGAAAGATCAGGATCTGCTGCTGCTGTAGTACATGCATTGTAGATGGAATCCAGTGTATCTTTATCGGAAGATACTTTGGATTTCTCTACATATTTTAAGTACTGGGGTGCCAAAACACCGATTAAGATTGCCATAATGGCAATAACGATAATTAACTCAACTAATGAGAAACCTTTGTTATTCATCTTTTTCATGATAATCTCTCCTTTTTAATTTGAAACTACTTTTTTATATTAAAAACCCGCTCCCCTACAAAACAGGCTTTTAACCGGATTTTACAGGCTGTCTAAGCCTTCGTACATTGCACCCATTGGTGCGATAACTGCGCCGATAATGGTTCCGCAGACGCCGGCAAGGATAATGATAATGAGCGGCTCTAAAGCAGCCATTAAGGACTGGGTTGCCATCTCTACTTCTTCTTCGTAATAATTTGCCAGCGTATCAAGCATATCTTCTGTATTACCGGTTTCCTCGCCAATCCTGGTCATATGGTATACCATAGGAGGGAACAAACCGGATTTCTCTAAGGGTGTGGATAAAGGAACACCCTGCATAACATCGTTTTTGGCATTTAACATACACTCTCTATAAAATACGTTATTCATGGTATCCGCTACAATCTGAACCGCATCCGGCATGGAAATACCGGCTGCAAGCATAGTTGATAAATTCCTTGCAAACTTGGCAGAGCTGGACTTTACCGTTAAATCCCCAAACAGCGGAAGCTTTATGGCCGCTTTATTAATCAGCCCTTCTCCTGTAGGCGTCTTTTTAAACCATTTGAAGAAAACTACCAACAAGCCAATTACAGCCACAATGATGATCCAGTGGGCCTGCATGAATTCCGAAGCAGCAACTACCATCAATGTAATCTTGGGCATTTCAATTTCCATATCTGCAAACATGCCCATAAAAGTAGGTACTACGAATGTCAGCATAACGATAACAACTACAACCGCTACTATCAAAACCATGATAGGATAAACCATCGCCTTCTTGATCATGGCATTGATTTTGGCGCTTTTTTCAAACTGTACCGCCATTCGCTCAAAGGCTACATCCAAACTACCGGAAGCCTCGCCGGCACTGACCATATGTATTAAAAGCTGCGGGAAAACATCCGTCCTCGCCCTCATGGAATTGGCAAGGGTCTCGCCCTTTTGCACACTTGTGGCAACCTCCTGAAGGGCCTCCTGAAGCGTGGGGTTTTCGGTCTGTTCCGTAAGCATCCTCATGGATTCCATAATAGTAACGCCCGCCCTGTGCAAACTTACAAACTGTCTGCAGAAAAGGCTTAAGTCCCTGATTTTGACTTTTTTCTTGAAAATTCCGCCTAAATTGATATCCTTGTTAAGAGCATTCTGTTCCTTCAGCTCAATAATCGTCATACCGTCTCTTTTCAGGGATTCAGACGCCTTCCCCTGATTGTCCGCTTCCACGGAACCTTTTACCTGTTTGCCCTTGCTGTCAATGGCAACATATGAAAAACTAGCCACTGTCTCTCCTCCTCTTTCTCTTAATTTTAAAAGAGTCTTCTTTATTTTTCTTATGAATCAAATGATACCTTGATCATTTCCGATACGGATGTAATGCCGTCTAATACATACTGGGTTGCACACATACGCAGTGTTCTCATGCCATCCTTTAACGCCGCCTGCTTAATATGCTCCGCATCTTCTCCTGCAGCGATTACCTTCCTGACTCCAGGCGTAATCTCCATGATCTCATAAACACCGATTCGTCCCTTATAGCCGTTGTTGTCACATCCCGAACAGCCTGAAGGCTGGTAAATCTCAAGCTCCGTTCCCGGAGGCATTCCCAGAAGCTCTAACTGCTCTTCGTCCGCCAAAACCTTCTGCTTGCACCTGGGGCACAATCTCCTTACCAGACGCTGCGCAATAATACCCACTGTAGCGTCCGCAATCATGTAGTTGGGAAGTCCCATATCCGCCAAACGGGTTACCGTGCTGGCTGCCGAGTTGGTATGCAGGGTACTTACAACCAAGTGACCGGTAATAGAAGCCTGTACCGCAATCTGCGCCGTCTCCTCATCACGAATCTCACCGATCATAATGATATCCGGATCCTGACGAAGGATGGAACGAAGGGCGCTGGCAAAGGTAAGGCCCGCCTTTACATTGGTCTGTACCTGATTAATTCCTGCCACATTGGCCTCCACAGGGTCCTCAACCGTGATGATATTAACATCTTCTTTATTTAACTCGCTGAGCGCCGTATACAGAGTAGTTGATTTACCGCTACCTGTAGGTCCTGTTACCAAGATAATACCGTGAGGGTTTTTGAGAATGTGGTCAAACATCCGCAAATCATGTTCCCCGAAGCCCAACTCCGATTTATCTCTTGTCAGTGCGTTTTTGTTGGTAATACGCATAACGACTTTTTCTCCGTACACTGTAGGAAGAATAGATACACGGATATCATACTCTCTGTTGTCTACAAAGGAAGTAATACGTCCGTCCTGCGGTTTCCTCTTCTCTGAAATATCCATGCCGCCTACAACCTTCAATCTGGCTACAATAGCGGGAAGCAGCTTGATATTATAGGTAATCCTCTCGTGAAGAGCGCCGTCAATACGGTATCTGATACGCACTTTTCTTTCAAGAGCTTCGATATGAATATCGGAAGTCCTCTGCCTTACTGCCTGCTCAATCATGCTGTTTACCAGCTGGACGATCGGAGAATTGTTAACGTCGTCGTTAATCATCTTGGCCATTTCGTCTTCTTCAAACAGGTCGCTTCTCTCCTGCTCATAGTCGCTGGCCGCTTTAATTGCCTCGGCATTGCCATAATACTTGTCAATGGCAACCATGATCTCCTGCGGGGTGGCTACCATAGGGTCAATCATACGGTTCGTAACCATAGATAAATCGTCAATGGCAAGCATATCCATAGGATCCGCCATGGCCACTCTGATGATATTTACATTTCTGTCATCATAACAATAAGGAATCGCCGTATATTTCTTTAGTATATCTACATCGAACATAGAAATTAAATCGTCCGGTATACGGGTATCCTGTAGATTCGCCCTGTCCAAATGCAGCTGATGGCTTAATGCATCCGCCATAATGTCGTCCGTAACAAAACCCTCCGTTACTAAAATTTCGCCCAGACGTTTTTTCTTTTCTTTCTGAAGCTCAAGAGCCATGTCCAGTTTTTCGGGAGTGATGACACCCTCTGATAACAGGACATCTCCAATTCTCATTTTCCTTCTGCCTGATAAACTCATAGTCCATACCCCTTAATCTGTCACTTTTAAGTTGCGTTTTGTGTCTTTTCTGCTAACTAATTGTTAAAAATGTAAATAATTAATTAAATTTTCATTAAAGAAAGGCACAATAAAACACAATTCTAAATTTATGTTAACATTTTAGCACGTAAAATTATCAATCGCAAGGCTTTTACTCCAGAATTGTTTCTCTTTATTGCACAAGATTTCCCGCAAATTTTAATGCACTTTGACGAAATTTTCATGGAAATCAGGTAATTTTTCTGTAAAAACTGCCTTTTGATTCCACTTTTCCACAGCACTCCAAGGTTGACAAAGCTGCCAATATTTCACTTGTGGAACATCCTTCCAAAGCGCACAAAATGTCTCCTGCCGAAACGTATTGTATGTCCAAAATCTCCAGTATTTCCGTCTCTAAACCGCCAAAAACGTCCTTACCGCATTCTTTTTTATATTCACAATTTGTTAACATTTCATTCACGGTAAAAACAGGTTCTTTTTCAGTTCCCGTAATGGGAAGATATTTTTCCGTGCCCGTGCAGGGTTTTCTTTTCTTCCTATAAGTATATCTCTCAAAAACGTCTTCTATAAAGCGGTTTGCATCATACAATACGAAAGCCCCCTGATCTATAAGCCGGTTGCAGCCATAGCTTAAAGGATCGTTAAACCTTCCCGGCACCGCATAAACATCCCTTCCCTGCTCAAGAGCATCAGATACCGTAATGAATGTCCCGCTCCTCTCTTTGGCCTCCACTACTACCAGCATGTCCGCCATCCCGCTGATAATGCGGTTTCTCAAAGGGAAATGTCCGCTTAAAGGCTTTGTTCCCGGCATAAATTCACTGATAATTCCACCACGGTTTCTTCCCGCAGATAATTGCTCATAAATCAGCCTGTTATCCGCCGGATAACAGATATCCACGCCGCAGCCCATGATTCCGAAAGAAGCGCCTCCATGTTCCATGGCCGCCCGTTGACTGATTCCGTCAATTCCTATTGCCAATCCGCTGATTACCTGTATTCCGTTTTGTGCCAGTATTTTTCCAAGCTCTTTTGCCATCAGCTTTCCATAGGGAGAACAGTTTCTGGCCCCTACCACCGCTACCGCCGGACGTTCTCCTTCCGGCAGCCTGCCTTTTACAAACAACGCCGACGGAGGTCTGTGAATTTCCTTTAGCTTGTCCGGATATCCGCAAAGATGCATAGGGATACACCATATTTTATTATAAAGCAGCCTGTTATATTCTTCTTTTACGTTCCATTTTGCCTTTTGCAGAAAAAAGGCGTCTTTTTTTCTTTCTGTTAACCCCCACTCTCCATCGGCCCGATACATTTTCTCATAGCTGCCATACTGTTCATAAAGCTGATTTATCGTTTTTATCCCGATTCCCGGAACACTTTCCCAGAAGTAACCATAGGAGCATTCTTTATGCCATGCTTTTTCATCTGCTTTTGTCATTTTTCCATCCTTTTCTGCCGTATGCATATGATTTCTGATTTATTTTCTTCGTTTTGTATTTACTTTTCTTTCATTATTTATATATTCGCCAGCCTTTTCCTGCTTCACAATGCGCTGCGATAGGATGCCGCCTCCAAAATATGTTTTTTCCCAATCATAAAAGCTCCGTCCAGATCCGCAATGGTTCTTGCTACCCGCAAAAGCCTGTGATAACCTCTGATGCTCATGTCCATGGATGAATAGTATCTTTCCGCCACCGACTCCGCTTCCGCCTTGAGGATGCAAAACTTTTTTAAATGGGTAACCGGAATCCTGCTGTTAAATAATTCCGGGCCGTTTCTTTCCCGTTGGCGTTTCCTTGCTTCCATTACCCTTCCGCGTATCTCACCACTGCTTTCCTCCTTCCTGAAGCTTTTAATCTGTTCATAGCTGTTACGCAAGACTCCCACGCTTAAATCAATTCTGTCCAAAAGAGGCCCCGACACTCTGCCACTGTATCTTTTGACTTCCAAATCCGTGCAGTTGCACCGCATTGCATCAGGATAATAACCACAGGGACAGGGATTCATAGCCGCAACCAGCATAAAGTCACAGGGATATGTGTAATTTCCGCTTTTCCTTGCAATCGTTATTTTTCCGTTTTCTAAGGGCTGTCTCAACATATCCAATGTCTGTCTTTTGAACTCAGGCAGCTCGTCCAGGAACAATATCCCGTGATTTGCCAAGGAGATGACGCCGGGGCGCGGTATTCCCCCGCCTCCCACCAGCGCCTGAGGCGTAATGGTATGATGAGGATTTAAAAAAGGGCGCCGGGCAATAAAATATTGTTCTTCATTGAGCATTCCCGCCACGCTGTACACTTTTGAGGTGTCCAGCATCTCCTCTTCATTCATGGGCGGAAGTATTCCCGGCATTGCCGATGCTATCATGGACTTCCCCGTTCCCGGCGGTCCCGTAAAAAGCAGATTGTGAAACCCGGCTGCCGCTATTTCCGCTGCCCTTCTGGCTACCGGCTGTCCAATGATATTTTCAAAATCCGTTATTCCTTTCCATGGGCTTATATCCTGAAAGGAAGTTTTTCCTGGTTTTACTTGAAGCTTTATAGGGTTCATCAAAATTCCAACCGCATCCTTTAAGGTTTTAATTCCGATTATCCTGATTCCTCCCACGCACTCCCCTTCCTTCCGGTTTGCCTCTGGAATTATGCAGACTTTTATCCCTTGTTCCTTTGCTGCAAGTAAAATGGGCAGAACGCCCCTTATGCTGCGAACCGCCCCGTCAAGCCCCAGTTCTCCCGCTATGAGCATTTCCTCCCTTTTATCCATTTTGACTACGCCCATACTTTCCAGAATCCCTATGGCGATAGGCAGGTCAAAAGCAGAGCCCCCTTTTCTGATTCCTGCCGGAGACAGATTTATGGTAAAACGCTTTGGCGGAATGACATAGCCCCCGTTTTTGATAGCGACCCTTACCCTTTCCGCCGACTCTTTTACCTCGCTTCCCAAAAAACCCACCATATCAATACAGGGCAGGCCTTCCGCCATATCTACCTCGACCGTGATCAAATAACCGCCGATACCGTAAACCGCACCGGTTAATATTGTGCTTACCATAATATAATTCCTCCTGTTATGTATAGATTTGTATGAATCATGTAATTTAATAGAAATTACATGGATTTATAATTGATTCTGAATGGGAAACTTATGAAAATGACCTATCTTATGATTTCTTTAAACAGATATGCGGCACAGACTCCTTCATGGAGCAAATACCGGAGAACATGCATTTAGTAAATAGGTTTTTTATTGAATTAAGGTTTTCATTGAATTTATGGAATTTTAAACGACTTGGGATTTTAAATGATTGGAACTTTATGTGATTATCGTTTTAAAGATCAGAATTTTTCATGATCAGGATTTTATAAAAATCTTCCCACCGGCGTGACAATGCCGACGGGAAGATTCTATATTTAATTGTAAAAGCAATTATAAAGCAACAACGCCCGTTAGAATATCTGTCCGCGCATCTTATCGGGATTCTGCGCATACTGGATGCAGTTTTCCTTGGATATCTTGCGGCTCATATAAAGCTGCATCAGATAATCATCCATGGTGCACATACCCTCACGCTTACTTGTCTGGATAACAGACTGCAGCTGATGGGATTTTCCTTCACGAATCAGGTTTTTAACAGCTGCATTGGCATGCATAACCTCAAAGGCCGCCACACGGCCGTCCTCCGTTATATTGGGAATCAGGGACTGGGAAATGATACATACTAATACTGCCGAAAGCTGTACCCTGATCTGCTGCTGCTGATGGGGCGGGAACGCATCGATAATACGGTCTACGGTACTTGCCGCATCAATGGTATGTAGGGTGGATAATACAAGGTGTCCCGTTTCTGCGGCGGTAATAGCGGTACTGATCGTCTCATAGTCACGCATCTCGCCCACAAGAATAACATCCGGATCCTCACGAAGGGCCGCTCTTAAAGCATTTGCAAAGCTCTCTGTATCCTGGCCGATCTCACGCTGGTTAACCATGGCCATACGATGCTCATGGGAGTACTCGATAGGCTCCTCCAGAGTAATAATATGGGCGTCCCTCGTTTTGTTGATCTTATCAATAATAGACGCCAGAGTGGTGGATTTACCACTACCCGTAGGTCCCGTTACCAAAATCAGCCCTCTCTTACGGGTATATAAATCAATAACCGACTGGGGAATTCCCAGCTGTTCCGCCTGCGGAATCTCCGTTGTAACAGTACGAAGCGCAATGCCGATACAACCTCTTTGTTTAAATACATTCACACGGTAACGGCCGATTCCCGGAAAGGCCACGGACATATCGTACTCTCCCCGTTCCTCAAATTTCTCCCTCTGTTTGGGCTTTAGCATGTTGACGCAAAGCTCCAATGTATCATTTGCAGTTAAAACCGGATAATCCAGTTTCATCAGATGTCCGTTTAGACGCATGATGGGCGGAAGTCCTACCGTGATATGAATATCCGAAGCCCCCGCATTATACGCTATTGTTAAAATTTCCTCCAATGTCGGCATTGCCATCTTTTTTCTCCTTTACCTTCCCAACTTAAATTACATAGCCGTTGTGTCCTCAAATGCAATCCGAAGCTTGCGTAAAGCTTTTTTCTCAATCCGTGATACATAACTGCGGGAAATCCCCATCAGCTGTCCGATTTCTCTCTGGGTCATTTCATGTTCGCCTGCCAGTCCGTATCTTAACTTGATAACCTCCAATTCTCTGGTGCTTAAAGCATCGGTCAGAATCTTGCGGAGCTTTTCAACATCCTCTCTGGTTGACAGGAGTTCAAAGGCGTCCGTTCCCTCCGCACAGGTAATGTCCAAAAGGCTGATTTCATTCCCTTCCTTATCCGTTCCGATCGGTTCATACAGGGAAACATCCCTTGCCGTCTTTCTGCGCGCTCTGAGCATCATCAACAGTTCATTGTCAATACACCTTGCCGCATAGGTTGCCAGCTTGCTTCCTTTAGTTCCGTCAAAGGTATGAATTGCTTTGATCAATCCGATTGTCCCGATTGAAATCAGATCCTCGGGATTTTCCTCCACATTTTGATACTTTTTTACAATGTGGGCTACCAGTCTCAAATTCCGTTCTATGAGAATCTGCTTTGCTTTTTCGGACTCTTCTTTACTGCCCTCCAAATACATGCGGATATAGTAAGCCTCTTTTTCCTCGCTTAAGGGTTTTTGAAATGTCTGCACCACAAATCCCCCGAAACCGGTTTTACTATATTCTATGCGAAAGGCTTAGTTAAGGTTTCACAACATATTTATTATACAAACTTTACTTTTAAAGTGCAAGGACTTTGTCTTGCAGGTAAAAGGTGTTTTACAATAAATAACCTTGTGGAGATTGCCCCTGTTTTGCTATAATTCTATATGGAACACCAAGAATACCTGATTAGGAGTGTAAATACCATGAACAATAAACATATAATGCCTATTTCATTTTCTGAGATTTTCCGGAAATCAAGACCCTATCTTCTGGTTTTTTTCCTATCCCTTCTGGCACTTGAAGGTTTTATCTTTTTCTTTGCTTCGGGCTTCGGACATCTGGTTCCGGGCTCCCTTCATCCGCTGCTGAATTTCTTCAATGCCTTTGCCGGTGTTTCCTTTTGCTTTTATTTAAAACATACAAAGAGTTTTAAAAGCCTGTCGGAGGATTTCTGTGTTTTGCTATCTGTCTCTTACGGGATTTGCGCCTATGGCCTTCTTCAGGAAACGAATCTGCGATACCTGGCCATTTTTGTCCTGTTCCCTCTGCTTTTTTATACATATGAAAAAATGATGGCAGAAGACCGCCTTCTTAGCTATATCCTGCTGTTAACGCTCTGTTTCTTTACGGACTATATGCTGACCGCCATTATTCTTATAACGCTTACGGTTCATGTCCTTCTTTTTACAGAAGGCGGTATCGGCGTTCATTTGCGCGCTTTTCTCAAATTTGCAGGCTTAAGCTGCATCGCCCTGCTAATATCGGGCATCTTTACCTTCCCTCAATATGCCGAATATTTTTCTTATATCGGAAACGATCCTTATACGGGTTTTTCCACTACCCTTCCGGCCATAACTGCCCTTTCCCGTTTTTTACTGGGTTCCGTTTCTTCTGCGGCATTTTTCTCAGGTATAAGAATGGATTTGTATTTCGGTCTTTTCTTCTTTATGATGACTGTTTTTTACTTTCTGCTTTCCGATGTTTCCGGAAAAGAAAAATGGAAAAATTTCATTTTCATTTTCTTCCTTTTTGCTGCTGCCCAGTTTAGCCCTGTCTATTTCCTTGTGAACTTTTTCCGCCTTTATTCCGGCGGTTCCATATATTATGGTTTTCTGCTGATTTTCTTTCTTCTTCTTTTAGCTTCCAAGGTTCTTGCCCGCATAGATGCCTTCCGGTTTGCAAGCCTGTTAAAGCTCAGTCTTTTCAGCCTTTTATATTTAGTAGTCTGCCTTTTTTGCGCAGGGCACAACTATCATACGCTGGCGACACAGAGCAATATTTTCTTTATCATAGCTTATATTGTGCTTTTACTGGCGCTTTCTTTGAGGAACAAAATAAGCTTTCCCGTAAAGCCTCTGCTTATTTGTTTGATCGCCCTGGAATTATTCTGCAATATTTTCATTGTGACAAACCAGAATTTTATTCCTGCGCCTTTGGAGTTGGCGGATCATTATCCCGACTTTTCTTCTTTGCAGGTTTATCCCGCTTTAAACCCTTCAGAGACTTCGGCTCCTGTTATCGATGCAGAATCCGATTTTGTGGAAGAAATTCAAACCGCCCCTTCCTCAGAAGGTGTTTCCGGGGACATTTCCAATCATCTTTCCGAAGAGATTGCATTGGAAGATTCCGAAGCATACCGATACATTGATACAAATCTTATACAACTTTTAAATCTCCTGCCCACTGAAGAAATCTTAACAGATGCCGACAGAGACGCAGCAGGCATTACCGCCCTATCCGATTATTTTACCACACAAAATGCCGTTGTCCGCAAGCTGGGAGCCGACGAAGACTTATTTACTCCTGCAGATTTTACTCTAAATTTTGCTAAATCCGATGACTACCGTGTTGTCGATTTAGGAAATCATATTTATGGTTTTTCATACACGCACGATACTTTGCACCCGAGCACCCGATATTACGATATGGCAGCTTCTGTCAGCGCCAGCAAAGAAGGCACACTGCTTGTCTTAGATACACTGAATCTGCAGCTTTACCGTTTTGATATGAAAGGGGATCAAAAAGAGAAGAATATTTCTTTTTATCTCCCCTTATCTCCCGAATATACAGTAAACGATCATTTAAACGGATATTGGCTCAACAACGAACTTTTAAACAAATTGCCTGCTTTAGCCGAAGCTTATGAAACTCTTCAGTTATCCCGCGGCGGTATCTCCATGCTCCCCCGGTATCTTGGGATAGGGGCAACCTGTGTCGGCATATTCCTTATGCTTCTTCTGTTTTTTAACAGGGATAAGGAAAAAATCTTTACTGCTTTACGCAGTCTCGGAAAAAGGCTGGAAAACAGTCGTATTTTGACCGGTACAAGGAACCATTTTAGAGAAAACAGAATTTACTGGTTTTCCTTTCTGATTCCCTGTGTTTTTTTCCTTCTCGCCTTAATTCTAAACAGCTGCATGCCTTTTGGAAGCAATTCTATCTTTGATGAAGACGGCTTATATTTAACCTATCCTTCAAATCTGGATGTATATTACAATTTAAAGGAAGGACATGCGCTATACAGCTTCTTGGGCGGATACGGCTACAGTCTTTATGCGGTTAATCCTCTGGCTCTTATACGCTATTTTACGACCTTCCTGTCCCCGGGACAAATTGCTTCCTTCCTTACTCTGGAAGAAGGCTTCTTTTTGGGACTCAGCGGTTTAACCCTTGCCTTCTATCTGACCCATCGTCTTATGGGCGAAAGAGCAGATAAACATGATCATAGAATTTTGATTCCCGTCATGATATACACGCTTAACAACTATATGCTCTGTATGCATGGTTTCACTTCCTGGTATCAGATTTTTGCAGCCCTTCCTCTGGTACTGCTTGCTATGGATTATTTAATTCTGCATAAAAAATGCATTCCTTATATCATCGCATTGGCATATTGCATTTATTCAAATTTGTATCTTGCATTATATATATGCATTTTTCTTGTAATACGCTTTTTCATATATCATTTTGAAGATTTTAAGGATTTTCTGTTTAAAGGACTCCGTTTTGCAGGCTGTTCTATTCTGGCTGCCTTAAACAGTTTCTTTATTATATCTAATACACTGCTGGCAACCTGGGACTCTGCTTATCAGATTGATGACAGTACGTTCCCCACTCCAGGATTACACGGAAATTTCTTTTCACAGTGGAAACAGCATATGATTTTTTCTGAAGTAGGAGCTGTTAACTGGAATGAAAACTATGTATGTCTCTATGCCGGAATCGGCTCATTTTTACTATTGCTTGTTTTCTGTTTATCAAAGAAGATCAAGCGTTCTGACAAACTCCGCACGCTGCTTCCCGTTGCTGTTTTATATTTAAGCTTTAACGGTAAGCTTATTTCCTTCATCTGGAACGGATTCCATTACCAGACCGGTGTTCCAAACCGCTATGCCTTCCTGTTCATGATTCTGATTGCCTTGTTAGCTTATGACAGTCTGAACGCTTTAAAGGATTTATCTTTTTCCCGCTTAGGAATGATAGGCAGTATTTTAATAGGATTTTTTATCTGCTGTCAGTTCATCGGTTCGGGAAATTCGACTTTGGCATTTATGGCTACATTGGTTGTTGCATTGTTATATCTGTCTGCTTTTGCCATCCATTTTCTGCGTTCAAAGCGGCAGTCTATTTTGCGTACCTTTACTGCTATTTTAGCCATCGAATTATTCTGTAACATGCTTTTTGCTTTCAGACAATACAATCTGCCCGGCATTTATAAAACCGGAGATGTGGAAATGATTCAGAAAGCATTTGAGGAATTAGACGATAATTCCATTCCTTTATCAAGAACCCTCTATGTCGCAACTCCGTCCAAAAACGGTGGGGCATTTTACCAGACCGAAAGCAATGAACTTTTCAATTCCTTTGTTACCATGCATCAATCCAATTTGAATATGCGCTATGGTATGACCGCAGGCACCAATTATATTACTACCGCCAACGCCGGTACGCCTTTGAGCCTTTCTTTATCAGGCACTCGTTTTCTGTTTTGCAGTTATTTTACGGAAAACCCTTGTCCCGACTTGAACGAATACCGCTATCTGGGCAGTGTTGACGACAACTATATCTTTGAAAACCCTTACGTTCTTCCCTTGGGGTTTTATGCCCCGGAGGAATTAACGAAATTAAATGATTATTCCAACTTTGTACCCTATTATCTGGAAGACTTATCTTCTTTTTATCTTTCCGATGATAAATCCCCCTTTTCCCATCAACTCATAGTCTATGATGAAACTGCTTCGGGAGAAAATATATTTTATTATACGGATGAAAATGACAGGATACTGACCTTCGATGAGGTAAATACGCTTTTATCAGAATCTAACAAGGGCGGCAATCATTTAACGCCCATGGATACCTTGTATATTAACATATCCGTCACGCCCGAAGACAGCGGTCCCCTTTATCTGTACGCCATTGAATTTGTTCCTTTAGGCTATGTGAAAAGCAAAGAAAATTTCCAATGCAGGATTTCCTTTCCTACCGCAAGCCTGCCTGCAAGCAGCGATCTTTACAATCTGACCGTCTTCCATAGCGACGTTATGCCGGAATTTTATGAAAATGCAAATAAAAATACATGGAAAAATCTGACCTATACCGGCCATACCTTGACGGGAACCACCGATTACGAAGAGGATGGCTATACTATGTTAAGCATTCCCTATGACCGTGGATGGAAGGCCTATATAGACGGAAAAGAAGTGGATATTGAAGACCCTTATCAATCCATGATGTTCGTGAAAACTCCTGCCGGACATCATGAATTGAAATTGGTATTTATTCCTTACGGCATGATTCAAAGTCTGTTTGTTACCGGCGGCAGCATTACCTTTACCTGCCTGCTCTTTTTCATAATGTCAAGACTTAAAAGAAAGCAGCCTGTCAGCATAACAAAATAAGATGGAAAATAGTAGACGTTTCTTCCCTCAGGGCAAAAAAGAATAACCGCGGCAAGCTGTATGAGCAGCAGCAATGCGCTCACGGCAAAAAAAGTCCGTTTCTTTTTTGCACACAACTTTATATCATAAATAACCAATAAGGGAAACAACAAAAATACCAGTATGCGGCTGCTAAAAATCAGATTGCTTTTACAAACCAAATTATAATAAGCCATTTGAAAATCTGTAAAAGCATCTGAAAAACCTATCTTCTGCCGGTCAGCGAAGATTATTTGGGGGAAAGAGTCCCCGACAATTTCCCCATAGCTGTAACTCCATTCTCCTGCCAACACGGCAAACATCTGATTCCAGCTTTCCGTAGGATAAGGATCCACTCTTACAGAATTAATCCCGTTTGCCTCACAAAACATGACAAGTCTGTCTTTTAGAAACAGACCGGGATTAGAAAGAATCAGATTTTTTACGCTTCTCATAAAAGCCTCTGATTCCTCCTTTGAGGCAAAAGACTGGTTGATGGTGCCTTTTTTTGCAAAATTATTCGCTCTATATGCATGGATTCCATAAGTAGGCAGTTCATCAAGAGGAACAATTCTGTGAATTGCCGTCAAATCCTCTTCCACCGTTTTAAATTTCAGATTCACATTTTCATCCGACAAAATGGTCTTTAGCATATTCATGCTATTGATCATGCTGTAATCCTGTCCATAATATTTCTTTTCTCCCAGCTTCTGGGGAAACATAAGCAACAAACAGATGAATGCGCATAGAACCAGATATTTACAAATTCTTTTGACAGACATCCGGTAAATATACCAAAAAGCGGCTACGAGAATACCGAAAACAATGATCCCCTCACTTCTGAATACGGTAAGCAATCCTCCCGAAAGACTAAGCAAAATCAATACTTTTGCCGGTCTCTCCTTTTTTTCCAAGCACTCAAAAAACAGAAAGGCATAAAACCATAGGCACATTATGGTATAAATGCAGTTCCGGTAAGGGCTGAAGCCCAACTCTAAAAATTCCGGAAACAAAATAAGCAGATATGGCACCCATGCCGCCTTCTTTCCAAACATTTTACCTGCTTTGGAAGAAATATAATATAAAACGCCAAACAAAGATGATAACTGTAAAAAAGAGATCATAAGCGGATGCGGGAATACAAACAGACAGGCTTTATATAAGCACCCCAAATAAATGCTCTGCCAGTAATCGGGCATATCACGAATTGCATGAGAATAGACAACCATATTGTCCGGCTCATAAGAAAAACTGCTGGGAAAGGCCATAAGGCTTATCATAAAAGCCATACCCACCAGCACAAATGGCAAAATTTTTTTCTTCTTTATCAGCAAAAATAAAACATACCAGACAATACAGATCAGACAAAAACCAAAAACTCCCGCCATCAGCACATGGGCAGCTTTTTCACAACCTTCACCCCAATTTATATCACAAACCGGCGTCATATTCCCAAAAGGCAGAGGCTCATATTTAAGCCCCCATACCATATACAAAGAAGTTATTATCATATGTATGACAGGAAAAAAATGTTTCCGGTTCATTCTCTTAATGATATTTCCGCCATTATCTGTTTTCATAAAATTTCTTTACCTTTCCGATGACATATCCTACATTTTCTTCGCCAATCTGATAATATAGGGGAAGTCTTACCAGTCTTTCGCTTTCCCTGGTAGTATAAATGTCTTCTCCGCAAAACTTTCCGTACCTGCGCCCTGCCTGGGAAGAATGTAGAGGAATATAATGAAATACTGCTTTGATACCGTTTTCCATGAGATAAGCGATCAAAGCGGTCCGTTCTTCCAAATCCCTTGTCTTAATGTAATACATATGGGCATTGTGCTCACATCCTTCCGGAATAAACGGAACTTCAAATCGTTCCAGAGGGCGCAGGGCTTCATCATACTGTTTCCATGTGTGCATTCTGTCCGCCGTAATCTTATCGCCCTCCTCTAACTGCGCCCACAAATATGCCGCATTCAAATCGCTGGGCAGATAAGAAGACCCCATATCGCACCATGAGTATTTATCAACCTCGCCTCTGTAAAACTTACTACGGTTGGTACCTTTTTCCCTAAGTATTTCAGCTCTTTCCGTAAACTGCTGCTCCCTGATTAAAAGGGCACCGCCCTCTCCCATGGAAAAGTTCTTTGTCTCATGAAAACTGAAACAGCCAAACTCGCCGATTGTCCCCAACGCTCTGCCTTTATAGGTTGACATAACGCCTTGTGCCGCATCCTCTACCACATAAAGATTGTGAAGCCTTGCGATTTCCATGATTTCATCCATTTCGCAGGCAACTCCAGCATAATGTACCGGTACGATCGCTTTTGTTTTCTCGGTAATAGCTTCTTCTATCAACTTTTCATCGATGTTCATGGTATCCGGTCTGATATCCACAAATACTACCTTTGCGCCCCGCAAAACAAAGGCGTTAGCGGTAGAAACAAAGGTATAGGAAGGCATAATCACTTCATCCCCAGGCCCTATATCGCACAACAAAGCCGCCATTTCCAAGGCATGTGTACAGGAGGTTGTCAAAAGAGCTGTTTTTGTTCCAGTCCTTTCCTCCATCCACTTTTTGCACTTTCCGGTATACTCCCCGTCACCGCAGATTTTATGGCGGTCTACGGCATTTTTCATATATTCCAGTTCTCTCCCCACAAAGGGAGCCACATTAAATCCGATCATTTTTTCCTCTTTCCGTTTTCTGTCATTTTCCATTGACTTAGATTCCACTGCTATTATTTTCTGTTTATGTCAGGGCTCACGCTGCCATCTTCCATTTGCCGCTCTTTTCTAAATGATTGCTGTTTTTATATTTCCTATATATTGGAAATCAGAATTCCCACGATAATGATGAGCAGCCCGATCTTCTTTTTATTGGAAATCTTTTCCTTCAAAAAAAATGCACTCAATACAGCTACATAAATATAACTGGTAGCTTCTATAACCGGTCCGGTTTTTAAATCCACGCCTTTATATGCGTAAACCGTCAGTATCATGGATAAAAATAAAAGACCATAAGCGCATATCACATACGGGTTCAAATAATCGCCGAATTTATAATCGTATTGTTTCATGGCGCTTTTCTTTAATAGAATCTGTGATACGGCCGCAATGAACACTGAAGCCATAAAAATCGCTACGTACATTGATTCTGCTCCTTATCCCCGTTTACTACCATAATAATGCCAACGATAATAATAACGGCTCCTATGACATTCCCAAGGGTAATCTTTTCCTGAAAGAACAAAAATCCATAAATAAGCCCCCATATTACCGTAACCGATTTATTTGCCATGGCAACGGTCAGGGAAACTTTTTTTAGAATCATCTGCCAGAAAACGGCATAAATCATCAGAATGGCAAATACCATCCCATAGCTTATTATATATTCCAATGATAAAAATTCCGCATTTGCCGCTCTCTTACTGAAAATGCCCCCTATAGCATAAAACATTAGTATGAAATGCAGACCTAAATATATTTTTTTCAAAATTTAATCTCCTTTTTGTAAGTCATCCACAATAGAAGTATTCCTTATCCTTCTTTCCTCTAAAAAATAAGCTTCCCTATTTTTCTCATATGCTTCTTCTCCAAAATATACCCCGAGATAGCACAAATCTTCCGTTGTCATTTCAGCCGCCTTTCTTTCCCACTCCCGCCTGTCATAATGCTGATTATAAAAATGATATTTTCCATATCCAAGAGAAGCTAAAATATAAGCTTCCGGCCGGGAATCGGATATCGTAACAATCCAATGAGTTTTTCCCTCGGCTTCTTCCAGAATTTCTTCACAAACCTCCAGCGTTTCCTTCGTTTTTACAATTCTTAACTCTCCCCCTGTCTTCGTCAGTTCGTCGGTATTGTAAAGCACATTATATATCCTCCCGCATTTAAAAATAATACTGCAGGCAATAAGAAAGAAACAAAAAGGTATATATTTTTTTATTTTCATGCTTGTACCTATTTTCTCTTGTCTGTCCCAAAAAAACCAAAACAGACAAATCATATACGGAATAAACAGCAGCATCCTATACATGCTTAACAGAACTCCGTCCACAACATCATAGATTTTCCAATGTCCAAATACAGATACAGACAAAACTGTTCCTATGATTCCAAACCAAAACATATCCCAATATTTGTAGTAAGCCAGTATACCAAAAAAAATCAGCAGTATAAAAATCCCAATACTGTACGATTCCAGAAAATTCAATTCTCTCAACGTATCAATAACAAGCGATAAATCCAGATTTATTAAACTCCACTCTAAACCATAACCTTTGTGGATCACATATTCCGGATGGCTTTTATAAAAATAGCGTACAAAAAGATAATAGCACACACCAATTCCGCCACCGGAAATGTACAAGATAAATTTTTTAACATTGCACTTATCCCTATACAAAAGATAAATTCCGGTAAATGCCAACGGAAAAATTGCTGTATTTGTTATAACAATTCCGATAACCGCCAACGCCGATGCCATAAAAAGTGCCATTTTTCTTTTTGCACATAATAAAACAATACATGCCAGGGTTGTGATGCTGATTCCCATAGCAAAGCTCCGAGGCACGGAAAGCAGAATGTCAAACTGATACCCCAGCATCAAAAATGAACCGGTTATCAATAGCATGATCCCTTCATCCCTTGTCAGACACAGCATAACAATAACCGGCAATGTAGTAAACAGGCTTGTCACTAACGGACAAGCTATATGAAGCGGAACCCCGCACAAATACAGCGGTACGCTAAAAAACGATTCTAGCATTGCCCCGTAATTCTGCCCCCAAAAGCAAGGTTCCATAAATTTCCCATGAGAAAAATAAACGGTTCCCAGCCACATGAGCGCCTGATCCTCATCTACATAATGTATGTTATAATAGAGCAGAATCCATAATTTATAGAACAGTATCATACCTATGGAAAAGCCTAATACCAGACAACGTCTATTTTTTACCATTCCCCTAATTTAATCCTCTTCCCCATCCGTTCTCTTATCAATAACTTCCTTTATGACATATTGAGGCGCTTTGTTTATGCATATATAGATTCTTCCTATATATTCGCCTACTATCCCGAGCATAAGCATGAGCATACCTCCGATAAACAGAATGACCGTAATTGTAGATGCATATCCCATCAAAATATCGGGGTCTAATAATTTCCTGATTATCGTAACAATACCGTAAATAAAACCAACTGCGGCACATACCATCCCGCAAAACGTCGCAAACCGAAGAGGTTTTACGGAAAAAGCCGTAAACCCATTCATCCAAAGATTTATTAACTTAAAAAATGTATATCCTGATCTTCCGGTTAACCGCTCCCGATGCTTTACAGGAATACTTACCATATTTTTAGTAATCCTCAACAGCAATCCACCGATATACGGATATGCACCTTCATACCGGATTACTTCTTCAATTACAAATCGTTTTCCCGCCCAAAAACTGGACATATAGAGCTCTTTGGGTTTATCCAGCAAAATTTCTGTCATCAGTACATTTATTCTGCTCCCCATATTCCTATACCATTTCTGCTTAACCTCTTCGTACTGTCCGAAAACCACATCCGCTCCCTTTTCCAGTTCCTTGATCAAGTCAAATACGGATTCTATGGGCATCTGTCCGTCATCGTCCAGACAGACCACATATTCTCCTTTGACCTTCCAAAAGCCTGCCATAATCGCAGAATGCTGCCCGAAGTTTCTGGAAAAGTCTATGGCAACGATTTTGTGATCGGCTTCTGCCAGCCCTTTTATGACATTTTTGGTATCGTCCTTGGAAAAATCATTAACTAAAATAATTTCATAATCATATTCGGACTGTTCTTTTACTTTTTCAATGATTTCCGCCACTACCGCTTCTATTGTCTTTTCCGAGCAGTAGCAGGGAATGACAAAGCTCACTAATCCTTTTTGCAGATTCATATATGTATCATTCCTTTTCTTTCCCTTTAGACAGGCATCCATTTATGCTCTTTGGCAGATCGATGGGCCACCTCAAAGAGCTTTAGCCCCTCTATGGAAGTATCGATATTCATTAAATAATGGGATGCCTCTTCTCCTTTTGTAAGGTATTCCGTTAAAGCATCGTATATATCCCAGTAATAATTTGCATAGGCTTCAATAAAACCGCTGGGATGTCCTACTTTGAAACGGTTATATCTGGCCTGTTGGCCCTCCGCCTTATCATTACTTCTGTCTAACAAAAGAACATGTCCGTTTTTATCGTTCAGCTTCAAGGTTTCCGGTTCCGCCTGATACCACTCCGCACTGGCTTTTGTGCCAAAGACCCTGATCCGCAGTCCGTTTCTGTTTCCCAAAGCCGCCTTGCTGAACCACATCTGTGCCGCAATATCATCCGTATAATTAATCATGCAGAGAACATCGTCAATAACCTGGGGAAAAAAACCGAAGGAGCTTTCTCTTGCCACGATTTCCTTGGGCGCCGCCCCTGTTAAAAATGCCATCATATTGTGAAGATGGGTTCCCAAATCCAAAGAAATAGTGGGGATTTCATAATCCGTCATACGCCAGTTCTGGGGCTTTGGCTGATTTCCGTCTAAAGTATATCTGGTAAATCCCTCCTGGGGCATTTCCACAATAATATTGGTAACCTTTCCCAAATCTCCCGCTTTAATCTTGTCCCTAAGCACCCTGACCATAGGATAACCCGTGTAATTGTATGTAACACATAAAAATCCTTTTGTATCTTCCACATTTTTTTTGATTTTTAATGCGGACTCATAGGATGTACATAAAGATTTTTCACAAATAACAGGAAATCCTGCCTTTAAACATTCTTCCACCATTACCTCATGGGTATCCGTAGGCGTCAGAATGGCGATAACGTCCAATTTCCCTTTTTCTCTTTCAAGCAATTTATGGTAATCGTCATAAACCCGGTCCGAAGCTACCATAAATTCTTCTCCTGTTTTATGATTAATTTCCTGATTGCGGCTGAAAGCGCCTGCCTCCAATTTGAACTTTCCATCCATCTGGGACGCAATAAAGTGGCTTCTTCCGATAGCCGAATTTATTCCCCCTCCGATAAATCCAATCCGATACATTATTTTGTTCCTCCCCTAATTTTTATTTTACATTGCAAGCATCTCAAACTACTTTAAATTTCCATCTCTTCAAAAACGTCTGTTTTCTATCCCTCTTTTTGCAGCACTATCTTTTTCTGCTGTTTGCATTTTACATCCCCACTCCCTTATCTGTCAGTTACCCGTTTCTTTTATAATACCATCCCTTTTATCCAAATCCTGCAATTTAATCTTAATAAGCTTTGGAAGCTTATCCAAATAACACCGATATTCTTTCTCTGTAGGAAAATGCAGAAAAACAATTCCCGCTTTATATTTTAACATATCCTCAACGACATCGCCTTTTTTATACCATAACATTTGTTCTTTTACATATGGTGCGATTTCATCAGCGATCTGAACCGTTTCTATCGTGCCTTCTCCATCCGCCATAACACAGTGCCTTACAAAATATCCTTTTTTTTCCTTTGGACACGGTGCAGGCAGGCTCATACCGGCTTCTCCTCCCACAATATATTGAGGATAATCAACTCCCTTTGCCATTTCAACCAAATGAATATATAAATCTCCCGGCGCTCTCCGGCAGACCTCTATAATAACAGGCGTTTTATTTTCTTTTAAAATAAACTGAATGTGCAGAATGCCGTCCTTTAATTGCAATTTCCCCGCAATTTTCTCACAGTCCCCACAAAGCTGTTTCATGGCTTCTTGTGGCGCGTAAGACGGCGTACTGGCTCCGGAAACAAGGTAAGGGTTGTGATAGTACTGCTCATTGTCTGCAAAGAAAAATGTAACCTTTTGATTTTGGATATAGGCGGAAAATCCGTGATTTGTTCCCGTAATGAACTCTTCCACAACCACATAATGCTCTCTAGTGGCTTTCATGGCAATCTCATAAGCCTCTTTAACCTGCTCTTTATTTTCACACCTCTGCATGCCTTTCCCGCCGGTCAAATCCACAGGCTTTACTATAACCGGAAAGCTTAATCGCTCACATGCCTCTGACAATTTAGCCGAGCCGCTGCATTTATAAGCCTTGGGGGTTACAATTCCCAGTTCGTCAGCCAACGCACGGTACTTATCCTTGTGATGAATCCGCAACGCCGTTTCATAGTCGTCATGTCCCGGCAATTCTAATTTTTCACAGGCATAAGCGGCAGATAAATAGGCAAAATCATTGCAGCCGGAGCATATAGCATCCACCTTCTGCTCCCTTGCCAGCTCCGTAATAGCCTCTTTATTGCTGAAATCACAATTGATGTATGCGTCCCCAAAGGGATGTCCCAGGCCATCCGCCTGATTTCCCGTAGTAATTACATAATATCCCAATTTTCGGGCCGCCTGAATCATGGGAATTTCCGCATGGCTTCCGCCCAGCATAAGCATCTTTTTCATCTGTCAGTCTCCAGCCGTTTTTGTTATTATAACACATAGTCGAAAAAATGATAAGTATATGAGATTGACTCACACAAACCTCTCAAACACATAATTGCTCACATCCATGCCAAAGTCCGTCAGATAAATCCTGTCCTTCTCTTCATCTGCCACCAGAAGCCCTTCCTTCTTAAACTTTGCTATCTCTTTACCGTATACATCGAACAAGTCTTTTCCAAAGCACCTCTCAAACCCTTTTATGGAAACGCCCCGGCTCATTCTAAGTCCCAGATACAGATATTCTGCCATTTCATCCCGGCGGGATAATGTGTAAAATTCTTCAAGCCTTCCCGGGAAAACAGTATTTTCGTTTATTTTCTCCCAATTCCGTAAGTATTCCTTTAAATTTGTTCCGTTTTTCCAGCGTTTACCCCCTATAAAAGAAGAAGCTCCCAGACCTGTGCCCAGATAGGGAACCCTTTTCCAATAACCACTGTTATGTTTTGATTCAAAGCCGGATTTCGCATAATTAGAAATCTCGTATCTGTCATATCCGGCCGCTTTTAACATTTCTTTGGTCAGGTGATACATTTCACGATCTGTATCCTCATCGGGAAGCAGCTCCGGATGGTTTACATAACTATCATAAAATGGCGTTCCTTCTTCCAAAATCAGACTGTAGGCGGAAATATGCTCCGGGCCCAACCAAATTACCTTTTGAAGGCTTTCCTTATAATCTTCCACCCTCTGACCGGGCAGGGAGGAAATCAGATCCACATTTACGTTTTTAAAACCGGCTATCCGTGCCTCCCTAAAAGCCTTCAAAAATTCCTCGTAGCTATGAATCCTTCCTAAAAGCTTTAATTCCTCATTCCGGGCAGACTGCAAACCGATGCTTAAACGGTTTACTCCGTTTAAACGCAGCTCTTTTAAGCCCTCCCCGTCAATGGTGGCAGGGTTTAGTTCAATTGTTATCTCACACTCCTCTTTAATCCGAAAGTAACTTCTCACACAGTCCAAAATTCGAATCAGGTTTCGGGAGCCTATTACCGTGGGCGTTCCCCCGCCGAAATAAACGGTTTCCAGCCCTTGTTCCCACTCTTCCTGTCGTCCGTAAAATGCGATTTCATTCATTAAAGCTTCCACATACCGCTCTTTTGTCGCTTCATCGGCCGCCATGGATAAAAAATCACAATATTTACACTTCTGCACACAGAAGGGAATGTGAATATACAACTCCATTTCATTACACCCGTTTTTATTCATTTGCCAAATACTCTGCTTGATTTAACGTTCTCCGGCCTGCTTCGCCGCTTTTGCTCCGTTAAATGTTTCTGCAGCTTTGTTCTATTTCCTGTCATCCAGCTTTAGCACGCTCATAAAAGCTGACTGGGGAATTTCCACGCTGCCGATCTGACGCATACGCTTCTTTCCCTCTTTCTGTTTCTCTAAAAGCTTCTTTTTACGGGTAATATCGCCGCCATAGCATTTTGCCAGAACGTCCTTTCGCATGGCCTTCACGGTTTCTCTGGCGATTACCTTACCGCCCACCGCCGCCTGAATGGGAATTTCAAACAGATGCCTGGGAATTTCATCTTTTAATTTTTCGCACATCTTCCTTCCTCTGTCATAAGCGCTGTCCTTATGAACAATAAAGGACAAGGCATCCACTTCCTCTTTATTAATGAGAATATCCAGTTTTACTAATTCCGACTGCTCATAGCCCTTTAATTCATAGTCAAAAGAAGCGTAACCCCTGGAGCGGGATTTTAAAGCGTCAAAAAAGTCATAAATTATTTCATTTAGAGGAAGCTCATATTTAAGCAGCGCCCTTGTTTCCTCCATATATTCCATGCCCAGATAAACGCCACGCCTTTCCTGGCACAGTTCCATGATAGAGCCTATGAATTCCGTTGTAACCATAATTTCTGCCGTTACAATAGGCTCCTCCATATAGTCGATTTCCGCCGGGTCAGGGAGGTTGCTGGGATTAGTCAATTCAATGACCTCCCCATTCGTCTTGTGCACCTTATAAATAACTCCCGGCGCAGTAGTCACAAGATCCAGATTATACTCCCGCTCCAGCCTTTCCTGAATGATTTCCAAATGTAACAGTCCCAAAAAACCGCAACGGAAACCAAAGCCCAATGCCACGGAGGTTTCAGGCTCATAATTTAAGGAAGCATCGTTTAACTGCAGCTTTTCCAAAGCATCCCGCAAGTCGGGATATTTTGCCCCGTCTGCCGGATACATACCGCAGTAAACCATGGAATTTACTTTCTTATAACCGGGGAGGGGTTCTGCACAAGGATTGTCCACATCCGTAACCGTATCGCCTACCGCCGTATCTTTTACATTCTTGATGGAAGCCGTAATATAACCTACCATGCCGGCCGCCAGTTCCTCACAGGGAATAAACTGTCCCGCTCCGAAATATCCTACTTCCACAACCTCCGCCGTCGCGCCGGTTGCCATCATCTTGATTTTGGTGCCTTTCCTGACCCTGCCTTCCATAAGGCGGCAGAAAACAATCACGCCTTTATAAGAATCATACAGGGAATCAAAGATCAACGCCGATAAGGGAGCGTCGGGATTTCCTTTGGGAGCCGGAATCTTTTCTACGATCTGTTCCAAAACCTCTTCAATGCCGATACCGTTTTTTGCCGAGATCAACGGGGCGTCCTGGGCTTCTATGCCGATAACATCCTCTATCTCATCCTTTACCCGGTCCGGCTCTGCGCTTGGCAGGTCAATTTTATTGATAACCGGAAATACATCCAGATTGTGATCCAGGGCGAGATATACATTGGCTAAAGTCTGCGCTTCAATTCCCTGGGCCGCGTCAACTACCAGAATAGCCCCGTCGCATGCCGCAAGGGCACGACTCACTTCATAGTTAAAGTCCACATGGCCGGGGGTGTCGATCAAATTGAAAATATATTCCTCCCCGTCCTTAGCTTTATAGACAATACGAACTGTCTGGGCCTTGATCGTAATGCCTCTTTCCCTTTCAAGTTCCATATTGTCAAGAACCTGGGCCTGCATTTCACGGCTGGTCAGAAGTCCTGTCTTTTCTATTATCCTGTCCGCAAGAGTGGATTTACCGTGGTCGATATGGGCCACAATACAAAAATTGCGGATTTTACTTTGGTCATATTGCTGCATGGGATTTCCTCCGTTTTGTCTACTGTGTAAGAGTATAACAAAATTCTAAATTCATGGCAACTTTACTTTCTTCTCCTTTCTCCTGTCCGGTTTTCTTAGTAAATTTAACCGCCAAAACCCATAACCTCACTTAAGTTTTCAATAATTTGTATTTCCGAAATGGAATCCACATTAAAAGTTATTTCGTCAAATATCAAAATATCTTTGTCATAAATAATAGCTCTTGCAAGCGCATCTTTTTGCTTGTGCCCACCGGAAAGAAGCGCTTAGTTATGACCTGCGATATAATCAAGCGATACTTCTCCAACAAATTCTTCCAATCCGCAATCCCTGCAGACAGCCATAATAACCTCTTCATCAATTTTCCTATACAAACAAATATTGTTTCTAAGCGTATCATTAAAAAGATAAACCTGAATTAATCTATAATTTCTTTACTGAATAGTGTGGCGTCAGCCGTCAAATGATATTTAATTTTTCTTCCCTCACATTGTCTGTTTTCATAATCAACACACTGTTTTATTAGCGGAAATTCCAATAACGGTTCCCCGCCATAAAAGCCAATATAAAATTGCTCTGCATCTTCCGAGTGCAATTCTGTGTTACCTGTAAAATCAGATTACATACTTTTGTATTCAAATATTCATAAGTATCCTTAGATACCTTTAATATTGTATTTGTATTCACATCATAAATATAATGTCCTGAAGGAGTCCTAAATATATGAATAAACGGCTGTCCCATTTCTAAATTTATCATTGTAACTCCTCCCCCAAATGTTTTACTGATATAAGCAAGACCTGTAAATATTATAACAAAATAATTCTCTTTTTCTTATTTCGGGAATGAATTATGCTATTTGGGAATCTAATAGTATTTTTTCTTAAAAACCCCTTTGTTCATTCATACAAGAAATCTTCTCTACTATTTTCCCAATTCCCTCATTTGCTACCGTTAACAATTTCTTTTCCACACGTTTGCTCCCTTTTTGGCTTTTTGTCTGCATTTAATTTCAACACATCTGCATCCCCGTAAATTGTCCCGTAAAACCTTTCATTCTGCCAGCTATATCTGAGATTCCTATTCTGATTAGCAATAAAAATTCCAATTGTCGACGAATAATTCTTTACAGCAAAACAGGATAATGCTATTTTAGTATCGTAACCGCGCATGAAACACAATATCTTGTATAAGAGAAAAAGAGGGAGTACAAATTATGACAAACGAGATAAGAAAATGCGTAGGGTTGGAAAAATATGTGACTAAGATCATGCTGGGTTTAGGGGTCCCGGTGCATCTTGGCGGATATCGCTATATCAGGGAAGCAATATTAATTTCTATTACAGATATGGAGGCAGTCAACCGCATGACGAAGTATTTGTATCCGGAGATTGCGGAAATGTATAATACAACACCGGTAAAAGTTGAGCGGGCAATCAGAACTGCTATTGAGGCGTCGTGGGCAAGAGGGAGCCGCGAGGTCATGGAGGAAATCTTCGGATATTCCTCTGCTTTGGTACCTAAAAGGCCTAGCAATAGCGAGTATATTGCAGTGATAGCGGACAGAGTCCGTTTGGATTATGAGGGAAACATCCTTGTTTCATAACATGATTTAAAAAAACGCCTTCAAAGCCTTGGCGCGGTTGGCTTTGGAGGCGCTTTTGCGTTAAATAACATTCTTTCGGTTTATAATGAGCTCAAGGCCGATTCCTCTCACATGGCTGCAGAAGAATCCGGTTTCTCCCCCTTCAACACCATAGCCAGTATATGAGCTAACGGGTCTATGGCATTCATAATCTCTTCCACCGTATTGGTCTGTGCCCCCACTTCTATCAAAAGACTCTTGGGACAATAGTGCATATTATACCTAAGACCTTTTAAATAAGTATGTCTGGCAAATCCCGGATAATATTCATCCGCCGCCAGCTTCATCTGGAAAGAGAAAGCAAGATTTTCTTCAATATAGGGATTTTCCAGATAATCAACAGGCCCCTTGCTCTTTAAATAGCTAAGGCCGTTGAAGAACATAAATTGCGCCGTGGGCCGCCCTCCCACATCGGATACAAGTCTTGTGGAATCCGCCACACCATCCCTGTGCAAATCAATCACTACCTCAATGGACGGATTTTCTTTAAGAATCTGTTCAATGGCAGGACCCGCGGCAGAATATGCATAATCCCTGCTTTCCACATCATAAACGCCTGTGTGATGAATGACATGAAAGCCGTATTCATCCCTTAAAAGCTGCGCCAGCTTTTCCCCTGCCCCCAGAATTGTGGTAGACGTATCCCCCGGTATGCTGTCCGCAAAGTCCTCCTGGGAATGGGTGTGATAAATCAGGATTTGTGGGTTCGATGCATCCCCGCTTATGGTTGCATCATACTCCAGCATCCTTCTTGCATCCAATAAATTCGCCCCTATATCTGTAGAATTATCAACTGTATAGAAGTTTTTCTTTAAATAATCAAAATCCAACAGTTTTTCATAGTCTATGACCTGCGCTGCCCTTTCCGCCCGTATAAAATCTTTGCTTTCCCTGCTTGCGGATTCATTTTCCGCCGTTATTTCGTTTTGCACATCCTCCGATAAAAAAACATCGCTCATGGATTCGTCCCCGGCCATTCCTTCATTTCCCATCTCATCCTCCGCAATCTCCCGGGGATTCAATTCGTATTCCTTAAGAAGCTCCTTTGCCCCCGCAAGGTTTTCCACAGAGATATCCGGAGTGTCTCTTTGCTCCAGATAACCGTAGTAGCCGCTGGAAAACGCCATGGTTAGTTTACATAATTCATATTTTTCGATTGTCTGAATGCCGGAAATATAAGAAACGCCCGGATAAACCAGGCAAAATAACTGCTCTTTAAATCCAAATGCCAAAAGCGTCAGCAGGCAGACTAAGGCTACAAAAAAAAGTCCGTCTTCCTGCTTCCTCCTTACCCATCTTCTTCTCATGTTATCACCAATTTAATATATGAGAGAAAATGCCTGTCTATGCCAGAATAGGAAATGCCGTCAAAAAAACCGCAATCCCTGCTTTAAGGACTGCGGTCATATTTTTTCTTTCACTTCTGTCCCTGTACGGATGACGGGCCGGACAGGATAACAGTATCCATGAAATCATAAAACTCTATTCCAAAAACTAGGCAATGCCGTTAACAGCCTTTGTTAAACGGGAAACCTTTCTGGATGCATTGTTCTTGTGATAAACGCCTTTGGTAGTCGCTTTATCGATTGCAACAGTAGCGTTCTTTAATGCTTCCTTTGCTGCATCTGCATCTTTTGCATCAATTGCTGCGTAAACCTTCTTGATAGAAGTCTTAACGCCGGATTTGATCGCTTTGTTTCTCTCAGCCTTTGTTCTGTTTACTAAAATTCTTTTCTTAGCAGATTTGATGTTAGCCATGACCTACACCTCCTATTATCTAATAGTCATATCTCTATGCCTGTGTCACGCTTCATCCAGACACGGGCAGACTAATGCGAACACACGCATATTATAATAGACGAAACTCTTTTTGATGTCAATACATATTTCGCTTTTTTTTGGAAAAAATACCAGTGAAAAAGCGATATATTGCGCTTTTTAAACAACTTGGACATTTGTGCGCAAGGAGGCAGATTATGCAGATACAACAGATTCGAACCGATTTGGCTTTAGAAGCCCATGAAACCGTGGAAGAATCCGCCACTCATATTCATGGAATTGAGGTACATGAAAAAAAATATGAAGAGGATCAGGTATATATCACGACCGTTTCCATTACCACAAAAAATGCCGCCAAAGCCCTTGGCAAACCTATGGGAACCTATATTACCATAGAGGCCCCTGCCCTGGATGTTCCCGACGAAGGAAGCCACAGGGAGGTATCCGCCCGTCTTTCCGAAATTTTAAAAGATCTGATTCCGGATTTTGAAAAGGAGAAATCCATTCTCGTAATCGGTCTTGGCAACAGGGATG
Source organism: Lachnospiraceae bacterium (assembly GCA_910574745.1). Lineage (GTDB taxonomy): Bacteria > Bacillota > Clostridia > Lachnospirales > Lachnospiraceae > UBA2882. The sequence continues at coordinate 127,811 of CAJTCE010000004.1, read as the reverse complement.
TGACCGCCGACTCCTTGGGTCCCCACGTAATTGACAATCTCTGCATTACAAGGCACATTATCATGGAATACGGCACAGCGGCTTACGATAAGAACCGCATGCATTCCATCAGTTCCTTAGCCCCCGGCGTCATGGCGCAAAACGGCATGGAAACGGCGGAAATCATCAAGGGCGTCATTGACCAGACCTCTCCTGATATGGTCATCGTCATTGATTCCCTTGCCGCAAGAACCCTCCACCGCTTAAACCGCACTATCCAGATTACCGATACAGGCATTCATCCCGGTTCCGGCGTGGGAAACCACAGAAACGCCCTGACCAAAGAAAGTCTGGGCGTTCCCGTTATCGCAATCGGCATTCCCACGGTTGTGGACGCCGCTACTATTGTATGGGATGCGCTGGAGGATTTTTCCGAAAAGTCCCACCATTCCATTGATCTGCATGTGCTGCAGGACGAATGCTCCAACACCATGCTTCAGGAATTAAATAACATGTATGTGACAGGCAAGGATGTGGACGCCGTTATCAAACGGCTAAGCTACACCATTTCCGAAGCTCTGAACATGACTTTTGATGAAATCCGTCAGTAAATCCTCTTACAAAGGAATCTTTTATCCCGTTTTCAAAATTTTATTCCCTGCAGCCTGCCTTAATGGCGTCCGCCGCCTCCGCCGTGAGAATGTCCGCCGGAGGAAATATGGTGCCCTCCTCCGCCGCCTCCACTGCCGCCGCTGCTTCTGTCAATATGCCTGCTGGTGGTATGCTTGGTTATAAAAATATCTCTCCTGTCGTTAAACAGAGGCTGACCGCCTTCCACGTAGGTATTGGCGGTAGTGGTTTTCTTTCCTTTATTGTGAGCCACTCCTATGATAACGTAAGCAAATGTTATGATAAATGCCGCTCCCAGAACATATGTAAAGGGAATAGAATCTACGCTCCCCCGTCGGGACATCTTACGGCTTAAGGATTCTACGTAGGTTTTGTATGCACCATAGGGGTCATAATTGACGGTAAGACACACCTCTTCAATCAGATTATCGATATCCTGGCTGGAATACCGGTCCTCAACCCTGCCACAGGTGGAAAACCAACAATAACCGTTGGCCCAATTATCCAAATAAAGTGCGCCATCGCCCCACGGTGCGTTAAAACCGTATTTCTTCTCATCATAAAAATCATCGGCATAATTCATTATGGCATAGTCCGAATCAATTGACGGGTCATTAATCGTTACCAAAACAATATCGCAGCCAATCAACACTTCTTTTTCGGCAATCAGCTCCCGCAAGGCTTCTTCCTCTTCATCCGTCAGCTTATCCGCGTAATCAAATACCCTTTCCTCTTCCTGGGCATTGGTACGTACATATACTGCCGCCGGCTTTTTTGTCAGGAATACTGCAATATATATCACAAGGAGTATGCCTACCGCAATAAATAAAAAACAAAAATGCTTTAAATATTTTTTCATATCAGATCACCCCCAGAATTCCGTTGATCAACGCGCCGATTGCCACAATACACCCAAAAAGCGTTGCTGCATAGCCAGCCATCTTCCCTATGGAAATGGGAGCTTTCCCTACCAGTTTACCGGTCTGTCCATTCAGCCTGAAAAAATAATCTTTCCCTTTAAAGCGATAAATATAATTCCATACGGGGAGCAGCGCATAATTTTCCGCCGTTGTCCGGCACTGGCAGTCATCCATTTCAGGTGTAACGCTGTCATATCCTATAATGCTGCTCCTCATAAGCGCGCCGGCGTCATTTCTCGCCTTCTGCTTCGCCCGAGGCTCTAAGGCCTCTTTTGACACACTGTATCTCTCCCCAAAAAAGCCCGACATATATTTCGGCTCAAATCCTGTCATTTGCCCGTAATTATATGGCTCCAACAAATCCATCTCTCCGTCCGGCATAGCAAGGGACGCATCTGCGGGAATCCTTGAGAAATCCACATCCATATCCCGGTAAATCTGGAATATGGAGGTCTCTGTATATTCTGTATCCCCGGTTGTCCACCTTCTGATTTTCTTTGCCTTTGCCGCAAATCTGTAACGGCAGTCAAAGTCAAAAAGGAAAAACGGAATATAATCTCCTTCCATTTTGTCTAAGTAAGATTCTTTTAAAAAATTAGAAGGCAAAAACAGTTTTTTGCCAAATTCCTGTTTGATCAGCTCCTTTGCCTTCTGTTTGCCTACCTTAAAGGGAAGAATCAGATGAGGCAGATATTCTCCGCTGATTCTCTCCTCAAAAATAGTATAAGCGCCGCAATGCTCACATTTGGTGGCGCTGTCATACTGCTTCGGCTGCATTGGCGCACCGCAGGCGGCACATTGAAACAGATCGCTGCCGTTTACCGCTTCCTCACTGTCAATGCTGTCGCAGTGCGGACAAAACATACTGTCTTTTTCCGGCGACCAGACTGTATTGGCGCCACAGTTCTTGCATTTAAATATCATGCATTATGTCCCCCTTCTCATTTTTGTCTCCATGGGTCAAGAGAACATGCTTGCATGTTCATTGGACCCTCAAATCAAGGTTGAAAGCTTTTCTTTCAACCGCCCCACCACTTCCGGCACTATAAGACCTCTGCCACACATTGCTTTCGGAAGGGTATTTGGCTTGTCTGTTTATGCTCTAATCATTTTAATTTTATCATTTATTGCCTTCTTTTGTCTGCCACTTTCAGTTTACAACAGTATTTCATCAATTTCCACACATTTTTGCAAGATTTCCTCCACAACAACGGCTACGCCATCCTGAAAATGTGCTTTTGTCACAAAATCTGCCGTATTTTTTGCAAGTTGCGAAGCGTTTTCCACTGCAATTCCGATTCCGGCATAGGAAAGCATTTCCCCATCATTATCTCCGTCGCCGAAAGCCATACATTCCTCACGCTCAATGTGAAGCTCGTTTAACAGCCACTTCAGGCTTTCCCCCTTTGAAACATCTTGTCCTGAAATCTCTATAAGGTGCTCTATGGAAGACGTAACGGAAATCCCCGGTATTTCACAGAGCAGCTTCCGTTTAAGCTTTTCCCTGTTTTCCCTATCCTTACTGATAAAAGCAATACTTTCCACCTCATCAATATGTTCTCTCACAACTCCTTCCAAATTGTCCGTTACTGCCCTTGTTCCTCTTACATATTCCACTGCCTTTTCTGAGCCGAAAGCCGACGGGTCATCAAAATATTCCCTCTCGCAAAAAGCCTTTCCGTTAACAAATACTTCCATGGCGACAAAAAACTCCTCTTTCGCTCTTCCATACACCGCTAAAAGGTCAGAGACCGCCTCCTCCTTTAATACTATCCGCCTGATGCACTCTCCCTTATACCAGACAGAAGCGCCGTTAGAAGAAATGGCATATTCGATACCCGGAATGGATGTAATCTCCTTTGGCAGCGTATCGTAAGCCCTTCCGCTGGCTATGATCACATGAAATCCCTTCCTTAAAGCCTCTGAAAGGGCATTTTTTGTCCTCAAAGACAGTTTTCCACGTTCATTTAAAAGCGTCCTGTCCATATCTGTGGCAAAGCAACGGATATTAGTGGAAATCCTCAGCTTTGTGTGAATCTTGTCCGGTTTTAATAACACCTGGTATGTATGATAAATCTGTTCCGCAGTCCGAAGCATTTCCTGCTTCTTTGCTGTCATCACAAGATATTCCACATCATAAAGAAAAATTCTAAGATAAGTCAGAGTCATGCCGTTCCTGATATAAAAAGCTATCCTTCTGCTCCGAAGTTCTCTTTCCCCTTCATCTTTTCCGAATCTGGGATTCTCCACCTCCAGAATCAATGTTCCAAAGCTCCTCCGTTCTATTTCCGCCTTTAACAGACTGAGACAGATGCTGCCGCAGCCCTTCCCCCGCAGCTCTTTGGAAATGGCAAAATAATCCAGCAAAACAGCATCTTGCTCCTTAGAAACAACCAAAAAGCAATACCCTGCAAATTCCCCCTCGTCATAAAGCCCATAGCAGAAATACTTCCCCTGTCCGCGCAATTCCAATATTCTGGCAAGAGGTTTTATTTCTCCCTTTGCAAAATCCTTTGGCATCCTTTCTTCATATATTTTTACAATCATACTTTCCTCTAACAATTCAAGAACCATCCAGATACCTCCGTCATTTATTGCTCAATTTGTATTTTACTACGCCTCACTACCACATCATCGTCCAGCCATCCCGCAAAATTATACAATAAATATAATTCTTTCGGCATTTTTCATATTGCGTCAATTTTCCCACTCTGTTATAATAACCCAGAAATGTATTTATGAAAAGAGGAGGAACAACCATGAAAAAATTTCAAAAAATTCTTTCTGCAGGATTAATCGGCGCTTTGGCATTATCCCTGTGCGCATGCGGCGGCGGTGTAGCTGAAAACACTGTTTTTTCCGTAGACGACCTGCCCGGAAAGACAATCGGCGTACAGCTTGGTACAACGGGAGATATTTACGCTACCGATTATGAAGAGGAAGGCTCTGCCATTGAGCGTTACAACAAAGGAAACGACGCTATTCTGGCGTTAAAGCAGGGCAAGATCGACTGTGTTATCATCGACAGCCAGCCCGCTCAGGCTTTTGTGGAAAAAAATGATGACCTGACAATTTTAGATGAAGAATTCGCTGTTGAAGAATATGCGATCTGCATAAACAAGGACAATCAGGATTTGACAGCCGCTTTTAACGGCGCTTTAGCCGAATTAAAGGCTGACGGAACCTTAGACCAGATCATTTCCAACTATATCGGAGATGATACAAAAGGAACCTGCCCTTACGAAACACCCGAAGGCACCGAATATACTAATGGCAGACTGGTTATGGCAACCAATGCCGCTTTTGAGCCTTACGAGTATTATTCCAACAACGAAATCGTGGGTATCGACGCTGATATTGCAAAAGCCATCTGCGATAAGTTAGGTTATGAACTGGTTATCGAGGATATGGAATTTGATTCCATTATCACTGCCGTTCAGTCCGGCAAGGCTGATTTTGGTGCAGCAGGCATGACTGTTACCGAGGACCGTCTGAAAAACATTGACTTTACGGATACATACACAACTGCAACACAGGTTATTATCGTCAGGAAGTAAATATTTTATTTCCAACAATACGAAAATGTGATATGATGTACAAGGGCTGTAGCTTCCGCTACGGCCTTTTTACAATTACTGTCAGGAGGAGAATCACTTGGACTTATCAAATTTGCTTATTTTACCACAAAATTCCATTTCTCTGGGATTAAGTTCCTTTCAAGCGAAATTTATACAATGCTTTGTTGATGATAACCGTTATCAATATTTATTAAAAGGGCTGGGTTCCACCCTTCTTATTACTCTGTTTGCGGTTCTTTTAGGCGTTATACTGGGATTTCTGGTGGCCATTATCCGGTCCACCTATGATAAAACAGGAAAGTTAAAGGTATTGAACGCTATCTGTAATGTTTATTTGACCGTAATCCGCGGAACTCCCGTTATGGTCCAGCTTTTAATCATGTATTACGTTATATTTGCCACTGCTCCCGTAACCAAAATTGTTGTGGCGATTTTATCCTTCGGCATCAACTCAGGAGCATATGTAGCGGAAATCGTCCGCTCCGGCATTATGTCCATCGATCAGGGACAGTTTGAGGCGGGACGAAGCCTTGGATTTTCCTATTCTTCTACCATGGTATATATCATTATGCCCCAGGCTTTCAAAAACGTACTGCCTGCCCTGGCAAATGAGTTTATTGTTCTTTTAAAAGAAACCTCTATCTGCGGCTACATCGGATTAATGGATCTGACCCGCGGCGGCGATATCATCCGAAGCGTTACATATGAAGCGTTCCTTCCCTTAATTGCCGTTGCCCTGGTTTATCTGTGCATGGTCATGATATTGACGGCACTTGTAAAGAAGCTTGAAAGGAGGCTGAGAAGCAGTGAACGATAAAAATACAACCGCTTTCGAAACCCATAGCGAAATAAAAGACGGGGAAGCGCTGTTCCGGATCGACAATCTCTGTAAATCTTTCGGCAAGCTTTCCGTATTAAAAAACATCAGTACCGAAATCAAAAAGGGAGAAGTCGTGGTAATTATCGGACCTTCCGGCTCCGGCAAATCCACCTTCTTACGCTCTTTGAATTTACTGGAGGAACCCACAAAAGGCACTATCCTTTTTGAAAATAAAGACATTACGGATAAACATGCTGACATCAATCTATACCGCCAGAAAATCGGTATGGTTTTCCAGCATTTTAACCTGTTCCCCCATATGACAATTTTGCGGAACATGACCTTAGCTCCCATAAAGCTTCTGAAAATGCCCGAGGAAGAAGCCAAAGAAATGGCTATGGAATACCTAAAACGCGTAGGACTGGAAGAAAAAGCCCAGGCTTATCCCAATCAGCTTTCCGGCGGTCAAAAGCAGCGTATTGCCATTGTAAGGGCATTGTGCATGCAGCCCGACGTACTGCTTTTTGACGAACCCACTTCCGCCTTAGATCCGGAAATGGTAGGCGAGGTATTAGAGGTTATGAAAGACCTTGCCAAATCCGGCATGACCATGCTAGTGGTAACCCACGAAATGGGCTTTGCCAAAGAAGTCGGTTCCCGGGTGCTGTTTATGGATGACGGTAAAATCGTGGAAGAAAACACCCCGGAAGAAATTTTTGCAAATCCCAAATGCGACAGGTTAAAGGATTTCCTCTCCAAAGTGCTGATTTAACATCATATATAACAAATTGAATTTTTTGCAAATCGGCATTTATGACACATCGGTTTATAACCAATTTACCGATTAATCTCCGGCAACTACATCAAAATAAATATCAAAAAGAAAAGGATAGGTAAAAGCCCAAAACTTTCGTTTCACTTTTACCTATCCTTTTCTTTTCCATACTTTACTTCATTCCTACTCTTTTTTCCGTTCCGATAAAAGACCCTCTTCTATCTCCTGTAAATTCAAAGCCCTTCTTCTACACATTCCAAAACCATAACAAAGCCTTTATAAACTAGGAGTTCAACGTGGTTTTCTTCATTTTCAAATTTACCCTGACATCTCTTACCGTAGGAATCTGCAACAAAACCGGCGTCAGCACTGCCGCCAATACTAATCCGGTAACACCCTGTACGCAATTTGGAAGAATTTCCACAACAGCCGCCGCAAAACCTTCATAAAAGATTTCAAACACAAAATATCCCAGAACAACGATCACCTCCGACGCCACCCCTGCAAGAACCGTTCCCGGCAGACTGTACTTTTTAAACACCCTCCAGAATGCGGAAAAGACAACCCCCGCCCCAAAAGCCGCCGCAAATTTGATCACAAAAGTCGCTACCGAAAAAATATAATAGCCACCCAGCAAATCCGCCAGCATAGAGCCGATTCCCGCTGCCAAGCCGCCCGCTACCGGTCCCAAAATAACGCCTGACGCAATAACCATACAATCCCCGATATGAACATATCCCTTAAATGTAGGAATCCTGATAATCATAGTTGCCACGCAAGTCAGCGCCGCAAACAACCCTGCAAGTACAATTCTCATCGTTTTATTCTGTGTATTCATTTTTCTCCTCCTTAGGACTAAAAGAAACCAAAGCCGCAAGTTTATTCCTTCTACATCCCTTTTATTTACTTTACAAGCATCATACCCTCAAATTGGAATGATTAAAACATCCACTTTTCAACTTTTTAACCATACCACTTTTCCTTCCATCATCTCCCCATACCTTACCCCATCCACAGTCCGCCCAACACAATCTCTGCTAACGACCTCCCTGTCGAGCCGCAATTACATTCCAAAGACCGGCACACGCCCCGTCTCTCCTACTCAATCAGCTTCAATCTCTCCACAATACTATCCTTACTCATCTGTCCATAAGCCCCGTAAGGAATCAATGCCGCCAGCGCCACCAGCACCGGTGCGCAGACCAGAACCGGCCAAATCACATAAGAATATTTAAAGAACCAGAACATTCCCGCTGCCATATTCACAAGGAACCCACAGATTATATTTCCTACCGTAAGCGAAAACCCAATAGTAAGCCCCGCATATAAAAGCCCTTCAAACACCAGCATGGCACGAAGCTGCTCTCTGGTCATTCCTACCGCTTCCATCATGGCAAATTCCTGTTTTCTCGTAAGAATACCGGTCACAATGGCATTGATAAAATTCAATATTCCTATAAGAGCAAGAATAAAGCTCAACGCCCCTCCCACGATCCAGAACATAGATACAAAGTCTTCAAATTGATCGACATAAGTCTGTCTGGAAACATGGACAAGCTCATCCTTCCCATTTTCTGTATAGGAGGATAAAAAGCTTTCCACCTCCACCTCTTTATCGTCGAAAACCCTTAAGGATATATTCATAACGCCCGTTTTTGAGCTGTGCTCTAAATACTCTCCTTCCGGTAAAATCGGGCTGATTCCGAGAGCGGGATAGCTTCTGGTAGTCAGGGAGTAAGGTATCTTTGCAACGGCTAAAACCTCATATTCTTTGACCGCTCCGTCATCCGTCTGCAGCGTGATCTTATCGCCCTCCCCAAACATCCAATTTTCTTCATTATCCTCTTCCTCATACAGCAGACAGTAAGAACCGCTGTTAAACTCCTCCCAGCTTATGTCTTTTCCGTAGATACTTAAGGTCTCAAAAGCATTCATGTCAATTCCGTAAACGTTGGCATATAAATATCCCTCTTTTTTTACTCCGTTTTCCAGTTCCTCCATAAGCCAGGAATCATTTTTCATCCTTTCATGGCTGTTGACAAACTCCTCCACTCTCCGCTTTCCCTCCTCATCCAAAAGGGAAAAAACGTAATCGGCATATACCGCCGCCACGGATTCCACTCCGTCTAATTCCCGGAACATGGCAAGCTCTTCCTGGCTGATGCCGTCATATATTTTTACGCTAGACCCCAGATTCATGACCGTGCTGTGGGTAACCTGGAAGTCGCCTGTGATGCTGTTGGAAATATAGGCCTCCATATCAAAGCTGTGTACCATGTTATAAATACTGTTGACTAAAATCATGCTCATGGAAAGGGATAATACTACAACGAAAACCTTTTTTCTGCTCCTTTTCACGTTTTCAACAGCCATGGTAAAGGTTGAAACCCTTCTGCTCTTTTTCACTTTCTTTTTAACGGTAAAATTCTCAGTATATCGTAAAGCCTCTATGGGAGAAACTTTAGACGCAAGGCGGCATGGCTTCCTACAGCTTACCAGTACGGTTACAAAGGTAAAAATAATACTAGCCATATAAATGATCGGATTTATGGAAAAAACCATTTCATAAGTTAAAAAGGTGTCTAAAATAATCGGGAAAAGAATTTTAGCCAGAAGTGTACCCAAAATCATTCCCATGGGAATGCCTACAAGGGATAAAAGCACCGCCTGTCTCCTTACAAGCTGCTTCAGCTGTTTTGCCGTGGTTCCGATTGTTTTTAACAAACCGTATTCATGGATTTCCCCCGTTACGTTAATATAAAACACATTATAGATAATGAGATATCCCGACAACATAATGATGATCAACACTCCTGCCACCAGCGCTATGCTTTGTGCGTCTATCTTACTGGTAGTATAAGCCCAGTTAACGCCATAGGACACCTGATTTAAATCATAGCCGTTTCTTTCAAGCAGCTTTATCAGCTGTCCTTCAATATCCCAGCTATGGGCAAAATTAAAGTTAATATTGGAATAGCCTGCATAATTGTATTGGTTTTCAGCAAAAGGAATCGAAGGCTCAGGCGCCACCTCGTCTGCAAACTGTCTGGAAACCCAGCATTCCTGCGCCATAGCCACGGGATCTCCTTCCCAAAAGCCGCACAAAGTAAATTCTTCTTTGTATACCTTTCCGTCAACATTCACTTCCAAGGGCACCTTTTGGCCAATTTCAAGCGGAATACCCATAGCTTCCAATACAATGCTGCTCGTCGCTATTTCCAGCCTTTCCGAAGGCATAGCTCCTGTTTCCGGATAGTTAAAGGACATCTTTGCATAAAGATCGTCTGCATAATTGATTTCCATATTTACTTTACTAAGTTCTTTGTTATCCGCACGTCCTACCTGAATATTCCTGCACAAATCTTTAACCGCCGGATCCTTTTCCAGAATATCATAGTCCTTCTGGACAGCACATTTTAAGCTTGCCATAGTTGTGCCGCCCACCTGCCTGAAGGTGGACTCCTGCGTGCTTTTCATGATGCTGCCGCCAATACAAAAAACAGCGGTAAACAAAATACAGGTCAACATGATCGCCATAACTGCGATCAGATTCTTTTTCTTATTTGCTAACAGGGAGCGGGTAGAGATTTTTCTGATAATCTTCTGATTCTTTACCTTAAGCATGGCTCTCACCTGCCTTTACGATAAGACCATCCTCAATATGGATAATTCTGTCCGCCATCTGGGCGATTTCCTCATTATGGGTAATCATGACAATGGTCTGTCCGAATTTTTGTCCCGTAATCTTTAACAGACTTAAAACATCCTGGCTGGTTTTGGAATCCAGATTTCCCGTAGGCTCATCCGCTAACAGAATAGTGGGCTTAGACGCTAAGGCTCTGGCAATGGCCACCCTCTGCTGCTGTCCGCCGGACAGCTGGCTGGGCATGCTGTTTTTCTTCTCCTTAAGTCCCAGCGCCTCTACAATCTGCTCCACATAAGCTCCGTCCACTTCATTTCCGTCAAGCTCTATGGGCAAAACAATATTTTCATAGACGTTTAAGACCGGCACCAGATTAAATGCCTGAAAGACAAATCCGATTTTTCTTCTCCTGAAAATAGTAAGCGCTTCATCCTTCAAGGTAAAAATATCCTTATCATCTACAAACACCTTGCCGGACGTAGGACGGTCAAGTCCGCCTAGCATGTGTAACAACGTAGACTTTCCGCTTCCGCTGGTTCCAACAATGGCAATGAATTCTCCCTGTTCAATGGAAAGGCTCACGCCGTTTAATGCTTTTACCTGATTTTCTTCTTTTCCGTAAAATTTCTTTAAATTGTCGGTTTTTAATACAACCATGATTTCACTCTCCTTGCAAAAAATATAGTTTATGTATTTCCTTTACATAGACTATAACAAGCGATTCTTTCCACATTCTTTCTGAAATCTTACAGTTTTGAAAGAATTGACAAATTATTTATCCTTACCTAAATCGATGCGCCTTCCCAATCGCTGCCAAATAATGGCAATTCTTTTTTTCTGTTTCATATAATCGGCACACCTTAATCTATCGGATATTTCAATGAAATAATTTCTATGTCCTTGGCAGAAAAACCTGAAACCTGGCGCCTTTTCCGGGTTTGGAAATAACCTTAATATATCCGTTTTCGTTTTCCACAATCTGTCTGGCAAGATACAATCCGATTCCAACGCCTTCTTCATTTCTAACATCTTTTCCCCTGTAAAACCTGCCAAATATTTTAGGAATCTCCTCTTCCTCGATTCCCATCCCCTCATCCTTTATTTCAATACAGGCAAAAAGTTCGTAAGCCCGGACATTTATAAAAACAGTGGAACCTTCCCAAGAATATTTCAGGGCATTATCCAGTATATTGAATACTGCTTCCTTCGTCCATTTTTCATCAAAGACAGCCTGAAAGGATGGCCCATCCTCCTTTGCCACATTTGTCTTTATGACAATCCCTTTTGCCTCTGCCTTGGCCTCCGCCATTTTTTTCACTTCTTCCGCCAGATTTCCCATATCTCTTTTTTCCGGGAAAAGCCGGAAGGTCCCCGTTTCCAGTCTGGAGGTTTTGATCAGGGATTGAATGAGGAAATCCAGTTTTTCGGACTGTCTGCGGATTTCCTCTACCATTTCCATAACATATTCGTCCAATGGCTGTTCCCCCAAAAGCTGGGTATATAGGAGAATATTTGCCAAAGGCGTCTTAGTCTGATGGGAAATATCCGTAACCAATTCCTTTAGACTTTTTCTCTCCTCTTCTATCTTCTGTGCCGAAAGCTTTGATAAGGTAAGATATCTCTTCCATTTGACCTCCAGCTTTGAAAGCTCGCTTTCATCATAATTCCCCTCTTCAAAACGTCCCGCTATGGCATCGTCTAACATCCGGTTCAGCCCGTCCGTCATCTTTCTGTCTCTAAATAGATTCATGCCTTTTCCCTACTGTTCCTTCCATACATATCCGATACCGTAAACGGTATGTATGTACTTTGCATCCTTTTCTTCCAGCTTGTCCCGAAGTCTTTTTACCGTAACGGAAAGTGCATTTTCATCCACGTATTCCGCCCCGTCGCTCCATACCCGGTCTAAAAGAGTCTCTCTTTTCATGGTAATGTGGTGGTTTTCCACTAAAAGTCTTAAAAGCCTCTGTTCCGTCTTGCTAAGTTCCACACAAATGCCTGCTTTTAAAAAACGCATATGCTCAAAGTCCAGTTCCAGATTGCCAAATTGCCACAGCTTCTGCACAACCTTCTTTTTATTCAAAAGCTTTTCAATTCTTGCCCGGAGCACCATGAGGCTGAATGGTTTTGTCATATAATCGTCCGCTCCCAGATTCAGGCCCATAACCTCATCGGTTTCCAAATCGTTTGCCGTCAGAATGATAACAGGAACGTCGGAATGGGTACGGAGTTCTCTTAGAAAGTCAAAGCCGTTTCCGTCCGGAAGGTTAATGTCCAAAATAACTAAGTCCATATCTTCTATATTGTTGGCTTCTTTTAAGGCGCTGTATTGGTAAAAGCGATATTCCTCCTGCTTTAGGGCAAGGACAATGCCGTTATTTAAGCCTTTGTCGTCTTCTATAATTGCAATGTTTGTCATTGGTTTTGGAAAACTCCTTTCTATGGGATTCTTGCAAGAACCCATGGGACAACATTGGTTGAAGCCATAACGCAATTGATTTTTTATATCTGCCGCCCATACGGATATGGCTTTACATCAGAAACCGCGCCCAGCCTGTAGCTATTTGGAGAAGCTTTAATAACGCTCCTTTTCCTATTGATATTTCTTTAGGCGCCGAATCATTTGCCGCCACTGATGTTCTTTCATCCAGAACGGTCAGGGTTTCCTTCTCGTAACGCTCCATTTCCCTTCTCATGTCTTCGTTCAGCTCTTCACTGTGGATGATCAGCATCATTTCCGTGTCCATATAAGTACTGCGCATGTCCCAATTAAAAGAGCCGATACCGGTAATATCGTGGTCCATGATAAAGCATTTACCGTGATAGGATACGCCTGCTTCATATTCTAAAATAGCTACTCCCGTATCCAGAATGTCGCCTTTGTGGCTGTTATAATCCATGGCTCCAAAAAAGTTCCCGTTATTGGCAACGGAATTTGTCATCATGGTGACATGGTCTACCTTGGTACAGATGGCGTTTATGCGTTCAAGCATCCATTCGTTACAAATAATGTAGGGAGTATGAAAGCGCACTTCTTCCTTTGCACTTTGCATCAGTCCGGTCATTTTGTAATAGACGATCGGTTCTTTCGCGTAAGGGGTTGTGGGATTGGTAAGCAGGGTAATTTTCCTGACTGGTTTTGTAACCGCTTTATAGTCCACCGGCTCAAACCAGTCCGGATGCTCCTTTTGCATGAGAGCATATCGTTCTTTCAGTTCTTCTACGGCGCTTTCCGCATCCAGAAGCTTCCCTGCGAATTCACTTTCTCCAAAGGTTTTACATTCCGGCTGGTTCCAGATTTGCTCATAATATGCCTTTAAAGCCTCCATGGAAGGTGCGCCTTTTCTTTGACAGTAGACGAGGACATCCCAGTCATAATTGATGTAGCCTGTTCCTTCTCCCAGAAAGTAATCGTAGGTATTCCTGCCGCCTACAATGTATGCGGTATCATCCACAATCAGATATTTGTCATGGAGACGTCCCATCAATTTCCACGGATGCAGAATGTTAACAGGATTATATATCTTTATTTCCACATTTTCCATAAGGGACAGCCCATGAAAATAGGCATTCCCTTTCATGGAAAGGAGGCTCGGAAATCCGTCTGCAAGGATGGAAACCTTTACTCCCCTTTCCCCGGCAGCCATAAGGGCCGCCAGCATATCTTTGCCGCTTTCATCCGCATCAAATTCAAAGGTAGACAAAACCACGCTGTCTTTCGCACCTGAAATCAGACGAATCCTTTCTTTTAAGGCGTCCTCATTATCGGAAATAACCGCCGCCCGCTCCAATGCCTCTTCCTCTCCGTAAAAATCCTCCACATTAAAATCCGCTATGGTTTCTTCACTGACACCAGGTTGCTTTATAAAGGGAATGACTGCTCCTAAAACCACATAACAGAGAAACAGGGCGAAGGCGGTTAAAAGCTTTTTCCAGGGTATTTTTTTCACAAAACATTCCTTCTTCATTGGTTTCTGACTCTATGTTCCGGCTGCTTATGCTCTACAAATCCGCTCCATGATCCACTACCATGACCTGACCTGTTACTGCCGACGATTCATCGGAAGCTAAAAACAACAGTACATTGGCCACTTCATCAGGCATACAGGGCGGAAGAGAATTGTCCGCATGCTTGCTCATGGCGGAAAACATATCCGCATCCAGTTCATCCTTCTTTAAACTCATGGTCATGGGCGTTACCACCGTTCCGGGACACACCGCATTGCAGCGCACATTCAAGGCCGCGCTTCTCATGGCAATGTTTTTGGTAAGACCGATAACCGCTGCTTTGCTTGCCACATAAGCGGCTCCGCCGTTGCCGCAATATCCCGCCACACTGGATACATTGACAATAGAACCGGATTTCTTTGAAAGCATTACCTTGGCACATTCTCTCGTCACATAGATCGTTCCTTTTGTGTTGATGTCAATAAGATAATCAATGGTCTCATCGGAAACCTTTTCCACCGCCTCAATGCCGCTGTCAAGCACCCCTGCGTTATTTACTAAAATATCAACGGTTCCGAATTTTTCCACAGTCTTTTCAATCAGGGCCGCACATTGCTCCGACTTTGAAATGTCACAGGTCACGCTCATGACTTCTCCGCCCTGTTCCCGTATTCCTTTTTCCACTTCCAAAAGCTGCGCTTCCCTTCTGGCAGAAATGACTACCTTTGCTCCTTCTCTTGCAAACAGCTCAGCCGCTTTTGCCCCGATCCCCGAATTGCCTCCGGTAATAACTGCTACTTTTCCTTCTAATCTGCCCATACGATGTACCTCCTGCTATATAGATTTTATTGTTTCCGTTGACAGGTAGTTACGAAAATTCAGAAGCAGTCTGTAAGAAAAATGACCGCTTTTAATTTTCTCGATTGTCTATACCCATTCTACAATATGTCATGGGTTTTTTCCATATTTTTGCACCGCAAAACATAAAGAAATAAGCCAAAAGAAAACGCTCCTTTGGCTTATTCCCTCATGGAAAAACTATATATTTGCCGTTTCAACCGGTTTTTATACAATACCGGCAGGAATGCGTTGCTTCTCCCTATCCGATCTCCGTCTTCCAGAATCCGTGAAGATTGCAATAGGCATATGCCGCTACAGCCTTGTCTCCTTCTGATAAGGAAAATTCCACTTCCGGTTTTTCATCCGAAGAAAGGTATGCGAACTGTCCGCCTTTCTTTGTTTCCAAAAACACCCACTGAATGCTGTGCTCTTTTGTCATAGGATGTTCCACGCTGCCTACCCGGACGCAGACTTTGCTGCCGTTACATTCTACTACGGGAAGATGTTTTTCTCCCGCTCCCTCCGACATGGAGCTGTCAAGAATGCCTCCTGAAGGCTGCAAGCATTTTACCGCCTCTTCCTTACTTCCCCATGCCAAATAAAAAACGGTGTCTTCACATTTCAAAAATACAGGCTTCATCCTTATTTACCTCCTTCTGCAAAGGGCGAAAGCTCCAGTCTGATAAAATAGCCCTGGTCGTGCTCACAGACAGGACAGATTTCCGGCGCTTTTTCCCCTTCATAAATATATCCGCAGTTTAAACAGATCCAGCCCGTTTTCACATCGGAAATAAAAAGCTTATTCTGCTCTAAATATTCGGCAAATTTTCCGAAACGGTCTCCATGGAATTTCTCGATTTCCGCAATCATATAGAAGGAATTTGCAACCTTCATAAAGCCTTCTTCCTTTGCCTTATCGCCGAAATTTTTGTACACATCATCATGTTCTTCATATTCATTGTGCTGCGCCATCCTTAAAAGCTTTGCCAGATCATCCGTCAGATCCACCGGATATGCGCCGTCTATATGAATGTTTTCTCCTGCCAGTTCCTTCAGATGATTATAAAAAATCTCCGCATGCTCCTTTTCCTGGTCGGCGGTAAAGATAAATACCTGCCCGATTGCCTGCTGCTTTTGCTGCTTCGCCACTCCTGCGGCAAAGGTATACCGGTTTCTCGCCTGGCTTTCCCCTGCAAAAGCTCTCATTAAATTATCTTTTGTTTCACTGCTTTTAAAATCAACTGCCATTTGCTTCCTCCTTCTTTTTTACGGGAACGGCTTACCCCGTTTCGTTTTAAACCACTATAGGATTTTCTATTCTATTATTCCCATATTTTCCCACAAAATACATTCGCTTTATTTTGCAGAATCGTCTTATGGTCATCCTCTTCCCGGCACAACATTTTGAGTCCTTTATAATTTTAATATTTTAAAGCTTATAAATAAGGACTTTCCGACTTTGCCTGCAGGCATCGGAAACGTCTGTCAACCTCTTCCTGCAGGGAGTCTACCACTTCTTTGTATTCTTCTTTTTTCAAGTGCTTTGTCCTGCCCATCATGGAAAGCCAGTCCAAAACAGGAATCTTTTTGCCGTTCTGTTTCGGATCATAACTCAGGGTTGTAATGCCTCGTTCCACCTCATAAAGAGGGAAATAACAGCAATTTACCGCCGCCTCAATTACCCGGCGTTCTTTATTGGGCGCATCGTTCCAGTTTAAGGGACAGGCGGAAATGGCTTTTACATAGGCGCAGCCTTCTTTTTTTGCGTAATCCGCCGCCTTTGCCGCCTTCTTTATAAAGTCCGCAGGATTGGATTCCGCCACCGTCGCCACATAGGGAATGTTTGCTGCGGCCATAAGTTCCGGCATATCCTTATGGAAATAATGCTTTCCGTACTGACAGCTTCCCACATGGGAGGTGGAGCTTCTGGCTCCTTTGGGCGTAGAATAAGACAGCTGATAGCCCGTATTCATATAACCGCCGTTGTCATATTCAAACAAAAGCACTCTGTGTCCTCTGAGAGCCGTGGCAAGGGCGGAACCCATACCGATATCCATGCCGCCGTCCCCGCTTACCATAATGAATACGATATCCCCTTTGGGAATTTCTCCCTTTTCCTGCTTTCTGTAGCAAATTTCCGCCAGCCCGCTTAATGTTGCGGCACCGTTTTGAAAGAGATTGTGCAGATAGGGAACCTTAAAGCTGGTCTTTGGATAGGGAGTTGTTACGATCATGCCGCAGCCGGTCTGGAACAGCAAAACAACCGGGTCTTCAATGGCACGAAGGAGCATATTGACATTAACGGGAATGCCGCAGCCCGGACAGGCCCCGTGTCCCGGCGCCAGACGCTTTGGAACAGCCGCTGTCTGATTGATCTGTCCGCCTGTCACTTGCTTACAATCCCTTATCCTTTCACTTACTTTCGCCGCTTTATTCTCCTGCTCCGCTTTTCTTTCCGTTTCCGGCTCGCATCTTTTCTCTTCCTTTACGATTGTTGCCGAAATCTGGGTCTTTTCCCTGCAAAGAGGCGCAAAAAACGGCGTTTTCTCCATTCCCGCTTTTTCCGGACTTCCTTTCTCCACACCGTAATAAGCAGGGAATTCCTCATTTTCACTTTCTGCAATTTCAAACATGGCAAGGGCGTCCTCTACGTAAAAATCTTTACCGCCCAATCCATAGACAAGGTTTTTTACCTTTCCCACGCAACCGTACTTTTGCAGTGCGGCACGTATTTCCATAGAAAGATTTCCGCCTAACGCCCCGTAGCTGTCCTGTCTGTCGGCAATCAGGATACGGGATGCATGTCCAAGCTTCTTCGCCACTTCCTGCTCCGGAAAAGGCCGCAGGGCTTCTAAGGTAAGAATGCCCGCTTTTTTCCCCTTATCACGCAATCTGTCCACCGCCACCATTGCCGTGTCATAAGAAGAACCTAACAGTACCAGGATTGTTTCCGCATCTTCATGGCAGTACCCCTCGCACCATTCATAGTTTCTCCCGCAAAGTGCTCCGTATTCCGCAAAAAGCCTTGGCAAAACCTTTCTTGCTTCTTCCATGGCAAGATAAAGCTGGTATCGGTTATTGATCAAATCCGGCTCGTTCATATATGCGCCTACGGTTATGGGATGCTCTAAATCAAGAAACGGATAGGGTTCTTTTTTTTCCCCTATAAAAGCTCTGACGTCTTCATCCCGCTCAAAGCGCATACACCTTCTTTTCTGGTGGCTGGTAAAAAAACCGTCATAAGCTACCGCTACAGGCAGCCTAATGGCCTCCGCCAGCTTCAACGCCACAATGTTAAAGTCATAAACCTGCTGGGAGGAATGGGCAAACAATATGGGCCATCCCGCATTTAACAGATACATAATGTCGCTATGGTCTCCTTTTATGGAAAGAGGCCCTGATACGGTCCTGCATGCCACGTTCATGACCATGGGATATCTGGTTCCCGATTGTACCGGGAACTGTTCAATGGCATAGAGCAGTCCGTTGGCGCTGGTAGCATTGATTACCCTTCCGCCTCCTACAGCCGCCCCGTAGCAGATTCCCGCCGCACTGTGTTCCCCTTCCGCGGCGATCATGATAAGATCCGTCTTCCCTTCTGCCTTCATTAAGTCCAGATTTTCGGCAATCTGGGTGGAGGGCGTAATGGGATAATACCCCATCAAATCATAGCCTATCTGCCTGATTGCCATGGAAGCCATTTCGTTGCCGCTTGCAAACTCCATTACCTGTTCACACTCCTGCATATTAAACCTCTCCTCCCTTCATGCGTTGTTCTGTTAAATAGGACTCCGACGTGACATAGCCGTCCGGTCCCGCTTTTTCATAATTTACAGGACTTCTCAAAAGCTCCTGATTGGGCATGAAATATTCCTTGCCGGGATGCTCCGCCTCCACGCCGCTTACCAAAGCCTGTACCGGACATACATCCACACATCTTAAGCAGCCTTTGCAGTGGTAATAGTCCAGCCCTTTATTTATCATCATTTCCCTGCCTTTAAATTCTCCCTTTTGAAATTGGAATACCATATCGGGACAGGTTGTGTCGCACAAACCGCAGTTAATACATTTTTCCGGAATAAATATAGGAAAATAACCCTGTCTGGAAGGAGACAGGTCATTGACCACGCTGTTTCCGTAATTGGGATTGACGCCGCCTATGGGAGCGGTCTCATAGCCCCATACGGGAACATCCAAAGTGCCTTCCACCGTTTCTGCTTCCCTCCCTGCTTTTCTTTCCGCCTGCCTGCTTTTGCCGTCTAAATATTGATCTGCTGCCTTTTTTACTTCCTCAAAGCCTCTTTTGATTCCTTCCAGATTACCGGAAAGGGCCGCAGGATATTTTTTCCCCAGGGACGCTTCACATATGGCATTTAAAGCCTCCAGCTCCACAAAGCCCATAACCTTCGCCATAGCTCCAAGCATAACCACGTTTACACGGGATTTGGTTTCAATGGCAATTTTCTGGGCATCCACAAAATAAACGCCGTGATATTTTTCCGGCGCTAAAAAGCTTTCCTGTTCTTTTCCGTTTACCGTATTGACAATAATATCCGTATAGCTTCCGCATCCTTCTAAAACAGAAGCGTCTGTCAAAAGGGCGCTGTGAAACACCGCCAAAAGATGAGGCTTTTTGATGGGTGAATGGATGCGTATGTCCACCTCCGGCCCGCTGTAGCGGATAAATCCCTTAACCGGCGTTCCTGTTTTTTCCGAGCCGTAGCTGGAAAAGCTGGCGCTGTTTAAGCCTAAATACTTAAGTCCCAGTTCTCCTAACATTTTCCCGCACAAATTGGCTCCTAAGCCTCCGATGCTCTCCAGACGGATTTCATAATAGCCGTTTTCATCGGTAATTGGTAATGTAACGCTGTTTTTCACCTGACTCCTCCTCTAATCCGCCTGTTTTTCAAAATATTCTTTTCCCACTTTACACAAGGGACATAAATAGTCTTCGGGCACATCCTCCCATTTCGTTCCCGGCGCAATGCCGCTTTCCGGGTCTCCCTGCTCTTCATCATAGACGTAGGCACAGACTGTACAAATATACTTCATCCTATCAGACCTTCTTTTTCTTTTTTGTCTAGTATGGCAATATTTTCATTTTTATATGCATATTGATACACAGATAAAAATGCTTCCCTTATTTTTTCGTGAAAAAAGCCACTATAAAGCTCTACGCTTTATAATGACCTTTGTAATCAATATAAGCAAAATCTGCGGGGTATATCGGAAAACATCCTTTGTTTGGAAATTTAATCGGAAACCACGCTGCCATGATTCATCATTTTATTTTCTAAAAGCAGATACTGGCTGCAAATCCTGTTTTCCGGCTTTTCATCAAAACGGGAACAATACATTCACATAAAATGTATACAATGTTTTCACTGATTACCTTCCCCGGGGAAATGTCTATAGGCCTTGCGCCGCACAACAGCTGCACCAAAAACAACACATTGACAATGACTCCGCCATAAATTCCTCCGATACAAAATACCTTTGCCAAAGGCGCCAGATGCTTCCCTGCATATTTCAAAATAAGATACGAAAAAAATCCTATGACGGCAATGACGATCAGGGTCGCTGCATGATCTCTGCTTACCGGTTCATGCGCAGATGCAAAAACCATCCATCTGTTAATAGGCTGGCTGTATACAAGAGGATCCCATATCTCCCAGCATAATGCCATATAGCAGAAGTCCACCCCAAAAGCAATTATTTCAAAAATCAGGCTTCTTTGCTTTCTGACTCCCAAAACCATATCAATAATAAGAAGAATAACCGGCGTTGCCAAAAGTCCGAACAGGAATATTCATGTTGTAATATCAGACACTATAAGAACTCCCCCTTCACTCTCTTTTGTACAAGAGAATTTCTTTTATGATAACACAAAAGAAAAGGAAGTTACAATTTTTCTTAACAAAACAGCCCCGGCCATGAAAATCAAACCGCCTGCAAGAAGATAATGTTTTTCTGTAAAGTGTCCCACCTGCATGGAAAAAAGATAAAAATTCCCAAAATGCTTACGCCCTCCGAAATTGATGACGTAATAGACTAACGGAATCATGTAAGCAAAGACCGCCTGATCAAAAAGCGCAAAAACAAACATCCCCATGCCTCCCAAAAACAAAGCGTTTGCCATGACCGTATAAAACATTTCACCAAAATCAAAGGCACAGTTTTCTCCTTTCAAAACCCCAAGAAATGCCAGACTCATAAGCACCAGAAAAAATAAAGCCCAAAGAGTTCTGATGATATGAAGGGAATACACGGGCATTCTTTTACTGGCGATCAAATCCCTGATGTCTTTGTTCATATCCGGTATAAATACGGGAATCAACAAAATGATTCCCAGTAAACACAAATAGGCCTCCATGATTTTTGCCACCTGATAGGTATCCAGATTTCTGGTCCCTATAAAAAGCGGGGCCGCCAGACATAAGAGCATGCTGACAAGCAGATGGGGAAGGAGGTTGTATTTAAAGTTAACTGCCGAGATTTTCAGAAACTTTTCCATTTTTCAGAACTCCTTTCCGTTTTAATGCATAGACCGTTAAGGTCAGTCCCAAAAGCATCAGAGCCAAAACCGTATAAAATATCCGGTTTGCCACAAGCTGTGGGCGCAAATATAAGAACAGATTATATTCCCCCAAGCTGTTAAATCTGGGAATGAGATTCCATCCTGCCCATTGTAAGGTAACGGATGAAAAGAGCGCTGTAAACCACACCACCATGCCGGCTAAAATTGCCAAAAATCCTTCTGTCAGCTCCGTAATGGCATAAGAAAACGCCGTTACAAACAAAACAGTGGGAAGGAGCCAGCCTGCGGCATACTTCACAAAGGCCAGATAATCAACTTTTACTCCCGCCGTTTTGGCTACAAATACGGCTTTTGACATAGGCAAAAAAGAAAGCAGCAGAACCGGCAGGAATATCATGATCACAATCCCCAGATATCTGGAGCATACAATTGCAGCCGTCCCCGCCTTCTTGGCATAAACAACCTCTTTTACCTGGCTTCTTTTATCCTTTAATACTCTTGCCGTGCCAAAGAAAACCGGCAGTAGTCCTAATATAATTCCGATATAATCACAAAACAATCTGGCATAGGCTCCGCTTACCTTATCCTTGTATAAAATATTATCATATTCCAAAAGAGCCTGTTCATAGGTCATCTTCACTTCCGCATGCTCTTTTAGATTTTCTTTTTCATAATTGTTGCCGGGTCCTATAATGTCTGACACCTCTTCCATGATCGCTTCAAACTCCTCATAGGTCATGTCGGAAGGTACTACAATGGGCCATGGTACTTTTTCCTCTACCGTTTCTCTTCCCAATTCGTCATATTCCACAGAATATCCTGCAGAATATTCCACAAGAGCCTGTTCCCATTCCTCACGGCTCATTTTACAAAGTCTGGAGATACATGATGCAAGCTGCTCCCGCTCTCCTTCAGACAGGGTTACCGACTTATAAAATCCCACAGGATAGGTGGCAAAATCTCTTTCGCTTTCAAAATCACAGACCAGATCCTTTAAGGTGCCGTTCATAATAATATTCTCGTCATCGGAATAAATATATCCGTAGTCATCTCCTCCCGGTTCCGGCTTTCTGATAAGCTCTCCGCCTTCCAGCTGGGAGACATAAAATACGATCAGAATAATCACATATGCATAGAATACAATACTCTTCATCCACATAGAGCATTCCTTTTTGATCAAGCTTATAAGCATACTGTCTCCCCGCCTTTCTCATTCATCAGATATAAATAAGCATCCTCTACGTTGGGTTCGCAGTTTTTTGCCCCTTCAAAGGGCTTTTCTTCTGACACAAATCTCACATCCACCATACTGCCCTTGGTTAGCATCCCGGTAACAATATAATCCTTTTTTATCTTCTCTAACTCCATGCGGGAAACCTCGGCAGTATAAATCCTTCCCTCTGCCATGTTAAGAAGCTCCTCTACCGTTCCTGCAAATTTCAAACTTCCTTCATCCAGCACTGCGATATTTTCACAGGTTGCCTCCACATCTCCAACAATATGGGTAGACAAAATGACGATTCTCTCCTCTGCGATTTCACAAAGGAGATTGCGGAAGCGCACCCGCTCCTCCGGATCAAGACCCGCCGTGGGTTCGTCTACGATCAACACTTTAGGATTATTTAAAATCGCCTGGGCAATTCCCAGCCTCCTTCTCATGCCGCCGGACATAGCCTTAACTTTTGTCCGGTAATTATGGGAAAGATTGACTTTTTCTAAAAGCTCCGGAATTCTTTTCTTTCTTTCCCCTTTGGATAATCCCGACAGAGTGCCCAGATAATCCATGGCCTCATAAACGCCCATATTTCCGTACATGGAAAAATCCTGGGGAAGATATCCCGTCATACTGCGGATTTCGGCACTGTTTTTCACATCCACGCCGCAAACGCTTACCTTCCCCACATCCGCCCTATGTAACGTGGCGAGGATCTTCATCAAGGTTGTTTTCCCGGCTCCGTTTCGTCCTAAAAGCCCGAACATTCCCGACGGAATGGTCATAGTCACATCCTTAAGAGCCTGTTTCTTTCCATAATATTTGCAAACCCCTTCCAGTCTGATTTCTGTTTCCATATGCTGCAAAAGCTCCTTTCTTTTCCGGATTTTCATCCTTCTAAAGGCTATTTTAGATTTCAATTCCCTATTCTTTTCCTATCCTTTCGGAAATCTTCTTTCTCCCATGTCTTTAGCTTTCCCACATTCGTTTGACCTTTACTTCTGACAATCAAACATAGCGCACACGATCGCACCCCCGTCAATGGAATTGGTTATTGCCAAATCTCCTCCATGCTTTCCGCACAAGGTTTTGCAAATGGTCAATCCCATCCCGAAATGCTCTTTATCCGTAGTAAAATAAGGGCGCATGGCTCTTTCCTGTGCCTCCCCGGAAAAACCGGCGCCGTCGTCCTTTACATAGAGATACAGCGTCCCTTCACAAATGCTTCCTTTCAATTCCACCGTTTCCTTTGCATGTCTGAAGCCGTTGGCAAAGAGATTATCCGCCACCTCTTCAATTAAATGCATATCACAATATAAGGTCTGCTCCCCTTCCCCGTCATAAGCTGCCAAGGTCTTCCTTTCTCCTCCTGCCATCCCCTTTAAATTGGCGGAGAGCTTTTCCATTAGTTCCTTCATGGTTGTAATTTTCTTTTCTATTTGCCATTCATCTAATGAATGGATTTCCTTCATGGTATCGGAAAAACGCTCCAGCCTGTCTGCCTGCCTGTCAATCATTTGTAACGTTTCCAAAAGCTTCTCTTCCGAAATTTTACCCTCCGGATAAAATTTTAAAAGCATCTGACTGTACCCTTTCATAACGGTTACCGGCGTTCTGATATCATGGGCAAATGCAGCATTTAATTCCCTCTGCTTTTCTAAAAGCTTCCACAAATTCCCCTGGGTCTTAATGAGCTGAAGCCTCATATGATTAAACGCAGTGCATATTTCTTCCATTTCATCTCCGCTGTAATAGCTGCAGTCAAAATTTAAATCATCCCTTCCAATGCACTCTATTTCCAGTTTCAAAATTTCCAAAGGCAATTCCAGTTTCTTTTTATAGTAAAGCCTGCTGACGATCACAATTCCAAGAACAATGCAGATAAAAACGGAAAACATCTGTACCATATCCAAAATGGCAAGCTGTCTTATTACTTCATCGGAAACTCTGGTCGTTTCCAGCGTATATACGGTATGCAGGGCGGTCAGCACTTCCTTTTCCGTGAATCCTGCCGTAGTACGAATCATTTCCTGCCAGCTTTCAAAATAATTAAGAATCAGAATACAGGCTATGACAATAGCCACGATTCCTGCCACAATATACATGAATAGCGCCATCTTCAGGCTCTTTTTTACTTTTCTTCCACTCTTTCTGCCCCTGCTCTCATTCATTTCCCCGTATCCTTTCCGCTTCTCCTTCCACATAGTCCTCTTATTCCATCTTACCGCCCACTTCTCTACAATACCCATCGATATCCCACTCCCCAAACGGTCTCTATGACATTTACATCCGATTCCTTTGCAAATTTGCTTCGTATCCTTCTGATGTGCTCCATAATGATAGCGCTGTCCCCATCCTTGTCAAATCCCCAGAGCCTTTCATAAATGGTCTCCTTGTCAAAAATCCTGCCCTTATTACTGCATAAAAATTCTATGATATCAAATTCCGTTTTGGTAAAAACGATTTCCTTTTCCCCTGCAAATACCTTGCGGTCATAAAAATTAATGAGGAACTCCCCTGCAGACTTCAATTGCTTTTTGTCCCTTCCCCGTTCCTCTCTCCTTAAATGGGCAACTACCCTTGCATGAAGCTCATCCATGCCAAAAGGCTTCATAATATAGTCGTCTCCCCCTGCCATCAGCCCGTTTACCCGATCCTGTTCCTCTATCTTGGCCGTCAGAAAAACAATCGGCACATTTACCTGATTCCGGATTCTTTTGCAGACCTCGATGCCGTCCATTTCCGGCATATTGATATCTAACAAAATCAAATCGGGATTTCCCTTTAAAGCCTCAAGAGCTTCCACTCCCGTATGGGCTGTCTGCACCAGATAGCCCGTCATTTCAAAAAATTCCTTTAGCATCGTACAAATATCCAAATCATCATCCACAACTAACAGCCGATACTGCATCCTTTCCCATCCTCTCTTCCATTTCTATTTTGAAAAATTGCAAATTTCCAAAAAAACCTTTTACAATTGTCTTTTGTTCCAACTTATAGAATTCCATAAAATTCTCTATAAAATCCCTATGGTAAAGTACTTATGGGGAATAAAAAACGGAAGAAACCTTTTGTCTCTTCCGCCTCGTTCTATTTGAATCACTTTTATCCTGCCTGCTTTGCTTCTCCTGCTGCAAGCTTTGATGTACTATGAGAAGTTCTTGCAGTTATTATGGAAATTATAATAAATCCTCCAGTTTTAACTCATCTTTTTTCTCTCCGGCATGATTCATTTCATTGACAGCATCCGCTATGGTATTGATATCATTGCCAATCTGCTCATAAATTTCCCCGCTCTGTTTGGACAAATCACTTTGCTGCTTCGCCAAAATGCTGAAGGAAGCGCCTGCAGTTCCCAATCTTGCCGCTTCAATTGCGGAATTCAATGCCAGAATTCCTTCCTTGGAAGCGATTTTGGTCAGCTTCTTGGAATTGTCC
This sequence comes from Lachnospiraceae bacterium, assembly GCA_910574745.1. Lineage (GTDB taxonomy): Bacteria > Bacillota > Clostridia > Lachnospirales > Lachnospiraceae > UBA2882. The sequence goes on along the minus strand of CAJTCE010000004.1, from coordinate 101,489 downwards.
TCAATTCTGTCAATAACGCTGTTGATCTTGTCCAGATTTTCTGCATAGACCGTCATCTTGCTGTTTTCAACGCGTTCCAAATATTTCTGGTTGATAAAAATATCAATTATCCCTCCCAGCAAATCTGCACAAGCCCGAATCTTTGATTCCGGCATGGCAGGCACCCGGTACAATGCTTCCACATAGACATCAGGGTCTACTCCTATCTCGCCTGCTATTTTACGAAATGCCTCTTCGTCAATAGGCTGGTCGCTGGGAAGCGCCTGCCCGCCGATAGCGGTCATAACCAGTTCTCCTGTCTCATGAATCCTGATAGGGTATGCAAAATCCATAAGTCCTGCATGACATTTATAACATCCTTTTTCCAGACACGCCTTTTGCAATCCGTTCTGGTCCGTATCCACACATCTTCTTAAGCCTTCCTGGCTGCCACGGGTTAATTTAATGCAAAAATCCGTAAAATTGTAATCGCCGGTAATATATTCCCCCTGTGCATCAGTAAAAATAGCTGCCAGCCCTGTTGCATTTGCCCATGCCTCCTGAATCGCTTCCAGCTCTTCCAAATTTACAAATTCTCTAATGTCCATAGTTTTCTCCCCCATGCCTGTTTTATATTTTCTTTCACGAAAGTCTGTCTGATACAAATATACTTTTTAATTTTACAATATTTTTTTGCTTTTTACAACATACAGGCAGACTATTTGCACATTATTTTTTCATATTTTTAATGACAGATTTCCCCGTAGCACTCCGGCCTTCTATCCCGGAACAATCCCCATTCCAGTCGTTCCCTTGAAAGCTTTTCCAAATCATAAGCTGCAATAAGAATTTCCTCCTTATCCTTAGAGGCGCTTTTTATGACCTCCCCCGTGCCCTCCGTCATAAAGGAAGAGCCGTAAAATATCAGGGAAGAGGCCTGCCCGCCGTTTTCTTTACAAGGCTCCACATCCTCCCTGCCGATACGGTTTGCCGCAATGACCGGCACGTTATTAGCCGCCGCATGTCCCTGCATGGTACGTCTCCAGTGAGAACTGCTGTCGTTGTCTAAAATAGGCTCGCTGCCGATTGCCGTAGGATAAAGCAAAAGCTCCGCACCTTTATGGGCAAGGATTCTGGCTGTTTCCGGAAACCACTGGTCCCAGCAGATTCCGACGCCGATTCTGCCATATCCCGTGTCCCATACCAAAAATCCCGTATCTCCCGGGGAAAAATAAAACTTTTCCTGATAATAGTGGTCATCGGGAATATGGGTTTTCCGATACACGCCAAGGAGCGCGCCGTCTTTGTCAAGGACGGCAACCGAGTTATAAAGCCTGTTTTTGTCTCTTTCGTAAAAGCTGACGGGAATCACCAGCGACAGCTCCTTTGCTACCTTCCTAAAATGCCTGACTGCCGCATTTTCCGTAACAGGAAGGGCATAATCGTAGTATTCATAACGCCGTTCCTGACAGAAATAGGGCCGTTCAAACAATTCCGGCAGCAAAATGATTTTTGCTCCCTCTGCCGCCGCCTTCCGCACCATTCTGTCAGCCTTTTCTATATTTTCTTCTACGGTTTTTCCCATCTGCATCTGAATTGCAGCCACCGTTACATTCCGCATATCCTTTGCTCCTTTTAACTCTTCTTTTCGCTTCCTTTTGGAATCTGCTGGGTAATGCAATGAATATTTCCCCCGCCTACGATCACGCTTCTGGCCATAACCGGCACTATCTTTCTGTCGGGAAATGCCTCTCTAAGCAGTCTGACAGCCTCTGCATCATTTTCATCTCCAAACTGCGGCAGGATAATACTGTTGTTTGCTATATAAAAGTTTACATAACTTGCAGCCAGTCTTTCTCCCGGCTCCCGTTTATCCTCCCCTTCTTCAAATACAAAACCGTTACATTCTTCCTCTGTTATTAAAACGGGCTTCTGTGGAATGGGAAGCTTCAAAATCTGAAATTTCCTTCCCTTTGCATCCCGTTCCCTGCAAAGTACCTCATAGCATTCCTTAGAATAGGCATACTGCACATCCTCTTTATCATCCGTCCATGCCAATGCCACAACTCCCGGCTTTATAAAGGCACAGATATTGTCTACATGCTCATTGGTCTCATCGCCATATATGCCATGGGGCAGCCAGATCACTTTTTTGCCGCCCAGATAATTGCATAACGCACGTTCTATTTCAGTCTTATCCATGGAAGGATTGCGCCCCGTACTTAAAAGACATGCTTCCGTGGTAAGTATGGTTCCCTCTCCGTCACAGTGGATAGAACCGCCTTCCAATACAAAAGGAGATGCGTCAATGCATGGCAGCTGAAGTCTTTCACAAAACCTTTTTGCCGCCAGATCATCCTTTTCCCAATGGGCATATAATCCGTCATAATCCCCGCCCCATGCATTAAAGCTCCAGCTTATGCCATGGACCTTTCCCTGTTCGTCCAGTACAAAGGTAGGCCCCACATCCCTTGCCCATGCGTCATCAGTTTCTATTTCCAAAACCCGGATATTTTGGCGGTTTTCACAATTGCACAACGCACGTTCCGCTTCTTCCCTGTGCTCCTTGTCCGCTAACATAAACAGCTTTTCATCGGCCGCTATGGCATTGGCGATTTCACAAAAGGTCTTTTGGGCTTCTCTTCCTTTGTTAATCCATGAACCGGGCCTTACGGGCCAGATCATCATACAGCCCCGGTGCCTCTCAAACTCTCCCGGCATTCTAAAGGTTCCTTTGCTGAAAGTTCCTTGACCAATCGTTCCTTGACTCAAAGCTTCTTTGCTGAAATCACTGTTGCCGTAATTCACTTTATCAAAACTCCTTTATTAAGATAATCTTCCTTTGAAGTCTTCATATCCGAAGCTCCTTATTACTTCACAGCTTCCATCTGCCCTCCTGAATACGATTTCCGGAAGGGGCATTCCATTAAAAGTGTTATTTTTTACCATGGAATAAATCGCCATGTCCTCAAACACCAGCTTATCCCCGATTTGAATTTCCCGGTCAAAGGAATAATCCCCGATGACGTCTCCCGCCAGACAGGTTGCCGACGAAAGCCTGTAGGTATAAGCTTTTTCTCCCGGCTCGCCGCTCTCTTTTAAAGGCGGACGATACGGCATCTCCAAAACATCCGGCATATGGCATGCGGCGGAACCGTCCAATATGAGGATTTCCATTCCATTTTTGACTTTATCCAAAACCTCTGTCACAAAATATCCCGCATTTAAAGCCACTGCCTCTCCAGGCTCCAAATAGACCTGTACTCCGTAAGTATCCTGCATATGACGGATACAGGATTCCAAGAGGGAAATGTCATAGCCCTCCCTGGTAATATGGTGTCCTCCTCCCATATTCAGCCATTTTATTTGTTTCAGCCATGGAGCAAATTTCTCCTCCACAGCGTCTAAAGTCTTTTTTAAATCATCGGCATTCTGTTCGCAAAGAGTATGAAAATGTAAGCCTTCCACATCCCTTGGCAGATTGCCTTCATAAGATTCATCCAGCCAGCCTTTCAGGCTTTTAAGGGTCATGCCCAGTCTGGAGCCATAGGCACAGGGGTCATAAACAGCATGTCCCTCCTGCGTGGAGCATTCCGGATTTATCCGCAGGCCGATGCTGCTTTCATCACACATGTTATGAAACTTTTCATACTGGTTTGCGGAATTAAAAACCATGTGCCCGCAAATTTTATTCAGTTCCTTTATGTCTTCTTCCTTATATGCCGGACAATAGACATGGTTTTCTTTTCCCATCTCTTCCATTCCCAGACGGGCTTCATACAGGCCGCTTGCCGTAGCGCCGCTGATATATCTGCCAATGAGAGGATAGGCGTGAAAAAAGGAAAATGCCTTCTGAGCCAGCAGAATACGGCATCCCGTATTCCGTTCCACCCGGTTTAAAATCTCCAGATTATGAATTAACTTTTCTTCATCCACCACATAACAGGGGGTTTTTAGTTTACATAATTCCATATTATGTCTCCCATATGTTCCTTCTGCTAATCCACCGGCCGTCTTACTTCTCAATTACGGGCAGTTATTCTACCAACACAGGATTCTCTTCTACAACCCAGGGCAGCCCCCACTTATTTAACGCCTCCATGTAAGGATCCGGATCAAATTCTTCAATATTGAATACCCCGGCTCCCTTCCATGTACCGGTCACTAACATCATAGCGCCGATCATAGCAGGCACGCCGGTGGTATAGGAAATCGCCTGGGATCCTACCTCCTTGTAGCATTCCTGATGGTCACAGACATTGTAAATATAAAGGCTCTTTTCTTTTCCGTCCTTTTTCCCGGTAAAAATACAGCCGATATTGGTTTTTCCCACCGTTCTTTTGCCTAATGTAGCTGGGTCCGGCAGCAATGCCTTTAAAAACTGGATGGGAACGATTTGTTTTCCTTCAAATTCAACCGGCTCTGTAGAAAGCATTCCCACATTTTCCAGACACTTCATATGGGTAAGATAGCTCTGTCCAAAGCTCATGAAAAAGCGGATTCTTTTCACTCCCGGAATATTCTTTGCCAAGGATTCAATTTCCTCATGATGCAGCAGGTACATATCCTTTGGACCCACTTCTTTAAAGTCATACTCTCTTTTGATGCTCATGGGCTCTATCTCTATCCACTTTCCGTTTTCCCAATAGGAGCCGGGAGCGGAAACTTCACGGAGATTGATTTCCGGATTGAAATTGGTTGCAAAAGGATAGCCATGGTCCCCGCCGTTACAGTCCAATATGTCAATGGTTTCAATTTCATCAAAGTAATGCTTTAAGGCATAGGCAGAAAAAACGCTTGTTACGCCGGGGTCAAATCCGCTTCCCAAAAGAGCGGTAATGCCTGCCTCCTTAAATTTCTCCTCATATGCCCACTGCCAGGAATAATCAAAATATGCGCTGAAGCCCAGTCTCTTGCAGCGTTCCTCATAAATCCCCCGCCATGCGGGATCGTTGGTATCCTCCGCCTCATAGTTGGCAGTGTCGACATAAGAAACCTTACATTCCACACAGGCATCCATAATAGTCAGGTCCTGATAAGGCAGAGCCACATTCAAAACCGCATCCGGCTTGTAGGAATCAATCAGGGAAACCACTTCCTCTTTTTTATCCGCATCCACATATGCCGTGGTAACCTTTGTTTTGGTCCATTGAGCGACCTCTTCCTTTACCCTGTCGCACTTTTCCTTTGTACGGCTGGCAATACAGATTTCCGTAAACACCTCGCTGTTCTGGCAGCATTTTTTGATTGCCACCTGGGCAACGCCGCCACACCCTATAATTAATAACCTGCTCATGAATTTTCCTCCTCTTCCAGTAAATCTTCCACATATTTGGGCAGCATGAAAGCTCCTGTATGCAGATTGGTCGTATAATACCAGGTTTCTAATTTTCTTTTATTAAAGCTTTCCGGCTTGAAATCATTTAAAGGATGGTACTTTTTGGATGCAAAGCCAAAGAGCCAGTAGCCGGACGGACAGGTGGGAATATGTGCCTGATAGACCCGGCTTACCGGAAAGCTCTTATAAGCCTTCCTGTGCATACTCCTGCATGCCACTTCATCCTCGTCATAAAAGGGACTTCCGTGCTGGTAAACCATAATGCCGTCTTCCTTTAACGCCTTAAAACAGCTTCCGTAAAATTCCTTGGTAAACAGTCCTTCCGTATAGCCAAAGGGATCTGTGGAATCATTGACAATGATATCATAGGCATTTATTTTGCCCCGTAAAAAGCGAAGTCCGTCTTCATAATAAATCTTTACCCTGGCGTCCTCAAAGCCCTTTGCCGTCTCGGGAAAGAACTTCCTGCATACCTCTACGAACATGTCATCCGACTCCACCACGTCGATTTCATCTATTTCATCATATCTGCAAAATTCCCTTGCAACGCCGCCGTCTCCTCCGCCGATGATCAATACCTTTTTCACATCGGGATGCACGCTCATGGGAACATGAGTTACCATTTCATTATAAATAAATTCATCCGCTTCGGAAAATATAATATCTCCGTCCAGAGTAACGAATCTCCCGAATTCCGGGGATTCAAAAACATCAATCCTCTGGTAATCGCTTTGAGCGCTGTATAACTGCTTATCCGTTCGGATGGATATTTTCACATTCTGGGTATGCATTTCGGAAAACCACATTTCCACGGCTCTTCCTCCTTTTTGCTCTTTATTCCCGTAAGGGTCTGATTCCCATTGCCTGCAAAGAGGCATCCGGCTGACATTCATAAGCTGCACATTTACAGGATTTACCTCTCCTGCCTTATAACATTGAGCCTTTTCACTTCCGGGTCTTCCGTTCCCTGCAAAGAGCAGCCCTTTTCGCCTGCATATAAAATATATTCAATGATCTCACTGCTGATTCTCTCACCGGGAGCCAGAATGGGAATTCCCGGCGGGTAACACATAACAAATTCCCCGCAGACGGCTCCTTTTGTTTCCTCAATAGGAAGAGAAATCTTTTGCGAATAAAAAGCCTTCTGGGGACTCATTACAACCTGGGGCTGAATATATTCTCCCGTTACCAGATCGCTTCCATCCCGCTCATAAAGCCTTTTGATATCTGAAAGAGCTCCCACAAGCCGTTCAATATCACGGATTCTGTCGCCGATGGAAATATAGGCTAATATATTCCCGATATCGCCAAATTCTATCTGAATATCATATTCATCCCGCAGCAGATCATATACTTCAATACCGGTCAATCCGATTCCCTGGGTATGAATAGAAAGCTTTGTCACGTCATAATCAAAAACACTTTTTCCGTTTACCAATTCCTTGCTATAAGCATAATAACCACCGATGGCATTGATTTCTTCCCTTGCGTACTCTGCCATCTGCACTACCTTGGCAAAAGACTCCTTTCCTCTCAACGCCAGATTCCTTCTGGAAATATCAAGGCTCGATAAAAGCAGATAGGAAGCGCTGGTAGTCTGGGTTAAATTGATAATCTGCCTTACATAATCCGCATTGACGCCGTTATTGGTCAAAAGGAGGGAACTCTGGGTCAGGCTGCCTCCTGATTTGTGCATGGAAACCGCCGCATAATCGGCGCCTGCCTCCATTGCCGATACGGGCAGATTTTCCCCAAAGTACAAATGCGTGCCGTGAGCCTCATCCACAAGCACCTGAATGCCATAGCAATGAGCCAGTTTCACAATACTCCTTAGATCCGAACAGATGCCGTAATAAGTGGGATTATTCACTAAAACCGCCACCGCATCGGGATTTTCTTTTATGGTCCGTTCTAAAGGAGCAGTCTCCATTGCCAGTGCGATCCCGATTCTGTCATTTACCTCCGGCTCTACATATACGGGAACCGCACCGCAGATAACCAGGGCATTGATAACGCTTTTATGGACATTTCTGGGCAGAATGATCTTATCCCCGCTTTTGCAGACAGATAAAATCATGCTCTGTACCGCCGATGTGGTGCCGCCGATCATTAAAAAGGCATGCTCCGCCATAAATGCGTCCGCAGCCAGCTCCTCCGCCTCCCTGATGACCGAAACAGGGTGGCACAGGTTGTCTAAGGGTTTCATGGAATTTACATCCAGTCCCACACATTTTTCGCCTAAAAGCTCTACCAGCTCCGGATTTCCCCTGCCTCTTTTATGCCCGGGAACATCAAATGGAACCACTCTTTTCTTTCTGAACTTTTCTAGAGCCTCATAAATGGGGGCTGATTTCTGTCTTTCCAGGTTCATTTTCCTTACCTCTCTGCTGCGCCCTTTCCCTAAAATATATATGCCCTGCCAAATCCGCAACATTACAAAAGCAGGTGTCACCACCTGCTTTTTTATTAAAAGTCATATACCTACAAATATCGTATAAGCTTTTCATCCGGAGTAATTAAAACAAATACATTGCTTTTCTTATTGACCGTTTCACAAGATGATGTGTACTACACTGATTATTAAGTAATCAACTTATAAAATCGAGCCTGTCAGCTCTATCAATAATGTGGCATAAGGCCACCCTCGGCAATTGCCCCGCCTGTCCGTTGGCTTATGATAAAGGGCTGTTATTTGCGTAATTATCCATAACGCTCATACAATCATATCATTACATAACCCGTAAAGTTTGTCAATGCAATTTTATTGCGGTCTTACTCTATACCGTTTTACTTTACCGTCTGCTTTGACTGTTTTTTGTATTCTTATTCTACTACCAGATCCTGCCATACGTCATTTGCAACCAACGCGATATAGGTCTTTCCGGTATTTAAAATAATTTCATTTCCGTCCAGATCATAATACTTGGTAGGATAAATATCATCCTGCTTGTCCCACATAATGGGAATAGCCTGTCCGCCGGTAATGTAATAGCCGCCCATGCCGTTTCCGTCTTTTACAAAGAAGTTCATATAGCCGTTCGTGTCTAGCTGCTCATATTTGGTTTCCTGCAAAATAACATTGGTAAATTCCATATATGCGCCGTTACCTGCGTCCTTGTATTCTCCGCCATACTCGGAATAACGGTACAATCCGCTTTCCGGAATGTATTCGAGACGGGAATTGTTGTGTTCAAAGGGCAGTTCGATCTTTGTACAGGTCCTTACGTTGGAACTCTGTGACAAGTCCACGGGATTTGCTTCGGATGCAAACTGGAAATGCGCTCCCTGATAGAACTGGTTGTATTCCTTGTCTATGCCGGAGTTCTCAAATCTCTTTGCTATCTCTCCGCTTAAAATGTATTCGGTAAACTCTCTTGCCTTTCCGTTGTTTACACGTCCGAAACCACCGTTAAAGTTATCCACGAAAGGATTTACTAAAAAGTAGTCAATATAGAAAGGTCCGCCGTCATGGCACACAACCGCATTCCATTCCGGTGCAATCTGCAGGTTGGTGGTACGGGTACTCCGGATACTTCCCAACTGTTCAATCTTATCCCAATCCTTTACCAATACCATAAATCTGGTAATATGACCGTTCATGGTACTGTTCATCATTTCATAAACAACATCCGCTTCGCTGATGCCGTAATGAGGCAGCGCAGTCTTTTCATTATCAATCATAACCGCAACCGGTCTCTGGTTCTTCAGGCTTTCGTCAATCCACTCGTTGGTCAGCTCGCTGCGGTACATACCTTCCCTTACTTCTTCCGCAACCGGCTCTTCCTCTTCCGACTCCACTACCGTAACGGTATCCTCAATTGCCGGTTCAGGCCCAGCGGGCGTCTCATCCTCCTTTTTGTCCTTGCCGCATGCCGTAAGGCTTAAAACCAGTCCGCATACCAACAGGCTATACATTAGTTTTTTCTTCATATCCCTATCCTCTTTAAATTATAGATTTGTTACGAAAACATTATAAGAAAATATCAGGTGCTTGTCAATGGATTGATAAAAAGGAGACCTGCGATATCTGCTAAAATCCAGCCTATGGGAATGGCCCACCAGATCCCGTATACGCCGATTTGCGGCAGCGGGGACAAGACGTAGGCCAACGCCACTCTTGTTCCTAAGGAAATAACCGTTAAAATAACCGAAACCTCCGGCCTCCCGTTCCCTCTGAAATAGCCATAAAGCAGGAATAACAGTCCGATTCCCCAATAAAATGCCCCTTCTATACGCAGATATCCGGTTCCGATACGGATAATTTCCTCTTCCGTGCTTTTTACAAATAACTGCATCAATTGCGGAGACTTTATGTAAACCACGCAGGAAATGACCAGACAAAACAATACGGAAATGATAATTGCCGATTTTGTTCCTTTCCTGATGCGTTTTTGTTCTCCCGCCCCGTAATTCTGGGAAATAAAGATAGAGTATGCATTGGCAAACTCCTGGGCGGGCATATAAGCCAGCGTGTCAATTTTGACTGCCGCCGCAAAGGCCGCCATGACCGCCGTGCCGAAGCTGTTGACCAATCCCTGTATCATCAGAATCCCGAAGTTCATAACCGACTGCTGGACGCATGCCGCCATGGAAAAACGGATGACTTCTCCCGTAAAATTTCTGTTTTGATTCCGGCTCCCTAAGACGCCATCCTTTATGCTGCCGACAGACGTAACCGATCCATCCATGCAGTCATCGTCGGAATGCCCCGTACTACGTTTCGGAAGAAAAACCCTTTTTCGTTCTTCCTTCGAAAAAACTTCCTTCAGCAAAACATAACACCCGATACCTAATCCTGAAAACATCTGGGCAATGACCGTCGCCACAGCCGCTCCCTGAATGCCCCTGGAAAATTTTGCAATAAACAGTAAATCCAGCCCGATGTTGAGAAGGGCCGCCGCTCCCAAAAACAAAAGGGGCGTAACGGAATCTCCCATGGCCCGCAGCAGATAGGCAAAGTAATTGTAGAGAAATACAAAGACAATTCCCATAAAGATGATAAAGACATATTCCCGCATCATGGCGTAAACGGAGGCCGGAACCTTTAAAAGCTTCAGTATCCCGTCTATCCCCAAAAATACCGCTATATTCATTACAATTGTAATGCTTCCTATAAAGCGGAAGGAGGCGAAAGCAGAATTATGTAACCCTTCCCTGTCGCCCTTTCCAAAATAGAATGAAAAAAGAGAACCGCTTCCCATGCACAATCCGATCAGTACCGACGTCAGAAATGTCATTAAGGTATAGGCGCTTCCCACAGCCCCAAGGGCATGGGCTCCCAGAAATCTTCCTACAATCAGACTGTCCGCAATATTATAGCATTGCTGCAGCAGATTGCCCAGAATCATGGGAGCCGCAAATATAAGCATTGTTTTTGTCACGTTTCCTTTTGTTAAATCCTTATTCATGAAGCCATTGTATCACATGGCTTTCCTGTATTTCAATACTTCTGTTCCCTTATATCAATACCATCTGACCATGGGCAGTTCATTATTCACACCGTTTATAAACACAATCTGGTGCAGATCGATAATTCCGTTCATAAATGTAGCGGCGCAGGCGCATAAATACAACTCCCACATCCGTGCAAACTTTTCGTCAAACATCTTAACTACCTGGTCGCGGTGCTTTTGGAAATTATCGTTCCAGCACAGCAGCGTCTTATTATAATGCCGCCTCCAGCTCTCCACATCCAGAGTGTAGAAACGCAGTTCTCCCGCAATATTGATGATTTCCCGCAGGCTCGGAATAACGCCTCCCGGAAAGATATATTTTTTGATCCACGCATCGCCCGGATACTCCAAAAGCGCACTGATATAATGAAGCAGAAAAATGCCTCCCGGCTTAAGGGCGTCTTTTACACACTGCATAAATTCACGGTAGTTCTGCCGCCCCACATGTTCCACCATCCCTATGCTGACTATACGGTCAAATTTCTGTCCCACATCCGGCAGGTCTCGGTAATCAAGAAGCTTTACAGTTAAGTATTCTTCCAGATTCTCTTCCCGGATCCTACGTTCAAATTCTTTCTTCTGTTCTTCGCTGAGCGTTATTCCCACACCATGCACTTTATACTGCTTCGCCGCCTGAATCAGCAAAAATCCCCATCCGCACCCAATATCACAAAGGCTCATTCCTTCTTCCAAATGAAGCTTTTGAAGCGTCCGGTTTATCTTATTGCACTGGGCGTCATAAAGCGTATCCGTATTATTCCCGAAATATCCACAGGAATAACTCATGGTTTCATCCAACCATAATCGATAGAAATCATTCCCGATATCATAGTGGGAGGAAACTTCCTTTTTTTGATTCTTTTTTGAACCGGAAGTAAAAATCAGCTTCTTAAGCTTCTTCCGATCCGTTGAAAATTCTCCCATCTGTCCAAGGAACAGATTCAATGCATCATAAAGCTCCCCTTTAATTTCTATATCTCCATCCATATATGCTTTGCCAAGGGCAATAGAGGTGCTTGTCAGCAATTCATTGATTTCCGGTGTTTTATGGAATACGACCGAAAACGCCGGCTTTCCGCTTCCGATCAAGTGTGATTCCCCATGCAAAACTATCTCAAAGGGGTTTTTCTCAAATTTGCTCATATACTTTAAGAATTCGTTTTCTGCTAATTTCATTTTTTCCCTTTCCAATGACCAAATCTTTATGATAATGATTTCTCTTTATTATTATAAAGATTCTTTGCCATTCTATTCATGGGAAACTCTAATATACAAAGCAAATGACTGATGTAATACTGCCTTCTGTAATGCCGAAACGGCTTCCGGTCCGAATGTACCGAAAGCCTGATTCTCTTAATCCGCCTCTATATCAGGCGCCTTGAAAGCCGGAGTGCCTGTAGCGGTTCCATGGGTTGTTCCACCGCCAAGATGTTCCTGTTCATGAGAGACGCCGGTTCCATTCTCCTGCTTCTCTATCATCTCCTGGCATAAAATCTTTCCCTCTTCGCTGATTTCTACCGTATCTGTATTTCTATCCTGAAGCTTTTCTACTCTTTCTTCCGCTTCCTTTCTTTCTTCCTTCCTCTTTTCGATGGCTTTCTCACGTTCCGCCTTTTCCTTTTCCCTGGCCTCTTTAGCGTCCTCTTTCATGCCTTCCATCGTTTCCTTACGATAACTCTCGGCCTTCTTTGAATAATCCCCCGCATATCCCATGGCCCGCTCCATGGCACCGGTATCTCCTTTCCGCCTTGCTTCCCTATACACTCTCATAGGAGTATTCAGCATATTCATGTTGGTTTTCGCCCCGACAATTCCTTCCATGGTTTTCGTATTCATAAAATGACCTCCTTTTCATTTTAAACACAATACTGCCTAAAACAATCTTCACTCATTATTTCGTCATCATAAAACGCCTGTATTAACCCATGGTCATAAACGGACTTTTTGCGGTCACATATGGACACACAAAGCACAAAACAGGCAACCATCACAATTCCCGAACACCAACCACGACTTTATTTTGTCATTCTTCTATGCTAAAATGTCCGCACAGGCAATGAGCAGTGCGAAAACCGTCAGGAACAAATCGGCTGCTTGCAGACGAATTTGCTCATGCCGGTTTTCATAGGGCGAAGCCCGCGATGAGGAAAACCAAAGGTTTTCCGAATGCGCACTGCGGACTGCACTGCGGACTGTACCGTGGGCTATACCGTGGTCCGCACTATGGACTCCCCTCCCTGCCGCGCTCCAAAACACTTTAAAAACATACCATAAAAATTACTACCAAACAAAAAAGAGGACTCTCCATGAAAATCGACCGTCTGATCGGCATAATCACAATTTTACTCCAAAAAGATAAAGTAACCGCCCCTGAACTTGCCAGACGCTTTGAAGTATCAAGGCGGACCATTAACAGGGATATCGAAGACATCTGTAAAGCAGGAATCCCCATTGTTACTACTCAGGGCAACGGCGGCGGCATTTCCATTTCCGACAGCTACAAAATAGACAAAACTCTTTTTACCCATGATGAATTGCAGGCCGTTTTTTCCGGCCTCCAGGGAATTGACAGCGTATCGGGAACCTCATACCTTCGTAAAATGACCGAAAAGCTGTCAGGCAAAAACAGCTCCATTGAAGCTGACGACATTATCATGATCGACTTAGCTTCCCATTATCAAAATCCCTTAAAGGAAAAAATCGAACTGATAAAAACCGCCATTCAAAACAATCAGCATATCTCGTTTCTATACTACTACAAAAAAGGAGAGACCCTGCGGCATATTGAACCCTACCGCTTAGTATTCAGATGGTCCTCCTGGTATGTATTCGGATATTGCCTTGACCGGAAAGATTACCGGCTTTTTAAATTAAACCGGCTATGGAATATCACTCTTTCCCATGACCGATTCGTTCCCCGGGAAATTCCCCCGCATAAGCTGCGGTTTGACGACTATTTCTCCACTGATACCGTTCATTTGAAGGCATTATTTCCCGAAAGCGAGAAATACCGTCTGATTGAAGAATACGGCATCGACTGCTGCCGGATAACGGATAGCGGAGAACTGCTTTTGGAGCAGGACTTTGCCAGCTATGACAACATGCGGGAATGGATATTCAGCTTCGGGGATAAGGTCACAATACTGGAGCCCCGCAAGCTTTACGAAGACAGAAGAAAACAGGCGCAAAATATCCTGAAAAATACAAATCCTCCAAATATACAAAAAAAAGAAGGAACATGACATACTGCTGTCACGTTTCCTGTGGTATGCTTTATCAAAATACTCAGGAGGTACGATATTATGGTTGAATCAAGATGCGGATTACTGTGCAGCCAGTGCAGTTTCCGGGAATCCATGGGCTGTCAGGGCTGTGTCAATATAGATAAACCCTTTTGGGGGGACAGCTGCCCTGTGAAATCCTGTTGTGAGACAAAGACGCAAAAGCATTGCGGGGAATGCAGCAGCTTCGTCTGTCCCACACTGCATACCTTTGCCTTTGACATGGAGCAAAGCGATAACGGCGCCAGAATTGAACAGTGCAGACAATGGCAGGAAAAATAATGGCGTGCATCATTTTAGACTCATTCTGGTGTCAGGTAAATATCTCATGTTAAAGTCTCTTTATCCGGCACCAGCTGTTCTATCGGAATCAAAACAGAGAGAATAAACACCCCGTCTTTCCATTCGGTATTCACGATTCCGTTATATTTTTCAACTGTTTCTTTTATATTCAAAAGACCAATTCCACAATGCTTTCTCCGGTTTTTCCGTTTATCGGAAGCAGAATCCTGCTCTTTCCCGTCCTTTGCCCCGACGCTGTTTTTTACCTCAAAGAGAAAATAATTCTTTACCCATCCTGTCTGTATACGCAGAAATCTTTTTGTTTTGTTTTCTATCCTTCTGTTTTCTGTTTCTTCATCTTCCATTCTTTCACAGGCCTCAATGGCATTATCCAGCGCATTACCTGCCAGAACACAGAAATCAAATTCATCCAGAACGCTTTCCTTCCATGGCTGCATATCGCATTGCCAGTCCACATTTTTTTCTTTCGCCCTTTTTTGCTTCTCATAAAGAAGGGCATCCACGGCTATATTGCCCGTTACCTCCTCTGTGCCTTTGATTCCTCCTGTTTGGGCCATCCTGTCAAGATACTCCCCGAGCTTTTCCGGGTTACCGCCTGCAAGCAATCCCTGAAGGCTGATAATATGGTTTTTCATATCATGCCTGATTTTGTCCATCCGCTCGTTCTGATTCTTAAGCCCCTCCAGATATACGACCTGCAAGCGGTACTGCTCTTTTTTCTGCCATTCCTCATGGATTTTTTGCATGCCATATACATAAAATCCCGCCGCAAACATACACACAGCTGTCAGGACGCATACCGCCCCGTGGCTGAAAAGCTGGTTTTCATACAGCTCCATACTGTTCCCGTCCCAGAAGATAACTCCCCTGCCGACACTCCAATTATAAACGTCAATGACCAGTATCATAAAAAACAAAGGACCTGCGCCCATCAGATACCATTTTCCTGCTTTTTCTTCAAACAGACTGCCGGTTTTCCCTGCCAGCAAATACAGAACCGCCACAGTGGCCAGATAAGACAGAAAGATTATAAACGAGTCCTGCCATGCTTCAAGCATTGCAGACTGTTTTAAAATCCCATGCCGGACTACCAATGTCAGGGCAGTCAAAAAGGAGGCGCAAAAATTAGCAACCAGTTTTTCTGCCGCTATGAGGATTGCCGCCGCTAACAGTTTCTTTTCCCATGCTCCCGAAAATGCCAGTATTACCAGTCCTGAAAACAACAGGTTTTCCATAATCCTGCACGGACCGTCAAACCGGACGCCCCTGTGGAAAAGGATTCCCATCACAATCAAGCCTGTAAAAAGTAAAAGTGCAAATAATCCCTGATTTATTTTAGTAATTTTGAAATGCGCTTTTAAAAAGCATAGAAAGCCTACGGTAAGCAAACCATAACAAACGATAGAAACTGATAAGCCAAACAGCCGAAATATCTCCTGATTCATAATATGCCTCCGCTTTTTTTCATATAATCCAGCAACGCCTTGCAGAATTCTTCATATCTTCTTTTAGAAACAGGAATCATCTCCCCATTGTCCAGAACCACTTCCTGCCTGTTGTAGCCTTTTACATATTTCAGATGGATCAGATAGCTTTTATGACACCTGAAGAATCCTTTTTCCCTAAGTTCCTCCTCCAGAATACTGATTTTTCCGTAATAATCGGAAACGCCTCCGGTTTTGTGAATATCAATAAGCCTTCCCCTTATTTCAAAATAGAGGATATCCTGTAAAAATATTTTCTGCTTCTTTCTCTCCCTGTTTACAAGAATAAAATCATGGGATGCCGCTTCTGTTTTTAAAACAGCCCTTTGCAAAACCTTCTTAAGCTTTACCGTTTCCACCGGCTTTACCAGATACCAAAAGGCCTCCACATCATAAGAATCAAAAACATATTCCCTGCTGGAGGATATAAAGATCAAAAGTCTGCAGGAATCCTTTTGGCGAATCCGTTCAGCCGTTTTCATGCCGTCCAACCCGTCCATAATAATATCCAGAAAAACAATATCAAAGTTTTCCCCTGACTGTAATAATTCTTCTCCGCTGTTAAACTGGCGCAAAAAACAGGGGACCTTCATTTCTTCTAAAGTTCCCCTGATTTTTTCCGCCATACGGGCACATTCTATTATTTCATCGTCACAAACCGCTATGGAAAGCATTCCACCAAACACCTGCCGTCATCAATTTATCCCTATTCTCCTTTTTTATTATATCGGCATAAACAAAAAAAATCACTTCTTTTATGTCATAAAAGGATGTTTTAGCGTCGTAAACGGCATTCCCTCTGATCCCTCTCTGCTCTCTCATGCTAAATTCTCCAATCCTGACTGACAGTCTGCAATTTTACCATATGGGGATAAATTTCCCCTGCGTTCATCAGTTCGTCCGGCGTACCCTGCTCCGCAACCGCACCATCCGAAAGCACGACCACCTTATCCGCACCGCTTACCGTACGCATGCGATGGGCGATGACAAGTACGGTCTTATCCTTTATCAGCCTTGATAAAGCAGCCTGTATCAGGGTTTCATTTTCCACATCGAGACTTGCCGTAGCTTCATCCAGTAAAATGACGGGAGCATTTTTCAGAAAGGCACGGGCAATGGAAATACGCTGTCTTTCGCCGCCGGACAACTCGCAGCCGTTTTCCCCGATCATACTGTTATACCCGTCCGGGAGCTTTGCCGCAAATTCCTCGCAATTTGCCAGTCTGGCCGCCGCAATTACCTCTTCATCCGAAGCTTCCTTTCTCCCTATCCTGATATTTTCCATAATGGTATTGTTAAACAAGGTTACATCCTGGAATACAATAGAATACAGCGACAATAATGTTTCCGGCTCTATTTTTGATATATCCATACCGCCCACGGTTATTTTTCCTTTATCTATATCCCAAAATCTTGCAGCAAGACGTGACACCGTAGTTTTCCCGCCGCCGGAAGGTCCTACCAGCGCAGTAACCTCCCCCTGCTTTGCGGTAAAAGATACATCCTTTAAAACCGTCTCCCCTGTATTGTAGGAAAAACCTACATGGTCAAACACAATATCATAGCCTTCATTCGTGACTCTGTCGCCGCCTGTCTGTACGGGATGGTCAAGAATCTCATTCATACGGTTTATATTGGTTCTGGTAGAGATTACCGCTGCAAGATTCTGCAGTGCGCCTTCAAGGGGCGCATACAGTCTTGATGCCACAAGTAAAAACATAAAAAACAAAGGAATGTCAATCTCCCCGGCAATGAGCAGTGCAGAACCCACAAGTACAACCGTGGCAATCCCGAACTTTAAAATAAGTGTTGATGAAACAACAAACAGGGCTGTTCCAAGCTCGGTAACAATATGTTTCTTTTCCGCATCATCTATTTTTTCATCAAGTCCTTTCAGATAGCTTTCTTCCGCATTATTTGCCTTTAAATCCTGCAGGCTTTCAATACACTCCTGTACACCGCTTTCAAGAGCCACATTTGCCGCCACGGATTTTCGGTTGAAATATTCCTGTATGCGGGCCGAGAAGAGCGTGATCATAAAGGCAACGGGCAAAACCCAGACTGCCGCAAGAGCCATCCGCCAATCATAGGCAAAAAGACAGATTCCAATCAAGGTTGTTGAAATAAGAGAGCCTGCCAGACCGGGCACAAAATGGGAAAATGCTGTTTCCAGCGTCGCACAATCGCCCATAATGGAATTGGTTAAATCGGCAAGGTCTTTTTTTCCGAAAAATGCCAGGGGTATTTTTCGAATCTGCTCTGCCAGAGAAATACGCCGTACACCGGTTTCCACATAAGTCGCCAGATAAGTGGCATTATACTGGAACCATGCCGCGATAAATATAAGGACAAGACAGACCATGACGCCAATTATGTAAAAGGTAACACGACTTCCGCTTACGCCACCGTTCATCATATCAATGACAAAGTAATAGAAAAGCCCCACAGGAAGCATAAAGGATATATCCTGCGCGACACATGCAAGGCATCCTTTTATTAAATCGACCGCCCCTTGCCTTGACAGCGCAAAACGTCTTTGCAATGTTTTAATCATGCTTCTACCTCCCTTTGTAAATTCTGTATTTTCCATTTCGCCGCTTCAGAATAGTTTTTCCACATACCTGTAAATATACCGTTTTGGTCAATCAGTTCCTTATGTGTTCCGCTTTCAGCAATTTTACCGTCACGCATGACATAAATGCAGTCCGCATCTGTAATTGATGAAAGCCGGTGGGCAATCATAATAACCGTTTTTCCCTTTGAGAGAGCGGATAACGCCTCCCCCATACGCACCTCATTATCGGGATCGGCAAATGCCGTAGCCTCGTCAAGAATCAGGATAGGGGCATTTTTTAAAATTGCTCGGGCAATGGCTATCCGCTGCTGCTCGCCGCCTGATAAATACACGCCGTCCGCTCCTACGACCGTATCCATGCCATTTGGCAGTTTTTCCATAATATCTGTACACTGAGCCGCCTCCAAGGCACGTGCAACCTCCCCGCGGGTTGCAGAAGGTTTTCCCAGACGTACATTTTCCAATATGGACGCCTTTAACAAACGGCTGTTTTGAAACACAAAAGATATGTGATTCATCAGCGTTTCCTTCGGAATATTGCGTATATCGATATTTCCTATGAGTATCCGTCCCTTTTTCGGATCAAAAAATCTCGTTACAATATTGGCAAGGGTGGTTTTCCCCCCGCCGGACGCTCCTACCAGCGCAGCTTTTTGCCCGGATTTGATTGACAGGGATACATCATCAAGCGCATTCTTTTCGCCGTCATAGCTATAGCTGACATGTTCCAGTGTAACAGAATAATCAGAGGGCACATTGTCTGTCCGGCTTTCAGGAAGCGGGATTTCATTCAGCACCTCGTCAATCCTGCCGATTGCATCATTTACAATCATTGCATCCTCACTCATAAACATAATCTTGGTCAGCGTTGTCCCGATAACCGGCGTAATCACAATGTAGAAAATCAGATTCAACAAAAGCTCCTTTGTTACGCCGCCTCTTGTAAAGATAATGCCGCCTGCAATCAGAAAGGCAAATACCCCGTTGACTGCGGTTGTGTAAAAGAGCATAGGCAGCCGAAGCGCCTTCGTATATGCAATTACCCACTTTTCATAATGGTCAATAGCGGCTTTAAAGCGTTTAAATGAAAATACCGTCTGTCCAAAGGTCTTGACTACAGGAATTCCCCGTACATATTCAACCGCTTCATTTGACATATCTGCCAGCGCATTTTGATATTCATTCATTTTCTGCTCCATGCCTTTTCCTGTCATTTTCATCATGATCAGAAAACCAAGTACGACCGGAACAAGGCTTAAAAGCCCTAACCGCCAGTCAAAAGCAAGCAGTAAAATTAACAGTCCTATGGGGGTTGCTATGGCGCCCGCTTTATCCGGCAGCCTGTGTGCAAGATAAGTTTCCGTGGCAGTGCTGGAAGTGTTTACGATTCTTCTTAGCTTTCCGCTCCCGTATTTTTCTACCGTTCCAAGAGGCATAGCCGCAATATGCCCCATAAGTTCTTTTCTGATATTTGAGGCAATCCGGAAGGCGCTTATATGAGAACACATCAAAGCGGCTATATAGACCACAATGGATATCATCGCAAACAATACGGCAGACCAGCCGTAGCCCGTTACATTCCCCGCCTGTGAAAAATCAGGGGACACTTCCAGTATGTCATGAATGATGCGCCATATATACCAGAACGGCACAAGAGCCAGCAACGCACTTATGACTGACAATATCCAGGAAAGAAAGGTCAATATCTTATACCCTCCGGCATAGCCCATCAATCTTGATAAATTAGATTGTTTTTTCATACGAAACCTCCTTGAAAATAAAATTGATAGTTTGTTGATTTGCGACTGTTTCATCAAAATATGTTATGAAGTCAGGCATCCCGCCCTCTTGTCTTTCGGGTTAGTTTTTACATTATTTGATTAGTTTAGACTAACCCATTGGGCAAATATAATGGAAAGCCATGCTTTCCATTCATGTCGCAAACAGAAAGGCAGATACCCTCATAGGCCGCGACTATTTTACTCTGAACAATATCGTCATGGATTCATATTTATCATTATTTATCCATGTTAAAATGATCAGCCATCTTTTTCAACGCTTCATAACTCTCCGCACTGACAGCATGTTCCATTTCACAGGCGTCCGCAGACGCTGTCTTTTCATCTACTCCAAGTTGTATCAGCAGCCGGCAAAAGGTATCATGCCTTTCGTATGTTTCCCTGGCTATCCGCCTCCCTTTTTCCGTCAGATAAACCACATGCCCGTCATTCACAAAAATATACCCTTCTTTGGCCAGCGCTTTTAAAGCCACGGAAACTGTAGGCCTGGAAAGCCCCATTTCTCCTGCAATATCAACCCCATGCACTTCTTTCTGTTCCGAAAGAACATAAATGGTTTTCAAATAATCCTCTACTGATTTTTTCTGCTTCATTTTATATTGCCTCCTCTATAAGGTTCTTTACAAAACCTTTCAAAATCTTTCCTGACATAGCAGGCTACGTCGCCTTTTCCCATCAGATGGGCCAGGGGAAGTTCTATCAAATTAACAGCCTTGATCATCACAGCCGGACCGGTCATGTCCCTGATTATCAGTCTTCCGCCGGGGCGCAGAACCCGTTTACAGCTCTGAAAAAAATCCACCGGATAATGTTATTTTGAATCCTTGTCATTGAGCGCCTCCAAAGACTTATCCCCCACATACCAGTATTCGCACTTCCCATCGCCGGCCGAAAGCGTATGATGGCGAATCAGATGTGCGTGAAACTGTCTGGCAACAAGCCGGTCCGATGCACACATATTGGACAGAAAGTCCAGATATCCATACTTCCTTGCAAACTCATAAAGCGGACAGCTGTCCAATACATAGGCAATTCCTTTTTGGCGGCAGTCCGGATTAATTCTAAGCTTCCATGTATTACCCCACTGTTTTCCACGCTTCCTGTCAGCCTTCCTTTTATACTTCCCGACACAAAAATACAGAAAATCCATCAGCCATTTTTTATTTTCCAGCTTATTCATATCAATGCGATTCAGCAAGGCAAAGGGCTTTGCCATTACCTCATGCAGCAAGACAAGAAAATCCTCCTCTGTAAACCGGCGGTCAACAGCCTCGTAAAATGCACACATAGCGTAGCACAGCATCATATTGGAGGACATCATATTCCTGCTGCCGCCAAGATTCCCTTCCTTCCGAATCCATTCTGCATCCAGTTCTTCTACCTTTTTCCATCTTTTCCGGACTTCATCCTCATCATAATGCGCACGCATATATTTCAGCATTGACGGCTTAAGTTTTTTTAGGTACTTCTCCATAATATTTCATCCTTTCCGACGGTCAGTCGGAGCAAACTCCATATATCCGATGACTCAAGATGCCCGCCCGGATTTTATCATTCTCCGCTACCCTAATGCCACATCCAGCGCCATCATAACCGTAAAGCCTGCCGCAAACAAAACCGTCCCCAGATTGGAATGATTCCCTTCCGACATTTCGGGAATCAGCTCCTCTACCACCACATAAATCATGGCTCCTGCCGCAAAGCTTAAAAGATACGGCAGAAGAGGAACCGCAAAGCCCGCCGCCAGAATTGTAAACGCCGCGCCCACCGGCTCCACCACGCCGGAAAGCACTCCGTATAGAAGCGCCTTTCCCTTGCCCACGCCCTCTGCCCGCAGGGGCATGGAAATAATGGCTCCTTCCGGGAAATTTTGTATGGCAATTCCCAGCGAAAGGGCCAGAGCGCCCATTGCAGTAATACCGGCATTCCCGGATATCCACCCGGCATAAACCACGCCTACGGCCATACCCTCCGGCAGATTGTGGAGCGTTACCGCAAGCACCAGCATAGTCGTCTTTTGTAGATTGCTTTTTGGTCCCTCCGCTTTACTGCTGTTCATGTGAAGATGAGGAACCGTCCTGTCTAACACCAACAAAAACAGGATGCCCAGCCAGAAGCCGGAGACTGCCGGAATAAAGGACCATGTTCCCATTGCTTCCGAATACTCCATGGCAGGAATCAGAAGGCTCCAGATGGAAGCCGCCACCATGACCCCTGCTGCAAATCCGGTCAGAGCCCTCTGCACCAATGGATTCAGCTTATTTTTCATAAACAACACACAAGCGGAGCCAAGCGTTGTTCCGAGGAAAGGTATCAGGATACCCTGCAATACCCGTATATACATAGAATCATCCATCCTTTCTCCTGCCGGCGGGCAATCTCTTTAACCTTTCCTGCCAATACCGAAAAGTCCCTTTTTTTCATAGGGCTCACGGCTTATGGTTACAGCGTCATAGCCCGCCTTTGCAACTACATCCTTCAGTTCCTGATCGGAAATTTCCGGTTTAAACAGCCTTCTTATTGCCTTCCGTTATCAAATATCCTGCATTACTCACGGTTCTTTAATATCTCTGCAGGCAAAATTTTATTTATCCTTCTCATTAACAGAGGAGTCACAATGAGATACAGTCCTATGATCGCACCAAACAATCCTATATACATCCACCACTCAAAGCTTAAATTCATTCCTACGGCAATGTTGGATATCATATAAGGATATGCAGCATTCATCATGGCTTTGGATGCCGGAATCCCAATGAGGGCGCTGACTGCCACAACAAGCAGCTGGCCATTGAGATAAAGCCTCCTGATTTCTTTTTTCCGGTAACCGAAAATTTTCATCATGGAGATAGATGATGCGGAGCGATCAATCATAACCTTTAGCATCAGGTACATGACCACAATAAAAATCAGGGCGGAGGCCACAGAAAGCGTAGTGATCATAGGACCCATCAAGTCCACAAACACAGCTGCGCTTTTTTCCATTTCCTCTTTTGAAACCGACGCATACAGCCTTCCGGAATCTATATTCAGAGCATCATCCGAAAAAATGATGTTATAATAATCCTCGTTCTCTCCCATAAGCTCTCTCATGCTTTCAATATCCATAAATACAAAGAAGCTTGCCGAATAAGGGACAATGCCGTCTACTGTGAAGGCATAGTTTTTATCATTCTCCTCATCCTTTAAAACCAGTTCATCCCCTGTTCCTATGCGGTATTTCCTTGCCACGGCAGACGATATGAGCACCCGGTTTTGGCCTTTTTCCACCCCTGCGTCAAAATAGGGATTATCCCCTTCTATTCCCAAAAGCGTTATATCAAGATTATAACCGAACACTTCTTTTTTTAAGGTTACTCCATAAGCTTCCGTGCCGCCCTGCGGAACAATTTCCTCCGGATATTTATAAGTATACATATATTTATATTTTATATCCGCCGATGTTTCCTCTTTAACATGCTTACAGAGCACATAGCAGTTCATGCAGAGCATGCAGATCAGCAGGGAGAAGAACATGCCGAAAAACACAGTGAAGGCAGTCCGTTTTTCCCGCAAAAACTGCCGGATCTGAAAAATCCTGATAAAATCGCCACCTTTAAGCCGTATGTTTTTTGCATTTGTTACCTTTTGTTCATTGCGGATCAGGGCTAACGCCGGTTTCTTCAGTTTCCCGCGGATAACGCAAAAATTTGTAACAGCCGCCACAACAGGAGGCATCACGATTCCGTAAACAAACAGGTATGCTTTATGAACGACTTCCAGATTGGGAAGGGAAAAATACAGATAACAGTCCTGCATCTCGCTTCTGACGCCAAAGCTGCTATAGCCGGTCAGGGTACCGATTATACCTGCTATAAAGGTTACCGCTGCCGGCAGAATCAGATAGTGTAGCAGCAATTCCTTTCTTTTAACTCCCAAAGCGTACAGGGTTCCGATAACTCCCGATTCTTTTTCAATAGTATGCACCACAAAAACCGAAATAACATAGGCAATGAGAACAATTAAAAGCACTCCTGCAAAAAGCCCCACCGATTTGTTAATGGCAACGTCGTCCGAAGCGGCGCCTATGCGCATATTGTCCTCCGCCGTTAAAAACTGCGTCAGCTTAGACAGTTCCACATTGAGATTATCATCAATAAAGGTTTCTGTTTCGTCGGAAAATTCAGAAATACCATCCGCTAACTCTTCTGCGCCATCGGCTGTTTTTGAAACTCCATAGGCATAGTCATCCAGGCTGTTTCCAAAGAAGCCCGATTCCTGCATACCGCCCATGGCGGACTCCAGCTGCGAAAGACCGTCCGAAAGCTCCTCTGCCCCGTCAGACAGGTCCTTAAGCGCCTCCTTGAAATCCTCAATCTTCCCGCCTGTCCTGTTCCAGTATTCCTGAAAATAAACGTCTTCAATATCGTCTGCCGACATGGTAAAGTCCTGCAGTGTTTCCTTCAGTTCTTTATCCGTCAATCCATCATTCAACTGGTAAGCATATACATATTCCTCGGATTGAATGCTATTATGCTCCTTCTTTAACATTTCATAGTCCGATTCGGTAAAAAAGGCGATTCCGAACTGACTGCTGTCAATAGCGGGGTCAGACAGATTCCGGTAAGGCGCTTCATAATCCGGCACCGTCCCGATTCCGCATATCTTGAAGGAATGCTTTCCAATCTGTATCACATCCCCTATTGCAAGCCCCGTCTCTTCGCTGTAGCGTTTTTCCAGCAGAATTTCTCCGTCTTTTAAGGGAAGGCTTCCCGTATCCGCCCGGAGAAGGTCAATGTTCTGCCGTATTTTAAAGGCACGCAGCACCGTATCATTGTCAGCTATGTAATCCAGATAAAAATGTTCCTCTATGGCAGCTCCTTTATCCTTCAGCTTTTGCTTTTCTTCATCCGTTAAGGGCGCAAACAGGCTAAACTGCCCATCCTCTGCAGCCTGTTCTTTTGAAGCAAGCTCTGTTCCCGTCATAATCGTTTCCGCGGCGGCAACCAGACTGATCACAATAAACATGCCGATAATGATCATCAGGCCAAGTGCAATATAGCGGAACAGATTTTCTTTCAGTTCCCGGAAGATTCGTTTTCTTAAAATTTTCTGCATAATTACAAATCCTCCAATTCGGATGCGGGTACTTTTGTTTCATTACGGTAATTTTTCTTTATCTGGCCGTCCTTTAAAAAGATTACCTGATCCACCATATTTTTGATGGAATTATTGTGGGTAACAATCAGCATGGTGGTGCCATACTTTTTGTTTACCTCTTCCAAAAGGACCAGGATATCCCGTGAGGTTTTGGAATCCAGCGCGCCGGTAGGCTCATCGCACAAAAGCAGCTTGGGGTTTTTGATCAATGCCCTGGCAATGGCGCACCGCTGCTGCTGCCCTCCTGAAAGCTGGGAAGGAAACTTATTCTGATGCTCTGTAAGCCCTAAGGTTTCCATCAATTCATCTATATCCATGGAATGGTCGGAAAGATATTCACATACCTGAATGTTTTCCTTTACTGTCAGATTTGGTACAAGATTATAAAACTGAAAAATAAACCCCAGGTTTTCCCTTCTGTAATCGGACAGCTTTTCCTGTGACAAGCCGAAAATTTCCTTACCGTCCACCTTGATGGAGCCGGAATCCATCAGGTCCAGTCCTCCGATACAGTTTAAAAGGGTGGATTTGCCGGAACCGCTGGTGCCCTGAATCACACACATAACGCCCTTTTCCACCGATACGGAAACGCCCTTTAGCACCTCCGCATAGCTTCCGCCCTCGCCGTAGCTTTTCTTTAAATGACTCACTTCTAAATACATGAATTTTCCTCCCTCGTTCTGTCTCTGTTTCTTTAACGCCTTCCGGATTCCATCCTTTACTGTCTTTGTCCGAAATATTTTTCCAAAATCTTCATATACAGGTTTTATATAGGATCCTCGAATTACCAAACACTAATGTTTATTAGTTTTAACTAACCCTCGTCTCCAAAAAAGCGGCTACTAATTTTTGTTAGTAACCACTAACACATTACGAATATACTCTTCTTTTATGACTTTGTCAATAGCAGACAAATATCTTCCGGCATTTTTCTTATATTTCATTGGCTTTTCCGTATTCCGCCGCTTTTCTCACAAACTCCCTTACAAAAAGCGGATTGGAGGGATAATAGAGGTGGGGAAATCCCAGCCAGCAGTTTTCTCCTGACATAATACAGGCATATTCTCTGCCCGTAACAGGTTTTACTGCCAAACAGTCCTCTCCGTTATCCGTACTGTCGTAATAATGAAACTCATGGCCTCTGATTTTCTCTCCCCGGGGCAGAAAGCTACTCTCTCTTTCTTTGATTTCAACATAGCCGAAGCGCACCAGCCTTCCGGCATAAAAACAGGTGCCGTCAACCGCCCCCGCCATGTCATGACTTACGCCTTCTTTATCTATGATTCGGGAATGTAAATACATAAAACCGCCGCATTCCGCCACAAGGGGCATTCCGCAGTGAAAGGCCTGTTTTATGGCGTGCCGCATGCTGCTATTGCCGCTTAACTCCTTTGCATATAATTCCGGATACCCGCCTCCCAGCAGGATGCCCTGGCAGCCCCGGGGCAGGCAGCTATCATGAAGGGGCGAGAAATATTTTATTTTGGCGCCGTTTTCCTTTAACATACGCAGATTGTCTTCATAATAAAAACAGAAAGCCTCGTCCCTTGCGACCGCAATAACGGGACCGGCATTAAGCGATATGCCCCCGGCATCCTCCTTTTCCGTACTCTCCTCTTCCCGCACCTCCTCCGCATTTTCCTCCGCCTCTTTTGCCAGTTCCAGGATACCTTCAACGGAAACCGTTTTGGCAAATTCCTCCGAAAGGATTGTAAGCCTTTCCTTTATATCTTCCAGCTCATCCGGCTTTACCAGGCCTAAGTGTCTGCTTTCCATTTGAAATTCCTTACGCTCCGAAAGATATCCCAGTACTTTTATTGTAAGTTCCTCTTCAATCAGGGGTTTTATGATTTCGTAGCAGGATTTTGACATCCTGTTTAGCAGAACGCCTTTAATAAGCCCCTCTTTATCATAGGCGAGAAAGCCTGCGATGAGCGGTATGACCGAACGCCCCATTCCTTTTGCATCCACCACTAAAACAACCGGGGTTTTTGTTACCTTTGCCAGATGATAGGAGGACCCCTCTTCCCTGATTCCCGAAAGACCGTCAAAAAGTCCCATTACCCCTTCTAATACAGCAAATTCTTCCTCCACCCTGCCCTTATAAAAAAGCGCTTTGGTCCTCTCTTCTCCCGTAAAGAAGGTATCCAGGTTTTTAGACGGAATCCCTATTACCTTTTCATGAAACATAGGGTCGATATAATCCGGCCCGCATTTATAAGAGACAACTTGCTCTCCCTTGTTTTTTAACGCCTTTAGTAAGGCACAGGTAACGATCGTCTTGCCGCTTCCGCTTTTTGGCGCGGCAATCATAATTCTTCTTAGTTTCATCTTTTCCTCGCTTTGTATTACAGTATTGCATGCCATGGACAATCGTCATGCTCAAAAAACGGCGGCGCGTAAAATAGTTGCTGCTTCAGGGCATCCTATCGCCTCCCGCAAAGTCAAATGAGCATATCCATACCGGATTTTCCGCCTGCATCAGATGATACCTGCCGGCTTTTTTCGTCCTGCCCGCCTGTATCTGCACAACTTCTTCATTTTCTACAGGATATAAGGATACTATTTCTTTTATTTCACAAATGGTTTCCATGCTGATAGCGTTGATGACCACCCTCATGCGGCAGTTGATCCGGTATAAGGATTTCACGATTTCCTTTAAAGCTCCTCCGCTTCCGCCCACAAAAGCATGTGTTGCCTTTGGCAGTTCACGAAGGACTTCGGGGGCATTCCCCTCTACTATGGTTATATTATCCAATTGGAATTTTTCCTGATTCTGTGCAATCAGTGTGAGAGCTTCTTTTTTCTTTTCTATGGCATATACCCTTATGCTGTGGGAAAGTCCCGCCATTTCCACCGCCACGGAGCCTGTGCCGCTGCCGATGTCGTACACGACTGCATTCTGATGCAATTTTAATTTGCAGATACTGACCTCCCTGACTTCTTCCTTGGTCATGGGAACCTTGCCCCTTATAAATTCATCATCCCCCATACCATGTGTCAGCCTTCTGTCTAGGGAATCCGGATTTCTGATAAAGCAGGTATACAGACCTTCCTCCTTCAGTTCCAGGCATTCCTCCGGCGTCAGCCTTTCAATCTTCTGCTCTTTATAAGACAGCTGATACCCCGTTACAATTTCACAATCCGCCATATCCGCTTTTAGCAAGGTTTTTCCAAGCTTATGAATATCCCCAAGACCGGACGTCAGCAAATAAACCTTCTCTTTCTCTTTGATTCTGCGTACAAGATGATACAGCTCTTTCCCGTGCATGCTGCAGACGGCTGCGTCTTCATAGCTTTCCCCTATGCATGCCGCCAAGTAAGCCACAGAAGAAATTCCCGGCAGAATCCTTACGCTCGCTTTTAAATCTCCCCCGCTTATTTCTTTTTTCAATGCATTGTATACAGACTGACAGCCGCTGTAAAAGCCTGTATCTCCCGAGAAAAGAATGACCGCCTTTTTAACAGGCGTCTTTTTTTCCTGTACCTCTTTCAAATAAGGAATAATCTGTTTCGCCTGATAACAGGCCTTCTTCTCTATGGCAGGCATATAAGCTTCCAACATTCTTTCCGCCCCAAGGAGAATATCCGCTTCCTCTATGGCGCGGGCCGCCTCTTCTGTCAGACTGCTTTTATCTCCCATGCCGACTCCTGCAAGGATTATTTGCATTTTACCGGCTGTTTCATTGTCCGTCTCAAGATCGATTTGATCATCTGTCTTGTTGCTCATCACATGCTCTGTCCCTATTTTTTGCCCGCACAGCTTTTCCAGTTCATGACAAACTTCCGCAAAGGAGCTTCCTTCATCCTTCCCCTTATGTCCCACCACAAATACGGGAATTCCCGCTTTATTTGCCGCCTGCAGTTTTTCCGGATAACCGCCGGACCTTCCGCTTTGTTTGGTAACCAGACAGGAAATTCCATACTGGTAAATCACTGCCTCATTCATTATTTCCGAAAATGGACCCTGCATGGCAATAATCTGCTTTCCCCTAAGCCCCTGCTCCATGCAGAGAGAAAGACTTTCCATTCCCGGAAGCACTCTTACATAAAGCCGGCCTTTTAACCCTTTGCAGGCACAGTATTTTTTAAGCTCCCTGCTTCCGGTGGTAAGTAAAATATTCCCTTCTGTTCTTTCCAAAGCCGCGGCACACGCTTCATGGGAATCAAAATAGGTAACGCCTTCCTTCACTTTTCCCCCATTTGTCTCTCCGTCCGACAGCTGCCTTTTTAGCCGTATATAAGGAATTTCCATGTCCTTCATGGCAAGCCTTATATTTTCCGTAACCGCATCCGCATAAGGGTGGGTGGCGTCCACCACTGCTTTAAAGTCTCCCTTTTCTATAAATTCCTTTATCTCTTCCCTACCCATTCTCCCCTGATGTACTTTTACCAGAGGATGCTCCTTTAACACAAACTCTCCGTATTCCGTCGCAACGCACAGTGTATTGCAGATTCCGGATTCGGCCAGACATTCCGATAACCTTCTTCCTTCAGTTGTCCCCGCAAATATCAATATTTTCTTCACTTTTATACCCCCGCTTTGTAACCAGCCTGCCGTTTATGATTTCACTTCCTGCGTTTCCGATAAATACCGTGGTAAACATATTGACCTGTGTTTTACTCAGTTCCTGTAAGGTACAGGTAACTGCTTTTGTTCCTTCTCTTCCGATGTTTTCCACATAGCCGCAGGCGCGTCCGCCTTCTATATAGCGAAGAAGGATATCGCAGGCTTTTTTCAGATAATCCTTCCGCTTCCGGCTGGCGGGATTATAAATTGCTATTGCAAAATCTCCCTCTGCGGCTGCTGCCAGCCTCCTTTCTATTTTTTCCCACGGCGTTAACAAATCGCTTAGGCTGATGATGCAGAAATCATGGTTTAACGGCGCTCCCAAAACAGCCGCCCCGCTGCTTGCCGCCGTGACGCCGGGAATTACCACAAGCTCCGTTTCCGGATGCTCCTTTCCGATTTCATACATCAGGGAGGCCATCCCATATATTCCCGCATCTCCGCTGCATATAAGAGCAGTCCGCCTTCCCTTTTCCGCTTCCGAAAAAGCCATTCTGCAGCGTTCTTCTTCCCGTCTCATAGGGGTGGACAGCATTTCCTTATGACGGAAGCGCTCCCCTAACAGCTTTAAATAAACCTCATAGCCGATGATCACATCCGCCTGTTCCAATGCGCATATGGCTTCCCCGGTCATCATTTCTTCTTTTCCCGGTCCCATTCCTACAATATAAATTTTATACTTCATCAAATTCCACGCTCCAGTCTCTCTTAGCGATTGCGATCGTCATTCCGTCCTCTGCATGCTTTTCATATACAAGTCTTCCTTTTTCGCCGCAGGCTTTTAACGCCGCCCGTTCACATACATTGTCCACTCCTGTTTTTTCCTCCACAAAGCAAGATGAATGAAACTCTCCGTTTACATTCTTCAATTCATCCGCACTGTATGTCAGGAAAAGAATATTATTTTCCCCACAGAATGACAGAAGCCCCGCTTCTTGTTTCTTTAAATCAATGGAAGCAAGCGCCGCCACCTGTACATCTGAAACGCCCAGTTCCTCCATGCTTTTTCTGATAAATCTCTCTATTTTTTCGCCTTCCTTTCCCCGTTTACAGCCCATACCGATGATATATTCTCTGGGGGAGAGAAAAACCGCGCCGTCAACTCCTCTTTTTTCCGAAGCGACTACAATGTCAACATACTTAGAGGGCGGATAAGGAACAAGCTGTATACCCTGCGAAAGCCGGGATGCCTCTTTTAAATGCCCTTCTTCTATGGACATCGTAATTCTTTCTCCCGCCAGCACTTTGGAAGACACTCTGGCAATTCCTTCTTTATTTAAAACTGCCAGTCCGTTTTTCTTTGCAAACAAATCCACCGCAAATTTCCCGTTTAAATCCGTAGCCGTGGTAATAACCGGAACCGCCCCTATTTTTTGTGCCAGAAAAACAGCCAGTTCGTTGGCGCCTCCCATATGCCCCGACAGAATGGGAATTACATAGTTTCCTCCCTCGTCCGCCACAAGCACCGGACTGTCATGAAGCTTGTCCGTAACATAAGGCGCAACGGCCCTTACGGCAATTCCGCAGGCTCCCACAAAGACCATGGCATTTTTCCGGCGCATCTGCTCCCCGGCCCATTCCCCGACGCTTTCATTGACAAATTCCACGCCTTCCTCATACATACAGGCAGAACATTTTGTAAACAATTTGTATTCCCGCTTTTCCCATGCCGCCTCTTCTTTACCCTTTGCAAGCTTTTCAGAAAGCTCCAGCCCCTTTTTTGTAAAACTGATCACGCTGACTTTTATCATCTTTACTCTTCCTTTGCCCGTCTGAATTCCGTAGAAAAATCCGCCGCATAGAGCCGGGATTTTTCATAGTGTCCATGCAGGATTGCATCTCCTGCCAGCACAAGAGCCGTTTTTGTGATTCCATGCTTAAGGGCTGTGGCATAAAGCGTTTCAATGCTGCAGATATAAGCCTCCTCTTCAGGCCACGTCGCCTTGTATATAAGGGCCGCCGGCGTTTTCCCGTCGTATCCTCCGGCAATTAATCTTTCACTTAGCTCCTTTAACATTCCCGCGCTCAAATAAATTGCCATGGTCGCCCGGTGTGCGGCAAAGCTTTCAATGCTTTCCTTTTCGGGAACCCCCGTTTTTCCTTCCATTCTGGTAATGATCAGCGATTGGGACACTCCCGGCAGGGTATATTCCAGATTCAGGGATGCCGCCGCCCCGAAGCAGGCGCTGACCCCCGGACAGCTTTCATAAAAAATTCCCAGTCTATCCAATTCGTCCATCTGTTCCCTGACCGCCCCGTAAATGCTGGGGTCCCCCGTATGGAGTCTGACGGTCGTCTTTCCTTCCCTTTCCGCCTTCTCCATGATTGCAATTACCTCTTCCAGAGTAAGCCTTGCGCTGTCATGTACCTCACAGTCCGTTTTTCCGTATTCCAAAAGTTTGGGGTTGACAAGAGAGCCTGCATAAATAATCACATCCGCCCGCTCCAGCAATCTCATCCCCCGGACTGTTATCAAATCTACCGCTCCTGTTCCTGCTCCAACAAAGTAAACCATTTTGCCGCCTCCTTACTTTTTGCCAGTTCGCCGAATTCATTGGCATATAAAATGCAGTCAATCCCAAGCTGTCCCCCGGCACGCTTTTCCAGATAATAACAAATACGTTTTACCACATATTCCATGACCGGCTTAAGCTTCCCGCTTTCCTTCAGAATGCGGACCGCTTCCTCCGTTGTAACACAATCCAAAATTTTGTAAATCCTCTCCCGCTCCACCTGTTCCCTTATACAAAAAGCCGCTAAGAGCTCCATACGGCAGTCTGCTTCTTTTGAATGGGTATTCATAATTCCCCCTGCCACTTTAACCAGCTTTCCGATATGACCGGTCAGCAAAAGCTTACGAAATCCCATCTCTACCGCCATATCAACGGTATCTCCGATAAAATTACTGCACTTTACGCTTCTGTCCAAATCATAGCCATAGGTCTTTTTCATAAAATCCAGACCGTAATTTCCCGGAGAAACCGCCACATAGTCAAAGCCCTGAGCCTTTCTCTGGTTTAACTCCACCCTGATGGTATCCAAAATCGCCCGGGTACTCATGGGCTCCACAATGCCGCTGGTTCCCAAAATGGAAATACCGCCGGCGATTCCAAGCCTCGGGTTAAAGGTGCGCTTGGCAAGTTCTTCTCCGCCCGGCACTGAAATTTCAACCCTAAGACTCCCTTTATAGTCCGCAAATTCGCAGACCTCCCTTACTTCCCTTTCAATCATTTCCCTGGGAATGCGATTGATCGCCGCATTTCCTACGGGCTGGTCCAGCCCCGGCTTTGTTACCCTGCCCACCCCGACGCCGCCGTCAATTTCAATTACCTGCCTGTCATTATCTATGGCACCGCACTCTGACTGCTCTCCATAACAGACTCTGGCATAAATCAAAGTACCGGTTGTAATATCAGGGTCATCTCCCCCGTCCTTTTTCACAGCGCAGCTTACCGCCGTTTCCATGCGGTTGATATCCGCAAGCTCTGCCGTATATGGGATTCCCTTAGGGGTCTCTATGGTAATTTTCGTTTTCTTTCTACCTGTCAGAAGCATGTATGCTGCCGCCTTTGCCGCCGCTGCCGCACAGCTTCCCGTAGTAAATCCGTACCGCATAAAACCGCTCCCCTCCTTATCTTTCCTGTGAAAGCTCATACAAAAGGGCATTACAGATGGCGGCGGCAATATTGCTGCCGCCCTTTCTGCCGCGGTTTATAATGTAAGGAATCTCCGTCCTCATAATCAGTTCCTTAGCCGCTTCCACATTTACGAAACCCACAGGAACTCCTATGATAAACGCCGGACGCCAGTGGCTTTCCTCCATCATCTCATAAAGACGTATCAGCGCGGTAGGCGCATTTCCTATGGCAAAAATAACAGGCTTTTTTATTTCCTTTGCCTTTTCCATACTGACAGCCGCCCTTGTAATTCCCCGTTTGACCGCAAGCTGCGCCACATCTTCATCCGCCATAAAGCAATGAGCCTCTCCTCCCAATCCCGCCAGAGCTTTTTTGTTAATTCCTGCTAACGCCATATTGGTGTCCGTTACGATATCCGCCCCCTTTGAAAGAAGCCTCTTTGCGATTCCCGGCGCATCTTCTGAATAAGTCATTGTATCCGCATAGTCAAAATCCGCACTTGTATGTATCACTCTTTTTGTAATCATTTCCTCCTCCGGCGGAAGAAAAATTCCCCGCTCAAGAAGTTCTCCTGAAATGATCTCAAAGCTTTTTTTCTCGATCTCCTTCGGCGGCATCGGCTCTATATTGCTTATTTTTCCCACTGTATCTCTCCAATCGTTTTTAATAAAATCCGGTTTTCTTCCCTGCTCTTTACGGCAATCCGGTAAAAGCCCTCTGACAGTCCCCTGAAATTATCGCAATCCCTGATTAAAATTCCCCTTTTTAACAGCTCCTCATACAGAGGTCTTTTGCTGTAAACCAGAATAAAGTTTGCTTTTCCCGAAATCACAGTGATTCCAAGTTCTTTCAGCCCCTTCTCCAGAAACTGCCGTTCCTTCTTTACGTAATCCACTGTCCCGGCTATAAAGTTTTCCTGCAGGGAGCAGGCGATTCCCGCCGCCTGGGCAAAGCCGGAAACATTCCACTCAGGAAGCTGTCTCCTGATTTTTTCCAAAAGCACCGGACTGCTGCAGCTTAAGTATCCCAGCCGCACTCCTGGAATGGCAAATATTTTTGTAAAAGCCCTGACGAGTATGAGATTTTCAAACTGCTCCACATCCTTCAGCATGGATTGTTCCTCCCCGCAAAACTCGATAAAACATTCATCCAGCACTACAATGATTTTCTGCATCCTGCAACGGACTAACAGTTTTTTCAGATACTCCTTGTTAACCATTCCTCCTGTGGGATTGTTGGGGTTGGCAAGAAAAAGCAAATCCACATCTTTTGTAAGAGCCTCAAAGAAATCCTCATTCAGGTAAAATCCCTTTTCCTCTGCCGGGCAAAAAGCGTTTTCTTTTTCCCTGCCAAAAGAGCCCTCCCGTTTCATCCCATAATAGACGACTTCTCCTCCCACAGCCTCCGCCGCATATTCATATCCGTAAAAGGACGGCACGGGTATGACTGTTTTTTTCGGTTTTATGCCATGGACGACCGCCATAAAAAGCTCTGACGCGCCGTTTCCGAAAAGCAGATATTCCCGTGGAAGCCCCAGCATATTACCCACCGCTTTTTTCAGGTTTTCCGCCGTTATGTCAGGATAGGACACGGAATCTTTTACTGCGTCATAGAGAGCCCGTTTAACCGCCTCCGGCATTCCCAGAGGATTGACGCTTACGGAAAAATCCATGTTAACATTGTTGCGGTAAACGTCTCCGCCGTGACGCTCTTTCATAACCTTCCTCCCTGTTATACCTATAGCAATATTTTCGTTTCATTTGCAACTATTAGTATATTTTCAATACTATCAGCATTACAACAATGCATATAAATTCTCCCAGCCATGCCGTCAGATACATTAAACGGTTTACCCGCCTGATATCTTCCGCTTCTACCTTCCGAAGCCTGTCTCCGATGCAGGGCTTGTTTACAAGCCTTCCAAAATAGCGGCCGTCTCCTCCAAGCTGTATGCCCAACGCCCCTGCACACACGGATTCTGTCTGGGCGGAATTGGGGCTTGCATGATTTCTGTTGTCTCTTTTATAAATAGAAACTGCTCCTTTTCCCGAAAACTGCTTTCCGCCTAAAAAGCACGCGGTTATCATCAGCCAGGCGCTGACTCTGGATGGAATGAAATTTACCAGATCGTCCAGCTTTGCCGCCGCCCGGCCAAAATAGAGATATTTTTCATTTTTATACCCTACCGTGGAGTCCATGGTATTAACCGCCTTATACCACAGTCCCAATACCGGCCCTGCAAGGGCAGTATAGAGCAGGGGTGCAATCACGCCGTCAGAAGTATTTTCGGCCACTGTTTCCACTGCCGCCCTGGCAACGCCTTCCTCATCCAGACAGTCCGTATCTCTTCCCACAATCATGGAAACCGCCCTTCTGGCCTCCTCCAGATTGTGGGCTTTGAGGCGTCTATACACCTTCATGCTTTCCTGCTTCAGGCATTTTGCGGCAAGAATCTGATAGGTCATAACCGTTTCCGCCAAAGTTCCCGCAAAAGGGTGTATCAAATAGGCCGATAGCAAAAGCAATGCCGTCGCCGCCAGGGTAATGCCCGATACGATGATAACCAGCCATATTCCCCTGTAAAATTCTTTTTTCTCATTCCGCTCCCTGACAGTAAGAAGCTTTTCCGTTTTTGCGATCAGCCAGCCTATAAACCGGACGGGATGGGGCAGCCGGTAAGGATCTCCCAGAAGCAAGTCCAGAAGAAATCCCAGCAAAAACGCCGTTATATGATACTTCATCCAAACTTCCGCCTTCCCGCTACAGCTTTCTTATATCCGTAAACACAGCTTTGCCGTTTTCTTTTGTCCATGTGCAAATATAGCCTCTTCCGTTTGCAGTCTGATAGTCAAAATAATCTTCATCGCCATATTGGCTTAAAAGCGCCATAATGGTGCCGCCGTGTACAATCATTCCTATGGTTTTTTTGCCTCTCCTGCCTTCTATTTCATTATTTCCCATATCCATACTGTACTTTTTCATTTCTGCGATTTCTTTCAGCATCCTTTGAAATCCTTTTTCACAACGCCGGATAAAGCTTTCCCTGCTTTCTCCCTGCGGGAAGGGAAGGGCGCCGTTTTTGTCAATCCATTCCTGATACCTTTTATCCTCTTTTAATTCCTGATAATTTTTGCCTTCAAATGCACCGAAATCAATCTCTTTCCATTCCGGAATGCAGACAGGTTCCAACTCCGGATAAATGAGCTTTGCAGTTTGCAGGCATCTTTCCATGGGGCTGGAAAACAGGCAGTCAACAGCCGGATAGCCTTGTGCTGTCTTATATTCCAAAACTTCCTTTTTTCCTTTCTCCGAAAGGGCTTCCTCCGTCTTTCCCAGATACCGGTGTTCTTCATTGGATTTCGTTTTTCCGTGCCGTATCAGGACAAGGGTTATTTGATTTTCTGACCGATTCCGCATATTACCCGCTCCACTTCTTCCGCCTGCCCCGCAAGCTTTACAAGGATTCTCCCTGTCCGTTCCCTGTATTCCCGCTCAAATTTCTCTACCGGTATGATTCCATTGCCGATTTCATCACTGATTATGATGCAGCTTTGATACCTGTCTAAAAATCTGCTGATTTCCTCCTCGGGACATCCGCCCTCTGACAAGCTCCTTTTAATCCAGTTGTGAAAATGATTGACCGCTATGATACTGTTTTTCATTTTGACGCCTTTCGCATTTATGTTGTTCCCATCTGACGCCCTTTCTTTCACAAACTCTGTTTCCGCATTCCGTATTTCTCCATCCCCCGGCAGTTCTCCATCCCATACCAGCCTTAGATCCAATCCGTATTTTTCTATGGCATATTTTAATTTACCCTGCGCATATCCGCCGATGATCAATTTCATTTTTTTACTCCCTGTTCCCGACTCGTTGATACCTTCTCTATTCCTATTTCTCCGCTTATTTCACGACGGTTTCCTGCCTGTCCCGTCATATTCACTTATCTGATACCGCGCCATCACATGACTTTTTCAAAATTTCTGCCGTCACATCAGTTTATCCAGCACTGCTGCCGCCGTTATCATGCTTCCTTCACAAATCAACACAAAAAATCCCGCCGTATCTCCCGTAATGCCAAAAAGCTCCTTTTTCGAGCGGACGTAATAATATGCAAACGCCAAAAACGCTGCCATCGCTAAAAGTCCTCCGGCCAAAGGAGACCAGAACATCATAAGACAGATACAGAGCATCCCCTGTAAATACAGAATCCCTTTTACCGTGCGTTTTTTTGCGCTGTCCGCAAAAGAACAAAGCATTCCTTCCTTTTTTGCCGCAGGAAAGGACACCACGCCGATTCCGCTTAAACAGCGGGATAAAAAGAAACCGGCGCACACAATTTTCAAAAGAGTCCCATCCTCTATCTCCGAAAATGCACCGAGATAAATCAACCCGTAAAGAACCAGCATAATAACCGAAAAAGCCCCGATATGGGAATCTTTCAATATTTCCATTTTCTTTTCCCTTGAACCGTAGGAATGAAAAGCATCCATTGTGTCCATATAGCCGTCTACATGAAAGCCTCCCGTGACCATAAGGGGAATTGCCGCTCCTATGGCTGTATAACACAAGGTCCCCACATGGAATCCCTGACACAGATAAATCCACAGGTAAAGACAGCCGCCGATAACCGCCCCGATCCAGGGAAAAAAACAAAGCATATATTTCATATCCTCTTCCTTCCATTCAAACCGTAAAACAGGAATCCTTGAATAGATGGAAAATGCAATAAATAATGATTTTAAAATATGCAAATTTACCCTCCTTTCTGCCTCTGAAAGCAATTGAACAGTTGTAAAATTTCTCCTGCTTTTACTTCCGTTTTTTCCGTGATTCTGATTTTTTATCTTTAACCATAAGGGGAATCCCCACAACCACTTCCACCACTTCATCCGCCATTGCAGAGAGCTTTTCGTTTATCCGCCCCATGGCTCGGATATATGCCATGGTTTCCCGGTCATAGGTTATCCCGTCTTCAAATACATTGTTGCTTACAACAACCAGATGGGTTACCTCCTCCCTTAGTCTCGCAATGCCGTTTGCAACCTCTTTGAACACGGCTTCTTCCCCCTTCGGCATTTCTCCTTCAAACATCTCGTTTGCTGCCAGATTGGATATACACTCAAGCAAAACCGTCTTTTCCCCGGTTTCCATCCTTTCCAAAGCTTTGTAGATGGCTGCGGGCTGTTCTATGGTAAGAAATCCCTTCCCGCTTCTCAAGGTCCTGTGCCTTGCAATCCTTTGCCCGGCTTCCCTGCCAAAGGCCCGCATGGTTGCCAGATAATAGATTTTCATCCCTTTGGAAAGCGAAACCGCATAGTCCTCCGCATAGGCTGATTTTCCGCTTCCGCTTCCTCCTAAAATCAATGTCATCATTGCTGTCAATGCCTTTCGTATTTTTCTATCCGAATATCCGAAAAGGTTGTCCTGTCCCTGTAAACGGCAAGGGCCATATCCAGAAGGGAAAGCATCATAACAGCGCCCGTCCCTTCTCCCAGAGCCATCCCTCCGTCAATCACAGGTTCAAGCCCCAGCTCCTTCATAAGTAAATCGACTGCCGGTTCCTTTCCTTTATGGGAGGGAATAAGATATTCCCTTGTCCCCGGCACAATCCGCTCCGCCAAAAGCGCCGCCGTCATACTGATAACCCCGTCCAAAACAATGGGCACATGATAAAGAGCGCCGCCGATGCAGACTCCTGCAAGCCCTCCGATGTCCAGTCCTCCAACTGTTATGAGAATGCGAAGGGCGTCCGCCCTTCTCAGCTCATATTTTTCCAAAGCTTCTGCAACAACCTTTCTCTTATGTACCAGCTTATCGTCGCTAAGTCCGGCTCCCCTTCCCGTAACCTTAGCTACGTCACAGTCCAAAAGCGCCGCCGCCACCGCGCTGCTGGTTGTTGTGTTTCCGATTCCCATTTCCCCTGTGGCAAGAATCCCGTAGCCCCTTTCTTTACACTCGCGGACCATGTCTATTCCGGCAAAAACCGCCCTGATTCCTTCCTCCATGGTCATGGCGGGCTCCATTCTGAAATTCCTTGTGCCGCGGCGGATTTTTCTATCCAGCACACCCGGTACTTTTTCCTCACTGTTTACGCCGATATCCACGGGAATGGTGTCCGCACCGATTTGCTTTGCCATCTTTCCCACCGAGGACTTCTTCTGCCCCATACTTTTTAC
Organism: Lachnospiraceae bacterium; assembly: GCA_910574745.1. Taxonomy (GTDB): domain Bacteria; phylum Bacillota; class Clostridia; order Lachnospirales; family Lachnospiraceae; genus UBA2882. The sequence goes on along the minus strand of CAJTCE010000004.1, from coordinate 61,751 downwards.
AACTGCCAGTGTGACCTCCTGACCGGACTGGCTGATTCCTTCCTCCACAATGCCGTTGTCGGCGCACATAATAAGAACCGCCTTTTTAGAAATATCAATTTCATCATTCCTTAAAACAGCCCCTATGCGGGCGGTCAAAGCTTCAAACCTGCCCATTCCATCCAGGGGCTTTGCCGCATTGTCCCAGTTCATCAGTACTTTTTTACGGATTTCTTCATCGGGCGCTTCTATCTTGATTGCCCTCAGGGTTTCCTGTGTTCGTTTAAAAAAGACGGGCTTCCTTGAGTATTCCATAAATCTCCTCCATATTCAGATTCTCTCGCAGCATATCTGCCAGCAGATCGTACTGCTTTTCCTTAAAACTCCCATAGTCGCAAAAAATTCCCGTTTCTACCCGAATCCCTTTTTTCTCCGCCAAAGCCACTACGATTCCTGCCGCAACAGAAGCCTTGTCAAAAATGCCGTGAATATAGGTGCCATACACATTTTTTCCCTTTGAGGATATAACCGCCTCCCCGCAAGCCATTCCGGTTCCTCCGATTATTTCCGTCTGCCCCATATGGATTTCATAACCTGAATATTCCATGCCTGAAAGCCGTAAAAAAATACCTTCAAGCCCATTCAGCCTGCCCTTTACCTGAATACGCACCTTTTCCTTATGAAGCCTCGTTCTGACAGGAAGCAGCCCCATCCCCCGCATACTGCCCCCTTCCTCTATTCCTTCCGAATCAGTAATCTCTTCTCCTAACATCTGATAGCCGCCGCAGACGCCGAAAACAGGAATTTCCTCCGCCAACCCTTTTACAGCTCCCTCCAGACCATTTTCACGCATCCACTTCAAATCGCCCATAGTATTTTTGCTTCCGGGCAGCACGATCATATCGGGATGTCCCAGTTTAGAAAGGGAATCCACATAACGCAGAGACGCCTCGGGCATCTGGTCAAACACATTGAAATCCGTAAAATTGGATATTCTCGGGTAACGGATGACTGCAATATCAATGCATCCGCTCCCCTTCCTGTTAAAACGCTCCGTCAGACTGTCCTCGTCCTCCAAGGCCAGCTCCATGTAGGGAATAACTCCCGTTACCGGAATTCCCCCTTTTTGCTCAAGGGTTTCTATTCCCGGCATAAGAAGGGATTTATCTCCGCGGAATTTATTGATCAAAAGCCCCTTGACCCTCTCCTTCTCCTTTTCCCCAAGCAGCAGCAGCGTTCCCAAAAGCTGTGCAAAAACGCCGCCTCTATCGATGTCCCCTGCCAAAAGCACCGGCGCGTCCACAAGCTCTGCCAGTCCCATATTGACAATGTCGTTCTTTCGCAGATTGATTTCCGCAGGGCTTCCCGCTCCTTCTATCACAATGATATCCGCATATTCCGAAAGCTTTAAAAAGGCTCTTTTAATATGGGGAACCAGCTTTCTTTTATAAGCAAAATAGTCCTTTGCACTCATATTCCCTAAAACCTCGCCATTCACAATGACCTGGGAACCGGTATGGTTTGTAGGCTTTAACAAAATGGGGTTCATGCAGACCATGGGCTTTATTCCCGCCGCCTCCGCCTGCATAACCTGGGCCCGTCCCATTTCAAGCCCTTCCTCCGTAATATAGGAATTTAACGCCATATTCTGTGACTTAAAGGGCGCCACGCGGTATCCGTCCTGCCTCATTATCCTGCAAAGCCCCGCTGTCAGAAAGCTCTTCCCTACATTGGACATTGTACCCTGAATCATAATTACCTTTGCCATTTATACATGACCTTCTTTCTTTCGTTCCCTTTTGCCTTAGCTTCCCTGCTTCTGCGATTCCCTTTCCATCGCTTTCCATTGCTGTCCCTCACTGTGTGACTGCTTCAGCCGTCATCTCCACATCTTTTCCCGATGCCCTTGCATAAGAGAGCAACTCTTCATTTGCCTTTTCATAGCTGCCAAATACATGTTTGCAGCAGATAACCCTTTGGCAGCCATCCATTTTCTGTTTGGCTTCTTCCAACAGTTTTTCGGGAACCGGTTCAAAGCCTTCCGCCGCCGTCATATCCGCTGCCAGTGCCTGTGCCACCGGATAATCCAGATCGTTTTTAAAAAGAATGCCCGCCGTAAAAGGAATTCCCTGTCTTTGAAGCCTTCTGTAAACCCCTCTTCCCGTTCCGCCTCCGGCTATGACAAACACCTCTCCCCTGCCTTTTACCGGCTCTAACTCCATAGCGGTATTCATTTCATCAAAGCTTCCCGTCCTTATATCAAATAAGGATCTGATATAGCCCGGCAGAAAAATATCCTCCGGCCTTCCGAACCGCTCCACATATTCTCCCTTTATGCACAAAATTCTGTCGGAAATCCGCTCCGCCAGTTCCAGCTCATGAAGAGACATGATCACGGTCAGCCCCTTTTCCCTTTTCAGCTTCTGCAAAAGGGATAAAAATTCCAGCTTGTATTTCACATCCAGATAGGAAGTAGGTTCATCCAAAATAATAATTTCCGGCTCCTGACAGATTGCTCTGGCCAGCATGACCCGCTGCCTCTGTCCGTCGCTGATTTTCGTAAAATCCTGATCTTTTATTTCCTTAACATGGACTAACTCCATGGCTTCCTCTACAATGGCATAATCCGCCTTCGATAAAATACCGAAATGCCCGGTATAAGGATATCTGCCCGTGGCGGCAACATCTTCACAGGTCATCAGCTCCGTCTTCATTTTTTCCGTAAAGACCACTGCCATCTCTTTCGACAGCTCCCTGCCGGTCATTCCTGCCACTTCCTTTTTATCCAGATATACCGCCCCGCCAAGAAGCTTAAGCTGTCCTGCAATGCTCTTTAGCACAGTGGATTTTCCCGCTCCGTTGGGACCGATCAGGGTCAGGATCTCCCCTTTATCCAGACGGATTTCAATCTCCTTGATCAGAGGCTCTTTCCCATAGCCCACGCTCATCTGCCCGGTTTTAAAGTAGTACTCCCTCACAACGCCCTCTCCTTTTTGTGCTTTACCATAGCCCATAAGACCACCGGCGCCCCGAAAATCGCCGTTATTGTACTGATGCTCAGCTCCGTGGGCGCAAGCAGGGTTCTTGCCAGCAAATCGCAAAACAGACAGAAGGCGCTTCCGCCCAAAAAACAGGCGGGTATCATTATGATTGGCTCTATGGTTTTAAAAAGCTTTTTCATCAGATGGGGCGTAGCAATTCCCACAAAGGAAACCGGCCCCGCAAACGCCACAATACATGCAGACAAAATACTGGACAAAATCACAAGGCACACCCGCAGAAGCTTTATATTAACCCCCATATTCTGTGCGTACGCCTCTCCGAGCCCGTATGCCGAAAGGGGCTTGGACAAAAGAAAAGCCGCTATATAGGTTATGGCAATGACAGCCGCCATGGTTTTTACATTCTCCCATGTCATTCCGGAAAAGCTCCCTCTGGACCAGTTGTGCAGATTTACAATCTGTGCATCGTCCGCAAAGGTTACCAAAAGCTCCGTAACCGCCGAGCAGATATAGCCGATCATAACGCCGCTTACTACCAGCATGGACATACTCGTTACCCTGTAGGAAACCAGAAGCACAAAGCCCATGGAAATCATAGCTCCCGTAAATGCCGCCAAAATCATAAATGCGGAAGTGATCCTGATACCTCTTCCCAATAAAAATACCATCACAAGCGCCACCACCATTTTTGCTCCCGAGGAAATCCCCAGCACAAAGGGTCCCGCAATGGGATTATGGAAAAACGCCTGCAAAAGATAGCCGGAAAGCGCCAGCGCTCCTCCTAAGATCAAAACCGCCGATGCTCTCGGAAGCCTGATATCCCATAAAATTCTCCCTGCCGTCTCTTCCATTTCCGCTCCTGAAAATGCTCCCGCTATATCGGATAACGAAATTTTTACGCTGCCGATACCGATATTCAGGGCGAAAAAGAAACAGACGCCGGTAATGAGCAGAATAAATGCTGTAACAAATCTATATCTCCTGTTTTTTCTCATAAAACAACCGCACCTTTCTACCGCCGGGGCAGACACGAATACTTTCAGGGATTATTCACACCCCGCAGCCTGCTTTAAACAGAAATCCGCCCCAAGGCACAATCTATTCCAATCGGAAAAGATAATGCATCCGGCTCTCTCCTTCTTCCGAAAGCATGGTATGCATGTCCTCTATCAGATACCCGATGGATAAAGACTGCTGATACATGTCATTGGTAGTGCAAAATACATTGCCCTCTTTAACCGCTTTAAAATCCTCTAAAAGTCCCCACTTATCCAAAAGCTCCTCAATGCTTTCAACACCGCCGTCAATAGAACTGTTATAAATCAGAAAATCCGCATCCTTTGCCCCTTCATAAAATTCCTCTGTCTGCATATTTATGGTGGACTGCTTTGTTTCAGGATCTCCCAGGTTTTCAAAAACGTAGTTTCCGCCTGCAAGCTCTATCATTTTAGGAATATAATCAGAGCTCTGCCTTACCTGTACCAGTCCATTAGAAGTAATATAAAAAAAAGCCACCGTCTTCCCTGTTTTTTCATCCGCCCTTACTCTTTCAAGAATCTCTGTCTGCTCTTCAAATATCTGCTCCGCCTCTTCTTCCTTTCCAAGAAGGGCCCCGTAAAACTTGACCCATTCCACTCTTCCCAAAGGATGGGATTCGTAGCTGGAATACTCTATCATAACAGGGATTCCGAAGTCCTCAAGCTTTTCCACCACCTCGGGAGAATGGGAAATCATCATATTTTCTATGGCAAGGGAACATCCCTTCGAAACAATCAGTTCATAATCTGGCTTACTGTATTTTCCCGCATAGAGTATGTTTCCTTCTGCCATGGCTTCCCTCGCCGCTTCAATATACCAGCCATCTTCCTTCTGGCCTGAAAAGGCAATGGCGTCAAGTCCGTCCAGCTCGCAAAAAATATTCATGGATGCGGATGCAACCAGGTAAATATCCTTTATAGGACGCTTTAATACCACAGTTCCCGCCTCCAGATTTTCCGGTACCTCTTTATTTTCCGGCACAATTAAAAACCTTGCCCCGTCCATATCAGTTGTCAGCATGGTGTATCCGCCCTCATAATAATCTACCGAAAAATTCTCGGCATACTGAAGCTCCATGCTGTTTTTATAAACCAGTTCTGCTCCGGCTTCTGTTTCTGCTCCGGCTCCTTTTCCGCTCTTACCCTCTGTTTCCGATTCTTCCCCGGTCCCTGCCTCTTTTACCCTATCCGTCCCCTGCAATTTCCCGGAATCGGAAGAAGGACTGCCGCAGCTAAACAGCCCCAACAGTCCCGAGAACAACAGACATCCTATGACGATTGTCTTTTTCTTCCTTATCATTTTCCCGTACCTCTTATAAATCTCATTGTACTTCTTATTCTGCCGCCTTCATCGTATCCGAATGGAAGGTAAGGGTATATTCCACTTCATGGGGTTTGCTCATTGCCACAGTATCGCCGATAACAGTCATCGGCTCATCCAAAACCGAAACAGGTATTTCAAATACGGAATTTCCCTCCGTATTGACCGGCAGATACTTTTCGCCGTCCACTATCATATAATCATAATTGGGGCTGCTCCACTCCACTGTGGCGGTCATCTCTTCTCCTTTTACGGTAAGCGTTACCGGGGATGAAATGGATGCCTTTCCGCTTCCGCCTTCAAAGGTCAGTTCCATGGTATAGGTTCCATCCTCCGGCAGAGCCGTATTACCGGCTGCTTCTCCATCCTCTAAGGGCACCGGATTGGACACGCTTACCTTATGGTCATACCATTTTTCTTTTGTCCCGATCAGAGCCAAGTCAAATTCCTCATCCAATACGGGAACCGGCACATCAAAGCCATAAACCTCTTCCGTCATACCGTCGTCATAGGTAACCGTATCCTCTGTCGGTATGAGAAGCTCCGCTCCCTCTTTTGCCGCATCCTCGGCAAATCCGGGATAGAGATTCAAAATCTTCTTGGAAGCAAGGGAAATATGAATGGTCATTTCCCCGTTTTCCACTGTCAGGGTTCCTTTCCCATCACAGGCTTCACTTACATGAAACATACTGCTGTCCGTATGAAATTCCGCACTGTAAACGCCATCCGGCAGCTCTGACGCAGCTTTTTCCATTCCTTCTTCTGCATCCGTATCATTTTCTGCTTCCGGCGCTTCATCTGTTTCTGCTTCTTTATCACTCTCTGCTTCTGCCAATGTCTCTTCCGACTCTATGGCGGCTGCGGGCTCCTGTCCCTGCGCGCCCTTTTCCCCACAGCCAAAGAACAGGGAACAGCAAAGCATCAGGACGCCAAAGGCTGCAATTATTTTCTTCTTCATGGTAATTCTCCTATTCACTTATAACATCCGCTGCATGCGCTACATAAAGTTTCTGAATGGCGTCAATGGAACCAAGACCGACAATCTGGGTATCCACGCTGTCAAAATTACCGGATGCTTTAAACATGCTGATCCAGGAATCTTCGTCATCTCCCGCCATATCGTTGTTGGCATGGTCTCCCGCCACAACCATTAAGGGACGGAGAATAACCTTCTTGTAACCGCCCTGTGCAACCGCTTCCATAACCGCGTCGCAGGAGGTCTCTTCCGGCTCTCCTTCCACAGTACCGATAAACACATTGTTATAGCCGAGTTCTCCCATCTGGGACTGCATCTGGCTGTATGACACCTTTGCAGTATGGGAAGTGCCGTGTCCCAGGAACACAAATGCAACGCCGTCTTCCTGTGCAGCCTCTAAGCTGTCATAGCCTGCATCCTTGACCGCTTCCGCCGTAAGCGCTTCTGCAACCGCTTTTTTATCCGCATTTACCACTGCCGCATCTGTTCCCACTTCTCCCAATAAAGGCTCTGCAACCTTTACTGTTTCAAATTTATCCCTGTATGCCTCAACAGATTCCATCAATTCATCATATTCCGCACCATGCATTAAATGGGTAGGCTGTATTACCAGATTCTTTACGCCGTTATCCGCCGCACGCTCCAGAGCCTGGTCCATGTTGTCAATGTATTCGCCGTCTCTGGCCTGTACATGGTTAATAATAATCTGTGCCGTAAATGCTCTTCTTACCGACCAGTCGGGATTTGCCTCCTGAATGGCGTCTTCAATTCCCTTGATATCCGCCGCACGGCTGTCATTAAAGGAAGTGCCGAAGCTGACTACCAGAATTTCATTTTCTCCGATATCATCCTGATTGCGGGGATCATCCTTGGAAGCATCGCCGGTATCTCTGCCAAAGTAATCAGGATCTGCATTCTCCCCTTCAACCATTTCCTTCTGGGCGTCTGTCAGGGCATCCCAAGCCGCCTTTGCCGCCGCACACTGGTCATCTGTTTCCTCTGTTCTTTCCTGAACATAAATAGCGTCAATCAATGCCGCCACTTCGTCTGCTGCCTTCTGATCGGCGTCTGCATCATTTTCTTCAGCATTACCTTCGCCTTCCTCTGCATTTTCTCCGCTCTCCGGCTCTTCTGCTTCTGCAGGTTCTCCGCCTCCTTCAGCCTCCTCGCTTACAGGCGCCGAAGCCTCTTTCCCTGCGCATCCTGTCAGCGCCAGTCCGCAGCACATGATGCCTGTCAATAAAGCTGCAATCATTCTTTTTTTCATTTCTGTTCTCCTCTCTTCTCCTTTGTTCATTTTTCAAAGGCATAAAAATAAGACGCCCTTTTACCGGGCATCAGTAAAAGGGCGCATTGTTAGCATGAGTATAACAAAAGAAACCTTCCAGCAAATCTATGATTTGATTTCCTGAAGGACTGTACTTTCACATATACTGGCTTGCGACCAATTACTCGTGGCCGGTGGAAATATTCCACTCCATTACACAGGCAGGTCTCCTGACTTGCGTATCTTCATGAAAAGCCGCCTTCCCAATTTCTCAGTGACATTTATGGCTTTCCACTCCCCGCTTACAGTGACGAGTTCGTACAGGACTTGCACCTGTTTCCCTTTTAATCAGACGGCTCATGCCGCCTGAACCTGATGCTGATACAATAGCACAGTTTATTAGAAATGTAAACCTGAATTTTCACAAATTTTCGATATATTTCACGGCCGCCCCAATATCAGATTTTTCCTCTCCATACAGAACAGATTGCAGGCATTGCCAGTAAAAACGCCAGAAATTCTGCTGCCGGAGCCGCCAGCCATACTCCTGCAATCCCCAGAAAGCAGGGCAGGATCAGAATCGCCGCCGTTAAGAAGACAAAGGTCCGAAAAAAGGATAAAAATGCGGACACTTTCCCGTTGGACAGCGCCGTGAACATAGCCGATATAAAAATATTCAGTCCACTGAATAAAAAGCTGAAGGAAAAAATTTTCATTCCCCCTGCCGTTAGCAGATACACCGGTCCCGAATCGCCTGCAAACAATCCTGCAAGCATTTCGGAACCCAGGAACGATAACAGAAACACCCCTGCTGAAGCCGCCAAAACAAACCTCATGCACAAACCGATAATCCGGTAAAGGCGTTTTTTATTAAGACATTCTGAAATAGCAGAGGCGCTTCCTTTTTTTTCGCTTACAAGCGCTCCATAGTGATAGCCTATAACCGGAGCCGTCCCCATGGAAAATCCGATATAAAGTCCGTGAAAAAGAAACTGCAGATAGTTCATGATGGTAATTGCCGCAACGCCGTCCTTCCCCGCAAGCCTTAGCATGGAAAGATTAAAAAGCAGCGTAGTAACTGCCGCCGCCAGCTGCCCCACCATCTCCGAACTGCCGTTCAGACAGCTCTCTGCAAGTACCTCTATTCTGAAAGGCGTTCTGCAAAAAAAGAGAGTTCTCTCCCCGTTTACTAAGCGGATTGCCCGGTTCTTCTGCCCCTTTTCCCCTATCCGAATCTTCCGTCTCATTTTCTCCGGCCGGAAGAAAACAAGCCCTCCAAGAACCGTGAAGGTTACCCCGAAACCGGTTCCCAATGCAGCCCCGCTGATTCCCATACGGCAGATAACAATGAAAACGTAGTCAAAAACAATATTCAGAATTCCCGAACCGACGGATAAGATCGTGCCAAGCCCCGGATGCCCGGCCGTCACAAACAGGTTGGCAAATATGGTCTGAAGCATATAGGCGGGAAGAAAAAAAAGCAGTACGCCCAGATAATCCCTTGCATAGGGATATAAAGCGCCCTTTGCTCCAAGGAAGAAAAGCGTCTCCTCCATCCCTGTAAATATTACCGCGGCAAGTACCGTCCCGGCCGCTGCGCTGGATAAAAAAATCAATGTAAAATTCTCTTTTGCCAGCTGCCCCTTTCCTTCCCCCATATTGCGGGAAATCACAGCGTTTCCTCCTGCCGCCAGCATAGTTCCCAGCCCCACCGTCAAACTGAGCACAGGGGTAATGATATTAATTGCCGAAAGGGCGTCCGTATTCACAAAACGGGCCACAAAAACCGTGTCCACAATGGTATACAATCCCTGAAACACCATCATTACCATGGCCGGTAAAGCGAAAAGGCAAAGACTGACTCCGCTAAAATTCTCCGCCAGCCTGTTGGTTTCCTTTTTCATCACAATCCTCCTCATTCACGGAGGAAAGCACAAATTTCTGGGTGGGATAACCGAATTCATATAACAGCTCTTTTTCCGCAAAGCCCAGCTGTTTTAAAGCCCTTCTGTGTCCGTTATCCGCCCTGTCCCCTTCCCTGTAGGTGGTCGTACTGATTTCCTGTCCCGGCAGAATCTCTTCCATAAGCTTGTCAAGAAACAGCTTTGCCACATTACTGTTACGGTATTGGGGATGAATGCCAAAAAAGTCCATGCTTCCGGCTTCATAAGAAAATGCCATGACTCCCACAGCCCTTTCCTTTTGCCCCGGCTGCGTAAGAATCAGAGCTCTCTTTTGTTCAATGCGCTCTTTCAGCTCCTGCAGATACTCCTCTTCATTCAAATGAGGATAGCCGTCTACAACCAGTCTTACCAGTTCCATCCATGCTAAAATATCAGCTTCTTCGGCAAACCGGATATCTGATTTTCTCATGTCTGCATTCCCTGCGGTTTCCTGTAAAACATACCGCAGCTGCAGCGGGTAAAACTCTCTTTGCTCCCTAAACTTCGCCGGCGGAAGCTTATACATATCCTTAAATGCCACAGAAAACGCCTGCCTGCTCTCATAGCCGCAGGTCACGGCAATATCCAGAATGGACTTTTCCGAAAAGACCAACAGCTTTGCCGCCTCCGTCAGCTGTCTGCGGAAAATGTAGTCGTGAATCGTCATGCCCACCGTACCGGTAAAGGTCCTGTGCAGATGATATTTGGAATAATTCATTGCGCACGCCACCATGTCAAGGTCTAGCTTTCCGTCTAAATGTTCCTCAATATATGCAATGGTTCGCTCTATGCTGTAAACGCTTTGCCGGCTCATTGTGCTTTCTCCTTTTTCATGGAATGATAGCATTTTTTGAAAGAAGAGGTTTTATGATTCTTGCTGTTTCTCCTATATTAACACAATGCGCCCATATAAGTATCATCATCTACCGGCTCCAGCCATTCGTTAGAGCCTTCCTTTGCCGGAACCTCAACAGCCAGATGCGAAAACCAGCTGTAAGGCGCCGCCCCGTGCCAGTGCTTCACACCTGCCGGAATGTTTACCACGTCCCCCGGAAGCAGTTCCTGCGCTCTCTTTCCCCACTCCTGATAATACCCGCGGCCGTTTATGCATACCAGAATCTGTCCGCCGCCGCTTTTTGCATGATGAATATGCCAGTTATTGCGGCAGCCCGGCTCAAATGTCACATTAAAGATGCCAACCTGCTGTGTGGAAACAGGAGCCAGATAGCTTTGCCCGGTAAAATACTGTGCAAAGGCTTCATTGGGCTGACCGATTGGAAAGAGCATGGAATTTCCATGGGCGGTCTTTGCATCCGTTTCAGATTCCTCTTCCTTCCAGACTTCTTTTGCCATACGGAATGCAGCCCATGCCTTTGGCCACCCGGCATAAAAGGCCGCATGGGTCAGAATCTCTGCAATTTCAGTCTTAGTAATTCCGTTCTCCTTGGCACTCATCAAATGGAACTGAAAAGAAGAATCCGTAAGTCCCTGTGCCATCAGGGAAACCACCGTTACCAGTGAACGGTCGCGCAAAGACAGCTTATTTTCCCTGCTCCACACCTCTCCAAATAATACATCATCGTTTAATTGTGCAAACTTTGGAGCAAATTCCCCCAAAGAATCTCTGCCTGCTGTTTGCTTTACTGCCATTTTTCTTTACCTCCTTAATCCTTTTACCTGTAAATGTTACCATTTCAAAGATGTGCCTTTTTTCAAGCGCCCTTTGTTTCTACTTATAATATATCCCATGCGCCCGAATATAGCTAATACTTATATCAAATACATATCTATGCTTAAAAGTTATACTTTTTTCTGTAGACCTGCACTGTTTTTCTTAATTTGACAATTAGGCAGACAGTCATTATAATATTTTTATTACAACCGTAAGATTTTAGGAGTGTTTAAAATGAGCCATGATTTACCGCAAATATCCGAAGCCGAATTTGAAGTAATGAAAATCGTATGGAAGCATGCGCCTATCAGTACCAATGAAATAACGGAAAAATTATTAAGGACTACCTCCTGGAGTCCCAAAACCATACAGACTTTAATCAAACGCCTTGTAAATAAAGGCGCCCTTACTTACGAAAAACAGAGCCGGGTATTTGTCTATACTCCCCTTGTCAAGGAGGATGAATATATCGGTCAGGCAAGCAATTCCTTTCTGACGCGGTTTTATAACGGAAAGATTGCCTCCATGGTATCTGCATACATAGAAAACGACCGGCTGTCAGAGGCAGAGATCGAAGATTTACGTTCCCTTCTTTCCGGAAAGTCCCCAAAAGGAGAAAGTCAGCATGGCTGATTTTATGATACGTTTTATCCTGTGCAACATAGCTGTTACGGGCATAACCGGCCTTCTTTTTTTCATGAAAGGCTTGTTGAAAAACAGCCTCTCCAGCCGCCAGCAGTACAATTTATGGTTTATACTGCTGGTGCTTTTAGCCGTTCCCTTTATTCCTTTCCGCCCCGTAGGATTTTCCCCGGTATTTTTATGGTTTAAGGGTTTAAACCACGCTCCTGCTTCCGCTGCAGAAGCGATCCTGAAAAAAACCTCCGGTATGACCCCAATGACAGATACAGACTGGATGAATGATTTTGCTCTTTCCGTAAACGGCAAAACCTCTTCCCTTGCCGGTCTTCTGTTATTTGGAATATGGGTTGCGGGAATCCTTGTCATGATAGGACTGACGGTAAAATCCGCTCTATATCTGCACGCCGTCAAAAGGTCCGCCCTTCCCCTTCAGAATCAGAAGGTCCGCGGCTTGTACGAACAATGCCTGAAGGAAACGGATATTCCAAAAAGCATTCCCGTCTACAGTACCGCATATTTAAAATCCCCTGTTATGGCAGGACTTTTTACACCGTGTATCTATCTGCCGATTCATTTAATTTCCGACTGCCGGGAATCAGAACTGCGATACATACTTTTGCACGAGCTGCAGCATTACAAATACAGGGATGCCTTTGCTAACGCCTTGATGAATCTTGCCGGAATTCTTTACTGGTTCAATCCCGTCATCTGGATTGCTTTAAAGGAAATGCGCAATGACAGGGAGATTGCCTGTGACACTTCCGTTTTGAAGCTGCTGAAAGAGGATGCTTATGCAGATTACGGCAATGCATTGATTAACTTTACGGAAAAAATTTCCCTGATTCCTTTTCCTTTTACATCAGGCCTTGGCGGAAGCAGAAAGCAGATAAGGCGGCGCATTATCCATATTGCCTCCTATGAAAAACCTACATTTTTTAAAAACCTCAAAAGCATGACTGCTTTTGCGCTGACTGCTGTCCTTCTTTTAGGACTTGCTCCGGCATTATCCACATATGCTGAAGAAAACAGTCATTACCAATGGGACAATTTTTCCGGGAATATTTCCTATACAGACCTTTCCGCATACTTTAAAGGATACGAAGGAAGTTTTGTTCTATACGATTCAAAAAATGATACCTTTCACATATACAATATGGAACAAGCCGCCTTAAGGTTTTCTCCTGATTCCACCTACAAAATATACGACGCTTTATTGGGATTGGAAAAAGGCGTTATTACTCCAAAGGATTCCTATATCCCATGGAACGGGGAAACCTATCCCTTTGAAGCATGGAATGCGGGCCAGACTTTACAGTCTGCAATGCGCTCCTCTGTTAACTGGTATTTCCAATCCATAGACCAACAGCTTACGCCCTCTGACATTTACAACTATATCGGGCAAATCGGATATGGAAATGAAAACGTAAGCGACACGCTCTCCACGTATTGGCTGGAATCCTCCTTAAAGATTTCCCCGATAGAGCAGGTCGAGCTTTTAATAAAGCTGCAAAATAACGACTGGGGATTTTCTTCTGAAAGCATCAACGCCGTAAAAGACTCCATCTGCATCTCCTCCTCCGAAGCCGGAAAATTTTACGGCAAAACCGGAACCGGCCGTATAGACGGTCAGGATGTGAACGGATGGTTTATAGGCTATATTGAAGCTGCAGATAATACTTACTTTTTTGCTGCCAACATCAGGGCCGACGGAGGGGCTGCCGGAAGCAATGCTGCTGAAATAACCATATCTGTATTATCCGATCTAAACATCTGGGAATAAAAAACAGGGTAACGGCCGGCACGAAAACGGCCTTTCCCCTCTTCAATCATTCTCCTTTAACTTGTTGAATTTCTTTTTCCCACGGAAATACAATCCCGTTATTTTTCACGAATGCGATACTGATAATCAGGAATGTCTTTTATCCCGTCATACAGAATTTTATTCCCCAGATATTGAAAACTGCCGTCCTCTCCAAACCTTACCGTAAGCTCATGAGTTATAACCGCGTCATCGCACAAAACCATATCGCATACCGCATCCACTGTCAAGGTAACGGTCCCGTCTTCGTTTTCCTTTATATCAACAACCTCCGGCACAGATGTCCCAAAAAAGGTGGGTGCATAGTTAAAACAGCCTAACCGCACCCATTCATAAGCCCCTTCTTCTTCATTAAACGCCGCATATTCTTGCAGCTGTTCTGCCGTTACCGGAAGATATTCCATCATCAGACCTTCAAACTCTTCCCGGGGAATCGTTCCTAGAGCTTCCTCACAAGAAAACTTTTCCTCGTATTTCATTTCATACAAATATTCATAAATTCCATTGTAGTCCAGTTCTTCCATGTGATTTTCATCCCAATCGGAACATAAAAGATTATTTCCCTGATAGCCCAATCCCCGCAGACATTGCACAGACATTTTTTGTTGTTCTTCGGTCATGGGTCTGATCCTGACCAAGCTGCTTCCATCCACAATTTCGGTAACCTCCGGCGGTTCTGGCACACACGCCTCATAGCCAAACCAGCCTTTATCCGTATACTTCCACTCACGGATTCTGTCATAGGAAAGACACCCCGGCTGAAATTGATCATTTTCATCCCATAGTCCCCTCAGACTTAAAACATACATATCCGCACCGTCAAAAATGTATTTATTTCTTCCGATGCCTCCATCGGAATAAACCATGTATACTGCCATGGAACCTTTTTTACCTTTTATGCACCTCTTTAAAAAGCCATCCATCCTTTCGTAATTTTCCATGTTGGAATAAAGCACCGACAGACTGACAGGCTGACCGGTTTTTTTGATTTTTCCCTGCATTTCATAAAGTACTTCATCTGAAAGAACCACATTGGACGACATGCCTTTATCTGCCCCGGCGTAAATATCGGAAATAAGCTCCATTACCCTTTTGCAGTCAACTTCCGCCTCTTTTCTTTCCGCACTGCTGACGGGAAGTCCATAACCTTTTTCCAACGCTGATAAATCGCAGTCCGTTATTTCTGCCGCCGAAATGTCATAATCCATGGTTTCTGTCACAGCGGGAATATCCAATTCCTTTTTTTCTATAGTATTGGACAAATATCTGAAGCTCCCGTCCGCAAACGGCAAAACAACAATTCTATTGGTAAAAGCACAGTCCGAGTCATAGTCGGGCCATACACCGTCCACGATCAGGGTAAGCGTACCGTCCGTATTCTCCCTGTAATCAATTACCTCTCCAAAGGGCGGATAAGGACTTGCATATATCATCTCATAGGGATAGCTGTTTGTTTTTTCATGATATCCGCACCGCTTCCTCAAGGTTTCTTCGGATACCGGAAAATAAGTGGTCATGATTTTCTCAAATAATTCTGCGGGGATTTCCCGATCCGTCGTCCTGTAAATCTCCCCTGTATCAATCCAGTAAATATCTTCAAACATACAAGGCATTAATATATCTTCCACGTTACTGCCGTCCCAATTTGTCACAAGCACGTTGTAGTTTACATAACTTAATCCCGTTATATATTTTTCAGTCAGTTCCCTGCACTTATCAGACAAGGGTTTTATCCGCCAATACTGCCGTAAGCTTGAGTGGATAATCAAATCCTCATAGGCATAAATAAAATATCCCTTCTCCGTCAATTTAATTTCTTCCACATCACTTACCAGAGTACTTCTGATTTCAGGCATTCCACCCTCCCGCCAGCCTATTCCTATGTAATAAGTCTGCAGTTTATCCCTGCGGTATATAAATGTATAAACGCCGATTCCTCCGTCATAATTTACCTCGAATACGGTAAACATGGCATCACGCTTTTCCAGATAAGCATTGTAAAAGCTTTCAATCTTTTCCGGATTTTCCATATTGCAGTCCTTAGAAACGCTTGTAAATCCCGCCTGCCCAAGAAGAGCAACCGCTTCTTTACACTGTTCATCCGTAAAGTTATTCATGTCGCCATAGCCTGAAGCATCTACAGGCTCCATATCCTGCCAGACTTCTTTTGCCTGACCTGCTGCCTCCAGCGACAAATCCTGTAGCTGCTTCTTTTCTTCCTCTGTGAGCAGGCTTTCCTTCGTTTCTTCCCCCTCATAGATTTTTTTCCACTCTTCCTCTGTCAGGCGGGGTGTATGCCATGTTTCTTCATAATTATTTTCAGACGGTATGATTCTGTTGGATACGTATTGTACGCCTCCCTCCTCCATAGGCCGGACTACGACCTCATGGGCATAGACCTTCGAAAGCCCCTCATAAGGAAATACCACATGAACGGTAAGGGCTATTGTCCCGTCGTCGTTTTCCTCATATCCTACCACTTCCGGATACGGATATTCAGAATATTCCGTTTCATAAAATCCTCTCGGTTTATATTCATATGTCTCATTTCCCCCGTCATAAACTGTTTTGGATTGCAGGGTCTTGCTGTCAATGTTGAAATACGCCATAATGACCTGTTCAAATTCCTTTCGTGGAATATGATAAACTGCCCCTACTCCCAAATTCTCATCCATGGTATAGGGAATCTCTTTCCCCTCTATGTTTCCGTAAAAAAGATCATATAAATCATAAAAGTCCAGATTTCCAAAATCCCCTTCACTCCAATTTACCAGAAACAGATTGTTCTTTTTGTAACCTACCGGAAGCAGATAACGACGATTTAACTCCCTGCATTTTTCATCCAGAGGCTCTACCTTAAAGGCGGCATGCTCCTCCCCGTCGCTTAATGTCAACACATACAATTCTTCTGAAAAGTAAGTGCCCCAAAGCATGAAATATCCCTCATCTGTATACTGCCAGGAATCCGCCGTATAGCCGCCTTTAAATACCTTTTTCATTTCCCCGTTTTCATATTGATAACAGCTTTTAACCACATCTACATTCCCATCCTCTGTCAAAAAATCATACTTGGCAAATCCCCCTGAATCATTTACTTCTATGATGGTCAGTTCCGCCTCCTGTTTTTCAGCCGCCCTTTCACAAAACCGGATTGCCTGCTCCGCCTCCGTCATATCGATTTGATTTTTGCCGTCAACAGCCGTATATCCCTTTTCCCCCAGCCGGCTTACAATACTACGGATTACTTCTAAATCAGAGAATTTATTTTCCGACGCCGCTTTTTCATAAAGATCCCTGCAGAGTTTAATGATTTCTTCTGCTTCCCGGTCATCTGAAACAGACTGACTCCCCTGTTCCTGGTCAAAAATCTGCCGGTTACTTTCACTTTCGCCCTCCTGTTCTTTTGCATAAGAAGGGCCGTTACAGCCTGAAACCGCCAATAACAGAATAAGACTGACTATAGAAAAAACAGGTTTTCCGAAGCAAGATTTTTTGTAAAGAAATTTAAAAAATTTCATAAAGACTTTTGATAAACAATTTTCCTGAGAGATTTTTGTTTGGTTCTTTTTTAATTGCATAGATGATAACTCCTTTTTCCATTCTATTTTTCTGCGCATCCTTTTCCGGCTTTTCTTTATCATTCTCATTTTCTACACATTTTTTTCCGGCTTTTCTTTATGATTCTCTTTATAATTCAATAGACTATATTCTTCTGCTTTAATTATTACATTTGTAGGATTTTTGGATAAAAAAATTTATATTGGCAGCTGTAAGGCTCTATCGGGTCCCATCGTGGTTTTCTGTTTATAATATTACATCTGTAAGATTTATAAGTCAACTATTTTATGATTATGCTTAATCCCTTGTCCGCCCTTAATGATACTATCGGAATGCGGCATTGTCATTTGCCATAGCATATCAATTCCAAGATACTTACGCCAATTAAGCCGTTTACTGCATTTCATCTGTCAAGTGAATAAAAAAGAGCATCCAGTTGTGATAAAATTAAGGTGTTCAACGTCTTAATAATCACACAAAGGAGCTCTGTATGGATAAGAAATTTAAAACCAATGATAAGTCGGTCCGCTTCCATAAAAGATGACGAAAATCTTATGCAGATGATCTATCAGGTCATCTCAAAGCGTTCGATAATCTGAAGTACCAACCTTCGCCACATAAATCAAAGTCGTGCCCGTGGCCTCCACCAAATCGTCCAGACGCTTTTCAATCTCACGATATTCCTCATCCACCTCTCCTATGGATAAATAATCGTCAAATTTATCGAAATTTAAGTGCCTTGCTCTTCTTTCCCCCGATAGATACAATCCTGCTAAATAAGATTCAGCAGAATTCTTGTTATAAACATTCCATCCTGCACGGAAAAATCTGTCTCGCCTTCATAGCGGGAAGCTGCCTTAATAATGCTGAACACACCCATGCCGCCACCCTTATCCGACTGCGGCAGCCCTTTACGGAAAACGATCTCTCCGCTGCTTGTATTGCGACACTGAATCATTACCTTATTTTTTTTCTGTGCAATATAAATATCAATTTTCTGCTGCTCCCGCTCCGAAGCAGCACATCCATGAATCGCATTCTCAAACATATTTGCCAGAATGGCAATCCAGTCAGTATCCCGGATAGGCAAGTTCTCTGCCAGTTTTACCTTCATGGTAACCTGAATATTCTGTCCCCGTGCCTTTTTCGCATAAGCCGTCAAAATACTGTTTACTGCCCGATTCCTGCTAACATCCTTTACTTTCCACTTTTCCACATCCTCATCATACTGGGTAAGATACGCAAGAAGCTGATCATACTCTCCTTTTTGAACATATTCCCGAATTAAAAGGGTATGGTGGCGCACATCATGGCGTATCCTCGCTGCATCCATCTCAGATTCCTTCATAAGATCCATCTGCTGATACAAAAGCTGTTTATTAACTTCCAGCAATTCTTTCTCCGCCTGATAATAATGTTCCTGCCCTAAATGGATATAAAGATGAAGAATTGCATACTGGAGGGTACCCGACATAAACAGAAACAAAAAGGCTCGCACCATATTAAAAACAGAAAAGCCTTGCAGATTGGGCCAATACGCCATAATTGCGCCCAGCATTACCGAAACAAAAAGGGTTGCCACGCTGAACAGATCCATTTCCTGAAGCAGAAAATCCACGCTGTTCAAAAATTGCCTGCGTAACTTAAACCAGGTAAACACAAGGATTAGCACAAGACAAACAAAACGCACAAAAACATCTACCCACAGATTACCTTCAAACCACCAGCGCGCCGCATCCACACCGCAGAAGGTACATACAGAAAACAAATAAAATGCCAGCGCAATCTTATACAAAGACAAATACACGACTTCTCTGCTCATGATACTGCAAAAAACCCCAATAACAGGAATCGTCGACAGGGCCGCAAACCGGACAAAACTGCTGTTTGCTGCCAGATACCAGACGCTGTAAACAGTAATCATAAAAATACCAAATATGGTATAATACCAAACGGTTTTCTTTATGCAAAACCTCGGTCGATCCATCATCAAAAAAAATGCCAGCATTAATACTGTGCTAATGGTATTGCGCAAAAACGCAACCCAAAAAGAACCTCCCAGCATAGACCTCATCCCTCCTAGCAGAACACTATTTACGTTTATGATAGCATCTGCTATATTGGCATTCTACAAAGTGGGATAAGAGGTAGATTTCAAGGGACAAAAAAAGATTCCCTGTCCAAATAGGACAAAAGACGGTCGATTGCAATCCAAGGTTCCCGTTTTGTGATCGAGTTTCACATTTTGTAAGCGGCCTTCAAATTTTGTACCACAAATTTCACACCTCTTTCGGTCCTTATTTCCAGCTTTTCTAAAAGTTGGTTGATTATCTTGAAATTGAGTTCCGTTATTCCTGCATAACCGCTTATCTGCTCCGCAATTTCTGTTACCGTTGCTTTCCTGTCCGTCAGTGCCTGTCCTGCGTGTTTCTGAATGTCCGCAAGCACAACTTCGTGAACCGTCCCCGCCTCAATGGTGTGTGATGAACAGCCCTCTTTCCCGAACTTGCGGTATTTGGTACAGCAGTAGAAAGTCTTGTCCAGTACATTGTTACGCTTTCTTTTCTGCTTGACTTTGCATAGACTGGTTTCTATACGCTCTGACGCTGTGTTATATTACTTATTCAGTTGTGATTGTGGTAATGGTTGTTTCGACAAACCAGAATTCTGATAAGACACTTTTTATAGCATTTAATAACTGTTATATCTTATCTTCAAAAAGTCCGCAAACCCTTGAAAATACTAAATTTATAGCAAGTGAGTTTGCCCTTATGCTTTCCCTTGTATTATATCCTTTTCCCTCATGTTACGAACCCTCATAAGGGCAAAAATAAGAGAAAGAAAAACCTGTAACAAATTATAACATGAAATGAACAGAACAGGAAGAACTGATTGGAATGCTTTACAAATTCCTCCAAAACACAGACAAGAAAGGGCTGATAAGATATGAGATTTATTTATGCAGCGTATAATATGCTCCATAACTGTATTGACGTAACAACTTTTGACGAATATGTTTTACGGATAGACTGCGGAAAAGCGGAAGAAGGATTAATAACAACACCATACTCTGAATGCGCCTTAAATGCTTTGGCAATAGACAATCCCCTTGAATATGCAACGTTGTATCTTGAGGACGGTATGCAGACGTGGGTAGATGCGGTAGATTCATTAGAATCGTGGTAATATATCTTTCTTTGTATAGAGGACTGGTCAAAATATAAACCAGTTCTCTCTTTATTTGTAAAACTGCCCACACTTGCATCATATATGAACGAAGTTTTACAATGATAAATCGTTAGGAATTGTTTAGAAATAACTTGTTAATTCTGACAGTTTAGCACTAAACAACATGGATACAAAACAGTCTACAACTTGCAGACTATTTATTTTGTATTCATCATTTTTGCCACTTCAGACTCCAACGTTTCTATTGTAGGAAGACTGCGTTGGTATTCTTTGCTGAGCGCATTGCTTAATTCGTATCCTGCAATACCAATCGGCTGTGAAATTTCTTCTAAAGAATATTCCGCCACAACATTATCCTTATCCTTGCAAATAAGCAAACCTATTGCCGGATTATCGCCATCTCCTGTTAATTGCTTATTTACTGCGGTAACATAAAAATTTAATTTTCCAACATACTCTGGTTCAAATCTCTTTGTTTTAAGTTCTACGACAACATAACAGTGAAGTTTTATGTGATAAAACAGCAAATCAATATAAAATTCACGCTCTCCAACCTGTAAATGCACCTGACGCCCCACATAGGAAAAACCTGTTCCCAGTTCTAGCAGGAACTGGGTAATCTGATTTACCAGAGCATCTTCCAATTCTTTTTCACCATAATCATCTCGCATCGTTAAAAAATCGAAACTATATGGATCTTTTAATGTCTGTACAGCCAAATCAGAAGCATTGGCAGGAAGTTTATCCTTAAAATTCGTAATGGCTTTTCCCTTACGCTCATATAATCCGCTTTCAATCTGATGTTCCAATACATCCCGGCTCCAATTATTTTCTAAAGTATACTGTGCATAAAAGACAGCTTCACGCACATCTTTACATTTAAAAATAATACGCTGATTATGTCCCCACGGAATTGTTGTTATCAGCCGGAAAATATCATCAGACCTCAATTCGTCTACAACTTGTTGACCATTTACAGCTTTTGCATAAAAGCGGTACCATAGCCGCATCGTTTTCAAATTCGTTTCTGAAAATCCTGCCATATCAGGAAATGTCTTTTTTAAATCAATACTCATCTGCCGCAAAAGACCTTCTCCCCATTTTGAATGTTTCTGCCGATTTACGATATCCGCGCCAATATGCCAATAAAGTTCTAATAGTTCTCTATTCACTTTAATAGATGCTTTAATCTGACTGTTTCTAATCCTGTCTTTAATCAAAGCAATCCATTCCCTGTATTCATCAGTCACGATAAATTTTACCTCTTGCTTTTTGATGCCGGCTTTCATCTTTTCCTCCATAGTATGTATCAATTCATTATAAAATCATTCATTGTCAGATACAAATTATCTCTTATCCTTCCAAAAGGTCAAATACATTTGCGTAACACATTCCATCATGCCCAACAAAATATGCATTAAGAAAAATACACTGATTGAAATGAGCCATTTTATAGCTGATGCTGGAACAATCAGGGCTAAAAATACATATGCGATCAATATCATCATATAAATAATTTCTACCATAACATAGTATGAAATATTGGACAACAAGACCTGAAACAAACTGAGTTGTTCATTGCCAAGCTTTTTATAATGTATTTCACTTGACTTTTCACTTTTCAATTTCCTTATATTTTCGTTATCAGAAGAAACTAAAATAGTTATTATGGCTAATAAAAAAGAAACTAAAGTAGCAATTCCACTTATTTGAATACCGACAAAATCTGAAAATACCGCTTCGATGTCAAGGCCATCTCTAACATCTAAAGCAAAAGCGCCTATCAATACGAAGATACCAGCCGCTAATGGAATAAGATATTGCCTCCACAGCTTTCGCCTCGTTTTTATATAATCTCTTATTGGCAGAAATATAAATAAAGTTTTCATATTTTATCTCCTATTTGTTTCAATGAATTCCTGCGCCTTGTTAAAAAAGTCATTACTATCAACCTCATCGGTTGTGCTTAAACGTCCAACAGAAATAAAATTTTTCATCTTTATCAAATCCGTAGATGCTTCAAAACTTCCATGCTTTTTGGAACCACTTGCCTTAATTCTTTTTATCCTGCCATCACCTTGCATAGCCTCATAATATGCCTTTATTAAATTATCTGGAAATTTTCCACCCTTTTTCGGTGTTTTTATCTTGATTTCTACATCATCCGCAATATCAGAAGTTCTTCCCGCAAACAACATGAATTCATTTGGCAGACTATCCTTATATACTGTAAGAGTAAGCGCCGATATTGTTTTTGCTTCTTTAAGAGAAGTCAGGAAATCGTCTCCCGGCATAATTTCATAGGATACTTCATAATGATATTGTTCTTCTGTTTCCTCATTAAACCGTTTAAAACATTCATTCAAGTAATTTACAATACAATTTATTGTAATGCCGTAATAATTACTTTCATGTACTGCCAAGTAGCGTTGTTGCCCCTGTGCTAATCTAATACAAAGATGCGTCTTTTCTTCATCTCCATCCCGCCGCTGTTTTCTTGTTCCTAAAGGTTCCATTGTTTCTGTATTAATTTCATTACGGACATGATTGTATTTTGCTGATTTAAAAGTAATATTATAATTTCCATTTCCCATGTCTTCAAACGAATCCAGCCATACAACTTTTTCAGCAAAAGTCAACTCTTGTCTTCTGTCTTTCAGACTCTTTTTCAAAGTATATTCCAGCATTTTTGAAAAAACATTCGTAATTTGCGCAATGTCATATGTAGATGTGTCCGATGCTTCTTTTTGTCTTGTAATAGCAAGATAATAAAAATAGATTAAGACCTTTTTATCATTTTCTTGAGTACCCATATTTTTCTCCTCAATGCTTACAATATTTCTTTTAACAGTTTCCAATTATCGTCTTTTATATCATTTGAGTATTCTTCTGTACAGATACATAGTTCAGAACTTTGCTTATCCTGACGCACTATACCTCCCTGAAGATTATATTTATCCAGATATTTTTTTAATACCGCAAATTTTTTAGACGTAAATTTATCAATATCTTCGCTCTGTCCTGATTTCGAAAAACCTCCCTTTGTTTCTATAATCCATGTATTTCCTTCTGTATCATGGACTATATAATCGGGATAAAAAGATTTTTGTTTTCCAGCATTATCTTCATATACAATAGAAAAATACTCGTTGCCTTTATCTCCATTTTTGTAGAACCATTCTACATGATTATTGGATTCACAGTATTTTTCAAAGATTTTTTCAGGTTCTGATCGAACTTCTGCTGAAGCCCTATACCCTTTATATACATTTTTTATCAGTTCCATTTGATCTTTAGCGCTGCTGTCATACGCAAACATATAATTCAATGGGAAACTCCACGGTTTTTCCGTTATCATATTAGACTCTATTTTTATTTGTGCAGTTTCCGATGCCATTGCAATACGGATATCATCAATCAGACGGGGCTTATTATTAATGACAAATGCATACAATTCTCTGATTTCCAATATCAAAAGAGTATACTCTGAACGCAAATCTTTCAAAAATAATCTACGCACGATGGTATTCATATTATTGTAGTCAAGACCAACCTTCATTCCGATTTCAGCAACACAATGATGGTATTCTTTTCCATGTTTGTGCGTCGTTAATTTTTCCCTGATTTTTATTTCATTCAAATTATCAAATTCTTCTTTGGACAAAGTAGCCAGTTCTCCTGACTTGGTATAATCTATAATATCTGTGTTGAAATCATATTTGTGTGCTTCTAACTTTTTTCTGTTTTCTACAGCTTTACCATCCAGATTGTATTGGCTGGAAAAATACTTCTTTATGACCTTTAACGCCAATTTTGCATCTCTTGGGAAAGGAACATTTGTCTTTTGCTGGCAAATAAGGGTAAAGTGACTATATTCACGTTTCAAAGTCAAGTCCCTTTCTTCCAAAGCCCCTTTCCCTAAACTCCTTTTTACATTTTCTGTAAATTTTTCATCCAAAGTATAAAGATAACAGCAGTCCAGCAAATCGTCTTCATAATGTTTTGCTTCCGGCATCCTGCGGATTCTTCCAATTGTCTGAATCTCAAATGTTTCACTCATATTATCACGCAGTTTGACAAGTATATGCGCTCTGGGACAGTCCCATCCCGTTGCAATAGCTTGCTTAATAATTACGACTATTGATTCCGCATTATTTTCTGAAATGGACTCTAAGTTTTGTTTCTTATCTGCAAGCCATACCGCTAATTGATTATTTTCATATGTAATTCCTTGTGCAGAAAGATAGGTTTCGATGCTTTCCAATAGAACATCAGACTTATTGGGTAACTGAACAACTATCAGTGGATTTACGGGGGCTTTCCTTCTCAAAAATTCCGAATGTAATTTGCGGCGTTTTGTAAGCGCCTTATCCATAAGATAAGAAACCTGATCTTCAACGCTTATATTCTGTTCAAAATTCTCATTAATAAGCAGCAATTTTTTTATTAGCCCTTCTGCAATGACATCTTCTTCCGGGATTTCAATTAAATATGCATCCTTATAATTCTTTGGTGTTGCAGAGCATCGCACAATCTTCTCAGTTTTAAAATAATCAATAATTTCTTCTGCCTTAATGGTATCATTTTGGTGAGATTCATCCACAATAATTTTAAATGTCAGTCCTTCTTCTAAGGCATGGAAGATGCAATCCAAAAAATTAACCCGTTCACTGTCTTTTAACGCATTATTACCTTTTTTGGTGAGTTTCTCCCAATTGATAAAGCAGCAGTCATTTTCTTCAAATCCGCCTGCCATAACGTCGCATAACAATTTTGTTCGGCTTCCATGAATGTATCTATCCATTTTTTCCTTGCTCTGTTCCTCAAGATTTCCTTTTCCCGGAGTAAGCCAAATAAATACCTGCTTGTTATAACTTTTCAGATACTCGTCCATAAAGTGTGTTAAAATAATCGTTTTTCCGCTTCCAGTACAGCTTTTCAAAATGATTTCTTTTTTGTCACACTCCATTGCCTCCATCAAGTCTGCAATTGCTTTTAATTGGAAATCTGCCAACTCTATGTTCATATTCAGCCCTCCAACTCCCTATAGTAATAATCAGGAATGTTATTTATCTTAATATTTAATTTTCGCACCTTTTCTGCCTGTTCACCAGAAAGAAGTATATCATGTCCTAAATAAATTATTTTGCAATCTGAATCCTTGTTGAGCCGATTAATATAATCGTCTGCTTCTTTTTCGGTTAGGATAATTGCAACTTCTGAATTATTTATGAAATCAATTCCATTTTCCAATTCTACCAGTTCACGGATATGCAGAAGCAATTCACCAGCATACTCATAATATAAACGGTCACTAATTGGAATATAATCGATTTTGTAATACTTCAGGCTTTCAACATATTTTTCCTTTTCAATTACTCTTTTCAGACGTTCATATGTAACGTCCTTGCAAATATTGTTTTCATTATTGGTACAAAGGATAATTTGACGATTGCTTTTCTTATTTTCTGCATTATATCGAAATAATGCCTGCCCCGTCGTTCCGCTTCCAGCAAAGAAATCAAGTATAACAGCATTTTCTTTATTTATTGTTCCAATAGAAATAATATATTTCAAAAGTTCTACAGGCTTAGGATAAGGGAATGCTTTTTTGTCAAATAATTTTCCCAAGTCTTTTGTCCCCTCTTTTGTCATTCCCACAAAATCAGGCAATTGAGTTGTTGTAGCAGAGATACCAGCAATATTTCCTGTTTTTTTCAAAGCTTTAGCTTCATCTTCATCTTTAAAATACCTTAATTGAGGTTTTGATATTTTAAGGAATTCATAATCACCTGGAAAAACTATTCTGTTTTGTTTTAAATAAAACTCAAATGTTTCTTTTGTGATTGCCCAAGTCCTATTTACGTTTGCTGGAAATTCCTCACCATTTTTGGGATTAATCATAGTAAAAAAGCTATTGGGTCGTTCTTCTGCCGTTGTCTGTTTTGTTAAATCATGTATTCGCCAAGGTCTGTTAGGAATATCTTCTGTTTCATAATACTTTCGATTATTTTCTCGCTTTGTAAAAGCATTGAACATTTCACTTTTGGCATAAACCAAAATCCACTCATAATCTTGAGAAATCCCAAAGGGAACATCTGTTTTTGCGGTACGTTTTCTCCAAGGTATCATTCCTGCAAAATTCTGTTCTCCAAAAATGCTATCGCATAGCAGCTTCAAATTAGCTTGTTCATTGTCATCAATGCTTATAAATATAGCGCCTGCATCATGCAACAATTTGTGTGCAATTTTTAACCGCACTTCCATAAATGAAATCCATTTTGAATGAATGTATCCATCTGATTTTGTAATATAATTGTCATCATATTTAAAATCATCCACTCCTCTGTTATATGGTGGATCAATATATATTAAATCAATTTTTCCTTTATGTGTTTTCTCCAATAATTTTAATGCAGACAGATTATCCCCCTCTATTAAGAAATTCATCTTCCCATAGCCTTTATCAATAAACAATTCTTTGTCTTCTTCCAATACAGGCGTATGCGTATCAAGAATATCATTTATCTTTTCTCTATGTTCTTCAAAAACTAAACCATATTTTTTCCCATTGACATCTTTTTCTATTTGGTTTAAGTTTAATAGCAGATTTCCGGTGTTTTCATCTTGTGGTGCCGAAGCTATATACTTTCGTATCTCTTTTATTTTATCTAATAAGTCATCTCTCTTTTTCTTTGAAATGTTTATACTCATTGATTCCTCCACGATTAGTGTTTTTATATCTTGCGCTTGACTAATTTTACCATAAATCCAGCAAAAATAACAGATTACTACTGATTAATTTTGCGCAATAAAGTGAAATAAATTTATTAGTTCTTATGTAATCCATCGAAATTTCGATGGATTGGTCATCGCTTCAAAACGATATACGGATTATATACATGGACACTATTGATAAAGAAAAAACATTTTAATTACAAACGATTCCGGTTCATTTTTACACCCATAAGCTGTACCTGCTTTTCGACAGCCTCCACATTCTGCGCTAACTGCTCTATGGTGCCTGTGCGGTTTTCCGGCTTGATTTCCGGCTGTATCAGTTCCTTTGGGTATTCCTGCCTTGTATGGATATCCATATAGGATTTCAATCGGTAATAATAGCCTTCATTCCTGTTATCTTCAAACACAGGGGAAACTTCACCCTTTGAGGTCTGCCACCGCATAAGGCGTGGGAACCAGCATAATCCGTCTTTAATAATCTCCTTAAATGAATTGAGCAGTTCCCCAAGTGCGGTTAGCAAGCCACGAAAGCTGTTTCCTGCCTCGATATCCGCCCCACGCTCCACATGGTTCGCAAATTCCTCAATCAGTGGCGCAAAGGGTAGATATGACTGTATAAACTGTTTTATCTGCTTGAGTGTTTTTAGGAAAATATTGGAACTTTCAATCTCCCCGTCCAATTCGTCCAATTTCCTCTGCTTGGTGGACTTTTTATGGTTCAGGACGAGAATGTCAGCTTCTAATCCTATTTTATCCGTTGAGAGTTTTTCAATCTTTTCTTCCTCTTTTGCAACCTTGTATTCCGCAACCGTCAGGTCATGGTTTTTGCCCTTTTTCTTTTCCTAGGAACTGCAAAGTTCCTTACTTCCTGCTGGAAGATGGCTTTCATATAGTGGTTGGCGTCTGCCCGCATTTTATCCTGCAAAACTTCCGACAGGACTTGGGGCGTGAATACGGACCGCTTTGACACTTTTGTTGACAAGCCGCGCTTAAACCCTCTCCCCACTGGAACACCTACAACGTGCATATGCGGGCTTGCCTCATCAAAATGGACTACCGCATTTGCAATCTTAAAATCCGGCAGATACTCCTGCAATTTCAAAAGGAGCTGCTTATAGACCTGTTTCATAAAAATTTTATCGCCGCTGTTCTGCTCCCAAAATTTTTTGTCCCCGCATTGTATGATGACTTCCACCGCCATGTCCTGTTCCGTTTCGGACACATGCTCAAAATAATCGCCAATCCGTCTTTCCGGTCTTGCCTGCCTTGCATTGTATTCATACAGTGCGGCTTCAAATTCTTTATTGTATACATTCTTCACGTCCTGCATGAGATTGGCTGTCCCATAAAGAAGCGTGATGTTATCCCTACTGTAATCCTGCGAATGGTATTTCCTCAGATTGTGTTTTGCAACTCCGGCGAGTTTTGTCTTGCTGTTGATTGCGCTTTTCTTGTTGCTGATGTGGTTGCTGAAAGAAATCTCTCCCATGTTTTCCTCCCTGATTTCCGCGGGCAACGAGCCAAGCGGATAAGCTTGCTTATCCATTTGGCGACTGCCGCGAGAGCTGACGCTTCATTTATGAAGTGTCAGCAGCCATGTTAAAGCAGTGCGGTTATCATCTTGGATCTGCCATAGATGATAACCCCCTAGCAGTATTGTCAAAGCCAACGTTCCGTTGGCTTGCCAATACTGCGGGGGCTCTCCGAGGGTATCCAGTGAAATGTGCTTTCAGCATATTGGAAACAGTTTTCCGGCTGTTCAATGCTTATTTTATTGGCAATCCTTTTATTTCTGCCCGTCCCTGTTATCCTTATCTGTACCCAATATACGGGTTATGCTGAATTGCATTTCTGCTGTTCCCGTCGGTCAACTGATTTTTTTCAAAATGATTGCACTTTTTAAGTTCATTTTTTGCGGAACATATATCACAGTTTTTTCAGTGAACTTACTTTTTAAGTTCATTCTTCAAAAGCGACTGCATTTTTTGAGTTCATTTTCCAAAAATGATTGTATTTTTTAAGTTTACCGCAACTGTTCGCCTGACTCTTATACCGCCGTCTTTCTTGTGACGGTTTTGACATTTCCCCTGTCCCTCAAATCCCTCCCCTCATTGACAGTCATAAACAGTTCCAAAATATCCTTTTTGATAAGTACCTTTCTCCAAGCCATTCGCAGAATGGCTTTAATTTCAGTACAGGGAGTTTATCCCATTCCACCAGCTTTCTCAGTGTGTTCCGACCGATGCCAAAGCGATTCTGTGAATCGCTTTGTAGTCTGCCGCCTCCTCAATGGAAAGGGCAATCTTCATTTCCGTCATTCATTCTCCTCCTCTCAAATTGCATTATGCAATTTTTATAGTATGCTTACTATACATCATTTATATTTCTTTGTCAAGCGTTATGTGATTTCAAAAATTATTTTTAACTTGCACATTGCAATATTGCTTTTGATATGGTATACTTTCACCATACCGATAAAGGAGGAAACCCAGCATGAAAGACAAAGAGCTGCGCCGGATAATCGGCGGCAGGGCAAAACAACGGAGACTGGAATTGGGTGTCAACCAGCCTTATGTTGCTGAAAAAATGGGCGTTACCGCATCCACCATTCAGAGGTACGAGGCAGGAACGATTGACAACACTAAGAAACTTGTCCTTGATGGTCTGGCAGACGCACTCCATGTTTCCGTAGAATGGCTGAAAGGCGAAACAGAGGAATATGAATCTGACATTACGGATAAAAAGGAAATGTTAATCCGTGATGCCATGTCCTCCATTCTTTCAAAGCTGCCCTATGACATGGAAACTTCCGAATCAGACTTTTCAAAAGACCTGTTGCTGCTGATGTTGCAGGAATATGAGCTGTTTGTGGAATCGTTCCGCCTTGCGTGCAGTAAGTTTAAGGGCAGCAAGGAAAGTACACAGCTTGCAAAGACAATGGGATTTGAATCGGACAGGGAATATAATGAAATCATGTTCCTGCGGGAGATTACCCACACCGTAAATGCCCTTAATGATATGGGCGACATAGTGAGGCTCTACTCCAAAAACCCTGATGCCGCCGCTGCAAGGCTTTCCGGTCTTTTATCAGGGGAAGATTCCGATTCGGTATAGCGGGACAGCAGATTTTATGCTATCCTTATTTTCAGAAAGCATTCCATCAGTTCCGACTGCCATATCTGTTCAATGACTACATACGCTTAAAATGCGTTCATTGAAAGGAGAAAGGATTATGGCAAAAGGATCAGTGCGGAAGAAAGGTAAAAAATGGTACTACCGCTTTTATGTGGAGGACGCAAGCGGTAACATGGTACAGAAAGAGTGTGCAGGAACAGAAAGCAAAAGCGAAACGGAAAAGCTGTTAAGGCAGGCAATGGAGGACTATGAAAGCAAGAAATTCATTGCAAAGGCGGACAATATCACTCTCGGACAGTTGCTTGACACATGGGCGGAGGAAGAATTAAAGACAGGAACATTGAGTAATGGCACTGTCGGTACTTATTTACAGGCAATTAACCGCATTAAACAACACCCTGTAAGCAGACGGAAACTCAAAACGGTCACTTCGGGGCATTTACAGCAGTTTATGGATTTGCTTTCATTCGGCGGAACGGTTGAGGACTTTGTTTCAAAGGGATATTCCATTGACTATATACGGTCTTATTCCGCAGTATTGCAGCAGTCCTTCCGCTTTGCGGTGTTCCCGAAACAGTACATCACATTCAATCCCATGCAGTATGTGGTAATGAGGCACAAAAAGGACGATATGGATTTGTTTGCGGAGGAAACGGACACTGACACAGGCAAGGTCAAGCCTATTTCGCATGAACAGTATCAAAAACTGACTGCACAGCTTGGAAAACGCAGCAAAGACGCAATCCTGCCTGTACAGATAGCCTATTTCACAGGACTCAGGCTTGGAGAAGTGGCAGGTCTGACATGGCAGGACATCAACCTTGAGGAACAATATCTGACAGTCCGCAGGAGTGTCCGTTACAACGGCGCTACCCATAAGCACGAAATCGGCTCGACCAAGAGGAAAAAAGTGCGTACAGTTGATTTTGGAAACGCCCTTGCTGACATCTTAAAGAAAGCAAGAAAACAGCAGCTTAAAAACCGTATGCAGTATGGCGAACTCTATCACAGGAATTTCTACAGGGAAGTCACAGAGAAAAACAGGGTGCATTATGAGTATTACAACCTGTCAATGACAGAAGATACGCCAGAGGATTATACAGAAATCTCTTGTGTATGTCTGAGGGAAGATGGCTGTCTTGAACTTCCTGCCACCGTAGAAACAGCCTGCCGGACAGCGGCAAGAAAAGTGCCGGAGTTAGAGGGTTTCCACTTCCACACACTAAGGCACACCTACACAACGAACCTGTTATCAAACGGGGCACAGCCAAAAGATGTGCAGGAGCTTTTAGGACATTCGGACGTAAGCACAACCATGAATGTCTATGCACACGCTACAAAGGAGGCGAAGCGGGATTCCGCAAAGCTATTGGATAAGGTTGTGGGAATGAGTTAAAAACAAAAACTGAATATCAAAAACTTTCCCTTGTAACTTGCTGATAAGGGCAAAAACAAGGGAAAAGGATACATATTTTGAGGTTTGGCATACCGCAAATCCCTGAAAATTAATGAAAGTTAAGACAGTTAGTAGACAAACTGGAATTTCTGTGTCAGACAAAACGTTTTAATCTGACATATTATAAACAACAATCTTATAATCTCCAATAAAATTACTACATTTGGCAGCTAAAGTATATGTATCTGAACGCTCCAAAGTAAAAAAAGTTTCTAACGCTTTTGCGCTGTCTAATGTATATACTTCATTTCCAACTGAATCATATAAGACCATATCTAAATTCCCGCTTATAATATCAGACTTGAATGAAAACTTTATTCTATCGCCTGCTTCCCCCGAAAACGAAATATCAGAAGTTGTAGTTATTTGCTCTGAATAACTTTTGCTCATATTGCCTAATACTTTGGGGCTGGTTATTAGATGGATACTTATTGTGCTGACTACTACAATGATTATAACGATTATAAAACTTGTCTTTTTCATCCCAATGTTCCCTTTCAAATTTCGATTTGTACCTTTAACAAAATACCACAATCACACCCATATTTCTATCAAATTTTCATTAAATTTCTTCCTCCCTCCGCTTAGTCCTGCTTTGTTGTCTGTTATGCTGTTGACTCTCATTCTGAAGTTCCCTCTCAAGGTTCTTCTTGTTATAGCCGATTACCTCGGCATAAGCTAATTCTGTGGCGGTCTTGGTCTGCTCCCTGCCGATACTGTCGTACTCGGATTGTAAGGACTGTATCTCGGCTTTCCACTGTTTCGGCGTTATCTTCTCGCCGTTTTGTAAAAGGCTCTGCATACGTTCCTTTAATTCGGGATACTTCGATAAGCTGTCCTTTGTTGTTTTCGCTGTCAGGAATCGCCCAATCCGCACACATTCCCTTGTCAACAAAATTCCGTTGAACGTAATCCCTCACGACTTCCTCCGCAAGTTCATAACTCCATTCGTTGGGAAGTGACGCTTTCAGCATTCTTGCAAGCTGTGATTTCTGTCCTTTCTCTGACAGTTCAACAGAGTTCCATAAGGTGGCTCGGTCTGCATATTCTTTGGGCGCATTGGGCGGTAGGGAGATTTCGCTGTGGACTAAATCTTCATGGTATTTCGGGCGGTAGGTCTGCCCGTCATATTCGCTCACAAGAACGCTCCTGCTGATGTAGGACGCTTTCTCGACTGCCCTTTGGCTTGACTATGGAGAAACGTGTGCTTTCCTGTGTCATTTTTACTCTCAATCATTTCTGATACCTCGTTCTTTCTGTGCTGTGTTGATAGGTTCTGAAAATAAAAAAGGTAGCTGATTGCCTGTTAAGATAATCGCTACCCAAAGGTAAACCGTATTCATTTTTTTCAACTTTCTTCTAACATGACAGAATAAATCCGAAAAATGCTCCACATATCTTATACAACACACATCAGCCCATACATTATCACACATATAAGCAAACTGATTATACTTACTTTATTTGTTCTATAGTTTGCATTTGCAGGATTCCACTTTTTTATTTTGCTATTTTCAAATAAGAATCCAGTAATTGCACTCATTATACCCAAAAGTAGCAATCCACATATTTTCATCGCAGGCAGTGTATTATTCTCAATTCCCTTTATTTCAAATACAATAACCGCCATTCCTATCCCTACACATAATATCAAGGAAAATATTGCAGTTACTGGAATACTGCGTTTGGCACGTTTCCTGTCATCTTCTCTGCGATAGATTTTATCTATCATTTTGTAGTTGCTCATTTCTATGCTTGTGATAAAATTCAGGATATATGCAACGATCAGAACGCCATTAAACCATTGCATTTTCAAATTTACCCCATTTATCACACAAAGCAGAAAAATATATACAGTAGACATGATTCCAATATGCAAATCAATCTGTACAAGCAGTTTCTTCACTTCAAAAATATTATACTCAATCTTGTCATCAAATCCTGCAATTCCATTAAAAGAATTATTTTTTATCGCATTGGAAAAATAGATATGCAGGAACAGTTGTATTGGAATACATAGAATAATCATACAGATAAATATCCCAACACTAAAAATATCCGTTAATGCACTGTGAATGATATATGCCAATATACAAAAAACAGATATTCCTATAAAAATCCACGACATTTTTCCTATTGATACTTCCCCTTGTGTTGATGATTTTTCCCCACCCTTATTTCCTAGCAATGTATCAACATCAACTCCAAATAATTGTGCTAATTTAATTAAATTGTCAGAGTTTGGTTTTGAAGTATTAGCTTCCCATTTGGTTACGGCTTGACGGCTGATCTCCAAATATTCCGCAATTTTTTCCTGTGACAGTCCTTTCTTTTTGCGATAGTACATTAGATTTTCCGCTAATTGATTTTCATTCATATTACGCACCTCCGTATAATTCTGATAGCAATAATATACTGATTAATCCAGTTGCACTCTACCAACTATATAGAAAATATGGGCAACTATATGGCAACTATTAGTTGCAACTGCTGTTTTTTCTACTATTAGTCCAATTTTTTTAGAATTGTTTAATGGCTCTATTCTACCACAAATACAAACATACTTCCATTTAAGTTTGCTCAAGATGGCGGGCGTTTGCCTTAAAACCTTATGAAATAAAATAGAGCCAACGAACTGTGATTTTATTGCACAAGTTCATCGGCTCTGCGTCTTAAGCGTCTGGCTATGTGATGATGTATTTTTTTTGCTTAATAAGTGGAATTTTCTAAATTTCGTATAATAAATAAGTTTCAACTGCGTTATATTGCTTTATCAATTCTCTATCTTCATTTGAAAGTTCTTGATTAGGATAATTAGCCACCAATGAGCAAAGATAAATGTAAACAGGGCTGTGCCGTTGAGAAAAACCCTCTCGCCCAAATTTACCTTGTATAATATCAAACTCATGTTGAATTTGAGTGGTACTATTGCATTCGGATAATTTCATCACATCGCCTAAATTACTTTTACTTGTATTATCAATGATTGATTTAGCTGTATTAACTGCTACAAAAAGCCACTGGTCTAAATTTGACAGTTCCTTTGGCTTATTTTTTAATGCTGTTTTTATTATACAATAAATATTATCTTCCATATTCTAATCACCTCATAAATACCGATATGTCGCTTTGTTAATTAGATCTGCGTTTTCATATCAAGCCTTTCAATAACCGTTGCCTGTAAATTTTTTGCTTCAATCAATATTTCCTGTCTGCATTTCGGGCAATAGAGAGGATAGTTTTTCAAAATCGTTTCTTCTCTAATTTTGTTACGGGTCTTATTTCCGCAAACAGGACAGCGTATCCATTCCGTCACAATTAATTACCCCTTTCTTTTACTACAATATACAACAATAGCCTGTTTGACAAAATCAGCAGTTCCATCACCACCTGCGTTATCAATATTGTTCCTAAAGCGTTCATCACCTACGTACATTTTACCCAATCCACTAAGCACTTTATTGGTGCATTCATAATAATTATCTGTTATAAATTTCTGTATTGCAGCGATTTTGTTTTGTACTTCATCAGCATTAGGTGTTAAATGCTTTAATTTTCCTAATTCAGAAAATATTGTCAACAGTTCGTTTGCAATCTTACTATAACTACCTCCGTTTCGGGCAATATCCTTTTGCGTGTAATCTTGATACTCTTTGGTATTGCCCCACTTTGCTTCGATTTCCGCTTTATACTTTTCAATCTCGCTTTTGCCGAAAACCTCAAAATTCATTGTCGTTATTCCCTTGTTTTGAATTTCACGGGCAAAGGTAATAAGTTCCTCTATATGTTTACATTTTAATTCTAACAGCTCAATTTGTTGAGAAATAGCTTCTGATGCATCAAAGTTAGGGCTGTCAAGAATTGCTTTAATTTCCTTTAAAGGAAATTCTAACTCACGGAACAATAAAATACTTTGCAACCGGCTAAGTGCTGTATCGTCATACATTCGATAGCCCGCTTTGGTTAATCTCGTAGGTTTCAAAATCCCAATTTCATCATAATAATGAAGTGTGCGGGCGGTAATACCAGTCAATTTAGCAACTTCATGGACAGACATGGTTTTTTTAGTCATTCCAAAAATCCTCCGCAGCGTCTAAAATTTCTTTTGCGGGTAAGAGTGTCGCTTCGATTATACTTTTACCGGTTTTTTTCAAGAAATGCTTCACTAAATAATAGCCGCATGCATATCCGGCACAATAAGGCAGCCCAACAGGGGGATAGTTTTGTAAAGCCGCCATTTCATCGCCATATAAATAAGCATTGAGATTTTCAAGCCCCTGTACATCCAGTCCGTCATAAATAATTGGTTTGATATATTCATTTAGCATTTTCATATCTGTTTTTTTAACCCACGGTCCTGCCTTATCTTCTCCATACAAATATGTGGCAAAGTTTTCTGCAAGCCCCTCACTGATCATCATTTCTCCGAGTGTAATATCATTTTTCCATTTAATAAACTGGAAACGCACATTATGATTAGTTTCATGTGCAAATGCAACTGGAAGATGCTCTATTGTGTAATAGTTAGGGATTAGCCAAGCCATAATATATCCTGGGATACCCCCGTCCCCGCAATAACCCTCATTCATTATGGTATAAGGGCTTTCAGCATTAGCCAACAGAATGGTAAACAAATACTCTTGAACAGGCAGTTCAACTCCTGCTTTAGAAAAACAGTTCAACGACCTTTGGATTGACTGTTTACAATCAATCCAAAGACTATCAGAAGATATACGTTCAATATTATCCCGTTGAGTTTCATCCACTTTTGTTGGCACAATATGACCAAGCATGCCACTTGCCATTATCACGTCATATCCATTTGGTGTAGTTGCTTTCAGCGGTATACTGTAGCAAGCCAATTTTTTTTCAAAAGGCATCATCATCTCATAACGATAAATATCGTCTTTCTTATCAAACGGAGCTTTCATAATTTTCGCGTAAATACCATCTGAACGAATTGCATTTACATTCATATTATATCATCCTTCCTCCCTAATTTTTTTATAATAATAAACTATTACGTTGCGTTAAAGTCAAGTGTATTCCCGAAAAAAGCGACTTTCATATTTTTATTTCCTAAATACAAATATGAAATCTCTTGTTTTAAGCGGTTTCACATTGTTTAAGCAGAATTCCCCGAAAAGAACAGCGACAGAGCCTTTACACTCTGCCACTTTGTCTGCCTATGCGAAAATGATTTCTTCGTTCACAATCTCCCTCGCACAAGCCCTTATGTTACCTAGCCGTCCTGTCCATTCTAAGGCGTTTTCTTCCTTTAGATGTTCTGTTGTTTCATGTACTCTATGAGCCTTTCAAAGCGTTCCTGCGCCTGCTTGTCAATGTCGGCAAGGTTTGTATTCAGCCTGCCGCTTGTGAGAAGATTGGTGTATGTAACCTTGCGGTACTGCTTCAGATAGTCCAGATGCCGCTGTCCCCATGTGCCTATCAGCTGTTCTTCTTCGGCGGGTACGGTCAAGCACGGTAATAAATAATCTCCTTGCCGCTCGTATCTGCCGCCCAGTTCCTCAAAAATCGTCTTTGCCATTGTCTGTTACCTCCACATTCTTTTTTATTTTGAATGTCCGCAAAATCCGTCCTACATCCGTTGCACACATAGGGTGGCTTGAAGCGGTGGGTGCATACTTTTTTCCGTCTGCATCCTTTCCGGTATTTACAGATATTGTGGGCGAATACACTGTATCCGGTATCCTGCTCCACTGAATAATTCCTCACTTCCTTGGTAATGGCCGTCCTGTCCCTTCCCAGCCTTTTTCCAATCTCCGTAAAGGTCAGGTGTTCCTTTACTCTCTGCTCCTCCTGCTTTTGTATCGTCATTTTCACTCTTCTGTTTTATTCAGTTTGTATCTGTCTTTCCCCCTTGGACAGGAATCTCGGTTTGCAATTCACGCCTTAAAGGATGCCACTGTCTCATTGAGTATCTCGCTCAACCGTGATAATTCTTCCATCTGCGTAAGAACCGCCTTGGAATTTTCATTGGAATTTTCCGCTGAAAGCTTCATGTCCTGCATATACTCTGCAATCCCCGTCACAAGCTCTGCAATTGCCAGGATAGAAGCATTAATACCCTCAATGCCTGCACTCATTTCCTTTGATGACTCTCCCAGGTTTCCGGAAATATTACTGTAAAAAACGGCATCCTGCTCATACATCCCGGCAATTTCCGTCATTCCTTTATAATCTGCCATAACCTTCCCGTTCATAAATTCCAGAAGCTTTTGGGAGCTTTCGGAAAGGAAAAATACATTCTGTACCACCCCGTCTGTTACCTGTCGGATTTTATCCACTGCATTTTTGGAATGATCGGCCAGCTGACGGATTTCTTCCGCAACAACGGCAAAGCCTTTTCCTGCCTGCCCTGCCCTGGCAGCTTCTATGCTGGCATTTAATGCCAAAAGATTCGTCTGGGAACTGATAGAAAGAATCTCTGCCGTCAGTGTATCTATCTCCTGTACCTTCCGACTGTCCGTAATTGCTTTTTCCAACTCTACCTTTGTCTCCCGATACAAATTGACCGCTTCCCTTCCGGATGCCTCGGAATTCTGATACTGCTTCTCAGCCCGTTCCATAATGTCACTGGACTGTTCTGCAGCTTCTCTTGCTTTTCTTGCTACCTCTTCTACCGCCACACCCAACTCCTGTCCCGTGGCTTTTATCTTTTCCGCAAGCTCCTTTGCAGCTGTGGTCTGTTTCAATACCCTGACTGTAGAATCAGCAATGTCTGAAATATCCTGGTTCAGTACATTCATTTTAGCAGATGTTCCTTCCGCAATGGTGCTGATGCTTCCCGCCTCCTGCTTTGTATTTAAAATAATGCTCCTGATCTGTTGTTTTACCTCTACCGTAGCCGTTTTAATCTGCTCTGTCTCATTCTTGTATTCACTGGGAATAGTCTTCTCAATAACTACATTTTCAGAAAAATCTCCGGAAGCAAACTGCTTCAGCATCTGAATCGGTTCCAAAGTCTTCCCGATAAGTCTTGCCATAACCGCAGCCACCACTGCAATAATTAACAGTGCAATGATCCCTGCCACTAAAATCATAGCAATCAGGGAATTTCTCACATTGGCCGTGGGAACCACCACTCCCATATTCCAGCCGCTGCCTTTAATCCCTGCCGTGGCAAAATAGCATTCGCTGCCGTCATAATCCTTAAGCTTTATAACCCGCTTCTCCTGCCCGGTTATCAGTCTTTCCAATCCCGGCATAATATCCGCAACAACGACTGCGGCTTCCTCTGTTGGCTCATATTCCTTATTTCTATGGGCTATATACTGTCCTTCACTGTCAGCCAAAAATCCATAGACCCCTTCTGCAAAATTAATGCTGGCTGTCAGATCTGTTACCGTTCCCAGCGTCACATCCAATCCGATTACCGCATTCAGTTCCCCGTCTATATAAACAGGCGCTGCAATGGTAGTACACATCTGATTTGTCAGCACATCCCAATAAGGGTCCGTTACAATTACTGTGCCTGCCTCTGCCGCCTGTTGGTACCATCCTCTCTGAACCGGGTCATAACCCTCAGGTATTTCTGCATTCCTGTTAGACTGTATAAACACACTGTCCTTTGTACCACAATATAAATTTAAAAGCTCATCCCTGCCGGATGCATAAGTATCCATAACGGACTGTATAAAATCCTTATCAATATTCCCTGCCGCTTCTATACAGTTTGCCGCCCCGTCCGCAAGCATTTTTTCATTTTCAATCCAAATATTGATTTCTCCCGCATACTTGTCCGCATAAAGCTGTAACGCTTCTGTCTGATCCTGAATCATACGCTTTCCCGCCACAATCACGATTCCCACTGTGGTAAGAAGAATACTGGCTATTACCATACAAATTACACTGACAGTCAATTTCCCCTTTATGGTTTTTCCCATGATTTTATACCTCTCTTTTGTAGTTTTGAACAGACCGCCCACTCCAAAGTTTCACAACTGCTATAGCTTGTGCTTTGTGCAGCACAATCTGTTTTTGATTATACTGTAAAAATAGATCTTTAAAATATGTCAGGGAATACATTGCAGTTTTTTTAGCACAATTTGCGTATGATTGCGACCATTTGCTTCTGCCGGGTCAAGAGAATCTCCTTTCATTTTTATAGTTCCACTGCCTGCTATCATCCCTTTCCCTCTCGAAAATCAAAATAGTAGGCAAAATAAACTTTCTTAAATTCTGCCGCTTTATTCCGCGGTATGTAAATCGTGTGACCATTATCCATCATAATCTTTTCACGCTCCATCGAGACAATATGGTCCATGTTCAAGATATACGAACGCCCGCATCTGCCAAACCGACAGAATTCTTCCAATATTTCCCATAAATTTCCCGCCGTCATGCGAACCTTGTATTCTCCATCCGTCAGACAAAGCATCTGATAATTTTTCTGTGATTCACAGTAAACAATATCATTCGGCTGAATTTGCCGAATCCCCCCTGCTACTTTAACTACAATCTGATTGTTCCTGCTTTTATCAATCTGTCTCATCACAGAATCCATGGCATGGAAAAATCTCTTGTCATCCAACGGTTTCACAAGATACTGCACTGCATCCACTCCATAGGCACTCAAAGCGTACTCCTTTGATGTGGTAAGAAAGACAATCGGCATGTCCAAGCCCAGTCTGCGCACTTCTTCGGCGGCTTCTATGCCATTCTTCCCAGACATAAATATATCCAGCAGCAAGATATCCGGCATATAGCCCTCATCCCTGACCCGTCGCAGTAATGCCTCCGCACTAAAAAACCTGTCCGTTTTATACTTCACTTCCTGTTTTTTGTCCTGATAGCTTGCCAGGAAATTTTCAATCCGGTCAAGTTCTCTTTCTTCGTCATCACACAATGCTATCAGATACATAGTCTTTCCTCCCTTTGGTCTTTCTATAAATCTGACGGAATATTCATAATTAACAGAAAGACAAACACTCCGTTTGCATTTTTATAATCATAATCTCCACTATATTTTTTGTCTTGATAATACTCTACACTCCGATTCCGCCTGCAAATTCCGTTTTCGGCCGCCCATACATTCCCGTCAAAGAAAATGATAGCAGACTCCATTTTCTATTTTGTACTCCAAACTACCGCCATAACTCCGGCAAACGGCAAGAATACTGGATATCCCAAAAGAGCATGTTCCTTTTTCCACTGTGTTTAAAATATCCAACGCAGTACCATATGCATCAATGTTTCTCCTAATAGTTCCTCTATCGTACTAGTTTTCTCCCCTTCTATTGTTCCAGCATAATGCCGCGTGGTATTTCCCCCTCTGTCCAATCTTCTATCTCATACGCTTCATTATTATAATGCTGTTTTACCTGTATATGCCTGCCAATTTTAATACAAAATTCATCCATAGGAAGCATCATCCCACTTCCAACTGCTTTCATAAAGCTTTCCTTTATCGTCCACATACGGTAAAAAGCTTTTTCCCTCTCCTGCTCTTAATGTTCCATAATAAACTCATATTCAGACTGGCAAAAAAATCTTTCTGCCAGCTGCAAATCAATCGAATCCACATATTCAATATCACATCCTACTTCTGTATCTTCAAATACAGCAAGCACCATTTTTTCTGAATGAGAAACGCTAAAATGAATATCGGGATAATCAGGAAAATACGACTTTCCATACTTTCCTTCTGCAATTCTTACATCTGCCTCACGAAGCCCGAATGTTTTCAAACCTTTATCAATTAAAATTCCTGCCCCAAGTGACAGCAGCTTATCCTTTTTCATCCGCTAACCATCTATCTTTTGCCGGCGTTTCTCCGATAATTTTTCATAAAAACCAAAAAAGTTTCCGAATCCTCCAGCCTCACTGTATTAAGTTTATAAACCTGTTTCATGTGTCCTATGCCGCCTTTATTACATCTTTCCGCGGTCTCAATCTATCATGCTGATATCGTTTTGTCAATCATTTTCTTATATAGCAAAAAGTACCAAAAAAAGCATAAACTATCCCAAAACGAAAAGTTTCTGCTTTTTTGCTGTATAGGTTAAAAGAGAATCTGGCAGGCAACCTGCCTCAATATTTCAAAGGAGGAATTAATTATGGCTTATTGCGACAATACCAGACCATGTCCTTGTACCTATGACTGTCCAAGACATGGGAAATGCTGCGAATGCGTGGCACATCACGGGATCATAACGAGGGCGTTTCCCGAATGTTTCTTTTCCAAGGAAGCAGAAGCCACCTACGACAGAAGCATAGAAGCGCTCTGCCACGATAAGGGAATTCTCTAAACTGAGATCAGGAACTGAAATATAAAAAAACAACTTCGCTCGTCACAGTTATGCGGAACGCTCCCGCTAACCCGAAAGGCCATTGAAAACAACCTATGACTCCGTTTTGAACTTCAGGCACCTGTAAAAAATCCACCAGCTTTTCACATACTGATGGATTTTTGTGATTCTGATGATAATTCTTTTTATTTCGCTTCAAATAACCCGGAATTTATGCAACATCTCATATTTCCACGGATTCCGTAAATCCTCTTCTCTCTCCATCTCTTCTCAACCCGCTTTTTTCTCCATAAAAAATGTATTATGGGATTTTCTATAAACTGGTCATTAGAAGGCTCCATTGTGCTGTTGCTGTTAAAGCCAAAATAAAGGCAATAACTTAAGAGTTTTTCCGTGGTCATATCCTGCCATAAATCTTTTCATTTTCTGTTTCATTCAGATTCCCTCCTTTTAATAGAGAGCTGCAGGAAATCAGCGGGTTGTCGCGATGCTTTTCAAATACCCTGCAAGCAGGTCATTTCTATCGCTATCCACGCAAAAAAATATCAGTCTGCCATTTTTTATAATCATTGCTTTTCAAATATTAAGCTTAAAATCTCCTGATTTATCTTGCGGGCATTTGAAAATCCGCAAGCGCTCTGTTCAGATAATCGTTAAAGGGTTTCATAATCCGGAAAAGCTCTGTCGCCTTTGCAAGGAATGCTTCCTCATCCTTTAACTCTTCATCCTTCAAGGGATATTCCAGATACCAGCTCTTAAACTTTAAATATTCCGCCTGGGGATGTTCCTTTTCATATCCTGCCGGGACCTTCTTTAATGCAGTTCCCTGTACAGTGAAATATTTCTCAAACTCCGGCTCATGAATCAGCCTTTCCCATTCCTTGCCGTTTTTAACAATATGATCCCGTATCATCCCGGTTGCATCCTTAAACATGTCCGCAAACAGACCGCCGCCCAAAAAGGACTGATTGCCGGGCTTTATCATAAGGTAATATCCCACAGGAACAGGAAGTTTTCCTTTAGAGGAAATATGGGCACGAAAAGCAGGATTATAAGGAGACTTGTCATGGCTGAAACGAGTGTCCCGTACCAGTTTAAATGTAAGTTCCCCGGGGGTGTTATGTATAATGCTGTCGTCAAATTTTCCGATTTCCCATATCAAAGTCTGCAGTAATTCTTCAAATTCAGCGTTTGCTCTTTTATAATCTTCTTTATGGGCATGATACCACTCACGATTATTATTTGCGCTTAACTGTGACAAGTAATCTGTAATGAACTGTATATTCATATATCATAATCTCCTTTACGAATTTTTAATAACCGAAAACTGCGTAGAATCCAAAAATTCCTGTAAAAGGCGCTTTGTATGTTCCGGCGATTCATAAGGCTTACAGAAAGAAAAATCCTGTGATAAATCGTCAATATCTTCCATAGCGCTTTTTACGTCAATCATGGTCTTTACAGGAATTTCCGTGGCAGCTGTATAATCCAGCTGCAAGGGATTCAGCCTGCGGCTTTGTATTGCATAATTGACTCTGTCTTTGCACCTGCATCTGCCGCTTCCGTATTCCCCGCAATACTCCCCAAGAAAGTCTGCCATTTTTTTGCGCACACGGGAAAGCCGCTGGCGATATGCTTCCGGCGTCAATTCCAAAATATCCCCTGCGATACGGCTGTCAACCTTGAACATGGTTCCCAATATGAAAATGCATCTGCTTTCCACATCAAGACATTGCAGCATCACGTTAGTACATGACATTTTTAACTCTTCCGCTAAGATATCTTTTTCCACATTTTGGGTTAAATC
Organism: Lachnospiraceae bacterium; assembly: GCA_910574745.1. Lineage (GTDB taxonomy): Bacteria > Bacillota > Clostridia > Lachnospirales > Lachnospiraceae > UBA2882. The sequence goes on along the minus strand of CAJTCE010000004.1, from coordinate 17,936 downwards.
CGGCAAGTCCTGTATTTTACCGTTTTTTATATCATCCCCATAAAACTCAAAGCTTAAAGGATAGTGGGCAAACATATGCTTTTTGTTATTTTTCAGATGATTAACGGCAATACGGAATACCCATGTAGTAAAGGAACTTTCGCCTCTGAAGGAGGACAGATGGGTAATCATTTTGAGCAAGATGTCCTGTGTGGCGTCCTCCGCATCTGCGAATGTACCCAGCATCCGCAAAGACAGGTTAAATACAAGGTCCTGTACGCCTTCAATAAGGGTTTCGAGGGATTTTTTATCTCCCACCGTGGCTTTATCCACCAAAGCCTGTAATTCTTCATTGGTTTTTTTGTTCATAGATTTTACCTCCTGTTTCATTAGACAATGTATTTTTATCTGTGTGACAAAAAATATTATTTTTTTCAAAAATTAAAAGAGAAGGCAACAACACCTCTGTGCTATATGCTCTCTCTTATAAATTGTTTCCATCTTATCTGTTAATTACCATTATTTTCCGAAACTGTATTCTGCATTAAGCTATAGTCCTTCAGCGATTTCCCGTTTACATCTTTCCATGTTGCCGGTCCGCTGACATTATATCCCAAAAGAAACTGTGCTGCTGCCGATGAACTTGAAAATAATACATCTTCCATTAAAACAAGGTCTTGAACCTTATCACTTTGCAGCAATTCATCTCTTCGCTTTGCCGCTTTCTCCCCCATGGCCTTAATGGATGTTTTTTCGTTAACAGCCGCGCCTTTAAATACAACAAATCCTTCCGGGGTTTCCACACCGCCGGCTTCTACCGCACCGACCGACAAGTAGAATCTGACTTCTTTTGAATCTGCCACTTCACGACGCGCTATGGGTTCAAGCACTTTATATCCTAAGACATTGATCAAAATCTGAATATTATCTGCAAATTCATCCATGGCAGCTATCTGAGACTCTTTCATTACAGTATTCTTATATGTATTTTTTGTCAGAATATCATAACGCCCGGCTCCTCGTGCAAGCTCTACGCACTTATTCTCCAAATATCGGATATGTGCCTTGGTCAAATCCCTTCCGGTAAAGATTATCGCCGTATTCCAATAATACTTTTCCTTATCAGACTGATAGTCCCGCAGATGCTGAAGCAGTCTTTCATAACAATTTTCTGCTTCCCCTATATAAACAGAATCTTGTTCATCTTCGGACTTGCAAAACAAAAAATAAATTCCGGGGGTCTTCAAATCATCACGGGAACAATTAGCAACTTCTATCCTCGGGATTTTGACGGCCTTTCCGTTCCAATTTGACAATTCCGCAATAATCAGGCTGTCTGCCGAGCCATTTACCAAAAACAACTCTATTGCTTTTCCATATGCCATGTAAATTTCCTCCACACGTCTGTTTCTTACTCTTTATTCACAAGACCGATCTTGAGCGGACTTCTTCTTTTGCCGTTTCAAGCGTATCAATTACTTTATCACACCACCTGTCAAATTCAGGGTCATCCTTCTGACACTCAGGATGTGCAAGAATATAATCCAGTGCAGTTCTCACACCCTCTGCAAAACTGATTACGGACTTAAATTCAGGAACTGCCCTTTTTAACTTACTGCTATCAAACACAACGGATACTGACTTATCGCCTGTCAGACTGCCCTCATAATCATAGTCAGGACCAACGCTGCTTAAAAATTCCGAAGCAACATGATAGGGATGCAGCTTAACCCCAAGGGCTTGTGCAATGGTTTCATAAATTTGGTTCCAGCTTAAGGTTTCATCGCCGGTAATATGAAACGCCTCGCCGATTGCATGTGGATTCGCCATAAGCCCTACAAAGCCCACTGCAAAATCCGTATTGAAGGTTAGTGTCCACAGTGAAGTGCCATCCCCCTGAATGATAACCGGCTTCTCCTCCTGCATACGTTTGATTACCTGCCAAAAGCCGTTTTTGCCATGTACGCCCAGGGGAATATTTTTCTCATCATATGTGTGGCTGGGACGAACAATCGTTACCGGGAAACCATTTTCACGATACATTTTCATAAGAAATTCCTCACAGGCAATCTTATCCCTTGAATACTGCCAATAGGGATTGGCAAGGCTCGTTCCTTCGGTAATTATATAATTACTTGCCGGCTTGTGGTATGCCGAAGCAGAGCTGATATAAATATACTGGTTTGTTTTGCCCGCAAACAGCCTGTAGTCCCTCTCCACCTGTGATGGGACAAAACCAATAAATTCGCATACAACATCAAAGTTCATATCCTTGATTTTTTCGGCAACATACTCCTCCTCATTTATATCCGCAATCACGGATATTGCGCCATCCGGCAGCGCCTTAGTACCTCTGTTCATAACATATACTTCCCATTTCTTTTCAATAAGCCTGCGCACCACCGCACTGCTGATCGTTCCTGTTCCACCGATTATCAATGCTTTCATTTTGCATCCTCCTGTTTGTAAGTTTATATCACGTTCCAACTTTAACAGCTATGTGCAATCAACCCTCTCTGCCGTCAGAACTGCTGCCGCCACATCTGTTCCGTCTGCAAGATTCACTCTCAAGGTTGATTTCTCTTATTAATAGTATTATAAGCCTGACAGTATATTATCAGTCAATATCTTTTTAAACATATCTTGGAGGCTCTAATTCTGCAATCTTATCTTCAACTGCCATGACCGTAGGATTCCCAAATCTGGAATAGATTAACGACTTCATGGGATCATCAAACACTGCTGCAACTTCCTCTGTAGATTCATAAACGTATGTTGTGCTTTGAACAATCGGCACAACTCCCGGTTCTGCGTTTTTCGGTTGATAACCTGCATGTAAGCATTTTGTTTCGTCTTTCATATGGCCCTCCTAAAATATACTTTTTCTTGTTATTTCAACATGCTATATACACACTCCAGCAAAGTCAGTGCAAGAATCATGTTAATTACCCTGTAATATTTTTGGTACACTTTCTGTATCAGCACCCCCATTCCAACCCAAGTGAGGGTTGCAATTGTTCCAATGGTGGCAATGATAATTTCAAACAAAAGTAATACCCATAAGAAGCGCTGTAATCCGTAACATATCCTGTCAGTGCAGTGATTCCGAATAAATAGATCTTTACATTGACAAATTGCAGTAAAAATCCTTTCATCCATGACGCTGATTTTTCTACAGTATCCGCAGCCGGCCTGCCAAATGCAATATGAACCGCCAGCCATAAAATATAGGCGGCTCCTATGTATTTCATAATGCCAAGCATATTCGGCAAAAAGGTGCTTACCTCAAATACAAAAACTGCACATAGAATCTGCACAACGTAATATCCTGCAAAAATCCCTCCAAAAAGCGGCCTTCCCTTTTTGTACCCATAGTTTGTCACTGTATTCAACGCCAGAATATTTCCCGGTCCGGGTGTGAAAGCATTGACAACAGAATAAATAAAAAAATTACCTAATACATAACCCGGCATTTTGATGCCTCCTTTCCGTTTCCATATCTTATCACGGAACACCATGTAATAGGTAATATCTATTTTTTATGTTGTTACATAGTTTCAACCTATGTCTCATTTATTTCCGGTACTGCCGCAAAGCCTCAACATAGATTTCCCCCAATTCTGATAACTCCTTATCCTTGTTGAGTATATATCCAATGCGCATTACCTCATCCTCCTCCAGCGGAATAGAAACGATGGCATCCCCTTGCAGATATTTAGGGAAAATACCGCTTGAAATCGTATAGCCCTCTGAGCCAATCATCAGATTAACAATGGCTGCACGTTCACTGACCTTAATATTTCTTTCAGCAGGTTCATTACTGAATAGTTCTTCAGAAAAGTTAGACGATTCATAGGTTCCCCGGACAAAGCCAAGCCGGGGATATGGCTTTAAATCATCCAGTCTGACAGATGCGCATTTTGCCAGAGGATGGTCTTTGCTGATGAGAATGTAAGGCGTTGCCGTAAACAATTCATAAAAATTTAAGCTATATTCTTCAAATAACTTTCTCAACACATTTTCATTATTTTTGCAAAGATAAAGTTTTGCAGGCTTTTTGTCAATATACTTGGATTCCAGAAGTTCCATCTTCTGGACAACCTGCCTTACATATCCCAAAAACTCCATGCCTTCTTTGGTCAATGCCACGCCTGCCCGGCACCGGTTAAAAATTGCTATTCCCGCTTCCTTTTCCACTTCCTTGACGGCGCCGGATAGACCGGGCTGGGAAATATACAGTTCTTTTGCAGCTTCTGTAATAGAGCCCCTTTCCGCAATGATTATCATATATTTTAATTGCTGTAGCGTCATATACCCTCCAATCTGTGAACTCGTTCCTCTGTTACTTTATCAATTTTCCGAAGGCACTCTCAACAGCCTGTTTTCTTGCCCTTATTTCAATGAGCTGCACTTCTGCGTCCTCCAACCTATCATACATCCGATTAAGCCAAGCATCAAGATTAGCTTTCCGCCTATTCCCATCTGAAGAAACGTACTGCAATGCCTCCGCAAATAATCAAGAATGCAGACATGATTGCAACTGAATTCCACACCGCCTCCAGAGGAAAGCCCAATGATGCCGCTTTCAACAGCTTTATCCCTTGCGTCAAGGGCAAAAAATCCGCCGCCCTTTGCAAAGTCCGTGGCATTACCTCATAAGGCAGTGTTGCCCCGGAAAAAATCAGCATGGGGAAATACAGAATACTGGCTATCACACTGGCTGTTTTTAGGTCGGGAGCAATGCCTCCCACCATCAGCCCAATGCTGAACATAGACAGCATTACCAAAAGATATGCCCATAAAAAATTTCCAAGGGAACCGCTAAACCTGCAGCCGAAGAATAAAGAAAGCATTCCGAAAACCAACAGCAAAGACAGCAGGGAATAAATAACATAAATTGCTACCCATACCGCCAGCAAAAAGGAGGGGCTTGTCGGTGTCACTTTATATCTTTTCAGTATTTTCTTATTCCGGTAATCCGCTATCAATAACGGAAGTCCCATGACGCCTCCTGCGCAGACTGCTATCGTGGATAACGCCCCGAAAGACTGTTCCAAAAAGGAATACTCCGCTCCCGAAAATGCAGGCTTGTTTCCATAAACGGCCCCCCAGATAACTGTAACCGCTACCGGCATACAAAGTGCAAAAATAATCATATCCATTCCCCGAAAAGATAACCTCAGTTCCGTTTTGAGCATCGTAAAAAATTTATTCATCGCCGCTTTCCTCCTCTTTTGTAAACCACAAATACGCATCTTCCAATTTTTCATATGGACTTATCGCCACTGCCTCCTGTACCGCTCCCTCAAATACAAACCCGCCATCCTTTAAAATTCCGATCCGGTCACAAAGAATCTCCACCTCATCCATAAAATGTGACGACAGGAAAATTGTCAGCCCCTGCTCTTTTAATTCCTGCAGGCTTTTCCATACTCCTCTTCTTGCCTTTGTATCAAGTCCCGTTGTCAGTTCATCCAGAAAAACCACTTTTGGATTTGGAATCAAGGCAAGGACAATAAAAAGTTTCTGTTTCTGCCCTCCGGATAATTCGCTGACAAGCGCATCTTTTTTATCTGCCAGACCAAATTTCTGCAACAATTCTCCGTAATCCGACGGCTGTCTGTAAAGACAGGCTGTTTCCTCACACAGCTCCCTTACCTTAATCTTATCCGGGTAATTTGATTCCTGAAACTGTACGCCCACCTGTTCAAAAAGCTGTTTTCTGTTCTTCTCGGGATTAAGTCCCAAAATCCTTACCGTCCCAGAGTCTGCCTTCCGCGTACCAAGAATACATTCTATGGTTGTGGATTTCCCCGCACCGTTTGCACCAAGCAGGCCGTATACCTCGCCTGCTGCGACCGATATGCAAAGATTCTCGATTACTTTCCTACCGGCATAGGATTTGCTCAGCCCGGAAATTTTAATTGTTTCTTCCATACTTTTGTGTACCTCCCTTTTTTGAAGTACGTTAAGATTAACAGTTTATTTCAGACTGGTGGACAAGTGTAGGGTTTTTCTTTCTCATTTTTTTCATGTTCTCAATCTGCCCTGCCACAAAGCCGGCATGATTCCCCGCTTCATTTAAGGAAGTCAACAGTTTATCACAGGCTGTGATAATATCATCATCCTTTCCCGGCGTATCTATAGCCTCACGGATATCTGTCTCCGGATTAACCGAAAGAGCCTGCAGCATTCTCAAAATTGAGGAAAGTGAATAATTGGCGCAGCGTAAAGAACGAATAATCTTTAGCCGCCATAAATCTTCCGTTCCGTATATTCTGTATCCGTTCTTACCTCTTTTAGCCGTAAACAAACCGTTCAATTCCCAGTTCCGCAGGGTATCAATGGTCACATCCAAAAATTCTGCCGCTTCCTTTCTGGAAAATGATAACGTATCATTCCCACCAGCCCGGTTCATTCCTGAAAGTATGCTTTGGGTAATCTTTATGGCTTCTTCCGCATTTTCTTTTTCCCTCTCCACCTGTGCAATATATTCTTCAGTCAATTTGCCTGCTCTGTCATAATCGCCGGCCGCAGATACTTTGATGATCTCAACCGCCTTCTTACGCAGACCGTTTTGAAGAACTTCTACCTTCAGGGCAGCGCGCGCCAATTTGAACTGCTCAATGTGAAGCTCCGTAAAAATGCGGTAACCATTGCTGCTCCGTTCCGGTTTGGGAATCAATCCATACTTCTCATAAAGCCGGACGGTATTTACATGAATGCCGAACATCCTGGCAATATCAATTGTCTTGTATATGTTCATCCGTTCTACCTCCATCCTTATTATCACACAAATTTAAACTCTGGTGTTAAAGTGTAGGGTTTGGGGCATATAAATAAAAGGAGAAAGCAATAACACCCCTCTGTTATATACTCTCTCCTATAAAATGTTTCATCCCTATCTGCTAATTACCATTATTTTCCGCAATTGCATCTTGTGTTAAGCTATAGTCTTTCAGGGATTTCACGCCCCTCTCTACCTTGATATCCGGGAGAGTATTTTGTTTTACTCTGCTTTTCTTTCTGGTAGATAATAAATCTTTCCATCTTTTGAAATAAGCTGAACATCCTCAGCATACAATTCAGAGGTATCTATTCGATGTGCTTCTTCGTGACCTGTTTTTTGCGCTGTAATCATATTAGCTGTTTTCTTTTCTATTCCTCGGAAGTTCAAATCATCATTAAATACCCCCGGAATAAAGTGAATTACTCCATCAAATCCTGCTCTCTTTCTTCGAGTTTCATCTGTATCAATTCCTAAACGCTTTGTGATTCCTTCGTGCCATGCTGTAAGGCGTACCTGTGTATCACTTACTTGTTTTGAATATGTTGGCAATAATGCGATACACTGCTCTCTCGATACCGTTCCGAGGTAAAGGGTATACCTTAAGTCTGAAATTTTATATAAAACATCCAATAAGGATTTCTGATACATAAACCAGTCTTGAGCACTACCTAATGCCTTTTCATATGCAGCATAGTCGAGCTCTGCCTTTTTAGCAAATCCTGCCAGTGTAAGATTTGCCTGTCCAAGAAGTTGTGTACACTCTTCCTCTAAGCTATCCAGCTGGACAATTTTAGAAAAACGTAATTCATTATTCTCCATTATTTCCGTTTTAAAATCAGCAATCTATTTTACATGAGTAATTAGTGAGAACACTCTACTTCGATATTCATTATCCTGAAAATCTTGAATTTGAGATATACCATCACTTATAACTCCAAACTCTTCATTAATCTGTGTCATGTAATACTGGCCAACTACCATTGACGCTACACCCATTGCAGCCGCCACTGTGTTCGCCACAACTGCAGTTCCTTTTTGAGCTTCGACAGCAACAAGATTAGCGTGTCCTCGTATTCCATCCGCTCCTCTATAAAAGCCTCTTACGGCACCTTCCATAGCCTTGGAATCTGTCAATTTTTTACCTGCCGGAATAATTGCCCGATATAATACTTCTACATTTGCCTTTGCAGATTGTGCTGCATTGTTAACTGCATTTCCAACCTGAGCTAATCCAGGAACAAGATTATTAACATAAACCAACACTTTACTATCTGTGATTTCTACCAGTCTTGTTTCATCTCCAATATCCTCAACTGGAAGCATCTCCATTTGAATAACAAGCTCCTTCGCAGACTCAGCTTTTAGCAATTCACTCCTTGATGGATTACTTGCAACAAAGCTTGCCGCCTCTGGTACCTCTTTCTTTTGTTTACGTTTTAAGTACAGTACAACGCCAACCGCAATTGCTGCTACGACGCAAATACCAATTATTATGTATTCCATATATGATAATATCTCCTATTGTTTTCTTATAATAGGCCTTGTAAATTTCGCGACTTTACATACATTCATTTAGATTTTTCGTTAAGGCAATTATTGTCTCATCTTTGTATCGAGCAATAATTCTATTAAAATAGTGGATTGTATCTGTATTTGCAAAACGATGGTCTACAACATTAATGCCATCTGACCCTTTTGCAATAAAGAGTAAATACTTAGGCGATAATGGAAATAGCATACCATTTGAATTATTCACTTCAACAAAACTTTTATTCTCAAATGCAGGATTGTCCGAAGTAATAAAATTTCCTGCACCGTCATACGTCTCAAACAGGATCATTTGGCATCCCTTTAAAGCGGCTGCCACTGTATTGTGATAAAAGTCACCTGTATTCTTGAAGAACATCTTATATAATTCGGAATACCATACTCCTGTCATCAACTCATCTGCATACCCTTTTCCTTCTTTCGTATCTTCTTCAGAAGGTGCTTCATCATCCGATGCATTGCACATTGATGAAAACACAGGATATAATAGATTTTCTTTCATTTTTGTGTATACACCCATAGCATCAAACATAGGATTTCTACAAAGCATTATAAAAAATGAAGAAAAGTTCAGTGTACAAGGGGTACAAACGAGATTAAAAAGAAATGATAGATTTGAAATATCGGATAGAGTGGTAAATTGACAAGAGTTCAAATTTTCCACTCTATCTCTACATGGTCGCTGGTGGCTCGGATTGTTGTAATCACGATGTCAGCGGCTTTTCTTTTATCGTCAAATTCAATGCTGTCCCAGTTGTTCAGATAATATGAAAGACTTTTCATCTACTGGGGCGAGATTGTTTCAACGGTCAAATCGGCAATCGACTTTGTGAGTGACTGGCGGCGGGTGTCCAGTTCTTCAATTTTTTTGTTGGCATAGGCAAGCAGTGTTGCGTTGGCTCCGGTCAGCGTATCAAGCAGTTTTTCAATTTCTGCCTCTACCTGTGCCAGCTCCACCTGATAGGCGGTCAGCTTTGGATTGACCTTTTCCTCTCCGCTATGGCGTATCTGGAAATTTCTGAACCGGTCGCTCATAGCGGAAAAGATGAACTGTTCAAATTCTTCCTTGCGGATTTTGCCACAGCCCGGACAGCCTTTATTTTCTGTCCGTCTGGTACACCGGAAATATCCGGTGCTGTTTGGAACATGGGTCGCTTTCAAGGCATACCCACAGTGCCCGCATTTGATTTTTCCGGCAAGCCAGGTATTCCTCGGCTTTCTGCCATGCTGGAAGGTGGTGTTTGTCATCAGCTTCTTTCTGCATTTCAGCCATGTTTCAGAGGAAATCAGTGCTTCATGGGGAGCAATCACAAGTATTTGGTCTTTCAGACACCTGTCCTTGTCCTCTTTTACATCCCGTCCCTGATAGAGATAACAGCCATTTGTTCCTGCAAAATCAGCGGCATCATTTACAATGGCTGTTCCCTGGCTTTTGAAAAACTCATACAGTTCCAAATCAGCCTGTGCATAAACGGGGTTTCTTAAAAGCTGGGAAAGAAATGTACGGAACATGGACTTGCCATAAATCTTTATGTCGTGTTCCTCAAAGTAGCGGGTAATATCTCCAAAAGAGGTTTCCGGCTGTGCGTACATTTCAAACATCAGCTTCACATGGTCAGCGGCTACCGGATCGGCAACCATTTTCTTTGTGCGGATTCCCTCTACTACGGTAGGCTCCAGTTGATAGCCATAGGGGGCTTGTCCGCTCATGTGGAAGCCTTTCAGACAGCGGGAATAATAGGCGTCTGTGACACGCTTTTGAATGGTCTCACGTTCAAGCTGGGCGAATACGATACAGATATTTAACATTGCCCGGCCCATCGGGGTCGAGGTATCAAATTTTTCTGTGGAAGATACAAACTCCACATCGTATTCTTGAAACAGTTCCATCATATTTGCAAAGTCGAGAATGGAACGGCTGATTCTGTCCAGCTTGTAAACAATTACCCGCCGGACTTTTCCTTTGCGGATTTCTCCAAGCAGTTTTTGAAATTCCGGCCTGTCTGTATTTTTCCCGGAATATCCTTTGTCTTTGAATACCCGGCAGTTTCCGCCTTTCAGTTCATACTTGCAGAAATCAATCTGGCTCTCAATGCTGATACTGTCCTTACGGTCTACGGACTGTCTTGCGTAAATACAATCTTCTCTGATAATATCCATGTTGGGCTCCTTTCCTGTTGGAAATGGAGCTGCCAATCTTACAAGTATATTATACCATCAGTAGCCCCGGACAGCAATGTTGCGGTTGATTAGGGAAACCTGTCCCCATACTTGCTGAACACATCATATAAGCTGCGTTCAATCTCTTTTTTGCGGCGTTCCTTTTCTTTTGGCGGGAGTACGGGAGTAAGGTTTTCCAGTACGATAGTCTTTCCCTGAAATGCAACAGCCTTTATTTCTCTCTGGTAAGTAACAGCCTGTGTCATAGGAAACCTCCTTTTCAAAACGGGGGTTATGTGCCAGCTCATTTCCTCTTGTCCTGTGGGGAAATGTCAAAAGACGACACTTCAAAAGTGCCGCCCTTTGAATTTTCTCCACTTCGGGTCATTCTGTCCCGAGGTTAGTATTTACCAGAGTAGTATTTCTGTTTTGCCTGCTCCAGCGTATGGAAATCAAAGACTTCATAAAGCTGGGTCAAAACACGTTGTATGTCCTTTGATGAAAAGCCGCAGTCCTGCATAGCCATAATAACATAGCCCCGGCAGGCGTCATTGCTCCATTCATCAGGTTCCAGTCCGGGAATATAACCTGTCTTATCCATAAGAGCCTCCTTGAAAATAGGGGAGCCTTCCGGTTAGAATTGACCTATCATCAGACAGCAGAGCCGGAGGCTCCCCAGATATGATTGCTTATATTTTCAGATTGCCGGACGGGCATAGGTTATTGCCCCATAGGAATCTCACCTCTCCCCATTCTGATGGCAAGGCGTTCTCGTTGCCTGCGACGGCTTACGGTAATCTACCGCTTCAACGCTCGGACTTCGACCAAACGCAAGTATCAAGGCATCTGTACCTTATCCAGCATAGCTAACCACAGCCTGCTTGCGGCATGAGCCTGATCGCTCGTTCTGTCCGGGAAGAAATATTCCCCGAAAACAGAAGTCATGGCGGGCCTGTCACTCAGTACATTTACCATTCGTATCCGGTTCTCTTTTTATTCAGTTGTCAAGGAGCAGAAGGCTTATGGGAACCTCGGGCCACTGTGACCCGAAGTTCTGTTGCCTTTCATAAGCCTTTTCATTTTTGAGGCAAAAACGGTACGCCTTACAAAAATTTTTTCAAATATTTTTCTAAGTTCTTCAGTCCCCGCTCAATCGCCACACGAACCACCTTTTCATCCACGCCCTCAGCCCGGGCAATATCCTTTTTTGTCATGCCAAGAATGAAATGAGCATAAATCCGTTTTGCCTGTTTATCTGGTAGACTGGAAATGGCTGCGTGAAGTTCCTGCATGGAAATCTTGCGTTCATACAGTTCATGGGGAGAAAGAGAAACAAATACCGCTTCATGCTCCAGCCCATCATCCCGGTCAAGGGAATAATAGGCTTTATGGCGGTAGGTACGCAGACGGTAAGCCGCCTCTTTCCGGTCAAATTCCTTGAATATTTCAGCAACTTCCTCTGATACTTCCATAAAACAATCTGATGTATAAAATGGGTAATAGTCCCGCAAATTGATAATAGCCATATAAACCTCCGTTTCGGTTGTTGGTTGACAAGTGACCGAAACGGAACCGGCGGAGAACGGCACCGGGGCTGGACTTCGGGCCAGTATGACCCGAAGCTGTTCCATAAAAACAGAAAAACGCCCGGATGGCATGAAGCCATACGGACGCATGAAATTATATTATCGTTTTGGGAATTATTTATTTCACATTGATTACCAGAACTATCCGCCAAAGGTGGGGGGCTTTTTTTGACAAGCTAAATGGGTACAAAATAAATAAGAACATGGCGATACCTCCCTGATACCATCGTGTTCTTAAAAATGGGCGACTTTAATACACCCTCCATATTCTAAATTTTCAAAAAGAAAACGACGGCTTGAAATTCTTATTTCAAAACCGCCGTCAGGCTCTTTTATTAACGCATATAAATATTGCTACCACAACAACGGTTTTTTTTGTTGCGGTAGTTATCTTTAGGTTTATTCTGATAAAAATTTAGTTGCAAGTCTTGCGAAGGTCTCTGCGTTAGAAATCATTGCAGGATGTTCTCCAGAGCTGAAAATGTACTTTTCCCCATGACCAATTTTTTCAATCAGTTTTGTATATGTTTTCTCGTAAAAATCTCCCGGCATAAATATATCTTCTTTACTGCCAATCATCAGAATATCACATTTTAATGTATCTAAAGAATGATGAAAAAAACATTTTATAGTTTTGTAGTGTTCTTTAATTGCTCTAGTATCATTATCAATAACCGTCTCCCAATCAAAACCTTGATTGTATTCGTAAAAGCTTTGTACTTCAGGAATTGTTTTAGAAATGGCACGATCTTGTTCTATTGTTGAAGCAAAACTATCGAGTGCAATCTCTCCTTCAAAACTATCAGCAATAATTTTGTTTACTAAATCAGGTCGTTCAAGTGCAACATTGATAGCAACCAATGCCCCACCACTTGAACCGATTAAATTGACTTTTTCATAGTTTAGAATTTCAATTAGTTTAATTACCTGTAATGCTTCATCGTACCACAAATCTGTTGGAAAACAATCAAGGCGTTCCGACTTCCCATGTCCCGCAAAATCTATTAAGATTATTTGAAAGTTCCTTAGAAATAATGGAATAACATCTGTAAACATTTTTGATGAAGCAGTGTTTCCATGAAGAAAAATAGTAGGATAACCAGAACCGTTTTTTTCATAGAAAACATTTTTAGCATTATATTTGAAATATGGCATTTTATTTGTCCTTTCATGATTTCTAAATTTATTGTATCATGTGTAAGAATATCTTTGCACTACAAGGTTATTTCTGATAAAAAGATGTGCCACTTTTATATGGCACATCTTTTATTACTATTTTTGCCGCTGTTGCCTAATAATTCTTTGAATACTTTTTTCTGCAAGAAAATATTTGTTTGCTAATTGATGAAGGGACATTCCTGCAAGATAATCAGCATATATTTGGATATTCCGTTCAGAAAAAGCCTTTTTGGTATCTGTATCTTCTCCCCAAGTTTTCCGATTTTCTTGCTTGCGTGGAATATATAAATATTCTCCATCAATATAGTCTTGCAATTTTTCTAAGACATCCGGCGGTAAAACATCTGTTGCTTTGCGATAGCCCAATGTGCACCTCCTAAAATTTTTTAGGATTAGCAAAGGCTATATTTTTATCGCAACATAGCCTTTGCTATGCACGCATATTATTAACTGCCATAATATCTAAACTCCTTTCAATTCAAGTGATACTAGCATAATGCTTTTTTTGCGAAAAATCAAGTTTTCAAATACGAAACAAAATACTACATAGGAACAAATTTCATTACATTCTCATAATTTAACCCGAAATGTACAATGATATAGGGTAATATGAAAATGAACCAAGATGAAAGACGATTTGACTTTCATGGTTTGGGTTTGGCAATCAAGCAGGCCAGAGAAGAACGAGGCTGGACGCAGGCTTATCTTGCGGAGTTGGTTGGAAAGACCGATCGCACGATTATGAGTATTGAGAATAAAGGCCAGCACCCCAGCTTCAATTTATTCTTTCAACTTGTTACTATGTTCGATATTTCCGTAGACCAGTTTTTTTATACGGAAGGACACAGGGGCGAGGACAGTTGCCGCAAAACCATTGATATAATGCTGAACTCAATGAACGAGAAAGAACTCGTTGTCATGAAAGCCACAGCAGAAGGATTGAAAAAAGCCAGAGAAACGGAGGTCAAGTAAGAAGGGCCTCCGCTTTTCGTATTTATAAGGCCCTGTGTGTAGGTGTCGCTAAATGGCAAGCAATGCCTCTGTGGCCACAAGTGGCACAGAGGCGGCTTGTTGGGGCTCGCCCCAAACCCGAACCTCGGGCCAACATGGCCCGAAGCAGTAGCGTCGCTTTGCTCCTTATTTTCATATCCTTATCGCTCCTTTTCCTGTTTTCTGCCCGGCTCATTATAGCCCATCAGACAGTCAATATTTGCTTTGATTGTCACAAGCTCTTGCATATCCCGGCGGGCTTTCTGGTATTCCCCATAGAGCCTGTTTTTCTTTGCCGCCAGCTTGCGGCCTTCTTCTTTCAGTATTTCCATTTTTGGCGGCTTCGCTCCATTCAGAAGTCGTTTCATATCTGCCTGTGCCGCCCGATACAATTCAATTTCCGCCTCATGCTCCGCAAGAAATTTCCGGCTGTATTTTGTAGCCTTATACTGCTCAAAGACCGGACGGCTTTTCGCATACAGTACAATGACTCCCTTTAATTCTGCGTTTGCTTTCATGGCAGTTTCCGTCTGCTTGATCTGCTCGGAAATGGTGTGGAAACGGTCGGTTGCCGCTGTGACTTTATCTGCCAACTGCCCGTACTCGGTCAGTTCATTATCCTGCAAATAGGCAAGGGCGGCGGCCATCTGTTTCAGATTGAATACCTTTGCCCAACGCTCATATCCCGGCCCTTTTCCAGCCGCCAGTTTTGCCTGAATATCTACCGCCAGACTGATTTTTCTTTCCGTCTGTCCCGGAATGTTTCTTTTGCCATCAATCGCCGCTTGTATGTCCTTTAGGTCATAGCCGTCCCCTAGTGTAGAGGAACGCAGACGGGTAAATCGTTCCTGCCCCTGTCCAGCTAAACGGAAGCTGATACCGCCGCCCCGGACCCTCTTTGTTTCATATCCGGCCTGCTCCATGAAAGATAGAAATTCCCTCATATCTGCCGGATGTTTTGCAAGTGCAGTATCAATGGCAAGCCGTAGTCTGTCCTGATAGGAAAGGGGACGGTTTCTGTCTTTGACCCATTCTCCATAATGACGGTACTGGCCTTTGCTCCGGGGCTTAGGATTTTCTACAATGGATAATCCATTTTCCAGACAGAGCCGGTCTGAAAGACGGCGGAGGGCAAAGCTAGAGCCCCAGAAATTGCGGAATTTCCGGGTGCAGTCAAGGGTCGTGGAATTATAATAAATGTGACAGTGGATGTGTTCCTTATCTGTATGAGTGGTTACAAGAAAGGCGTGTTTTCCTTTCGTCCACCGCATAGCCAGTTCATAGCCTATCCGGTTCGCTTCTTTGGGTGTAATCTCACCCGGATAAAAAGACTGCCGTATCTGATAGCACAGTACATCACTTGTTTTTTTCTGCTCCCGTCCGGTCATAACAGCATAGCTGGCCTTTGCCAAAAGGAACTCGTCCGCCACCGTAGCCGGGTCACATTCATAAGCGGAAATATATTTTCCCTGTTCTGTTTTTTCGGGATTTTTCCCGTAGTCCAGACAGTCCCGGATTGCCTCAGCAATGGTTTCTCCCTCGCCAGCATGACGCTGTAATAAGGTAGTAGTTGCCAGAAATCATCCCTCCTGTTCAAAAAGAGCAAGCGGTCTATGCAGAACCGCCGTCACTTCGGGTCAGGCTGGCCCGAAGTATTCAACCTGCCAGAAATCTGCACAGAGCGTTTTTGCCTCCGTCCAGTACCTCTATCAAAAAATCCGCAACGGCTTGCAGTCCAAACGGAGAAAGCAAAAAGGCAAGGAACAAAAATACAGCTCCGCCCAATGGAGTCGGCGTAAAGAATAAGGCAATCCCAAGCACGACAAGCACCACAGAGGCAGCCGTCAGCAGAAATGAGCCAACTGAAAAAAGAAATTTCATCATGGCAGTAAATAGGATCAGCAATAGAACAAAGGGAACCATCAATACCTTGCAGAGAATTTTCAATATCTTCATTAGCGAAACCTCCTTTATCATTTCTACCTCTATTTTACCATGTACGCTCCGGGACAAAAAGGATGCGAATGATTAACCAATCCTGTCCCCTAAACTCATATTGACTACTATATGACAAAAGGAGTATCCAAAATGGATACCCCTCAAAATCATCTAATTATATTTTATTTTTGAATGATATATGATATATTTAATTCAAATACTGTATAGCAAGTGCAATGAGTGATAAACAACGATTAAAAAGATAATCATAATAGCGACCATCTATAATATCAATTTTATCTGTTTCATGATGACGTATACGATATTTATTCCCAATATTTGTCAATGCCTTAAATTCATCATTAAATAAATCAATAAATTCTCCATTTCCATTTGCCATATCATTTACTATTTTTTCAGATGAATGTTTCTTATCTAATGTTGTGTAGTATGTTTTAAGACGCTCTAAAGCATCCCAGATTTTCTCAACGGAATCTTGACGTGCAGCCGGATTAGGTGTTTTATATAACGCAACTGCGTCTTTTAACAGTTCTTTGGTTCCAGTTTCTTGTACTGTTTCAAAACTGTTCACAATTTCTGGTGTAAGTGGGCTATTTTCAACAATTCTTTCAACAATCTGTTCGTCTGTCAACTCATAAAGCAATCCTGCCTCGGTAAATATTTCATTTATTTCTTCTTGAAAATCTATAAATACATTATCGGTATTAAAACAGTCTATTGTTTTATAGTTCTGGTATCTGTCACTGTTCCAATGTTCGGATATATCTTGAATGTTTTGTGCAAAATATTCAATAAGATCTAAAAGAGCATACTGATTATATTCATCATCAGGTGTTGGGGCACAAAATCTGCCGTACTCATCCATAAAGAGGGCTGGAATCCTTATTTTAATTCTAGTGGTAAAGCCTCTTTCATCAAATGCAACATAATCGCTATTTGTAAAGTCGTGATGACAATGTAACATAAAAAGGTGAGTTAAGTTTTTTTGGTATCTCTTACAGCAATCAAATAGTATGGAATACATATCACTGTTAATAGAGTATGTTTTTTCTTGTGGTGCTCTTATTCCATGTCTTTCAGTGTATAATTTCATAATCTATCTCCTTAAATTTTTTTATTTTCTTTTAGTCTACTTTGAAAATCTATATTCGTCAATCTTCGGGCCACTATGTCCCGAAGTAAAGAAAGGGTATCTATCAAAGTACCTTCCTTAAAAGTTTCATGTAATAACTTAACTTTCTCGATATTGTCTTATAATCGTACTAAGATTTTCTGTTAGATATTCGTAAGCTCTCATTTGAAGTTTATCTTCTTCAGATGGTTCATTATAGTAATTCTTTTCGTATAGTTCTTTTTTCTTTTGATTGATGTGAAGCATGGTATTATACATGATATTGTCAAGTGTTTTATCAATCTGTTCATGATAGGTATCCATTTGTCCTTGCTTATATGCTTCTTGTAATTTTTCATCTAAAATCTCTTGTGCAATACCAATCCCCTGATTCACTAACCACATAGAAATTTCTTTAATTTTATCAGTCATTTGGTTTCCCCCTCATTTGCTAATATTTAAGTATTTTTATCGTACACCTGTTATGAAGTGACTTTTGTCAAGAGGTAGATCTTGACAAAACAAACTTTTTTCTTTCCGCTCTGACAATACTCACATTTTTGACTGACAGCATCAGGAAAGAGCCCTGATTTAACAGTTCCCGGCATTTGGCCACTCTGTTATTCGTGGATTG
>CAJTCE010000003.1 GCA_910574745.1 Lachnospiraceae bacterium | reverse complement strand
AAAGAAAGCACCCCCAAATAAAGGGTTATAACCTGGAAATATCCAATGATATTTCCGCTGGCTTTCTAAAAACTTGACAAAACGGGATAATGCTGAAAATAAAACTAATTAATCAGCGGTTCCCTTGCACTTGGATTAAACAGGGAAATCAGAGGAAAAAGCGCGTTAAGAGGCATTTACTTTGTTCCCAATATCTTAGGCGGACTGGTAGTCGGTTATATTTTCAGCTTTGTGTTCACTTATATCCTTCCTGCAATCGGTAATGCCACAGGAATCGGATTTTTACAAAACAGTATGCTGGCAAGCACTAAGACCGCATGGATTGCAATTGTTATTGTAGGCGCATGGCAGGGAATTGCCATGAATACCATCATTTATATATCGGGCTTACAGACGGTGCCGGTGGATGTTTATGAAGCGGGAATGCTTGACGGCGCAACGGGCTGGACCAAGTTCCGCAAGCTGACCTTCCCCTTGATTTTACCTTTCTTTACCATTAATCTGGTGCTTTGTATGAAAAATGCCCTGATGGTATTTGACCAGATCATGGCTTTGACAAAGGGCGGTCCTTCCCAGAGCACGGAGTCCATTTCCTACCTGATCTATAACAATGGTATGAGCGGCGGACAGTTTGGATTCCAGAGCGCCAATGCATTTTTATTCTTTGTTGTAATTGTAGTTATTTCGTTCCTGCAAATGAAATTCTTAGGTGGTAAGGAGGAGCAGTTATAATGGAAAATAATATAAAAGACAAAAATCAAAATGTAGCTGCAAACGTAACGGAAGAAGCTGTTCTTAACACCGAAGCGAAGGCGGAAAAGGAAGAGAAAGAAGTTAAGGCGGCTGCAGAAACAGTAGAAAAGCCGGCAGTGAATGATTACAAATTAAAGAAGGGAATTATAGGCGGAAAAGCGGCTAACCGCATTATCAATGTGCTTTTGGTGCTGGGTTGTCTGACTATTTTATTCCCCTTGTATATGACGGTCATCATCGCTTTTAAACAGCCTACGGAGATGACAAATGATGTGGCGGGAGCTTTGGCTTTCCCTTCCTCGTGGAGCTTTGATAACTTTAGGGAAGCCATGAGAGTAACGGATTTCTGGCACTCTCTCGGCAACAGCTTCCTGTTGACCGGCGTGACGGTTGTCATCTGTATTCTGCTCCATTCCGTAGCAGGGTATGTAATCGGAAGGAAAATGGCAAAGCATAGCGTGTTTAAGATTTCCTATTTCTACATTGTCAGCGGTATGTTTGTACCCTTTGCGGTATTGATGATGCCCTTGATCAAACAGACGGCGCAGTTGGGAATTGCCAACCGTGTTGGTGTTATCGTCCTCTATGTGGTGTTCTTTATGCCCATGAATATGATGTTATACACCAGCTATCTGAAGAATATTCCCATTGCTTTAGAGGAAGCGGCATATGTAGACGGCGCTACGGCATGGCAGACTTTCTGGAAAATCATTTTCCCCAATATGAAGCCTATGCACGCAACAGTAGCAGTTCTAACGGCAATGAGCACATGGAACGATGTTATGACGCCTTTGGTTATTATGTCGGGAACCGACCAGAATACCCTGCCATTGGCACAGTTAAATTTCCAGACACAGTTCGGTACCAACTATAATCTGGCATTTGCTTCCTATCTGTTAGCGCTTTTGCCGATTATGCTTTTCTACGTGATCTGTCAGAAACAGATTATCAACGGTGTTGTAAACGGTGCGGTAAAATAGAGGAATTTGCATATGGATTTAAAATTAAGCTACCATGAACTTTATGGATACAACGAGATAACAGAATACCGCTGGAACCAGCTAACGGATATTATGGAAAAAGCAAAAAAAAACCGTCCCGCAGCCCTGAAAAGGGCTGACAGGGCGGGCAATGCCTGGTACCGGTCGGAAAAAATGGTAGGTATGATGCTGTATCTGGACAGATTCAGCGAAGACCTGTCAGAGTTTGAAAAACGGATAGATTATCTTGCGGAGCTTGGCATTACCTATGTACATTTTATGCCTCTTTTAAAATCCAGAGAAGGCAATAACGACGGCGGCTATGCCGTTGCGGATTATCTTATGGTGGATGAAAAATTCGGAACCATGGATCAGCTTGAGAGAGTGATGAAACTCTTAAAGAAAAGGGGAATCCGGACCTGTATTGATTTTGTGTTGAATCATACGGCAAAGGAACATATATGGGCTAAGGAATGTTTGAAAGGAAATCCCGATTATGCGGATATGTATTTTATGTTTGATGATGACAGCATTCCGAAAGAATATGAGAAAACCCTGACGGAAATTTTTCCCGGAGTGGCTCCGGGTAACTTTACTTATTATCCGGAACTGAATAAATATGTCATGACCAGATTTTATGAATTTCAGTGGGATTTAAACTACGGGAATCCGCAGGTTTTCAATAAAATTGTGGAAGTGCTCCTCGCCCTTGCCAACAGGGGCGTGGACATTTTCCGCTTAGACGCCATCCCTTATATGTGGAAGGAATTAGGGACAAGATGTATGAACCATCCCAATGTCCATAAGCTTCTTAAGATGATGTATGAAATTGTGAAGCAGGTTTGTCCCAGCGTTATCTTTTTAGGCGAAGCGATCGTAGAGCCTTTTGAGATTGTAAAATATTTTGGGGACAGGGATAATAAGGAATGTAACGTCATGTATAATGCATCCTTTATGGTTTTGCTATGGAACTCTCTTGCCACAAGAGATGTGCGGCTGATGGGACGTTCCCTGTCTTTGGATTACGGAATACCCGAGGATGGAATCTGGATTAATTATGCAAGGTGCCATGACGATATCGGATGGGGCTTTGAGACAGGAATTCTTAAGGATATGGGGTTAGACCCGGAAATGCATAAGCAATATATTATCCAGTATATGGAGGGAAAGTTCCGGGGAAGCTTTGCAACAGGCGAGCTTTATGAGTATAATCCCGTTACCAATGACGCCAGAAACTGCGGAACCCTTGCTTCCTTATGCGGCTTGGAGCAGGCCTTAAACGAAAAGCATATGTATAAGGTGGAACTTGCCATAAAAAGGATTTTACTTTTGCATTCAGTTATTATATCATATACGGGAATCCCGCTTTTATACAGCGGAGACGAGATTGGCCGGCTCAATGACTGGAGCTATAAAGAAATCCCACAGTATGCGGGAGACTCCAGGTGGCTCCACAGAGGTAAGATGGATTGGGCGACTGCGGAAAAAAGAGATGATTTCAGTACCATTGAAGGTCAGATTTTTGGAAAGCTCAGGAATATGATTTCCATCAGAAAGTCCAACGGGTATTTTAGCGCAGAATATAAAGCGATACCTGTGGATACGGGAAATGACGCCGTATTTTGTTTCCACAAAGAGGATAAGATGCTGGTTTTGGCGAATTTCTCCGAAAAAGAGCAGTGGGTTGATACCAAAGCCTTTGACTGGTTCGGACTGCCGGGGGAAATGAAGGATTTGATTACGGCAAGACCTGTCCGGTCATACAACAATCATATTCAGTTAGGACCTTATGAATATCTCTGGTTAGTATAATTTCAATTCAGCGGAAGAACACGACTCTTCCGCTGGATTTCGCTGTGTAAATTATTTTTGTAGGGATTTTTTCAGGTGCAAATGACAGATAGAGAGAAGACGAATAAAAGAAAGGAAATGTAAATTATGGGAATTATTGCCAACGGATCATTATTTACGCTTCATACCAAAAACAGCACATATCAGATGAAGGTAGATGATAAGGGGATTTTGCTGCATACGTACTATGGAAGGAAAACGGATGAGACGGATTATTCCTATCTGATTTCCTTTGCCGACAGGGGATTTTCGGGAAATATCGCCGCCGCTAGGGGAGATAGGACCTATTCCCTGGATTATCTGCCCCAGGAATTTCCGGTGTGCGGAAGCGGGGATTACAGGGTAAGCTGTCTGAATGCGGATCTGGGCGCGGGAGTCAACGACTGTCTGCTCTTTTTTGACAGCTACAGGACCTATCAGGGGAAATATTCTCTGGAAGGCCTGCCCGCTATGTTTGCAGAGGATGGGGATTGCGTTGAGACGTTGGAAATTCTCTTAAAGGATTATAAGGACGATTTGTATGTCCGCTTACTATATGGCGTTTTTGAAGACTGTGACATGATTACAAGGTCTGTGATCATTGAAAATAAAACGGAGCAGGATGTGAAGCTGTCGAGAGTTATGTCAACCTGCTTGGACTTTTCGACAACCGGTCTGGATATGATTCATTTTTACGGAAAGCATGCGGGCGAACGGCAGGTGGAACGGCTTCCCTTATTTCACGGTATTGCGGAACTGCGGAGTACCAGAGGAACCTCCAGCCATCAACACAATCCTTTTGTGATCGTGGCGAAAAAGGATACCAATGAAAACATGGGAGAATGCTGCGGCTTTTCTTTGTTATACAGCGGCGGTTTTCATATACAGGCGGAGACAGATCAGATCAACCAGACAAGACTGGTAATGGGAATGGATGATTCGGATTTTCTCTGGACTCTGTATCCCGGGGAAAAATTTACGGCCCCTGAGGTCTGCATGACTTACAGCGGCGACGGCTTAGGAATGCTTTCACGTTCGATCCACGAGGGCTTTTACAAGCATTTGATCAGAAGTCCGTGGAAGGAGAAGAGACGTCCGGTACTTGTGAACAACTGGGAAGCTACTTATTTTGATTTTTCAGGAAAGATTCTTTTGGAAATTGCACGTGAAGCGGCAAAGATGGAACTGGATATGCTGGTGCTGGACGACGGATGGTTTGGCAAAAGGAATGACGACTATTCGGGATTGGGAGACTGGTTTGTAAATGAGAAGAAGCTGGGCTGTTCCTTAAAGGAATTGTCAGATCAGATTCATGAAATGGGACTTTCCTTCGGCCTCTGGTTTGAACCGGAAATGATTTCCGAGGACAGCGATTTGTACAGGGAGCATCCTGAATGGGCCATGGTGGTGCCCGGAAGGGAGCCTATCAGGGGCAGGAGCCAGCTGGTTTTGGATATGTCAAGGGAAGATGTGGTGGAATATTTGAAGGAACGGCTGTTTGCAATTATGGACAGCGCAGACATCCGGTATATCAAATGGGATATGAACCGTTCCCTTGCCCTTGCCTACGGGGCTTTGTTCCCAAGAGAGAGACAGGGCGAACTGCGCCATAGATATGTGCTGGGACTTTACGAGGTTATGGAAACGCTGCTTGCACGCTATCCGGAGCTGCTGCTGGAGGGCTGCAGCGGAGGCGGCGGAAGATTTGACCCGGGGATGCTTTATTATGCGCCTCAGATTTGGTGCAGCGACAATACGGACGCCATTGAGAGGCTCAGGATACACTACGGAACCTCCTTCGGCTATCCCATGTCGTCGGTTTCCGCCCATGTATCCGTCTGCCCCAACGAACAAAACGGCAGGGTAACGCCTCTTAAGACAAGGGGAATCTGCGCTATGCAGGGAGCCTTTGGGTATGAGCTGGACCTTTGTAAAATGTCAGAGGAGGAGAAGGAAGAAGTAAAGGAGCAGGTTAAGACCTTTAAAAAGCATTATAAGCTCTTCCAGTTCGGGGATTATTACCGTATTTCCTCTCCTTTTGAAAACAACGATTTTACTGCGTGGGAGTATGCCGACAGGGAAGGAAAGGAAGCCTGTCTGTCCGTAGTCTATACAGATCTTCATGGAAACCCGGCGCCTCATGTTGTGAAGCTTAAGGGACTTTGCAGGGAGAAAAACTATGAGGTCTCAAGGGATGGGGAACCTCTGGGAGAATTTTCGGGAGCGGCGCTTATGAATGGAGGGCTTTTGCTGCCGATACCGAAGGAAAATTATGATTCCTGCCAGTTCTATGTTTGTGCAAAGTAGATGACGTTCGATATAGATGAAATGCAAAAAAATCATCTATATTAGTCTTAAGGGATTTGGCATCTCTTGTTTTATTATGGAGAAAAATGTGATAAGATTATTTCTATTAGAATCTTTTTATAGGGATAATTAAAATGATTGTTGAGGAGGAACAAGAGATGTTTCAGGAGTTGAAGAAGAAATTTTTGATCAGAAGGACGATCGCTTTCATTGTTTTTGCGGCAATAGGAATCGGCCTTCTGTTCATGGAGAGAAATGAGATTAAGATGTTGATTTCTCCCGCGGTGGATCTGAGCACCCTTAAGGGAGATGAAATCGGTCCTATGCGGGTGGAGGCCACCGTTGATGTCGTAATGGACTATTATGCTTATTCGGGACCCAGCTACAGCGCCAGCTCGGCTACGGAGAAGGAGTACATTATTCCTGTAGGCGAAGAGGAATATATGGGCATTATTTTGGACGGTTCCAATATGAATAAGGCGGATGACAACATGGAAGCCACCTGGGCTATCATGGACGGCGACGATTCGGCATATGATTTGATTGAGCCGTTTACCGTAAGCGGAGTGATCGTTCCCTTAGAAGGGGAAAGCAAGGAATTCTACAATGATTGGGTGGATTCTTTAGAGTGGACCGATGAAGAAAAGGAGATATTTCTGCCCTATGTGATCAAGCAGGGATTTCTTGAGGGAGACGACACTTTCAAGTTTGCCGTGATCACTATTTTTGCCGTTGTTGCGATCATACTCGGTATTTCCATGTTTGTGGGAGGAGTAAACGGCAGCTACTTAAAGCCGGTCATGAAATATTGTGAGAGCACCGGAAATAAAGAAGCGGCCATGAGCAGAATTGAACAGTTCTACGCAACGACGCCGGAAGAAGGGGGCTTAAGGATTTCCCAGGAATATTTTATGTCCACAGGAACCGGAGCTATGGTCTTTACCCCTTGTCAGAACATTCTCTGGGTATACCAGCATATTGTAAAGCATTCCTATAATATGATCCCTACAGGCAAGACTTATTCCCTGATGCTTATGACAATTGACGGTAACAGGCTTGAAGTGAGCATGAAGAATAAAAAGGCGGCGGAAGCGGCTATGAACTACATAGGAAGAACACTTCCGTATCTTTTCTTCGGATATGACGAGCAGTTAATGAAGGTATACAACCAGAACAGACAGGCGATGATAGAGGCTGTCAATGAAAGAAGAGGACAGAACCCGGCAGAAGCGAATCCGGAGGGGATGAATCAAGCATAAGCCGGAAAAGAAACGGTTTCTGATGAATCGGAAAAATAAATCCGTGATAAAACGGAAAATGGAATCTGTAGTAAAGTGAGGAAATGAAAGTGGATGAGGATAAACTGTTCAGAGCCAGAATGAAAGAGCTGGCACAGGCTTCTTTTAGGCAGAACCGGTATACCTTCAGCCACTTTCTTTCGGTGGCGGAACTGACGGAGCTTTATAGTATGGCTTCTCTGTTGGAATATGTGGATTACGATACCTTTGGCGGGAATCCCGGCTGTGAAAGGCAGATGGTCCGCTTCGGTTCGGAGAGGATGTTTGGCTATGAGGAGCCTTTTCCCATTTCGGTCTTGCGAATAGAACCCTTGATAAATAAGTTCGCAGAGGAGCTAGGGCACAGGGACTATCTGGGGGCTGTTATGAATCTGGGAATGGAAAGGGATGTTATCGGGGATATTCTCATACGGGACAAAAGCGCATACATGTTCTGTATGGATAACATAGCCGGTTATATTCAGGCAAATCTGGAAAAAATCAGGCATACCAGTGTAAAGGTTTTTCCGGAAAAAGGAGAGATAGATGCGCTCTCGCCCCGGCTTGAGGAAATGGAGATTCTGGTCAGCTCTCCCAGATTTGACGCCGTCATAGCGGCGGCCTGCAAGCTGTCCCGCAATGCTGCATTGCAGCTGTTCCGGGACAAAAAGGTAGTTTTGCAGGGCAGGATTTGTGAAAATAACAGTATGATCTTAAAGGAAGAAGATGTTTTTTCCGTCCGCGGCTATGGAAAGTTTGTGTACAAAGGCTGTGGAAACCAGACGAGAAAGGGCAGGCTTTATGTCCGGCTGGAACAATACCGGTAAGAATTTGATAATGATGAAAAACAGACGACAGGGCTGCTCCGTGTGGAGGGCTCTGTTATTTTATAAAAAATTTTTTGATTTTCTTGTCAAAAAGTCATAAGAAAATGTGAATTATAAGTATCAGAGGAAAGGTGGTGGTCGAAGGTGGAGATTACGGAAAAGAACTTTGTAAAGCAGATGAGAAAGGGAAACGAAAAGGCGCTTTTATATGTCATAGAAAATTACGGATGGGTACTAAAGACTGTGGTAAAGCGCCAGATGGGAACGCTTCCCCATATGTGGGACGACTGTATCAACGATACCCTGATGGCAGTATGGGAAAACATCGGAAGCTTTGATGAGAAAAGATCGGGATTTGAAAACTGGCTGGCGGGAGTGTGCAGGTTTAAAGCCTTGAATTATGTGAGGAAATATATTGAAGCCTCTAAGGAAGATCTTAGGGAGGAGATGCCTGACTTTAAGGACGAGGCGGCAGAGCGTGCCCTTTTGCAAAGAGAATACCGGGAAGAGGTAAACAGGATTTTAGGCTATTTAAAGGATGAGGATGAAAAAATCTTCCGTCTGATTTACTTAGAGGGATTATCCATGGATGAAGTGGCGGTAAAAATGAATATGACGAAAACAGCAATTTACGGGCGTGTCAGCAGAGGACGAAAACAGCTGCGCCGTATGGTAAAGGAAAGCGGGGTGTAAAAATGGCCAGATTATATGAAATGTGCAACGATATTGATTCCGAAGATCTTTTAAAGGACAGGGAAGAATTAACAGAAGGAGAAAAGGATAAAATGATGAAAAATTTTGAGGCAGGTAAAAAGAAATTTTCAAAAAGAAATAAAAGAGCGGGAAAGATTGCGGGATTTGTGGCGGCAGCGGCAGTAGCAGCCCTTGTTATAGTGCCCAACACATCGGCAAAGGCGGCTTATGCCATGTCACAGATTCCGATTTTAGGGGATGTGATCAGAGCGGTTACCATCCGGGAATATAATTATGACAGTGAGCGCTTTCAGGCGGAGATTAAGGAAGTGCAGCTGGAGGTAAACAAGAACGGAGAAGACGGCGGAGAGAATCCTGAGATGGACCAGTCGGTAGCGACTATTAATGAAGACATTGATGAAATGACAAACCGGCTGATTGAACAGTTTGAGGAGCAGGCGGCAGCAGGAGAAAGCTATGGCGGCATTTATATGGATCATGAGGTAGTAACCGATACGGATAAATGGTTTACCTTGAAGATTGATGTGGCAGAGGTGGCAGGCAGCGGAAGCCAGTATCAGTATTATTACCACATCGATAAAACCACGGGAGAAATTGCCTCCTTGAAGGATCTTTTTAAAGAAGGGGCTGACTATGTGACTCCTGTCAGCGAGAATATCAGAAAGCAGATGAAGGAGCGCATGGCGCAGGATGAAAATCTGACTTATTGGGCGGATGAGGATTCGGAGTTTGGATTTGGCTTTGAACATATCAAGGAAGACCAGAATTTTTATCTGAATCATAAAGGACAGCTTGTGATTTGTTTTGACGAATATGAAGTGGCTCCCGGTTATATGGGACTGGTGGAATTTGTCATAGAGGATGAGGCGGTAGCGGATATCCTGAAATAATGCTTTTCATTCTCGTGTTTGTTTCCTTTATCCGTATTTCTATTCTGTTTGCTCTGCACGCCCATATTCTGCTTTGACAAAGTTTTTGCATAGAGCAGATATTCCGTGTTATAATGTTTTATACTGTGGTAAAAAAGGCGTTATCTATGGGGAACATGGGCGATGCAGGGGAAACCATGATGGAAGCATTGCAGGTATTTGTGGATGCACAGAAAGCGATGAGCAGGAAAAGATTGGTAAGCGTTTAAAAGAATGGTCGTGGAATCTTAAACTGCAGGCAAAAGAACTGAAGGATAAAACGGATAATTTTAAAAATGACTAAGATATGTTTTGGTTTATATCCCGGATAACATTTTAAAAGCAGAAATAAGCCGGATAAATACGACCGGATTTATTTTTCGAATAGGGAAAGGAGAACAACATGAGAGCATTTGAAGGGTATCAGAAGGGCGTAAATTTAGGAGGCTGGATTTCCCAGTGCAACCGCTATGAGAAGGATTATTATGAAACCTTTATTGTGGAAAAGGATATTGAGACAATTGCAGGCTGGGGGCTGGATCATGTGAGGGTGCCGGTGGATTACCAGGTTGTGGAGGACGAAGAAGGAAATTATATAGAAGAAGGCTTCGGCTATATTGCCGGCTGCATCGGATGGTGTCAAAAATACAATTTGAATATGATTCTGGATCTGCACAAAACAGCAGGCTATGCTTTTGATGAAAGAGGTGGAGCGGATCCGGACGCTTTTTTCAAGGATGAAAAGCTCCAGCAGCGTTTTATCAGACTGTGGCAGGAATTTGCAAAAAGATTCGGGGAATTTCATCATATGCTTGCCTTTGAACTGCTCAATGAGGTTGTAAATCCTAATGTGGCAAAGGAATGGAATGCCATTGCCAAAAAGACTGTCAGTGCAATCCGCCAGATAGCGCCGGATAGCTATATTCTTATTGGCGGGGTTAATTATAACAATGCGGTAAGCGTCCCCTTACTGGATGAGCCTTATGATGATAAAATAGTATACAATTTCCATTGCTATGAGCCGTTGGTATTTACCCATCAGAAGGCGTACTGGATGGAGGGAATGACAAAGGATTTTGATATGTCCTATCCTGCATCCCTTGAGGTATACAGGGAGAAGAGCCGTCAATTTGATGAAATGGCGATGGGAGCAATTTATACAGAAGGCTTAAGGGAAGTAGGGCCGGAATTGTTTGAAGCGTTGTTTGCACAGGCTATCCGTACAGCGGAGGAAAGAAATGTTCCGTTATACTGCGGGGAATACGGCGTCATTGATCAGGCGCCTTTGGAGGATACGGTAAGGTGGTATCAGGATATCCATCAGGTATTCCTAAAATACCGCATCGGACATGCGGCGTGGACCTATAAGGATAAGGATTTCGGGTTGATCGATCCTCATTATGAGGAAATTAAAGAGCAGCTGATTGCATTGCTATAAAGACGGTTACGAAAAAATAGGACCTTAAAAAACGAATCTATAAAGAAGCACGGAGGAATTTGTTTTGGACACACTTTATAAACGGTCCATATTAAAGAATAAATATTATCTGTATCTGACGGAATTTTTTGCGGGAATGGCCGTTATGGCGGTGGAGCTTGGAGCCAGCAGGCTTTTGGCGCCCTATTTCAGTTCCTCCCAGATTGTATGGACCATTATTATCGGAACTATTATGATAGCCATGGCTTTGGGAAATATTTACGGAGGGCGCAGCGCGGATAAAAACCCCAATCCGGACAGGCTTTATGGGAGGATTCTCATTGCGGCGGTGTGGATTGCGGCAATTCCGGTAATTGGCAAATATATTATTCTGGGAATTTCCGCCCTGCTGATTGTCACTGTGAATACCAATTTTCTTATTTGGGCGGCATTTCTCGCCTGTATGATTATTTTTGTATTTCCGTTGTTTTTGCTGGGGACGGTAACGCCCTCCCTTGCCAAATATACCATGGACGATCTGGAGGATAACGGAAGGACTGTGGGAAATCTGGGAGCATTTAATACCATCGGCAGCATTATCGGTACGTTTCTGCCTACCTTTGTGACCATACCCGCAGTGGGAACGGCAATTACTTTTCTGATTTTTTCAGGGGTGCTTCTGATTCTGGGGCTTGTGTATTTTATCAGTGCAAAGACAGGATGGAAGAAATGCGCGGTGTCTGCTGCCACATTTATTCTTTGCACCGTATTGGGAAGCTCCGGCAGCTTTGCCTTTTGGGAAAGCGGGCTGCTTTATGAAGGGGAATCTATTTACAATTATCTGCAGGTAAAGGACAGTGAGGATGATGTGATTCTTTCCACCAATGTTTTATTCGGCGTACAGTCCATTATGAAAAAAGATCGGGGACTGACAGGCATGTATTATGATTATGCCATGGCGGCGCCGTTTATGAGCGGAGGCATGGAAGAGGGAGAGTCTACAGATATTTTAATATTGGGAATGGGAACCGGAACCTACGCCACCCAATGCCGGAGATATCTGCCTTTTACAGAGATTGAAGGTGTGGAAATTGATGAAAAGATTACAAAACTGGCAGGAGAATATTTTGAGCTGGATGAGGATATTCCCGTTACCACCTATGACGGCAGGGCTTACTTAAATGCCATTGAAGGAACTTATGATGTGATTATGGTGGATGCCTATCAGGATATTACCATTCCCTTCCAGATGTCCTCTGTGGAGTTTTTTACCATGGTTCACGACCATTTAAATGAGGACGGAGTCATGGTAGTCAATATGAATATGAGGGGAAGCGGAGAAGGAAATATTAATGAATATTTGTCCGATACCATTGCATCGGTGTTTGGAAACGTCTACACCGTAGATGTACAGGGTTCCACCAACAGGGAGCTTTTTGCATCGGATAATCCGGATATGACGGCTTTGTTAAAACAGAATTTATCTTTTACGGAGGACGAAGCCCTGTGTGCCATGATGGAAAGGGTGGAAGAAAATCTGATACCTTATGATGGCGGCGGCTATATTATGACCGATGACAAGGCGCCGGTGGAGCTTTTGGGAATGCAGGTTATTGATGCTCTGATTCAGGAGGAGCTGGGATATTATAAAGAGATTTTTAAGAGGGAAGGCATTCAGGGACTTCTGAACCAGGTTTAACATCAGATGCCGGTATGAAGAAGAGTCATGGCGGAGAGGATACGAAAGAAGCGGGAAGCTCTCCAAGGAAACAGAAGTATACGGGAACCGCAGCAGAAAGAAAATGAGCAGTGCGGGCAGGAGAAATACAGGAGTGGGCATATGATCATCAATACGGGAAACAGAACGGATATTCCCGGCTATTACAGTGAGTGGTTTTACCGCCGGATAGAGGAAGGCCGGGTAATGGTAAGGAATCCTTATTATCCGGAACAGGTAATAGAATACCGGTTGAATCCTAAGGTTGTGGACTGTATCTGTTTTTGTACCAAAAATCCGGGGCCCATGCTTTCGGGGCTTCATAAGATTAAAGCTTACGGAAAATGCTTTTATGTGACCATTACACCGTACGGAAAAGAGATTGAGCCTTTTGTACCGCATAAGGAAAAGGTGCTGGAGGATTTTTGCATACTGTCGGATCAAGTGGGGAAAGAGGCTGTAAGCTGGCGTTATGACCCCGTTTTTATATGGGATAAATATTCTGCGTTATTTCATTTAAAGGCTTTTGCCAAAATGGCGGAGCGCTTAAAGGGAAAAACCGAAAGATGCGTTATCAGCTTTATAGATTTGTATGAGAAGACAAAGCGGAACTTTCCGGCTGCAAGTGTGGTTTCGAAAGAGGATACGATTTTTCTTATAAAGGAAATGGTAACGATTGCAGGGGAAAACGGAATGCGGGTTTATCCCTGCGGAGAAGGTCATTATTTATCTGAATACGGGGCTGACTGCAGCGGCTGTATGAGCAAAGAAGTGATAGAGCGGGCAATCGGTCAGAGCCTTTTTGTGCCCAAAGGGAAAAAGCCGGCAAGAGAGGGCTGTACCTGTCTTTTAGGAAGCGATATCGGCATGTATAACACCTGTGGACACGGCTGCCTGTACTGCTATGCCAATTATGACAGGAAGTGTGTGGAATCAAACATGGCAAGACATGATGCCGCATCCCCCCTTTTAATCGGCAATATAAGGGAAGGCGATGTGATCAGGCAGGCGGAACAGGAAAGCTGGCTGGATGGACAGATGAAAATGTTTTTGTAAAGCGCAAAGGAAAAAGAGGGATGGAAATGTTTGAAAAGAAGGAATATATCTATAGTGAAACCATGGGAGTCTGCAAGGTGGCGGATATTGTAAAGCTTTCTCCCAATAACCGTTTAGGGGAGCCGGTGTGGTATTACCAGTTAAAATCCGCATTTGATAAAAGCAAGGTGGCTTATATTCCCGTAGAAAATCATCAGGTAAGTCTGCGTCCGTTAGTAACGAAAGAGGAAGCGGAAGGGATTTCGGCAGAGGAGGCGGAAAAATTGGATGAAAAACGAAAGAATGAAATCCGCTTTGTGTTGGAAAAGGCGGAAGACTTAAAGAAAAAATAAAAGTCTGCTGCGACGACGGAAGGAAGCAGGTGCAGGATATGGATGAGTTAAAGATCATAGGGCGGATTTATACGGATTTCCCGGAGAAGTTCGGCATTCCCAGACAGAGCGGGCTGGTTAAGGGCGCTCTGGGAACTGTGGTTTTTGAGCCGGAATATCGCAGGAAAGAGGCGTTCCGGGGGCTGGAAGGGTATTCCCATATCTGGATTTTATGGGGATTTTCCAAGGCGGAAAGAAAAAACTGGTCGGCAACCGTCAAACCGCCCAGGCTGGGAGGAAAGAAGCGGATGGGGGTGTTTGCCACCAGATCCCCGTTTCGGCCCAATCCCATCGGGATGTCGGCAGTAAAGCTGGAAGAAATTGTAATGGATAAAAAGCTGGGCCCCGTGTTAAAGGTGTCGGGGGTGGATATGCTGGACGGGACGCCCGTTTATGATATCAAGCCCTATCTGCCCTATACGGACAGCTACGAGGAAGCGTCGGAAGGATTTGCCAAAGAAGTGTTTAAACACCGGTTAGAGGTGCTTTTTCCCGAAGAATTGTTGCTAAAGGTGCCCACAGAGCAGAGAGAAAGCCTCGTAGAAATATTAAGCCAGGATCCCAGAACCGCTTATATTGATGATGAAGAGCGCCTCTGGGGCGTTTCTTATGGAGGCGTTAATGTGCGTTTTAAGGTGGCGGAAAGCTGTTTAAGGGTCTGCGAGGTGGAAGAGCTTCCCTCACACACGCCGTAAACGGGATAGTCCGTTATCAGCAGTATCACATATATAATCGTAAAGGAAGTAAAAATAGTTGAATTAGAATGTCATGGGTTAATTATTTATGTTTGTAATCCGATATATAATACAGAAGACATAGCTTTGCTCAAGACAGGGAATATTTTCGGATATTTACAAAGCACCGGATTTGCCCTAAGTATGAAAAAGGATAACAGGGCCGGGATTATAACAGTAAATCCCAAGCTTTTGGAAAAAAAGCAGAATGATCCGGAGGCGGCAAAAAAATATACCCAGACATGAAAGGACATTGGGAGGGCGGAAAAGACGGAAGAAAAAGCTTCCGGGAAAACGAGAGGGAAGGACGGAATGAAAGCCCCGGCAACGGAAAAAAGAATTAAAAAGCAGGGGTAAGCCGCATAAAAAGACAGATTAATGTAATTAACGGCCTTGCGGCAGAGGTAATTTGTGATATACTCATATTATAAAGAGAAAAGCCGGTCAATACGTAGCTGATGCATTATGTGCTATTATGTCGGGTAAAATAAATCATTTACTGCGCTGGTAATTGATTTTCCGCTTATATGACAGATACATAGCAAATCATAATATTTTAATAAATGGAGGTAAAGGATATGCAGATAGGAGGAGTACAGGGCGCAGGGAGCGCGGTTCCCGGTTCCCAGCCGTCCGTAACAGGAGTAGAAGATGCTACAAGCAAAAATATTAAGAGGCAGATTTCCGAGGTTCAGAAGAAAATACAGGAGCTGGCACAGAAGCAGGACATGAGTCTTGAAGAAAAAATGAAAAAGCGCCAGGAATATAATCAGCAGATTGCGGATTTAAACGCACAGCTGAGACAGCATGAAATAGAGGTCCGTCAGGAAAGACAACAGTCCAAGGAAAATTCCATGGAAGATATGCTGGGCGGAAAGGAAAGCCGGGATGCGGCGCAGGATAAGGATACCGTAAGCATTTCCACTGAAGGAATGGAGGCTATGATTTCTGCGGAGTCCTCTAAAAAACAGTCCAAGGTATACGGACATGTGGCAAAGGATTTGCAGACAAAGATGCGGAATCTTTCTGCAGAGATAGATATGGATGAATCAAGAGGCGTTGATACAAGCGCTAAAGTCAGCGCCCTGTCGGATTTGGAGGGCAGAATGGAAAATGCCGTAAGCAAGCAGATCGGGACTTTGTCAAAGGCTGCCGATGAAATGGAAGAGGCGGCAAAGGAGACAGGAAGCGGCAGAGGCATAGAAGAAGAGGAAGAAGATGCGAATTTGTATCAGGAGGATGCAAAGAAAAAAAAGGAAGAAGATGCTGCTGCACCCCTTCAAAACATTGATGTAAGACTTTAATATTGTGTGTTTCTATAAAAAATGTGCTTCTCCGGGCAGGAAAGAATTGACAAAAGCTGCCGCGGGGGAGTACATTTTTATTGTGCCGGGAGGAGAGGAAGCATTTTCCTTATATTCCGCATTCCCCGTTTGCGGGAAGGGCATATGGGAATTTTGGAAAGAAAGAGGATCAGATAATGGAAATACAGCAGAGTGCAGCTACAGCACAGAACGGAACTGCAAATAAAGCAGTGGAATTGAAACCGGAAGATGGTTTTTGGTATATGGAAGGGGGCGTATGTGCTGCAAAGGGATTTAAGGCAAGCGGCGTATACTGCGGGATAAAGCACGGGCTTCCGGACGGAAACGAATCCCCTTTGAGCGGAGAAAAAAATGATATTGCCATGATTTTGGCGGATACGGAATGTACTGCTGCCGGAGTTTACACCACCAATAAGGTTAAAGGCGCGCCGATTATCGTTACGCAAAACAATCTTGCCAAATCAGGAGGAAAAGCACGGGCGGTTATTGTGAATTCAGGCAATGCCAATACCTGCAACGCCGACGGCGAGGAAAAGGCTGTTGAAATGTGCCGGCTTACGGCAGAGGCGCTGGATATTCCCTTAGAGCAGGTTATTGTGGCTTCAACGGGGGTTATCGGTCAGGTTCTGCCGATAGAACCGATCAGGGAAGCTGTCCCAAAGCTTGTGGAAGGGCTTTCCTATAAGGGGAATGTGGAAGCGGCCACCGCCATTATGACCACAGACACGGTAAAAAAGGAATGCGCCGTAAAATTCGAAATCGACGGCAGGGAATGTCATATCGGCGGCATGGCGAAGGGCAGCGGCATGATTCATCCCAATATGGCCACTACCTTAAATTTTGTTACCACTGACGTTGATATAGACGGGGCGTTATTGCAGAAGGCCTTAGGGGATATTGTAAAGGTTACCTACAACTGCCTCAGCGTAGACGGGGACACTTCCACCAATGATATGGTATGTGTTCTGGCAGACGGCGCTGCGGGGAATGAGAAAATTACGGAAGAGGGAGAGGCTTACGAGGTCTTTTGCAGGGGACTTTATCTGGTGCTTATGAATATGACCAGAATGCTTGCAAAGGACGGAGAGGGCGCTACCAAGCTGATTACCTGCGTATGCTCATCCGCACCGGATTTGGATACGGCTATTATCGTGGCGAAAAGTGTGATACGTTCCCCCCTGGTAAAAAGCGCAATGTTTGGGGCGGACGCCAACTGCGGTCGTATTGCCTGTGCCTTGGGGTATGCCGAGGCGGATTTTGATGCGGACAAATTTGACGTTTATCTGGCGTCGAGGGCGGGAAAAATCCAGACCTGTAAAAACGGTGTGGGTTTGGAATTTTCCGAGGAAAAGGCAAAGGAGATTCTCGTGGAGGATGAAATTGAAATAGACGTTGCACTTAACATAGGAGAGGCGTCGGCGACGGCATGGGGATGTGACCTGACCTATGATTATGTGAAAATTAACGGAGATTACCGTTCATAGGTATAAGCTTCCAAAAGAAATCAGGCAATATTCACAAAAGGCGTTCCGGAGAAATTTGTGGAAAATGTCCTTTGCATTTCGAAAAACAAGGAAGTAAATATTATCTGGAAATAAATAAAGCAATTAACGACACATGTAGCGCACCGCGCGTAAATCTGATTACGGTACGGATGTTACAGGTGTCTTTTTTTACGCAAAATCAAGGAGGGGTTATGGAAAACAATCAATATTTCGGAACGGAAAAGGTGGGAAAGCTGCTTGCGCAATTTGCAATTCCATGTATCCTTTCTCTTATTATTTCATGCTTTTATAACATAGTGGACCAGATTTTTGTGGGCAGCGGCGTCTTTAAGTGTATCCTTAGGAAGAAATGAGACAGAAAAAATTCATAAAGGAGTAGGAAATGCCGTTTTGTGTTCTTTTCTCTCCGGCATAGTTATTATTGTCATCAGCTATCTTTGCGGCGATGGTACAGAATACGCTGGTATCCATTATCCGTGCCGATGGAAGTCCCCGCTATGCCATGGGCGATATGCTTGTTGGCGCAGACGGGGAGCTTTATACACATTTTGCCGTGGGATGTTTAAGAATTTATCTTTCCCTGATCATTTTTACCTGCGTGCAAAAGGTATGCGCCATCTTTTTGCAGTCTATCGGTCATGCAAAGGCGGCTCCTGTAGCGGATATCCTTGCCATTGCCATTACATCGGTGGTTATGGTCAGATTATGGAAGCAGCTTGGGGAAGTTCATGAAAGCCGGACGTCAGAAAGCGTTTTGCCGGAATATATAAGGAATACCGTACCAAAAAGATAATGGAAATGTATGGGGATAGTGCAGAAGAGGCTAAAAAGAGTATTGAGCGTTCGGATGAGGCGGGGAAAGCGTATTATGAGAGTATTACGCATAAGAGATGGGGAGATTCCCACAGCTATGAATTGTGCGTTGACAGCTCTATAGGAATGGAAGAGACGGCGGAGCTGATTTGCTCTTATGTAAAAGCGGCTTCAAGGTAGGTAAAAGGACGAAACAGGCAGGTCGCCGTCAATGCGGCATCCATGCCGCGTCACGGCTGAATTGCCATCCGTGGCAATTCTCACTTGGATTTGGGCAGTCCGCAAGAAAAATCGCAATTTACAGTAAGTGATTATGAAAAACAGAAGGAAAGTTTTTTGGGGGAATTTTTGGTTTTGAAAGAGTGTAAAATGGAAGTGTGGGGGATTGATTTTTGAAAAGCTGTATGGTACTTTTGTATTATGTGGTTATAAGATTGGAAATGAATGGAGCGGAGGGAGTACTTATGAAGAAAAAGAGAAAGGGATTTATGAAAAGGTTTGTTGCGGTATTTCTAAGCGCTATATTGGTTGTAGGGATGTTTTCGGAAATGAATCTGATGGATGTCAGGGCGGCGAGTGTCGGAACGATAACGGCAACCTTAACTGTGAGCATAGAAGGATGGGATGGAGTGACCGAACCGGAAAAGACAAATGTTGAGCCACATTGGTTTTTTGCACCGGATTACGCAGCTTTAATGGATCTTAGAGACGGAAGAAGTGTGGAGGTTACAGAGTATGCCAATGTGACAAAAAGGATAGAAGGTAATGAGATTATCTACACGTATACGTGGCCCAGTGATATTTCTTATGTTGGAAGCAATACGCTAATAGCAGTGACATATAACAGCCAGGTAAGTTTAGGAGACGGACAGATTGGACTTGATAGTGTAGCTTCTTCACCATGGCTGAACTATAGCGTTCGTTTTAATCTGATTACATATTTATATAGATTTATGGATGGAGACCAGCAGATTGGAGCATATTATCATTGGAATGGCCATAGTAATCAATATATTGAGCTTCCCGAGACTCCTGTAAAAGAAAATTACAGATTTACAGGCTGGGTAAAGGAAGACGGTACGCCGGTCAGGGTTAACGACCCTTCGTTGTATTATACCACCAATACATATCCCGTGAATTTGTATGCCACATGGGAAGCGACAGGGCATAGCCATAATTGGGGCACGGATTGGGAGAATAATGCGGATGCGCATTGGCATGATTGCACGGCTGCAGATTGTCCGGTTACAAATGATTCACAAAAGGACGGCTATGGAACACATTCCTGGGATGCAGGGACGGTAACGAAGGAACCCACTGAGAGCGAAACGGGAGAGAGGCTGTATAAATGTACCGTATGCGATTATGAGAGGATAGAGGTCATACCGGTAGTGATTCCGGGACATGTACATGATTATGGGACGGACTGGAAAGCGGATGATACAGGACATTGGCATGAATGCAGCTGCGGAGATAAGGCGGATGAGGCGCCGCACAGGGAAGGAAGCGGGATCATAACCAAAGAACCGACCGAAACGGAGACGGGAATCAAATCTTATTCCTGTGTTGATTGCGGTCATGTGATAAGGACGGAAGTAATTCCTACAAAGGAAGGCGGCGGTAACAGCGGAAATAATCCGGGAGATGACAGTGGAAATGTTTCGGGAAATGACCAGGGAGATAACAGCGGAAATAATTCAGGAAATAATCCGGGAGATGACAGTGGAAATAACACGGGAAATGACCAGGGAGATAACAACGGGGGTAATTCGGGAAGTGCCCCGGGAGATAACAGTGGGAACGATCCGGGAAATGATGGTGGAAATTCCGGCGGTGGAAACGGCGGAAGTTCTGCACCGGCACAGACCAATTCGGCTGCCTCTGGCGCTGATAAGGCGGGCGGAGTGTCTGGAAGCGGGCAAAGGGGAAGCGAGCCCAAGACCGGCGATACGCCGCGTATAGAGATATATGCTACAATAGCAATGATTTCAGGAATGTTATACCTGTATTTTGGCGTTATGGAACGGGGCATGACGGAAGCGGAAAAGAAGGAGCTGGTGTCCCGACTGATCGGATGGGCGAAAAGGGGAGGAAGCTTCCGCAGGGGATCTGCACTTGTGATAATCTTTTTCGTACTGTTCTATTATCACAGCATAGGGAAGCAGAGAAACATTAATGTAAAAGAATTATGCGGGGAATAATCAGAGCCGGTAAAAGGGAAAAACCTCACATGATGTTAAACTTGACAAAAAAATATCAATTGTCTATAATAAATAGCGTGGATTTGGGCGGGAGACAAAGGCGTTATATGTTCGCAGTTTGTATTCTGCCCGTTTTTATCTAAATTTTATATGGGAGGAGACTTATTATGAAAAAGTCATTGGCATTATTAGTATGCACAACCGTGTTAGCTGGAATGTTAGCAGGCTGCGGTTCTGATCCGGCACCTGCAGCTACACCTGAAACACCTGCAGTTGAAGAAGGAGCAGATGCGCCTGAAGCGGAAGAGGGAGCAGATGCGCCTGAGGCTGACGGGGAATCAGCATCCGATAAGAAATGGATCATTGCAACCGATACCGTATTCAAACCTTTTGAGTATACAAACGAAAATAACGAGTTTGTTGGTATCGACGTTGATATCCTTGCAGCAGTTGCAGAGGATCAGGGCTTTGAGTACGAATTACAGAGCTTAGGATGGGATGCTGCCGTTATTGCAGTTCAGACAGGTCAGGCGGATGCGATCATTGCCGGTGCAACCATCAAGCAGGAGCGTATTGACCAGGGCTGGATTTTTTCTGAAGGTTACTTTGATGCAACCCAGACCTTTGTAGTAGGCGCTGACAGCGATATTGCAGGCTTTGAAGACCTTTCAGGCAAAAACGTGGCTGTAAAACAGGGAACAGCAGGCGCTGACTTTGCAAACAGCTTAAAGGATGAGTACGGATTTACCGTTACCGTATTCGAAGATTCGCCTACAATGTATCAGGACGTGATTCTTGGAAACAGCGTTGCATGCGTAGAGGATACGCCGATCATGGCTGCTTCTATCAAAGAAGGCGGTCTTGCGCTGAAGATTCCGGAAGGAATGGAAAGTGAAGGCGCTCCTTACGGCTTTGCTATTATGGACGCTGCTAATCAGGAATTACTTGATATGTTCAACGCCGGTCTTATTAATATCAAAGCAAACGGCAAATATGATGAGATTCTCGATAAATACCTGAAATAATGTAAGCTTAAAACAAACGTGAGAAGCTCTGAAAAGGGTTTCTCACGTTTTGCTATCAAAGATCCTGTGTTATCCCATATAAACAATAATCCCACAGTGTTCAAAGAAAAGGAGATATTAAATGCTACATATAGTTGAAACATACGGTGCAATGCTGCTGCGTTCTTTAGGACAGACCATATTGCTGACCTTGCTGTCACTGATTTTTGCTATGATCGTCGGTTTGATTTTTGCCCTGATGAATGTGGGCAGAAACCGCATTTTTAATTTTATAGGCACTCTTTATGTAGATGCGGTCAGAGGCGTTCCGCTGATTGTACTTGCTTATTTTATTTACTTCGGTATCCCAGCAGGCATTAAGTCCATGGGAATACAGAACTTTCGGTTGACTGCGCTTTCGGCGGGAACCATCGCACTTGCCATGAACTGTGGCGCATATATGGCGGAAATTATCCGTGCCGGAATCGAAAGCGTGGATAAGGGGCAGATGGAAGCCAGCCGGAGCTTGGGATTATCCTACGGGAAAAGTATGAGGCTGGTAGTTCTTCCTCAGGCAATCCGTACTATGATCCCTTCCATTATCAACCAGTTTATCATTACCTTAAAGGATACTTCCATTCTTTCGGTTATCGCTTTCCCGGAGTTAACCAATACGGGTAAGACAATTGCAGGAAATACCTTTAAGGTCTTGGAGACATGGACCATTGTCGGTCTTATGTATATGATTGTGATCATTACCCTCAGTAAAATAGCCAAGAGGATTGAGAGGAGGGCAAACCGTGGAAGATAGAAAAATCATGGTCCATGTAAAGGACTTAAAGAAAAATTTCGGAAAATTGGAAGTTTTAAAAGGAATGAGCATTGATATTGCCGAAGGAGAGGTTGTTGTTTTGTTAGGACCCTCCGGAAGCGGAAAGTCTACTTTCTTACGGTGTCTGAACCAGTTAGAGATTGCTACCGACGGTACGATTATTATCGACGATCATGATGTGACGGATAAGCATACCGATATTAATGTGGTCCGGGAGAATATCGGAATGGTATTTCAGCATTTCAATTTGTTTCCCCACAAGACCGTGCTGGAAAATATCACGCTCGCACCTGTGGAATTGAAGAAAATGACAAAGGAAGAGGCAAAGGATAAGGGAATGCAGCTTTTAAAGAGGGTAGGCATGGAGCAGAAAGCCGACGCTTATCCCGCGCAGCTGTCCGGCGGACAGAAGCAGCGTGTGGCAATAGCCAGGGCGCTTGCCATGAACCCCGATATCATGCTTTTTGACGAGCCCACCTCTGCTTTAGACCCTGAAATGGTAGGAGAGGTTTTGAGCGTTATGCAGGAGCTTGCCGCTGAGGGAATGACTATGGTGGTGGTTACCCATGAAATCGGTTTTGCAAGGGAAGTGGCGGACAGAATCGTGTTTATGGACGGGGGATATATTGTGGAGCAGGGAACTCCCGATGAGGTTATATCCCATCCCAAGGAAGAGAGAACAATTGATTTCTTAAATAAAGTATTATAGGGGGAAGGCTATGAAAAAAATTATTACAATCAGCCGTGAATTCGGCGCCGGGGGAAGTGCGATCGGTACGCAGGTGGCAAAGAGATTGGGATATGAGTTTTATGACAAGGCGATCATTCTCCGTGCAGCAAAAGAATCTAATATTGATGTGGAAAGAATCTTAAAATGGGATGAAAAAGTACCGGTTAATTTCGGCTTTGCCCAGAGCCTCTTTGACTTTTACAACAAGCCTTTAAATGAAAAGCTTTTTGAGGTACAGAGAGAGGTCATCAGGAGAATCGGGGAAAGAGGGAACTGCGTGCTCCTGGGAAGAAACGCCAATACGATTTTGAAGGAGTTTGACAATTGCCTTCATGTGTTCATTCATGCCACTCCCTATTGGCGTCTTGAGCATATGAAGGAAAAGCTGCCGGATACGCCGGAATCCAAAATCAGCGACGAGATTCGCGCCATTGATAAGGCAAGAAAAAAATATTGTACCTATTATACCAATACGGAATTCGGTATGTCGGAATATTATGATATTTCTTTGAGCTCTTCTACTCTGGGAATTGCAACCTGTGTGGACACTATTTGCAATCTTGCCATGAAATAGCAGGCGTTTCCGGTCATATGTCCGGTAGAATAAGGAAGTATAATTATATGAAAGAGGAAATCTCTCCAAAGCAGGGGAGGTTTCTTTTTTATATGAAAATTTCAGGAAATAGAGATGTGAATTTATAAAAAATGAATTTGCCGGCAAATGAAGTTAAAAAAATAAAGCTGCAGATAAATAGAAATCCTCAGACTGAAAAATAGAAATCAGCGTATAAAAAACGGAAAAAAGCGTACTAATAAGGCGTGTCATAACCCTTTTGGGATTCTGGCAAATGAATTTTGGGGTTTGTATCATGATGTTATTAAGGGCGTTTTGCGCAGATGGTGATTACATTGAAAAATACAAAAGATAAAAAGAGAGAGCGGACCGAAAGAATCAAAGCTGTCCGTTTGCTGCTGGGCCTTACACAGAAGCAGTTTGCGGAGACTCTCGGAATGAGCAGGGAAGGATATCAAAAGCTGGAACGTGGAGAAAATAATATTTCCACAGATGTGCTGGAGAAATTGAATTATATTTACGGAATTTCAGCTGACTATCTTTTATACGGGGATTTCCAGAACGAAGAAAAGGTCTGGAATATGGTATGTAATTGCACGGAAACGGCAAAAATGAATATTATGATAAAGCTGATTGCATATTTTACCACTTCCAGAAAGGTAATCTATCCCGATTCCGGTTTCAGTCTGGAAGATTTTTTGAAAAAAATGAATTTAGAGGATAAATAATTTTGACATGAAAAAGATTCTGCTGATAGAATCTGATTATGTTATTATGGATAAGCTTTATCATATCATTTTGAAGTATAAAAGGAACGTCAGTATTTTTCAAACAGGAGTTTTGGCGGATGCCTATCAGACTGTGCTTTCCCATGATATAGAGTTGATTATTGCAGACACCGCTCTAAATAAAGAACCTTTAATTGATATATCCTGTCTGAGGTTTATTGAGGATATCAGGCAGTTCGACAAGTATGCATTTGTTCCGGTTATTGTGATTTCTCCCATGGCAGACGAATGTCTTCATGTATTCAGGGAGCTTCATTGTTACGGCTACCTGGAGAAGCCTTTTTCTTATGAGACGGCGGAGGTGCTGATTAAAGACGCCCTGCGCTTCAAAATGCAGAAGAGGGAAAAGCGGTTTGTTTATTTTAAAAACGGATGCGTTTTTCATCCCATACGTGTTTCCGAAATTATTTATATTGAACATAAAAGACGACAGATGCTGATTCATACGAGAGAGGGAATCGTGGATATTCCTTATCATACCTGCAGCGATACCATGCAGCAGCTGATTGATGAGGACTTTGTTCCCTGTTCAAGGGGGACTATCGTCAATATGGATTTTATTCAGTCACTGGATGGAATTAACCAGTATCTGATATTAAGAGAAGGCCTGGGACAGCTGGAAGTGGGAAGAAGCTACGTGAAAAAAATCAAGGACGCCTTACAGGATATGTAAGATGTCCTTTTCTTTTCGTTATGGAAAGCAGCATAAAAAGAGTGGATGAAAACCCAAAATTGAAAAATCAGAGGAACTGCTTAAATGCAGATAAATGGTAAATGTAACATGAATGATATACTTAACACAGACGTGAC
Organism: Lachnospiraceae bacterium; assembly: GCA_910574745.1. Lineage (GTDB taxonomy): Bacteria > Bacillota > Clostridia > Lachnospirales > Lachnospiraceae > UBA2882. The sequence continues at coordinate 213,263 of CAJTCE010000003.1, read as the reverse complement.
TGCTTTCAATTCCAAATACTTGGAGTTTACATAACTATATGCCTATCATATAACTTTTTGCGACATTTGGCTGTTTTTTGGCCTCAGATGTATGAAAAAATGAACAAGCGGATGCGGAAACTTATTTTTTTGAAAAAAACAGCCGTTGGGGACAAATATTAGCAGATAAAATTTAAGGAAATTGTTTTATTGAAGTTCCTTTTTTGCTATAATAGAACAGTCGGAGGACTTGATATGAAGAAAAACAAAGGATTATTCTTGGGGTTGCTGTTAGGCGTTTCAGTAATGGCGGCAGGCTGCGGGCATAAAGAAGGGCCCAATATTAAGGCGGGCTTTGAGGCAGTGGAGTTGTCCGATTATAAAGGGGCATTGCAGTGCTTTGAACAGGCTATTGTATCGGGAGAAGACCTGGAGCTGGCATACAGGGGATGTGGGATTACTTATTTGGGAATGGCGGATTATGAGAATTCCTTAACAGCTTTTGAAAGGGCGCTGGACAACGGCGGTATTTTCGCGGGAAATCTGGAAAGGGATATTAATTTTTATATGGCGACGGCGTTGTATAAAAGCGGACAAGCTGACGAAGCGGTTAAGCTTTTGGATGCTATCATTGAAAGCGATAAGAAAAACGGCAATGCATACTTTTTGAGAGGCAGCATTCTGATAGAAGGCCGGGATTACGAAGGCGGAATTAACAATTTTGAGCAGGCTATAGCAAATACCTCCGATTCCCATAGCATGAAGATTGATATTTACGAGGTGCTTGCGGGAAACGGATATGAGGAAAAGGGCAGGGAATATCTGACCCGGATGCTGGATGAGGAAAAGAATTTAGGCGACTATGAGCAGGGCGTTGTTTATTTTTATCTGGAGGATTATGACAATGCCAGAAATCACTTGGAGATTGCAAAGCAATCCGCTAAAAAGGAAAAGGGCGAGATTATATATATGCTGGGAAGAACCTACGAGCAGTTAGGCGACAGAAATTACGCCGGTATTCTCTATTCGGAATATCTTGTGGAAGCGCCGGAGGACGCCCGTATTTATAATCAGCTGGGGCTCTGTAAGTTAGGAGCGGGTAACTATGATGAAGCAGTCCGTGCCTTTGAAGATGCACTGGCTTTGGGAGACCAATCCATGGCTCAGACTCTGCGCTATAACCAGATTGTGGCATATGAACGGGCAGGAGACTTTGCAAAAGCAAAATCCCTTATGAACGCTTATCTTTCATCTTATCCCGATGATGAGGCGGCCCAGAGGGAAGCGGTGTTTTTAAGCACCAGATAACTGAGCGGGACGGCCGCTGCGATTTTGAGGCCTTATGGCTATGCCGGACAGCTGCTCGATTAAGAAAAAGTTTATATTAATGGCAAGAATGAATACAGGAGAAGGAAGCATGATCAATCAATTAACAGCAAAAATTCAAAAAACAGGAGCGCCCATTGTGGTAGGCTTGGATCCGATGCTAAAATTTGTGCCGGAGCATATAAAAAAGAAAGCCTTTGAACAGTTTGGAGAGACTCTGGAAGGGGCAGCTGAAGCAATCTGGCAGTTTAATAAGGGAATTGTGGATGCGGTCTGCGATTTGGTTCCGGCGGTAAAGCCCCAGATTGCCATGTACGAGCAGTTTGGAATTCCGGGACTTTCCGCTTTCGCCAAAACCGTTTCCTATTGCAAGGAAAAAGGACTGCTTGTAATCGGAGACATTAAGCGCGGGGATATCGGTTCCACCTCCAGCGCATATGCGGTGGGACATTTGGGAAAGGTTGCGGTAGGCTCCAAAAGCTATTACGGATTTGACGAAGATTTCGTAACGGTCAATCCTTATTTAGGCTCTGATGGAGTAAAACCCTTTATAGATGTCTGCAAAGAGGAAAAGAAGGGAATTTTTGTATTAGTCAAGACTTCCAATCCCAGCAGCGGGGAATTCCAGGACAGAATCATTGACGGAAAGCCCTTGTATGAGCACGTGGGCAAAATGGTCGATGAATGGGGAAAAGAGCTTATGGGAGATGCTTACAGCTATGTAGGGGCTGTAGTGGGAGCTACTTATCCGGAAATGGGAAAGGTACTGAGGGACATTATGCCAAAGGCATACATTCTGGTGCCGGGGTATGGAGCCCAGGGCGGCAAAGGCAAGGATTTGACTCATTTCTTCAATAAAGACGGACTGGGAGCCATTGTAAATTCTTCCAGAGGCATTATCGCCGCATATCAGAGCGACGCCTATAAGGAAAAGTTTGCAGAGGAAAATTATGCGGATGCTTCCAGAGCGGCAGTACTGGATATGAAAGAAGATATTGCACAGGCCTTGGGATAAGGATGAAGAGTATGGGCTGTGCCGGACGGTTATGTCTGGGGCAGAGCATTGGATTAAATATGAAGATACGGGAAAGGAGCGGGAAAGGCCTATGAAGAAATTTGTTTGTACAGTTTGCGGTTATACTTGTGAGGGCGACCAGGCGCCGGCTGAATGTCCCATCTGCCATCAGCCAGGAGAGAAATTCAGGGAAGAAGCTGCGAAGGAAACGCCCGATATGACGCAAGCGGATAAGTCCGCTGACAGTGTGGCGGAGGCAGACAAAGAACCGGATGAAAACAGGAAAGACTCATCTGTGGACTTGAGCTATGATAAAAGCTTTTACCGTATAGACGAATCCTGCCGCTATATGGAAGAGATTCATCAGATGGCAGTATCGGGCAAGACAATCAGCGGTGCAATGGGGACAAAGATGTCCATGCCGGACTGGGATGATATTCTTCTTTTGGGAGCGCAGCTGAATCCGCCGCCTCTTGATGAGGGAGAGCCCGTAGCGACTATGACGGTTATCGGTAAGCATGCCAAAAAGCCTATGATTCTGGAAAATCCTGTGTATGTTTCCCACATGTCCTTTGGAGCATTATCCAGGGAGATCAAGGTTTCCCTTGCAAAAGGCTCGGCAATGGCAAAAACTGCCATGTGCAGCGGCGAGGGCGGGATTCTGCCGGAAGAACGTGAAGCGGCGTACAAATACATATTTGAATATATTCCCAATAAGTACAGCGTGACAGATGAAAATCTGCGCAGGGCGGATGCCATTGAAATCAAGATCGGTCAGGGTACAAAGCCGGGAATGGGCGGTCATCTGCCGGGAGAAAAGGTAACGGAGGAAATTGCAAGGCTGCGCGGGAAAAATCAGGGAGAGGATGTGCAAAGCCCCAGTAAATTCCCTGAGTTAAATTCAAAAGAGGATTTAAAGGATATGGTTTCGATGTTGCGGAGCCGTTCTGACGGAAGGCCCATAGGCATTAAAATAGCCGCAGGACGAATTGAGCGGGATTTAGAGTACTGTGCCTATGCGGAGCCGGATTTTATTACCATTGACGGAAGAGGCGGAGCAACGGGTTCCAGTCCCTTGTTTCTGCGGGAAGCAACTACTGTCCCTACGGTATATGCGTTGTACCGGGCAAGAAAGTATCTGGATTCTATCCGTTCCGATATTTCACTTGTGATTACCGGCGGTTTACGCATATCCGCAGATGTAGCAAAGGCTCTTGCCATGGGTGCGGATGCAGTAGCTGTAGCAAGCGCGGCGCTGATAGCGGCTGCGTGCCAGCAGTACCGGATCTGCGGTTCGGGCAATTGTCCTGTTGGGATTGCCACGCAAAATCAAGAGCTTCGGGAACGGCTTAAGGTGGAGCAGGCGGCGCAGAGGGTGGCAAATTACCTGAATGTAACAAAAGAAGAACTAAAGACCTTTGCAAGGATTACAGGTCATAACAACGTACATGATCTGTCGGTGGATGATCTGGTAACTGTAAGCAGGGAAATTTCAGAATTTACCAATATTCCTCATGCATGATCAAGGTGCATAAGACATGGCGGAAAAAGGGAAGAATGCAGGAAGATATCCTGCAGGCTTTAGTAAATAAGGGCGAGAATGCCCGTTATGAAGGAGAAAAAAATGGAACAATATAAACAGGAATTTATAGAATTTATGGTAGACTGCAATGTGTTGAAATTCGGGGATTTCGTTACCAAAAGCGGACGTAAGACCCCCTTCTTTGTCAATACGGGATTCTACCGTACCGGAGGGCAGCTAAAGAAGCTGGGAGAATATTACGCCAAGGCTATCCATGACAAATTCGGTCTGGAGTTTGATGTGCTGTTCGGACCGGCGTACAAAGGGATTCCCTTGACTGTAGCTGCGACTATGGCTATCAGTGATTTGTACGGAAAGGATATTAAATACTGTTCCAACAGAAAGGAAGTCAAGGATCACGGCGATAAGGGCATTCTTCTGGGGAGTCCCATTGAAGACGGCCATAAGGTACTGCTGATCGAAGACGTTACAACCGCGGGAACCTCCATCGGAGAGACTCTTCCCATTATCAAGGCCCAGGGCGATGTAACGGTATGCGGTCTGGTGGTCAGCGTGGACAGGTGCGAAAGAGGGCAGGGAGAAAAAAGCGCTCTTACCGAAATTTCCGAAACCTATGGAATGGAGACCACAGCCATTGTAACCATGGAGGAAGTGGTAGAGCATTTGTATAATAAGCCTTATCATGGTAAGGTGTATATTGATGATACATTAAAGGCGGCAATTGATGCATATTATGAACAGTATGGTGTAAAATAGAAAAAAGGAGAGATGGTATGGAAGAAAAAGTTTATAAGATTATGACAAATTCCGGAGCATTAAACATTACAATCGGCGTTATCACAATTGCGGCGGGAATTGCAGCAGGGGTGCTTTTGATTATCAGCGGGGCGAAGCTTTTATCGGGCAAATCCCGACTGATATTTTAAGGAATAAAAAAATGCGCAAAAAAGGCTATATGTTTACCAATAAAAGCCATTCGGACAGGGGAAAGGCATCCGCAGCGCTGGGGATCATTTCTTTTGTGTCCGTCTGTCTTGCTATATACATATCCTACAGTGAAGAAGGCGCCATGAATCCCAAGCTGGGAGCGGCAGTTGTTTTTGCCCTGCTGTTTTCCCTGATTGGAGAGGTTCTCGGCATTATGTCCCGCGTGGAAAAGGACAGATTTTACTTTTTTCCCAATATAGGGCTGATTTTTAATACCTTTGTCATCGCTTTTGTAGGATTTATTTTATATTTAGGAGTGAATGGGATCTGATGGAAGAAAGATTTAATTTATGTGTGGAAAGAATCAAAGAAATCAAATCAGAACCGCAATTGAAGGAACCCTTTGGAAGCTACTTTGTGCAGGTGGCTTCTTTTCTTTTGGAAATTGCGGAGATTTATGAAAAAACGGCGGGAAGGAAAGAAACAGGGCTTTTAGCAGAGAATATCTGGAATGAAGAGTCCAATCAAAGACTGTACGGGGAAGTGCTGGAGAAAAGTTATGTAAACTCATATACCAATCCTGCATATGCAAGTGAACGGATGGGACAAAACTGGGGACGGCTTCTTTCCTTTGTATACGGGGAAATGTTTTCCCTGCCGGCTTATGCCGCTGAGGAGGATCTGGCTGAGATTCTGATCCGCATGGAATGGTTTGTGGAAATATACTGTATTTTTACAGAATACATGGAGGAATGGAAGGAAGAGACACTTTATGAAAGTGTCAGGGAATGCTGTTACTGGTTTTTGTATGATTATATGGATGTGGAAACAGAAAAAAGAGTGGGAGAGAAGGTAGAGCCTTCCTTTGATTTTGCCTGCCGGTTGATTATGGAAGCGGATTTGTCCGACATCAGTTATTTGTACCGTTATGGGGAATATATTACGGATAACCAGATTGAAACGGCAAAGCTTTTCAATGAAATGCCGGAAGAGGAAATCGGGAAAATGGCGGATACCTATACGGAAGGCTATCGTATCGGATTTATTAAAGGAAATAAGGATCTGTCAAAAAAGAAAGTGGTAAATATCATTTATCCCATCGGATTTGAAAGGGTAGTGAAAAGAGCCGTTGAAAATTTTGAGAAAATGGGCTTAAAGCCTACCATGATGCGAAATTCCCACAGCATTTTCCATAAGCGGGGAACCGGGGTAAACGGCTATTACAGCAGCAGCCCCAACAGACAGTTTGAATATGACCACAGGGAGGATGAAGGACTGTTTCTTGATAAAAAACTGCTCAACCGGAAGCTGGAGGTATTGAAGGAAGCCTACATCAAATATGAGGATATTTCGGCAAAGCACGGGGGACCGGCATGGATTGAGGTATTTGGGGAAAAGAATTTTCTCCCTGAGGATAAGCCGGAAGCATGCACATATAATGAGAAACAGCAGCTTCTGACGGTCAATTATGCCGTGGAGATGGGAAAAATCGTAAATGCCTATATACCGGGAGAGGAAAGAAGCTTTACCATCATTGCTTACCCGATTCCGGAAATCGGAGAGCGTTACAGAGAAATTATGAAGGATACCATAGCCTTAAATACCCTTCCCTATGAGCAGTATGAAAACGTGCAGCAGATATTGATCGATGCTCTTGACAGATGTGAGTATGTCCGTGTGCTGGGGATGAACGGGAACAGAACCGATCTGAGGATTGAATTATGTAAACTGGAGAATCCGGATAAAATGACGAAGTTTGAAAATTGCGTGGCGGATGTGAATATTCCCGTCGGAGAGGTGTTTACTTCTCCCGTATTAAAAGGAACGGAAGGCGTGCTCCATGTAAAAAAGGTTTATTTAAGGGATTTATCCTATGAAAATCTGGAGATTACCTTTAAGGACGGTATGGTGGAAACCTATGACTGTACCAATTATGAGGATAAGGAACAGAACCGGAAATATATAAAGGATCATGTATTGCAGCATCATAACTCTATCCCAATGGGAGAGTTTGCCATAGGAACCAATACCACAGCCTATGTTATGGGAAGGAAATATGGCATAGAGGATAAGCTGCCTATTCTGATTGCGGAAAAGACAGGACCTCATTTTGCGGTGGGGGATACCTGCTATTCCCATGGAGAGGATGTGGCGGTATTCAATCCCGACGGCAAGGAAATCGCAGCCAGGGACAACGAAATATCCATACTCAGGAAGGATGAAGAAAATAAGGATAAAGCCTATTTCCAATGCCACACGGATATTACGATTCCCTATGACGAGCTGGGTCGTTTATACGGTGTGACGAGTGAGGGAGAGGAGATTTCCATTATAGAAAAGGGCAGATTTGTGCTGTCCGGAACGGAAATGCTCAACGAGGCTTTCGGGGAATGAAAATTTTGCAAAACAGTTGCACATGTTTTTTATTTCTTGTAAACTATAAGCGGTGTATTTTGTAAACAGTATGGATAAGCTGTTATGATTTTTGAAAAAGGAGAGGTTTTATGGCACAAGTAGGTATTGTTATGGGCAGCGACTCGGACATGCCCGTTATGAGCAAGGCGGCGGATATTCTTGAGAAACTGGGAGTTTCCTATGAGATGAAGATTATTTCCGCACACAGGGAGCCGGATGTGTTTTTTGAATACGCAAAGAGCGCGGAGGAAAAGGGATTTAAGGTTATTATTGCGGGAGCAGGCATGGCGGCGCATCTGCCGGGCATGTGCGCGGCGATTTTTCCTATGCCGGTTATTGGCATTCCCATGCATACAACCTCTTTAGGGGGCAGGGATTCCCTGTATTCCATTGTTCAGATGCCTTCGGGAATTCCCGTTGCCACCGTTGCCATTAACGGAGGCGCCAACGCGGGGCTTTTGGCGGCAAAGATTCTGGCTGTTTCGGATGAAGCGCTGTTAGGCAGGCTTAAGGATTATTCGAAGGAGCTAAAGGCACAGGTAGTGGCAAAGGATGCAAAGCTTCAGGAAGTGGGATATAAGAAATATTTAAAATAAAAATCCGGTAAAGAGAAACCTGAAGCATTCGGAATCAGAAAAGCAACCCAAAACCGGTCGTGATTTTTATGGAAGCATTCAGTATTAATAGAAAAGATAGAACAGAGGAGAAATGATAATGGATTATAAAAAAGCAGGCGTTGATATAGAAGCGGGGTATAAGTCCGTTGAGCTGATGAAGAAGCATGTAAAGGAAACCATGCGGCCGGAAGTGTTGGGCGGTCTGGGAGGATTCTCGGGAGCCTTTTCCATGGAAAGCTTCAAAAATATGGAAAAGCCTACGCTGGTTTCGGGTACGGACGGCGTGGGAACCAAGCTGAAGCTGGCTTTTTTATTGGATAAGCATGACAGCGTGGGAATTGATTGTGTGGCAATGTGTGTAAACGATATTGCCTGTGCAGGCGGAGAACCTTTGTTTTTCCTGGATTATATTGCCTGTGGTAAAAATGTTCCCGAAAAGATCGCCGACATTGTAAAAGGCGTTGCAGATGGCTGCAAACAGTCCGGGGCCGCTTTAATCGGCGGAGAGACGGCAGAAATGCCGGGCTTTTATCCGGAGGATGAATATGACCTTGCAGGCTTTGCGGTAGGCGTGGTTGATGAAAAGAATTTAATTACGGGAGCACAGATCAAGCCGGGTGATGTTTTGATTGGAATGGCAAGCTCCGGCGTGCACAGCAACGGTTTTTCCCTTGTGAGAAAAGTGTTTGATATGACGAAGGAGAGTCTTGATACATATTATGATGAGTTGGGAAAGACTTTAGGAGAAGCGCTCATTGCTCCCACCAAAATATATGTAAAGGCTTTAAAGAGCGTAAAAGAAGCAGGCGTTACCATGAAAGGCTGCAGCCATATTACAGGCGGCGGATTTTACGAGAATATCCCCCGTATGCTGCCGGAAGGAGTTTGTGCGGCGGTCAGAAGGGACAGCTATGAGGTGCCCCCGATTTTCAAGCTTTTACAGCAAAAAGGGCAGATTGAAGAAAAGATGATGTACAACACTTACAATATGGGAATCGGAATGGTTTTGGCAGTTGATGAAGCAGATGTAAATAAAACCATGGAAGCCATAAAGGCTGCAGGAGAGGTTCCTTATGTGATTGGCGCTGTGGAAGCAGGAGAAAAGGGTGTTAAATTATGTTAAAGGTTGTTGTTTGCGTATCCGGCGGCGGGACCAATCTGCAGGCGGTTATGGATGCCATGGCAGAGGGAGAAATTACCAATGCAAAAATTACAGGGGTAATCAGCAATAATCAGAATGCCTTTGCCTTAGAGAGAGCAAAGAAAGCGGGAATTCCGGCCTTTTGCATATCCCCCAGGGATTATGGGGACAGGGCGGCCTTTCATGAGGCTTTATTAAAAAAGGTTGATGAGCTGGCTCCCGATCTGATTGTACTTGCCGGATATCTTGTTACCATCCCGGAGAAAATGATAGAAGCCTACCAAAACCGGATTATCAATATCCATCCCTCATTAATACCGGCATTCTGCGGTGTGGGATATTACGGATTAAAGGTCCATGAGGGCGCTTTGGCGCGGGGGGTAAAAATTTCCGGGGCAACGGTTCATTTTGTGGATGCGGGAACGGATACAGGCCCTATTATTTTCCAGAAGGCCGTAGAGGTAAAGTCGGGCGATACGCCTAAGACCTTACAGCAACGGATTATGGAAGAAGCGGAGTGGAAGATCCTGCCAAAGGCCATTGATTATATTGCCAACGGGAAAGTCAAAATTGTGGACAACCGGGTAATAGTTGAAGAGTAAGCAGGGATTAATTGAAAAGTATCAAATAACGATTGATCGGCAATAAGGAGGAAGTATGAAGGTACTGATAGTCGGAAGCGGCGGAAGAGAGCATACCATAGCCATGTGCGTTAAGAAAAGCCCCAGGGTGGATGAAATTTACTGCGCACCGGGAAATGCGGGAATCGGAGAGATTGCAGAGTGTGTTCCCATCGGCGCTATGGAATTTGACAAAATCGTTTCTTTTGCAAAAGAGAAAAATATAGATTTGACCATCGTGGGTATGGATGACCCCTTAGTAGGCGGTCTGGTGGATGAATTGGAGGCGGCAGGAATCCGCACCTTCGGACCCACAAAAAATGCGGCTGTTCTGGAAGGCAGCAAGGCATTTTCCAAGGATTTGATGAAAAAATACAATATTCCCACAGCGGCTTATGAAAATTTCGACGATCCTGAAGAAGCGCTGGCTTATCTGGAGAACGCTTCTTTTCCCATTGTATTAAAGGCAGACGGTCTGGCTCTGGGTAAGGGCGTTTTAATCTGCAATACCCTGGAAGAAGCAAAAGACGGCGTTAAGTCTATTATGGAAGATAAGAAATTCGGTTCCGCAGGAAACAAAATGGTAATCGAGGAATTTATGACAGGACGGGAGGTCAGCGTTTTATCCTTTGTAGACGGTAAAACCATTAAGATTATGTCCTCCGCCCAGGATCATAAGCGCGCAAAAGACGGGGACCAGGGATTGAATACCGGAGGAATGGGAACATTTTCCCCTAGTCCTTTCTATACGGAAGAAGTGGATGAATTTTGTAAAAAATATGTTTATCAGGCAACGGTGGATGCCATGGCGGCAGAAGGAAGGGAATTCAAAGGCGTTATCTTTTTTGGACTTATGTTAACCGAAAAGGGGCCCAGAGTATTGGAGTATAATGCCAGATTCGGCGATCCGGAGGCGCAGGTAGTATTGCCCAGGATGAAAAATGACATTATCGAAGTGGTGGAAGCGTGTATTGACGGGACGCTGGATAAGGTAAATCTTCAATTTGAAGACAACGCTGCAGTCTGCGTGGTGCTTGCCTCTGACGGTTATCCCGTATCCTATAAAAAGGGTTTCCCGATTACGGGACTGGAAAAGTTTGAGGATAAGGATGACTATTTTGTGTTTCATGCGGGCACCAAAAAGACGGATGAGGGCTTTGTTACAAACGGAGGCCGTGTTCTTGGGGTAACAGCCAAGGGAGCTGATTTAAAAGAGGCCAGAAGCAAGGCTTATGAGGCAACAGAGTGGATTGGCTTTGAAAATAAGTATATGCGTCATGATATAGGAAAGGCTATTGATGAGGCATAACGGATAAACGAAAGCTACAAAAAAGGGAAAGTCTTTTGTCCTGCTGCAAAAGAGCGGCGGGATGAGGGACTTTTTATATGTGAATATCTTTGAGCCGGCCGCATATTTATAAGAAAAGATGTAAATACAATATATGGTAAGAGAAGGTTATTAAATTTTTATAATAATACCATATTTTGGTTGACGGTTTTTGGAGCCGATAGTATGATATTTATGTGTAATTATGCGTTTATGACAGGATAATTATAATATGAGAGTAAACAATAGTATTAATAGAAAAGCGACAACCGGGAGAGGAGACCATATGTTTGGAAAGCTGTTACAAAAGGGAAGTACACGGGCGGCAGGAATATTGCTGGCTGTGTGTGTAATGTTTGGCACATGTGCCAACGATGTTTATGGAGGGAGTGTTAATAACCCTGATTCCGAGACGGGAGAAAACGGAGGCGCGCTTCAGTCCTCTAATGCCCACTTAAAATCTTTAACTGTTTCTCCGGGAACCATATCGCCGGAATTCTCGCCGGAGGTAACCAATTATACCATAAATGTATCGGAAGATGTGGATACGGTTTCCGTTTCCTGTAGTGTGGAAGAGGCTACCTCCCATGTTATAGAAGCCGGGGGCTTTAAAAGGCTGCAGCCGGGAAGCAATGCCGCTCATGTAACGGTGCAGGCGGCAGACGGTTCCAAAATGACTTATAATTTTACGATCAATCGCGGTTCGGCATCAGGCACAGAAGGCGACGGTGGTGCGGACATACAGCCCGAGTCTGATCCGGAGACAGATGCTCTTACAGGAGCAGACGGGGACGCAGCATCCACCGGTTCTACAACGTCCGGTACAATAACCGGAGGAGCAGTCACAACAAGTGCGGGCGCTGATGCAGTGGGAGGAACGGTTCCGGGAGCGGTAACTCCTGCAGCCATCGATCCTGTTACGAACCGTATTCCCATAGGAGGAGAGTCTATTTATGCTTCTTTTCAGATAAACCTTACCTACCCGCAGGAACTGCTGCCAGAGGGATTTACACAGGAAACCTACAATTATAAAGGAATCGATGTGCAGTCCGCTTATTTTGCGGCAGGAAATATCCGGCTGCTTTATCTGACAACGGGAGACGGTACCAGCTCTGATTTCCGGATTTATTATGATGATACGGACAGCTTTTTAGATTTTCTTCAGCTAAGTGGCGTTGGCGGCAAATTTATTATGCCGGTCAGATATGAAGCCCAGATAAAGATTCCGGATAATTATACGGGAACTTATCTGCCATGGGAAAATAAAGTAATAGCTGCATACATTTATACCGAGTTAACGGGTAAGCCTGTCACAGTACCGGGGCAGGAGGAAGAAGATGCTAACGATGAGCAGGAAGAAGAGGAAGAACCGGTAAAGGTGGAGAATCTGGATGAAGATGTGGAATTTTATCTGCTTTATGCCGTAAATAATGAAGGAACGGAAGGCTTTTATTTATATGATATCGTAGAGGGAACCTATCAGCGTTATGTAGAGAGGGATACTTCTTATGAACTGGATCAGTCCTATTTTAAATATAAAGATGTGGCACACCAGAGATTTGTAATTATGTGTGTTATGGCTTGCCTTTTGCTAATTGCCGTATTCTGCATTATAAATCTGGTTATGCGAAACAGGGAATTGAAAGCGGATTTGGGAGAAGATGATGAAGAAGACGAGGACGATGAGGACGGGACAAAACTGAAAGAGGATGCCCGGAAGAAAATCAGAAGAATCAGGGAAGATAAAAGCGCCGATGCAAAAGAGGGAAAGCCGGTAACAGAAAAAGCGTCAGCAAAAAAGACCGAGAAAGGACCTTTGGCAGAAACGGTTAAAGGAGCGGAAAAGAAGCCTGATACGGAAGGGGCTAAACGGGCAGAAAAGAAAACGGAGGCAGGAACCGTTAAGCGGGCGGCGAAACGGCCGGAAGGAGAGGCGCTTAGAAAGGCGGCAAAGAATCCGGAAGGGGAAAGTGGAAAGCCGGCAGCGGAAACTGTTAAAAAGGCCGCAAAAAGACCTGTGAGGGAAGGGGCAAAAGAAGCTGCAAAGGATGTGGAAATAGACCCTTCTTCTTTGGAAGAGAAGATTATCAACCAGATACAGCTTGACAGTGAAATGCCGGCTCAATCAGATGAAAGACCCAGGGAGGCAAAGGCGGGACGGGAAAGAGTAAGAACCCAAAGAAAGCCCTCCAATTTTAAAATGATTAATTTATCAAGAGAGCCGGAAACCAGTGCTTTAGACGACGATTTTGAATTTGAATTTATTAATCTGGATGAAGATTAGGGAAAACGATGAAATGGAGGATAACCAACGATGGCATATACTGATAATGCCAAAGCGGCATTGACGTTTGCGAAAAGAATGGCAAAGACTACGGGACAAAACTATATCGGAACGGAGCATATCCTTTTGGGGCTTTTAAAGCAGCAAAGCGGAGTTGCAGCTAAAATATTGCAAAATCACGGAGTGACCCCGGAGAAGGTTTTGGAAGTTATCAGGGAACTGATCGCACCTTCGGGGGCGGTATCTATATTGGAAAGAGACGGCTATTCTCCCAGAGCAGTCCAGATTCTGGAGGAAGCGGATAAACAGGCGGCAAGATTTCACTCCTCGGAAACAGGAACGGAGCATATCCTGTTATCTATTATTAAAGAGGGAGATAATATAGCCGCAAGACTTTTGTATACCTTGGGAGTAAGTCTTCAAAAAATGTATGTGGATATCCTGATTGCAATGGGCGAAGACGCAGGCCTGGCAAAGGAGGATTTAAATCCCAAGAAAAAGAAAAATCCCACCAAGACTCTTGACCAGTACAGCAGGGATTTAACGAAGCTTGCCAGAGAGGAAAAGCTTGATCCCGTTATTGGACGCGAGAGTGAAATTTTAAGAGTTATACAGATTTTAAGCAGAAGGACCAAAAACAACCCGTGTCTGATCGGAGAGCCGGGAGTGGGTAAAACTGCCATTGCCGAGGGGCTTGCCTTGCGTATTGCGGGAGGGGATGTTCCGCCTACCATCAGCAGGAAAAGGGTAGTAACCTTGGATTTATCCGCCATGGTTGCCGGAAGCAAATACCGCGGGGAATTTGAGGAAAGAATCAAGAAGGTTATCGGAGAGGTTATTGAGGACGGAAATATTATTCTGTTTCTGGATGAAATTCATACGATTATCGGCGCAGGAGGAGCGGAAGGCGCAATTGATGCCTCCAATATTTTAAAGCCGTCCCTGGCAAGAGGGGAAATTCAGTTGATCGGAGCTACAACCATTGAGGAATACCGCAAATATCTGGCAAAGGACGCGGCTCTTGAGCGGAGGTTCCAGCCGGTCAATGTAGAAGAGCCTACAGTGGGGGAAGCCGTTGAAATTTTAAAGGGAATCAAACGCAAGTATGAGGACCATCATCAGGTAACCATTTCCGATGAAGCCATTGAAGCGGCGGTTAAGCTGTCAAAGCGCTATATTAATGACAGAAACCTGCCGGATAAGGCAATCGATTTAATTGATGAAGCGGCGGCCGCTTTACGCCTTAAGGGCATGAACCTTCCGGAAAAGTGCAGGGAGATGGAGGAGCAGATCAAGGCCATGGATTTGCAGATTGAGCGTTCCTTCAAATTTGACGCCTTTTCCCAGGCCCATGAAATTAAATTGAAACAGGATGAACTCATAAAGAAGTATAACAGGCTAAAGGAAAGACATGAAAAGAAAATGACCGACCGCAGTCTGGTGGTAGGAGAAAATCATATTGCGGATGTGGTCTCCATGTGGACGAAGATTCCTGTCAGCAAACTGGCGGAAAAGGAAAGTGAACGCCTCTTAAGATTAGAATCCATTCTCCATAAAAGAGTGATCGGGCAGGAGGAGGCTGTGACAGCGGTGGCAAAGGCTATGCGCAGGGGAAGGGTAGGCCTTGCCGATCCTAACAAACCCATTGGCTCCTTCCTGTTTTTAGGCCCTACCGGTGTGGGAAAAACAGAGCTCAGTAAAGCTCTGGCAGAGGCAATGTTCGGCTCCGAAGGCGCCCTGATACGGGTGGATATGTCCGAATATATGGAGCCTCATTCCGTTGCCAAAATGATCGGTTCGCCTCCGGGATATGTAGGACATGACGACGGCGGACAGCTTAGTGAAAAAATCAGGAGAAATCCTTATTCGGTAGTGCTGTTTGACGAAATAGAAAAAGCTCATCCCGATGTGTTTAATATCCTTTTGCAGGTGTTGGATGAAGGGCATATAACCGATTCTAAGGGTAGAAAGGTCAATTTCAAAAATACCATTCTGATTATGACCTCTAATGCAGGTGCGGCGCGTATTGTAGAGCCGAAGAATCTGGGATTTGCCGCTGCTACCACGGAAAAGCAGAATTACGAAAAAATGAAGGACGGCGTTATGGAGGAAGTAAAGCGATTGTTCAAGCCCGAATTCATTAACAGGATTGATGAGATCATGGTATTCCATCAGCTGACTAAGGAGGACATGAAAAAGATTGTTACCCTTCTTGGCAAAAATCTGTGCAACCGCGCAAAGGCGCAAATGGATATCGATTTAGCTCTGACAGCAGCTTTAAAGGATTATATTGTGGATAAATATACGGATTTGAAGATGGGGGCAAGACCATTAAAAAGGGCGATTCAGACGGAAATTGAAGACGCTCTGGCGGAAGAAATCCTTTCGGGGAAAATCCGTGCGAAGAATAAGGTCAGCGCAGGCGTACACGATAAAAAAGTGACTTTTACGGTAAAGGAATAGTCGAATGTTTATAAAAATATGGTTTGATAATAAACAATATTTGGTAAATGTGTGAGTTTGCCGATTTCTTTATTATGTAGAAGAACCGTTTTTGACGACGGTTCTTCTTTCAAGATAAAAATAGGCTGAGCGTTATTGGTCATTTTTCCGGACAAACATTTAGATGCTTTGGGTGGGGAGAAAGGAATAAACACTAAGAATGAAAAAATATAAATGCCACTATTTTGCTGGTATGATTTTTGCAACGGTATTGTGCATTTTCAGGCTGGATACATCTACAGATTGTGTTTTAGAGATGGCGCTGACAGCTGTGTTACATAAGGGGGATTTTTCATATTCCCCTTTTACAGGAGAGATTATGGCAATGCCGGTATATTGGTCGCCTATGACCTGGGTATATATGGTCTTAGCGCAGATTTTAGATGTTCACCCAGTGTTAATTGGTAAGTTTTTGATGCCGTTAGTAGTAGTGTTTTTGTTTATTACTGCCTGGAAAATGATATTGGAACAATTGCTGGGTAAAAATAGACGGACGGAAACAGCTCTTTGGCTTTTGCTCATAAGCTCACTGGTATTTTGCTTTTCAAAGCCGTATGATTTTACGGGATTGTGGGAATCCCCATGGACAGATAAAAGTATAGTTATTTATGTACTCTTGCCGTTAACAGTAGCAGCACTTATTTGGATGGCAAAGAAGATATTTTATAAAATAAAAAGTATCCCCGATATGGAACAAAGCAATAAACGGGATGTTATGGATCATATAAGTGGATGTTTAAAGCTAAAGAAAAAATTTTTTACGCTGTTTTTGACATTTTGGGCAGTCAGTGTAGTAGCAGCAATTGCTTTTAATGGCTGTATTTTGTTCAATAGTACATACGCTTTTCCTGATAATCGGTTTAAAATGAATAAAGAGATTATGGAAATACGGGAAATGGTAGAAGGAGTGCCGGAGGTCAAAATGCTGGCACCTTTTGAAATAGGGATGCAGATAAGGGATTGTGATGATAAGGTAAAACTAGTATGCAGCCCGTATGACGAAACTGAAATAGGCTCAATAAAAGAAACGTTGAAAAAATACAATGATGCCAATATAGTTGTTCTGCCAAAAGAAAATGCGGATGAGGATGTACTATATACTTTAGGTTATACAAGAATGGGTATCACAGAAGAGTATGAAATATACAAATTTGTACCAGACTTGGGAAAATACACTGTTACTCAGTTTGCTACCGTAACAGAATTACAGAGTATGATATATATTATAACCGATTGGGAAGGTCACTTGATTATAGTAGACGGTGGGTGGAAAGAAGATGCGAAGGGACTTCTTAATTTGATTATGGATCATGGAGGAAGGGTAGATGCATGGATTATTACCCATCCGCATCCCGATCATGTTGGTGCTTTTAACGGAGTATATGCTTCCGGTAAAGTGGAAATTGGTACGATATATACAGTTCCAATGGATTATGAAATCTACAAAAGTAAAGCAAACTGGTGGGATGTGTTTGAGATATACGATGAATTTGTTAATCTGACTACAGGATCGGATAATCTCGTCTATTTAAATGAAGGCGATGAAATAGATTTGTTTGGGTTAAAAATGGAGGTTTTTCATTCCTTTGATTCGGAAGAAATGGCGGAGGATACGGATCCTTGCAATAACGGAGGAATGATATTTAAATTAAGTGCAAAGCATGATTCCATATTGTTTTTGGCGGATGTGGGAGCGGCATATTCAGCAAAGCTTTTAGATAAGTGGGGAGACAAGCTGAAGGCTGATTATGTTCAAATGGGACATCACGGTAATGGCGGAATGGATGAGAGCGTTTATCGGATGATTGCACCGAAAGTGGCTTTTTTTGATGCACCGGAAAGCTTAATGCAAAATGTAGAATTGAATGCACCGGTAAAAAGGGCATTGATGGAATCATTGGGAGCTGAAATCTTGTATTATGCAACATCGCCGAATACCATAGTTATGGAATAGAAAACAGTAAAGGGATAGTGCAAAGGTTACCAATGGAGAGCAGGTGTCTATGATAAATCTGCGAAGATTCAGGAAGGAATAGTATTTACCACGGAAGAAAAATAAGGTATACTTAAGATAGTCGCAAAAGATATTTTTACGGGTATATCAAAAACAGGAGGATATAAAAATGGCAGTTGTAGAACAATTAATCCGTTCAGAAGAAGACGGTTCCGTGAGCTTTGGAAACCACACTTTGGCAGCAAAGGCGAAGCTGGAGGATTTTTCCCATGGAGGAGATCTTTATAAGGTAAAGACCTTCCAGACTATGACAAAGCTGGAAAAAAACGGAATGTTTTTATATGAATCAGTGCCGGGTACCAGCGTCAATGAATTGAAAGAGACTGCTGAAGGAATGAATTTTAAGGTTGAAGGCAGTGAGGATGCACAGATTACCCTGGGCTTAAAGGATGATACGGAGTATGAGGTTTTTGTAGGCGGCGAGAGCATCGGCAGGATGAAGACCGGATTTGGCGGGAAGCTGAGCCTTAGCGTGGAGCTTGTTGATATGGGCGAAGTAGACGTAAAGGTAACAGAGGTATAGATATGGCAAAAGGAAAAGCGTCCAGTGCTTTCTTTTGTCAGAACTGTGGCTATGAAGCTTCTAAATGGATGGGCCAGTGCCCGGCCTGCCGTACATGGAACTGCTTTGTGGAAGAGCGGATTACAGTAAAGAGCAGCCCGGCAGCAGGCAGTGCAAAAGCGGTTTCTTCCGGCAGAAAGCCGGTGGAGCTTAAAGCAGTTACCAGCGGTAAGGAAGAACGGTTTGCAACTGAAATTGAAGAGTTTGACAGGGTGTTAGGGGGCGGCATTGTCCCCGGCTCCCTGACATTGGTAGGTGGAGATCCCGGTATCGGGAAATCCACTTTACTTTTACAGGTTTGCCAGAAGCTGGCGGCAAAAGGGAAAGAAGTATTATACATATCGGGAGAAGAATCCCTGGCACAGATTAAGATGCGGGCGGATAGAATCGGAGATTTTACAGAGCATTTTAAGCTGCTTACGGAGGTAAATCTGGGAACCATTTCGGATGTGGTAAAATCCGAAAAGCCGGAGGTGCTGATCATTGACTCTATTCAGACGATGTACAATGAGGAAGTCAATTCAGCCCCGGGAAGCGTTTCTCAGGTAAGGGAATCCACGGGAATTCTTATGCAGCTTGCCAAGGTGGAAAATATTGCCACGCTGATCGTGGGACATGTGACGAAGGAAGGTACTGTAGCTGGGCCCAGGGTTTTAGAGCATATGGTGGATACGGTCTTATATTTTGAGGGAGACAAGCAGGATATTTACCGTATTTTAAGAGGAGTAAAAAACCGTTTTGGCTCTACCGACGAAATCGGCGTCTTTGAAATGGGAGAGGCAGGGCTGATTCAGGTTAAAAATCCTTCTGAATTTTTAATAAGCGGAAAGCCGGAAGGCGCAAGCGGTTCGGTTGTAACCTGTTGTATGGAGGGAACAAGGCCCATGCTTTTGGAGGTACAGGCACTGGTCTGCGACACCAATTTCCAGATTCCCAGAAGACAGGCTGCGGGCTGTGATTTCAACAGGATGAATTTGCTAATGGCGGTTATTGAGAAAAGAATGCGGATGCCCTTAGGAAGGGAAGACGCCTATGTAAATTTTGCCGGCGGCATGAGGATTTTTGAACCCGCAACGGATCTGGCAGTGGTTATGGCACTGGTTTCCAGTTACCGCAATAAGCCTGTAGATGACGATATGCTGGTATTTGGCGAGGTGGGACTGAGCGGAGAGGTCAGAGGCGTGGCTATGGCAAAGCAGCGCATACTGGAAGGCAGAAAGCTGGGATTTACCAGCTGTGTTGTGCCCTATGCTAATGCAAAGCAACTGACAGATGTGGAAGGGATTAAGATATATACTGTGAAAAATATTATGGAGGCAGTAAATATCATTCATGATTGAGTCTTTTCAAGGGGGAATGACATGGTGTGCTCCGTCAATGAGGAAAATGTCGAATTTTGACAGAAAAGCAAGATAGTGCAATTTGTGCGCAAAATATTTGTAGAAAAAAGTGTTTTCAGGATATATACTAAATATAGTTTAACGGAAGTTAAACTTGCTAATTAGCAATTCCGGAAGAATTCCCCTTTTACACAAACAGGTAAGCTGAAAGCGTAAGCTTTCAGCTTATTTGTTTGTGTAAATAATAATTTATATTTTTATTTTTGGAATTTGCGTTTAGAAGAGCTAAATAAAAATATTTGGAATCCTTTATAGAGGGTATAAGTGGATGAAATTTATTGAAAATGTTACCTCGGTAGGATATAATAACATTTAAAAGAAATAAAGCCAATTAGACAAATGTCAAAAATAGAAGATACATATTTGTTAATTCTGTTGATTAAAATAAAAGACATTTCTGGAAATTCTATTAAAGAAAAGTTGTAGCTGCCTGAGAATGAAGCATTTTAATGTATCAGGGCAGTTGTTACCAAAGATTTTTTAACGAAATTATTATTGGGAAGAAAATATAAAAAGATTTCTAAAGGATATACCCGGATTGAAATAGAAAAATTCATTCAGATTCCTATTCTGATATTCCCATGGCAGCGATAGCTAAAAAGCATTTATTGTTAAAAAAGTAAAATACTGAAGTGTAAAATTTTTGAGATTTGAGCTGAAGAAGAGAAGGGATATATGGGATGAGTATTAAAGAAAGAATTAGAAAACTGAAGCCGCTGGAAGTATGTCTGTTTATTATTTTTGCGGGGCAGTTATTAATATCGATATATTTTAATGTGGCTTTACTGGGGGAGCATATGGGATATGATTCGTCCTGGTCCTATCTGAAAGCAAGCCTGGTGTGGCGAGAAAAAGCCTTGTTATCCAATGTATGGACAGAACAGACAAATGTATTTTGGGACAGCTCCATGCCGTTGGCTTCTCTTTTATATGGAATAACAGGAAATTTACTGGTATCCTATGGCATTGCCAATACCATTGTTTTAATTGGGCTTATATGGTGTATGTATGGCATTGTAAAGGATTTGCAGATGGAAAGGAGTATACGGCTGATTTGTGTTAATCTGCTGATTTGTCCCTATTTGGTAAATGATTTTGTTTTACACAATGATCTGGGATATTTTAGTTGTCTTATCAGCGGCTCTGCGTTTTACAGTGTGAGAGTTTTGCTTTTCCTAATGATTGTAAAAGTCATTATTAATTTGCAGAAAGAAAAAAGATTGTATTTTTATATGGTTTTTTCCCTGTTCTTATGTATTCTGACAGGAATATCAACCGGAGCATTTATGACAATAATTCTGCTATTTCCCTGCATTGTGTATTTTATTGAAATTGTTTGGATTGATAATAAGCTGTCCGCTTTGAAACGGCCGGAGGCTATATATGTATATGTATGTCTGCTCTGCAGTTTGCTGGGGAAAGTGATTGGGGAAAATGTATTAAATATAGCAACATTTGATTCCACCAGGACCTGGATCAGTATTGAAAAAATATGGACAAATATTGGATCAATCATACAGGGATTCATGGTGTTGCTGGGAGTTTTACCTTTATTTGATACGGAAATTCCGATTTTTTCCCGTGAAGGACTTTACAGAGTATTTCCAATACTTATTTTTGTGATCGTGGTTATTGCTTTTATTTTCTGTATGGTACATTGTTTGAAAAATTTGAAGAATGCAGATAGAAGACAGTTATTCTTCTGTAATATCGTAGTCTGTAATTTTATCATATTCAGCTTATATAATTGCACATATGGCGGGACTGAAAGTCTGTTTGAAGCCAGATATCTAATTTGTGCCTATATAGCGATGATTATTTTAGTGGGCTATTTTTTAAGAAGGCTAGATAAAAAGATGATTTTCACTCTGTGTCTGGAGGGAGCATTAATTCTGGGCATATTGGGAACAGATGTGGTATCGGATTATAAGTATATGAAGACTACGAATGATTTTATGCAAATGTCTGAAATTAAAGAAATCGTGGAGACAACAGATGCAGAGTTGGTTTATTGCTGGGGAAATTCCCTTAATATATTAGAGAGAAATATGAGGGTATATGATTTATCCAGAATATATAAGTCTATAGCTGATGTAGGAGGATTCCTTCACTGGGGGGATTATCTGTATTATGAAAATAACGGGGATTATACCGGTCCTACTGTCATGATTGTAGATTTGGCAGGCACTACGATACCGGAGGATGTTTTGAACCACTATAGCCTCATAGGGACAACGGATTTGGTAAATATATATTATTGTCAGGATAATCCTATTGACTTTAGTGTAGGGGAATAAAGGGTTCTGAAATAATTGTTCCGTTTGGTTGTCAATCATTCCGTTATAGATAAGATTGCTAAAAAAATAAAGGTACAATAAAATATTAGAGAAATTATTTTTAGGGCTTGCGCAAGTTAAGCATGATATGCTATAATCATTTTCGGTGGTTATAGAGAGGAATAGTACAGCGGTAGTGCGGCGGTCTCCAAAACCGTTAACGGGGGTTCGATTCCCTCTTCCTCTGCTAAAGAACTCCTGAAAACCTTGTGGATATGGTTTTCAGGAGTTCTTTCATTTTATGATAAAAAATCAACAGTTAATTTAAAATGAAATCAGATATGTATTATGATTTATTGAGAATGTTTTTTAATTCGTTGATTTCATCCTGCTGCAGCTGTACCATTTTTATTAAGTAAGGGACTAATTTTGAATAATCAATTCCAATTGCTTCAATGGCCTTTTCGTCATCATCTGTACAATTAACATCGCCAATCACACAGGAGGGGATGATGGGAGCAACATCTTCAGCCAGCAATCCTCTGCATCCGGTACCGTTTTCTTTGTTTTTATAGTCGTATGTTACAGGATTGAGCAACAAAATTTTTCCTGCTTCTTCTTTGGACATTTCTTCAATATTTTCTTTGATTCTTTTAGATGAAGACTGAACAAAATTAGAAGCATGGATGGGAGCTCTGGCTGTGTTAGTGCTATTTGATACATAACATGAGCCAGCAGTGATCAAATATGTGTCTGCTTGCTCACTTCCAACGGTGCATTGGCCGTCAGATTCCATGATAAATTTGCATTTCCAATTTTCCCAATCACTTAAAAGATAAATGCCGGAACCGATAGCAGCTCCTAATTTGGGTTTTAAGGCTAAACATCCGGGAAAATTTCTATCTCCGATATAAACATCGTCTCCGACTAAATTCCAGGTATTATTTGCAAAATTTAGTGCACCTGACATAGTTCCGCCTGATTTCAGAATAAAATCGGAAGCGTGTTTATTATCCACGGTATCAGAATTACCCCCATTTGCAGGAAGTGTTGTTGGAATTGCCACCGATTTTGCTGCACTGCCGTCATAGGTCCCCGTAACTCCGCCTGTAAAGGTAAGCTTTTGAGGGTTTTTAAGAGAAACAGGTTTGTTGGATAAGTCGTTGTAATCTCCGGAAAAAGCGCTATTTTTGATTTCTTCAATAGCTTCCTGAATATTGGTAGCTTCAAGATTTGTATTGGTATTGTTAAAATTAACATGTAGCGAATCTTCTACAGTGCCTCCGATTTTATTTCCGTTATATCTTAATGTAGGCATACTAATCCTCCTTTAATTTTCATTTTTTTTATATCTTATACAGGCTTTACCGGTAAATGTTGTAGAACTGCCAGCAACTTTTTGTATAGCTACATACAATACGGAACTTCCTATAAATGGAACAGCTACAAAATTTGATGAATACATAGTTTTTCCATTTCCATAAGATGTCATATATACTGTATCAACGGTATATCCATCTGGTTGATTAATATTTCCAATGCTATATCTAATTAGTGATGTTGTAACATCAGTTACACTAATATCAATGTATTCCTCTTTATATTTATCGTTTACCTTAACGATATCATTATTTAATGCTTCAATTGCGTCATGAACCGTTGATGCGTCAATAGTTGTATTGGAATCGTCAAATGCAACATTTTTTGCTGTTTCTTCAATATTTTCATCTGTGATCAAATAGATACGTCCGTCAGTCGAAGTTGTATCGCCTAAAGCGTCATATGCAGCACGGTTCAATGCGACAATGGAAACAACACCGTCATCATCGGTTATGTAATATACAGTTCCGTTTCTCTTTTCTTCCTCGTTTAAGGCATCATATTCTGCCTGGGTTAATTCCCGGCCTTTTCCTACCTTGCTGATGCTTTCTGTTAATGTGGTATCAGTGATATTTCCGTTTTCGTCCACCATATTAACAGTATCGGAAGAGGTAAAGTAGGAAATAAGCTGATAGCCGTCGGTGGTTTTCAAATATTTTTTGAATTTTTTGTAGCCTGAAAGTATACTCATTTTATTCTCCTTAAACTTTCAATTTTTGTTATAAATGATTTCAAAAATAGTATAATATTTACTAACTTGTTATATATACCATATCAAAAAAGTAATCATTTCCAGATTCTACAGAGTTAACTCCAAAGTTTCCATTATTGTCAACATACAAAACATTTTTACTGTATTCTCCTAATTTATATAATGGAAAATAAAGTTGAGCAATGGGACGATAACCCGAAGGAATTTTTCCGATTGTTTTCCAAACTCCTGGAGATGTAATAGAAATTGCACCGTTAATATGTACAATTTTTCCATAGTTTCTTGACATTTTTATCTGAGGATCGGATAAAGATGAATCACAAGAAAGAGATATACTGAAATTTTGGGCAGATAATGTATCTTGTTTTTGATTTAATTCAGTGTCTAAATTGTTAATATCAGTATCAACCTTGTCTTTTACCTCCTCAATAGCCTCCTGAACATTATCAGCCTCAAGACCCGTATCAGTATTATCAAAAGCTACAGATTTTGCACTATCCGTACTTCCGGCAAATAATATACCGTTTTTATAAATTTTTCCCATGATATATTTCCTCCCAAATTAGTATTCTAACAGCCAGAAAGAACCGTCTTCCTGTTCGGTGGGTTCTTCCGAAGAAATTGTTTCGCCATTGCCTTCTATGCCTTTGGACATCTGCCACCAGTTTTCATTATCGTGTACAGGGGCAATGCCTGTTACGGCCTTTAATGCGCAAAAGGTGCTGCCTTTATATGTAACGCAGTCTTTTTCTTCATAGGTTGTCAGTTCGTCGTAGTCGCCTTTATAAACAAAAGAAATTTTTCCAATGTCAGTCATTATATTGTTACCTCCCATAATAAATGTCCGTTGTTATCCAAAGCCCAATGAAAGCGTCCGCCGGAGTAGGAGAGCATACCGGAAGTATGGTCAAAATAGAATTGAGGCGTAGTGCTTGCCAGGGCGTCTTCAATCTGCTGAAGGCTGTTTTGGGTTTTTTCATCAATCTGATTCAGTAAATCACTAGCCCTTCTGGCACTGGAAGCTGACTGCAATGAATAATAATATGAATTATCTGATGCATCGCCTTCCCGCACGGTTCCTTCTGTGCCGATGGCATAGCTTTTTGATAATTCGGCATAATTTAAAGCATCAGCAGCCTTGTCAGATGCAGCGTTTGCTGAGTCTGAAGCTGATTCCTGTAATAAAGCTGTTTCGTTCTTATAGACTTCCGTCATGTCCATATAGGATTTTGTAGTATCCATATGGTCAGAGGACAATTGTGAATAGTATTTGGAATTATTCGTATCCTCGTCTTCACGCATACCTGTTTGGCCTATGGCCCAGCTTTTGGAAAGCTCGGAAGAGGATAAGGCATCTGCGGCGCTTAAACCGGCCTGTGATGCAGAATCGGAAGCATCTGCGGCGCTTGTGGCAGCCTGATTTGCACTCAGCTCGGCATTTTTGGCAGAATCCTTTGCAGATTCAACATTTTGATTGATAGTGTCAATGTTTTTGATAATGTCGGACAATTCCGTGAATTCATTGGAAGATGTAATATTATCAACATTAAATGATGCAGGGCTTACATAGATATTGAACGGAAATGATGTAAGGACTTCATTCTGTCCGTTTGTTTTATACAGGGCTATTTCGTATTTTCCCGTGCCTGCACTTGCTAAAATCTGACTGGTTAATTCCACAATGATTTCGCCATCGTCCGATATTTCACAGTGGTTGAATATAGTAGTTCCATCCGGTTTGTCGCCCCTTAAAACAGGTTCGATATCAGACAGATTGTAGGGAATCTGGTTGTCCAGCAAAGTGATGTGAACATAACGGGTCTGGTTGTCGCCTTGAACGGCACGAACATAGTTAAAATTGTTGTTGGCCGTCAGATCGGTTGTGATATAAGTAATAATAGGGTTCATTTCATCCCTCCTTCGTTAATATAAAGAGAGAACTGTTATCCTAAAAGGAGCAGTTCTCTTTCATAAGCTTATCTTAATCTTTTTTAAGATTGCTTAAATATTCATTTTCCTCTTCAGCTGTCATATTGTGTGCAAGAATGGAAACCTGGTTATAGTAGTCCTTCAAAACAGGTTCTAATAAATAGGGCGGGAGATTTGAACCGTTGATGGCATTTTCAATATTTTCCCGGCATTCTTTTATGATCAGGGATAATGGCTTTTCAGTTTTATGTTCCATTTTCAACCTCCTTATTATCGAATATACCAATATCGGGTTATTGTGTAATATTTATGGATTTTTCTAATTGCAGTATACGTTTATCAATTTCCTGGATTGCTCCGAAGCACATTGCTACAGCAGAATATGTATCGACAGATTTTCTATCCATTGATACTAATTCCCACGGTGCATCTTCGGAAATAAATCCGTAACGTGTTTCGGGATATGTGCTTCTTTCGTTTTTCAGGCGTTCTATTTCTTTGTCAAATTCAGAAATTCTTTTCAGATAATCTTGTTTTGATGGCTTACACATTTCTTCTGTTTCTTCGATTGCTTTTATGTATTCTGCCTTTGCTTTTTCAATATTTTTGATTCCATCAGTATTACTTTTTATATCACTTTTATAATTGTATGACATTATTTCGGTTGAATTTATGATATTAAGGCAATTTTTAACATCGTATTTCTGGATATTTGTTTTGATAGCCCTGCTGGAACCGCTTGAAATTGAACCTACGAAAACATTTGCATAAACTGATGAGAATGGATTGCCGCTGGAGCCGATTGTAGAACCACCAGCTTGTACCGGTACTTGAGCGGTAATTCTATGTGCATTAAATGTATTGAGTCCATTGCTACATCCAAATTCATTACCACCTGATTCACGAATATATACACCGCCGAAATTGTATGGGCGGCCAACTATTCCTTTAGTCATATTTGCCGCATCGAAGCCAATACCTACTTTATTTCCGGAAATTCCTGACAAATAGTCATCAATAATTTGTTTTCCCTGCCATTCAAAATCTTCTCCCCAGGTTCTTCCATCAATGATACAATTTCCTAATATTCTACAAGAATCTCCAATTGTAACATTTGTAAAATTACCATTAGTAGCGGTAATATTATCAGTGCTTATTTTCCCTTCGATTTCAGCATTTTTAGCATACAGTTTTCCATTTTCATCAACGGAGAATGCAGTGTCGTTATTGTTCTGGATTGAAATACTACCACCTGTTATTGTCATAGATGAAGCTGAGACCTTACCTTTTTCATCTACAGAAAAAGTACCATTTCCGTTATTGATGGAAGTGCCTATAATTTGGCTGCCGGATATTTCACTGGCTGATATAGTGCCCTTAAAATTACCACTATTGGCAATCATATTTCCATCTTTATCAACATAGAATGTCTTATTGCCATTATTAATTACAGAACCCGTTATAGTCCCACCATTTATATTATTACCATTGATGGTATTACCTTCAATAAGAGAACCGCCAATATACCCTGAAAGAACCGTTTCTGCAATCAATCCATAAGTATTAACAGATGTCCCGTTAGATGTTATATACTGTATATGTCCCAAAGCAGTCCTTACAGTTTCCCAATTATCAGTAGTAAATAACAGGTTAGAACCGGTTAACGCCGTTTTTTCATTCGGAAATTCAGAATCAGAAGCATTATTCATAAACAGCCCCCGTTCGTCAATTTCCATGGTAGACCTTGAGTTACTCAGGCTCACTCCGGCGTTGATCAGTCCGCTTGAGATTTTATTCTTTATATCAAAAGCATCCTCCGTCCCGTTGTTCCATTGAAACTTGTTAAAGGATACGGAAGTGGAAGCGGAAGCGGCTGTTGCCATGGCATCCACAGCAGTTGTAAAAATATCTTTATTCTTGTATTTATAAATACTGCCGAATGTCACGGAAAAGTTTTTCCTGTCTTCTAAATCAATATCAAAGGAAAGGATTTTTACCTTCATATAGTAATCGTCACGAATGAGAACGGTTATATAGTTGAACAAATCAAACTTGTCCAGCTGGTTTCTGAATTCCGGAAAGGAAAAGATATTTGCCATATCCATTGTAAAAGAAAACTGAGGCTGTGAAACCCTTGCCAATTCTTTTTTTCCGAAATCGAGGAAGGCCTGTTTCATTTCCATTTCCTCTTCTTTGGACATGGTGTCGGTAACCACATAATTGGAATCGGACAGGGTTTCTTCCCTGATAAATTTGCTTAAATATAACCATTGTTCTTTGGTAAAATTCTTTTGAATGTCAATCAGGGATATGATGTTTTCCATTTGGAGCTTTAAGCTTTTTTTACGCTTTTCATGTTTCTGAATCTGAGATTTCCTTGTTGCAATCTCAGAATTGATATTTTGTAAAATATGATAGACGGGAAGGTACAATGACTTGTATTCGATTTTCATGTGATCTTTATTATCGTCGTTGTTAGTATATGTCACACTTTTGCTTGTACCATCGTATTCCACTTTCTTAAGATTTCCATAGCCTTTTTGCATTAAAACAGACTGTCTGCCTTCATAGGCTTTTTTATAGGTTTCTAATTCTGTAAGGCAGTATTCTTTCCAAACTTCGGTATCTTCTGCCAATTCATCCGTTGTAATAAGTTGTCCGTCTTTAGTAGGAAGAGGAGTTTCCGGCAGCATTTCGTGATCCAGTTTTGCGATTTCCAAAATTAAATCCTGGTACTCGGCAAGCAGGGGCGTATACTGCTTGTTATATCGCTCATAAGCTTTCTGATAGGCTTTGTAAGCATCGATTAACTCATGGCTCATATATTCCGGTGTGGCAAAGTAATCAAAGTTATAAATCCTGTCATATCCCATATTTAATTCCCGGATTGTCAGGCTGTCGCTGCCTACTAAAGTGACGCAGGTTTTAACGGATTCGGCATCCGGGTCCAGTTTGATTTTCTTTGCAAGATTCTGAAAGGAGATGACAATATTTGTATCCTCACTGACGGAGTCCTGTTCATAAACATTAATCGTATTATGCAGGGTATCAAAAATGAAAACGCATTCAAAAGCTTTTGAAACATCAGAGGTTAAAAAGCTGTATACATCCTGATTGTCAATTTCGAAGCTTCTTTGCAGCGTGGCAATCTTTGGGTCAACATAGCCGATAGACCAGGAAGGAAGCTTTTCCAATACCAGGTTCAGCAAACTGTGTCCTAAATCCCCGACCTGATACAGGCATACGCCGTCGATGCTCTCCACGGTGCCCATGTTAATGCTGAAGGTATTGAGATATTTTTGTCCCAATTCGATTTCCGCGCTCTGGGCAGTAACCTCCTTGTATTCCATATTACGGTCAGTGATGATCACCGGCTTTTGCATGATCTGAAAGTAGCCTATGTCAGGAAGCAGTACATACTGAAATTCTAAAACCCTGTCGTAATAAGGATTTTCTTTCCCGTCTACATATTGATACATTCTGAAGGAGATTTCGGGAATTTCATTATTGTAGTGCAGATGCTTTTCGCTGACATTCAATGTGCCGATTTTGCTTTTGTCAACAGTACATAAAACAAAGGAAGGCGTTTCCATATTGTTCCAGTAGTCATAATTAAAATGTAGTCCCATTTTGTCTAGAGCACCACCTTCCTCAGTAATTGATATGTTATTTTCATTTTGCAGTCGGCAGAAACCAGGAGTTGGTTCATTCCCGGTACAAATCGGGGCCATTTTAAATTAAAATCGTTTAAAATGATTCTGCCGGGATGGGAGGATGAGATGATTTCGTTTTCGGAATCCAACGATATGATTTCATCTGCGGTATTATTGCTGATAGATGTCCGCCTGTTTTGATCAGACAGGTTTGTTAAGGTTAAATTACCGCCGGTAACCGGAGAGAACTCTATCTGCGGGTATAAGTAGTCATTTACCTCGTCAGAGGAGTTATAAAAATGGATGGTCTGTCCGCCTTTAACGGTAAATTCCCGGGACTGTATATCGGTATAAGCCCAGAAGGAATTACATTGAAAGGTAAATTTCAGGGCTACGGTCTGACCGTGGATTTTTCGCTGCTCCGTCCTGACTACTTTGACCTTATAGTGTATCCGTTCATCGGTATGCAGCTTGTCATCTAAAAAGTATAGGTCTCTGTAATACTGTTTCCCGGTCAATTCCCGGAGAACGGAACGGATTTCATGATTTTCAAAAGCGTTTTTCTCATTGACGCCACAAGCTTTCTTTATAAAGGTAACAGAAAATTCCGGCTTGCTCTGATGCGTGCTTCCATAATCCAGCGGAATAGTATTTCTGCCTGTATATTCTTCATCGGATTCTGATTCCATAGCGATATCGCTTTCTTCATCCCATGAATAATCAAAAGAGGCAGGTATCAACCCGTATTCGGAAGCGACGAAGTCTCCAATCCGAATGTCCTTAAAAAATGCATTCATGGCTAACTCCTTTCTTTTATGATGATGCCTATGCCGGCAGATTATATTTCTGCAAGGGTCAAATATCCCGCTTAAGCAGTGTAGCATTGACTTTGGCAGGCAGGTGCAAATAGAATGGCCTTCAAAAGAAACGGGTTTGCACTGCCTACGGGACATTATGGCATATATATAATCAGGGCTGTAGCATTTAGAATTTCTAAGTTAATTGCATACAGCCCTGAGTAAAAATATTATCTGACTCCGGCTTTGTATAAGTCGGAGTTAAATTTGTTAAATTGTTTTGTAATTGCATCGTTCACAATTGTTTTCATTTCCCTGATATTGCTGTTGTTTACATCGCCCTGAACCTGCACTAAATTGTCATAATGGATTTGTACAGACGGGGGCGTATTTTCAATGAGAGGAATGTTATTTACGAAACTGTCGGGGGTTATTCGGGGAATGAAACGGTTAAACGATTCCATATTTGGAGCCAGTTTTAAAAATGCTTCGGCTTCGGCAGGAGTTAATACCAGTTCCCCGTCCTTTGCGGCAATCAGGGTGTCTTCGCCTACTGATTTGGCAATATAGTTTAGAGGATTGCTATCATCTTTTGTGACCAGACCGCCTTTGGCATAAGAATAAATATAATAATAGTCATGCTTATATTGGGTTGCTTTTAATTTATATGCAGCTTCTTTGGTAAGATCCTTTACTACACTATGACCATTTATGGCAATACCATAATTAGTATCTTCAGGAGTTGTTTTTCCGTTGCCATTTATGGCAGCCATTAAATCTCTTACCTTATTAGCTGCATTTGCGGCGGCGTCTCCAATGGAATTCATGCTATTTACCAGAGAACTTACATCATATCCACGTCCAAGAGCATTGGCCAGGCTGTCATCTAACGCCTGGGCAACGGTATTCAGGTTTGCAGCGCTATACCAGGAGGCTATCAGACTGTTCTGCAGATTTTTGCTGTTTTGGTTATACATATTGGCGAGTGAGAGGGAAGTGGCGTCGGCCTGGCCTTGAAGCCCGTATACGCCCTGAACCATATTAATCATATTCCCGATAAAATTACTTGCTCCGATTCCTAAGGCTTCGCCATAAGATGCGACGGCATTTTCGCCGGAAGTCCAGGCAGTAGTTATGGATTCTGAAACAGTAATGCCATGTGCCTGTGCAACCAAAGCAATTTCACTGCCGATAAGCTGTGCGTTGGCTTTTACGGTTTCAAAGGAAAGCGCAATAACTGCTTCCCTTTCGCTAAGTGTTTCACGTAATCTTTCTATTTCGGCTTCTTTATCGGTTTCAAATTCTTCAAACTGTTGGTCGAGGGCTGATTTTTGGGTATCTATGGAGTGTGAATACTCATAATCTGCCAGTTCTTCTTTCGCCTGTGCAAGCTGTTCTTCCAGTTTTTTTCGCTTTGCTACAGTAGAAGCGGTGTCATCATTCTGCATTGCCGCAATCTGGCGTTCGATATCCGTAACGGATTTGGTTTTCTCGCTGATTGATTTGCGGTACTCGTATAATTCCTCTTCGGCATCAAGAGCATTCTTTTTGGAAGAGATCAGCTCCTTCATGGCGTCGATCTCGTCCTCAATAGCCGTTACCATAGTTTCAACCCGTTCCTTGTTTAAGGACATGATAGAGTCTTTGGCGGCTTCGGAGGCATTGACCTCATCCCACTGGGCTTCCTTTAAATCGGCAAGCTTGTCGGCGTATTCCGTAGCCGAGTATTCTCCGTTAGCAAAGGCTTCATTGAGCTTTGCAATTTCTTCCGCATACATGTTGGCGGCATAAACGGATTTTTCATATTCCTGGGCATATAATCCCAGCTGGGTAAGCCCTTCTTTGCTCCAATTCCCTTCGGCATCTGAAACATCCGCATCGTCGATCAGGCCTGTGAGGTTTTTAATTTCATCAGACAGGTTGTCAAAGTTTTCCTGTATTCTTTTAATAATATCCCAGTGCAGATCTTGTATGGCGTTGTTAAATTCTTCAATATCCTTTTTGCAGTCAAGAATGGAGCTGTCCACCTTATTGAAAGCATCTACGATTTCAAGCCATTCTTCGGAGCCTTTTTCGATAAGACCGTTGTCAAATCCCGAGGACAGTTCATCGGCAAGAGCCTGCCTTTCCTGTTCTAAAATGGTTAGCTGGCTTTCTGATTCCTTGATAAGTCCCTGATAAAAGCCTTCGCCGATTAACTGGCCGGCTTCTTTAAATAAGGCTATCTGTTTTTGGATGAAATCCTGGGCATCGGAGGAAATATCAAAACGGTTTGTAAAATCCGAAACGATATTATTGAATTTATCAAGCTCAAGCTGTCTTAATTCTTTTTTCAGGCTGCTCAGTTCCTGTTTACAGTCGGCAACCTTATCCGCCCAGTTCTGGTATTCCTTAATGGCTTCCACCACATCTTCGTTACCGGAGCCGATGAAGTTTACCAAAGATACGCTGCCTTCGGTTATTTTGCTTTGTAAATCGGCAGGAATTTTGGCAAGAGCTTCGGCCGCTTTTTGCTGGTACATGGCAAGGGCGTCTGTCTGGTTATTAATAGATTCTTTATTGATGCCTATTTGAGCATCGATCAGCTGGTTTTTAGCAAATGAGCCAAAAACATTTTCCAGATTCGTATTCAGCAGATCCAGCGCATCGTTTAATACGTCCGTCCGTCGTTCAAAAAAGTCAAAAAGTTCTTCGTAGGTGTCCTCTATTTCCCGGGCAGAGGCCTGAGCGGCCTGGCTGGCGTCATTCAATGCATTTGTAATATTGGATCCGCCGTTATATGTGGCCTGGGGGATTTCAATATTGTAGTTTGCCATATTGGCGCTTGCTTCGGAGAGGATGCTGTTAATTTGGTTGGAAACGTTGTTTCTGACTGTCTCGCTGAATATATAGTCGGCAGAGGACATTCTGGCTTTTAAGGCTTCCAGTCTGCTTAATACTTCTGTGCTGTATCCGGCTGTTTTGGCAAGATTTATCATGTTCTGACAGTCTGCCACAGTGGATATGACCGCGCCGTTGCAATATTGTTTCTGTATAGCATAATAAGCAAGCTGTCTTGCCGTTATTTCTGAAATCTGCCCTTCCGTCAATAAAGAATTGATTTCGTCATAGGTAACTGCGGACAGATTGATAGAGTGCTGGGTAGCTATGGCCTCTGCCTGTACCAACGTCCCATAGGAGGCTGCCAGTTTTGCATTGACAATTTCCTGGGCATTTGAGATTCCCATGGATTCAAGCTGTGAGATGATGAGGGCTTTATTCCGGTCGGTTACTGTATCTAAAATACCGGAGGCCTGTAAATACTGGTCTGCTACAGTGGTTACGGCTTTGGCAAGCTGTTCCGTAGTGGAAGAGGAGTCGCTTAATACCGATAATGCATTGTCGACGGCAGAAGTGTCAAAGTCCTCAAGAGATAGGAAGTAATCGGAAATAGCGGCTAAATCGTCCAAGGAAAAGGTGCCGTTTTCATCGTAGCTGATTACTGCGGAATCTAAGGTGTTAAGTTGAGATTGTAAATCACTTAGGGATGATACGGAGTCGGATATAGACGTTTTTAACAATTCCGTTGCATTTTTCTGATTTAGTATGGCTTCTGATGCCAGATCAAGGGCAGTTCTATATTCCTCCTGTGATAATTTGGCTTCTCCGGTCTCTAACTTAATTTGCTCAATTGCGCTGGCAAATTCGTTTGAGTTGGCAATATCTAATTCGCTGTCTGTAAGGGTATTGGCAAAATTTGCAAATTCTATATCTCCGTACTCCAGCATAGAGCCGTTATATCTCCGTCCTGCATATTTTTCTATTAATGCGTCTACTTCATACTGGGCGTTTGCAAGGCTCTCGTCGTCAATACCCAGTACCAGTTTTAATGCAAGCTGGTCACTTTCGTCCGTAATGTTTAACTGAGTTAAAAGCTTTTCATAAATTTCCTGAGCCTGTCTGGAATACTCAGCATAACTGATGTCTGAATCCTGTAATGTAAATAGGCTGTCAAATAGTTTTTTGTTTACGTCAGATGATTTTATTTCATTATATAGTGCTGTGAATTCGCTGGAATCGATCACGGCGGTGGAGGCATAATTCAAAAGGGAAGTACGAAGATTCTTCTCAAAATCTGTAAACTCATTTTCTTTTAGCAAGGGAAAGAGAGTGGCGTAATGAGATGTGAGGCTTGCCTGTAAGGAAGTCATTTCATCGGCATAGAATTTTGATTCTTCCAACAAAGTTTCTAAAGTATTTTCACTTGAAGTAATAAAATTCTTTGAAATTGCTGTATAAATGTCATAAGGTTCGACCTCAACTTGGGCTTTATTGCGTTCTATAAGCTTTTGTTCCCGTTTAACTTGTTCATCTTTTTCCTCCTTTCTTTTCCGGTTATTTTCGTAGTCTTTAACAGAAGTATCAATGAACTCTTTGGATTCCTCAATTGCACTATTATGTTTTTCTTCTGCCAGATTCCGATATTCTTGAATCTGTTCACGGATTTTATCGGTATTAGAGAGAATAGCGTCTCCTTCATCGGAATAGCCAATAACCAGTTTTTCAGACAAGTCAGCTATCTTTTTTGCAGCTTCATACCATTCATCGCTATATTTGACTGCGTTTTCATATTGCACCAAAAGTTGTTTAAGTTCATTTGCCTGTTGGGTAAATGAAGCAGATTCGTTATTTAAACTGTCAATGCTTTTCTGCATCTCAGCTCTGTGTTCTCTTTGACGTTTTAATACCTGCTCGGTTGAATTATACCATGCAATATATGCAACGCCTGCGGCAAGTGCTGCGGCAGCCAGTGCGGCAATCAGTGCAGGATGGGCGGCTAAGGTAGCTCCTAATCCTGTAAAAACTGATTTGACATTTAAAGCAGATGAAGAAGCTTCTTTTTGTGCCGCGGATAATGTGGCAGTTTTAACTGCCGTATCTAATTCTGCGTCTGCCAAGCCTTTTGCCATAAATACAGCCTGGGTCTGAACTTCTGTTAAATCCATCTGTCCGGCAGCTGCCTCAATTGTCTCAAGGGAATAGTCAGATAGTACATCTGTCAGCTTTTTTATTGTCTCATCCTTTGCGCCGGAGCCTTTAAATTCAGACATCTGTTCAAAAACATTCAGAATATCCTTTGCCGCATTGATGGAATTGCCCAGATTATTTAATCGCTTAGTAGGATATTCATGACTGGTACGGCAATGAACGTGCCGATAAATTTTAATGGTTGGATTTTAAATCCAAACGTATTACTGAAATTTATAAAATCGCAATACGCACTATACCTTAAAAGCATATTCAATGAGGCAGAATATACTCTGAGGATGGGTATGTCTCTGACCATACATTCTTATTCACTGATTTAGTCCCGTCTATAGGGGTTATTCAGTTAGAAATGACTCTTAAAAATGTGTGGGGCTGATTACGCCTTGTTAACAGCACTTAGGCCTGCCTTACGTTTTCACATAAGTTACCATATGCCGAACATTCTGTTTTTTCCGCTTTCGCACATTTACGTATACCGTTACCGGTTCCGCTTTAGTAGAATGTTCATAAGCTGCTTCCAGCAATTACTCCTCGTTGGTTTATTTTAAAGCTCCCAAACGCATGGACTTGTACTATGAACCGTTTTATCATTTCCTTATCCATGTTAGACCGACTTAAAATCCGGGCAATTTTAAGTACCTTTCGGCGATCTAAGCTTTCAAAAATCGGCGCTAAAGGGGAATCCTTTCCGCCGTTCATTATTTTGGCCACTTCGGCTATCTGTTTGATAAAAGAGGAAAATTCCTTATATTTATTTGAAACAGTAAAAATCCAACTGACATCAAATAACCCTTTCTGCCCCTCCGACAGCTTTTGTGAAGCCTGTCCTAATGACTGGAATCCGGCTTCCAATTCACTGATTGCTTTTTTGTCCAATTTGATACGACTGATTTGTACCTCCAGATCCTTAATTTGGGACAGCAGCTTTTTCAGGTCCTTTTCTATTAACTTTTTTGAGGCGGCCTGGTCAATACCAACGATAATTTTGTTATCGACATTTCCGTTTGCCATTTCATCACCATCCTGACTTTTTCATTTTTCCCGCGGGCAACGAGCTAAGCGATTGCTTGCGGCGGGGTATTAGACTTATATTTTATCAACCTTTTCCCAGGTATACATTTCCTTCTGGACTACGCTGTGTACGAAGCTGTTCTGGCCGTCTGCCGCTTCATATTCTTCGATTAAATCCTCTAATGCTTCCAACTCCATATCGTTGATTTTCCCGAT
Source organism: Lachnospiraceae bacterium (assembly GCA_910574745.1). GTDB lineage: Bacteria > Bacillota > Clostridia > Lachnospirales > Lachnospiraceae > UBA2882. The sequence goes on along the minus strand of CAJTCE010000003.1, from coordinate 176,589 downwards.
GGAGTGGTAATATCTGTAGGAACGGCTGATCTTGTCTTTTAATTCAGCCCGAATCCGTTTATTGTTCTTTTGCTCGCTTTCCTGAAATCGCTTATCCGTATGAGCCTGCATGGCGTCAATTTTTTCTGAGATAGTAAAAAAAGATTGGGCAAGTTCCTTCTGGGCGTCCGTCAGTTCCTTCTGAATGGCAAAAGATTGTTCTCTGTCGTGAATCCGGTTCTCCATAATGGTTTTAATCGCTGCCTGGTTTTCCTGAATAGTTGCCAGCAGATTTTCATGATTTTGTTTCCTGTGATAAAGGCCGTTAAAGAAATCCGAGACTGTGCCTCGGTTTTTAAAAAGAGACCAGAAACTTAAGAGACAGAGTATTACGGCGGCAAATATAATGGAAGGATTTGCCGCGGACAGATAGTTTATTAATAAATCATTCATAGGGAATCCATCTGCCTTTCCTATTTATTGGGAAATTGTTCTATGGCCTGCTTTACCTTGTCGAAGCCTACCATGGCGGTCAGCCCGCTGGCGAAGCCCATCAGAAGCATGTAAATGATGTTGTTGGTTGTAAAAGGGATTGCATTCAGCTGGTAATAGACGGCCGTTCCGCATCCGCCTACAATCAGGGCGGTAACCAGTGTTATGAGATTATAAGACAGGTTTTCTTTATGGGCGGCCATATTTTTAATGCCTTCGGTTACCAGACTGCTGATGACCGAGAAGGCGGATAATAAAATTAAAAAGGTGGTCATATTCATGGAGTCAACATCTCTCTTTCTTTTTATATAAACGTGGGGAAAGGGCAGAAGTCTTTTGGGAATTTGTTTTTAGTTCCCTAAAGCTTTCTGCAAGGTTTTATCTCCCACAATTCCGTCTTGTATCAGGCCTTCTGCTTTCTGGAAGGAAAGGGTTGCATTCAGCGTGCTTTCCTGAAAACTTCCGTCGATTTCTCCGGGAAAAAAGCCGCAGCAGATAAGGCATGCCTGCCAGATTGTAACCAGAATGCCTTCGGAGCCTTTTTTTAGAATATGAAAAGAGGCAGCGGTTTTGGACTCGCTGCCCCAGATTCCATCTATATAAACACAGCCGGTTTCTTTTTGAAATGCTTTCAGCAAGGCGGTCCTTGTTTTGGGACCAAAGATGCCGTCGGGAACAAGCCCCGTTTTGTAACTTGCATTCAACCATGTCTGAATGGATTTTATATTGGCTTTGGGCGCAGCATTTTGCACATCAGGTGCGACAGAGGGAGAGGTAACGGGAAAAGCGGAGGCTGTATCTGATGGAGCAGTGCCGGATACGGGGGTTAAAAACAATTGTTTTTCGGCTTCCCGCCTCTTAACCAGACCGGGAAGTATTTTGCCGCCGGCTTTCTGATAGGCCGTTATCTTTTCGGCAATTTCGACAATGCTTCTGGTTCCCGAGGCTGTTAACTGGTCGATGGAACCGATATTGTATGCAAAGCTGACCAGTGCGTCGAACTGATTCTGGTTCCAGTGGTAACGGTAGTCGTATTTTTGGACTTTCTGTTCATAGGATTTCAGTCCTTCTTTTAACAAGGCATCAGCTTTTGCCAAAGTAATGGTGGTGCCCATTGTTAGGGCTTTTCCGTCTATGGGCTTGGTCCACCCGTAGCCTATGGTAATAATGCCCACGGCGTCTTTATAAGCGGCTAAACGACAGCCTTCAAATTTTTTTATCAGGTTGATTCCATAGTCTGAAATTGTAAGTGCCATTTTACAGCCTCCTTTTCCTGTGTTTTTTATTCCCCATTGTCTCGGGGAATTTGACTGAAACAAGCGAATCGGACAGATGTGTTCTACAAATCTGCTTTATGCTGCTTGTACGGATATTTGATTTTGTTCATGGATTTTAGTCTGTTAACGGATTCTTTTAAATTGCGGCAGAAGTAGTCCAATTCTTCTTTGGTCTCCCTGCCGCTAAAGGTAATGCGGATGCAGCTGTGAATGTCTTTTTCATTCATGCCTATAGCGGATAAAGCATCGGAAGCAGAAAGATTTCCCGCATTGCAGGCGGAGCCGGTAGATACCTGAATGCCTTTCATATCCAAAAGCATCATCAAAGCTTCCCCTTCAATTCCCTGAAAACAGATATATAAATGATGGGGCAGCCTGTTTGTAAGACTGCCCACCAGATAGGCGCCGGGAATGCTTGTACGAATAAAATCATAGACATAATCGCGGTTTTTGGAGGAGACAAAAGAATAGTCGTAGTGTTCAAGGGCTTTGCCCAGAGAAGCAATTCCCAGCACATTTTCTGTGCCGCCCCACAGCCCCTGCTCTTGTGCGCCGTAAATCAGCGGTTCGATATCGATAGAGGATTTTTTATAAAAAACGCCGCAGCCTTTCAGTGCGCCCAGCTTATGGGCCGAAAATCCGCACATATCTACATCTGTATTTTTTACATCGAAAGGGATTGAAGGAATGCTCCCGGTGCAATCTATATAAATAATGCCTTTGTGGCGGTGGACGATTTGGATGATTTCATCTACAGGCTGAATAGTTCCGATTTCGGAATTGGCATACTCTATGATAACAAAAGGTGTTTTGCTCTGTTCATAAAGTTGTTTTTCCAAATCATTTAAATCCAGAAAGCCCTTTTTGTCTACCTTTAAAGGACGGCTTTTTTTGCAGGAGGCGGCACATTTTAAAATGGACTTATGGGCAAGGGGAGAGTAGAAAATATTGCAGTCGTGCCGGGAGCAGTAGCCTTTTATTGCCAGCGTATTGCTGGCGGAGCCGCCGCCGGTAAAGAAGACGTCCTGTCTGGAAGCATGGATGAATGCGGCTGTGTTTCTTCTGGCGTTCTCGATAATGGACTTTGTATGTAACCCAAGGGAATACAGAGAGGAAGGGTTTCCGAAATCGTGAAGCAGCGATGACAAATATTGCTGCATGGGCGGGGATAATGGTGTGGTAGCTGCGTGGTCCAGGTAGATATTCATAAAAATCTCCATTCTGCCGTTTGGGGCTGTCAATATAAAGTGTAATGTAGGTTCTGCATTTTCTACGGGGCTACCTTTGAAAAAACAAAAGCAGGACAGGCAGACGGCCATAGCGCATCCACCCACCCTGTATTAGGAAGATTTCAAAATAAATTCTGTGCCCATAAAAGGATTATGACATAATTTCCTCAATTGCCGCCCGGATTTCGGGCTTAAAGCCGGGAAGGCCGGATAAATCACAGCGGCACAGTTCGTCTTTTGCGGCGGCTTTATCCTGTGACAGCGTAAACCCATGAATTGCCAGATATATTTTGTAGTGTTCCATGGTATCGGTAACGGACCGCCAGGACTTTAGGGAGTCCCGCCCCTGGCAGGAGCGGCAGAGACGGTAGCCTTTGCCGCATATAGAGCAGTGGGCGTTTGTTGGTTTTTCTGCCATTGTTTAGTCTTCGGAGACGATAATGTCGAAGAGTCTGGCAGCTTCGTCGCAGTAAGGCTTCTGCAGCTTGTATTCAGCAGCGTGCTTGCCGTCGGGCTTCAAGCTCAACTCTACGGATTCCGGATTGATCTGTGCTCTGGGAATAGAGATGATGCCGGCATAAACCATATTTGTATTGCAGGGATCATGGAAAATAGCATGAACTAAAAGGGAGCGCACCTTCGGAAGGGCGTCTGCTTTCTTGGTTACCTTTACTGCGGAATCGGATTCTCTTTCGTACTGAACGAATACCCTGCCTGTTACATCCTCCGGGAAAGTAAGGGTTTTTGTTTCCGCATTCAGTGTAAATACGCCGTCTCCGGCAGCTGCAGACACTTCATAGGTTTTTCCGAAAGTATTGTTTTCATTGATAACCTTGGCAAATTTTACTTCCGCACCGGCGGGGCCTACGGGCACATACTTCAATACGGCAGTATGGTCGGCGCCGATAGTAATGGTTTCGGATACGGGAATCACAATTTTGTTGTCTTTTCCGGCCATTTCCTTGTCGGAACCAAACTGTGTCGCCGCAAGGTCTAAGGACATGAGACTGTTTGTGAAGCTGAAGGTACCTGTCTGTGCCTGATAGAAGGTTACGATTTCCGCACCCATAGCGTCGGTTACCGTAGTGCCTTCCGCAGATGTTTTTAAGCTGGGCTCTTCAATCTGTGTGTAGCGGCCTGTCAGTTCGCTTGTGGCGGGGTCGTATTCCTCAACGGCTCTGATCTTTTCAAGAACTAATTCATTTGGATTAAACATATTGTTTTTCCTCCTCTTTTTTTGTTTTCTATTTAAAGAGCTTTTATGAAAGCTCTCCAAACCAATCTAATTGTTTGTTTGGTATATCTTTAAGATTTACGCCAAATCCCGAATATCCGCTTTGCAGAAGCAGATCCGCATTTCTGATTTTGGATATTCTTTTAACGGAATCCATAAAGGCGTTTATTTTCATATCCCAGACCTGGGAGTGGTTGTACTTAAAGCCCTCGCGGTTTATCATGGAAGAAATCAGGTTTTTCAGCTGAGAATGGTATTCCCTGTCAGCATTTTGCCTGAGTTCTTCCTTAGCATCTTCAATGAGAATCATTTTTGTGCTGTTGTTTGCCGGAAGTCTGTCATCCTTCGGTATCATATGTACCTGTCTTAAATAATCCGTTATTACTTCATAGGTAAATTCATCAATAATGACGGGGCAGTTGTCGATTGCCTGAAACAATAGAACCGTTCCATCTTCTTGCTTCTGCATAACCTGAAACTTTGAAAGGTCCAAGCTGCCAAACAGAATGGAAGTTTTTTCCATGGAAAACAGCTTATATAAAATGCTGTAAAAAAGTTCAAATGGGGTTATTTTGGTGTAATCAATGCCCGCGTCCCACAGCTGTGCCTTCATGGACTGGGGCGTTGCAGTTAACTGGTAAATCATGGCATAATAGTCAGCCTCGCCGTAATCACAGATTTCATTTAAGGTAGGCTGATGGATATGAATGTGGTCGGAAATTATAAAATCCTCGCCACGGTACAGTTTTAATTCATCCTTTGGCAAAGGCAGTCACCATCCTTTCCACCACTGTAAACATAACACCGTAAAAATGCCTTTAAATCCCTTAAATATCATGCTTCCTGCCTATTTTCTAAATGGTAACATTTTTGTCTATGTCTCCTCATCCGTTCCTTTGCTGCGGCATTATGGACTTTAGTGGAGCAGTCCTTACAGTAAATAATACGGTTGTTTGTTTTCTCAATAAGCTTCTGACAGAGGCGGCAGCGAACATACTGCCTGTTCCTGCCGCGTTTTAAGCCATAATATTCTTTGGTATAGTTTTTCATATGGTATTCCAGGCTTTTGCAAAAATAGCGGATATAGAAGTTGTCTTCATTTATAAAGCTGTAAATTGTTTCCGGGGCGCCATTTTCAAAGGTGTCAATAAGCTTACAGCTTTGAAAAATTCTGTCCAAGAATTTTTCCGTAAGCATTTTATAGTCAGCCCAGGATAACTGCATCTTTGCTTTCTGATAAGAAGCTTTCAGAATTTCCGCTTCATTTATGGCATCGTCAATCATGGCGGTAAGTTCGTCCGCATCCATCTCCATGCCGTCTATCCATTGGTGGTAAAGACGTTTAGGTGTATGTAACAGATCCATATAATCCCGGTTCAGAATCACTTCTTTATCGAAATGACGGGTATACAGATTGTTGATTTTTTGCCTTATAAGGCTGCACCAGTCGGTTTCTTTTGACATAGACTTGTAGCCCTTATATTCAATTTCAGACCATGTGTTAAAAACCTGTCCCGTTTCGGTGATTTGCAAATCTTTTCTGATATAAAAACGGATTGTTTTGGTACAGGTCCGTCTTTTGTTTTCACAGGACCAGAGAGAAGTACAAAATTCCTTAAAAATGTTTTCTTTTTCTGTATCCGATTCCGCATTTTTATAATCTTCCATTATTTCATATAAATACTGTTCCATGGTTATCAGCCTTCTTTGCATTTATAATATTTTCCCAAGTATTCGTAGGAATCTATGGTTTTAGGGTCAACCTCCCTAATGGAAACACATTTTTCCCGGGGGGAATTTTTCCTTAGATTTTTTAGGATATAGTCTCCATAGCCGGCCCAGGCAAAAGCCTTGCTGATAGAAGGACTGGCGTAGGAAACATGAATCACATAATTGGCTATGGTTTCCTCGTCGAGGGAAAGGGATTCCTGTAGCTGGGATTTAAAACGATTGACAGTAAGCTCCATATTCAATTTAAGACTTTCGTCGTGGCCGTTTTCTTTTTGCAGATTTTTATATCTGCGGATTTCATCAGCATATCTGTTGATATAACGCCGAACCGTGCGGATGACATTTTTATCGTCAAAATCCAGATCGTGGCGGTTTATCAACTCATAAGTGTCTTTCAGGCGGTCAGGGGAATTGTTCCATAAAATATTCTTTTTTTCCCAGGCGCAGATATAGTCGCACAGCTCGTTCATGGGAGAAGGGGAACGGTAAAAATTGAGGGGAATTCTGTCTTCTTTATGCTCCGTATTTTTGTTTTTTTCTACGAGGGCTTTATAAGTGTTTCTCTTTTCGGGATAGTTGTACAGCAAAAAATAGGGCAGCTGTTTTAAATGCTTTCTTAATCCTGCGTTCATATGCCACCGGAATCCGGTTTTTAAGAAATCAATTTCTTTTCCCTGAAAAATTCTGAGTAAAGAGGTATAATCGGAATATCGCTTTTGAAGTTCTTCATTGTCCGTATACCGGTTTTCAATGCTGGTTGCTACGTTGGTTATTTCCCCGATGCGGCTGTCTCTGGTCATGATTTCATACTCTATAATATTATCTTTTGTATAAGGCAGCGATAGAGTAGTGGCTTTGTCGGCAATATCGAGTATGACCGGTTTGTCAATTTTTGAGGAAATCATGACCGGATCATCGCACAGGAAGAAAATATCGCCGTCAAAATCGGCCCCGCCCTGTCCGGGAGCGGATATATCGTACATATTGAACATTACGATATCCTGGTCTTTAAAATGGCTGAACCATTTAGTTATTACTTCGTTTTGAACGATTTCGATTTTATTTACCTCCGAAGGGTCGACTAAAGGCGAACGGAAGGAAAGGGCGGTACCGCAATCCAAATTGCCGGAATACAGTTCATTTTCACAAAGACAGCCCACAGGGGAGAGCCCCGCCGCATATTGCAGATAGCCGATCATATCCCCCACGCCTGTATGATAGAAGCCGGAACAGTAAATTTTTCCCACCTTTGCTTCGTCAATATATTTTTTTAATTTCCGGTATAAAAACTGCTTTATGGCGGGATCCTTTAACATGGCCTTGTCAATCAGTGCGGCCTCTAAATATCTGCTTTCGGGTTCGTAATCCTTCGTATTGGTAATACCCATAAATTTAAAAGTATAAAAAGGCTCCCCCTTGATTATTTTTTCAAAAAGCCCGGTGGTGTAGGCTGCCAGATTGATAATTTTACCTTCGTGTTTTTTATCAAGAATGTCGTAGCTGTCAAAGCTTTTATTTTCATAACAACGAATATAATCGGGATTCCACAAATCCAGACATTGCAGATACTGGAAGTTCATGCGCGTATATTTATTTATGTGTTTTATATGATGGCTGTATTTGCTGATACCAAGTTTAAAATGATATTTGGAAAGCGTGTCCATATAGGCGGTCCAGGCACGATTTCCGTATTTTTCCAGAAACAATTTGTGCCCTTTAAACATGGTAATATTCCAGATACAGTCCACGCTGTCAACGGGATGTTCCGTGCCATAAACGTCTGTAATGGATTCATAGCCCCATTCCTTTAAAATTTTCCGGAAAGGAACATAGACGGAAAAGCCTTTTATAAAAGGAAGCCTGATTTGCATACCTACGGCGTTATAGTCTAATTGAAGCTGTTTGCTGATTTTTTTTGTAAATTCATATTCATGACAACCGCATCCGTCAAAGGGAGAGAGGGGGATGTCCCGACGGCCTTCCTCTATTTTTCTGGATCGGTATCGGATTTCCTTGCCGCTTTCTTTATCCGTAAAAGTTTCTTCTTTTTCCACAACATATTTAATCAGCTGGTTTTGCAGTTCTTTCTGATATTCCCCTGTAATCACAATATTCGGCATATATTCCTCGATTAAAGTACAGGAACTGAATACCAGGCATCTTTGGGCTTCATACTTGGAAATCACACATTCATCTATGGGAAGCTCCATTTGGGTAATTTTGTAAAGTTCGTCAAAAATACTGTCACATACAAAGGCGGTAATGCCTTCCTTGGCCTGTGAAGCGGATTTTCCGAAACGGGAATAGTGAGTGCCGTTATAATAGAAGCCTTCCTTTAAAACACGCCTCAAATCTTTTTCCTGTCGTGGGTTCTTTTTAGCCGTAAGAAGAATAACCTCGTTGATATGGGATGAAGGGATTCCCCGAAGTCTCTCAATCTGGTCAAAAAGAAGAGAAGATTCCTGTGTGATGAAATATCCTTTTTCAATTTCCTGATCGCGACTTAGGTTCATGTCAAAGTTTTGACGGATTAATTCTTTTAAAGGCAGTTTAATCAGTGTGCATTGACTGGACATAAGGACACCTCACTTTCCTTTTTGGGGGCAGTAATCTGATTTTTTGCTTCCATGCGTCGTTTTTCAAACAGGGCATTCCCTTCATCAAAACATGCGTAAGTATATTCATAGTCCTGAATATAGGGGGAAAAGAAACCGGATATAAGCGCCTGTTCTACAATGCGGCAAATGTTTCCTTTAATGGTTTCCTTTGTTCCGCTAATAAACTGGGTGTCAATTTCCTGTGAAATAATGGCATGTCTGTTTGAAATGTCTTTTCGCTTCAACCACATGGAAAGGGAATATTTTGCTTCCTTTTTGTCATATTGATAGGTACATTCCACGGAATAATTTTTAAAATCACATTTTTTGGGCAAATCAATTTCGATAGTATAACCTTTATTTTTGTATGCTTTCATATTCGTTCCTCCTGATTCTGTTTTGAATATTTTGCCGGCACTGCTCGTCAAAGCGTTTATCGCCGGCAATTCTTGAAGCGATCACGGAACCGTTTTGATATCTTTTTCCTTTCCATTCTGTTTCAAAATCTGACGAATAGATGATTCCGCCAAAGCGCGTGTAGTCCGGTTTGCAAAAATTTGTTTTTATCATATTTCTTTTTATCCTCCCTGTATGTTGTCTGTTTAACGGGTACAATATGTATTTCTCCTTTTTTCATTTGCCCACTCCAAAACAGAACAAATGTTCGAAAAAGCAATTGACAAATACGAACACATGTTCTATAGTTAGTGTTACAGGAAGAATATGGAAATTTTTTAAAAGGGATTTCAAGCAATAGAAAATGAGGGGAGATGATTTTACGGAAGAGTTGTTAGATACATATTATAAAGACAATGCCAAAAAGCTACGGGATATGGTAGACAGGATTTTGGCGGGATTTGGAGGGCTATGCCACAAGGATTACCAGGATTTTTATTCCCTGGCAAATGAGGTTTTTACAAAGGTTTTATTCAAATATGACAACAAGAGACCTTTTGAGGGATTTTTATATTCCTGTTTATGCAACAAAATAAAGTCTGAAATAACGGCGAGAAACAGACAAAAGAGAAAAGGAACGGATAAAGACAGTCCGGTTTCGGTCATTTCCATGGATGAGCCCGTTGATGAATGTGATTTCTTTGCCATCGGGAATTCCATTCCTTCTGATTTTACAATAGAAGCGGCCCTGTCAGAGCGGATGGGCGGCTTTCAGGACGAGAGGATAAACGAATATCTCAGTCATTTATCAGAAATACAGAGGCGGATTCTCAAGATGAAGATGGATGATGAGCCCGTTTCTGTCATAAAGGAAAAATTGGGGCTTACCGGCAAGCAATATGACAGGCATATGTCGACCATAAGAGCTTATGAAAATACCAGATATTTATTCAGGGATACGGACTGCAAAACTGATTCCATAAAGGAGGAGACTGACACTATGGGGGATACTATGACTACAACATCAGAAAAGACCAAGAATACAAGCTACGCCATTTCGGCTATCAGCAAAAAATTAAGCCGACACCAGCTTCGGGACAACCATGTTTTGCAAAGAAGCAGTGGTCAGTGGAACAATTATTACAAAAGTGAACTGATTGCGGATATTTTACAAGGGAAAGCCCTGACCCAGATCATTATTTCAGAAGAAATCAAGGACGGCATTACCATGTACTGGCTGATTGACGGCAAACAGCGCTGTACCAATATCGAACATTATCTAAAGGACGGATTTGCCATATCCAAAAATGTTCAGCGCTACGAAATCGAATACCAGACCTTTAAAAAGGATAAAAACGGAAAGGAAGTATTAAATAAAGACGGTTTTCCCATTCCGGAACAAAAGATCTTTGATATCAGAAACAAAAAATTCTCCCAATTGCCGGAAGAATTGCGCGATCAGTTTCTGGAATATCAGATTCCCGCCATGCTGAATTTAAATTGCAGCAAAAAGGAAATCGCCTATGACATAGCCCGCTTTAACCGTTGCAGGCCTATGACGGTGGCTCAGAACGGATGGACAGGCCTTAATGAAGATTATGCGGAACTGGTTGATAATATTCTGAAAATGAACTTTTTCCGGGCGGATTCCGGAATCAGTGCATATAGGGAAAGTAATCTCAAATCCGGCATGATGCGCAGAATGGTTGTGGAGAGCATTATGGCAATTAACTATTTGGACAGCTACAACAAGGATTTCAGGAAAATGTGCGAGTATTTGTCAAAGGAAGCTAACGACGCTGTTTTTACGGATTTTTATTCTCTGATCGAAAGGCTTGGCAGTATTTCCGATCAAAGAATTGCGGATGTATTTAATATAAAAGATTCCTTCCTGTGGTTTGCTTTGTTTGACAGATTTACGAGGCTGAACCAGGATGATAAAAGATTTGCGGATTTTGTGATTCAGTTTAAGGGGAAGCTGCATAGTAAGGCGGTAAGAGGAATCAGCTTTGATCAACTCAATGAGAAAAGCACAAAGGATAAAAGCATTGTCATAGGAAAGCTGAATTGTCTGGAAACCCTTATGAAAAACTATTTTAAAATTGATATATTTTCCGTTCCGTGCTAAAATTTCCAATGATGGATTATGAAATTTTGTGCATACGGCTGTATGTTTTTGCGAAAAGCGGTAAATCTCATGGGAGATGACAAGAAGGAGGAAGCTGCAGTTTAGTATGCTTTTGGGAAAGGCGGTACATTTTATGGATAAAACACATGAAAATCAGTATGACGTCATTATTATCGGCGCGGGACCCGGCGGCATATTTTGTGCCTATGAGCTTCTTGAGACAAAGCCGGAATTAAAGGTATTGATGATTGAAAAAGGGAGAAGCATTGAAAAAAGAACCTGCCCTAAGCGGGTAACAAAACAATGCGTAGGCTGCAAGCCCTGCTCTATTACAACAGGATTCGCGGGAGCAGGCGCTTTCTCTGACGGAAAGCTATCCCTTTCTCCCGATGTGGGAGGGAATCTTCCGAATATTTTAGGATATGATAAAACCATAGAATTAATAAAGGAATCAGACAGCGTTTATTTGAAATTCGGCGCGGATGTCAATGTATACGGATTGGACAAGGAAAAGGAAATCAGGGAAATCCGCAAGAAAGCTATAAATGCCAATTTAAAGCTGGTGGAATGCCCCATCAGGCATTTGGGAACGGAAGAAGGCTATAAGATTTACAGTAAGCTTCAAAAGCATTTGGAGGAAAAGGGAGTAGTTTTGCAGTTTCAGACCATGGTGGACCAGATCCTGGTAGAGGATGGCAGGGCCGTGGGTGTTGTAACGGACAAGGGCGAAAGCTGCTACGCAAAGGAAATTGTTTCGGCGGTAGGCAGGGAAGGCGCCGACTGGTTTAAAGATAAGTGTGAGGAAATCGGAATCGAAACTACGCCGGGAACTGTGGATGTGGGCGTCCGGGTAGAAGTGCGCGATGAGGTTATGCAATTTTTGAATGAAAACCTCTATGAGGCAAAATTGATTTACCATACCCCTACTTTTGACGATAAGGTGCGCACTTTTTGCACAAACCCTTCAGGGGAGGTTGCCACGGAATATTATGAAAACGGCCTTGCGGTAGTAAACGGCCATGCTTATAAATCCAAGGAATACAAGACGGACAATACCAATTTTGCCATACTGGTTTCCAAGAATTTTACAAAGCCCTTTAAGACGCCTATTGAGTATGGCAAGCAGATTGCCCAGCTTTCCAACATGCTTTGCGGAGGGAAGGTTTTAGTCCAGACCTTTGGGGACTTTAAGAGAGGCAGAAGGACTACAGAGGAAAGACTTTGCAGAAATAATCTGATTCCAACCTTAAAGGATGCGGTGCCGGGAGATTTATCCCTGGTATTTCCACACCGTATTATGGTGGATATAGAAGAAATGCTAGTGGCATTGGATAAAATTACGCCGGGAATTGCGGCGGATGAGACCCTTTTATACGGAGTAGAGGTTAAATTTTACAGCAACCGGGTTGTTGTAAACGAGGATTTTGAGACCAGCGTTGCAGGACTCCGCGCCATTGGTGACGGAGCGGGAGTAACCCGTGGCTTACAGCAGGCATCGGCAAACGGCATCAGCGTTGCAAGGAGTATTTTAAAAGCATATGAGAAATAAAAAAATAATTATACTGGCACTGATAATGGGAGGAATTTTGCTGCTTTGCGCATGCGGAAAAGGCGAAGGGGAAGACGAAAAGGCTGATAAAGGCAATGGGGTTACCCAGATTGTTCTGACCACCGGCTTTGAAAAGGATGAGGTGTTCAGGATCGGAAGCAGCTCCTGTTATACCAATGAATTCATGGTTTATCTGACCAATATCCAGAACCGCTATGAAGCAGTGTACGGCAGTCAGATCTGGAGTGTTTCCAGCAATGGCATTTCCATGGAAAGCAGAATCAAGGACACGGTAGCCGCCAGAATTGCCCAGGTCAAGACCATGAACCTTTTGGCGGACCAGTATCAGGTTAGGCTTACGGATGAAGAAGAAAAGCTGGTTATGCAGGCGTCCGCAGAATATTATCAGTCATTAAATGACGATGAGATACAATCCATGAATGTGACAGAGGAATTAATTGGGCAGATGTACCGGGAATATGCCATTGCCCACAAGGTGTATGAGTACATTATCCGGGATATCAATCCGGAGATCAGCGATGATGAAGCCAGAAGCGTTACCGTGGATTGGATCTTTATAAGGTCGTCAGAGGAAAATGCAGAAAAGGAAGAATTGGCAGAGGAGCTTAAAAAAAGACTTGACGAAGGCGAGGATTTCTATACACTGGCTCTTTCCTACAGCGATGATAAGACCGTTACCCATTCCTTCGGAAAAGGCGTGGTAGACAGTGCGGTAGAGGAGTGCGCCTTTAATCTGGCGGGCAATGAAACCGGAGAGGTAATTAAGGGGGAGGAAGGATATTATATTATCCACTGTGTCAGCACGCTGGATCGTAAGGAAACAGACGTCAATAAGGAGAAGATTATTACCCGTAGAAAAAAAGAAGCCTTCAATGAGGTTTACGGAACCTTTGCAGAAAACCAGATCCGGCAGTTAAATGAAGAGCTCTGGAAAAGCATTTTTATGGTTCATGAAGAGCAGGTAACAACCAGTGACTTTTTCGATATTTATGAAAAGTATTTTCCGGAATAGATTGTGATTTATAAAAATTTAAGAATTGAAAAAGCCTTGAAAAATCAGGGTTTCCAATAAATTACTAGCACTCTTTCCAAATGAGTGCTAGTTTTTGCTTGACGAATGGTTCACGGGGTTGTAAACTTCATATTATTGAGAGGTTTGATAAAGAAAGGAACGTGATTTTATGTCTAACAAACATGGCAGCTTATCCATTAACAGCGATAATATTTTCCCGATTATTAAAAAGTGGTTATATTCCGACCATGATATTTTTTACAGGGAATTGGTTTCTAACGGCTGTGATGCTATTACCAAATTAAAGAAGCTGGATATGATGGGAGAATATTCTCTGCCCGAGGGCTTTACTCCCAAGGTGGATATTAAGGTAAGCCCGGAAAACAAAACCATCATTATTTCCGATAACGGTCTCGGCATGACTGCTGAGGAAGTAGAAGAATATATTAATCAGATTGCATTTTCAGGTGCAACGGATTTTATTGAAAAATATAAAGATAAGACAAATGAAGACCAGATTATCGGTCATTTCGGATTGGGCTTTTATTCCGCATTTATGGTGGCGGATGCGGTTCATATTGATACATTGTCCTATAAAGACGGGGCTGTGGCAGTACATTGGGAGTGCGACGGCGGTACGGAATTCGATATGAAGGACGGGGAAAGAACAGAAGTGGGCACTACCATTACGCTGTTTGTCAATGAAGACTGTCTGAAATTCTGTAATGAATATGAGGCAAAAGAGGTTATCAAAAAGTATTGTTCCTTTATGCCTTATGAAATTTATGTGGGCAAGCTGAATACCACGGAGACGGAAATCATCAAAGAAGAGGAAGTGCTTCCCACTGATGAAGTAATTGAAAAAATTGAACCTGAAGTGAAAGAAGAGGAAAAGGAAGAAGCAAAAGAAGGGGAAGAGGAAAAGAAAGAGCCGGAGAAAAAAGTTAAAATCAAAAAACGCCCTGAGCTAATGAATGATACGCATCCTCTTTGGACAAAGCATCCCAATGAATGCACGAGAGAAGAATATCTGGAGTTTTACCGCAAGGTATTCAGGGATTACAGGGAGCCTTTGTTCTGGATTCATTTGAACATGGATTATCCCTTTAACTTAAAGGGTATTCTCTATTTCCCCAAGATTAATATAGAGTATGAATCCATTGAGGGCACTATTAAATTATACAACAACCAGGTGTTTATTGCGGATAATATCAAAGAGGTTATTCCTGAATTTCTTATGTTATTAAAGGGCGTTATTGACTGTCCTGATCTGCCGCTGAATGTTTCAAGATCCGCGCTGCAGAATGACGGTTTTGTTAAGAAAATTTCAGATTATATCAGCAAAAAAGTCGCGGATAAGCTGGCAGGTATGTGCAAAACCGAAAAGGAAGAGTATGAAAAATATTGGGATGATATCAGTCCCTTCATTAAATTCGGCTGTTTAAAGGATGATAAATTCTGTGAGAAGATGACCGACTATATTCTCTTTAAGAACTTAGACGGCAATTATATGACCCTGCCGGAATGTCTGGAAGTAAAACCCATTGATACCGAGGGAGAAGAGAATGAAGAAAATGCCGTTGACGAAAAGGGAGAAAAGGTTGAGGCAGAAATTGTGGATGAAAACGGCAATGCGGTAGAGGAAGAAGAGGAGAAAAAGGAAAAAGTCATTTATTATATAACCGATGAAAAACAGCAGAGCCAGTATATCAATATGTTTAAGCAGGCTAAAATGGACGCTGTATATTTGACAGAAAACATCGACCAGCCTTTTGTCAACCAGTTAGAGGCAAAGAATGAAGGAATCAAATTTTCCAGAATCGATGCGGATTTGACGGATACCTTTAAGTCGAAAACCTCCAAAAAAGCACAGGAGGAGTTTGATGCCAAGGCGGAAGAAATTGCTGCGATCATGAAAAAAGCTTTGAAAAAGGATAAGCTTTCTGTTAAAATTGAGAAATTAAAGAACAAGAAGATTTCTTCCATGATTACCGTTTCCGAAGAAAGCCGCCGTATGCAGGATATGATGAAAATGTATGCGACAAGCGGAATGGATATGGGAATGTTCGGAAGTGAGGGAGAGACCCTTGTATTAAATGCAAACCATCCTTTAGTGGCATATGTGATGGAGCATGAAGACGGGGAAAATACCAAGATGATCTGCGAGCAGTTATATGATTTGGCAATGCTCCAAAATGCGCCTTTATCGCCGGAGGCAATGACTAAATTTATTGCCCGCAGCAATGACATTATGCTGCTTTTGACAAAGTAAGAAAAGGGCTGTTTTATAAACGGCAGTCTTTTGGAAGCTTATCGGGAGACAAAAGATGGTAGATACCGGTAACAAAAAGTTAAAATATGATCAGATTACGGAAGAACTGCGTGAGATGATTTTATCGGGACAGATTCAGGCGGGGGATAAGCTCCCGTCTGAAAATGTGCTGTCCGTTCAATATCAGGTCAGCAGGCACACCGTGCGAAAGGCCCTTGCCATTTTGGAAAATGCAGGTTATGTATATGCGATCCATGGCAAGGGCACTTTTTGTTCCGAACTGGCAAGGCATACGAAATCCTCCAAAAATATCGCAGTAGTTACTACTTACCTTTCTGATTACATTTTTCCGAGAGTGATTCAGGGAATAGACAGTGTTCTGACTGATGAAGGATACAGCATTATTTTGAAGAACACGAGAAATTCCCGCAGCAGGGAGGCAAAGATTCTGGAGGAACTGCTTCAGAAGGACATAGATGGGATGATCATCGAGCCAAGTAAAAGTGAAATATACTGCCGCCATATGCATTTATATAAAAAAATGGATGAATTTCAAATTCCCTATGTTTTTATCCAAGGGTGTTTTTCACAGATGAAGGATAAGCCGCATATACTGATGGATGATCTTAAGGGTGGTTATCTCATTACCAAATATCTCATTGATCTTGGACATAAAAATATCATAGGGGTGTTTAAAGCGGATGATTCCCAGGGACAAAACCGCCATAAGGGCTATGTAAAGGCGCTGCAGGAGGCGGGGATTCTCTATGACCCGGAGCGGATTATCTGGTTTTATACGGAGGACAGAACCGTTCATCCCTATGAGCGCATGAAGGAGATGATTGCCGATGGAAAAGAAATGGATGGAATCGTCTGCTATAATGACCAGATTGCTTTTGAGGTAATCCGTGCTTTAACTGACGGGGGCCTTAAGGTGCCGGAGGATGTTTCCGTAACCGGATATGACAATTCCCAGATGGCGGCGGGGATGAAGCTTACCACGATCAAGCATCCCCAGGAAAAGCTGGGAGAGACGGCAGCAGGCCTCCTGCTTGAGCTGATTCAAAGCGGGGAAGACGGAAAAGGCAAGCAGATTTTAATGGAGCCTGAAATCATAGAGGGAAGCTCCTGTATGAGGCGGACGGTATGATGGAATTGGCGCTGCAAACGGAGAATGGAAAAGAACTTTCCGCTTGAAGTGGATGAGATGGGAAATCTCCTGTAAGAATAGAATTATAAATATGATGAGGAATAAGTGAAATGAAATATATATGGTTATTTATAAAAACTTTATTGCGCATGGTATTAAAACCGTTGTCCTTTGTGCCGGCTATTTTGGTCATGGCGATGATTTTTCACTTTTCAGCTCAGGGCGGTAAGGATTCCTCGGCGCTTAGCTATAAGGTCAGCAGAGGAATTGTCCGTGTGGCGGATAAGGTGCTTGATAAAGAGTTCACAGAAGAACAGATTACGGCATATGCCAATAAATATCATTACCATGTAAGAAAGCTTGCTCATTTTACGGAGTATTTTATTTTGGCAGTAACAGTAGCCTTTCCTTTGTATGTATATGGTATGCGTGGGATATGGCTGGTCATTTTTGCAGGGGCTTTTTGCGTGGGCTTTGCCTGTTTTGATGAGTACCATCAATCCTTTGTGGCGGGAAGGACTCCTTCTAAAAAGGACGTATTCATAGACAGCTGTGGCGTATTTTTGGGAATTTTTATTACCAGAATCGTTGGCTTTATTGGCAGGAAGACAATATTTGCGCCGCTTGCAAAAAAACGGTAGAATATTTTTTACATACGAGAGGTTTCTTTAATTCCTGTCTACTACTTTTGGAAAAAGTATGTTAAAATAAAAATGATTGACATGAATGTCATAAAAGGATAAACAAATGGGAAGGTCAGGGGAGACATATGCAGAAGGAAAAATTGAGCAGGGATGAATTTTTGGGCATGTTTCGGGAGGATGTTATCAGGCTATCCCGCTACATTCCATGGTTTGAGAAAAAGAACGGAAATGATGTTTCCAGAAATTATGAAGACGGGGATAAGATGAAGCACACTTTATCCTTTCCTGTGTATGACAGCATTCTGTTATCCTTTTTGAATGATGCCAGCACTACAGTTTTTATGGAGCAGAATTATCACTATTTTTATACAAGGAATCGTATTCAGAATTATGAAGACGAATTAAGGCTGATAGAGACTGCGGATATTATGCATATGGATGTTTTACAATGCATTTTATCCCGTTACATATTTGGCGGTATGACCAAGGCTTATTTGTGGAAGGATGGCGTAGACCATAAGATTTTCCTAAGCATATTGAAAAAGGCAAGACAGATTATTGAATTCTGGGATCAGCCTCTTATTATTGAAGATGAAATTCTCCCTGAAGATGAAGAAGAGATGGGAGACTCCTTGGAAACCGGGTATGTAGAAGGAGTGGAAGATTTTGAGGAAACCGGATATGTAGAGGAAGTAGAAGACTCTGTGGAAGCAGAATGCGGAGAAGGAATCGAGGATTCCGAGGGAATCCGGGATGAAGAAGGAATAGAAGAAGCTGTAGAAGAAGATTATGGAATAGAGAAAGAAGAATTTGCAGGAGCCGGAAATGGAGAAGAAACAGAAGAACCGGAAGAGTATCCCGTAGAAGAGGTGTATGAAACTGAGTTAGAAGAACCTGCAGAAGCAGCGAATGAAGCTGAGACGGAGGAATTTGCTGAGCCTGAAACGGAAACAGAAGATCCTGTGGAAGCAGAGCAAGGGGAGAGGGAAGAAACAGAAACCATGGACGAGGAGATAAATACCGCAGCAGAAGAAACGGAGTAAGGGACTATGGGAGAAAAGTCAGCCAGGAAAAAAGCATTTATTTTAAAGAAGGCAAGAGAGGTTTTTGCCGACAGAGGCTTTAAGGATGTGACCATGAAGGATATTGTGGAGGCATGTCAAATCAGCAGAGGCGGTCTTTACTTATATTTTGACAGTACTAGGGAAATATTTCTGGAAGTCTTGAATATGAAGGACGCTTCTGAAAGCGGAGAGGAAAATGTTTTTACAAAAGCTGTACGTGAGAACGCCCCCAGCTCGGATATTCTGGCATTGTTTTTACAGGAGCAGAAAAAGGAATTGTGTAATCAGGAAGAAAGTCTGACTATGGCAACTTATGAATTTTTCTTTGCCAACAAATTACCCAAAAATGAGAATCCTTTAAAGGTACAGTTTGACGCGGCGGTTCAGATTATTGAAAAGCTGATTACAGACGGTGTGAAAACGGGAGAATTTATTTGCGAAGACCCCAAAGGCGCGGCACGCAATATTATGTACGCATTGGAAGGCTTGAGAATTATGTCCCAGACGGTAGGCATTACAGAAAAGAACGTGAACCGGGAAATTCTCTATTTGATGAGGGAACTTCTAAAAGAAGTCTGAGTACCTTATCCTTACAAGCGATGTGCTTTAGAGTACTTGCACTCTTCGAGTACATAGAGAGAGACGAACGAATAGATTAGCAATTTATTTCACTTGCTTTTGCAAAACTTTATATGCAGCTATCAGCGAATCGGCAGCTTCCTTTGGAAGCTGTTTTTGATCAAAGCATGCTTTCTGGGTCAGAGCGGTCAGTTGGGAAACCGACATTTTCAGATCTGTGTGACTTGCAGAACCAGAAAGAAGCTTGTCGGTAAAGCTACCCACGTCCTCAGGTAATTTGAGATTTTCCTGAGGATATTTTTTGCGCAGAATACGACAGTATTTCCGATATGCATAGGCAATGCAGATATCATATTGTCCTCTCTTGTAGGCCTGTCTGCGCCTGATATAGGAAGTGATGCCCCGAACAGATTTTAAAAGTAAAGGCGTCAGAAGGGCCACTGCCAAAAGTGCCAGAAACAGTATCATGACAGGGGAATTCTGGAATCGCAGGGAAGAAAACAGGCCGTTAAAATCAGTATTGTTGTCGTTGGTATTTGATGTTATGGTGTTGGCGTCAAAAAGTCCGGAAAGAGCCGAAAGGAAATCGGAATAGGTAGTTTCTTCCGCATCCTGGGACGGTGGCGTGGCGTCCACGGGAATCCAGCCGAAGCCGTCTACAAATACTTCCGTCCAAGCATGAGCGTCGCCGTCATTGATTTCCACTTCTACTACATTGCTGTTTCCTAAAATGTTTTCGCCGAAGAAAAAGTCATCATAGTCGTATTCCGCAGCCAAAGCACGGTCGGAAATGGCGGCCTGGCTGATGATATAGCCTTCTACATATCTGGCGGGAATACCATAGGAGCGGAATAAAAGAGTTGCAGCAGAAGCAAAATGAGCGCAGTAACCTTCCTTTTGGGTATCCAGAAAATAGGTTACAAAATCTTCATTCCGTGGCGTTGTTCCGGGAGTCATACTGTAATCATAATTGGCAGCTAAAAATTGTCTGATTAAGAAAATCTGCTCCGTTAAATTCGAAGAAGAGCCGATTGCGGTATGATATTTCATAAGCTCGGGAAGCACTTCATCGGGAATCTGCAGATAGTTATCATAAACCTCTCCGCTATAGGCATGGAAGCTGGCGTTGCCGGAATCGTCACGGTAATGACTGAATATGTCTGCATCCAATTTGTCTAAATCCGTCTGTGCGGGAGAGTAAGGAGTATATTTGACGGAAACGGGACGCTCCGGGACAAGGGAGCCGTCCAGAATATTTTCTAAAGTAACGGCAGAATTATCTACGGGCTCCGAGGTATAATAGGGCAGATATAAATGATTGGGGGCGGCGTCCACATTTTCAATGATCATGGTTCCTGTCATGGGAGGAATGCGCCCATCCTCCATCATAGCGGTTAAAGTGGCCGCCTCCGTAAAAGCATTTTCGGAAATAGACCTGTCCGGCGAAGCGCTGTAGCGATATTTGTCCAGGGTAGATCTGCCGGGGGCCTGCCAAGATAAACTGGTATACTCCATGCCGACAAAAGCCTTTAAATAAAGAGTCTCATAGGCATAGGGAACAAAGGTAGCGATTAAATCCGTCTGATAATCGGGACGGACGCTGCTTACGCCGCCGAGACGTCCGTTGCTGATGCCGCCGGTAGCTTCGTACCGGTTGAAAAATCCTGAGAATCCGTTCTGGACAAATATTTTTACATATTGATCCGCAGATTCCTTTAATGGAGAGGAACTGAGGGCCTCCTGCTCGGAACGGGGAATGGAAGCGATACCGAAAGCCGAGAAAAACAAAGATATAATCAGGGCGAAAGCACAAAGCTGCGCCATGTTTCTGGCATTGGATTTATGGAATATAAATTTTGTAGATTTTCGTTTGTAGGTTTTTGTATACCGGGGCACTTTTTCCGGATAAATAAACTGGTAATGCCCGCTGTGCTTTAAGAAATAGATAGCAAAATAAGAAAAGAACAGAAGCCCCAGAGATAGAAAGGAAGGGTATCTGCCAATATAAATACCAAGCTGTAAGGGCCAGAAGGTAAGGTTAAAAACAGTACAGAAATACATATCGTTAAAAATGCCTACATTGATCAAAATGGCAAGAAAGATTCCGATAAATATGGTGGCGGCAGTTACCGTCAGGTAGCGGTCTGTAATGACCTCGGTGGATTCTCTTGTAAATAGCATCAAAAAGTGCGCGCTGTAGCTTTCGTTGACAATATTTAGCAGAGCCTGAAAACCACTGTTGACAAACATCCGGTAGCGGATGAGCATTGTTGAGAACACTATAAACAACACCGGGTATCCGATGTTAAAAATCCACTTTTTGATGTGCATTAAGGACAGCAGCATGGAGAAAAGAAAAATAATGACTAATACAAACAAGTAGTTATAGGCAATGTCAAATTCGGACAAAACCCCGCTGATACAGCCGAAAGAGGACGTAAAAATCAAAAGCCCTTTAATCAGGCAGTGGAATAAGGCGTCCTTTGAATCGTGGACAGAATTTTCCCCTATTTCAAAGCCGCAAAAGGGGGCTGTCTTTTCGGAATATGGAGTTTTTTTTCTAAAACTAAAATTCAGCAGGGACATCAGCGACTCCTTTATGGGTTACATGCAGTAAAGTGCCTTTTTTCATACCGGATTTTTCATAAATATCCAGGGCAAGGTTTTCGGTATCATAAGAGGGCTCGTAAAAGCATTCTGAGAAGGCGCTTTCCAAATCCTCCCGGCAGCGAATGGTTGACATAACAAAGTCTTCCCTGGCGGTGGAATAGGAAGCGAAGGTAAAGATTTCTCCTTCCTGTATCAGCTCCAGGGACAAAGACCAGGCTTCGTCTAAAGCGTTGTCAAGGGCATTAAACAGGAAAGCGTTTTTACCACAGCTTTCTTCAGAGGGCTGATACAGTTCTACTAAAAGAAAGAATTCATTGGTAGAGGTGGATTCATTTTCCTTTACCATCAATTTATCAATTTTGCTGGAAAGCTTCCAGTGTATTTTCTGTAATCTGTCGCCGGGAAGATACTCCCTGATATCCGTTACGTTGGAGGAAACATTTCCCGATTTGGAGGATTCTTCAAATTCGTCAAAGCCTTCGCTGTAAAGGGCTTCGTGTCGCTCTTCCTTTGGCTGCGCATGGGGGAAGACGTGAATCTGCGCCGATAAATCCAGTTTCCGGTCAAAACGGAACAGGTGCAGATAATCATACCCCCGTAAAAGACAGATGGAAGCCTCATAGAGACCGCATTTCGTCAAAGCAACAGGAAATATTAATTGATTGTCACACAGGGCGCGTAAGGAGAGAATGTGCACGGATTCATCCTTTCCGTTATAAAATCCGGATTGGATGGAGAAGGAAACCAGGGCGGAGGCCAAAGGAATCCGGGTGGGATTCTTCAGCTGCAAAAAAAGACCGACTTTTTCGCCTTTTACGGTAGTCATAGGCTTAAAGTATAAAGCAGGCTCCAGGCGGGAAAGGCAGTATTTGGTCAGAAAATAAGAAAAAACAGGCAGACAGATTTCCAGTGCGGCAAGGAGAAAAAAGAAGCTCTGCCGATAAAATAGCGCCCAGAACATCGTAACTGAGAACAGCATAATATAAGATAAATAAGAAATAAAAAACGTCGTTCTTTTCAATGAAAAAACCCCTTTGAAAGAATGCTTTTAAGAAAGCTTCGGAACAGGAACGGAATCCAGAATCTGCTCAATAATATCCGCTGCATCGAAGCCGGAAGCTTTTGCTTTGGTGGAAAGTATCATTCTGTGGTTGCAGACAGAATATAAGACTTTGTGAATGTCCCCGGGAGTAACAAAATCCCTGTCCTCAAAGCATGCCCGTGCCTTTGCCATTTTGAGAATCGCAAGGGAGCCTCTGGGGGAAATACCCTGTGAAAGCATGTCCGTCTGTCGGGTTGCTTCTGTTATGGAAACGATATAATCGCAGATGTCGTCGTTGGCGAAAACCTCTGAAGCCTTTTGCTGTAAGAGGCGTAAATCGGCTACGGATAAAATAGGATTGACCAGATCGATCTGTTCCATGGAATGACCCTTTAATATTTCCGTTGCGGACCGGTGGTCGGGATAGCCCAGGCTGAGCCTTACAAAAAAGCGGTCTAACTGGGAATCGGGAAGCTTCTGGGTACCGGAAGCGCCTACGGGATTCTGGGTGGCGATGACAAAAAAAGGCGGCTCTAAGTCATAGGTAGTACCGTCCACGCTGACCCTTCGTTCCTCCATAACCTCTAAAAGCGCCGACTGGGTTTTGGGGGAGGTACGATTGATTTCATCCGCCAGAAACAGATTGGTAAAAATGGCGCCCTTTCTAAAAGAAAAGTCCCCGGATTTATTGTCATACATGGAAAAACCCAGAATATCGCTGGGAAGAACGTCGGGGGTAAACTGCATTCTTTTATAAGACATGCCAAGGGAACGGCTTAGAGCCACGGCAAGGGTGGTTTTGCCCACGCCTGGTATATCCTCCAACAGAATATGGCCTCCTGCAAGCAGTGTACACAATACCGTGTCTAATATATCGTCTTTTCCGCGGATCACCTTTTTGATTTCTTCTTTTACGGTAGATAATGACTGGTTCATGGCTTCCTCCGAATTGTTCATTTGATGCCCGTCGATCATAAGGGCGGATGGTGTTTATGAAATGGAATGGATTTTTTGAAAAATGAAATATGTTTGAATAGAATTCCATACCATAAATGGAATAAGCGTATTACATCCTCATATTATTTTATATGGATTATATAGTAAAAGCAATTACTATTTTCTAAAATAATCATGAATTTAGGACTTTCTGGATATTGAACGATTTTTCTTCCTGTGCTATAATAATACGACTATGCGAAAGGATAACCAGGTAACTGAATGAAGGCATTTTTAATTTTAGAAGACGGCACCGTATTTGAAGGAACTCACATCGGTGCGGACAGAGAAATCATTAGCGAAATTGTTTTTAATACGTCCATGGCGGGCTATCTTGAGGTGCTGACCGACCCCTCCTATGCAGGACAGGCAGTCTGCATGACTTATCCCCTGATTGGTAATTACGGCGTATGCAGGGAGGATATGGAATCAAGAGAAATCTGGCCGGATGCCTTTATTGTCAGAGAATTATCCAGGATACCCAGCAACTTCCGGTGCGATGCATCCATACAGGAAATACTGGCCGAATACGATATTCCGGGAATTGCGGGAATCGATACAAGAGCCTTAACAAAGATTTTAAGGGAAAAAGGGACCATGAACGGCTGCATTACCACAAATGCGGATTATGTTATGGAAGAAATGCGAAAACGTTTAAAAGAATATGACATGGGCAATGTGGTTGACATTGTTACCTGCAAAGAAAAATATAGGTTAAAGGGAACAGGGGAACTATCCGAAAACGGCCCTCTTTCCGGTTCCGCCAGATATACGGGAGAGAAGGAAAAGAAACCTTCCCTGGTAAAGGCATTAAACGGCGCAGGCAAAAAGGTAGCCCTTTTGGATTTGGGCGCCAAAGACAATATTGCCAGGTCCCTTGCGGCAAGAGGCTGTGATGTGACAGTTTACCCTGCAAGGACATCTGCGGAGGAAATTCTTTCCGATAAGCCTGACGGCATTATGCTCAGCAACGGACCGGGAGACCCCAAGGTATGTACGGAGGTTATAGAGAATGTAAAGAAGCTCTATGAGTCCGATACGCCGATTTTTGCAATTTGTTTAGGGCATCAGCTTATGGCGCTTGCCACAGGTGCGGATACCTTTAAGATGAAATACGGACACAGAGGCGGCAATCATCCCGTAAAAGACCTTGCTACGGGAAGGGTCTATATATCCTCCCAGAACCACGGTTATGTAGTGGATATGGACAAGCTGGATGAAAAGGTTGCAAAGCCTGCCTTTGTCAATGTCAATGACGGGACCTGTGAAGGTCTTGCTTATACGGGCAAAAATATTTTCACTGTGCAGTTCCATCCCGAAGCATGTCCGGGACCCCAGGATTCCGGATACCTGTTTGACCGATTTATACAGATGATGGAGGTGGAAAGAAATGCCTAAGAATCCCAATGTAAAAAAAGTACTGGTAATCGGTTCCGGCCCCATTGTTATCGGACAGGCGGCAGAGTTTGACTATGCGGGCACCCAGGCTTGCCGCTCCTTAAAGGAAGAGGGCGTGGAGGTCGTGCTCATCAACTCCAATCCGGCAACCATTATGACGGATAAAAATATTGCGGACAGGGTTTATATTGAACCTTTGACCGTAAAAGTATTAGAGCAGTTAATTGAAAAAGAAAAGCCCGACAGCATTCTGCCCACGTTAGGCGGCCAGGCAGGCTTGAATCTGGGCATGGAACTGGAGGAAAGCGGCTTTTTAAAAGCCCATAATGTAACTCTTTTGGGAACGACTGCGGCAACCATCAAAAAGGCTGAGGACCGTCAGGAATTTAAGGACACCATGGAAAAAATCGGCGAGCCCTGTGCGGCTTCCCTTGTGGTAGAAAATGTAGAGGACGGCGTTGCCTTTACCAATACCATCGGTTATCCTGTGGTGCTTCGTCCCGCTTATACTTTGGGAGGATCCGGCGGCGGTATTGCTCACAACCAGGTGGAACTGGAGGAAATTCTGGAAAACGGTCTGCGTTTATCCCGTGTGGGACAGGTGTTAGTAGAGCGCTGTATCGCAGGCTGGAAGGAAATCGAATATGAAGTAATGCGGGACAGTGCAGGCAACTGCATTACCGTATGTAATATGGAAAATATTGATCCGGTAGGCGTCCACACCGGAGACAGTATTGTAGTGGCTCCTTCCCAGACTTTAGGGGACAAGGAATATCAGATGCTTCGTACCGCAGCCCTTAATATCATTGACGAGCTGCAGATTACCGGAGGATGTAACGTACAATTTGCTCTGCATCCTACCAGTTTTGAATATTGTGTTATCGAGGTAAATCCCCGTGTAAGCCGTTCATCGGCGCTGGCGTCCAAGGCCACGGGATACCCCATTGCCAAAGTAGCTGCAAAGATTGCTTTAGGCTATACTCTGGATGAAATCAAAAACGCCATAACCGGAAAGACCTATGCCAGCTTTGAGCCTGCACTGGATTATTGTGTAGTAAAGATGCCAAGACTTCCTTTTGATAAATTTATTACGGCAAAGAGAACCCTGACCACCCAGATGAAAGCGACAGGAGAGGTCATGAGCATTTGCAACAGCTTTGAAGGCGCTTTAATGAAGGCGCTGCGTTCTCTGGAGCAGCATGTGGATTCTTTATTAAGCTATGATTTTTCCGAGCTTTCGGAGGAGGAATTGTCAGAACGCTTAACCATTGTGGATGACCAGAGGATTTTTGTCATTGCAGAGGCAATCCGGAAGGGCATTGATTATGATACGATTCATGACATTACCAAGGTGGATATCTGGTTCATTGATAAAATTGCCATTCTTGTGGAAATGGAGCAGAAGCTTTCCGACGGGCCTCTTACGGCAGAATTGTTAAAAGAGGCAAAGAGAATTGAGTTTCCCGACAATGTTATCAGCCGGCTGACGGGAAAGGATGAGGCAAAAATCAAGCAGATGCGTTATGACAACGGCATCGTTGCAGGTTTTAAAATGGTAGATACCTGTGCGGCGGAGTTTGCGGCGGCAACCCCTTATTACTATTCTGTATTCGGAAGTGAAAACGAAGCGGAGGAGACCCGCCCTGAGAAAAAGGTTTTGGTTTTAGGCTCCGGGCCTATCCGTATCGGACAGGGCGTGGAGTTTGATTACTGTTCCGTTCACGCCACATGGGCCTTTGCCAATGCGGGCTACGAGACGATCATTGTCAACAACAATCCGGAGACGGTAAGTACGGACTTTGATATAGCGGATAAGCTTTATTTTGAGCCGCTGACTCCTGAAGACGTGGAAAATATCGTACGGTTTGAAAAGCCTGACGGAGCTGTGGTGCAGTTTGGCGGACAGACTGCCATCAAGTTAACGGAAAGCCTGATGAAGATGGGCGTGCCGATTCTCGGTACAAAGGCGGAGGATGTGGATGCCGCAGAAGACAGGGAGTTATTTGATAAGATTTTAGAGGAAACGGAGATTCCCAGGGCAGCAGGAGGAACTGTCTATACGGCAGAGGAAGCCAAGGCAGTTGCAAACAAACTGGGCTATCCGGTGCTCGTGCGTCCTTCTTATGTACTTGGCGGACAGGGCATGCAGATTGCTTTAAATGACGAAGAAATTGAAGAATTCATGGCGGTTATCAACCAGTATGCACAGGAACATCCTATTTTGGTAGACAAATACCTTATGGGAAAAGAACTGGAAGTGGACGCCGTGTGCGACGGGACGGATATTCTCATTCCGGGTATTATGGAGCATATTGAGAGAACCGGCGTTCATTCCGGCGACAGTATTTCCGTTTATCCGGCGCCTACTATCAGTGAAAAGGTGCGGGAGACCATAGGGGAATATTCCAGAAGGCTTGCAAAAGCCCTTCATGTGGTAGGGCTGATCAATATTCAGTTTATTGCGGTGGAAGACGAGGTTTATGTCATTGAAGTAAATCCCCGTTCCTCCAGAACCGTTCCTTATATCAGCAAGGTAACGGGTATTCCTATCGTGGATCTGGCTACGGAAGTCATCATTGGCAAAAAAATCCGTGATCTGGGTTATGAGCCGGGACTTCAGCCGGACGCAGATTATTTCGCTATCAAGATGCCGGTATTCTCCTTTGAGAAAATCAGGGGAGCGGAAATCAGCTTAGGACCGGAAATGAAATCTACGGGGGAATGTCTGGGAATTGCCAAGACCTTTGATGAGGCTTTGTATAAGGCTTTCTTGGGCGCAGGAATCGATTTGCCCAGACATAAGCAGATTATCATTACCGTTAAGGATGCCGATAAAGGGGAAGCTATCGACATCGGACGGCGGTTTGAAAAGCTGGGTTACACGATTTATGCCACACGTTCTACGGCAAATGCCTTAAAGGAATCCGGCGTGGCTGCCAGAAAGGTCAACAAAATCCAGCAGGAATCTCCTACGGTCATGGATCTTTTATTAGGGCATAAAATTGATCTGGTAATCGATACGCCTACCCAGGGAAGGGATAAATCCAGAGACGGTTTCTTGATCAGAAGGACGGCAATTGAAACAGGGGTCAACTGCCTGACAAGTCTGGATACGGCAAGCGCGCTTCTTACCAGCCTGGAAAACGGGAAAAAAGAAAAATTAAATCTTGTGGATATAGCTGCCATTTAAGATTTATAAGGGATAATATACCATTGTAGATACAATCTGGGAAAGTAAAAATATATCAGTGGGGGCGGTTACATGCCAAAGGGAAAAGGTAAAAATAATTTTATAAAGCCCATAGTCATGATAGGCGCGATGGCGTTTATCGTTTGTCTTATGGTGTGCGTGTTTCATATTTATGATATAAGGAAGAGCCTGGAAAAGGAAATCAATGAACAGCTGGTGGTACAGCTGGATATTGCCGGAGAAATCCTGACAGATGATATTGCAGATACGGAAAGCGTTGTGGACGCGGTGGCGGCGGAATTAGGCGAAAGCGGAAGAGGAGCCTTGACAGAGTCCCAGATTTACCGGATTTTAAACAAATACAAATCCATTGATGATTTTCAGGCCATTACCTACATTAAAGAAGACCATACCATATATTTTGATAACGAATGGTATAGAGACGCTTCGGATATGGTCAGGGAGCCTTTGTATGAAATCAAGGAAAACCAGATTTATCTGACCAATGAATTCTGGAAGGACAGCCATGACTATCTTCTGCTGTTTTTAGTTCCGGTAATGAACGGAGAGGAGCGAAACGGATTTGTGGTGGCTCTGAAAGAGTGTGGAGGTATATTGGACGGAGATGCATTTTCTTATTTGAGAAAGTCGGGAGACCTGATTTTAACGGATGAAAAAGGTGTGATTCTGGATTGCAATCTGACCAATCTACAGACTCAGGATGAAAAATATGATACCATATACGATTATATGGGAAAGTTTTGGAAAATTGATAAAGAGAAAATTTCCGAATTGTCCGAAATGATTTCTGACGACGGTTTAAGCAGTGGAACGGTTCAATGTAAAAATAAGGATGGCGTCAGGTATTTCTATTCCTTTTCTTCTCCTGAAGTATTTCCGGGGCTGAGGATCCTTTCTCTGTATACGGAAAATGTATACACGGGAGTGGAGAATACCATTATTATCGGAAGTGTTGCATCCTGTGGGATCATGATGCTTTCCGTAATCATTTTTACGGTTATCGTATTCAAACACAATTCCTCTGCCAGCCAGCTGATTACCCAGCTCGCTTTTGAGGATAATATTACAGGGGGAAAGAACCTGAATTTTTTTAAGGAATTTACAGCGGATATGTTAGAAAGATATCCAGGTATCCCGTTTATGATTCACCGGTTTGATATTTCCAATTTTCGGTATATCAACGAGGCCTATGGCCATATAAGGGCGGATCAGCTGTTAAAGATTGTGATTGAAGAGGCACGGGAGGTATTTTACAGCAAAGAGCTTTGCGTCCGTATGGATGCCGACCAGTTTGCGCTGCTTGCCAGAAATACCCAGGATTTAGAGGAAAGATTTTTTACTTTTACAGATAAGGTAAATACCAGAGCTTTGGATATCGGTATCAGATACCCCATTAAGTTAAAGCGAGGCGTCTACCAGATTAAAAACAATGAACATGATATTTCTCTGATGATTGATAAAGCGAATATGGCGAGAAAAACATTGATCGGGGAAGAGAAGGAGTGCGTAGCCGCATATTCTGACCTTTTGGCCAACGACATGCGCAAGGCGGACCGGATTGAATCGGAAATGGAGACAGCGCTCTTTAACAGGGAATTTAAAATGTATATCCAGCCTAAGTGGGATATTATGGAGGACAAGCTTTACGGCGGAGAAGCGTTAGTAAGGTGGATGAAAGAGGATGGAAATATGATCTATCCTTCTGATTTTGTCCCCGTATTCGAGAAAAACGGATTTATTGAGCAGTTGGATCTGTATATGCTGGAATCTGCATGCAAAATGATCAGGGAGCAGATCGATAAGGGGGGACCCGCCTATCCGATTTCCGTAAACCAGTCCAGAATGCTTTTAAATGATCCGCTGTATATTAACAGAATTACGGAAATGTTAAGCCGTTATCAGATTCCGAAAGGATACATTGAATTGGAGATTACGGAAACTGTATTTTTTACGGAACGGGAGAAAATGATTTCTATTTTAAACGAATTAAAGGAAGTGGAAGTACAGCTTTCCATGGATGATTTCGGTTCCGGCTATTCTTCCCTGAATATGTTAAAGGATTTCCCCTTTGATGTATTGAAGATCGATAAGGAATTTTTCAGCGAATCCATTACTTCGGAATCTTCCAAGTGGATTCTGCGTATGATTATTGAAATGGCGGAAGGTCTGGGCATCAGAGTGATTTGTGAAGGCGTGGAAACAAAGGAGCAGGTTGAAATGCTGCGCAAGCTGGGCTGTCGCTATGTACAGGGCTATTACTATTCCAAGCCGATTCCTGCGGAGAATTATGTGGAATCATTTTGCGGGGAGATTGCATAGATTATGAAACAGAACTACCAGCTGCAATTGGAGCAGATTTTAAACGTACCGGAAAATAAGGGAAAACGTCTTTTTCTGCATTGCTGCTGCGCTCCCTGCAGCAGTTATGTGCTGGAATATTTAAGTCAAAGCTTTGCCATCACGGTATTTTACTACAATCCGAATATTACGGAGTCGGAAGAATACAGGAAGCGTGTGGCGGAACAGAAGCGGTTGGTAGAGGCTTTTAACGCATCCGGCAAATGTCAATATCTCATTGCTTTTGAAGAAGGTAAGTATGAGCCGGAGCTGTTTTTAGAAGCTGTCAAAGGCCATGAAACCGACCCGGAAGGGGGAGAGCGGTGCAGTATCTGCTTTGGCATCCGCCTAAAGGAGGCGGCGCTTTTAGCAGCAAAGGGCGGGTATGACTATTTTACCACAACCCTTACCATCAGTCCCTTAAAGGATGCGGAACGGTTAAATGCAATTGGCCGGGCTGTGGGGAAGGCGGCAGGAGTGATGTTTCTGCCCTCCGACTTTAAAAAGAAAAACGGATATAAGCGTTCCATAGAGCTTTCTAAGGAATATGATTTGTACAGACAAAATTATTGCGGCTGTATTTTCAGCCAAAACGAGGTGTAACATGAAAAAATTACTGGATTTGATTTCAGAGGAAATGATGGGGGCTTTTGAAGCCGCAGGATATGACAGGGAATTGGGAAAGGTAACCGTATCTAACAGACCGGACCTTTGTGAATATCAGTGTAACGGCGCCATGGCGGGAGCCAAGACCTATCATAAAGCGCCCATTATGATTGCAAAGGATGTGGCGGAAAAATGTGAAGGAAGCGAAGTTTTTTCCAGCGTTGAAGCGGTAAATCCCGGATTTTTAAATTTGAGATTAAATGGAAAGTTTTTGGGGAATTATCTCAAGGGAATGGAAAAAGAAGATAAATTCGGTCTTCCTAAGCCGGAGAAGCCCTTAAAAATTGTTATTGATTACGGCGGACCCAATGTGGCAAAGCCTCTTCATGTAGGGCATCTTCGTTCGGCGGTTATCGGGGAAAGCATTAAAAGGATTGCCCGCTATAACGGGCATGAGGTAATCGGAGACATTCATCTGGGGGACTGGGGTCTGCAGATGGGATTGATCATTACGGAGTTAAAGGAAAGAAAACCGGAGCTTCCCTTTTTTGATGAGAGTTTTACGGGCGAATACCCAAAGGAAGCGCCCTTTACAATATCCGAGCTGGAGGAAATATATCCCACAGCCAGCGCTAGGTCTAAAGAGGATGAGGCTTATAAGGAAAAAGCCATGGAGGCTACCTTTAAGCTGCAAAGCGGCGTGAAAGGATACAGGGCTTTGTGGAACCATATTATTGCTGTTTCCGTGTCCGATCTGAAAAAGAATTATGAAAATTTAAATGTGGAATTTGATCTTTGGAAGGGAGAATCCGACGTTCACGATTTGATTCCCGATATGGTCGAATATATGAAAAGGGAAGGCTATGCCCATGAATCCGAGGGCGCTTTGGTTGTGGATGTGAAGGAAGAAACCGATACCAAGGAGATTCCGCCCTGTATGATCTTAAAAAGCGATGGAGCTTCTCTTTACAATACGACAGACCTCGCCACCATAAGGGAAAGAATGGAAAAGATCAATCCCGACCAGATTATCTATGTAGTGGATAAAAGGCAGGAACTTTACTTTACCCAGGTGTTTAGATGTGCAAGAAAAACAAAGCTGGTAAAACATGACACTTTACTTACATTCGTAGGATTTGGTACTATGAATGGGAAGGATGGCAAACCTTTTAAAACCCGTCAGGGCGGTGTCATGAGGCTGGAGAATCTGTTAAGCGATATTAATGAACAGATGTACACCAAAATGATTACCAATCATGAAATACCTGAGGAATCAAAGGAAGAGGCAAAAGGGATTGCTGCGATGGTTGCCCTTGCCGCAGTAAAATACGGCGACTTAAGCAATCAGGCAAGCAAGGATTATATTTTTGATGTAGAGCGTTTTACTTCCTTTGAAGGAGATACAGGACCTTATATTCTTTATACCATTGTGCGTATTAAATCTATTTTAAACAAATATGACGCATTGGAAAAAGAAAAACAGGATACGGGTATCAGAGAGCCGGAAGGAGAGGCGGAAAAAGAACTGATGATGTCCCTTGCAGGCTTTATTTCCATGATGCAGACTGCGTGGGAAGAAATGGCGCCTCATAAAGTGTGTGCCTATATTTATGATCTTGCCAATGCTTTCAATCATTTTTACCATGAGACCAAAATTCTGCAGGAAGAGGATGAGGAAAAGCAGGCAGGATATATAGCGTTATTGAAACTGACAAAGGAAATTCTGGAAACATGTATTGATGTTTTGGGATTTGCAGCACCGGAGCGGATGTGATTGAGTATGGAATTTATTAGAGTAAACGATCATATGATCAAGTGCCTGATCAGCGAAGCGGACATGGATCAATATGATATATCAATTGAAGACTTTTTTTCAAGATCAGAGAACGCTATGGAATTTCTGCATGAAATTGTAAAGCAGGCGGAACAGGAAGTGGATTACAGACCGGAAGGTCCTCTGACCTCTCTTCAGATTGCGCCGATTCCCGATAAGGGCATTGCGATTTTTCTGACAGAAAAGCCGCAGATTGATTTAAAGACGATTTTACAAAGCTTGAAAAAGGGAGCGGGAATTGAAATTCCCGATGATGTTATGGAGAAGATAGAACAGAGCACTCCCAGGGAGCAGGCGGAATTTTTTGGCAGATTTATGGAGAATGTACATAAAGAAGTGGAAAAGAATATGGCCCAGGGCAATTCTGTAGAGCCAAAGGTGGAAGGCGCAAGGGAACTCTTTCAGGGAAAAGAAAGGGAAAAGAATGTTCCCGGTTCCGTGCAGACATCCAGTAATTTAGAACGAAAGATTTTTGCCTTTGACAGCGTAGCGGATGTAATGCGCTATGCCGAAGTTGTGGAGATGCCGGGAGATGTAGGCAGCAGTCTTTATAAGGATTGGGATCACGAAACCTATTACCTGGTTGTGGAAAGACATCAAGTGTCCGTTGAAACGCTTGCAGGCGTTTATTTGACCGCTTATGAGTATGGACATTTTGTTTCTGAGAAGGAAGAGCATATTCATTTTATCAAGGAGCATTGTGAATGTGTGATTCAAAGAAACGCAATCCAGAAAATTAAATCCGGAAAGCAGTAAGGGAGTGTGCTTTTGTGCATAATGAATTAACCCAAAAAGACATTGATAAAATGAAGGAAGAAATTGAATACCGCAAAGTAACGGTGCGGAAGGAGCTTTTGGAGCATGTGAAGGAAGCGCGCGCCCATGGGGATTTAAGCGAAAACTTTGAATATCATGCCGCGAAAAAAGAAAAAAACAAAAATGAAAGCCGTATCCGTTTTCTTGAGAGAATGATAAAAACGGCGGTAGTGGTTTCTGATGAGTCCGCAGAGGACGAAGTAGGAATCAATAATACGGTAACCGTAGAGTTTCCCGACGATCATTTGGAAGAGGTTTACCGCATCGTGACTACAGTAAGAGGAAATTCCTTAAAGGGGCTTATCAGCAATGAATCTCCCATGGGGAAGGCATTGTTAGGTCATAAGGTAGGAGAACGGGTTACCGTGACGGTCAATGATAGGGTAAGCTATGATGTGGTAATAAAGAGCATTGAGAATACGGAAGACGATGATTTGGAATTGAATAAGTTTTAGCGTGAAAAGCATTAACATAGAATGAAAAACCAGGAAAATGAAAAGAGTCAAACAATTTCATTGATAAAACCCTTATGGGTGGATAAGAAGTTTACATAATCTGTAATGTTGGAAGAGGTTGCGTGAGAATAGTTAGGAATGGAAGTGGATTCCTGGCCGGAAAGCAGATTTTTTGCCATGATAATTGGCTTACACTCGGAAAGTGGCGCAGGAAATAAAGTTGACATAACATATGGGACGGCATTCGAATTATCAAATAAAGAATCCATAGATGCAGCGAAAAGTCCATTGTCAGGAGAGTTTACATAATTTGGAGAATCTAGATAGGAGTGAAGCTTATGGGAAAAAAGCAGTTCCTGAATAAAAGGACGGCTTTCTTCTTCCGTGTATAAAAAGTAACCTTCCAGACGGTTATGCAAGGAAAAGGTATAGATGCCGCCATTTTGGGCATACAGTTCCGAGAGCAGGATGTTATAGTAGGAAGGAGACCGTGTCAGATAATAATCATATTGTGCAAACAAAGTTTCTGCAGCAAAATCCGATAAAGCAGACAGTATTTTTGGGAAAGTCTCCTTTTCAAGATATTGTACTTGAATGCCGGTAGCAGAGAGATGATTTATGTAAATCTCTCTGCGCTTTATGATTTCGGGAACGCTATATTGAGGTCTTGCATAAATATAAGAAAAGCCGAAAGGTTCATAAATAGCGGGATTTGCAGGCATTAAAAAGACGAAAGGGCACAAAAGGCGGGCCGCATATTCGAAGGATTTATTCAGTAAGGTTGACATAAGTCCCCTATGGCGGTGGGATTTTTTTGTGGCAACCCCAACAATATAAAAGGTGGGAACACCTGTTTTTTGAATGGTCATTTCATAAGGGGTAAGATGTACCATGGAAACGATTTGTTCCGTGGATAAATGCCGACAGATGAATGTAGTGTTGGAGAGAGCCTTATTGGCAAAATAATAGTCCGTAAAAGCCTTACTGTCTTCAGAAAACACTTCTTCCCAGAGCGGGCGGGTGGCAAGTACGTTTTTGCCCTGTAAACATTCTATCCGGTAAGCATCGAAGCCGTTATTTATGATATCTGTAAAAAGTTCCATAAGTGCAGCCTGCCTTTGTTATGAATTTTGTTTGGGACATCCCTGGCAGGAGCCGCATTGTCCTGAAACAGTATTTTGTGTTATGTCAACCTGCATATCCATCAGGCTGGAGGGGGTGGCCAACATACAGATTGCCTGTGAGGAAATGCCTTCTCCTTGTCCGGTAAAGCCCAGCCCTTCCTCGGTAGTTGCTTTTATATTGACCTGCCCGATTTCGATTCCCAGGGCATTTGCGATATTTTCACGCATATTGTCAATATAGGGGCGCATTTTGGGAGCCTGGGCTATAATGGTGGCATCAATATTTTCAATAAGAAAGCAATGTTCTTCTAAAAGGCAGCCTGCTTTTTGAAGGAGCTTTATACTGGAAATGCCTTTATATTGGGGGTCAGTATCGGGAAAATGCTTTCCGATGTCGCCTAAAGCCGCAGCGCCTAAAAGAGCATCCATAATGGCGTGGAGAAGCACGTCTGCATCTGAGTGGCCTAAGAGACCTTTTTCATAGGGGATGGTTACGCCGCCAATGATTAAATCCCTGTTTTCTGCTAATTTATGAACATCATATCCCATTCCGATTCTCATGATTTGAAATTCCTCGTCTTTCTGCGTTATTTCCCCGGGCAACGCTTTAAAAGTGCAAGCTAAGTCAGGTTAAAACTGTCGAAAAAACTGACTTTGTGCAGCTGGCATGTATATTGAGCGGCTGCAGGGGCGTTTGGTTCTGCCATTACTTATTATACCTTAAGAGAGAAGTTCCTAACAGAATTTTTTAAAAGATTTTTGAAAGATTTTGAGAGAAAAAACTTGACAAGTCCACCCGAATCATTATATACTAGCAAAGCGGGTTGCGAAAGCGGCCTTACCAAAATGGGATCTTAGCTCAGCTGGGAGAGCATCTGCCTTACAAGCAGAGGGTCATAGGTTCGAGCCCTATAGGTCCCATTTATATGGCGAGATAGCTCAGTTGGCTAGAGCATACGGTTCATACCCGTAGTGTCGAGGGTTCAAATCCCCCTCTCGCTATTTCAAAAGTCTTGAGTTTTCAAGGCTTTTTTTTGTGCTGCATTTTGTGTTACATTTCATGCCTCATTATTTTCCGGCACGGAATGGAATCCTTTAACCGCAGCTGACAGGCCAGATACACAGGATGCATAAATGCTATTGCCGGATAAGCTATCGCCGGTTCATTGCCGGATAAGAGATTTGTATTGCGGGATATTGTGCCGGATGTTATGATTATTATATCATCCGGTAAGGAGCGTATGGAGCGGGGAACTGAACGGCGTGCCGAACCAAAAGGCCGGAAAATGATGAGGGAAACGATGGATTTTGGATGCACGTTAATGCGTGCAGATAGGAGCAAGGTGTGGAAACGGAAGAAATAGTGATACTGGTCGGCATTATCGGGACAGGGGTTGTGATCATGGTCCTGCTTATGTGGTTTGTGAGTACAAATAACCGGAGGATTCGACAAAGATTTGGGGAGTCGGCAGAAACGAGCGGAACGATTGTGGATATCAGAATAGAACGGGATTATCATCCAGAAAGGCAGTCATATGAGCCGTACGTTATCACGTATTCTTACTATGACGGAAAAAGCATGCATGAAAAAAGCTTCAAGACCGGTAACCGAAAGCAGGTACACAAATTAAAGATAAGCGACAGGCTTATCGTGTATTATGACCGGCAGAAGCCGGATGACGCCGTGGCGGCGGTGCAGATAGAATGGGAAAAATCAATGTGGTGGAAGATATTGATCGGTTTTGCCGTGATCATAATCCCGGCGGTCATTGCTACATTCTGTTTGATGTAGCGCACCGGGGATGACGGCAAAAGAAAGGGCGCTGACGAAAAAACGAATGTTCCTATAGACGGGAATTTGTGGTAGAATGAAAAGCAGAAAGCCGGGCGATTTTTTCGGCATCTGGCAAGAACGGAAAACAAAAGAACTGTTGGAAAATTTGGGATGGGAGAGGGACTATGAAATTAACATTTATAGGAGCGGCGCATGAGGTAACGGGCAGCTGCCATTGTCTGCAGGTCTGTGGCAAGACGATTCTGGTGGATTACGGAATGGAACAGGGGGCAAACGTCTTTGAAAATGCGGAACTTCCTGTGGAGCCGGCATTTGTTGATTATGTACTGTTGACACATGCCCATGTGGATCATTCCGGTATGCTCCCTAAGCTGTATGCAAGGGGATTCAGAGGTCAGATCTTCATGACCGACGCCACGGCAGATCTGTGCAGCATCATGCTTCGTGACTGTGCGCATATTCAGATGCAGGAAGCGGAGTGGAAAAACAGAAAGGCAAAAAGAAGTGCGGAGGTACAGGCGGTGGAGCCTGTATATACCATGGAGGACGCCGACGGTACCATTAAGCAGATCGTTCCCTGCCACTATAATACGATCGTCAATCTATGTGAGGGCATAAAAATCCGTTTTACGGATATTGGGCATCTTTTAGGTTCATCCAGCATTGAGGTATGGATGCATGAAAACGGTGTGGAAAAGAAAATTGTTTTCTCCGGAGATATCGGAAATATAAATCAGCCGCTTATCAAGGATCCCCAGAAGACGCCGGATGCGGATTATGTGGTGGTGGAATCTACCTATGGCGACAGGTTACATACAAAGGAGCGGCCCGATTATGTGGCGGATCTGACGGCTATTTTGCAGGAGACCTTTGATAAGGGCGGAAATGTGGTCATTCCTTCTTTTGCTGTTGGAAGGACCCAGGAACTGCTTTATTTCCTGCGCCAGATCAAAAATGACCGTCTGGTAAAGGGACATGAGGATTTCCCTGTGTATGTGGACAGTCCGCTGGCAGTGGAGGCAACGGGGATCTTCCAGAAAAATGTTTACAACTGCTTTGATGAGGAAGCCATGGAGCTTGTGAGAAAAGGCGTTAATATCATCGGGTTTCCAGGACTTCATTTATCCATCACAAGCGAGGAATCCAAGGCAATTAACTTTGACGAGGAACCAAAGGTCATCATTTCCGCTTCGGGTATGTGCGAGGCCGGCCGTATCAGGCATCATTTAAAACACAACCTGTGGAGACCTGAATGTACGATCCTGTTTGTGGGATATCAGGCAGCAGGGACATTGGGAAGGCATATTGTGGAAGGCGCTTCGGATGTAAAGCTTTTCGGAGAACCCATTGAGATTCGGGCGTCCATCAAAAAACTTATCGGCCTGTCGGGACATGCGGAT
This sequence comes from Lachnospiraceae bacterium, assembly GCA_910574745.1. Taxonomy (GTDB): domain Bacteria; phylum Bacillota; class Clostridia; order Lachnospirales; family Lachnospiraceae; genus UBA2882. The sequence goes on along the minus strand of CAJTCE010000003.1, from coordinate 137,611 downwards.
AAAAACGGCTTGATTGACTGGCTTTCCGGCTTTGAGAAAAAACCGGAAAGGGTCTTTGTTGTACACGGGGAAGAATCGGTCTGTGAAGCCTTTAAGGACTGTCTCAATAATGAGTATGGATATCATGCATATGCGCCCTACAGCGGCACCAGATTCAATCTGGCAAGTAATGAAGTGGAATATGCGGCGGTTCCTGTACGTGTGGAAAAGAAGAAAACCAAAGGGGCTTCCGAGGTATTCAGAAGATTGCTGGCAGCAGGGCAGAGGCTGCTTGCGGTTATCCAGCATAATGAGGGCGGTACCAATAAGGATCTTGCCAAGTTTGCCGACCAGATTAATTCCTTATGCGATAAGTGGGACAGATAGAAGCCAAAGGGCATGAAGCAGGGACAAGGAATGGAGAAAACGAAATAAAAGAAATTAAAATAAGAGAAAGCAAACTTAGAAAAGAGTAAATATCGAAGTAAGCAAAATTAGTAATTTTTATTAAAGATTAAGACGGACTATCAGGGAAAGGAATTTTACAACCATATGAGCTATGCGGACACAGTGTTTATCAATATGTGCAGGGATATTCTGGAAAACGGCACCAGCACTGAGGGAGAGAAGGTAAGACCTCACTGGGAAGATGGAACGCCTGCCTATACCATCAAAAAATTCGGCGTTGTAAACCGTTATGATTTATCCGGGGAATTTCCTCTTTTGACCTTGAGGCCTACCCCCTTAAAGAGCGCTACGGATGAAATGCTTTGGATTTGGCAGAGAAAGTCCAATAATATTCATGATCTGCACAGCCATATCTGGGATGAATGGGCGGATGAGAACGGCTCTATCGGAAAGGCATACGGGTATCAGCTGGGCGTTAAACACCAATACAAGGAAGGGATGATGGACCAGGTAGACAGGGTTATTTATGATTTGAAAAACAATCCCTACAGCCGGAGGATCATGACCAATATTTATGTGCATCAGGACTTACATGAAATGAATCTGTATCCCTGCGCTTACAGCATGACTTTTAATGTTACGCAAAATAAGGGAGAGGATAAGTTGACCTTAAACGGGATATTAAACCAACGCTCCCAGGATGTGCTGACGGCAAATAACTGGAATGTGGCCCAATATGCAGTGCTTATGCATATGCTTGCGCGGGTATGTGATATGAATGTGGGAGAATTGGTACATGTCATAGCGGACGCTCATATTTATGACCGTCATATCCCGATTATTAAAGAGTTGATTGAAAGAGAACCCCAGCCTGCGCCGGAATTCTGGCTGAATCCACAGATTCGGGATTTTTATGAATTTTCAAGGGACGATGTGAAGGCTGTCAATTATGTTACCGGTCCTCAGGTTAAAAACATTCCGGTGGCAATTTAAAAGGATACATATAAGAGAAAGCCTTTTTTGAATAAATTGAATGCAAAGAAGGCATGTGAACAAGAATAGGAAGCAAACAGATTTTTTTGAAGGAGAGTTTTTCATGAATTTAATTGTATCGGTGGACAAAAACTGGGCCATTGGATATCAGAATAAGCTGCTTGTACGGATTCCCAATGACATGAAGAATTTCAGGCGTCTGACAACGGACAATGTCATTGTGATGGGGCGGAAAACTTTAGAAAGCTTTCCCCAGGGACAGCCCTTGGCAAACCGGGTCAATATTGTTATGACAAAAACGAGGGACTATCAGGTTAAAGGAGCAGTTGTAGTGCATTCCATAGAGGAATTAAGGGAAGAGTTAAAGCGCTATGGGGACAAACAGATATACGTGGTAGGTGGGGAAAGCATTTACCGCCAGCTTCTGCCCTATTGCAGTAAGGCTGTGATTACCAAAATCGACGGAATTTATGAGGCGGACACCTATTTTCCCAATCTGGATGAGGACAAAGAATGGCAGATAACAAAGGAGTCTGAGGAACAGACTTATTTTGATATTTGCTACAACTATGTAACCTATGAGAGAAAGGTATAACTACAGGTAATGGATGCCATGTCAGATATAGCAAAATCTTGACATTTCCACATAAAAGAATGATAATGAAAAAAATTGCATGACAAGATGCATGAAAAGCCCTAAGGGCGGAGGAAAGAAAGGAAGAAAAAACATGGAAAAGAAAGACATTGACTGGTCAGATCTGGGATTTTCATACATCCAGACGGACAAACGATTCGTATCTAATTTTAAGGATGGGGCATGGGATGAAGGTACATTAACTTCTGATGCTAATGTGGTGATCAGTGAATGTGCCGGTGTTTTGCAGTATGCCCAGACCTGCTTCGAAGGCTTAAAGGCATATACGACGGAAGATGGGAAGATTGTATGTTTCCGCCCGGACTTAAATGCCTCACGTATGAAGGACAGCTGTGTGAGGCTGGAAATGCCCGTGTTTCCCGAGGATAGATTTGTACAGGCTGTTGTAGATGTTGTAAAGGCAAATGAAACTTATGTGCCTCCTTACGGTTCAGGAGCTACTTTGTATATCCGTCCTTATATGTTCGGAAGCAATCCGGTTATCGGTGTAAAGCCGGCCGACGAATATCAGTTCCGTATTTTTACCACGCCGGTAGGTCCTTACTTTAAAGGCGGTGCAAAGCCCATTACAATCAGGGTTTGTGATTATGACAGAGCTGCGCCTCACGGAACGGGACATATTAAAGCAGGATTAAATTACGCTATGAGTCTCTATGCAATTATGGATGCCCACAGACAGGGCTTTGACGAAAATATGTATCTGGATGCCGCTACCCGTACAAAGGTAGAGGAAACCGGCGGTGCAAACTTCATTTTTGTAACAAAGGACGGAAAAGTTGTGACGCCTAAGTCTGACAGCATTCTTCCTTCTATCACACGCCGTTCCTTAATGTATGTTGCGGAGCATATTCTGGGAATGGAAGTTGAACAGAGAGAAGTATACTTTGATGAAGTGAAGGATATGGCGGAATGCGGACTTTGCGGAACTGCTGCGGTTATATCTCCTGTTGGAAAGATCAACGACCACGGAAAGGAAATCTGTTTCCCAAGCGGAATGGAGGAGATGGGTCCTGTTACCAGAAAGCTGTATGATACATTGACAGGAATCCAGATGGGACGCATGGAAGCGCCTGAAGGATGGATTAAAGTGATTGAATAAGGAGGATTTGCTGGTCTTAACAATTATAAAAGGAGAAAGAAAAGCCGGATGCTTCGGTTTTTCTTTCTCCTTTTTGTTTTTAAAAGCTTACCACTTGGATTTTAACTGATTACCACTTAGTCAAAGCCCATTTACTTTTTTGACTGTGGCTGATATGATTGCCCCATGGAGGGAAGAAAGTGAAAATCAAAATTGAGATTGATGAAAATCTGAAAGAGCAGGAAGTGATCATACGGGCGCCTGTCTGGAATGAAGAAGTGGTTTTCTTAAAAGAGCGGATTTTGGGAGAGCATGAAACGCCGACTATGTTGAATGTGAGGCAGAAGGAAAGAGAATTTTTTCTTCCCCTTTCGGATATCTTGTTTTTTGAAACGGAAAACAAAGTTATTTTCGCCCATACCTGCGACAAGATGCTGGAGACGGATTATAAGCTTTATGAGCTTGAGGAAATGCTTCCGGGATATTTTATGAGAATATCCAAATCAACCATTGCAAACTGCAATCACATTTTTTCCATAACCAGGAATATTACGGCTTCCAGTATGGTGGAATTCAGGGATTCCCACAAACAGGTTTATGTGTCAAGACAGTATTATAAAATGCTAAGAGATTATATGGCAGAGAAAAGGAGAGGATAAGTATGAAAAAAAATAATATTTTCTGGGGACTTGTATTGATAATGGCAGCGGGGATGGTGCTTCTGCACAGCTTTGGACTTGATCCGGGAATCGGAGTGTTCCGGCTGCTGATTGGCATTGTTTTGGCTGCGATTCTGATTAAAAGTGTAGTTTCCTTTCATGTGGAAGGCATTTGCTTTTCGGCAGCCTTTTTTATTATTATGTTTTCACAGGAAATGGGAATTTTGCCTGTGAATCCTTTGCAGATATTGCTTGTGGCGCTGCTTTTGTCCGTGGGAGTGAATCTCCTTTTAGGAGATAAAATCAGAAAGATAAGGCGGGAGAGAAGAGAAAGCCATAGAGGGATAGGGCAGTATGAGCAGGTTGTGGACAGTCAGGACTGCGACCGTATTGAAGTCAGCCTGAAATTTGGCTCGGCAGTAAAATATGTAGAAAGCGATAATTTTGTGAGTGGGGATTTGAGCGCTTCCTTTGGAGCACTGGTGGTATACTTTGACAATGCGATCATCCAGAATGCTTCCGCGGAGCTTTGTGTGGATGTTTCCTTTGGAGCCATGAAATTGTATGTTCCCAAAGCCTGGAAGGTTGAAAACAATATTACCAGCAACTTTGGCGGTGTGGAGGAACGCGGAGAGAGCAAGTGGACGGAGAGCGGAAAACAATTATATTTAAAAGGAAATGTGAATTTCGGCGCCGTAGAAATTTACTATATTTAAAAATAAACATGATATTCGAAAAACAGTCCGGCCATGGAGAAAAGAATTTTGGTGCTGTCGGTAATATTGCAGAAGTAATTGGTAAGAATAGATATGCTGTCAGCTTAATAAGGAATGGCCGGGCTTTTCTATCATTAAAAATAAAATATGTTGAATAAAAAATAATGTGTATTTAAGTATTGACATTTTCCGCAATCTGATATATTGTATTAAATAAGTAATACAACAATACAATAAGACAGTTCCTGTAACCGGAAATTGTTAAGGAACAGAGAGGAGGTATTGTATGGCTTGGAATCTGGATGGAGATCGGCCCATTTATATTCAGCTTGTGGAGATTCTACAAAGCAAGATCATTGCAGGAGAATATAAACCAGGGGAAAGGCTGCCAAGCGTCAGGGATTTTGCGGCGGAAGCAGGAGTAAATCCCAATACGATGCAGAGAGCTTTTGCCAATTTAGAACAGATGGGGTTAATTGTTACAATGAGGACAAACGGAAGAACGGTTGCAGACAATCCGGGGATTATCAGCCGGAAGGAAAAAGAGCTGGCGGATGTCTGTATAGAACAGTTTTTTACGAAAATGAAAGAGATTGGATATGAGAAAAAGGAAGCGCTTGCCCTGGCAGGTGCGAAAGTAGATGGAGGGGACGAAAATGAGTGAGCAGAACAATTACGAAACGCCTATGAATGAAACACCCATGAACGGAGTACCCATGAACGGAATGCCGGTAAGCGGAGCGCCCATGAACGGAACGCCCATGAACGGAATGCCGGTAAGCGGAGCGCCCATGAACGGAACGCCCATGAATGGAATGCCGGTAAGCGGAGCGCCCATAAACGGAACACCCATGAATGGAATGCCGGTAAATGGTGGACCCATGAATGGGCTGCCGCCTTATGGATATCAGATGAACAGACCGCCGGTCAGATTCATTATGGAGCCTATGGAGAAAAGCGGGGAAGGGCATTCTTTACTGGAATGCCGAAATTTGACAAAATGTTATAACATGGGAGTTCCGGCGTTAAATCAGATGAATTTAAGAATTGAGAAAGGTCACATTGTAGGGCTTTTGGGTCCTAACGGCAGCGGGAAAACCACATTGATCAAGCTGATTAACGGACTTTTAACGCCTACGGAGGGACAGGTTTTGATTAACGGAAGCGCACCGGGGCCTTACACGAAATCCATTGTATCTTACCTGCCTGAGCGCACTTATTTAGAAGCCCAGAAGGATGTAAAAAGCCTGGTTGCTTTTTTTGCCGAATTTTATGCAGATTTTCATGCGGACAGGGCTTATGCCATGTTGCAGGCTTTGGGAATCCCTTCCAACGCCAGGTTAAAAACCCTTTCAAAGGGCACAAAGGAAAAGGTGCAGCTGATATTAGTTATGAGCCGCTCCGCACAGCTTTATATTTTGGATGAACCCATTGCGGGCGTGGATCCGGCAGCAAGGGATTATATTCTGCGCACTATTTTGACCAATTATAATCCCGAAGCGTCTCTTCTGATCTGTACACATTTGATCTCGGATATAGAAAATATTCTGGACGATGTGATTTTCATTAAGAACGGGCAGCTGGTGGTACAGAGTACCGTGGATAATATCCGGGCACAGTTTGGTAAAACGGTGGATTCTTATTTTAGGGAGGTGTTCGCATGTTAAAGAAACTAATCAAGTCTGAGTGGAAAGATACATGGGCTGTGGGAACAGTCTGCAGCATTGTCGTTGTGGGACTGGCGATCATAGGAATGATCATATTCAGTATGGATATCTGGAGAGGGAATTCCAGAATGAATGACGTTATGGAAGGCTTTACGGCAACAATGATTGCGTTTTATTTTATGATGCTTGTATTCGGCATTATAGGCGTGGTACTTGTGGTAAGATATTTCTTTTTTTACAGATATTACAAAAATTTATTTACCGACCACGGCTATTTGATGAATACGCTGCCTGTTAAAAGTACAGATTTGATTTTTTCCAAACTGATTGTGGGGGTAATCTGGCAGTTTTTGATCTGGATAGTTGTAGTCGCAAGTATTATTGGTATGATATTGGCCATGGTTGTCAATGCGGGGGAAATCCAAATTTCGGACTTCTGGGATGCATTTAAGGAATTTTTTGAAGCGTTGCGCTGGATGTTTCGGGATGAAGATTTCATGGAACTATCTCCTTTCTTTATCTGTACTATGTTGGCAGCAGTCTTTTGGCCTATAGCAGAGCTCCTGTTAATGTATGCGGCGGTCGGAATCGGTCAGCTTAGTAAGAAACGGAAGTTTTTGGTGGCGGTATTCATTTTAATCGGTTTTAATATGGTAAAGAGCCTGGTGGTAAATATGATATCCATTCCGATTGCCCTGGTATCGGAAAATCTTCCATCCCAATTTACCATGAACCTTATGGCTGTTATCGGGCTTGTCATTACAATCGGGATGATTATAGGACTTTACTTTGCAAACAAGTATTTTCTTGAGAAAAAACTGAATTTGGAGTAATTTCCCCATAAAATGGTGTGAAATTAAAAAACCTCTGCATATAGTAATAAAAAAGTGCAGAGGTTTTTTATGCCTGAAAATGATAACACTGCAAGGGGACAATTGATTATTGAGGTAACCAGTGCGATCGGGTTGATTCCGGTACAAAATGCTACAGTACGGATTTCTTATACAACAGATCCCGAAAATACTCTGGAGGAAATTACTACAAATGAAAGCGGACAGACGGAGCGGCTGACGCTTCCGGCACCGCCTGTAGAATTGAGCTTAGAGCCTCAGGACTTAAGACCCTATGCGGAATATAATATATCGGTATCTGCCCCGGGGTATGAACCGGTACAAGTAGTTGCCAGTGAATTGTTGGCAGATGAGCTTTCCATACAGAATATATCCATGAATCCTGTGGAAGAGCCGGATCTTGTAAGCGATGATGTGACGATTGCACCCCATACCCTGTGTTATGATTATCCGCCCAAAATTCCGGAGGATGAAATTAAACCGATGGATGAAAGCGGGGAAATTGTTTTAAGCCGTGTTGTAATTCCGGAATATATTATTGTTCATGATGGAAATCCCAATGACAGTTCTGCGCCTAACTATTATGTGAAGTATAAAGATTATATTAAGAATGTGGCAAGCTGCGAAATTTATGCCACATGGCCGGAGGCGGCAATTTATGCCAATATTTTATGCATTATGTCCTTTACCTTGAACAGGGTTTACACGGAGTGGTACAGAAATCAGGGAAAGGATTTTACCATTACCAGTTCCACCGCATATGACCAGAAATGGATATATGGAAGGAATATCTATGAAAATATTTCCTACCTGGTGGATTCCATATTTAATAATTTCCTCTCAAGGCCGGGAGTGAGACAGCCTATCTTTACTTCTTATTGCGACGGAGTCAGGGTAACCTGCGACGGATTGAAGCAGTGGGGATCCAAATATCTGGCAGAGGAAGGATATTCGGCTATTGAAATTATACGGTATTATTACGGAAATGATATGTACATCAACTCAACGGAATATGTTTCAGGTGTACCGTCTTCTTTTCCCGGCTACAATCTGTCCGTAGGGGCGCAGGGCGCAAAGGTTATGCAGATTCAGGAACAATTAAACAGAATCAGCCAGAACTATCCTGCCATTCCCAGAATTGTTGCAGACGGCATCTACGGAGAGAGGACCAAGGAAGCGGTGGAAACCTTTCAAAGAGTCTTTCTGCTGCCTGTAACGGGGATTGTGGATTATCCTACCTGGTATGGATACGCTTCATCTGTATCCGGATTTTTCCTAGATATTCAGGTAAAAGGCAAGGTCCATGGCGCCGCAGTTTATCAGCTTTCCGTTCCGTTCGCGGGTCATATCGCTACTTCTGGAATAGACAATCTTCTGGAAGCACTGTTTTAAGAGCAGGTTCTTATCTGAAGCGGAAGCATTGGCATCTAAGAGTGCATCCAGACAGTTAGAAAATGTGATGCGCCTTTCTTTATAGTCTATGGCTTCGGGCATTCTGTGGTATGCGTTGTCCAGAGCTTCTTTCACTTCAGAACGTTCCTTTTTCACTTTCTCGTTTAATTTTTCAAATATTTCTTCAGGCATGGGCGTCTTGGGATCGGAAAACTTTTCCCATTGGGCAAGCTCTATGGCATCCAGCTCTTCCAGACGCTTTTCAAGGATCCTGATCTGTTCTTTGTGGGCATCCAGAAGGCCGTCTGCGTTGTTTTGTATCTTGATGTCAAAATCGTGGATATAGCCTTTTAAGGTATCGATCACGATATTGTAAACGGATTCAAAGGTAACGCTGCCGTTCCCGCAGTAATTGCTGCACATAAGGCGGGGGCGGGCTTTGCTGTATGACTGGTACACCATGCAGTAGCCGCAGGAGCACTGCAGAAGCCCCGCAAGGGGGTTGATACACATACCTACAGCATAATGGGGCTTGCGTCCCAGCATGGAGCGCACTTTGTCAAAAAGGGCGTCTTCAATAATAGCCGGATGCCTTCCTTCATAGATCAGAGGGGCGTCTGACAGAAGCCTGTGTTTTACTACAGTGCCGTTATGTACAATGGGTACGGTCTGTTTTCTTTTCCATACGATTTTACCGCAATAGGTCTGGTTGGTTAAGACCTTCCGTATGGTATTTTTGCTCCAGGGGGTCTCTTTGGCGCCTTTTATGCCGATGCTGTTGAGATAATTGGCGATTTTGGTCATTCCAAGGTTCTCATGGGCATACATATCATAAATCATTTTTACGATGCGCGCGTCGCCGTTGGGAGAGAGGGTATATCTTTTTTTCTTTCCATCCATAACAAGGACGCGGTCATAACCATAAGGGGCTTCGGAGGTCACGAAAAAACCCTGCTCGGCGGAAAGGGAGCGGCCCCGGTTCAAGATCTTTTTGGTGTATTCCAGGTATTCGTTTCCCCGCTTTAATTCCCTTTCAAAAATATCCCGGTCGTATTCGTCGGAGAGGTCGTAGGTTTTCATGGGGGTAATGATCTTGGTATTGGTATACCGGAACAGCTTGATGATCCGTCCCGCATCTTCCAGATCGCCGCGGGAGAGCCTCTGGACCTCCACAACCAGAACGGCTTTTATTGCAGGGGATTCGATGAGCTTTAAAAGCTTGAGCATCTGCGGGCGGGCGTCGATGGTTTCCCCGGATACTACTTCACGGAAAATATTATCTGCAGGGATCGGTCCGTCAAGATTGTCCTCGGTCCATTTGGCCAGTATGGCTTCGTGTCTGGACAGGACTTCCTCCACGGTCATTGTCGGATCGTCGGACCGGGATTTTCTCAGGTATTCAAGAACTTCACATGATCTCATATCATCCACCCCTTAAATCATATTAGTTTTGGGCATAAAAATGCCCGGTAACTTGTGTTTTTACCGGGAAAATGATATAATTTACCTGTTCTGGGGTATTATATCGGGTTTTCCCGGTATAGTTCCTGCCGCCGTCTCCGGTACGCCAATACCGGAGGCGGTGCTTCTGTTTGACAGACTGATGTATATTGGTTATAATATGCTTAACAAGACAGCCAGAAGATAGATAAAGCCTATCCGTCCTGGCGAATCATAAGATTACATTAAGTAAGCCGTCCGACCGACCAAGGAACAGGGCGGCTTACTTATTTTTCAAATTTAGAATTGCAATAATTAGTCCAGCTATTGCTAAAATAATCATGAACTCTTCATATGTACTCATAAGCATCATCCTTCCTGCAAGACTCAGGACGGATAGTGCGCGCACCCTTCTGGCTGCCCTGGTAAGTATATTAGGTTGTCAAGGTAGTTGCTATAGTAGAAGATTCGTATTATTAGGTTCGCATTGATAATTGCAATATATCATCACTAACATTTATTCCAGATTTCTTAATTAATCGTGCTAAGCGTCCATACATTTTTCCCTTGTTTCCGTCATTAACTGCACCGGCTTGTATTGCTTCCGCACAAATATTTATAGCTTCTTGATATTTTTCTTGTTTTTCATATAACATAGCAAGTCGTACATATGCCGGAACTTTAAGAGGCATGTCTCCTCCATAGTTGTATTTTCTTTCTGCTTGTAACATATTCTGTAAGTCAGCAAGATTTTCGTAGCATTTTGATATAAAAATATCTGCCTGCTGCCCTGAAACAATTTTTAGGTTATACATCACAGACCACATAGCTTCAATTTCCTCTACTCCTTTAGAATACTTCTCAATATAAGCACTGATGACAGAGTTGTTAATTAATTCTTGGTTCATTCTAGCATAAAGAGAATTTATATATTCATCATTAGAATTTTTTTGCTTTTTATTATCAAGATTGCATACGGCAATTATAATATCAACAATCCATCCAATACCAAACAGACCAAAAGTGAATAAGTATAGAATTCCTAATCCGTATTTTTTTTGCATAAACTTATGGATCCCCAAAGGTCCTAAAAATATTGTAATAAGTAAATTAGTCATGGTTTTAATCCCCCATCAGTTAGTTTTGTATGCGCTTCTTTTTCAATTTGTTGAATATCAAATTTAGAAAAATCATTTTCTAAAATATGTCTTAATGCATGGTAGTAGGATTTAAGCTGAGTTTCCCTAGATAATCGTGCATTTATAAATATTGTGTATGAGCTATCAGCATTTTTTACTAATTGTTCGGGAATCTTCGCATCCATATCTAAAAGTTGTACATTAATATCTTCCAAAATTAAACACCTCTTTCTATATCGTAACAGAATATATGTCCTTTAAAAAGGACTAGAAATCGGTTCCTTTTTCCTGGTTATACAAATTTTTCATAAATTCCATATGCGCTTTAAATCGCTCTGGTGGCATATTACGTTTCATGTCAAAAAGAGAACGCATATCTTCATCCTCAAACATTTCTTGTGCTAATTTAGCAGTATCACTATTAAGGTAATAACCTTGCTTTTCTTCTCCAGTCATGAGGTAATCTACAGTTACACCAAAATAGTCAGCTATTTTCTGTAGCTTCTCATTTTTTGGTTGACTTCGCCCACTTTTCCAGTCAGAAAAAGTGGATTTTGTAATTCCAGTGGCCTTTGAGACATCAAAATCTTTACATCCTTTTGCATCCCTTAACTTGCAATAGATTTCGTACATAGAGACTCCTTTACATATAAAAAGTTCTGAAATTCGTACAAAAGCATTGACAAGTTTTAAATTCCGTGATAATCTTTCAATAAAGGTTCGGAAATCACAACAAGTCATTAGCTTAATACGTCTGGTAAATGTATTATAACTGATTTCCGAACCTTACGCAATAGAAAAAGTTCGGAAAGGAGAGAAAAATGTATAAGAAATATGTTGAACTGCGAGACGCAAAAGGAGTAACAGACTATAAAGTCTCAAAGGCCACTGGAATTACAAAATCTACATTTACTGATTGGAAAACAGGTAGAAGTAAGCCTAAAGTCGATAAATTGAATCTTTTGGCTAAGTATTTTGGAGTAACTGTTGAATATTTTCTTAACAATAGCAAAGATCAGGAAGTAACTTGAGGTTGAAAAGAGTAAAAGCAATTATTGAGAAAAGTAGACAGATAAAAGGAGGCAAAAATGCAAGCGGTTATATTTACAATAGCTATTTCAACGTCACGTCAATAAAAACAGCAGCCTTTATTACAATTATAGGTTGCTGGCTATTTAGAAATTGGCTGGAAGGGGAAATGAATCGTATGTTTGACGAAGAGGGAATACGGACAGATAAACATATATTTGAGATGACTGCAGCAATAACGGAGTTAACTAGGAATACAAGCCTTAACAAAAAGGGCAATAAGTAAGCAACAAGTACAAGCGATGGCGCATAAATTTTGAAAAAGGAGGGATTTGTATGGCAAATGTAACAGTGATAAGACCGGAGCTTACAGAAGAGGAGCGTAATAAGCGGATGGATGCTATTGCGCAGGCGGCAGCTAATTTGTACGTAAATACTCAGCGAAGAAAAGAAGAACTAAAGAAGAAAGAGAAAGCAATTTAAAATACCGGCGTAAAGCCGGCAGAGTGGACAAGCCAAGGAGGTTGAAAGTGAAGAAAGTAAAAGAGATCATGTTATCGATCAGCATAGCCGCCTTTGCCATGCTGGCCGGAGCGGCCTGTTACCATCAGGCAGTCTTAGCGGCGGACAAGCCCGTCAGGGAAGTTGCACCGATGCAACCGATGGAAGTAACGGCATACTGCTATGGGACCACCAGATGCGATGGTGGAGCAGTACGGACCGGGATCTGCGCAGGGCGCCCAGAATGGTATGGAAAGGTAGCCGCCATCTATCTGGACGATAACGGAAGTCCGGGAGAGTTTTTAGGCTACTTTGAGATCCTCGACACCGGCGGGGATGATCGGATCAAGAACGGGACAGTGCTGGATATTTACATACCGGACTATGATACCTGCATCGAGTTCGGACGCAGGAAGGTGGTGGTAGTGTTCATTGACGGCGAAGGATAGAAAAAAGGCTCTGCACAAGCCGACCAAAGCAAGCAGAGCCACAAACACTTAGGTATGTGTTTTATGTGCATATTTTAGCACAGATGGAAAGGAGTATCAATGATTACATGTAATAAATGCGGGGCGAATTGTGACCCGGGAGAGATAGTGGGTGGGCAATGCCTTGACTGCATGGAGCAGGAGAGATTAATGCAGGCGAGGAGCGAACACGCTTTCAGGGTCATGACAAGCCCGTTTTACCAGATGGATTTGATGGAGGTGCTGAATGAACAAGAAACAGTATAAAGAAATTGCGGATCAGATGGTCCCGCACATTGAAGAGATTCTTAAAACTTTAACAGCTTATGGGATTGAATCAATAAGGTTATATACTACCAGTTCTGACGGTTATTTTTCTATTTGCTTGTCACAAAAGGATAATGACGATGATGTTGAAATATGCCGCCTGGGTTCGGATAAAGAAGTACGGCTGAAAGTCAGTGAAGTATTATGAGGGATATTCAGAACCGGATGGTAGTTGATTCAGAATGGGAAAGCCTATATACAGAAAAACCGGTATGCAGGTGTTGCGAGTGCGAAACAGAATTATATGAAGGAGATAAGGCATATCGAATAGGTGGAGAAGTCTACTGTGAAGACTGTATCGATAATTTTTCAATCTATGTGTGAGGAGAGGTGTCATGCTAAAAAGTTATAAAGAATTAAGGGAAATTGATGTGAAACCATATTGTGAAGAAAGGGATGGGATGCTTTATTTGAACTGGGCAAAATGTATAGCTCTGCTTCATGAGAATGGTGCAGAAACTGTCTATTGGATCCCGATACCGGATGAAAAGACGGGTAACAGCCTCAGAATGACAGAAAATGCATTTACAGATAAAAGCGGGAATGTCAACAGATGTTATGAAACGCGGATCAAGGTATTTATAGATGATAAGGAATATGAAATGCAGTCTCCCGTCATGAATGGTGTAAACCCTGTAAAAGATAATTCTATGAGCCAGCAGAGGGTATGGAACAGTATGTGCAGATCCTTTGTGAAATGTGTTGCCATACATACAGGACTTGGTTTTGACCTGTGGTTAAAAGAAGAAATGAAACCCTTTTCTAATGCAATACCGGAAAAAGAAGCAGATGCAACGGAAGCACATATAAAAACTCTGAAAGCTGCTGGAAGTAAACTTGCCATTAACATGGATTTGTGGCTGGAACAAAATAACAGGACATGGGAAACCCTGACCGCAAATGAAGCAGGGGCAATGTTAAATGCCCTAAAAAGCAAATATGGAGATTTGGTAGATGAAATTACAACTGACAGGAAAACTTCATAGCATTGCCAGAGATTTTTTAACAAATAAGATCATTATATCCCTTCTGGTAAATGAAAGTGATTTTTCAACAGATCAGATACAGGACAACCTTGATATCAGTATTTCAAAACACAGAAAAAAGCGTTCCCTTGATGCAAATGCATATGCGTGGGTGCTGATGTCAAAACTGGCGGTATTAAATAAAACCAGCAAGGAAGAAGTATATGAATTAATGTTAAGACGGTATGGTTTTCCTTATGAAGATGATGATGGCTATATTGTTATCACAGTAAAGAAATCTGTTGACATGGGAAAGATAAATGGTCATTGGATCAGGTACAAAGGAAATGAAAGCTTTACATCTTATCTGATGCTCAAAGGTTCCAGCGAATATGATACCGCAGAGATGTCACATTTCATAGACGGGATTATATCAGAATGCAAGGAAGTCGGCATTGAGACGTTAACGCCGTCTGAACTGGAAAGGATGAAAGCGGCATGGCACTCAAACATACAATGAAGTTCGTTCCGGATAATAAACGTTTCACTATCATGTGCAACCAGTTGGAACATTGTATAGTCTGCGGAAGGACCCATCCTGAAAAGCATGAAATATTTTTCGGAAATCCTAATCGGGATAGGTCAAAACAATATGGCCTGGTCATTCCTTTATGTTATGAACATCACAGGGGAGACAATGGGCCGCATAAATGCCGGATTGTTGATGAGAAGTATAAACGGGCTGCTCAGATTGCCTGGGAGCAGAGATTTGGAAATAGGGAGGACTTCATTTCAATTTTTGGAAAATCCTATTTGTAGGGGCTAAACGCCCTTTCAAAAGGATAAAAAAACTATTTAAAAACCAATAATGGAAAGGAGGTGTAAATATGTCAAAGGAAAGATTGACGCTGGCTAATATGTGCAGCGGAGGCGTGCAGGAACGCATTGACAGGGCGCTGGCAAAGGTATCGGATAACATTCTGGACCTTAATACCGACCCTAAAAAGAAGCGTGAAGTAACGGTAAAGATCATCTTTGCACCAAACGAAAGCGACAGGGAAGATGTTGTCGTCAGCGTACAGACTTCGGTCAAACTTGCTCCGGAAACAGGTCTGGAGACACAGCTCTTCATCAGCAAAGACTTTAAAAACGGCACTGTGCAGCTTACAGAACACGCCAAGGGGCAGATCAAAGGCCAGCTTACCCTTGATGACTGCGGTATGTCTATGGATGAAACTGAGCAGGATGCAGAAGGACTGGCGAAGGAACTTGGCTGTGACCCTGATACGGGAGAATTACTGGAACAGCCTGAAAACGGCACAAAGGTTTTAAACATGAAACAGGTTATGGGAGGATGAAAAACATGATCAAAGAAGCAATAGACAGGATTTTGGAACTGGCAGAGCCAAACATAGTGGAAAATGCAAACGGACGCTTTTCAGATAAGAAAATGACCCGCATAGACGATGAACTCAGGGCAGTTGCCATATCAATGAACACTTTGTCAAGCCTGGTGGATTACATTAAGGGTCAGGAGGACTTTAAGCAGATACCATACATCGTACAGGTAGTATCTCCGACATATGTAAAGCTGATATCTGCCCTTGACAAAGACCGCATGAGAGAAACCCTTGTCGAAGTAAATGCAGAGATCCCGGAGTTTCCGTTTGGGCAGTTTGTCGATAATGAGAGATTCATTATCAATGTACAGTCAAAATTTATGGACGGGGAGGATAATGACAAAGCGCTCATTCTCGCATTTGCAGGTAATGTAAAAGCTGGAACTGTTGCAAAGTACGGGGATGATGGAGTGAGCCAGAAGGCGGCGATCAAAAAGGGCATTACTTCTCTTAGCGAGGTAGAGGTCCCAAGTCCGTGTATGCTGATGCCTTACAGGACGTTTGTGGAGGTATCGCAGCCTTTGAGCAGCTTTATTTTCAGGGTAAAGGATGATGAACGCTCAGGCGGCGTTGCGTGTGCCTTATATGAGGCGGACGGCGGCGCATGGAAGAATGAAGCAAAAGATAATATCAAGGCATTTTTAGAAACACATTTAAAGGATGTGGATAATGTCATGGTCATATCGTAAGTAGAAGAAAAGAGCTTAGAAAATGATTGGATTTAGTAAACATTCGTATCCAAAAGCAAGAAAAGAACATGTATGCGAATTCTGCGGTAAGACAATACATAAAGGAGAAGAATATTACTACGAAACCGGGGCGTGCTTATTAGGGGAATCATGTGAGTGTAAAGCAGAGGATTTAAAATTAGGTATGTATACGATGAAAATATGTCTTACCTGTATAGAAAATCCTATATTTTTTTGTGATGAAGATTAGGTAACTATCAACTGTAGCATTTATTCATGCAGTATATCACGGAAAACGGCGGCGGTTGGTCTCTGCCGCCGGAAAGGAGGATCATGTGGAATACAAACTAATAATCCCTGGAAAACTACCCGGATTAAACGATTACATAGTTGCAGAACGCACAAACCGCCACAAAGGGGCAAAAATGAAAGCAGTCAACGGAAATATCGTTGCGGTGGCGATTATGCAGTGTATGAGCGGCATTAGGATTGAGAAGCCGGTATTCATGGAATACACATGGATTGAACCAAATAAGCGCCGGGATAAGGATAATATAAGCTCTTTCGGGCGCAAGGTCATACAGGATGCGCTTGTCCAGTGCGGTGTGTTGAAAGATGACGGATGGAAGTATGTTGTCGGATTTTCCGATAGGTTTGAAGTGGATAAGGAAAATCCAAGGATAGAAGTATTGATCAAGGAGATTTGAACAGAATGGCAGGGAGAGGAAACAAAGTCAGTTTAGACTATTTTGAACTCGATTGCCACATGGATGAAAAAGTCAGGTTGTTACAGGCGGAATATGGACTGAAAGGCTTTGCAGTTTTTGTCAAGCTCCTCCAGGAGATATATGGGGAGAATGGTTATTACTGTGAATGGACTAGAGACCGTGAGCTTTTATTTGCGTCAGAAACTGGTTTAAATAACGGCTCTATACAACTCTTAAGAGATATAGTGTCTGCCTGTATCAGAAGGAATATTTTTTCAGAGAAGCTTTTTAAAAAGTACGGTATTCTTACGTCCTCCGGGGTGCAGAAGCAATACCTGAAAGCTACAGTCAAGCGTGAAGCTGTTGAACTGAAAAAAGAATACCTTTTGATTAATGTGCCCAAAAACAGGTCTAATGTGGTAATAAATTCAATTTCTGACGGAAGAAATTCAATTTCCGACGGAATCAATAAACAGAGTAAAGAAGAGAAGAGTAAAGAAGAGAAGAGTAAAGAATATCACGGGCAGTTCGTGCCGCCGAGTGTGGAGGAAGTCCGTGAATACTGCAAAGAAAGAAATAACAATATTGATCCGCAGGAGTTTGTAGATTTCTATTCATCAAAAGGGTGGATGATAGGAAAGAACAAAATGAAAGACTGGAAAGCCTGTATCAGGACTTGGGAAAAGAGCAGAGAGAATAAATCTGTCAATTTTCAGAATCACGCAGTCCCTGGCAGCTTTAATGACTTCCAGCAGCGGGATTACGATTTTAATGAACTGGAAAAAATGCTGTTAGAAAACAGCCAGAATTGATCAAGAAAGGAGCCGAACCGCGCGCATAAAGGATATCCGGTTCCTGAAAGAAAAAATGATAAACGGAGAATTAATAGTTGATAACTTTGCCGGAGGAGGCGGAGCCAGCACCGGTATTGAAATGGCGACAGGCTACAGCGTGGACATAGCCATCAACCATGATCCTGAAGCGGTCAGAATGCATCAGACAAATCATCCTTCCACAAAGCATTACTGTGAAAGCGTCTGGGATGTTGACCCTGTACAGGTGTGCAAGGGACATCCGGTAGCCCTGGCGTGGTTTTCGCCGGACTGTAAGCACTTTTCAAAAGCCAAAGGTGGAAAGCCGGTAGAAAAAAATATAAGAGGCCTTGCCTGGATAGTCCTTAAATGGGCTGCACTGGTAAAACCAAGGGTAATAATGCTGGAAAATGTTGAGGAATTCCAGACATGGGGACCGTGTATACCGGTAAGGGATAAAGAAACGGGAAGAGTTTTTGTGAGCATGGCAGGAAGACATGACAGAAAGAAAGGGGAATCCCGATTTAGAGTGGCTGAAGCGGGAGAGGTTACCAGTGCGGACAAGCAGATTTTCATGCCTGACCCAAAAAGGAAAGGGCAGACATACAGAAAATGGAGAAAACAGCTTGAAGCATTAGGCTATGAAGTCCAGACACGGGAGCTTGTGGCGGCAGACTATGGAACACCTACCATGAGGAAAAGGTTTTTCATGGTCGCCAGATGCGACGGGAAACCAATTATCTGGCCAGAGCCGACACATGGACCAGCGGACAGCGAAAAAGTAAAGGCAGGGTTATTAAAGCCATACGTAGGAGCCTACACCCAGATTGATTTTTCTCTTCCATGCCCGTCTATATTTGATACAGCAGAAGAGATCAGGGAGAAATACGGAATCCGTGCAGTAAGACCGTTAGCGCCTAAGACCATGGAGCGGATTGCAAGGGGACTGAAAAAGTTTGTGCTGGATAATACGGAACCTTTTATTGTACAGGTCAACCATACCGGGGCAAAATCGGCCTACACCAACAGCATGAATGAACCCTTACGGATAATTACATCAAAGAATGGGTTCGGGATAGTCGACGCCCTTATGACACCATATATCATGTGCAACAACGAGAATAATAATGGTGCCAGTATTGAAAGCCCTCTTCCAACGATCACAACAGCAAACAGGAATTATGTTATGGCGCCCACGCTGATCCAGTACCATTCGGAAACATCAGAAAAGGAAACCAGAGGGCAGCAGGTAACAGAACCGGTCATGACGGTGGATGGATCTAACAGATACGGACTGGTCACATCGTTTCTGAGTAAATTTTATAAAAGCGGCATAGGACAAGATATCAGGGAGCCACTTGGTACGGTAACAGCAAACGCCGGCGGCGGTCACTTTGGAGAAGTAAGGGCATTTCTAATCAAGTATTACGGGCAGGGAACCGGACAGGATATAAAAGCCCCGTTGGATACAGTCACGGCACAGGACAGGTTCGGGCTTGTAACAGTTGACGGAGTGGATTACCAGATAGTTGATATTGGTTTGCGTATGCTGGAGCCAAAGGAACTGTATGGGTGCCAGGGATTCCCGGATGATTACATCATAGACCATGACTATGCCGGAAACAGCTATCCAAGGACAGAGCAGGTAAAAAGATGCGGAAATGCAGTATGTCCGCCTATACCTGCAGCACTGGTCAGGGCGAATCTGCCGGAACTGTGCGTAGCAGAACGGATGCCAAATATGCGGATGGCCACGGGAGAAAATGGACAGATGAAATTTGCATGAAAGGTGGTGGAGGATAATGAAACAATACTGCCGGTACTGTGGCTACTTAGTCACAGGCAACGGGATATGGTGCAGCAGACAGGAACGTGAGGTCAGTGAAGCGGTGGCAAAATCAACAAACCGATGTCATGACTTTGCTTATAATCCTATAGATGCATTTGGGGAAAATAAAAAAGGATATATTCCACGGGCACCGAAAAAGAAGCAATGTGACGGGCAGATAAGCCTGTTTTCAGGAGGAAATAATGAGACAGCTGACAATATTTGATGAAGATGAAATAACGGGAATAGAGGATGATGCTCCGGACACTTTAAGGAATGCATGGAGAGCTGCTAAAAAGCAGATGAAGCAGAACTTTAAGGAACTTCAGGAAATGCCATATGAGGCTAAACTCAAAAGGCAGGAAAGTGTTGCAAAGGAATTTTATGAGGAAATGCAGAAAAGAGAATGCGGATGTCATGTGAGTGTCGGAGGACTGGACAGCATTACACTTTTTATATGGCTAAAAAGCATAGGGATAGACATACCCGCCATATCAGTTTCTGCCGTGGAAGATAAAAGCATACAAAAGGTACATAAAGCCCTTGGAGTTGAGATCGTCAAATCCCTGAAAACGAAGGTTGAAGTATTAAACGAATGTGGTTTTCCCGTTATCAGTAAGAGGATAGCAGGAAAAATAAACCTTCTTCAGAATCCTACAGAAGATAATAAAACAGTACGACATGCAATCATAACAGGCGAATGCGGAGCACAGGGACATTATGCAAAGAATAGTCGGATGAAACTGCCGCAGAAGTGGCTGAAATTGTTTGGCGGGTATGAGAATGAAAATGAGGGCGTGAACTATGGAAAGCCTGATCCGGACATTAAGATATCAAATGACTGCTGTTACTGGCTGAAAGAAAAGCCTTGTGATGACTGGGCAAAAGCACACAACAGCTTTCCATATCTGGGGCTTATGGCAAGTGAAGGCGGGCAGAGGGAAGAGGCACTGGTAGAACATGGTTGCAATTATTACGGCTCAACCGTTACCAGGTCAGCACCATTTGCCATCTTTATGAGGCAGGACCTGCTTTCCTTAGCATTGGAAATGGACAGGTGGTATCGTGAACATTTGGAAATTTTCCAAGAGTTGTATTATAAGCAGCCTTACAGCTGTGACAGCAATGGAAATGTGATACCCTATGAGCCGTTACAGACTATAATTCCGGAAATCTATGGAACAATTGAGAAGTATGAGAGCGGAAAACTTTATACAACCAAAGCCCAGAGAACAGGGTGCAGTATGTGCGGTTTTGGAATCCATATGGAAGAGAGGCCCCACAGGTTTGACAGGCTGAGGGAAGATAACCCTGCTGAATGGGAGTTTTATATGAAAAAATGCTGCACTGATCCAGAGACAGGGGAAAAATACGGCTGGGGAAGGGTACTGGATTATATCGGAGTAGGATGGGAGGATATACCGGCGGTACAGATAGAGATGCAATTTAAATAAGGTGCCACATAGAAATGTGACACCAATAAAATTTAGGCTTTTCTTCTCTTAGAAATTAATGCAATAAGAATAGATGGAAGAGAAAAATACAAAATTGGCGGAGTAAGTAGAATTTTTATTAAAAGAATTGCACCTTGAACTAGGCCACCTATCCACGTATTCACAATAATATTACCCCATTCCTGCAAATTTTACACCTCTTTTCATTATATTTATAGTTTTTTGATTTTATAATAGCACTTCGAGAAAAGACAAGCCAGAAATTAAATATGAAATAATTATTAAAAAATAGGGAATAAAAAGGAGCTGATAAATTGACCAGAACAGAATATGAAATCAAAATCCAAAACCTCCACAAAGAGGTATACCGCTTATCCAAAGCCGGTTATAACAAGCAGGAAATAGCGGATGCCACAGGCTACAGCAAGGGCTATGTCGAACGGATTCTATATGCCATGAACGGACCAGCGGAAAGAAGGACATTGAGTGAAGCTGACAAGGAAAGGATCATAAAACTGCGTGGGGAAGGAAAGACCATACAGAAGATAGCTGAAGCAGTAGGTTTTTCTGCGGCAGCAGTCCAGAGGTGTTTAAAGATAAAAAAGGAAGAGGAGAAATCCCGGAATGAGGAGCCGGATTCCACGATTCTGGATAACGTGGTACATATTCTCATACCGTCAGGGACAGTATTCTACGAAACGGTAAGAGAAGAAGGGATGGCAAGAAGAATCAAATGGACATTGATCAGGCAGTACCCGTACCATGCGATGTTTGAAAACCAGTACGGGAGGAAAAGATGCTTTCCCAATGCGGAACTGATGAACAAAGGAATTTATAAATAATACAACAAAAAACAATGAAAGGAGCACGGAACTCCGGCCGGGGCAATGCACGTGCAGTTCCTTTCAGGTTATGGAATATTTAGATTTTTTGAAAAGCAAAAGATTTGTTTTAGAGAGTAGTGGGTTTGATATTGATAAATCAGAGTTGAATCCCATGCTGTACAGGTTTCAGAAAGATATAGTCCGCTGGGCGTTAAAAAAGGGGAAAGCCTGCATATTTGCCGATTGCGGACTTGGGAAAACGCCTATGCAGTTGTCTTGGGCATATCAGGTGCATAAGCATACAGGCGGTAAAATACTCATTCTTGCGCCGCTGGCAGTTGCAGACCAGACGAAGCGAGAAGCGGAGAAATTCGGATATGTGGCAAGGGTTGTTGAGAAACAGGAAGATTGCATATCCGGCATTAACATTACGAATTATGAGAAACTGGACAGGTTTATTGAAAATGAATTTACCGGGATTGTGCTTGACGAAAGCAGTATCTTAAAATCCTATTCCGGCAAGGTTCGGACGGCGATTATACAGAATTTCCATGAAGTACCGTATAAATTGGCTTGTACAGCTACGCCTGCACCAAATGATTATATGGAATTGGGAAACCATTCTGAATTTTGCGGAGTTATGACAAGGGCAGAAATGCTTTCCATGTTCTTTGTACATGACGGCGGCGAAACTTCAAAATGGCGGCTGAAAGGCCATGCGGAGGATGTATTCTGGCAATGGCTGGCAACATTCAGCGTGTTTGTGGATAATCCAAACAATATCGGATATGAGATTGAGGGGTATAATCTGCCACCTATCAATATACAAGAGATTATCGTTGATGGAGATTCGCCGACAATGGAAACGCTGTCGCTTACAGAACGCAGACAGGCAAGAAAGGACAGTTTGCAGTTGCGGTGCGAACAGGCGGCACAGCTTGTAAACAATTCTGATGAACAGTGGCTTGTGTGGTGCGACTTGAATGACGAAAGCCATAAACTTCATGAATTGATAAATGATAGCGTTGAAGTATGCGGAAGTGATAAAGACACACATAAATCATATTCTATGTTGAATTTCAGCAAAGGAGAAATAAAGTGTCTTGTCACGAAACCAAAAATTGCAGGGTTCGGCATGAACTGGCAGAACTGCCACAATATGATTTTTACCGGGTTATCTGACAGTTACGAGCAGTTTTATCAAGCATTAAGGCGTTGCTGGCGGTTCGGGCAGGAAAATCCTGTAAATGTATATATAATCATTTCCGCAAAAGAGGGCTGTGTAAAAGAGAATATCGAGAGGAAACAGGCAGATTTCCTTAAAATGCAGTCTGAAATGACGGAACTGACAAAGGAGATTACGAAGAAAGAACTGCGCAGCACTTGCAGGATTTCAACACCTTATGAGCCGCATATAAAAATGGAACTCCCAAAATGGGATGAATTTACGAAAGGAGCATGAAGAATGGACGTTTTGGCACAGACCATAGAAAAACAGCATGCAATCTATAACGGGGATAGCTGTGAACTGATTAAGAATATCCCGGATAACAGCATACACTACACAATATTTTCCCCACCGTTCGCAAGCCTGTATACATACTCAAACAGCGACAGGGATATGGGAAACAGCAAAGGGGATGATGAATTTTACGAGCATTTCCAATTCCTTGCAAAAGAACTGTATCGAGTAACAATGCCCGGCAGGCTTCTTTCTTTTCACTGTATGGATTTGCCGCTGATGAAAGAGCGAGACGGAGTTATAGGATTAAAAGACTTTCCGGCACTTGTAAGGCAGATTTTTGAGGATTGCGGCTTTATCTATCACAGCAAGGTCACAATCTGGAAAAATCCGGTCACGGAAATGCAGCGGACAAAGGCATTAGGGCTTTTGCATAAGCAGATACGCAAAGACAGTACCATGAACAGGCAGGGCATACCCGACTACATAGTTACCGTGCGAAAACCGGGAGAGAATCCTGAAAGAGTGAGACACACGCACGAAACATTCCCTGTTGATGTATGGCAAAACTACGCAAGTCCTGTGTGGATGGATATAAAACAGTCTGACACCTTACAGAGGAAATCTGCAAGGGAAGATAAAGACGAGCGACATATATGCCCTTTGCAGTTGGAAGTTATCCAGCGGTGCATTGAACTGTGGACGAATAAGAATGACATTGTTTTAGACCCATTCGCAGGGATTGGCAGTAGTCCTTATGTAGCGGTTATGCTTGGTAGGCGTGGAATTGGCTTTGAACTCAAAGAAAGCTACTACGAACAGGCGGTTGCCAATTTAGAGATTGCCGCAAACCATGATAAATTGGATTGCCCGGTCGGTCAGATGAGTATTTATGATTTTTTAGGGGAGAACGCCCTATGCGGCAGATGAATTATTAAACACCATGTGTCCGCAGGAAAGGAGAATCACAATGATAAGAAATGAATATGTACATAACAAAAAGTTTCGTGATTACGTTGACAAATACGCAAAGAATCATGGGATAACAGCAAATGAAGCGCTGGAGCATGAACTTGTGAGGTAGGTGTTTCTGATGTATACGGATGTTTAGGAGGGATAATTCATGGAAAAAGATTGCAGCAGTTGTATTTGTTTACAGTGTAGAAATGATGATTGCTTTGTATCAATGTGTGAAGGCGCAGTGGTAGAACCTGAATTTTACAAAGCAGCGATTGAAAATTGCTACAAGGAAAAATGCAAGGGATTTCGGGAGGAGATATAAGCTATGGAGAGATTAACCATAGAATATGACGGGCAGTATATGCCAAAAGAAATGTGTTCCATAGACAGATTTGGAGGAGCAGATGACTGTGATACCTGCGGAGAGACGTGTGAAAAATACATAGAAACAGGCTGCACAGAATGCCCTATACAGAATGCATTTGGGCATCTTGCAGAATATGAAGACCTGGAACTTACACCAGAACAATTGAAAGAATTAGGCAGTCTGTATACCGAAAAATGCATTCAGATAAAAGAGATAGTAAAGCGCCTGGAAAAAGAAGCGAAAGATGCAAGAGCAGGTGGGCACCCGGAAATATCCGGGGCATATCAGATAGCAATATGGACCATAAAAGACATTACAGGGATTGGAGGATTGAGCGATGAGCAGAGAGATATTATTTCGTGGGAAACGGACTGATAACGGGGAATGGACACATGGATATTTATTCCGTATATGGGAAAAAGCATATATCTGTTGGGGAACTGTGAATGATATACCCGACATGAAAGAGGTAGACCCCGAAACCGTCTGCCAGTACACGGGATTGATCGACAAGAACGGCAGAAAGATTTTTGAGGGGGATGTTGTCAGATATACCGATGAAGTAATCGGAGAAGAAAAGGTTGATGAGGTTAAGTATAACGAAACACACGCAGCTTTTTGTCGACTTCATAAAAGAGAGATGGGATTACAGTATCTTTTTATTGATGAGGCCATTGCAGACAGATGTGAAGTTATTGGCAATATTTTCGATAACCCCGAATTACTGACAGGCAATTGACTGGAGAGGCCTTGAAAACTTATAAGGCATAACCCTCTTGCATACTCACAAAAGCCTCAATACCATTATCTATACCTTAAAAGGAAAGGAGGTGTGGATAATGGCAAACATAAATTTGCGCCGCATAGGCAGCAGGCTGAAAAAGGCAAGGGTAGCAAAGCATCTTACCCAGGAGCAATTTGCAGAACTTGTAGGTCTGTCAGTGGGATACATTGGCATGATCGAACGTGGAACACGGATGCCGAGTTTTGCAACATTCCTGGATATGCTCAGCGTACTGAAAGTAACAGCTGATTCCATTCTGTGCGATGCAGTAGACTATGTCGGTATTCCTCGTCTTGCAGAGTACGACAGTGACATAGATAAACTGTCAAAAGCAGAACGGGAGAAACTTTTCAAAATGCTTGATGTGTATTTTGGAAGGGACTAAGTAAAGGGGATAAATGGAAAAAGCGGCCAGCCTAAGCGCTGCGCCGCAATTCCCCTTCACACAAGTATAATGATATGGTAACCGGATGGGAAAGTAAAGGATAATCGGTCGACAAAGTTCGACACGGGAAAGAAAAAAATAGTTGCAATTAATCTGCAAAATGCAGATAATGAGCATATAGAGATAAATACAACCCCATATATCAATCGGGATATATGAAGGACTAATCGGAGTCGTTACCAGAAATGGAAGCGGCTCTTTTTTTACAGACATTAGGAGGCAGTAAGGGCAAAGGGAAAATATCAAAAATGGCTTGAGCCTGAAAATCTGGAATTGCTTGAAAGCCTGGCACGCAGCGGGCTTATCGATAAGCAGATTGCCGAATATATAGGAATATCCGTCCAGACATTGAATGTTTGGAAAAAACAGTATCCTTCATTTTCTGAGTCCCTAAAAAAGGGAAAGGATGTTGTTGATGCCCAAGTAGAGAATGCATTACTGAAAAGGGCTCTCGGCTATGAATATGAAGAAGTATCGGAAAAATATGAAGGCGATCAGCTGGTGGAAAGAAAAGTTACAAAGAAACATGTTGTTCCGGATACAACAGCGCAGATCTATTGGATGAAAAACCGAAAACCATCAATCTGGCGGGATAAGCCATATGTGGATGCAGAGACGGAGTTTTCCAGGGTTGATGAATTAATCGCGGCAATAGACAGGATGGCAAAGACATGAGTGAGTTTCAATTATCTACTATGCAAAAAGAATATTGGAACAATGCAAACAAGCGCTGGAATGTAAAGAGTGGTGCTACAGGTTCGGGAAAGACTTACCTGGATTTCTTTCTGATACCAAAGCGCATCCGGGCCTGTACGGGGCAGGGGTTGATTGTACTATTAGGAAATACAAAGTCGACGCTAAGCAGGAATGTGCTGGATCCGCTGCGGGGGATATATGGGGATCGTGCCATTTCAAATATTAATAATGAGAATGTGGCGTATCTGTTTGGGAAAAAGACCTATTGCCTTGGGGCAGATAAGGTCAATCAGGTCACGAAAATACAGGGGGCAACCATAGAATATTGCTATGGAGATGAAGTGACTACCTGGCATCGTGAAGTATTTGAAATGCTAAAGTCCCGTATGAGATGTGAAAATTCTATATTTGACGGGACCTGTAATCCGGATGGTCCCAAACATTGGTTTAAAGAGTTTTTGGATTCCGATGCAGACATTTACCAACAGAAATATACGATAGAGGATAATCCGTTTTTACCCGCAAAGTTTGTAGAGGAGTTGAAAAAGGAATATGCTGGCACAGTATATTATGACAGGTTTATCAAAGGGAACTGGACCAGGGCGGAAGGGTTGCTTTTTCCGCAATTTGCAAATAATCCTAAAAGATGGGATATCAGCTATGAAGATGTGCTGGAGCTTCCGGTAAGAAATGTGTTTATCGGTCTGGATATCGGGGGAACTAAATCTCACAGCACTTTTGTGGCAACGGGAATTGTAGGCAATTACCAGAGACAGATAAGGCTTGCTGAAAAAATGGTAAAGCATTCCAAGGGGACGGTGGATCCCGATAGGCTCTATGAGGCTTATAACGAATTTCAGCAGGAATTAAGAGTATTATATCCGGCTTTCCCCGTAACGCATTGCTTTGTGGATAATGAAGCCCAGGTTATTGAAAACGGATTAAGGTCTTACAGCCAGCAGAAGGGATATGGGGCTGTGGTTGCTGATTGTAAGAAAGTAGAGTTTACAAACAGAACGCTTTCTTATAATTACCTTTTTAATACGGATAAGTTTATGATTGTCAGCTCCATGTGTCCTAATATTGTAGAATCCTTATCCACCATGGTTTATGCTGATGAAAAAGAAGATAAACTGTTAGATGATTATACGACAGATGTGGATACATATGATGCAGATTTCTATTCATGGAGCAGGTACATTGATTATTTTTATATGAAAGCCCGGTATAACGGGAGATAGGAGAGCAGGCAAGGGAAGCATGTGTAAAAAATTATTTGGAAAGAATGGGATATGAGATAAATCCTAAACCTTTTAGCATTATATCTGAATGTGATGACTGGTATGCAAACCGAATAACGGGATTCCATAAAAGAAAGACAGTACAGGGAGTAAATTATGAATTGAACCGCATGAACATGGCAAAGCGCTGCTGTTCGGATGATGCAAACCTGTGTGAGATTATTTCAGTTGCGCCAAAGAAAAAAAGCGATTCAAAAAAATTTATTGATGAATTGCTGGAAAAGAACCAGTTTGATACTAAGTACAGAGAACAGCTGGAAAAGACTTCCGCAATGGGTACGGCAGGAGCCTATATTTATCTTAAGAACGCCCAGTATTTATCTAATGGACATGTGCAGGGTGGGGAGATCAAGATCAACTACGTTGATGCAGACTGCTGTATACCGCTGACTGTGGAAAACGGGCAGATCATCGAAGCTGCTTTCAGCGCTTCAAATAAGATCAAGGGTAAGAAAAGAACTACTCTGGTAATATTCACTTTGTCGGAGGATGGGCGGTATTGTGCGGAAACCGTCAATTTTGACGGAAATGGGATCATTATCGGTTTCGGGTCATCTATTCAATTAGGAGAGGTAAAACCTTTCTCTATCATGATGAATGCAGAGGTCAATAATATTGATGATATGGAAGGTTACGGCTTGCCGAAGCTTTACTATTCCATACCAGTATTTAAGGCTGCAGACCTTTGTTACAATGTTCTGTATTCGGATCTGGATAAAGCGGAGAAGTTAGTCTTGATTAATGAAATGCTGTGCACCTTTGACAGAAATGGCAATCCTATTCTGACCCCGGAACAGAAAAAAGTATTTTTGTTTTTAGGAGAAAAGTTACCTGACCAGAAAACAATATACCAGGAATATAATCCAGAAATCAGAATAGAGCAGATTACAAAGTGCTTCGAACTGGTATTGTCCCTTATATCCATGTCGTTTGGATATGGCACAAAGAAATATACCTTTGAAAACGGACAGATCAAGACTGCTACAGAATATATTGGAGAGCGGCAGGATGCAATGCAGGAACTAAATAAGCAGCGCAAACAGGCCACACAGTATATCAGCGGGATTATACAGGCGGCAATATGGTTTTCCAACACTTTTAAGGGGACAAACTTTATTTTGAATGAATCCCTGATGATCCAGTTTGATGATTCTTATGTAGAGGATAGAACAAGCAAACTGGAAGCAATGAGGGCGGATGCGCTGTCATTCCCGGAAATACCCATCATAAAGAAATGGTATATTATGGAAAAATACAATATAAATGAGGCAGATGCAGTTAAATTTATTGACGAAGGCATTTATACCGAGGACAGTGAAACTGAGCCGGAAGACTGATAAAGAATGGATGTGATGAAAGGGCACTGACACCGGAACAGATTGAAAAGCTGACGGATCAATACATCATAGACTTGTACCAGAGATTAGAGCAGGAAGTTATAGCAGATATTGCAAGAAGAATAAAGAAAACAGAACGCTATACAGAAACTGCGGAGATAATGGTAAAATCTATGACAGAACAGGGATTTTCTGCTGAGAGGATACAGGCAGGAGTTATGAAGCTGCTAAGAGCTGACCCGGAGTATATTGCTTTTGTGGCACAGAATACAAAAGAGTATAAAGCATTTGTACAGGATGAAATTAAGTCCACCGTAAAACAAGCAAGGGAAAACGGGGATGCTCTGGTCTCAGAGGCAGGAAACATGGCTTATAACAATGATTTGTCTATGTGGAAGCAGGCAGGGGTTGATTTAGAGAAGCCTAATTCCCTAAGCCAGATCACGGACGCTTTCAAAAAACAGACTTCAGATGGGTTAAGAAATCTGACCAGGACGACAGGATTTAAAAACACAGCTTTCGGGTTTACGCCTATTGAGCATCTGTACCAGAAGGAATTAGATCTTGCCCTGCTGCAGGTTGCTTCCGGAACCTTCTCTTATGACAAGGCAGTCAATGACTGTGTACACCGTTTGGCTCAAAGCGGACTTAGAACCATAGACTATGCCAGCGGAAAAAGCTATCAGCTTGATACTGCAGCAAGGATGAGTGTAAGAACCGGATTGAGCCAGCTATCAGGGAAAATTACGGAAGCCAATATTGCAAAGACCGGGGTGGATCTGGTAATTACTTCCCAGCATACAGGGAGCAGGCCGGAGCATGCAGTATGGCAGAACAGGGTTTTCAGTTATTCCGGAAAAAATAAGAAGTACCCGGATTTTGTGAAAGCTACAGGTTACGGAAGTGTGGAAGGATTAAAGGGGGCAAACTGTGCTCATGATTTCTTTCCGTTCTGGGAAGGGATTTCTGTAATTCCGGAGGATATAAAAGAACCGCCTCCTGTAATTGTGAATGGTAAGGAATACACTTATTATCAGGCAACGCAGAGACAGCGGAGCATGGAGAGAAATATCCGTGCTACAAAGCGGGAAATTGAAGCGCAGAAAGCCATAGGAGGAGATACAACAGAGCTTAGGAAAAAAC
Source organism: Lachnospiraceae bacterium (assembly GCA_910574745.1). Taxonomy (GTDB): domain Bacteria; phylum Bacillota; class Clostridia; order Lachnospirales; family Lachnospiraceae; genus UBA2882. Next base: position 107,136 of record CAJTCE010000003.1, on the reverse strand, counting down.
TGAAACAGCAAACGGCAGACTATCGCAGTTTTAGTTCGGCAGTTGGTATCCGGGCAAAGGATAACCGGTTAAGGGTGGTTTCCGGAGCTGCTGATCTAAACAAAACATCTGCATTTAAACATCAGCCTTCTAATGTATCAAAGGCAATCAGCCTGTCGGATGTATCTAATGCCGCTAAAGGAACCGATATGACAGGGGAAGTTATATCTGAGATTGGAGCTGTACTGGAGCGCAACAATGCTTTGGGAATATATAAGGATATCAGTTTTGTGGAGCTTAAAGATAAGAATGCAAAGGATGTATTCCAGACAGTAACAACACAGTTTGGAAATTGGTCAAACAGTTCGTTTTGTGTGAATAATACTATGCTATCGGGAAAGAATCTGGATGAAATCAATGCTATGTTTCAACAGAGCCAAAGCACCGTTTGCAATAGTCTGGAAGAGGGGATTATACATGAGATATATCATGCGAAACTTGCTGACAATTTGCAGTTTTCAGAGTATAATAGATTATGTGATACGACAGGAATGAAAGGGATAAGTCCTGTGGCTTCGGCTGATCTGTCAGAGACTATAGCAGAGATTGGCGTATTGAAGGAGCGCGGAGAGTTCGATACCCTTTCAGACGAGGCCAAAGAACTATTTAAACAGTATTTTGGGGTATAATTATGGCTGTGGGTTTAAAAATTTGTGATAATTGCTTGAATTGCAGATTGGTTGACGGATGGAATATGGTATGTGATGCATTTCCTGATGGCGTTCCCTTGGATATAACCAGTTTTAATCCAAAGGCTTGTAGTAATTCAGTTCATTACACTCCTAAAGAATCAATCTTAAGAGAGCATTTTACGGAATATGAGTCTTGAAATAAAATTATGTGACTGTTATAATGTCAAAAAGGAGGATGATTTCTTGAAAGAAAAAGAATTGATTGAAACCATCCGTAAGATTACTGATCGGGGCAATAATGCTGAGGTTAAAAAAGCAGCAGATGGTTCATTGGTGGTATATGAAGTGAAAAAACAAAAGCATATTATCTCAGCATGAAGTGGCATGTTGAAAGGACTAATAGGAGTCAATTTGTAAGAGTTACTTACAAATGGGCTCTTTTTTATTTGTCGTATAACATTTCCTTCTTTACCTCAGTATTCATTTGCGGAGCCGCTGTGACAGTGGCTCCCGCACCGGGATAGAGCAGTTGGCAGCTCGTCGGTCTCCTTAGCCGAAAAGCGGCGGTTCGAATCCGTCTCCCGGAATTTCCAGAGGATGATAGACCTCGTTAAAAATATCGTTAAAAGGAGAAGAGCACATGAAAAGAGAAGACTTAGAAAAACTTGGACTTACTAAAGAGCAGATTGACAGTGTATGTGATCTGAACAATGCTGACGTACAGCCTTTGAAGGATGAACTGCAGAAGGCACAGGATGACTTAAAAGCGGCGCAGGATAAAGTGGCCACTACGGAAAGCGCTTTGAAGAAGTTTGATGGTGTGGATGCAGAAGCTCTTAAGAAGCAGATTGAGGATTTAAAGGCAGACCTGAAGAAAAATGAGGAAACTCATGCTTCTGAAATAGCAAGCAGAGACTTCAACGACCGGTTAAAGGAATGTATCACATCTGCAAACGGAAGAAATGCGAAGGCAATCACAGCATTATTGGATATTGATGCTTTAAAGGTGTCCAAAAACCAGAAAGAGGATATTGCCGCTGCATTGAAAAAACTGGCAGAAGCAGAGGACAGCAAATTTTTGTTCGGGGATTCTGAACCAACAGTAACAGACAGTGGAAATCCCATCGGAGTAGTAACAAAGAAAACGTCGGCTTCTGATTTGGAAGAGGCTAGTATGAGGGCAGCAATGGGACTGCCTGCGGCAAAGGAGGAAAAATAAATGCCCAATACGATTACTTTACCCAAAGGTTTTACAACCGCATTAGATGAAGTCTACCAGGTGGCTGCCTGTACGTCGGATTTGACCTGTGATCCTGCATTGGTAAAAGCGGGAGCTAATGCGGGGGAGATCTTATATCCCCAGATTTCTGTTTCCGGATTGGGAGATTATGACAGGAATACAGGATATACTAGCGGAGCCATTGACTTGAAATGGAAGACCGCACAGTGCAATTATGACAGAGGCACTAAGATTATGGTGGATGCCATGGATGATCAGGAGTCAGAAAAATTAGCTTTTGCGATGGGCGGGGCTGAACTGATGAGGACTAAGGTTGCCCCTGAAGGGGATGCTTTTACATTTGCAGTCATTGCAGCAACGGAAGGCATTTCCAAAATGGAGGGAGAGACCTTCAATAGTGCGGCAAACTTCCTGGAAGCGCTGATTACAGCCAAAAGCAAAATGGATAATGATGAAGTACCCGCAGAAAACAGATTTTTGTATGTAACCTCTGTTTTGCTCAACTGGGTAATGGGACTGGATACGACCAAATCCAGGGAGATTCTTGCGACATTTGCCAAAAAGATTGTTGTCCCCCAGGGCAGATTTTATACGGCTATTGATATGCTGGACGGCAAAACGCCTGGAGAAGAGCTGGGACACTATAAGAAAGCTGAAACGGCAAAGGATATCAACTTTATGATCATCCACAAGCCTGCTGTTATGAAATATGACAAGCATGTTGCAAAAGATATTATCCCAGCTTCTTCAAACGCTGATGCAGATGGAGATATCCTTAAATACCGTAAATATGGGCTGGTTGATGTTTACAAGAACAAAACGGCAGGCATTTACATGTGTACAAAGTAACAGGAGGCGTTCATATGAGAAGAGTAGGAGTTGGAGCAGATAAAACAAAGGATTACCGTGAAACAGAAGCCTTGAGGGCTGAGATCAGTGCCTTGAAAGCTGAAAAAACTGCTTTAAAAGCTGAGTTGGAAGAGCTGGAAGCTGAAAATGGGTTTTTAAAAGCCGAGGCCCAAAGACTGGAAATAGAAAATACAGCCTTAAAGGCCGAACCTGATAAAGGTAAAACGGATAAGAAGAGAACCCAGAAAGCGGAATCCCCCAAAACAGATGAAGGAGAAGCATGATACTTGGAATTGTAAGCTGGGAATATTACAAAACTCTTCATGATGCAGTATCACAGGAGGATTTTGATAAGGCGGAGGCCCTTGCCGAAAAAGAAGTCCTGCTGGTGGTAGGGCGGATGCGGTGGAGCAGTCTTGACAGTACGGCTTTTTATTATGAACAGCTAAAGGACTGTATCTGCAACGTCATTGACAAGCTGGAAAAAGACCGAGGTTCGGATGCCGGAAAAGGTGTATCTTCCGTGAGCAACGACGGATATTCGGAACACTATACTATACAAACAGAATCCCAGGCCAGAGCAGAACTGCAAAGCCTGATCAGGGAGTGGCTGAGCGGCACAGGATTGGCAGGTGCTTATTAATGGCATTATTTACTGATACAGTGACAATTTACCATAAAGTATCCGATTCGGAGTGGAAGAGGACTGTTATATATGGCGTTCAATGGACAGATAGAGAGGAACGACAGAATGATAACGGCAAAATCAGCATTGTACGGTATGTATCTGTAACATTTCCTAAAGGTACTTATGAAAATTTGAGTATTAGTACAGAGGATGAAGAGGACTGTATGGTATATGGCTCTATTGAAGATGAAATTGCAGATGAAAAAGGAAAAAGAGTTTCTGATTTATTAAAGAAATATCCGAAGTCCGGAATCATCCGCTCAGTAAGAGATAATTCCAACAGGAGCCATCTGAAGAATATTAAGGTGGTGCTTGATTAAGGGCAGACATGTTTACGCTTAAGACCCCTAAAGGAGAACTGGTAAAGGTAAAAGGACCGAATGGGGAGATCAGCATGGAGATCCGATGGAACCCGAACTTCGGGCCTAAAATGACTGAAACGATCAATGAGGTGCAGCAATTTATTGATTCGGAGGTTTTGCGGCTTTGTGATGATCTGGTTCCAAAAGATACAGGTATTTTGAAGCAATCAGGCATCATGCAGACCCAGATCGGTTCCGGTATTGTGAAATACCGTACCCCTTATGCCAGACGCTGGTATTATATGCCCGCTGCTTTTAATGATGCTCCACGGCGTGGAAATTACTGGTTTGAAAGAATGAAACAAAACGGAGGAAAGCGACAGATCCTTGACGGCGCAAAGAAATTGGCAGGTAGAAAATAATGACAGTATCACAGGCTATAGTAAAATGGCTGAAAAATTATGAAGCCATAAAAATTGAGACAAACCATGTGCAGGATGGTTCTGACAAGTATGGTTTGTTTAAAAGTCCTAACAGGGATATAAAAGGTTTTATCAATCAGGAATATGAAATCACGGAGTATTACCAGTTCCTTGCAAGACAATCATGCCATTCGGATTCGGAGCGAAAAGAAGCGGATGAATGGCTGGAGGATTTGACCTATTGGGCAGATGATTATTATTACAACTATGAATATCCTGACTTAGACGGCAACAGAAAAATATTAAGCATCGAAATAACGGGCAATCCTTATCCTATGGAAGCCGATGGCAGGGAAGCTCTTTATCAGATCGCTTTATCCATTACATATATCAGAGAAAGGAGCGAAGTATAGTGGCTTTAGCAAAATTGGAAAGACTGAAAAAGCATAAGACGATTCCGTTTCTTGACATTTCTGAAACAGATACACCGGAATGGGCAAGAATCGGCAAATCCACCATTTTTGATTTGGTACTGAATGCACAAACGGAAGAGAATGACTTTATTGAAGATGAGATGCCTACGTCAGATATTAAAAACTATAAACCTGAGCTGGCGCAGGAGTTGCAGAGCAATAAAGGGGACGCTGCTTTTGATTATCTGTATGATATGTTTTTCAAACTTCCTACCGGAGAGGCTGTAAAGAAAAACCTTCTTATTGTATTTGCCGGAAATGTGGGAAGCGAAGAAGAAGAAGAAAAATTCAATGCGTGGAATACCACATCAACTTTGATTCTGGACCATTTTGATTCCGTGGCAGAGAAGATCTATTTCAAATTTTCCATTTCAAAAATAAGCAGGGGAACAGCTACAGTATCTGAAGGTAAACCCACATTCACAGAAATTTAGGAGGACCAGTCATATGGAATGTACAGTAATTATTAACGGGCATAGTTATGATTTGCCTAAGAAAACAATGCGGATTGCGGAGAGAATTGAGGATGTGGTCAAAAAAGACCAAATGATTAATCTTTCCGTCCGGCAGAAATTTGAGAATATGCATGCATGTATTGAGGAGATTCTTGGAGTTGAAACTGCAAAAGAGATCTTCGGAAGTGAAAATCTTGAAGAGCTGGATTTGGGCGAGGTCACATTAACCTTCAAAAAAATTGTTGATTCCTACGCACAGCCGATTAAGGAATATGATTCGGCAAAAATGAGGAATTCCATCAGCGGCATACCCTTTGATAAACTTGCATCCGTTGCGGATGCGATGCAGAAGGTGTCAAAGGATGGTAAGCAATGATTGACTTAACAGCAAAATCCCTGCCGAACACCGTTTGTGTGAACGGTAGGGATTATTCTATTTATACTGATTTCCGGAAATGGATGAAGTTTGAAATAGCTGTAGCCCGGCTGCGTGGAAATGAAAAAATAGATGTGACGTATTTATTTAAAAATGAGTGCCCAGAGTATTGTGACATTCAGGAACTTTTTCAATTTAGTCGTCCGGCCAGAATACTTCCAAGGCAGATGGGGGCTTGTGATGAGATAGTTCTTGATTATGAAATAGATGCAGATTTGATTTACAGTGCGTTTTTGGGACAATATGGCATTGATCTGCTGGATGTTAAAGAATTACACTGGCATAAATTTCTGGCGCTGATATATGGGGTCAATAATTCTACAAAATTACTGGAAGTGATGCAGGTCAGGGCATATAGGAAGAATACGGATAAGGATTATGACGCCTATGAAGAGTTGAAGCAGGTGTGGCGGATAGAGCCGCAAATCAGTGAAGCAGAACAAATGGAACTTGATAAATTCAATGATTTATTTACACAGAGGTAAAATTTAAGGGCAGACGGAACCTTACTATTTAATACAAAACTTGATGCAGGTGCTCTAACGACGGGTATCGGGAAAATAGGCAGTCTTGCAACCTCAGCATTTGGGGCTGTTGCAACTGGTATAACTGTTGCTACTGGTGCTGCATCTGCCCTTGTGGGCCTGGCTGTAAACAGTTATGCGGAATATGAACAGCTGGTAGGCGGTGTCGAAACTTTATTCAAGGACAGCAGTGATATAGTCATGCAGTATGCAGCTAATGCATACCAGACAGCCGGTCTTTCGGCAAATGACTATATGAGCACTGTTACTAGTTTTTCTGCCAGTCTTTTGCAGGGACTTGGTGGAGATACAGAACAGGCTGCGGAAATAGCTAATCTGGCTATTACGGATATGTCTGATAATGCCAATAAAATGGGCACGGACATGGAAGCAATTCAGAATGCCTATCAGGGATTTGCAAAGCAGAACTATACCATGCTGGATAATCTGAAGCTGGGATATGGCGGTACGCAGGCAGAAATGGTACGGCTTATTAATGATTCCGGTATTCTGGAAGAGAAAATTGAAAGCATGGATGGTGTGACCTTTGATCAGATGATCCAAGCTATCCATGTTGTCCAGACAGAAATGGGAATTACCGGAACAACTGCGCTGGAAGCCAGCACCACTATTGAAGGAAGCCTAAATTCTGCAAAAGCGGCTTGGGCAAATTTGTTGGTTGGAATTGCTGATGACAGTCAGGATTTTGATAAGCTGGTTGAAAATTTTGTTGACAGCGTAGTAACGGCTGCCGATAACCTGATTCCTAGGATAGAGACCTCAATTACGGGTTTAGGTAATCTGATCGAAAAACTGTTGCCTGTGATCGTAGAGGAGATTCCCGGCATTGTCAATGATATCCTACCTGAATTAGTGGAATCCGGGATCAATATGATTCAGTCCATCTTAAGCGGGATCGAGCAGAATCTTCCCCAGATCATGGAAGGCGCGCTTTTGATCGTCAATCAGCTCATAAGCACTTTTTTAGAAATGCTTCCGCAGCTATTAGATATTGGTGTGCAGATTATTTTACAGCTTATTCTGGGCATTGGAGAATCGTTGCCTACATTAATTCCGGCAATCGTAGAAGCTGTACTGCTCATAGTAGATACTTTAATTGAAAATATTGATTTATTAGTGGATGCTGCAATTCAGCTGATTGCCGGTCTTGCAGAGGGGCTTATAGCGGCTTTGCCGATTCTGATAGAAAAAGCACCTGAAATCATTATTAAATTAGTAGATGCTATTGTTGAAAATGCGCCTAAATTACTGGAAGCAGCTTATGAGATTTTAACCAAATTGAATGAGGGATTGGATACTTATCTGCCTCAGCTTCTTGCCGCAATTCCAGATTTGGTTGTTGCTCTGGTAAACAAATTTTTAAGCCTTGCAAGCAAATTCATAGAAATCGGCAAGAAATATATATCAGAGATTAAGGATGCCATTGTCAATAAGTGGGAAGAGGTAAAGGGAGCTGTGCCAGGATGGATTAATGATCTGATACAGAACTTTATGAATATGGTTTCCGGATTTTCAGAAATCGGGTCCAATATTGTACATGGTATCTGGAATGGAATATCTGCCGGCTGGGACTGGCTCATAGGAAATGTGAAGAATCTAGCTTCAAGTCTTTTGGATGCTGCAAAAAGCACTCTGGGAATACATTCTCCTTCCCGCGAATTTGCATATCTGGGGCGGATGTGTACTGCAGGATTTGAGGAAGGAATAGATGGGCTCATGAATCCGGACGGCATTTCAAGAAACGTATCGGCAAGTCTGGGAAGCATCAGGGCAAGCGTGGAGGGAACAGCCACGGGCAGAAGCTATGCAGGATACACGCAGGTAATTAATGTAAATCGGGAAATTTCCACACCGGATGAACTGGCCAGAGCAGTGAGGGTGGAGAGCCGGTTAGGATTGATAAGAGGAGAGGGCGCATGGACACCAAGGTTAGCTTAAAATTCATCCGTAGTGATAAAAAGGAATTTGTAATAGATGGAACGGACTGGAAGATTCCATCGGATTCCGGGCTTTCCGGAATAGGAATGTTTGAAAATGATATAACCGTTGTGGATAATGCCACGGGAGATGGCGGTCTTATCACATCTGATCGCATAGCCCAAAAGGACAGGACGATCACAGCAATTTCCGTAAACCCGAACCTCAATGATGTATTGAGAAGGGAAGTGGTTTCCTTCTTTAACTCTAAATTTGTATATAAGGTTTATGTAACTTATATGGGGCTTACAAGATGGTTTGAAGGAAAAATATATAAATTTAGTCTTCCTAATGGAAATGTATATAGAAGAATGACTTTATCAGTCACATTCTTATGCCCGAATCCTTTTTTGAAGAGCTATGAAGATTTTGGAAAGAATATTGCATCTGTGGTTCCTATGGCGGGCTTTCCATACCTGTGCAGGAAAAATACCGGAGTAACGGCAGGGAGATTTAATTTTGCTAAAATGGTTGTTCTGGAAAATGACGGGGATGTAGAGACCTATTGCAAGGCAGTATTTAAAGCAAATGGAGCTGTGAAGAATCCAAAGCTTAGCATAAAAAACAGTTATGTGAGGGTCATTGATACGATGAAAGCCGGAGATGTTATTATCATGGATTTTACGAAAAGCCCTCCGACAATAGAGAAAAACGGATCTAATTATATCGGTCATTGTGACAGAGCATCGGCATTTGATGAAATGATCCTGAATGTGGGCGATACGGAAATATCCTTTGATGCCGATGACGGGTCAAACCAGTTGGAAGTTTCAATTTATTATAACAAATTGTATGGAGCTATGTAGAGGAGGATGAGATGAGAGGTTTTAATGTCATGGCTCTGGATTCGCAGTACCAAATAGTATCGCTGCTACGGTATACGAACCTGCAATGGAGTCGTAAATATCATGAAAGCGGGTCGTTTTCCATACAGATTCCGCTTGAACAATATACATCAAATATTAAGTATATATACACGAAGGACCGCCCAGAGATGGGAAAGGTATCTCAGGTAAATTATGTATCTCAGAACGGGTATAAATATATTCAATTAAGCGGGTACTTTCTGGAAAATGAACTGAACAGACGAGTTGTGTATCAATATGGGTATACCAATATTATCAATTCTCCTTCCTGGGTTTTTAAAGAAGGAAAGGCGGAGGATGTGGCTACGGCCTTCTTTGACGGATTTAAAGAACTGACTGCTGATATGTCTTACGGGATAGAACCAAGCTATATGAATTCTTATCTTGGCATTGAGAGAGAAAAAAGCAAAGGTCGTGGAAATATTGCAAGGCATACCAGGAACGGAGAATATCTGGGAAATAAAATTTACAGTATCTTGAAGCCTTCGGGGATGTCATATCGGGTTCTGTATGATTTTTCTACCAGCAAAAAGATGTTTTCATGTTGGAGTGGTGTGGACCGGAGAACCGGACACGGAAACAATCCGGTGGTATTCTCCACAAAATACGGAAACATAAAAAATCCTAATATTCTGATGGATGATACAGAATACAGAAATGCATGTATCATACATAACTCATACACATCAGGAGATGTCCAAAAGGAGTATTGCCGGGCAGTATTTAACCGCCAGACGGATGAAAGGGATTATGACGATGGATTTTTATATTCAGAATCTTCAATCAGCAGATCTGATTATGATGAAGAATTCTTTTATCCGGCATTAGATAATGAAGGAATGTTGAATCTGGTGGATACAGTAAAAACTACCAATGTGGAATTTGATGCATTGGAAGGAAGTTATGAATATATGGAAGATTTTGATCTGGGGGACAACTGCAGCATTGAAATTCCGGAAATAAATTTTTCCGCAGATGCAAGGATCATAGCCTGCTATGAAGTAGTGAAAAGCGGGAAATGGTCAATGACTTTAGAATTTGGCACGCCAATAATAAGGAGAGTAAACAGATGATAGGATNTCCGATTGATTCACATGTAACTTTTGATGCAGATGGGACACCTGAATATGACAGAGCCGTTACATCAGCGCCGCTTAGAAAATTGATTAAAAGTCTGTTCTCAGATGGTGTACTTCCAAATCCTTCAACAAACCTACAGGTATCTTCTGGGACAGGCATGACGGTTGTTGTTAATCGGGGTTTTGCAAATTGCAATGGCTGCCTGAAACTGGAAGAAACAAAACGGACTCTGGCCGTACAGGCAAGTAATGCCACATATGATCGGATTGATACCGTTGTAGTAAGACTGAATGATAATGACTCTGAAAGAATCTGTGACCTGTATATCAAAGAGGGTGTGCCAGCTACAAGCCCTGTAAGACCGTCGCTGACAAGAAGCGCTTCTATATGGGAGCTGGGACTTGCGGATTTGTTCGTTGCCAAAAACTCAATGGCAATATCCAATCAGCGTATCACAGATACACGATATGAGTCTGCAAGGTGCGGTGTTATATCATCCGTTAGTGAATTTGACACCACAACTTTATACCAGCAGATCCAGGCTGATCTAAAAGAGTTTCAGGATGTAAGTGAAGCGGAATTTAATGCATGGTATGAGAGCATCAAAGGAGAACTTTCGGAAGATGCTGCAGGAAATTTGCAGAATCAGATAGGACTACTTGAGCAGCTGCAGACAGCGGTCAAGGAAGATCTGGTATCAGCAATCAATGAGGTTAAGAATAGCACAGTATCCTTTTCGGCGGATATTGCGAATGCTATATCAGTAGCCCAGAACGCTAAAACTGATGCAGCCAGTGCCAAGACCACAGCATCAAGTGCGAAGACAACTGCGGATTCTGCTTTGAGTAAAGCTAATTCTGCAACGACGACGGCGAACAATGCAAAAACAACTGCGGATTCTGCTTTTAATTATGCTAGCACTGCCAGCAGTACAGTAGGCCAACTAAACCAGTACATAAGTTTCATTCCGGATATGCAGATGTTGCCAACTATTCTTGGCTGGGCGAAGAACTGTAACGGTTTGATGATAGGCATGATGGTAACTCCTTATGCACCTGCAGACGGTCCGCAGACAGCTGTTTCCGGAATAGCTGAATGGACTATATTGGTACTGGGACAGCCGGGATCTAATATCCGTCAGGAAGTAATAGCCTTTGGATTCGGGGGTGGTGTTTATGCCACTGTGAAACGCAGTATTTTTAATGGTAACTGGCTTGGGGGATGGGCAACAGTAAGATAATCAGGAAATTTAAACTATTTACAGAGTTGCGGCGTTGCAATGGGAAGGAGAAGCATGGAAACAATCATATCAAGCGTGATCAGCGGGCTTGTAGCCTTAGCTGTGTGTCTGTTGAACAGTAATTCACAGAGAAGAACAGCTGATGCGAAACACAATGAGACCATAGCCATTATCAATGTAAAAATTGATAATCTGGCATCAAAGGTTGAGAAGCACAACGGAGTTATAGAACGTACTTATAAGCTGGAGGAACAGACCGCCCTTCAGGAAGAAAAGATCAGGGTCGCAAACCACCGGATAGAAGATCTGGAGAAAGAGAGGAACTAAGATGAAGAATGCAGAATTAAAGCAATGGGTACAATGGGCAAAGGCAGCAGGTGTAAGGGCTGTCAAAACAATGGCAGAGACAGCGTTATCCATGCTGACAGTGGGACAGGCAGTCATGGATATAAACTGGGTAAATGTGGCATCAGTATCGGCAACAGCGGGACTAATCTCATTATTTATATCAATAAAAGGATTGCCTGAAGTTGCACTGGTGCAACGATAAAAAACAGAAGAGGAGGACAAGTAATGAGATTAGGAATCGATGTTTCAGACAACCAGGGATACATTGACTGGAAAAAGGTAAAGGCTGCAGGAGTGGAGTATGCTATCCTGCGGAGCACCAGGGGGAGCGGGAATCCGGACAAGCAACTGGCATCTAATATCAAAGGATGCCAGGATAATGGAATCCCGACAGAATTTTACAAATATTCTTATGCCATGAGCAATTCAGAAGCGAAAAAGGAAGCTCTGCGGGTTGTAGAAGTATTACAGGGCTATGGAATCATGCCCAGCAAAGGTACTGTTATCTGGGCAGATATTGAGTACAACAAGCAGCTTGCCCTTGGTAAAAAGGCTATATTGGAAATTTACGACAATTTCAAAGAGATCATCATTAATTCCGGTTACGGATGCGGCCTCTATATGGGCAAATATGCTTATGAGAATCAGTTTGATGGTTCTTTGATCCATGATGATCTGTGGTTGGCCAGATACTATGCCGGAGATAAGGCAATGCAGTTCGGGACCATCCCGAGCGATACATATAAGCCTGCTGTGGCAGCAGGTTCCAATTCGGTTTTAAATGGCTGGCAGTTTACTTCCCATGGCAGGGTTCCCGGAATCAGTGGCAATGTGGACATGAATATCAGGTATACGGAGTGCGGAAGTGTGATTGTGGAGCCACAGTATTATGATACACCGGAATTTACCTTGATTGATTGTTTGAACAAAATAGGAGTAGATTCTTCTTATAATAATAGGAAGAGAATCGCTATTATCAATGGTATTGAAAATTATTCCGGAACGGCAGCTCAGAATATCGAGTTGCTGGAGCTGGTTAAAGCGGGAAAACTTATTAAGTATTAAAAAAATGAACCTCCAAAGCATAGCCCTATTTTCAATCACAGTCCGCCGTGACCGGCATCCAATACAATTGTTGCCATGTTCTTACCTGTTTTTTCTTTTAGCTTATGCAAAAACAGGAATTATGTGACAGGGAAATGAAATCGTATAAACGGAAAAAGAGAGGAAAAGATACAAAGAAGGACTGAGAAACATGATAAATAAGGTAATGAAAGAGAAAAAAGCATGGCAGAAGGCATGATAGAGTGAAGAAACGCTTGACTTTCAAATTTTTAAAGTGTTAAAATATATATGTGACAAACAAAAGCGTAAGCCCGGTAGTCAGGGGTTTGCGCTTTTCATTACCAAAAATGTTTTGAAGGAGGCGAGTAAAGCGGAAGCTTCTACCGGCCGGAAAGAAGGATTAAAATGTTTCAAGTAGGAGAATTTATTATTTATGAAAACAGGGGAATCTGTAAGGTAGAAGGGATAGCGGAGCTGAGCCTTCCCGGTGCTGTTAAGGGGCAGCAGTATTATGAATTGAAACCGGTTTTTGAGGAAGCGGGGAAAATTTATTCGGCTGTGGACAGCAATAAAGTAATGATGCGCCAGGTGCTGACAAAAGAGGAAGCCAACGAATTGATCGAAGATATTCCCAATATTCCGGAGATGCGCATAGGAGATGAAAAGCACCGGGAAATGAAATATAAAGAAGCCGTTCATTCTTGCGACTGCAGGCAATGGGTCAGCATTATCAAGACCTTATATACAAGACGGCAGAACCGATTGGAACAGGGAAAAAAGACAACGAATACCGACGAGCGCTATTTTAAAAAGGCGGAAAACAATCTGCATGGCGAACTGGCAATTGCCCTTGGAATGGAAAAAAGCACAATGGGAGAATTCATTCATAACAGATTGAATACCCTGCGTGGAGAGCAGGTATAGAATCAGGCCAATGGAAAACCTGCAAAAAGATAAAAAGTAAGAAAATAAAAATACAAAAAAGGAAATACAGTCAAGAGGAAACGGAGATGGCAGCTGCAGAGGAGTTATTTGAATTTTATAAAAAAGTCAGGATAGGATGCTGTGACTGCAGGGACTGTTCTGATTGTTGTCAGGGGATGGGGAATTCCATAATTCTCGATCCCTTTGATTTTTATAAGCTGGAGAAAGGCCTTTTTGTCACGCCTGCAAAGCTGTTGGAAAGCTATGCATCCCTCAATGTGAATGACGGGCTGATTTTGCCCAACTTGCGGATGTCGGGGGGAAAAGAGCAGTGTGTTTTCCTGAATGAAGAAGGGCGTTGCAGCATTCATGGATTCCGACCCGGACTGTGCAGGCTTTTCCCTTTGGGAAGAGACTATAAAGATGGAAAGCTTGCCTACTTTATTCTGGAAGGGGCGTGCAGCGGGCCGGGAGAAAGAACAAAGGTTAAAATAGAGGATTGGATAGGCGAGGCTTCCATAGAAAAGTACCAAGGGTTTTTGATAGACTGGCATTACTATTTAAGAGGCATAAAAGAAAAAACCGCAGCTCTTCCCGACGAAGCATGGGAGAGTGCGGTTAAGGCTGCATCTGTGAATATTCTGGAAAAATTCTATTTAACACCTTATGACTGCCAAAAGAATTTTTATGACCAGTTTTACGAAAGGTTGGAATCCGTGGCGTCGGAAAGGGCGTCTGTAGCAGCCTCTGAAGAAGTCAAATTGTGTTGATGGGCGTCATCAGGGGGAATTTCAGATGCTGCCAAAGAGGTTTCCTTCGCATTTTCCGATGAGGCGGCTTTTGAATCCTCCGCATCCTCGTCAGAATGTTTTTCGGGAAGAACTACGGTAACCCGCATGATACGGGTTTTATTCATAACGGTTGCAGTGATAATGGTACCGTCTTCTAAAGTAACGCTTTCTCCCTTTTTGGGAATGCGGTCTAAGTTTTCTATCATAATACCGCCAATGGAGTCGTAATCATCAGATTCAAAGGTGGTAAACAGCGCGTCGTTAATATCGCTTAATTTCATGGAACCTGCAATATCGTAGGTTCCCATGCCGATTTCCTTTAACAGTTCTTCCTCTTCCTCATCATATTCGTCGCGGATTTCGCCTACAATTTCTTCCAAAAGGTCTTCTAAGGTAATCAGTCCCACGGCAGCGCCGTATTCATCCAGAACAACGGCTATATTGTTGGCGCTTTCCCTCATTTCAATGAGCAGGTCGTCGGTTTTCTTCGTCTCATATGTATAATAAATATCCCGCATAATATCCCGGATTTTAAAATCGCTCTTTTTGGTTACCAGAAAGAAGTCCTTTAGGTTCACGCTGCCAATGATATGATCCTTATCCTCTTCATATACGGGGATACGGGAATACAGAGTATTTTTAAACAGGTTTTGAAGCTTGGAATAGGAAGTATCCACATCTACCATGGTCATTTCAATACGGGGAATCATAATATCCCTTGCTAAGGAATCCCCCAGATCGAATACATTTAAGATCATTTCTCGTTCTTCCGATTCGATGGCGCCGTCTTCATGGCTTACTTCCACATAGGTTTTTAATTCGTTTTCCGTCATGGGATTGTAAACGCCGTTTGCATTAATATGCATCAGCTTTAGAATTGCGCCGGACAGCTTATCCACAACAAAAATAACGGGTGTCAGCAAAAACATCAACGGCTTGATAACGGCGCTGTAGGTCAAAGCCAGTTTTTCCGAGTTGATGCTTGCGGCGGTTTTGGGAACGATTTCGCCAAAAAGCAGTAAGAGAATGGTTAAAAGACCGGTTACCAGACCTACAAACACGCTTCCTAAAACCTTTATGGTCAGTGTGGTTGCAAGGGAGGTAATGGATATATTTACAACATTGTTTCCGATTAGAATAGTACTGAGCATCTTGCCCGGAGACTCCAAAATATCCAAAACACGTTTGGCGCTTTTGCTGCCTTCGTCGGCAAGAGTCTTCATTTTAACCTTGTTGACACAGGTCAGAGCTGTTTCCGCAGAAGAAAAGAATGCGGATGACAGCAGTAAAATTACCAGAATCACTAGTTGTATGGCTTCAGGGGTATCCAAAATTAAAATCAGCTCCTATCATATTTTTTAAATTACATCATATGTTATAAGGAAAGATACTAAAAATGTTTTTAATTGTCAAGTAAAAGAGAAGTAAATGGGGGAAAAGGAATGCGTCAACAGTTATTGGATAAGGAAAGCGTCAACGGAAAAGTGCTGATTTTGACAGGATTATTGGTATTTGCTTATGTGATTACAGGGGCTCTGCTTTTGGGCCTGGCGTTTCTTCTGTATAAGTTCAGGCTGGATGAGAAAATTATCAATATAGCCGTTATTGTGATCTATGTGCTGGTAAATTTCCTTACGGGCTTTATTGCGGGAAAAAAGCTGAAGGTACGGAAATTTCTGTGGGGATTTTTGCTGGGGGCGGGCTATTTTGTGATTCTGGCAGCAGTTTCCATGATTGTAGGAAAGCAGGAAGTCGTAATCGGGAGTCATCTTCTGACCACATTTTTCCTCTGTGCAGGCGGTGGAATGTTAGGCGGTATGGTCAGCTAAGCATATGAAGCGGTTAAGCCCCTAAAAAAAAGTCTTTCAATGGTCAAAGAACTATGATATAATGTGCGATAGGGCAGAGTCAAGCGGACAAAGAAACCCTTGTCAAGCTTGCTTGAGCAAGGGGTTCTTTGTCCATTTGACGAGCGAAGCGACTTCGGAAAACCGAAGGTTTTTCGAAGCTCTGCCCGTGACTTGTCGACACAATGAGCGTCAAAGGCTGCAATGTATACCAGTCCAAAATACAAGCGTCAAAGGCCGCCATGTGCATCGCTTTGGGACATGGGTATCCATTCCGAACCGGCTTGCTCATTCCGACAGCAGTTAAAGTGAATAAAGGAGGCTATGTGATGAAACATATCAAAACATTAAGCACGAGAGATTTAAAGAAATCCATGAAAAAAGGCGGATGCGGCGAGTGCCAGACTTCCTGCCAGTCAGCTTGTAAGACGTCTTGTACAGTGGGCAACCAGAGCTGTGAACAGGTTAAATAATGTGATGTTTCTTAAGCAGCGAGTAAGATCGCTGCTTATTATACGTATGAATACCGAAACAGGATATGGACCTGTGGCGGATAATTGAGGGATAAAGCAGAGCGTGAATTTTTCAATCTGTGTGCCCGTGCATATAATTAAGGAGAGAATACGGTGGTACATGTTTACAAAAACAACGGCTACAACCTGGCGCTGGATGTAAATAGCGGCTGCGTCCATGTGATAGATGACGTTGTATATGATTTGATACCGGTTCTGGGAGATGCCGTCAAAGAAAAAAAGACCGAAGAAGAGCTGCTTAAAATAGCGGAACAGGCCTTAGAAAAAGCACTCTATACAAAAGAGGAGATTTCCGAAGCGGTAGAAGAGATCCTGACATTGGCAAACGAAGAAATGCTCTATACGGAGGATATCTACGAGCCTTATATCGAAGAATTTAAAAACCGGGAAACCGTGGTTAAGGCCTTGTGCCTTCATATTGCCCACGATTGCAACCTTGCCTGCAGATACTGTTTTGCAGAAGAGGGCGAATATCATGGCAGACGGGCGCTCATGAGTTATGAGATAGGAAAAAAGGCATTGGATTTCCTTGTTAAAAATTCCGGCAGCAGAATAAATCTGGAAGTGGATTTTTTTGGCGGAGAACCGCTTATGAATTGGCAGGTTGTCAAAGACCTGGTGGCATACGGAAGATCGTTGGAAGAGCCCTTTCACAAAAAGTTCCGGTTTACCCTGACCACAAACGGGGTATTACTAAATGATGAGATATTGGAATTTGCCAACAGGGAAATGGCAAATGTGGTATTGAGCATTGACGGAAGAAAAGAAGTACATGATTTTATGCGTCCCCACAGAGGCGGACAAGGCAGCTATGACGAGGTTGTTCCCAAATATATCAGGGTTGCCGAAAGCAGGAATCAGATGAACTATTATGTGAGAGGTACCTTTACCCGTCATAATCTGGATTTTTCAAAGGATGTGCTCCATCTTGTAGATTTGGGCTTTAAGCAGATATCCGTGGAGCCTGTTGTAGCGGACGAATCGGAGGATTACGCGATTCGGGAAGAGGATATACCGCTTATTAAAGAACAGTATGATGAACTGGCAAAAGAAATGATCAAAAGAAAGAAGGAAGGAAAAGGCTTTAACTTCTTTCATTTTATGATAGATTTGGACGGCGGTCCCTGTGTGGCCAAAAGGCTTTCGGGCTGTGGATCGGGCTGTGAATATCTGGCGGTAACGCCCTGGGGGGATTTTTATCCCTGCCATCAGTTTGTGGGAATGGAACAGTTTTTAATGGGAAATGTGGACGAGGGTATCGTCAATACCGGAATCCGCGATGAATTTAAGAACTGTAACGTATATGCAAAAGAGAAATGTAAAGACTGTTTTGCAAAATTCTATTGCAGCGGAGGCTGCGCGGCAAATTCTTACAACTTCCACGGAAGCATAAATAATGCCTATGATATCGGGTGTGAATTGCAAAGGAAGCGTATCGAATGTGCGATTATGATAAAGGCAGCTCTTGCCGATGGAGAGGAGAACTAAAATGAAAAAGAAAAATGCGGTGATTTCACTGGTGCTTTTCTTAATAGCCTTAGCAGGATTTGGCTATGTGGCATTAATAGGAATCGGACCGACAAAGACGGGCTCGGCGGGAAACATCAAACAGGGTCTTGACCTTGCGGGAGGCGTCAGCATTACTTATCAGGTAGTGGGAGACGAAGCGCCTTCAGCGGATGATATGAACGATACCATTTACAAGCTTCAAAAGCGTGTGGAAGGGTATTCCACAGAAGCCCAGGTTTATCAGGAAGGAACGGACAGAATTAATATTGAAATTCCGGGAGTGTCCGATGCCAACGAGATTTTACAGGAATTGGGACAGCCGGGAAGTCTTTATTTTATTGCCGCTACGGATGAAGCAGGCAATTACAATTACTCCATTGTGGGTATTGATGAGAACGGTAAGTATGTATATGCTTTAAATAAGACGATTGACGAGCTGTTAGCAGATGGCTCCGTCAAATTGGACGGTTCCATGGTGGCGGCTGCAAATGCGGCGCAGACTACGGATAATTCAGCCTTGCAGCAGAGTCAGTATGTGGTGGAACTGAATTTTACCGATGAAGGAACTCAGGCCTTTGCAGAAGCAACCCAGAGAGCTTTTGAAAGAGGAGAGACCATTGCCATTTACTATGACGGGGAGCTGGTATCGGTTCCTACGGTTCAGACGGTTATTACCGGCGGACAGGCACAGATTTCGGGTATGCGCGATATAGAGGAAGCGAGAAATCTGGCTTCCACCATCCGAATCGGCGGATTGAAGCTGGAGCTGGAAGAAATGCGTTCCAATGTAGTGGGCGCCCAGTTGGGATCCGACGCTATCAATACAAGCTTAAAGGCGGCGGTCATCGGTTTTGCCCTTGTATGTATTTTTATGATCGCGGTCTATTTCCTGCCCGGTCTGGCATCGGCCCTGGCCCTTATTATGTATGTAATAATGACGCTGCTGGTATTAAACGGCTTTAATATTACCCTTACCCTGCCGGGAATTGCAGGTATTATCCTTTCCATCGGTATGGCGGTGGATGCCAATGTTATCATCTTTGCCAGAATCCGGGAAGAACTTGCTACCGGTAAAACGGTCAGCTCCTCCATTAAGATCGGTTTTAATAAGGCTACTTCCGCTATTGTGGATGGAAATGTGACCACTTTAATCGCGGCAATTGTTCTGGTTGTAAAAGGCTCCGGTACAGTAAAAGGCTTTGCCCAGACTTTGATGATCGGTATTATTCTTTCCATGTTTACGGCAATGGTGGTTACCAGAATTTTATTGGCGGCCCTTCATGGACTGGGATTAAGCTCCGAGAAGATATACGGTATTGCCAAAGAGAGAAAACCCATCAACTTTTTATCCAGAAAAGCCATATTCTTTGCAATCTCCCTCGTATTGGTCGTCGGCGGATTTGTGGTAATGGGCGTTAATAAGTCTTCTATGGGAGACGCGCTGAATTATTCCATGGAATTTAAAGGCGGTACCTCCACAACGGTTACCTTCAACGAGGATATGAGTATTGAAGAACTGGATGCCCGGGTCGTTCCGCTGTTAGAGGACATTACGGGAGACGGTTATGTACAGACCCAGAAGGTTTCCGGTACTACAGAGGTTATTATTAAGACAAGAACCCTTACGGTAGAAGAAAGAGAAGAAATGGGCGATGTATTGTCCCAAAACTTCGGCGTTACAGAAGACAATATCCAGTCTGAAACCATCAGCGCCACTATCAGCGGGGAAATGAAGGCGGATGCGGTAATTGCCGTTATCATTGCGACTATCTGTATGCTGATTTATATCTGGATCCGGTTTAAGGATATCCGCTTTGCCACAAGCGCAGTGCTTGCCCTGATACATGACGTATTGATTGTGCTTGCATTCTATGCGGTATCCAAAACAAGTATCGGAAATACTTTTATCGCATGTATGCTTACCATTGTAGGCTATTCCATCAATGCAACCATCGTTATTTTCGACCGTATCCGTGAAAATTTAAAGGAAATGCCTAAGAAAACGGAGCTGTCGGAGGTTGTAAACGCAAGTATTACCCAGACGTTATCCAGAAGTATCAACACTTCCTTTACCACCTTTATCATGGTTGCGGTTCTGTATGTGCTTGGCGTAACCAGCATTCGGGAATTTGCCCTGCCTTTGATCGTAGGTATTGTATGCGGCGCTTATTCCTCCGTATGCATTACGGGCGCTCTGTGGTATGTAATGAAAACAAAGTTAAAAGGGAAAAAAGCAAACTGATTTTTAAAAAAAACCTTTCGGGGGAATGAAAATGGACATGCTTATTCAAATTGTGCTTTTAGTTGTCGGTTTTGTATTGTTAGTAAAAGGTGCGGACTGGTTTGTAGAGGGCGTCGCGGGTATTGCTGAAAAGTTTGGCATTCCGCAGCTTGTCATAGGACTTACCATTGTGGCAATGGGAACCAGTGCGCCGGAGGCCGCAGTGAGCATTACTTCGGCAACAAAAGGCAATGCCGGGATTACCATTGGAAATGTAGTGGGAAGTAATATTTTGAATGTTTTGGTCATTCTGGGACTGACTGCGGTTATTACCCGTGTGGCAGTCCAGAAATCCACAATCAGGTATGAAATTCCTTTTATGCTGGTTATTACCCTGGCGCTGCTGGGGCTTGGGCTTAGCGGAAACGAGATTTCCTTTGTGGAAGGCATTATATTGTGGGTGTTATTTATTATCTACATGGCCTATTTATTCTACATGGCGAAAAAACAGAAAGAAGAGGTCGAAGATTCCAAGGAACAGCCGGTATGGAAATTGATTTTACTGGGTGTTGTAGGAGCGGTACTGGTTGTATGGGGCGCTGACATCAGTGTGGATGCTGCCTCTGCCATTGCCAAAATGTTCGGTATGTCGGACAGACTGATCGGACTTACCATTGTGGCATTGGGAACTTCCCTGCCGGAGCTGGTTACCAGTGTGACGGCTGCAAGAAAGGGAAAAGCGGATATTGCGATCGGCAATATTGTGGGAAGCAATGTGTTCAATATTTTGTTTGTCGTGGGAACCACAGCGCTTGTAACGCCTGTTATTTTTGAAAGCAAGTTTGTGATAGATATGCTGGTGGCGTTCGGAGCGGGAGTACTGCTGTGGCTGGGAGTCATGAAGAACAAGGAATTGAGACGTCCCGCAGGAGTCTTGATGCTGCTTGCCTATGCAGGATATTTTGTATATCTGCTTCTTTAGAAACTGCATGATAAATTTTTGAAAAGTGAATAGAATCATGAAAATGAAACCATACTACTAAAAAAAGCAGGAGGTTGATATTTCATGAAGCAAATCACAGAAAAAGAATTGACAGGCCTTTCGGAACTGTTAAATGAAGAGGAATTACTGATTCACAAATTCCAGATGCTGGCAAGTCATTGCGAGGATCAGGAAGTAAAGGCGAAATTCCAGGATATCGCCAACAAACATCAGAGTCATTTTAATTCTCTTTATGACCAGGTTAAATAGGAGGGCACATTATGCAGGCAAATTTTTCAGAAAAAGACGTTTTAACGGATGCTTTGATTTCCGAGAAGAGAGCGACGGACCAGTACAACCATTATGCCAATGAATGCGTGCATGCAAGCGTCAGGGACACCATTATCGACTGTCTGTCAAAGGAGCATGCAATTCAGGAAGAAGTTTTTAATATGATGCATGAAAGAGGCTATTATCCCACCCCTATGGCGGAGGATAAAAAGATTCAGGAAGCCCAGCAGAAGTTTTCGCAGGGCGTAAAATAAATCAGAGAAAATTTCACTGTTTTGGAGCGGGAAGTTATTTCCGCTCCTTAAAATTTATAGGGGATTGGTCATTCACTATAAATCCTATACTACAATCGGGGGAAATATGGTAAAATATCCATAACGAAGAAGATAAAGGATTTTATGAAAAGAGAAAGTCGGACAGGAATCGGAAAGTAAACATGGAAAAATGGTATGTAGAAGTAAAAAAAGCGGATTTTGATGAAATTGCCCATCGGTTTCATATCAGCCCGGTGGTGGCAAGGCTCTTGAGAAACCGGGATATGACGAAGGATGAGGAAATCCAGTTGTTCTTAAACGGAACAGAAAGGGATTTACACAGCCCCTTCCTTATGAAGGACATGGAAAAAGCCGCGGTGTTGATGAAAGAATTTATAGAGAGCGGTAAAAAAATCAGGATTATCGGAGATTATGATATTGACGGCGTATGCTCCGCTTTTATTTTACAAAAAGGACTGGGCTATGCCATAGAAAATGTGAGCAATATAGTTACAAAAAGTGAAAATAATGATATCGAAGATGAAAGTGCAGAAAATGAAAGCTATGGAATAAAAGGCGCCGGAAGCAAAGAGCCGGGAAAGAGCCGGGAAATACTCGATGTGGTCATTCCCCACCGCATTTTGGACGGATATGGTTTAAATGACCGGCTTATTGAGCAGGCCGGAAAAGACGGCGTAGAGGTTATTATTACCTGCGATAACGGGATTGCGGCATCAGACCAGATTGCTTATGCGAAAAAGCTGGGGATTCATGTGATCGTAACGGATCATCACGAGGTTCCGTATGAGGAAACGGCAGAAGGCCGGAAATTTCTGCTTCCCTTAGCGGATGCAGTGGTAGACCCGAAAAGGGAGGACTGCGGCTATCCCTTTAAAGGCATCTGCGGCGGCGTTGTGGCTTACAAATTCATCCAGGCGCTGTTTTCTGTTATGGTTTTAGACGGAGTGGGAAAAGAGCTGCTTAGGGAGTGCTTTGCTTTTGCGGCTTTTGCCACGGTGGGAGATGTGATGGAGCTTACCGGCGAAAACCATATCATTGTAAAATACGGTTTAAAAGCCATTGCCTCCTGCAAAAATCCGGGGATGCAGGCTTTAATAGAACAATGCGGATTAAAGGATAAAGAGCTATCCCCTTATCATCTTGGCTTTGTATTAGGCCCTTGCTTTAATGCTTCAGGAAGGCTGGACAGCGCTGACCGGGTATTGGAGCTTTTAAACGCTCCCACCAAGAGAGAGGCCATGACCATTGCGGCGGAATTAAAGGAGCTTAATGCCGAAAGGCAGGATTTGACCTTAAAAGGACTTGAGGAAGCGGTGGCTTTGGCAGAAGAATCAGGTCTGAAAAAAGACAAGGTACTGGTTGTTTATCTGCCAGAGGTTCATGAATCCTTAGCCGGAATTATCGCGGGAAAGCTCCGTGAAAGGTACTGCCGGCCGGTTTTTGTACTGACGGATGGAGAGGAAGGCATAAAGGGCTCGGGAAGAAGTATTGACGCCTACCATATGTTTGAGGAAATGACCAAGATAAAAGATATTTTCCTAAAGTACGGCGGCCACAAGCTGGCTGCGGGATTGTCTCTTTCCAAAGGGACGGCCGAAGAGTTCCGGAGGCGGATCAACGAAGTTTGTACCCTGACGGAGGAGGATTTTGTGGAGCGGGTCATGATCGATGTGCCCATGCCCATAGATTACATATCAGAGGAATTGATTTCCCAACTAAAATATTTAGAGCCTTATGGAAACGGCAACAGGAAGCCGCTGTTTGCCCAGAAGGGACTTTTATTTGAAAACCCGAAGGTTTTGGGGAAAAATGGAAATGTGGTAAAAGGAAGAATAAGAAGCTCTTCCGGAAAGGGATTTGACGGCATTTATTTTGGCGACGGAGGACAGTTTCTAGAAAGGCTGGAAAGATCCCGGGGAATAGTGGATATTGTTTATACGCCGGAGGAAAATACCTATCGGGGAAAGACGACTGTTCAGGTGGAAATAAAATATATTAAATTTTCAGGGGAGGAAGCGGTATGATATTAACAGTAAATTGCAATCCGGCTGTGGATAAAACTTATAATACCACGGGACTGATGACAGGGCAGGTAAACCGTATGAGGGATTTTATCATTCTGCCCGGCGGTAAAGGTATCAATGTAACAAAGGTTTTAAGACAGTTTGGGGTGGAAGTGGCGGCCTTAGGTTTTTTGGGAGGATATACGGGAGAATTTATTGAAGACGCCTTAAGTAAAATGAAAGTGCGTACGGAATTTACCAAGATCAGGAATCTGACAAGAACCAATATAAATATTATCGGGGATGACGGCTTTGTTACGGAGATTCTGGAGCCCGGCCCCCGTATTGCGGCATTTGAAAGAGACTTGTTTTTGGACAAATTTAAGGAACTGGCGCCCAAAAGCGAATGCGTTGTCCTGACGGGAAGCCTGACAGAGGGATTGGAACCGGATTTTTATGGAAAATTGATTAAAATCTGTAATGATGGGGGAGTGAAGAGTTTTTTTAGTGCCGGAGGGGATGCGCTTTTAAAAGGGATAGAGCAAAAGCCTTATTGCCTTAAGTTAAACCGCAGGCAGCTGGAATATATTGCCGGCGTTAAACTTTCCACAGAGGCGGAAATCATTCAGGCTGCATATACCTATGTGAAAAAGGGAATCAGTAAAGTGGTTGTATCCATGAAGGATAAAGGTCTTCTGGAAATCGGAAAAAGCAGGGTCATTAAGGCAGTTGCGCCCAGGGTCAGAAATGTCAATACGGTGGGCTGCGGGGATAGCATTGTCGCGGCCATGGTTCTGGGGCTGGTTCAAAATCTGGAGGAAGAGGATACGGTGCAGCTTGCAGCGGGCATTGCGGCAGCCAATGCCACAACTCTTGAAAGCGGTATGATTCCTCAAGACACCATGAATGAACTGATAAAGAATGTCGCAATTGTAACAATGTGAAAAAAATATGTCAAAAATAAAAGATAAGTAATGGAAAGTTTTCAATTTTTTTATGGTTTGAACATAGTTTGTACACATTTTTTGGATATGATATATGACAGATAGTTGAATGAAGAGTTCACTATCTCCCCCCTCATAAGAATTCAAAAAGCGAAAAGCCCGGCCTCCCCGCCGGGTTTTTTGTGCGGTATGACGGGCATGCCGTCAGTCTGTGGCGAAAGTCCGCAAGGGGACAATTATTACAAAGGGGTTTAGATATTTTTTCGTTCTAATTTATGAAGTTTCCTTATTTTTTATAAAAAGAACACATTTTATACACAATTCCTGGGTATGATAGATACAGATAGTTGAATCACAACTCACTATCTCCCCCCTCATAAGAATTCAAACGAAAAGCCCGGCTTCCCCGCCGGGTTTTTCGTTGCACAGCGTATTCCGTTATTATATATTAAAAATATTTTCGAAGCCAACATAAAAATATTAATTTACCGGATGGGATAAACGTAAAAACGATAGCTTTTGATGCGAATCAGAGACTGTTTTTTGCCTCTAAAACGGGGAATGCTGGATCTAACCAGCGCCGGAAAAGAGGTTATTAAGGTATCCGATGAATTCAATGAGCTTATGGGCATTATGAAGGATTTAAAGGAGCAGGGAAAATCCATACTGTTCATTACCCACAAATTAAATGAGATCAAGCAGGCGGCGGACAGACGTACCGTTTTGCGAAAAGGGAAATATGTGGCTGCCATAGAGGTAAAAGACACATCCGGGGAAGAGAGGTCGAAGCTGGTGGTAGGCCGTCAGGTGGATTTGATTATTGAACTGGAAGAAAAAGATTTCGACCAGACGGTTTTGTCGATCCGGGAAAGCGGTTCTTCTCGTTACCTTGGAGCTGGATAAGCTCTGACCATGAGCCACCGGATACTGGTAATATACGAAGGGAAAATCGTGGCCCAGGTTACTCCTAAAGATACGACAGTGCAAGAGCTGGGGCTGTATATGTCAGGAGCGAAGCGTGGTGGAAACGGTAAATAAAAAAACAGGTTTTAGAGGAATACGGTCCATAGGGGCTTCTGTTATGGCCATAGTCTTAGGGCTTTTGCTGGGACTTGTTATCTTGCTTTTGAGCAATCCGGGGAATGCGCTTCCAAGCAGTTTTTGATGGGAGCCTTTGTCGCCATTTATATCGGATGCAAATGCTCTGAAAAGACAACCGGGCCGGGCGGTATGTCTTGAAAGGATTATTTGTTGTTGCATATCTTGTACACTCATTGAAAAACCATACCATATGTGCTATTCTATATATAACTGGGTTTTGCTCCTTATACCGTGGGAAAAGGGGCGGAAAGTGTGGGAATATGACAGAGTGTAAAAGCTTACTAAAGGATATTTCATATCAGGTAATAAAGGGACGTGACGACAGGCAGGTTTCTTCTGTTATCTACAATTCCAATCAGGTAGAAAAGGACTGTATGTTTATCTGCATTGCGGGAGCCAGATTCGACGCCCACGAAAAGGCGGCGGAAGCGGTGGAAAAAGGCGCGGCGGTTTTGGTGGTAAGCCGTGAGGTAAAGCTTCAAGAGGATGCGGATGTTACGGTCATTATAGTAGAGGATACCCGGTATGCCATGGCATTTATCAGCGCGGCATATTTTGGAAATCCGGCGGATAAGTTAAAGGTTATCGGCATAACGGGAACCAAGGGAAAGACTACAACCACCTATCTTGTAAAATCCATTTTGGAGCATGCGGGACATAAGGTGGGGCTTATCGGAACCATTGAAACCATAATCGGGGATAAAAAAATACCTGCAGAGAATACCACGCCGGAATCCTATATACTGCAGAAATCTTTTAAAGAAATGCTGGATGCGGGCTGTGATATGGCGGTTATGGAGGTGTCCTCCCAAGGGCTGATGCAGCACCGTACTCAGGGCTTTGCCTTTGAACTGGGTATTTTTACCAATATAGAACCAGACCATATCGGGCCTAATGAACACAAGGATTTTGAGGACTATATGCGCTGTAAGGGGCTTTTGTTTAAACAGTGCAGGAAGGGAATTGTCAATTGCGACGACGTCCATTGGAAGCAGATAACAAAGGAGCATACCTGTGAGCTTTTAACCTATGGATTTTCCGGGGAAGCGGATATATATGCGGATGATGTGAAGCTGATAAAAGGAGAGGGCTTTTTGGGTGTTGATTTTAAAGTCAAGGGACTTATGGATTTTGAGGTGGAATTTCATGCCCCTGGGCGGTTCAGCGTTTACAATGCCCTGACGGCGATCGCTATCTGTCATCATTTTCAGATTCCCACGGATAAAATGAAAGAGGGCTTAATGGAGGCAAAGGTAAAGGGCAGGATAGAGTTGATAAAAGTCTCTAAGGAATTTGCCTTAATGATTGATTATGCCCACAATGCCATGGCTCTTGAAAGCTTGTTAACTACCTTAAAGGAATATGAGCCGGGGCGGCTTGTGTGCATGTTCGGATGCGGGGGCGACCGCTCTAAGATCCGCAGGTTTGAAATGGGAGAGGTCAGCGGAAGGCTGGCGGATCTGACGGTTATTACCTCGGATAATCCCCGGACGGAGAAGCCTCAGGCGATTATAGATGATATTAAGACGGGAATTGCCAAAACAGAAGGCAAATATATAGAAATTGTTGACAGGCGGGAGGCAATCGCCTATGTTATCCGCTATGGAAAGCCCGGGGATGTTATTGTCCTTGCGGGCAAGGGACACGAGGATTATCAGGAAATTCAGGGAAAGAAATATCCCATGGATGAGCGGGATATCATTGCCGATGTGCTGGCAGGCAGACAGAATCCTCCGGAAAATACGGCGGCTTTATAGAGCAAAGAACGGATCATCCGGTAGGAAATTATGACAGAAAAGACAGCCGGCCGGAGATTGGACGAAAGAAAAAATCAGCCGGTGGAAAAGCCGGCGTGAATGTATCGGCCGGGAGAGGTTACGCAGGAGGGAGATATACATACATGGAAGATAAATATGCGAATATCTGTGTGGATATTTCCCATGAAAAGGTTGACAGACCCTTTCAATATAAGGTGCCGCAGGCCTTGCGGGGAAAGCTTGCGCCGGGTATGCAGGTGCTCATTCCCTTCGGGCGGGGAAACAAGCTTATCAAGGGATTTGTACTGGCCTTAACGGATGTTTCGGAATATCCCGACGAGCTGTGCAAGGAAGTTGCGGATGTGGTGGAGGGCGGTATTTCGGCAGAAGGTCGTTTTGTGGCTTTGGCGGCGTGGATGCGGGCCAATTACGGCTCCACGCTCATTGCGGCGCTAAAGACGGTACTTCCCGTAAAGGAACAGGTAAGACAGGTTTCCAGGCGGGATATTTATCTGAATGTTTCAAAGCAGGAGTTAGAAGCCCTTTTAGGGGAAGCGAAGAAAAAGCGTCATGTGGCAAAGGAAAGGCTTTTAGAGGCCCTTTCCACAGTGGACGCTTTGTCCTACAGCTTCGCCCTGATGCAGTTAGGCGTTTCTTCAAAGACCTTGCAGGCCATGGAAAATCAGGGGATTATCCGCATGGAAACAAAGACGGCCTATCGGAATCCTGTAAAGGAAACAGAAGGAAAAAAGGACAGGATAGCCCTTTCTTATGAACAACAGCAGATTGTAGATTCTTTTCTTAATGATTATAAAAATAATATCAGGAAAACCTATTTACTGTACGGAGTGACCGGAAGCGGCAAAACCGAGGTGTATATGGAGATGATTGCCGGAGTGCTTTCGGAAGGGAAAGAAGCCATTGTCCTGATACCTGAAATCGCTCTGACATACCAGACGGTACTGCGTTTTTACAAAAGGTTTGGGGACAGGATTTCCGTCATCCATTCCAAGCTGTCAAGGGGAGAGCGTTTTGACCAGTTTGAACGGGCAAAACGGGGAGAGATACAGATTATGATCGGTCCCAGAAGCGCTTTGTTTACGCCTTTTTCCAATCTGGGACTGATCATCATAGACGAGGAGCATGAAGGCAGCTATAAAAGCGACGGAATGCCCAAATATCATGCAAGGGAGACTGCGGAATATATTGCGGGGGAAAATGGCGCAAGCCTTGTGTTAGGCTCGGCTACTCCTTCCGTGACCGCTTATTATAAAGTACAGACAGGAGAATATGGCTTTTTCCGTTTACAGGACCGTTTTGGAGGGAAGTATCTGCCTTCCGTTTACCGCGTGGACTTACGGGAAGAGTTAAAAAAGGGCAACCGCAGCATGTTTTCCAATCTTCTTTATGAAAAGATGAAGGAGCGGCTGGAAAAAAAAGAGCAGATCATGCTTTTTTTAAACCGCCGGGGTTATGCGGGATTTATTACATGCAGAAGCTGCGGGTATGTGGTAAAATGTCCTCATTGTGACGTCTCTTTGACGGAGCATGGAAAAAATAAACTGGTATGCCACTATTGCGGCTATGAAGCCCTCTCTTATAAACAGTGCCCTGAATGCGGTTCTCCTTATATCGCGGGCTTTAAGGTAGGAACAGAGCAGGTGGAGGAACGGATTAAGACCATGTTTCCCAAAGCAAGGGTCCTTCGGATGGATAAGGATACCACCAGAAAAAAGGACGATTATGAAAAGATTCTTTCCGCATTCGCCAAAAAAGAAGCGGATATTCTGATCGGCACCCAGATGATCGTAAAGGGGCATGATTTTCCCGATGTAACTCTTGTGGGAGTGCTTGCAGCGGATTTATCCTTATCGGCAGGGGATTACCGGGCGGCGGAGCGCACCTTCCAGCTTTTGACCCAGGCTGTGGGAAGGGCGGGAAGAGGAAAGACGCCGGGAGAAGCGGTTATCCAGACCTACAGGCCGGACCATTACGCCGTTTTGCATGCAACAAACCAGGATTATGAAAGCTTTTATAAGGAAGAAATCGCTTACAGGAAGGTCTGCGGTTATCCTCCCGTTATGCATATGCTGGCCCTGTTGTTTACGTCGGCAAACGAAAAAAGGCTTGGGGATATCGTGAAGGAAGCGGCCGCCGGGCTGAGAAAGGCGGCAGAAGAAAAGGGGTGGCGCGTGATAGGACCTGCAGATGCGGTCGTGGGGAAGATCAACGACGTATACCGCAAAATGATTTATATCCGCCATGAGGATTACGGGCAGCTGGTTTGTGCCAAGGACTTTACGGAAGCCCTTATGGAGGAAAAGAAAAAGGAATATGGGGACTGCAGCGTTTATTTTGATTTTGACCCTATGAATGGATATTAGGATTTTGTTTATATTATGATAAAAAATTTGCTAGGCAGGAGCAGGAGGATAAAACCAGAATGGCAATCAGAAACATCAGAGAAATCGGAGACCCGGTTTTGAACAAAAAATGTAAAGAAGTCAAGGAAATGACCGAGCGTACCAGAGAGCTGATCGACGATATGCTTGAGACCATGTATGAAGCGGACGGCGTAGGGCTGGCGGCTCCTCAGGTGGGCATTTTAAAGAGGATCTGCGTCATTGACGTGGGAGAAGGCCCTCTTGTGTTTGTAAACCCCAAAGTGGTGGAGACAAACGGAGAGCAGACCGGACATGAAGGCTGTCTTTCGGTTCCGGGTAAAAGCGGCGTGGTTACAAGGCCAAATTATGTGAAGGTAGTTGCCTTAGATGGGGAAATGCAGCCGGTGGAAGTGGAAGGAACGGAGCTTTTGGCGCGGGCCATGATGCATGAAATCGACCATTTAGACGGCCGCATGTATACGGAACTGGTAGAAGGTCCCTTGTATGAGGTGGGTTCCGAGGATGATGAGGAGGAAATCTACGATGACGAGTAGACTCAGAAAGCATAGATAGCTGCAAAAAAGAACAGACAGTTGCAAGAAACAGGCGGCTGTCCCTAAAAAAGTCTGCGGTCGTAAAAAAACAGCTGTGGCTGCAGGCAGATCATTAATTTATGAATATGAGAGCAGGGTAGGAAGATGAAGATTGTTTATATGGGAACGCCTGATTTTGCGGTGGGCGCTTTAAAAGCATTAATAGAGGCAGGACATGAGATATGTGCCGTGGTAACCCAGCCCGACAGACAGAAGGGAAGGGGCAAGGAAATGGCGCCTTCTCCCGTTAAGGAATGTGCCATGGAATACGGCATTCCGGTTTTGACGCCTGTTAAGATCAAGGAAGCGGAAGCCATAGAAGAATTAAAAAGGTATCCTGCGGATATTTTTGTGGTGGCTGCCTTCGGGCAGATTTTGTCGGAGGAAATTCTGAATATGCCTAAATACGGCTGCGTCAATATTCATGCCTCCCTGCTTCCCAAATACCGGGGAGCCGCGCCTATACAGTGGAGCATTATTGACGGAGAAAAAGAAACGGGTGTTACTATAATGCAGATGGACAAAGGACTGGATACGGGAGACATTCTTTTTCAGACAAAGGTGCCTATCGCAAAGGAAGAGACCGGCGCATCCCTCTTTGACAAGCTGGCAAAAGCGGGAGCAGAGCT
This sequence comes from Lachnospiraceae bacterium, assembly GCA_910574745.1. GTDB lineage: Bacteria > Bacillota > Clostridia > Lachnospirales > Lachnospiraceae > UBA2882. The sequence goes on along the minus strand of CAJTCE010000003.1, from coordinate 75,695 downwards.
GATTGTGGAGGCTTTAGCCAAAATCGAAAAGGGAGAGGTACATCCTGCCAAACAGGATGACAATAACAGCTGTTATGCAAAAATGCTGAGTAAATCCGTAGGTAAGATTGACTGGAATAAAAGCGCCGTGGAAATAGAAAGGCTTGTGAGAGGCTTGAATTCCTGGCCCAGCGCCTATACGGAATACAAAGGAAAACAGCTGAAAATCTGGAAGGCGGAGGTTATGCCCCATGTAGAGGGGAAACCGGGAAGTATAGCAAAGGTAACAAAGGATGCGGTAATTGTCTGCACAAAGGACGGCGCCCTTTCCCTTCTGGAAATCCAGCTGGAAGGCAAAAAGCGGATGAGCACAAAAGAATTCTTGCTGGGACGTACCTTTGCAGAAGGGGAAATCCTGTAGGGAAAGGCGGAAGAGATTTTGGTCAATACCAGGGAAATCGCGCTGGACTGCATTATGGAAATTCTGGAAAAGAAGCAGTACAGCCATTATGTTATAAAACAGGTTCTGGACAAATACGGATATCTGGACAAGAGGGACCGTTCCTTTATAAAGAGAACGGCAGAGGGAACCATTGAGCGGTGCATTGAGCTTGATTATGTGCTGGATTCCTTTTCAAAGGTTTCAGCAAAAAAAATGAAGCCCTTTATCCGCAGTCTCATGAGGATGGGGGTATACCAGCTTCTGTATATGGACGGGATCCCCGATGCGGCGGTCTGCAACGAAAGCGTAAAGCTGGCGGAGAAAAGAGGTTTTTCCTCATTAAAAGGCTTTGTAAACGGGGTGCTTCGCAATATTTCCAGGAATAAAGAAAAAATTGCGTACCCTCATAAGGAAACGGATATCACAGCCTATTTGTCCGTCCGTTATTCCCAGCCCCGATGGATCGTAAAAATGTGGCTTTCCCGCTTCGGAGCGGAAAAAACGGAGAAAATACTGGAAGGGCTTTTAGCAGAGCGTCCGGTAACCGTCAGGGTGGATGAAAATTTAAATAAGAAGGAAAAGGAAAGCCTTCTGAAGGAAATATCCCTTGCAGGCATTGAGTTTTGCCCTGTAAATGGATTATCCTATGCCTATGAGCTTAAAAATCCCGATAGGGTAGAGAATATTCCGGGCTTTGAAGACGGCAGAATCATGATACAGGACGCCGGCTCCATGGAAATTGTGGAAATGGCGCAGATACAGGAGGGACAATACATCCTGGATGTGTGCGGCGCGCCGGGAGGGAAAGCCCTTCATGCGGCTTGTAAGCTGAATCATACGGGATTTGTCAGGGTAAGGGACCTTTCCGAAAGAAAAGCCTGTCTCATGGAGGAAAATATAAAAAGAAGCGGCTATGAAAATATTGAGGCTGAAACCTTCGACGCTACGGTCTTTGATGCAGAAAACATGGAAAAGGCGGATGTGGTCATAGCCGATTTGCCCTGTTCCGGCTTGGGAGCAATGGGCAGAAAAGGCGATATTAAATACCGCATAAGGGAACAGGATATTATAGAAATCGCAGACCTGCAGAAAAAAATTCTTTCCACGGTGTGGCAGTATGTAAAGCCCGGAGGAAGACTTGTGTTTTCCACCTGCACGCTGACGGAAGAGGAAAATGAGAGAAACGCTTTGTGGTTTCTGGAAAATTTTCCTTTTGCAAAGGAAAGGGAGAGAACTTTATTTCCCGGCATAGATAAGACGGACGGGTTTTATATGATTTCCTTTTTGCGAAAATCATAAAAACAGAAACTGAAAAGACAGAGAATAATTGTGGAAAAAATATGGAAAAAACAGATATAAAATCCCTGACCAGAGAGGAACTTCAAAAGACTATCTGCCAAATGGGCGAGAAAAGCTTCCGGGCGAATCAGATTTATGACTGGATGCATGTAAAGCTTGTAAGAGGATTTGATGAAATGACTAATATATCCCGCTCATTTCGGGAAGAATGTAAGGAGAGGTTTTCTTTCACGGATTTGGAAGCGGTCAGGGTGCAGAAATCGAAGCTGGATAAAACCCGGAAGTTCCTTTTTCAGCTAGAGGACGGTAATCTGGTGGAAAGCGTATTGATGCCTTATAAGCACGGCAACAGCGTATGCATTTCTTCCCAGGTGGGGTGCAGGATGGGATGCGCTTTCTGTGCATCTACCTTGGATGGGCTTACCAGAAACTTAAAGCCCTCGGAAATGCTAGACCAGATTTACAGGATTACCAAGATTACAGGAGAGCGGGTTTCCAATGTAGTTGTTATGGGGACGGGCGAGCCTCTTGACAATTACGATAATCTGGTACGGTTTATCAGGCTTTTAACGGATGAATACGGGCTGCACATCAGCCAGAGAAACGTAACGGTCTCCACCTGCGGGCTTGTACCGGGTATTTTAAAGCTTGCAAAAGAAGGCTTGCAGATTACTTTGGCCTTATCCCTGCACGCCGCCACAGATGAAAAGCGGCAGAAGCTGATGCCTGTGGCAAAGACTTATTCCATCGGGGAACTGATGGATGCAGTGGATGTTTATTTTGAGACGACCGGAAGAAGAATCACTTTTGAATACAGCCTTGTGGCGGGAGTAAACGATACATATGAGGATGCCAAAAGGCTGTCGGAACTTTCCGGGAAAAGAAACTGTCATATTAATCTGATTCCCGTAAATCCTATAAAAGAGCGGGATTTCAGGCGGCCGGACAAGGAATATGTGGCTTCCTTTAAAAATCAACTTGAAAAATATCAGAGAAATGTTACTATAAGAAGGGAAATGGGCAAAGATATAGATGGTGCCTGTGGACAGTTAAGAAAAAGACATTTGGAAGAATGCAGGGAGGATATATGTTAGAGGCATACTCCGTGACGGACATTGGACGAAAAAGACAATTAAACCAGGATTATGTATTTTCTTCGGCGAAGCCTATGGGAAATATGCCAAATCTCTTTATTGTGGCAGACGGCATGGGCGGGCATAATGCGGGAGATTACGCTTCAAAATGCACTGTTGAGACGGTAGTGGGCGAAATCCGCAATTCCTTCGAGAAGAATCCGACGATCATTGTAAAAAAAGCAATTGAGACAGCAAACAGAAAAATCCGTGAACTTGCCGCGGCCGATGAGAATCTTTTGGGAATGGGTACGACGCTGGTGGTTGCAACCGTAATCGGCAAGTACCTTCAGGTTGCCAATGTGGGAGATTCCAGGCTGTATCTTGTGGGCAAACATGGAATCAGGCAGATTACCAGGGATCATTCCCTTGTAGAGGAGATGATCAGGCTGGGAGGTCTTTCCAGGGAAGACGCCCGCAGGCATCCGGATAAAAATATTATTACCAGGGCAATCGGCGCCAAGGATGAAGTGGAGGCGGAGTTCTTTACGGAGGAATTGGAGCTGGGAGATATTATTTTGATGTGCTCTGACGGACTGAGCAACATGCTTGAAGATAAAGAAATTGAGAAAATCGTTCAAAATGAAGAACTGGAAGAATTAAAACAGAAGGCGGAAGCATTGATCAATGCGGCAAATAATAACGGCGGAAAAGACAATATTGCCGTAGTGTTAGTAAAAATCCTTTAAGGACGAGGTGGAAAAATGATAATACTTGGGATGTTAATCGGAGACCGGTATGAGATTTTGGATAAAATCGGAACCGGCGGTATGAGTGATGTATATAAGGCAAAAGACCATAAGCTGAACAGATTCGTTGCAGTTAAGGTGCTGAAGCAGGAATTTAGCGAGAACACCAATTTTGTATCCAAATTCCGTGTGGAGGCCCAGGCGGCGGCTGGTCTGATGCATCCGAATATTGTAAATGTCTATGATGTAGGCGAAGAGGAAGGCATTTATTATATTGTCATGGAGTTAGTAGAGGGAATTACCCTGAAAAACTATATTGAGAAAAAATCCCGTCTCTCCATTAAAGAGGCAATCAGTATCGCCATTCAGGTTTCCATGGGGATTGAAGCCGCCCACAACAACCATATTATACACAGAGATATTAAGCCTCAGAATATTATTATTTCCAAGGATGGCAAGGTAAAGGTAACGGATTTCGGCATTGCCAAGGCGGCAACCAGCAATACTATTACCTCCAATGTTATGGGAAGCGTCCATTATACCTCTCCCGAGCAGGCCAGAGGCGGATTTTCCGATGAGAAAAGCGATATTTATTCTTTGGGCTGTACCATGTTTGAAATGCTTACCGGTCACGTTCCCTTTGACGGGGAGACTACGGTGGCAATTGCCATAAAGCATATTCAGGAGGAGATGCCTTCTCCCAGGGAATATGTGTCTGAAATTCCCCTTTGTGTGGAAAAAATCATTTTCAAATGTACCCAGAAAAGTCCCGACCGCAGATACCAGAGCATGGGCGAGCTGATTGTGGATTTAAAGAAATCCCTGATCACGCCTGACGAAGACTTTGTGACCATGGTGGATGTGGATGCTTCCGCAGCGACCAAAGCCATTACGGAAGAGGACATGGCGGAGATTAAGGAAAAGACAGGTTCCATTAATGTGGACGAAGTGCATATGCGGTTAAATGAGGATGCCGCACGGGGCAAAAGCAGGCAGAAGCCTGTAAGGGCCTGGGAGGACGATGAGGAATACGACGAGGACGAAGAAGACGACGAGGATGACGAGGACGAATATGACGATGAATACGAGGATGACGACATGGATCCGAAGATGGAGCGGATTACAACAATTCTCGCCATCGTGGCGGCAGTCATTATCGGAATCATTGCTCTTGTTCTGGTAGCCAATGCAGTAGGTATCTTTAAGGGGGAAGATGCAGACCAGGATCAGGAGGAAGTGGTTAAGGATATCGAAATGGTCAGCGTCATCGGTATGGACATAGAGGTGGCAAAGGTTACCTTAAAGGAACTTTATGTGGAAGTGGAAGTGACCTATGAGGAAAATGATGAAGTAGAAGAAAATAAAGTCATTTCCCAGAGCATTAATGCAGGAGAACTGGTTGCCCAGGGTACGACAATTTCTTTAGTTGTCAGCAGCGGCACTAATGCAATAGATGTACCGGATGTAACAGGAAAAGCAAGGGATGAAGCAATTGCCCAACTGGAAGCGGCAGGTTTTAGGGTAACGACGGATACGGATTATGATGATGACGTGGAAGAGGGCTATGTCATTTCCCAATCTCCCCAAGGAACGGAGAAGGCGGCAAAGACTTCTACCGTTACACTGATCGTCAGCATAGGGCCGGAGACCAAAAAGACGGATGTACCCGATTTGCGGGGGCTTAGCGAAAGTGCGGCAAAGGATAAGCTGGCACAGTACAATTTGAAGGCGGGAACGGTATCGGAAGAATATTCTGATTCTGTAACACAAGGACTGGTTATTTCCCAGAGCTACTCTCCGGGAATGGAAGTAGAAGAGGGAACGGCAGTCAATTTTGTGCTGAGCCTTGGGAAGAAAGAGACAAAATACAATTTTGTGGGTAATATTGATGCTCCTTCCGGATATACGGGAGGTGCGGTTACGATAACCATTACGGCGGCGGATGGAGAACAGAGAAGCTTTAGTACTTCTTCTTTCCCGGTAAGCGTTAATGAGACGGGCTTTAAGTCGGGAAGCGGAACGATCAGCTTCAGCGGCACCAGGGTGGTAGAGAGTCAGAAAATCGATGAAGCTGGAAATCCCGCTGTTGATGAAAACGGCGATCCGGTCATGGAGCAGAAGGAAGAAAAGGTAGATTATCCTTCCCAGACCGTAAACTTTACCCAGGCTCAGTAAAGGGAATGCCGGATGAAGGGAAGAATTATCAAAGGGATTGCCGGATTCTATTATGTAAGGTGTGGCGACGGTCTGATTTATGAGTGCAAGGCCAAAGGCGTGTTTCGGAAGGATCATAGGAAACCCCTGGTAGGGGACGAAGTGTCCATGGATATCATTGACGAAAAGGAACGTCTTGGAAATATTGTAGAGCTGTTAGAGCGGAAAAATGAACTGATCCGTCCGGCTGTGGCAAATGTGGACCAGGCGCTTGTAATCTTTGCGGCGGCGGCTCCGAAGCCTAATTTAGGACTTTTAAACCGGTTTTTGATTCAAATGGAGCGGGCAGAGGTTCCTACGGTTATCTGTTTTAACAAAGAGGATCTGGTAACAGAAGAGAAAAAGAAAGAATTGGCGTGGATATACGAAAGTGCAGGATACAAGGTAATATTTACCAGCACACTGAACAAAGAGGGAGTGATTGCCGTTGAGAAGGTGTTAAAAGGGAAGGTAACAACGGTGGCAGGTCCCAGCGGCGTAGGGAAATCCACACTGGTAAACTGCCTGCAGGAAGAAACGGTTATGGAAACCGGAGCTATCAGCGAGAAAATTGAAAGAGGGAAGCATACCACCAGACATTCCCAGCTGATAGCCATAGGAGATGATACGTATATTTTTGATACGCCGGGATTCAGTTCCTTAAGTGTGTCGGATTTGCTGCCGGCGGAACTGACCAAAAGCTTTCCGGAGTTTGAGGCTTATGAGGAGAAGTGCAGATTTCTTGGCTGCGCGCATATCCACGAGCCGGACTGCGGGGTAAAAAATGCGCTGGATGAGGGGAAAATCAGCAAAGAACGTTATGAAGACTATGTAAATTTATATGCAGAATGTAAAAACAAAAGGAGATACTGACTATGACAATTTTATCCCCCTCTATTCTTGCAGCAGATTTTGCAAGACTTGGCGAACAGGTAGAAAAAGTAGATAAGGCAGGTGCAAAATATATTCATATTGATGTTATGGATGGGGTTTTTGTTCCATCCATTTCCTTTGGATTTCCGGTTATCCAGTCCTTGCGCAAGGTAACGGATAAATTTTTTGATGTGCATCTGATGATCACAGAGCCGGAACGCTATGTTGACCAGTTTGCGGCAGCGGGCGCCGACGGGCTGACCATACATATCGAGGCATGCCGATGTATGGTGGACACGCTGTTAAAAATCAAATCAATGGGGCTTCGGACGGGAATTTCCCTGCATCCCCAGACTCCAATTGATACGCTTTATCCTTATCTGGATTATGTGGATCAGGTTCTGGTCATGACGGTCAATACCGGTTTTGGCGGGCAGAAATATCTTGACAGCTGTACATCAAAAATTGTGGATGTAAAGGCGGAAATAGAACGCAGGGGCTTAAAGGTGGACGTGGCGGTTGACGGAGGCGTCAACAAGGAGAATGTAGGCATGATTTTAGATGCCGGCGCAAATGTAATCGTATCGGGCTCTTCGGTGTTTAAAGGAGATATTGAAGCAAACGTGAAGCATTTCATGAAAATATTAAACGCTCATGATTTGTAGTAATGCGCCAGCTCATTGGATGAGCGGCGGATGACGATTACATATCGTGGCGGGCGCAAACCTACCAAACTTTTATTTTGACGGAGAAGGATATGTACTGATTTGGATACTGGTTACGGATAAGGACAGCGTGGTAATCAACAAGCTGGGACATGACTGGGGAGAGTGGGTGGTAAAGAAAACCGCCGCAGAAACGACGCCCGGTCAAAAGGAGCGAACATGTAACCGCTGTGGTCAAAAGGAAACAGAAACGATTCCGGCGACGGGAAGCGGAACCATTATAACAGAAGTGAAGCGGGAAGAAAATGCTCCGGCAATCAGCATATCCACTCCCACGGAGGAAGTGGAAGATATGCTCCTGACAGAGGTAGAAAGGCAGCAGGCACAGAATGAAACCGATATCAGGATTGTCCTTGAAGTACAGGATGCGGGAAATACCGTGAGCGATTCAGACAAGACGGCTGTCGAACGGGCATTAAACGATATGACCGTGGGAGGATATCTGAATATCCAGCTGTATAAGCTGGTTGGGGATAAACGTACGGATATAACCGAGACGGCGGAAAAGATTAAAATTGTCATTGCGACGTCTGACAGCCTGAAAAACACGGACGGCAATATGACGTGGACGTTTGCGGTCATCCGGGTACATGGCGGCAGGGCGGAGATTTTGCCCGATTTGGATAACAGCGATAACGGCGACAATAACAATAGCAACAATAACGGCGACAGCGATAATAATAGCAATGATAATCATTCCGGTAAAAATGATGCGAAACCGAATTCCTCAAAGGACGGCGAGCCTAGGACCGGGAGAAGGGCATGACGGAGGAAACAAAGAAGGAACTTGTTTCCAGGATTGTCAGATGGGCGAAACGGGGCGGAAGAACCAGAAAATGCCTTGCGCTTGCGTTAATCTTTGTTCTGCTGGTATATTATCACAGCATAGGAAAGAAAACCTGCTCAGAGTGGCAGTATATCTGATGCCGGTCGATTGGGCATAAATACTAAACCTCTCACATCATTTGGCGTAGGGAACTTTGAAAAATCAATATCATGCGCCTTTTGGGTTTTTAAGATACCGTCTTGTATGGATGCAAGGCGGTATTCTTTTATCATAGAGGGAAAAAGAAAATTGACGGATTCGGGAAAGAAGCGGACAGTTTGAGCAGTACATATCAAAAAGTTTGGAAATCATCATACAGTCTCCTTTGATTTCATGTCGCAATTAACATCATAAAGAAAAACTGTGTGATTGGGAAGCAGGGATTTTCATCTCTGCTTCCTTTTGGTTTACATAATTGTATATCCGTTCTTATTGCCAATAAAAATTATACACTAACTTTTAGATTTAAAAGAATTATTAAAAATTGAAAAAAGATTGATTTTTGTGTGTTCATGCATATAACAAAATAAACCAAAGATGTTTACAAATTGTTTAAATTCATAAGCGTCGGCTGAAGAAAAGAGAATCACTTTTAGAATTTCAGAAAGTCTTTAACTATAGTTAAGAGATTTTGATGTGTATGAAGGACTATTTGAATTAAACTTTCAGATATAATTAGGAAAAAGGTACAGATTGCATATTTATAGGTATGATTTGTAATACAATACTTCTTAGGATATGATATGATAGGATTAACGTGAACAGGTCAAAAAATGTATGCTATAGTATATATAAAGAAAAAGACTTTTATCCTGACGGCCTGACGGGGATATTCATGGTGCCGTCTTTTCGGGCGGAAAGCGGCATGGATAAATATAGGGATTCAGTAAAAATACAGCAGATGGAGGTTGAAATTGTTATGAAAAAGCGAAGGGGTTTATTACAGAGGATGATGGCGGTAATGTTTGCGGCGGTGCTGACCGTGGGCATGGTGTCAAACACCGTGTCTGCAAGCGTGCTGACACAGGAGGGAAGTGTTGCGGAGAATGTCAGCGGGAACGATGCGGAGCTGACGGAGGAAGAGACGGAATTTGTGCCACAGGCGGACAATATCGTCTCCGGAGATGACTGGACGCTTGACGCAGACGGTAAACTGACGATCGGTTCGGATGACGGGATGGAGGACTGGTTGAAAAATAGAGGATTATATAGGCAACAGGTAACAGCTATAGTGCTTCAAGAAGGTGTAACCAACATCGGTAACTGGGCATTTGGTAGTTGTGACAATCTTACGCAGGTAACAATCCAATACAATGTCACAAGCATTGGAGACAGTGCATTTAATAGATGTGTTAATTTAGAAAGTGTTGAGATATTATCCAATGTGGAGATGATTGGGAAATCTGCATTTCAAGATTGTGAAAGGCTGCAGTCAGTTAAGATGCCGGACAGCGTTATAAGCATTGGCGGCTATGCATTTCTTCGGTGCTCCAGTTTAACGGAAATAACCATTCCGAAAAATGTGTCTTCCATAGACTATGGTGCATTTAGTGATTGTACCCAGTTGTCAAGTGTGACAATGCAGAGTAAAACGCCGCCTGTATTATACGAGACTTATTCGGATGTTTTTGACAATTGTCCATGTGTGGCAGAAGGTATTTTGGGAATTTTGGTTCCGGCAGGTACAGCAGAGGCTTATAAGGCTAGCTATAGCTGGATGAAATATGAAACTCATATCAGGGAAGAGCATAGTCACGATTATGGGGAATGGCAGCATGATGATACGCAGCATTGGAAAGTCTGCTCCTGCGGCGAAGAAATTGGAAGAGGAAATCATGATTTGGGAAATTGGATAACAGACAGAGAGGCGACGGCAACTGAAGCGGGAACAAAGCACAGGGAATGTCAGACGTGCGGTTACAGGCAGACAGAGACCATTCCGGCAACGGGAACAGAGCCGGGAATCGGAACCGTTACTCCGGAGATCAAACTGGGAGCGAATGCTCCGAAAACCAATATTTCCACTCCGTCAGAGGAATTGAAGGATATGCTCCTGACGGATGAAGAAAAGCAGCAGATGTGGAACGGAACCAATGTTAAGATTGTCCTTGAGGTACAGGATGCGGGAAATACCGTGAGCGTTTTGGATCGGGCGGCTGTACGGCAGGCATTGAACGGTTTTACCGAGGGATTGTATTTAAATATCGACCTGTATAAGCTGGCAGGGGCAGACCGCACGAATATACATGAGACGGCGAAAAAGATAAGGATCGTCATTACCGTGCCGGAAGCCTTAAGAAATGACGATAGCAATAGGACAAGGACATTTGCCGTCATCCGGCTGCATGACGGCAGGGCGGAGCTTTTGACTGATCTGGATGGTAGCGCCGATACCATTACTATAGAGACAGACCATTTCTCTGTTTATGCAATCGTTTATAAAGATACGGCAAACGATGGCAGCGGCGGGGGGAACAATGGAAATGATGATAACAATGGCGGCGGGAATGACAATGGCGGCAGTGATAACAATGGCGGCGGGAATGACAACGGCGGCAGTGATAACAATGGAAGCGGGAATGACAACGGCGGCAGTGGTAACAATGGAAACGGGAATAACAGCGGTAACAATTACAGCGGCCAAAACAATTCTAACTTAAATGATACAAAACCCGAATCTTCTAAGGACAACGAGCCTAAGACCGGGGACGCTGCCCCGATAAAAATATATGTTACACTTGCCATGATGGCGGGCTTTATCTGGCTGCTCCTGTATTTTACAGACCGGGAGAGGGGTATGACGGAGGAAACATAGAAAGAGCTTGTTTCCCGGCTCGTCTGATGGACGAAACAGGGCGGCAGGGACTATTTGAGTCCCTGCCTTTTCTGTAGGATAAGAAAAATGCGGAGATAGTTTATAATCATAAAAAACGTAATGGAAATTTGATAAGCTTCCGCAATTTACTTTTAAACTTTAATTATGTGCTAATTGTTTCAAAATACAGTTGAAGAAAGGGAGTATGACATGATATAATATTATCCTGTGTTAGACTCTTTTTCTTAATATCAGGATGTCTTGCAAAGCGTGGCATCCGTTGTTTATTGATTTTGGAAAATGCATAAAATCAAGGTTTTTAAGGAGGATATAGATAGAAATGAAACTTGGAATTGTAGGCCTTCCCAATGTAGGGAAAAGCACCTTATTTAATTCTTTAACAAAGGCGGGGGCAGAATCGGCAAACTACCCATTCTGCACTATCGACCCTAATGTGGGAATCGTGCCGGTGCCCGACGAAAGGCTGAAGCTTTTGGGAGATATGTATCATTCCAAAAAGGTTACCAATGCGGTCATTGAATTTGTGGATATAGCGGGGCTTGTGAAAGGCGCTTCCAAAGGGGAAGGCTTGGGAAACCAGTTTTTAAGCAATATCAGGGAGGTGGATGCAATCGTCCATGTGGTGCGCTGCTTTGAAGACGACAATGTGGTGCATGTGGATGGGAGCGTGGACCCTTTAAGGGATATTGAAACCATCAATCTGGAATTGATCTTTTCCGATATCGAGATTCTGGAGAGAAGGATTGCAAAGACGGCAAAGGGAGCCAGGATGGATAAAAACCTTGCAAAGGAGTTAAAACTATTGGAAAGGGTTAAGGCCTATCTGGAAAACGGGGAACTTGCCATTACCTTTGAAACGGAGGACGAGGATGAAGAGGCATGGTTTGCGGAATATAATCTTTTAACTGCCAAGCCGGTTATTTTTGCCGCCAATGTAGGAGAAGCTGATCTGGCTGATGACGGGGTATCCAACCAACAGGTTGGTAAGGTCCGTGAATTTGCGAAAAAGTGCGGCAGCGAGGTGTTTGTGATCTGTGCCCAGATCGAACAGGAAATTGCTGAACTGGATGATGATGAAAAGGCTATGTTCTTAGAGGATTTGGGACTTGAGGAATCAGGACTGGAAAAGCTGATCAAGGCGTCCTATAAGCTTCTGGGACTTATCAGCTATCTGACTGCGGGAGAGGATGAAACAAGGGCGTGGACCATTAAGGTGGGAACCAAGGCGCCGCAGGCCGCAGGGAAGATACATTCCGACTTTGAAAGAGGCTTTATCAAAGCAGAGGTTGTGAATTATAAGGATTTGTTAGAACTTGGCTCCCTTGCGGCGGCAAGAGAGAAAGGGCTTGTGGGAATGGAAGGAAAGGAATACGTGGTTCAGGACGGCGATGTGATTCTCTTCCGATTCAATGTGTAGTTTTTTAAAAGGAGCAAAAAATAAATGACAGATGTTATGGGTAATATGGATATTGCCTTTCCAAACCTTCATATTTATTTATCCAACGTGCCTAAAAGCATTTCGATTTTCGGCTTCGAAATCGCATTTTACGGGATTATCATTGCTATAGGCGTGTTTTTAGGCTTTTTGCTGGCGTCTAAGGAAGGAAAAAGGATGGGACAGCCTGATGATCTGTGGTGGGATTTCAGCATTTGGGCGATTATATTTTCGGTTTTGGGCGCCAGAATTTATTATGTGATTTTTTCCTGGGATGTATACAAGAACAACCTGCTGGAGATTTTTCATTTAAGAAATGGCGGTCTGGCCATTTACGGTGCGGTTATTGGAGGTTTTCTCACATTGTATGTATTTTCCCGAATGAAAAAACAGTCGTTTTTTCAAATGGCTGATGCAGGCGTGTTCGGACTTTTGGTGGGACAGATTATCGGACGTTGGGGAAACTTCATGAACAGAGAGGTTTTCGGCGGCTATTCCGATGGACTCTTTGCTATGCGGCTTCCTATTGAAGCGGTAAGGGCGGCGGATATTTCGCCTCAAATTGCTTCCAACATTGTTCAGGGGACCAACTATATTCAGGTTCATCCCACCTTTCTCTATGAAGGGGCGCTCAATCTGGGCTTGCTGCTTATTATGTGGGCATACAGAAAGCATAAGAAATTCGACGGGGAAATGATTCTCTGGTATTTGGGAGGATATGGCATTATCCGCTTTTTTGTGGAGGGAATCCGTACGGACCGGCTGAAAATCGGACATACGAACATTGCCGTATCCCAGCTTTTAGGAGGCGTTCTTTTTGTCCTGTCGGTAAGCTTTGCGGTTGTGATACATTTAGGCTTACGGGGAAGAATCAAGCTTCCCTCGTTTTTGGAGTCTGTGGGGAGGAAAGTGGAGGAAGAATCAAAAGAAGCTTCAATGACAGAAAAGTAATGAAAAAAATTTTAAAAAATATGTTCTGAGGACTTTCCCACATATTGTTCTGAAATAAATACAAAAATACCATATATGGTAAGAAATATAAAAAATGGCTTTGCAAACGTCTTGCAAAGTCTTTTTTTCGCGCTTTTTTCGCAAAAAATATTCCTTGTCAAAACCAAAATTCTAAGCTATTATAGAACGTAAGTGGTGGAAAGTGGTAGAAAGTGCCACGCAATCCCTAAAAAGTGGAAGTTTGGTTCCGGCAGTGTATCCGGGTGGTTGGGCAGGTGATGAAAGTATGTTCATGGGCGAGTATAACCATACAATTGATGCCAAGGGCAGACTGATTATTCCTTCCAAGTTTCGCGATACGCTGGGTAATGAGTTTGTTGTAACAAAAGGGCTGGAAGGATGTCTATTTGTATTTGAAAGATATGAATTCGACTCTTTTATAGACAAGCTGAATGAAAAATCCGATCTGGAAGCCAATGTCCGTAAGATTAAGCGTTTTTTCATTTCCGGCGCCCAGGAGGTGGATGTGGACAAGCAGGGGAGAATTCTTCTGCCCGCCGTTTTAAGGGAGCATGCTTCTTTGGAAAAGGATGTGGTGTTTGCAGGCGTTGGAGGTCATGTTGAAATCTGGGACAAGAGCAGATGGGATGAAATTTCCGCTTATGACGATATTAATGATATTGCTGAGGAATTGGCGGCCTTTGGAATATCCTTTTAAAAGAACGGAGCGTTCATGAAGTTTTCACATAAATCGGTTTTATTGAATGAAACAATTGAAGGACTGCGTATAAAACCGGAAGGCATTTATGTGGATGGAACCTTAGGCGGCGGCGGACATGCATTGGAGGTCGTAAAAAGGCTTGAGGGAAAAGGACGGTTTTTTGGCATCGACCAGGACGAGGCTGCTATAGAAGCGGCCACAGAGAGGCTTGGCGATCATATGGGGAAAATTACCCTGATCCGCGACAATTACGAGAATGCGGTTTCCCGATTGAAGGAACAAGGGATTTGTGGCGTAGACGGGATTGTTCTGGATTTGGGAGTATCCTCCTACCAGCTGGATACGGTGGAGCGGGGATTTTCCTACAAGTACGATACCGCTCTGGATATGAGGATGGATACAAGACAGGCCTTAAGCGCAAAGGAAATCGTAAACGGTTATTCCCAGAAGGATCTTGCAAGGATTATCAGGGATTACGGAGAAGACAAGTTTGCCAACAATATAGCTAAGCATATTGTGGCTGCAAGGGAAAAGGAAGAAATTGAAAGCACTTTTCAGCTGAATGAAATTATCAAAGGAGCAATACCCGCTAGAATGCGGGAAAAGGGAGGACATCCTTCCAAACGGGCCTTTCAGGCCATAAGAATTGAATGTAACAGAGAATTGGAAGTATTGAAAAATTCTTTAGAGGAGATGATTGCGTTTTTAAATTCGGGAGGAAGAATATGCATCATTACTTTTCACTCTTTGGAAGACCGCATTGTAAAATCTGCATTTAAAAGGCAGGAGAATCCATGCACCTGCCCGCCGGAGTTTCCCGTGTGTATGTGTGGTAAGCAGTCTCTGGGGAAGGTTATTACCAGAAAACCGGTAACGCCGACGGATGAAGAGCGGGAGGAAAACAGCCGTTCCAAAAGTGCAAAGCTGAGAATATTTGAGAGGGTATAAGTGAGTTTTCAGAAAGTATATGGGGAATAAAGTATGGGAAAATATTATGAAAAAGCAGGCCGCACGCAGAACAAAGGCGGAAATATGCGCAAAAGCTATGGCAGAAGCGGCGGATACGGGGAATATTATATTGACGGTTCCACTGTCAGAAAAATAGACGTAAGAAGGGAGATTAAAGAAGCTCCTCTTAAAAGAACCAGTGCTGCGGTTCGTAGAAACAGGGAAAAAGCCGTACATATGAATATCGGCTATGTGCTTTTCCTGGCAGCGGGATTATGCGCAGCATCGGTAATCTTAATCGGTTATATCAGACTCCAGGCAGAAAATACCGCAATGCTGGAAGCAATCGCAAAAAAGGAAAGTACTTTGAATTCCATGAGAATGGAAAATGACGAAGAATACAGCAGAATTATTTCTTCTGTTGATTTGGAATACATAAAGGATGTGGCAATCAACCAACTTGGTATGAGATATGCTGAGGAAGGTCAGATTGTAGAAGTAGAGACCCAAGGCGATGATTACGTAAGGCAGCATCAGGAAATGCCATAAGCAGGAGTGGTTGAAGTGAGAAGCAGTAAAGTACGTCCGGTACATTCCCGGAAAATAGATACGGAAAATGAAAAAAAGGGAAAGAGGTTTTCCTTAAAAATGCAGAAAAAGCTGGTAGTATTGTTTATGGCAGTACTGCTGGCTTTTGTGACATTAAGTGTCCGGCTTATTATGATCAATAAAGAAAACGGGGAGAATTACAAGAAGCAGATTTTGTCCCAGCAGACCTATGACAGCAAGACGCTTCCTTATAAGAGAGGAGATATTCTGGACGCCCAGGGCAGTAAGCTGGCATACAGCGAAAAGGTATATAATCTGGTTGTGGATTCCAAAATGATTTTACAGTCAAAG
Organism: Lachnospiraceae bacterium; assembly: GCA_910574745.1. Classification (GTDB taxonomy): domain Bacteria; phylum Bacillota; class Clostridia; order Lachnospirales; family Lachnospiraceae; genus UBA2882. The sequence goes on along the minus strand of CAJTCE010000003.1, from coordinate 59,745 downwards.
GATGCCTTAGAACCTACGCTGGCGGCATTAGACGCATGTTTCCATGTGGATATTGAAGAAATGCGCAAATATATTGTGGACCATCCCTCCAGTCAGTATTATGTGGTCTTAAAGCAGTTGTCCTATGAAGAAATCGCACCTTTCCAGGAAATGCAGAATAACAAAAAGGAATATCCCAATATCAAGGGCGTATGGTTTGAAGAGGAGTATAGAAGGGTATATCCTTATGGAAGCCTTGCCTGTGATGCAATCGGCTTTACCACGGCGGATAATGTGGGAGCTTTCGGACTGGAAGAGTATTACAACGATGTTTTAAACGGAACAAACGGAAGGGAATACGGTTATCTGGCAGAGGGCTCTAATCTGGAAAGAACCACGAAAGCCGCAAAGGACGGTAAAATCATTGTTTCTACGATTGACGCCAATATTCAGGGGATTGTGGAAAAATATATAGCCCAGTGGAATCATGAGCACGAAGGAGAAAATGCCTACCGGGCGGGAGAGCTGGGAAGCTACAATACGGGAGTTATTGTTATGGATCCCAGAAACGGCGAAATACTGGCAATGGCAGGCTATCCGGCGTTTGATTTAAACAACCCCCGTTCTTTAAGCGGGAACGGACTGTATACCAGCGAAGAAATCGGGGCAATGGATAATGATGCCTATTATGAAGCCTTGAACGAGTTGTGGAGAAATTTTTGTATTTCCGATACCTTTGAGCTGGGCTCTACGGCAAAGTCATTAACGATTGCAGCGGCTCTTGACAGCGGGTGTATAAACGGTACGGAGCAATATTATTGCAGCGGTGTTTATGAGGTAAGCGGTCATAAGATTAAATGTAACAGGAGGATCGGACATGATATGCTTTCTGTTTCCGGCGCTTTGGAGCAGTCCTGTAATGTTGCCCTGATGCAGATCGGGCAGTCAATGGGAGCCGATCTTTTCATGGAGTATATTTCCAATTTTAATATGGGATTAAAAACGAATATTGATCTGGCGGGCGAAGCCAGAACAGATACCCTGGTTTACGATCCGGCAAACATGGTGGCGTCTGACCTTGCCATTTCTACCTTCGGACAGGGGTATAATGCAACCATGATTCAGATGGCGGCAGCCTTTTGTTCGGTTATAAACGGAGGATATTATTATCAGCCTCATATGGTAAAGGAAATCCGAAATCCGGACGGGAGTACCGTCGAAAAAATTGACGGGCGCGTTTTGAAACAGACCATTTCCGAAAGTACATCACAAACCATGAGAGGCTATCTTGCCAACGTATGTTCCATAGGTACGGGAAATCATGCGGTTCCGGCGGGATATCTCATTGGCGGAAAAACCGGCACGGCGGAGATGTATCCCCGTAAAACCGGTAATTATGTGGTTTCTTTTATCGGCTTTGCTCCCATAGACGATCCCCAGGTAGTGGTTTATGTGGTTATCGACAGGCCCAATGTGCAGGAGCAGCCGTATTCTAGCTTTGCCCAGGAAATCGCAAAAAACATTTTTACGGAAATACTTCCTTATCTTCAGATTTTCCGCACGGAGGAAATTTCCGAGGAGGATGAACAGCATTTGATAGATTTAGGAATCATTCCCGGAAAAGTAGGGGAGACGCCGGAGGATGAGGAAGGAGAAGGCGGCGAAGGAGAGGAGCCTGAGGAGGGCGGCGAAAACGAAGCGCCTCCTTTGGAGACGGACCCGGAGACGGGATATGTAAAGGACCCCAATACAGGGCAATGGTTATATCCCGATACCTATGAGCCTGTGGATCCTACAGCTTCCTGTCTGGACGGCATTGGCGCTATGGTGGATGAAAATGCGAATCCTGTTATGGGAGAGGGCTCTTTGAGGCAGTAAATTGCCAAACGTATTGGGTATGGGAACGGAAAAAGGTAAAACAGCATAAGAAAAAAGTATGGTAGGCAGTCTATGAAGCCAACAGGAAAATTGTATAGGAATAACCTCTGTAAAAGCTTAATAAATTAGTATTAAAAGAAAAGCTTAGAGGAAGTCTTTGAAAGGGTATCAGATCTATCATAAAAGAAAAATCGTATTTGTATTTTTTGTAGTAGTGCTTGTTATGCTGGGGCTGTGCGGGAGAATTTTTTATCTGATGGTTCCCTGTTCCGAATATTATACCCAGAAGGCTTTGGAGCTTCACGAAAGGGAACGGAGCATCAAGGCCGCAAGAGGCAGGATTTTAGACAGGAACGGAGTGGTTCTGGCGGACAACCGGACGGTCTGTACCATTTCAGTCATTCATTCCCAGATTGAGGATCCGGAGACGGTTATCAGTCTATTAAGCGAAAAGCTGAAAATGGATGAGGAGAGCGTCCGGAAAAGGGTGGAAAAGGTCTCGTCCATTGAACGAATTAAGAGTAATGTGGACAAATCCATCGGAGATGAGATCAGAGAATGTAATCTGGCGGGAGTAAAGGTAGATGAGGATTATAAGCGTTTTTACCCCTATTCGACTCTGGCAAGCAAGGTCTTGGGGTTTACCGGAGGGGATAATCAGGGCATTGTAGGTCTGGAAGTAAGATATGAGGACTATCTGAAGGGAATCGACGGTATGATTCTTACAGTGACCGATGCCAAGGGCGTTGAGATAGATACGGCGGGAGAAGGCAGAATAGAGCCCATAGCGGGAAATGACCTGACCATAAGTCTGGATATGAATATCCAAAGCTATGCCACCCAGCTTGCCCTTCAGGCCATGGAAGCCAAGGAGGCGGACAGCGTTTCCATTATTGTCATGAATCCTCAAAACGGCGAGATTCTTGCCATGGTTAACGTGCCGGAATATGATTTGAACAATCCCTTTGACCTGCAAAGCGTTTACGGGGAAAAAACGCCGGAGGTGCTTGCCCAGGTATCGGGCAACACTACGGAAGCGGCAAACGGAATGTGGCGCAACGGCTGCATTAACGATACCTACGAACCGGGCTCCACTTTTAAGGTCATAACTGCGGCGGCAGGGCTGGAGTCAAAGGCGGTAACCATAGAGGATCAGTTTTCCTGCCCGGGCTACTGTATCGTGGAGGACAGGAAAATCCGCTGCCACAAAACCCAGGGACACGGATCGGAAACCTTTTTGACCGCAACCATGAATTCCTGTAACCCGGTTTTTGTCAATGTGGGACTTAGGGTGGGAATTGACAGATACTATGAATATTTTAAGCAGTTTGGGTTACTAAATAAAACAGGAATCGATTTGCCGGGAGAAGCGGCAACCATCATGCACAAAAAGGAAAATATGGGACTGGTAGAGTTAGCCACGGTTTCCTTTGGGCAGTCCTTCCAGATCACGCCCATTCAGCTTGTAACCACCATAAGTTCTTTGGTAAACGGTGGGAAAAGGGTAACGCCTCATTTCGCTCTTTCCCTGGAAGACCCTTCCACGGGCAATATCAGAAAGTTTAACTATGAGGTAAAGGAAGGGATCGTGTCGGAGGAAACATCAGAGCTTCTTCGGTTTATGCTGGAAAAGGTTGTTTCCGAGGGCGGAGGGCAGAAGGCCTATATCGAAGGCTATTCCATTGGAGGGAAAACCGCTACCAGCCAGACCCTTCCAAGGGGCAGCGGAAAGTATATTGCATCCTTTATCGGCTTTGAGCCGGCGGATAATCCACAGGTTATCGCCGTTGCAATCATTAATAATCCCAAGGGCGTTTATTATGGGGGTCAGATTGCGGCGCCTGTTGTAAAAAAACTGTATGAAAATATTCTTCCCTATTTGGAGGGAATCCAGTATAATTAACAGTGGATAAACGGAAAGGAAATGAGAAAAATGTATCAGGAGATTGTTTTACCAACATTAATATCGTTTGCCATAAGCGTTATACTGGGACCTGTATTGATCCCCTTTTTACGCCGATTAAAGGTAGGGCAGACTGTCAGGGACGAAGGACCCCAGAGCCATCTGAAAAAGAGTGGAACCCCTACTATGGGAGGGCTCTTGATCCTGACGGCAATGACGGTTACATCCCTGGTTTATATGAGAAAATATCCGGACATTCTGCCTATTTTATTTTTAACTCTGGGGTTCGGGCTGATCGGTTTTCTGGATGATTATATCAAGGTAGTGCTGAAACGTTCCATGGGACTTCGGGCGTGGCAGAAATTCGGTCTGCAGATTATTGTTACTGCGGTCTTTGCTTTTTACCTTCATCAATATACCAATGTGGGTATGGCATGGAGGATTCCCTTTATGTCGGGACAGTATGTGGATTTTGGAATCTTTAATATTCCTTTAATTTTTATTGTAGTGCTGGGAACGGTTAACGGGACCAATTTTACGGACGGCCTGGATGGGCTTGCCACTAGCGTAACCATACTGGTAGCCACGTTTTTTACGGTATGCGCCATCGGCTTAAATGCGCCTATTACTCCGATTACCTGTGCGGCAGTAGGAGCCCTAATGGGATTTCTGCTTTTTAACGGCTATCCCGCCAGCGTTTTTATGGGAGATACCGGCTCTCTGGCATTAGGGGGCTTTGTGGCGGCATGTGCATACATGATGCAGCTTCAGCTGTTTCTCGTAATCGTAGGCTTTATCTATGTGGCGGAAGTGGCAAGCGTTATGCTTCAGGTATCCTACTTTAAGCTGACAGGCGGAAAGAGAATTTTTAAGATGGCGCCGATACATCATCATTTTGAATTGTGCGGCTGGAAGGAAACAAAGGTTGTAAACATATTTTCCGTTGTGACCGCTATTTTATGCCTGATCGGCTTTCTGGCGCTTTGACGTCTAAATATGGATGAGAAGGAGAGGTTCATGGCATCCGGAAAAAAGAAAAAAATTAAAAATCAGAATTTCTTTGATTATACCTTGCTGTTTGTGGTTATATTCCTGATTATTTTCGGGCTGGTTATGATGTATTCCTCCAGTACCTATGATGCGGCATCCGACCATAACGGGGATTCCGCATTTTATCTGCGCAGACAGTTGTTTGCCACTGTTTTAGGCGTATTTGTCATGGCGGCAACTATTTTGATCGATTACCATATCTGGGAAAGGTTCGCATTTCCCGGACTCTTAATTTCTTTTGTTTTGGTTATTCTGGTTTTAACGCCTTTAGGTATTGAAGCCAACGGAGCCAGACGATGGATCGGAATCGGTCCTTTGTCCCTGCAGCCGGCAGAGGTTGTGAAGATAGAGATCATTCTGTTCTGTGCTGTGCTTATTAATAAGGTAAATAAAAAATACATAACCACTATTAAAGGAATGGCTGCCATATTGCTGGTTCCGGTTATTTTTGCCCTGATGCTGTGGAAGATTACCAGTAATTTAAGCTCGGCGATCATTGTGGCTGGAATTGCCGTTGTTATGCTTTTTGTTGCTGATTCTGATTATTCCAAATATATTATCGCAGCCCTTTTGGTAATTGCGCTGGCGGCAATTGTTATTTATGTAGCCACTCATTGGGAGGGAGACAGCTTTCGCCTAAAAAGAATTGAGACCTGGTTAGATCCGGAGTCCGATCCGTCGGATAAAGGCTTTCAAACATTACAGGCATTATATGCCATTGGTTCCGGAGGGATTTTCGGAAAGGGCTTAGGGGCCAGTATGCAGAAGCTGGGATTTCTTCCCGAGGCCCAGAACGATATGATTTTCTCCATAATTTGTGAGGAGCTGGGGTTATTCGGCGCTTTGGCGGTTATCCTTTTGTTTGTTCTTCTGATTTGGAGATGTATGGTCATTGCAAATAACGCGAAGGATTTATTCGGCGCTATGCTGGTGGTGGGGGTTATGGCCCATTTTGCCATTCAGGTCATTTTAAATATCGCCGTTGTTACCAACACTATGCCCAATACCGGAATTTCCCTTCCTTTTATCAGCTACGGAGGCACATCGGAAATGTTTTTGATGGCGGAAATAGGGCTGGTGCTGAATGTTTCCAGGCAAATCAGGCTCAGGGACGCTATGTAAGGTTACATGGGACAGTCTTTTCGCATATACTAAAATAGATGATATTCACGAATGGATGGTGGATATGGATGCGATCAGTATATGCGGAGGGAACACACTGTGCGGAGAAGTGAGAATACAGGGCTCCAAAAACGGGACGCTGCCCCTCTTAGCTGCATCCGTTCTCGTAAAGGGGAAAACGGTACTTGAAAATTGCCCCCGGATTACGGATGTGGACCATATGATAAAGCTGTTGGAGTATGCGGGATGTAAGATTACAATCAATAACAGGAGTATTGAAATTGATGCTTCCCATATTTTGCGGACGGACTTTCCAAAAGAGCATACGGGCGTTATGCGATCCTCCATTATGCTTTTGGGAGCTATGCTGGGTAGGACGGGAGAGGTTAAAACTTCTTATCCCGGAGGATGTGTGATCGGAGAAAGACCCATTGATATGCATATGGACGCCTTATCCCAGATGGGGGTAAAGTTTGCAGATTCCGATTGCGAGGTTTCGGCCTATGTCAAGAATCTTCACGGCGGAAAGGTAAAGCTGTCCTTTCCAAGCGTGGGAGCTACGGAAAATGTGATCTTGACTGCCATACTGGCGGAAGGGGTTACGGAAATCGAGGGATGCGCAAGAGAACCGGAAATTGTGGAGTTATGTACCTTTTTAAACAAAGCGGGAGCAAAGATAGAGGGAGCCGGGGAAAGCAGGATACAGGTTACCGGCGTAAAAAAATTACAGGAGATATGTTATCGTATTATGCCTGACCGGATTGTGGCGGGCACCTATCTTTTGGCGGGAGTCATGACCAAGGGCATTGTTGTGCTCAATGAGGCTCCGGTGGAACAGATGCAGGAGCTGTTCAAGGTACTGCAGCTTATGGGAGCGGATATTGTGATTGCCGGAGGATGGGTATGTATTAACGGAGAGCATGCAAATAAATCCGTTGCGGGTCTTAAAACCTCCGTCTATCCGGGATTCCCCACGGACCTGCAATCGGCGTTTATGGCGGCTTTTGCCATAGCGGAAGGCTGTACGATTATTGAAGAAAACATATTTGAAAACAGATTTAAGATCGTATCTGAATTGTCAAAAATGGGCGCGGATATTCATATTTCCGGCAATCGCGCTATGATATGCGGTGTGGATTCCTTGAAAGGATGTACGGTAGAAGCCATGGAGTTAAGGGGCGGCGCGGCCCTTGTGCTGGCCGGTCTGGCAGCATCGGGAACCACTCTTGTGGAGAATAAGCACTTTATAGACCGGGGATATGAAGACATCGGCAGGGATTTAAGGGCTCTGGGGGCAAACATTCGTTATGTTTAGGGCTTTCTGGTGAAAAGAATGAAAAATAAGTACAAGAGATTTACATTTAAACGAAGAATTCTGATGTCAGCGGCAGCGCTCTTTATTTTGACGGCAGCTGCCCTGGCATTTGTTTTGGTTCATTTCCGGGTTACGGAAGTGGAGGTTATAGGTAACCACCATTATACGGAGGATGAAATTAAGGCCATGATATTAAAGGACAGCTTTATGGACAACTCCCTGCTGCTGGATTTAAAATACCGCAGTAAATCCATAGACGATATTCCTTTTATAGAATCCATGGATGTGGAAGTGCTTGGAGCTGACAGTATCAGGATTATGGTTTATGAAAAAACCTTAGCGGGCTGTGTGACCTATCTGGGAGATTATATGTATTTTGACAGGGAAGGAATCGTAGTGGAGAGCGCCTCAGAGGCTACCGACGGCGTTCCTGAGATTACCGGTTTATGTTTTGGCTCTGTGCAGCTTTATAAAAAGCTTCCGGTGGAAAATGAAGATATTTTTAAAGAAATCATGAATTTAACCCAGCTTTTGGAAAAATATGAAATAGCTGCCGATAAAATTTATTTTGATCTGAATATGAATGTGACCCTGTATTTCGGACAAGCCAGGGTAAGGCTTGGAAACGGCAATAGAATAGATGAGAAAATCATGCAGCTAAGCGCCATTGTTCCTTCCATCGAAGGAAAAAAAGGTCAGCTGGATATGTCGGAACTGAATGAAAATACCAAAACCCTGACATTTGAACCTGATTAAAAGATATTGTATTTCATTAACAGAAATCTACAAGAAATTGAAAAAATAGGTTGATAATTTTCGTAAATAATTATATGATAAAGTATATGGAATTTTAGAGGATTTGTGAAGGAGGACTACCCTTGCTGGAAATTAAGTCAAATGATGCAGAAACTGCAGCAAAGATTATCGTTGTGGGTGTCGGCGGTGCAGGAAATAATGCTGTAAATAGAATGATTGAAGAAAATATAGGCGGTGTTGGATTTATCGGTGTCAATACGGACAAGCAGGCTTTGCAGCTTTGTAAGGCACCTAAGTTATTACAGATTGGCGAAAAACTGACCAAAGGTCTTGGAGCCGGAGCCAGACCGGAAATAGGAGAAAAGGCTGCGGAAGAGAGTATAGAAGAGATTACAAGCTCATTAAAAGGTTCTGATATGGTATTTGTTACCTGCGGCATGGGAGGCGGTACAGGAACCGGTGCAGCTCCTATTGTTGCAAAGATTGCTAAGGAAATGGGGATTCTGACGGTAGGCGTTGTTACGAAGCCTTTTAAGTTTGAAGCCCGTACCAGAATGGAAAATGCGATAGGCGGAATTGACAAATTAAGGGACAATGTAGACACCTTGATTGTAATTCCCAATGATAAGCTCTTAGAAATTGTAGACAGGAGGACAACCCTTCCCGATGCCCTGAAAAAGGCTGACGAGGTATTGCAGCAGGCAGTACAGGGTATTACGGATTTGATCAATGTTCCCGCAGTTATCAACTTGGATTTTGCGGATGTGCAGACTGTTATGAAGGATAAAGGTATTGCCCATATCGGCATCGGATTCGGAAAAGGCGACGAGAAGGCCAATGAAGCGGTCAAGATGGCCGTAGGCTCTCCCCTTTTGGAGACCACCATTACAGGCGCTACGGATGTGATCATCAATGTATCCGGAGATATTGCTTTGGCGGATGCTTCCGATGCGGTAAGCTATGTTCAGGATATGGTAGGCGAAAATGTCAATATTATCTTTGGCGCTATGTACGATGAGACCATGACGGATTCCTGCAGCGTTACGGTTATTGCTACCGGTATTGAGCAGGCATCCAGTGTGGGAGCAAGTGTTATGAGCAAAATGGGAGGAAGCTTTTTACATACTTCCACGGGAGGGACAGCAAGAACCAAGCCGGCTGTTAAGACTCCTTCCGGTGTAAATGTAAATACGGCAGCCACGGGGACAGGTCCCATTCCTTCCGTTACCCCCATTAAGCCTGTAAACGGAATCCAGAAACCTGAGACAATCAGGAGCAATGTGGAATCCCAGTCATTAAAGATTCCGGACTTTTTGCAGAGAAATAAATAAATTGTATTTCCTTTTAATACCGCCTTGCAAGAAATTGCAAGGCGGTGTTTTTTGCGCGCATTTTGTCAATAATTTTTGTCCGCTCCTTCCTTATATTTGACAAAATCTGCGGTGGATATTCCTTATAATGTTCCTGTGACAGGGGGAGAGCAGAATGACCATTTATCTGGATATGGTATTTTTTATAAACCTGTTGTATCAACTGGGAATCCTTTCTATAACCAATCTCCTGTTTCGGATGAAGGGGAAGGTTATCAGGATGGCGGCTGCTTCCGCATTGGGAAGCGCCTGTTATTGCGCTATGCTTGTTATGGGATTTCCGGTTATGAAGTTTCCCGCCAATCTTTTGGCAGGAGCGGTACTGGGAGTTTTTAGTGCCGTAGCGGCTTTTTGTCCTGTGACACGCAAAAAGCTCGTAGGGGTTCTTCTGTGCGAGAGTGTTTTGTCCTTATGCCTTTCGGGCATTCTGGACTTATGGGGAGAAGAAGCAAAAGGCGGTTATCTGATGCTTACGTCCTCTGCCGCCTTGGTATTTATGGGGCTTTTTTGTATTAAAATGAAGCGCCTGCTGTTAGAGCGTTTTCAGGAAGAAAACAGTATCCTGAGAGTCAGGCTTTATCATAAGGGGCGCATGGCGGATACATATGGACTCGTCGACACGGGAAACGGTCTTGTGGACCCTATCAGTAAGGAGCCGGTCATCATTATACAAAAGAGCCTTGCTGAAAAACTTCTTTTAAAAGAAGACATAGGGGAGGAAAAGGGATACAGAGTCATTCCCTATGGCAGTATCGGAAGAAAAAAGGGGATTCTGGAAGCATTCCGGATGGAGAGGTTGGAAATTTTAAAAGAAAGGGAAAGCGGAGAGGATGAGGCAGTAATCAGAGAAAAGGTTTTATGTGCTGTATATGAAGAAAACTATAGTAACGACGCTTACGAGGTAATTCTGACACCACTTTTGCTATAGGAAAAGGGAGGAAAAACATGATTTTAAAGGTATCTATGCCGGGAAAATTTCAATTCCGGATATTGAGAAGAGAAGGAAGTCTTTTATTCAGCAAACAGGGAGATATTCATTATATAGGAGGCACGGAGGTGCTTCCGCCGCCGCTGATGGATGAGCAGGAAAATGAAATGATAAGGGAGCTTGGAACGGAAGGCGAGGATGAAGCGAAAGCCGTTTTAATTGAGCATAATCTGCGGCTGGTGGTATACATAGCAAAGAAATTCGACAATACGGGAATCGGGGTAGAAGATTTGATCTCCATTGGAACCATCGGTCTGATCAAATCCATTAATACCTATAATCCTGAGAAAAATATAAAGCTTGCAACCTACGCTTCCCGGTGTATTGAAAATGAGATTTTGATGTATTTAAGAAGGAATAATAAAACAAAGCTGGAGGTTTCCATTGATGAGCCCTTAAATGTGGATTGGGACGGCAACGAACTTTTGCTATCGGATATTTTGGGAACCGACGAGGACATCATTTACCGTGACATTGAAAATGAGGTGGAGCGGAAGGTTTTAAAATCCGCTATCGGAAAATTGTCGGAACGGGAGAGGACCATTATTAATCTTAGGTTCGGACTGGATAAAGAAGACGGGGAAGAGATGACCCAGAAAGAGGTTGCGGGACTTTTGGGAATTTCCCAGTCTTATATTTCAAGACTTGAAAAGAAAATTATGAAGAGGCTGAAGAGGGAGATGAGCAAGGAAGTATAGAAAATGGACGAAAGAGAAAAGTGAAGGAGTATTAGTAAGGAATTGGATATACCATAATCAGGAGCATAAAACAGTAAAAAAGTCTTTGACGGCTGTCAGAGACTTTTTTTCTAGTTCGCCTGGTATGGGCGCAATCTAATCGGTGCAAGTCCGTAAAGTACTTTGATAGTGGGAAACCTACAGCCAATGGCAAGGCTGTCCATCACGAGATGGAATCTGAAGGAAGCCCAATAACTATTCGAAGGCATACCGGGTAAATGTGGCAGATAGGTGGAGGGAAAGATCAGGTACCTTAACTGGGGAGGTCTGTATGGCAAGCTTTGCAGAGTGACAAAATATTCGCTCCTTAGTAACCCATGCTGCAGGGCATAGGCATATCTTTGAACAATCGAACCGCCGCTTGCATAACCGCATGAGCGGTGGTGTGAGAGGACGGGGGTTAGCCACCCCCTCCTACTCGATTAGAAAGATATTGACATATGTCAAATGTTTCAGTGATAATAGAAGAGAATCGGGTTATTTTCGGTTTAATATAATTCTGTGAGGGAAAAGGATGAAAAGAAAATTAAAATTGGCAGCTGTTCTGGTATCGACTGTATTGTCACTCTGGGGCTGCCAGATGAAAAAGGAAGATACAGTCAATGTAGTGACAGAACAGCCGGTTTTGGGCGTTGATGTCATCGGTTATGAGGGATTCAGTCATTTAAGCGCATATACTCTGGAGGGAGAAGCGTCGTCTGTTCTCTATCTGCCGACAGATGATTATGCTTATGTGGGTGGAACCTGCATTATCAGCAAAAAGGAAGGGGTGGAGGTTACTCTTAACCTAAATCCTTTGCTTTCAGAGGAATACGCCAATAAAACGTTAAAACAGAAGCTTCAATATATGCTGGATTCCGAATACAGCGTCAACTACAGAAAAAATTATGCGGATCTGGAAATTTCCGATATAGAGTCATTGGAGAATGGCGCTGTAAAAGCGGAAGTGTCCTATCTGGTTTTTGATGATGAAAAGAAAGGCTATGTAGGACAATGGCTGGATTATTATTTGACGGAATTAGAGGATGGCAGAACCTTTAAGGTTGTGCTCAGGGTGGATTCGTCTTTGGAAACCGGACAGTCAGGTGCGGTTGTTGAAGAGCTGGAAAAATATTTTGAAACGGATTTTGCTTATGAAGACGGATTTCTGCAAGCTAAAATCGATGGATATAATCCCAGCGAGGACGAGCTTGCAAGAATGACCGGAAATACCATACCATTCGGGGATTTCTATATTTATCTGCCGGAAGGATGGGTAAAGAACACGGTGTACAGCAATTTGCTTCCCGGAGGAACGTTTTATGGTTTAAACGGTAACAGCGTGGAGCAGAACCAGCTGTTATGCACGATTGTCATGGATGCTGTGGGGGACAGTGCAGAATTGGGAACCTTGACGAAGGGAGAGCAGCAGATATTTGCCGATATTTTTGAGGAACAACTGAGCCAACAGTATGGAGGCGTGAATGTTGAGACCCATATGCTGGGAATGACGGAGCTGGGATTTGTATTTACGGCCCGTGTGAAAGATTATGCCGAACCGGGAACAGAGATGTATATTTATTATATCTGCCGGGGAACCAAGATTTATGGAATAGGCGGCACTACCATAAAGAGCGGAGCTGATGAGAGCGAGCTGGTTGAACTGGTAGATAGTATTTATTCTTCTATGGAAGCAAGATAAAATGTGAGTCTTGACTTTTTTCGCTTCCATGCTTATAATTTCATATGTGCAATGGCATATGGCTAGAGAATAATTGAATAGGATAAAGTACATGTTTGCGAGGGAACTGAACAAGTTGAAAAAGGTTAAGACCTGACCTCTGGACCTGTCGGCTAATACCGGCGTAGGGAAGCAATTTCTTACGCCGTTTTGCGTTTGAAAGAGCTTCTTTTTACGGGAAGCTCTTTTTAGTTTGGCGGTATAGAGCACAGGCACTCTAAAGAAGGCAGACGGTTTAGGCAACAAAAAAGAGACAGGCTTTATGATTAAAGTGTTACGGTAGGAGGAATGTGAAATGTCATTTATGAGCGATGTGTTAAAGAAAAGTATACCGATTTGGGATGCTTGTGCAAATACGCCTTTTGTGAGTGAAATGCAAAAAGGGATTCTGCCTGTTGAAAAATTTAAAAATTACATCATACAGGATAGTATATACCTGAAAAATTATGCCCGCATTTACGGAAGCGCTATTTATCATTCTACATGTTTAAAGGATATTCAGGTATACTATTCAATTTTGAATTTTGTGACAGATGCTGAATCGGCGGTACGGTTATCCTGGCTTAAACGATTCGGCTTAAGGGATGATGATATAGAAATGATGGAACCATTGCCACAAAACAAAAGGTACGTAGATTTTTTGCTGAATATTGCCGGGCATGGGGACATTCCGGAAATTTTGATGGCAGCCCTTCCATGTATGCTCAGTTACAGCTATGTATTTAGAAAGATAGCCGTCATTCCGGGGACGATTGCCTCCCGATATGCTGATTTTATAGGGGACTATGCCGAAGACTTGTATTATGAAAAGTGCAGGGACTGGTGCCGGTTTGGGGAGGAAAAATGTGGCGGGCTGCCGGAAGAAAGAAAGCGACAGTTAGGCGACGTATTTAGAAAGGCCAGCTTATTGGAGCTGGATTTCTGGAAAATGGCTTATGGGGAACCGGATAGAAAGGAAAGCTGTTAAAGGTGGTCTTATGAAGGAGAAAGTTACTTTTAAAGGAGGAAGTTTCTTATGAAGAAGGTTTTGAGCATTGCGGGTTCCGACTGCAGCGGTGGGGCGGGCATACAGGCGGATTTAAAGACATTTTCCGCCCATGGCGTTTTTGGAATGAGCGTCATAGTCTCTGTTGTTGCCGAGAATACAAGCCGGGTTATGGACATTCAAAATATTAGGCCGGATATGGTTGAAAAGCAGATTGACGCGGTTTTTGAGGATATAGGGACTGATGCAGTCAAAATCGGTATGCTGTCTTCGGTGGAGTGTATGGATGCCGTTGCAAAAAAGATGCAACAATACCGGCCCCGGCACGTCGTGGTTGATCCTGTAATGTATGCAAAAAACGGCTGTCCGCTTATGGATAAGAAAGCGGTTGAAACATTGATAAAAGCTGTGATTCCCGTTTCGGATGTCTGTACACCCAACATTCCGGAAGCTGAAAAAATAACCGGGATGAAAATTACATCCATAAAGGAAACGAAGGAAGCGGCACGAAAAATCTATCATATGGGGTGTAAAGCAGTAGTCATAAAAGGCGGTCATGCCACAGGGAATGCACTGGATATTCTGTTTGACGGAAAACAGTTTTATGATTATGAATCGGTCAGAATCAATACCCCCAATACCCATGGAACAGGCTGCACCTTTTCCTCGGCTATTGCGTCACAGCTGGCAAAGGAGATGAGTCTGCCCGACGCAGTAGGAGCGGCAAAAGCATACGTTACCACAGCCATAGAGCATTCTCTTGGCATCGGGAAAGGAAATGGCCCCACCCATCATTTTTGGGATTTGTACAGGCATGGATTGAACGAAGGGTAACACGGAGAGGACAAATGAAAGAACAAATAGAAAGGTGGGTTGAGAAACAGATGAAGGAAAAAATGAAAAGGATGGGGGCAATGAAATATGATTATTCCCTTTATCTGGTTACAAACCGTATGCGCATGAGTACGGAAACTTTGGAGGAAGCGGTTGAAAAGGCGGTTTTAGGCGGATGCACTATGGTACAGCTTCGGGAGAACGATATATCGGCATTGGATTTTTATGTTCTGGCAAAAGGAATTAAAAAAATAACGGATCAATACCAAGTTCCGCTGATTATCAATAACAGGGTAGATATTGCATTATCAGTAGAAGCGGCGGGAGTGCATCTGGGGCAAGGCGATATTCCGGCAGCTGCGGCAAGAAAAATAATCGGGGAAGAGATGTTGCTTGGCATATCGGTTTCCTGTTTAAGTGAAGCGGTAAGGGCGCAAAAAGAGGGCGCGGATTATTTGGGGGTGGGAGCCATGTTTCCTTCTGAAACAAAAAAAGATGCAAGACTGGTATCCATGGATGAATTAAAGAAAATCCGTCAGGCTGTCACAATTCCCATTGTAGTAATCGGAGGGATTAAAAAAGAGAATGCAGAGATGTTTTGCAATATGGGTGTGGACGGACTTGCGGTCGTTTCCGCTGTTATTCATAAGAAGGATGTTTCACAGGCTGCGGCGGAATTAAGAAATATTTTCAGGGGCAGTCAGATCGGATAAAATAATTCATTTTGTAAAGTCATAAATTACGATTCACGCAGTATAAATTTTTGTAATCTGTGCATCCTTTTAGTAGATGAAAATTCTACCAGGAGGACAAGAAAATGGCACAGGGAAAAGTAGAAATATGCGGAGTGAATACGGCGAAGCTTCCTCTCCTGAAAAACGCGGAAAAGGAAGCTTTGTTTGTACGTATATCGGAAGGGGACAAGGAAGCCAGAGAGACTTATATAGAAGGAAATCTGAGACTGGTGTTAAGTGTGATTAAGAGATTTTCCTCCAGCAATGAAAATGTGGACGATTTGTTTCAGATAGGTTGTGTCGGGCTTATTAAAGCCATTGATAACTTCAATTCGGAGCTTGGGGTCAAGTTTAGTACCTATGCCGTTCCCATGATCGTGGGGGAGATCAGGAGGTTTCTCAGGGATAACAATTCTATCAGGGTTTCGAGGAGCTTAAAGGATACTGCCTATAAGGCTATTTATGCAAAGGAGACCATGACCAGAAATAATTTGAAGGAGCCGACCATAGAAGAGATTTCCGCAGAAATCGGAATCGCCAAGGAGGATATTGTCTATGCCCTGGATGCCATCCAAAATCCCATGAGCCTTTATGAGCCTATTTATACGGATGGCGGAGACACTTTGTATGTTATGGATCAGGTGTCGGATAAAAAAAATAAAGAGGAGACCTGGGTGGAGCATATTTCTCTTTCGGAGGCAATGAAGAAGCTCAATGAGAGGGAGCATGAGATTATTACGCTACGTTTTTTTGAAGGGAAGACCCAGATGGAGGTGTCGGAGATCATTGGGATTTCACAGGCCCAGGTTTCAAGGCTTGAGAAGAATGCATTGAAGATTATGCGGAACTATCTGGCGGGGTAGGAGACGATGGAAAGGTGGATGGGGCGTCCCGCCGGGAGGTTGTGTAAGCTGTCTGGCGCCTGATGCAGCATTTATGAATTTCCTTGGTATAGGAAAAAAGGATAGGAAACGGATAAAAATCCGAGGCGCTGTGACAAAGTTATGTTTACCCGTTTCCTATTCTGCTTTTTTCGCACCAAAGTGGAAATCCATTTAATGATGGAACAATCTGATTCCCGTAAACGCCATGACCATTCCATATTTATCACAGCATTCAATCACAACATCATCCCTGACTGACCCGCCGGGCTGCGCGATATATTTAACGCCGCTCTTATGTGCCCTTTCAATATTATCAGAGAAGGGGAAGAATGCGTCGGAACCCAAGGTCACATCCTGATTTTTTGCAAGCCAAGCCTTCTTTTCCTCTGCTGTAAAGACAGCCGGTTTTACTTTAAAAGTCTTTTCCCATACGCCGTCAGCCAAAACATCCATATATTCGTCGCCCATGTAAACGTCAATAGCGTTGTCTCTGTCTGCCCTGCCTAACTTGTCTACGAACTGCAGGCCCATAACCTGGGGAGACTGGCGTAAAAACCAGTTGTCGGCTTTCTGCCCTGCGAGACGGGTACAGTGGATGCGGGACTGCTGGCCTGCACCGATGCCGATTGCCTGTCCGCCCTTTACATAGCAGACGGAATTGGACTGGGTATATTTTAAGGTAATCAATGCAATTTTCATGTCAATAAGAGCGGACTCCGGAATTTCTTTGTTTTCCGTTACGATGTTGGATAACAGATCCCCGTTTACATCTAATTCGTTGCGCCCCTGCTCAAAGGTTATACCGTATACCTGTTTCTGCTCGATGGGAGCAGGAACGTAAGAAGGGTCAATCTGAATCACATTATAATTGCCTTTTTTCTTTTCCTTTAATATAGTAAGGGCTTCTTCCGTAAAGCCGGGAGCGATAACGCCGTCGGAAACCTCTCGTTTGATCAGCTTTGCCGTATCAGCGTCGCAGGTGTCGGATAAAGCGATAAAGTCTCCGAAAGAGGACATACGGTCCGCACCTCTTGCCCTTGCGTAAGCACATGCTAAGGGAGATAATTGGCCTAAGTCGTCCACCCAGTAGATTTTGGCAAGGGTATCGTCTAAGGGAAGTCCTACCGCAGCGCCTGCGGGGGATACGTGTTTAAAAGAAGTGGCGGCGGGAAGTCCGGTGGCTTCCTTTAATTCCTTTACAAGCTGCCAGCCGTTACAAGCGTCCAAAAAATTAATATATCCCGGTTTGCCGTTTAAGACAGTAACAGGGAGCTCGCTGCCATCCGCCATAAAAATGCGGGAAGGTTTTTGGTTGGGGTTGCATCCGTATTTTAACTGGATTTCATTCATGATAGTCCTCCTGATTGTTGGTAGATTGTTGTCTGTTTATAATGTGATATTTTTTTGCTTTTGCAGGCAATACTTTAAAAGATTTACGCATAATAAAGAGTGAAAGCATTTTAGGCGGCTGCCTGCGCAATGCTCCCATTCTGACAGATTATTTATTTTTATTGACGATTCTGGTTTCGGTGTTTCCTGTCTGAATGTCGATGTAGCGTACAAAAAGGGAAACCTTGTTTTCTTCATTTAAGCTGCTCCAGAGCATTTCTGTAAAGCTTTCGATATCGTCGGACATTTCCACTAATTTGGGTTCGCCCTCAAAACTGGGGAGAGGATTGCCGTCATGCATATAAGTATGGATAAAGTGGCCTTCCCCTGCAACGGCGCTTTCATAAGCAAAGGTATAGCGGTTGCAGGCGTCAGGATTGCCGTTGTTGCTCTTTAAAATAGACATGGCGTAATTGTAGCCGCCGTTTTCCATATGCATGATACCGGAAATACGAGGTGTGTAATTGGGACCGTCCGGTTCAAACTCGCGGCATCTTAAAGACTGCTCAAAGGTAAGCTGCTTGTCCATTCCTTCATAAATGGTATCGGTCTGGTCTCCGTTGGTAACGATTGTCTTGTTGCCCAACACTCTGACGGGAGCGTAAATGATCAGGCTCGGGTCTTCTAACTTGGAAGGATCAAATGCCTGTGTGCGGATTCCGGCGCCATCCTCCACAAAAATGCGGTTCCGGCTGTTTGCGCTGCGCCCCATAATAAAATAAGCGCATACGGCCTTTGATCCGTCGGGGGATTTGCCGATGACGATTCCGCGTCCGGGATAGGCATTTGCCTTTAACTCGTTTTCCAGTGATAGCATGTTCATAATTTTATTTTCCTCCTAAATTCAGGTAAAACGTACCGGATGCCGTATAAATCGCAGTCCGGACACCATATACTCAAATGGTATACGATATAAACATACTTTTCAAGCATTTTTCGTAAATTCGGCCGTACAAATTTATTTGAGATTGCATCTTGCATTTGATAGAGAAGTAGCCTATAATAGAAACGCAACATCTTGTATGAAACGATGAGTATAAATACTAGATTTTGGAAAAAGAAGCGCCCAAAACCATAGAAACGGCAAGGGAATGCTGTAAAATCAGTGTATATTGAAAGAAAGGAAATTGTAGTGAGAATTATTAAAAGAAGCGGAAAGGAAGTCGGCTTTGACATTTCTAAGATCATGGCTGCCGTGCAAAAAGCCAACAGGGAAGTAAAGGAAGCTGACCGTATGAGTCAGGGGCAGATTGACGACATTTCCAATGAGGTAGAAGAAATCTGTATGGATATGGCCCATACACCCAGCGTGGAGGAGATTCAGGATATGGTGGAAAACCAGATCATGAACCAGCACGCATTCGAGGTAGCCAGAAAGTATATCACATATCGTTATAAAAGAGCATTGGTTCGCAAGTCTAATTCTACGGATGAACAAATTCTGACCTTAATCGAATGTAATAACGAGGAAGTGAAACAGGAAAATTCCAATAAAAATCCTATTGTAAACAGTGTGCAAAGAGATTATATGGCGGGAGAAGTCAGCAAAGATATTACGAAAAGATTTCTGCTTCCCCCGGATATTGTAAGAGCCCATGAGGACGGTATCATCCATTTTCATGATGCGGATTATTTTGCACAGCACATGCACAACTGTTGTCTTGTAAATTTAGAGGATATGCTCCAGAACGGTACGGTTATCAGCGAAACCATGATCGATCCGCCCAAGAGCTTTTCCACGGCATGTAATATCGCTACCCAGAGCATTGCGCAGATTGCCAGCAGCCAGTACGGCGGACAGAGCATTACCTTATCCCACCTGGCGCCTTTTGTGGATGTCAGCAGACAGAAGCTGCGCCGTCTTGTTACCAAGGAATTCCAAGAGGCGGGATTGGAGCTTTCGGAGGAGCAGATCAATGCTGTTGCGGAAATGCGGGTAAAAGAAGAAATAGAGCGGGGCGTCCAAATGATCCAGTATCAGGTCATTACCCTTATGACCACCAATGGACAGGCGCCTTTTGTGACGGTGTTCATGTATTTGAATGAAGTGCCAAAGGGGCGTACCAGAGACGACCTTGCTATGGTCATTGAGGAAATGCTAAAGCAAAGGATTCTGGGCGTGAAAAATGAGAAGGGCGTATATATTACCCCGGCTTTTCCAAAGCTGATTTATGTGCTGGAAGAGGACAATATTCACGAAGGCAGCAAATACTGGCATATTACAAAGCTTGCGGCACAGTGTACGGCAAAGAGGCTGGTTCCCGATTACATTTCCGAGAAAATGATGAAGGAGTTAAAGGACGGTAATTGTTATCCCTGTATGGGCTGCCGCTCCTTCCTGACCGTTTATCATGATGAAGAAGGAAAACCCAAGTTCTACGGACGCTTTAATCAGGGCGTCGTAACCTTAAACCTGGTGGATGTGGCGTGTTCCTCCGAAAGGGATATTGATAAATTCTGGAAAATTTTGGATGAGAGGCTGGAGCTTTGCTACCGTGCCCTTATGTGCAGGCATAACAGGCTGAAGGAAACACCGTCGGATGTTGCGCCTATACTTTGGCAGGACGGCGCCCTGGCAAGGCTTAAAAAAGGAGAGACCATAGATAAGCTGTTATACGGCGGTTACTCCACCATTTCATTAGGCTATGCAGGGCTTTGCGAATGTACCAGATATATGACGGGCAAATCCCATACAGATCCGGTGGCAACACCGTTTGCCCTTGAGGTTATGCAGCATTTAAACGATGCCTGTGCAAAGTGGAAAAAGGAAACCAATATTGATTTCAGCCTTTACGGGACGCCCTTGGAGTCCACCACCTATAAGTTTGCCAAGTGCTTGCAGAAACGCTACGGCATTATTAAGGATGTAACGGATAAAAACTATATTACAAACAGCTATCATGTCCACGTAACGGAGGAAATCGACGCCTTCAGTAAGCTGAGCTTTGAAGCCCAGTTCCAGAAGCTTTCTCCCGGTGGGGCGATCAGCTATGTGGAAGTGCCCAATATGCAGAATAATATTGAGGCGGTCCTTTCCATTATGCAACATATTTATGACAATATTTTGTATGCAGAGTTGAATACCAAAAGCGATTACTGCCAGAAGTGCGGTTTTGACGGGGAAATCAAGATTGTAAGTGATGATGAAGGAAAGCTTGTATGGGAATGCCCCTGCTGCGGAAACAGGGATCAGGATACCATGAATGTGGCAAGGCGTACCTGCGGCTATATCGGCACCCAGTTCTGGAATCAGGGAAGGACCCAGGAAATCAAGGAACGGGTACTTCATTTGTAGAAGACGGAAAACAGATTGGAAAAGTAAATGCGGATTTTGCAGTTTTAAGATTGGAGCAGATATGAATTACGCATCCATAAAAAAAACGGACATCGCCAATGGGGTTGGTGTCCGTGTTTCTTTATTCGTGTCCGGCTGTACCCATCATTGTAAGGGGTGCTTTAATCCGGAGACATGGAATTTTGAATATGGAAATCCTTTTACCGAAGAGGTGGAGGAGGAGCTTTTAGAGGCTTTAAAACCGGCTCACATTACAGGGCTGACGCTTTTAGGCGGGGAGCCTTTGGAGCCGGATAACCAAAGAGAGCTGATATCCCTTTTAAGAAAGGTAAAGGAACGGTTCCCGGATAAGACCATCTGGTGTTATACCGGTTATACCCTGGAGCAGGATTTATGGGGAGAGGAAGATACAGGAAATGTGGGGGACGGTTTTGGGGAAAGCTTCGTCGAAGAAACAGCGGGAAAGGCACGCTGTGAGATAACGGAAGAATTTCTGGGATTTTTGGATATTCTTGTGGACGGAGAATTTATGATGGAGCAAAAGGATATCCGTCTGAAATTCAGAGGCTCGGCTAACCAGAGAATCCTGGATATGAAAAAGAGCATGAAGGAAAGACGGGCGGTTTTGGCAGAGGGATTTCTTTGAAATACGGACATATCACGGCATCAGATTTCCATTGCAGGCAAGTGAGTGTCAATTCCTTTCGGGAATAAATAAGCCAAAATATGGTAAACTTAGAAAAAGAAGAAACTATTTTTAGCAGGAGGACTTTTTATGAATCAAAAGGCAATGTTTCAGTTAAGCTACGGACTCTTTGTATTGAGTGCAAAGGAAGGGGAATTTCAAAACGGATGCATTATCAACACGGCAATGCAGGTAACCGATTCGCCCCTTCGCATGAGTGTTACGGTAAATAAAGGCAATAAAACCTGTGAGATGATTGAAAAGACAAAGGAGTTTAATCTTTCTGTTCTGACGCAGAAAACCCAGTTTGAGGTCTTTACCCATTTCGGGTTCCAGAGCGGCAGGACAGCAGATAAATTTGACGGATGGGCTAATAAGGAAAAGGCGGAAAACGGCATTTATTATCTGACGGGATGCACCAACGCCTATATCAGCGGAAAAGTCATACAGACAATTGATCTGGGCACACATCTGATGTTCATTGCAGATGTAACGGCGGCAGAGATTTTATCGGCGGAGCCAAGCGTGACCTATACCTATTATCAGCAGAATATCAAGCCCAAGCCTGTGGAGCAGAAAAGGAGCGGCTTCACTTGCACGATCTGCGGTTACGTGTATGAAGGCGACGAGCTGCCCGCAGATTATATCTGTCCCATCTGCAAGCACGGCGTGGATGCTTTTGTGAAAAACTGATTTGAAAGGAACGTTCTGAGAGAAATGTTTTGAAATAAAAATTCTCCAATGAATGTTTGAAACAGAAATTCTGAAACGGATGCTGGAAGCATCCATAATTAAAGGAGCAGTTCTATGAAGTTTATCCACCTGTCAGACCTTCATATCGGAAAACGAATCAACGAGTATTCCATGCTGGAGGACCAGCAATACATTCTGAAACAGATTCTGAAAATAGCGGAGGAAGAAAAACCGGATGCGGTATTGATTGCCGGGGATATTTATGATAAAAGTATTCCCGGCGGCGATGCCGTTATGCTTTTTGACCGGTTTCTGACCGGGCTTTCGGAGCGGAAAATTCCTGTTTTGTTAATCAGCGGCAACCATGATTCTTCGGAAAGGCTGGCCTTTGGAAGAAAGCTTTTATCTGAAAGCGAGGTATATATATCGGAGGTTTTTGGCGGAAGTGTAACGAAGGTTACCAAGGAGGATGAGTACGGGAAAATCAATTTTTATCTGATTCCTTACTTAAAGCCTGCCACTGTCAGACATTATATGCCGGAGAAGGAGATCGCGGATTATCAAAGCGCCATGGAGGCGGTCATAGAAAGTCTGGATGTGGATTTTCATGATAGAAATGTATTTCTGGCCCATCAGTTTTTGACAGGAGCGTTAAGAAGCGAATCGGAGGAAGTGTCCGTGGGAGGGCTGGATGATATTTCCGCAGAAATTTTTGAGGGAATCGATTATGTGGCTTTGGGGCATATTCACAGACCCCAGTCCGTTTTCAGGGAAACGGTGCGGTATTGCGGAACGCCTTTAAAGTATTCCTTTTCCGAGGCGGAGCATAAAAAAAGCGTCACTGTGGTAACCATGAAGGAAAAGGGGGATGTAGAAATTAAGGAACGGGAGCTTATCCCACTTCGGGATATGCGCAAGATCAAAGGAAGCTATGAGGAACTGACACACAGGGAGAATTATGAAGGCACAGCGGTGGGGGATTATCTTGCCGTTACGCTGACGGATGAGGAGGACATTCCCGGAGTTATGGGAAGGCTTTCTTCCATCTATCCCCATATTATGAAGTTAGAGTATGATAACCGTAGAACCAGGGCGGCGGGCATTGACTATCTGGGAGAGCAGGCATATGAAAAAAAGCCGGGAGAGCTTTTTGAGGAATTTTATGAAAAACAGAACGGCATGCCTATGACTGAGGAACAGCGGATATATTTACAGGAGTTGATCGAGTCTATCTGGGAGGAAAGCCTATGAGGCCTTTAAAGCTGGTTATGTCCGCATTCGGACCTTACGCCGGGGAGGAAACAATTGATTTTGAAAAAATGGGAAGCAGGGGCTTATACCTTATAACCGGCGATACCGGTTCGGGAAAGACCACTGTTTTTGACGCCCTCTCCTTTGCCCTTTTTGGGGAGAGCAGCGGGGGGAACAGAGAGCCTTCAATGCTCCGCAGTCGTTTTGCAGAGGCAAAGACCAAAACCTTTGTGGAGCTTACCTTTTTATATAAAGGAAGGGAATACCGGATTAAGAGAAATCCTGAGTATTTAAGACCCAAGGACAGAGGAGAGGGAGAAACCGTAGAGCGTGCCGATGCAACTTTATATCTGCCTGAAGGAAGTCCGTTAGCGGGAATAAAAAGTGTCAATGAAAAAATCGTGGAGCTTTTAGGCGTCAATAAGGAACAGTTTTCCCATATCGCCATGATTGCCCAGGGAGAATTTTTAAAGCTTCTTTTGGCGGATACCAAAAAGAGAAGCGAGATTTTCCGGGAGATTTTCGGAACCAGAAGGTATCAGGCATTGCAGGACGCCTTAAAGAGTTGCAGCGGAAGGCTTCATGATGAATATAATGAAATTTCAAGGAGCATTGGACAATATCTGGAGGGCGTGCGCTGCCCTAAAGAACATATCCACTTTGAAGAATTTGAAAAGATGAAGGCGGAAAAGAAGTTTGCTTCCAATAACCGCCTGCGGGAAATGCTGGAGGAATTGTGTGAGGATTTGCACGGACGGACAAAGGAACTGGACAAAGCGCTTAGGGAAACGGAAAAAGCGATAGAGCGAAACAACCATTATCTGGGAATTTACAAGTCGGTAAAACAGGGAGAAGAAGATTTACAAAAAAATGAAAAACAGAAGGAAAAGCTTGCACTGAAGCTTTTGGAGTGCAGAGCAATGTTGGGGGAGCAGGAAGAACAGGAGCCGGAGCGAAAAGCCCTTTTGGAAAAAATTACCATAAAAAGGGAAAAGCTCAAGGATTTTGAAGAGCTTGATAAGCTTGTAAAGGAACATAAAGAAAAGGAAAAGCAGTTACAGGAATCGAAAAAGGGAATCGAAAAAGAAGAAAAGGCAATAGAAAAACTGGAGGCGGAGAAAAAAAGCGGACAGGAGCAGAAAGACCTCCTTGGCAATCCTTCGGAAAAGTATGCAAAGGCGGAAGGGGAAAAGGAGAGGCTTCAAAATCTTTTGGAGGTCTTTGAAGAATACAAAAGAAATTGCGGGCAGATTGCCGCATTGCAAAAGGAAGAAGCAACCCTTCAGAAAAAATACCAAAAAGCGGCAGAGGATTGGGAAAAGAAGTTATCATATGCGAATGAGCTGGAACGGGCATTTCTGGACGGACAGGCCGGTGTGCTGGCGGCGAAGCTGAAACAGGGAGAACCCTGCCCGGTCTGCGGTTCTACAGAGCATCCCCATCCTGCGTTATCCCATGAAGAGATTCCAAGTCAGGAGGAAGTGGAGCAGGCAGGGGAAGAAGGGGAGGCAGGAAGAAAGAAAGCGGCTGCTCTCAGTGAGAAGATAAAAGAAACAGCCGGTATGAGAAAAACTTTAGAAGAAAAAGGGAAGGACAGCGAGGAGAAGCTTTTGAAGGTATGGCAGGAAGATATGGAGCTTCCCTTTGAAGAAAAGATGGCGGGAACGGCTATAAAGGAAAGAATTTCCCGGGCAGACGGAGAATTGAGGAAGGCGGAAAACCAAAGGAAGAAGCTAAAGAGTTTAGAAGAAGGCCTTCCTAAGCTGGAACAGGAGTTGAAAGAAAAAGAAAGTCTTTTACAGAAGCTGAAAGAGCAGGCGGCAAAAGAGGAGGAAAAAGCTCTTTCTCTGTGGGAGCAGATAGAAGGCATGAGAGAAAAGCTGGGATTTTCAGGAAAAAAAGAGGCAAAAGCCCATGTTAAGGAACTGGAAAAAAATCTGGCGGCTATGGTAAAGGCTTATGAAAATGCAAAGAAGGAAACGGAAGAAGCGAAGAATGCCTTGTCAGGTACGGAGGCTTCCATAAAAACTTTGGAAAAAACCATAAAGAAATCCAGAAAGGAAATGGGAGAAACGGGCGGGGAAGCGCTTCTTACAGAGAAAGAGCGGCTTGAGGAGGAGAAGGCGCGCATCAGTGCAGGGAAGCAGGAAGCGGAGCGGATGTGGAATGCGGACGACTCCGTGAGAAAAAGTGTGGCTTCACAGCTTGACAGATTGGAAGAAACAGGCGCAAAATGGCAGATGGTAAAGGCATTGCACAATACTGCAAGCGGAAGCATTGCGGGGAAGGATAAGATCATGCTGGAAACCTATGTACAGATGGCGTATTTTGACAGAATCATTGACAGGGCCAATGTGCATTTGATGAAAATGACCGACGGGCGTTATGATCTGATCAGGAGTAAAGAGGCAGGAAACCAGAAAAGCCAGAGCGGTCTGGAGCTAAATGTGGCGGATCATTATTATATGAGTAAGGACGGAGGAAGCCGCAGCGTCAAGTCCTTGTCGGGAGGGGAATCCTTTCTGGCGGCATTATCCCTTGCCCTTGGCATGAGCGAGGAAGTCAGCGCTAACGCAGGCGGTATTGAGACGGACGCTTTGTTTGTGGACGAGGGCTTTGGCACTTTGGATGAATCCGCATTGGACCGTGCTGTAGGCGCATTACAGGAGTTGTCGAATGCTAACCGTGTTGTGGGCATTATCTCCCATGTGCCGGAGCTGAAAAACAGGATTGAGCGTCAGATTGTCATAAAGAAAACCAAAGGAAAGGGAAGCGAGACGGAACTGGTAGTATGAAATATCCCAATGTGTGCAAAGGAAAATTTATAGAGAGACCTAACCGCTTTATCGCCTATGTGGAGATAGAAGGAAAGCGGGAAGTATGCCATGTGAAAAACACGGGGCGGTGTAAGGAACTGCTGATTCCCGGAAGGGAAGTGTATCTGACCCGCTCTGATAATCCCGCAAGAAAAACGGCGTATGACCTTATTGCCGTACAAAAGGGAGAAAGGCTTATCAATATGGATTCCCAGCTTCCCAATGCCGCCGCCTTTGAGTGGCTTATGTCGAGGAAGGATGAATTGGGAATCGTGGAGTTAAGGCGGGAGGTAAGCCATGGCAGTTCCCGTTTCGATTTGTGGGGCATAAAAGAGGACGGACAGGAATTTTTTATTGAGGTAAAGGGCGTTACCTTAGAGGATGAAGGCGTTGTAAGATTTCCCGATGCACCTACGGAAAGAGGCATTAAGCATGTAGAGGAGCTGGCAAGATGCGTGGGAGAAGGGTATAAGGCCACTGTTTTATTTGTTATACAAATGGAGGATGTAGCGTGGTTTGGACCAAACTGGGTTACCCATTCCGCCTTTGGGGAGGCATTGATAAAGGCGGAAAAGGCGGGGGTCATGATAAAGGCTGTGCGCTGTGTGGTAAAACCGGATGAAATGTACATACTAAGCGGAGTAGAAGTAAAATTGGATCGAGCGGATTGAAACGGTAATAAAAGCGGATAGGGCAACGATAAAATTATATGGACCGGAGACAAGGACAGATATGAAAGAAACAAAGCAGAAGAATATGGATAGATTGGAAACGATGAATTTGCAGGTAAATAATAATCTGGAGCATTTGAAGAAAAAGAAATTATTCCTTTTTGATATCGACGGAACCATTGCGCTTTCGGAGGATGTGATAGAGGGCACTTTCCAGCTGCTTTCCCACATCAGGGAAATCGGGGGAAGAGCCGTCTATATAACAAATAATTCCTCCAAAAGCACAAAGGATTATGTGGAAAAATTCAAGCGTATGGGGATTGAAGCAAAGGCGGAGGATTTTGTAACGGCGGGAAGCTATACCTTATCCTATCTTGTGGAGCATCATAAGCAGGATTTGATTTTTGCCATGGGGACAAATTCCTATATAGAAGAATTGAAAAAGAACGGCCTGAACATAACGGAAGAATATGAAGAAGGCGTGGATGTGGTTCTTACGGCGTTTGATACGGAGTTAAATTACGGAAAAGTGGAAGCTGCCTGCCGCCTGTTAATGGAGAAGGGGAAGGAACGTATCTGGCTTGCCACCAACGGGGACTTGCGCTGCCCGGTGGACTTTGGCATGATTCCCGACTGCGGCTCTATCTGCAACATGATTTCCGCAGCAACGGACAGAAATCCCCAATACCTTGGTAAGCCCTCGCCGGGACTTGTGGAATACAGCATGGAAATGACGGGCTTTACCAAAGAGGAAACCCTGGTAATCGGAGACCGGATTTATACGGATATTGCCTGCGGGGAAAATGCGGGAGTGGAAACCTGCCTTGTATTTACCGGAGAGGCTAAGGCGGAGGATGTGCAGGGGGCTTCCAACCGGATTGATTTTTGCTTTGAGACGGTTAAGGAGCTTTATGAAGAACTGACAGGAAAAGCAGGGAACTGAGAATAAATTCATTTCTAATATGACCAAAATGATTAGAGTATCATGATTGCTTTAAAACATCAAAATGAGAGTTATGACAGAAATAAAACTGATAAACAGAAAGGCATGCAAATGGAACAAAAGAGAATTACCTGGATTGACGGATTAAGAGGGGCGGCCAGCCTTTTTATTGTTTTTCATCATTTTATTATGGGCTATTATCCGGCAGCCTATAAAGGCGCGGAGGGAGTGCCGCATTTAAAAGAGGGAGTGGAAGCGGCGTTTTCACAGTCTTTGGCGGGCTTTTTTGTTACGGGGGATTTGTGGGTTTCCGTATTTTGTTTGATCAGCGGGTTTGTGATTGCTTACCAGGTCTTTCATATGAAGGATGAAAAGCAGCTTTCAAAGTCTTTGTTAAAGAGGTATCCCCGACTGATGCTTCCGGTTTTTGCGCTGTCCGCCGTTGTATATGTGATGCTTCATTTGAATCTGTTTTATAATGGTCCTGCATCCATGCTTTCCGGCTCGGAATGGCTGGCGGAATTTTACCAGAATAAAACCACTCTTTACGATTTGTTTTTCTCAAGTATTGTGGATACATGGATTGTAGGAATGTCCACCCTGTATTCCAATGCGTTCTGGATGCTGGCGGAGCTGTTTGCAGGATCCTTTATGGCATACATTCTGGCAGCCATGGGCAGAGGCATGAATAAGAGGATGCTCTATGTTTACATAGGGGCTGTGCTTTTGTATCTTTCCATCAACAGCCGCCTGACGGATTTTGCCTTGGGCGTACTGGCTGCATACATTGTAGAGCGGTTTGGAGAACGTATAAAAAGCCACGAAAAGGCTTGCATCTGTGTGGGAATCCTTATACTGACCGCAGCGCTGGTGTTTGGGGCTTATCCTGTGGGGCATGAACCGGATAACGCCTACCGGATTTTAAATCATCTGCCGGATCGTTTGAATCCGATTTATTTTTATCATATGCTTGCAGCGGCTCTGCTTATAATGGGAATCTGGCTTTTGAAGCCTTTGGGAAAGGTTCTATCCCTGAAACCGGTTTTGTTTTTGGGAGAAATATCCTATTCTCTCTATCTGGTGCATATTCCGGTAATCTATTCTCTGTCTGCATGGCTTCTGGTAAGGTTTATGGCAAAGACGGGAAATTACAATCTTTCCGCGGGACTGTCATTTGTCATATCTCTGCCCGTTATGCTATTCCTTGCATGGCTCTTTAACAGGTTTATTGAAAGGAATTGCACAAAGTTTATTAATAAGACGGCAGCTAAGCTGGAAGAGGAAGTTAGCCATTAGCCGGATAGGTTTAGGAAGAATCAATAGCCATAGGAGAGGATACTGTCAATTAGCCGGACAGACGGGAAGGAAACAAAGGCCGTTAGAAATGAATGATATCAAATACCCGGACGGATGGGAAAAGAGTCAATAGCCGTTAGAAGAGAATGATATTAAGTAATCAGATAAATGAGAAAAAGACTAAATAACAGAATACAAAGTGCATAAACTATTAATACGAAAATAAGGGATGGTTTATGCAAAATGAAAGAGGATGTTACCTATAACCTGAAAAAGTGGGAAGCGGCAGAGGCGGTTTTTGTGGCGTGCTTTGGAACCCTGTGGCACTTTGTTTATGAATGGTCGGGAAATAATTTTCTGCTTGGACTGGTTTCGCCGGTAAATGAAAGCGTGTTTGAACACTTAAAGCTTCTGATTGTGCCGGCTTTTTTGTTCACGCTTTTGGAATATAAATGCCTTGCAGGGCTGCGGGGATGTTTGCTGCTTAAAATATGGGAGTCCATGGCGGCGGGAATATTCTTTATTGTGGTGTTTTATTACTGCTATACGGGCATGCTGCAAAGGGATGTGGCGTGGCTGGACATTGCATCCTTTTACGGAGCGGCGGTATTAAACAGTTTTCTGGCATACCGGCTGCTTCAAAAGCCTTGTGACGGAAAGGGAAAAGGGTTTTTGGGAGGTCTGGCGTGGGCAGTAACGATTTTTTTGATGGTTTTGGGAACGCTTTACCCGCCTGTAGGTATATTGCCGGGCTTGTTTGCGGCTCCGGATTTATAAAACGGATATTGAAAATTTTTCTGATTCGGGGCGATGGTGATTTGGGCAATTTTTATTAAGACCGGAGTCGGGAAAGGATGTATAATAATAAAAAAACGGAAGGATAAGTGATATGAACCGTAATCCTATGATTGAAAAGCTGTTATTATACATCGAAGAAAATCTGGACAAGGATTTAACCCTTGATAGTCTTGCGAAAGAGCTTTCTTATTCCAAGTTTTACATTGCCAGAACGTTTCTGGAAGATACCGGGATTACCCTTTATAAGTATATTCAGGGAAGGCGTCTAAGCGAGGCGGCAAGAAAGCTTGTGGAAACGGAGAAGCCCATTGCCTGGATTGCCTATGAAGCCTGTTATAATTCCCAACAGGCATTTACTCTGGCATTTCGGAAGGCATATTTATGCAGTCCGCAGATTTACAGAAAGAATAAAGTATTTTACCCGAAGCAAAGCAGTCTTGTTATAAAGCAGAACATGTCCGGTTATCGGGGACGGGAGATAAAAGGCAGGGCTGCGGCATGAGTACGATACCTTACGTTGTGGAACAAACCGCCAGAGGAGAGCGGAGCTATGATATTTATTCCCGTCTGCTGTCAGACCGGATCATCTTTTTGGGAGAGGAAGTAAGCAACGCTTCGGCCGGTACAATTATTGCCCAAATGCTTTTTTTGGAGGCCGCTGACCCGGAAAAGGATATTCAATTCTATATTAACAGTCCCGGGGGTTCGGTTACGGCAGGCTTTGCAATTTATGATACCATGCAGTATGTAAAATGCGATGTGGCTACCATATGTGTGGGACTTGCAGCCAGCTTTGGAGCCTTTCTTTTGGCAGGAGGCACAAAGGGAAAGCGGATGGCGCTTCCCAATGCGGAAATCATGATTCATCAGCCTGCAATACACGGGGAAGGAATTAAGGGTGCGGCAAGCGATATAAAAATTATGTCGGACCATATTCTTCGGAGCAGGGAAAAGCTGAATAAACTTTTAGCACAGAATACGGGAAAACCTATAGAGGAAATAGAAAGGGATACGGAGCGGGACTATTATATGTCGGCAAATGAAGCCCTTGCATACGGACTGATAGATAAAATTGTTACATAGAAAATCGGCAAATGGAAAATCGGTACATAGAAAGTGTTATACGGGATGACAAATGAGGAAACGGCTATGTAGAAAAATTATTGTCAGACAGTCAAAAAGAGCGGATATTCAGTGTTGGATTATCCGCTCCTTTTTCTATATCCTTTTGTTTATCTGCTTACGGTATATTCTTTTTCAATCTCAACCCTTGCTACGCTTCTTACATCGTCGCAGGCATATGCCGCACAAATCTCGTAGGTTCCGGGAAGGGTCACATAGCATTTCCGTTCTTCGTCATAATAGGAAAAGCTGTATGCGTCGAATTCTCCTGCAAATTCCTTCGTTTCCCCGGCTTTTAAAAATTGCTTGTCAAATCCTCTAAGTTCCTTTAAGGGACGTTTTACCGAAGAGTCCACAGGCTTCACGTAAAACTGTACTGTCACGGCTCCGTCTCTGTCCCCGGCATTGGTAACAGGAAGAAAAGCCTCAACCTTGAGGGAAGGGACGGTGCAGGTTCCGTTTTCGCCTCCGTCGGTTTCTTTGACGGAGGCTTTCAGCTCTCCGAAGGAAAATTCCGTATAGGAAAGTCCGTGACCGAAAGCAAAAGCGGGCTTTACGTCATAGGTATCGAAGTAGCGGTAGCCAACATAGATATCTTCATCGTAACTGACAACATCGTTTCCGGGAAATTCCCCGAGGCTGTGAGCAGGGGAATCTTCCAATGTAAGCGGCAGGGTTGTAGGCAGCTTACCGGAAGGATTGACATCGCCGAAGAGAACCCTTGCAAAAGCATGACCGCCCTGCATTCCGTTGTAGGAGTAATAGAGCAAGGTGCGCGCATCATCAAGCCATTCGTGCATATCGACAGGACTTCCGGCAATCATGGTTATGATCATGTCGGGACGCACCTTCAATAACTCTTTGATCACAGTATCCTGTCCTCCGGGCAGAGTCATGCTGTCCTTATCCTTGCCTTCCACGTCGTAGTCGTGATTTAAGCCCCCGATAAAAATAACCGCATCCGCATCCTTGCAGGAGGCCTTGGCGCTTTCCAGATATTCTTTACTCAGGGAGGTAATTTCCTCGGGAGTCAGTTCCCTTACGGCAGTGAAATCAACCCACTGGCTGTTGGAATCTCTTCCCCAGGCATGTCCCGTTACGCTGGTATAGTAACCCGGCTCGTAAACGACTTCGCAATTGCCTCCAAGGGTCATTTTCAGTCCCATCAAAGGAGAAAGCTCATATAATGCCCGGATTTCCGCACTTCCGCCTCCTAAGGCGTGTAACCTGTTACCGTTGTCGCCGATCACTACAAGCTTTTTCAATTTCTTCTTATTAAGAGGAAGCAGTTTGTCCTCATTCTTTAATAAAATAATGGATTCTTCCGCCGCCTGCAGCAGCTTTTCTCCGAAAGAGAGGGCATTGTAGGTGCCTGCCTTCCGTTCGCCGTCTAACATATGAAGACGGTTCATGACATTTAAAATATGCATGATTTTTTCGTCCAGCATTTCCATGGAAACCCTGCCGTCTTCCACAGCCTTTTTTAAAGGATTTGCAAAGCAATATTCATCAAAATTGTCGGTAACCCGCATGTCTGTATCAATTCCCACATTTCCGGCCTCCACCGTATCGTGGATACTTCCCCAGTCGGAAACGGTAATTCCTTCAAAGCCCCATTCCCTATGAAGAATTTCGTCAATGAGGTAAGGGTGGTGGGAGCAGTACGTACCCATAAATTTATTATAGGAGCCCATAATACCTAAGGAGTGGCCTTCCTTGACGGCGGCACGGAAAGCGGGAAGATAGATTTCAAATAAAGCCCGTTCGCTGACATGGACGTCTACATCATTTCTGCGGGTTTCCTGGTTGTTTAAAGCGAAATGCTTTACGCAGGCGGAAACGTCGGATTCCTGTACGCCTTTGATGTATGGAACCGCCATACGGCTCGAGAGATAAGGGTCTTCGCTCATATATTCAAAGTTTCTTCCGCACAAGGGAGAACGATGGATGTTGACGCCGGGGCCTAAAATCATATCCTTTCCACGCCCTCTTGTTTCCTCTCCAAGAATTTTGCCGGCTTCGTAAGCTAAAGAAGTATTGAAGGTGGAAGCAAGGGCCGTATTGCTTAAAAGATAGGACGTGGAGTCATCCGACAGATTCTTTGGAATCCAGACGTCATCCTTGTATTCGAAACGGACGCCCATGGGACCGTCGGAATAAGTGAAAGGGGGGATTCCTAAGCGTTTTATGGCCTGTGTCTTAAAAAGAGCGGCGCCGTGGACCATGCCGATTTTTTCGTCTAAAGTCATTTTTTCGCAGAGGGCTTGTAATTCATTGTGTGTCATGTTGAGAAACCTCCTGTATTGGGATAGAATGTTTCTTTACCATTCTTCCGTTTTTATTTGTTTTTCATAATTATGGATTCAGACAACAGTGTCTGCCTCATAGCTTTATCATTGCCCGTTTAAATCATTTATAGATTAGGATAAAGGGAAAATAAAATATACACAAATCCTAATATTTCTGTTAATATAATAATGTATCTGATAAATGCTTTGGAATAAGCTTCTTATGAAGGATGAAAGCAAAGGACCAGGGGAGGTACTTTCCATGCCCATGGATAAAAAACTTTGGGAAAAGCTGTCTGCGGCAAGAGAAATGCATGATTATCATGCGCCTTACGGCGGCGAATACGGATATTATGACGCAGTCAGAAAAGGCGATGTAAAGCTTTTAAGAAAGAAATATCTCATTGCGCCCATCTATGAAGCGGAAGGGCTTGGGACATTGTCTTCAAACGGGGTTAAGAATATTTTGTATCATGCGATCATTTCAATTGCCCTCATTAGCCGGTACTGTATAGAGGACGGAATGGAGCCGGAAGTGGCTTACAGCCTCAGCGATTTATATATCCAGCGGGCGGATGCCTGCAAGACCAAGGAGGAAATCGGTAATTTACATAGGGAAATGACCCTTGATTTTGCATCCCGGATGCGAATGCTTCAGAAGAAACAGGTTTATTCCAGGCATGTGATTATCTGTATGGAGTATATTTACAAAAACATCAATGAAAAAATCGTCCTTTCAGATTTGGCAAAGCTGACCAGGCTTCATGAGAATTATCTTTCCCAGCTTTTTAAAAAAGAAACGGGAAAAACGATTGTACAGTACATACAGGAAAAAAAGCTGGAGCAGGCGGAGTACCGGTTAAAGCATACGGAGGAAAGCGTTCTGGAAATAGCCAATGATCTGAATTTTTCCTCACAGAGCTATTTTATTCAGGTATTTAAAAGAAAAAACGGACGGACGCCCAGAGAATACAGGGAGTACTATTTCAGAAAGTATCTGAAAAATGATATCGGGGTATTAGAAAAGCAAACGGGAAAGGACGAAACAGATGTCAGAGCATATTACAACAGCCAATAAAATATATTTTAAGCCTTTAGAGCCCGAAAAAGAGAAAATCATCATAGAGGATATTGCCCACGCTTTATCTCTGATGACGAGAGCCAACGGCCATTTTCCGGAATTTTATTCGGTGGGTCAGCATTGTATCGGTTGCTATAAAGAAGCAGTGGCAAGAGGGCTGGGGGAAAGAATTGCCCTCATCTGTCTTCTCCATGACGCCAGCGAAGCCTATATTGCAGATATCACAAGGCCGGTAAAAAAGGAATTGAAGGAATATCTTGTAATTGAAAAGTGTCTGCAGAATGCTATTTATGAACGTTTCCTGGGTAACCTTCCTACAGATGCGGAAATGGAGAGGGTGGCGGAAATCGACGATACTATGCTGTATCATGAGTTTTACCACTATATGGGGGAGAAGGTTCTGGATTCTGCTTCGGAGCTTTTGACAAAGCCGGATTTTTATGAAAGGCCCTTTAAAGAGGTGGAGAAGGAATATCTGGAGATTTATCAGGAAGTGGGAAAGAACACTCTGTAGAAATAGATTGAGGAAAAAAGATGAAAAGTGGGTATTTTCCATGATGACTTTATGAGAGCACAAGTTTACCACGGTTCGCATATGATAACAAAAAGGCGTGGAGCAAGTATGTCTTTTGAGGAATTGAGCCATAAGGAAGTTATCAGTGTCAAGGACTGCAGGAAATTAGGTCATGTGGTGGATCTGGAATTTGACGAGTGCAAGGGCTGCATCCGTAAAATCATTGTGGCGGAAAAGGCGGGAATCATGAATTTCTTCTGCTGCGGGGAAGAATTCTGCATTCCTTTTTGTAATATTAAACAAATCGGACCGGACATTATTCTGGTGGATTTCTGCTGTTAAATCCCAACACGAAATTGCAGTGAACGGCAGGCGGTCAGGAACCGGAAAAATACGGGGAGAACCGGTCATACGGAAGAGAAACAAGTTACCATAAAATAGTTGACATAATTTTGCGGATAGAATATAATGTAACCATATTACGTTTCTTACATAGATATTGTGTTTGCAGACTATATAAGAATGAACAAATACCAGGGGGAACAGAGCATGAAATGTCCGTTTTGTGGTCACGAAAATACCAGAGTTATTGATTCGAGACCGGCTGAAGAAAACAATTCCATCAGGCGCCGCCGCGTCTGTGACGAATGTGATAAGAGGTTCACTACATACGAGAAGGTAGAAACAATTCCGCTTATCATTATTAAGAAGGATAATAACAGGGAAACCTATGACCGTTCCAAAATAGAAGCAGGGGTTTTACGGGCCTGCCATAAAAGACCGGTCAGCGCAAACCAGATTACCCGTCTGATCGAAGAGGTGGAGACGCAGATTTTTAATATGGAAGAAAAAGAGATTTCCTCCAGTAAAATCGGCGAGCTGGTCATGTCAAAATTAAAGAATATTGATGCGGTAGCTTATGTAAGGTTTGCATCGGTGTACCGGGAGTTTAAGGACGTCAACACCTTTATGGATGAGTTGAAGAAAATGTTGGATAAGTAGGCGGAATGTATTATGGCAATGAGTGAAGAACAAAAGGCTGAACTGGAAAAGGTGGATAAGCGGATAAAATTCCTTACGAATTTAAGACTTGGAATTATGTTTATTGCACTTTTTGACGTACTGATTATTTTTTACGGAGACAAGTTTGCAGAAGGAGCAACATGGCTTTTGTATTTTAAAGCGTATTCCTACAACATTTTGGGAATTGCCATAACCGTGATTCTGGTTACTGTGATTGTAAGAATGTTTTTAGTGGCTAAGCACAACAGCATTGTGAAAAAGAGCAGGGACTGATGAAAGAAAATGCCCGCAAGGAGAAAACGGGAAATAAGGCAGTATCGGTAAAAGCAGAAATAAGATCATATAGAAATAGAAACCACGACAGAAATCCTGAAAAAGGAATTTTGCCGTGGCTTTTTTATTTCGGAGGGTTTAGGAGGGAAGTCAGACTTTCCCGTAATTTTTAAGAAAAATCAGGATGCATCGTCAGAAGCGGTCTGAAGCTCTGCAATAGAATCTTCAAAGATGCCGGTGGTTTCCTCGGCGGAGTAGGTATACCCGTGGACGTTTAAATGCATCACAAAATCGTTGAAGGATTCTATGAGGTTGGGCTCTTTTAAAATACAGGTGCGGAATTCATTTTCCCCGGACATATAGTAAAACATAATGGATGTGTTGTCATAGGAAAAGAACTCGATTCGGGGATGAAAAACGGCAGGCTTTATCAATAAAGATTCTTTGTTGCCATTCTGATTGGAGGCGATGAGCCGTTCCAATATGGTAATGCGTTCTTTGACATTTAAAGGACGCATTAATTCGCCGGGAACCTGATAGATAATTCCTTTTTTCACAAAATCATCGTAGCCTTTTCTGGAAAAGACCGAAGTGGCCTTTTTTAAGGAACGCAGATTCTCACATTGGGCCAGCAGCTTACGGCTCAATACCTGCTGCGATTTTTTTGGAATCTCCTTGTTTATAACCTTTGCTATCATGGATGCATCCGCATGATAAGTCAGGCAGGGCTGTGCTTCTATGGCGTAAGAATAGCCGGTATTAACGGTTGTGTCTGAAAAGACGGAAAGAAGCGCAGGGGTATCAAGAGTATCCAAAAGGGGCAGGGCGGAATGAAGGATCTTCTCAAAATGCTGCTTATAAAAAGGCAGAAAGGTATCGGGCAGAATAAAGGCGCTCTGATAGTCCTGTGCAATTAAAATCACATTATGGTTGAGAAGAACATAATAGGGCGTGGGAATGCCCGAAAGCGAAGAAAAGTCGGCGCTTTCATAATAATAGGAAAAGGAACAGTGCTGCCTGTCGGACAGTGCAAAAGGCAGCAGGGTGGAAAGCATTTCCAGATTGAATAAGGAAGAATCGGAATCATTCTTAGGAGCTTTTAAAAAGGGGACAATGTGGAGAATTTCCAGATTGTTAAAGAATGCCAGCTGAAGCTGGTCGTATAAATCCCTGAAAAAACGATTATGAAAGGGCGAGAGGGCATATAAAAAAGGCGCCTCCGAATTTTCGATATTATAGGCTATCATTTGACAGATCAGTTTGATGATATTAAAGATACCTTTGACTAACCGGGCCTCGTTGACAGGAGAGGAAAGGGAAACAATAGGGACTTCCTCATCGTCCGCGGCCGTGGAAGTAATAAAATCTATATTTTCCAACAAGTCTTTTATGTAGAGATGCTTTTGAAAAGTATATTCTCCTATTTGAGATACCGTGAATGCGGTTTCCAAATCTGTTTTTTCGTTTAAGGTCAGATTTAAATAAGGAAGTATTTTATCAAAGTTTTCCTTGCTGATAGAACGCTCTCCGTTGATTGCCCGCTGTAAGGTGGTGCGGTTTACTTTGCTGGCAAAAGAAAGTGAATAAACCGTATAGTCGCTTTTTTTCACATATTCTTCTAATAACTCATTCAATTGTTTCATAAGTGCATACCCCTCTGAAAGACAAATGTCAATACTTGAAACATATTGTAAAATTTTTCCATTTAAAAAGCTAGATGCAATATTCTTGTCCCACTTTGTGTCACAGCCCGTTTTTGACTGAAAATAAAGGAGATAACAACAATATTATGATACTTATTTTCAGGAAAAAAGTATATTGGAATAAGGAAGTGATTGCACATTGGAAAACGTTATAAAAAAGTCTGTCACATTTTTTGTCCCATATTGCATTCGAGTTATGGGACGAGTTAACATAATACAAGGCGAATTTTGTTTCTATAAGGGGAAATTTGCGCAAAAAAAGGCAGGAGAAACAAGATGCAGGGAATTGTAGATATCCATAATCACGTACTGCCGGGAGTGGATGATGGTGCGGGAAGCGTAAAAGAGGCGGCAGATATGTGTGCTCTTGCCGTAGAGGAAGGAATCAGAACCATTGTGGCAACGCCTCACTACCATTTGGGAATGCAGGCGGCAGGAAATGAAAGAAGAGATAATGCCCTGCAGCTGTTAGAGGAAGAAATAGCAATCAGGTGCCTTAATTTACGGATTTACCGGGGAAATGAGATTTATTACAGCGTACAGGCAGTGGAGGATTTGCGGGCTGGAAAGGCACGCACCATGGGAAGCAGTCAGTATGTGCTGACGGAGTTTTCGCCGGAGGCGGAGTACTCCTATATCAGACGGGGGTTAAGCCATCTGGTACAGGAAGGGTATCTTCCCATCATTGCCCATGTGGAGCGGTACAAAGAGGTGGTCTGTGAAAAAAGCCGCATTTACGAGCTGGTGGAGCTGGGAAGCTATCTCCAGATCAATGTATCCGGCGTTATGGGAATGTCGGGAAGGAAAACAAAAGCGTTCTGCAATGAATTACTTAGGGAGGAGCTGGTGCATTTTGTTGCTACCGATGCCCATGATCTGAAAAACAGGGCGCCCAGAATTAAGAAATGTGCGGATTTTATCATAAAGAAATACGGAGCTGCCTATGCGAAACGATTGTTTATAGACAACCCGCAGATAATGCTTTGGGATGAATACTTATAAGGAGCCGGAAACATGAACAGACAAACAGAAGACGAAATGGAAATAGATTTGAGGGAATTGTTTTTTGCCTTGCTGGGAAGGGTTCATGTTCTGATTTTAGCTTTTATTATGGGAGCATTAACGCTGTATCCGGCCAGCATTGCTTTGCTGCCGAAAAAATACCAGTCCTCCACATCCATTTATGTATTGAACAGACAGGATAACAGTGTGGTAACCTATTCCGATCTGCAAAGTGGAACCCAGCTGACCAAGGACTATGCGGAATTGGTAAAGAGCCGTTCCGTTACGGAGAAGGTCATCAGCCAGCTTAAGCTAAATACCATTTATACGGATATGAGGGAACTGGACAGCAATCAGCTTGCGGACATGATCTCGGTGGATAATACAACGGATACCCGCATTATCAGAATAACCGTGACTGATACCAATCCTGCAAGGGCCCAGGACATTGCCAATGCCATCAGGGAAGCGGCGTCTTTGCATATTGAAGCGGTTATGGACATTGAGGCGGTAAACGTGGTGGATTATGCCGAGATGCCCATGAAGGCGGTAAGTCCCAATATTTTATTGAACACCCTTATAGGAGCCGTGGCGGGAGCGCTGATTGCGGCATTTATGATCATTCTCTTTCATCTGTCGGATGACAGGATCAAAGGGCCTGATGATGTGGAAAAATATCTGGGGGTCAGCATTTTGGGAACCATTCCCCTGGATAACAGCATGAGGAAAATAGATAAAAAGCGGAAAAAGAGATAATGGAAGGCGGGAGGAGAACATGAACATTTATATTGAGAAGCTTCAAAAAATGGATTATGCCAGCCAGGAAGCCTATAAAGCCTTGAGAACCAATATTCAGTTTTTGGGAAAAGAGCCCAAGGTCATAGCCTTTACAAGCTGTATGCCCAATGAGGGAAAGTCCAGCGTGACCTTTAATCTGGCAACTTCCATGGCAGAGGCGGGGAAAAAGACCCTCCTTATTGATGCGGATTTGCGGAAAAGCGTTTTAATAGGGCGATATAAAATCAATCAGGGCTCCAAAGGGCTGACCCATTTTCTGTCGGGAATCTCGCCTATTACGGATGTGCTGGGAACAACCAATGTGGACAACTTCCATATGATCCTGGCAGGACCGGTTCCGCCAAACCCTTCGGAATTGTTGGGACAGGATAAATTTCAAGAGTTGATTGATGTTTTGCGGAATATTTATGATTACATTCTGGTGGATACCCCGCCCCTTGGAAGCGTCATTGACAGTGCGGTAGTTGCCAGGGCCTGCGACGGTATCTGCATGGTTATCGAAGCAAATGCCGACAGCTATAAATTTGCCCAGAAGGTCCAGGAACAGATCGTAATGGCTGACTGCAGGCTGTTAGGCGTGATACTCAATAAGGTCAATATTGCGGATAAGGGATATTACGGAAAATATTATGGTAAGTATTACGGGAAATACTACGGCAGATACTACGGCAATGAAAGTAAGAGTAAATAAGGAGATTTGAGATGAAACAGAGACACGTTGTGATTCTTATGAGCCTGTCTATTGCCGGCTTGTTGGGACTTTCCGTTTACTTGACGATTTCCATGGACAGAACTCCGCCGGTCATTACCATACCGGATACAAAAATCACATACAAAGAAGGCGCAGATACTAATTCCCTTCTTAAGGACGTTACGGCATGGGATGATGTGGATTCCAATATTACGGATAAGCTCCGGGTTGATACGATCATTCCTGATAAAGATGAACTTACGGCGGTTGTGGTTTATGCGGTATACGACAGCAGCAATAATGTGACAAAAGAGAAAAGAACTGTGAATTATAAAGCGGCAGATAAGAATGAAGAACCATAGATGCGGAACTTGGAAGGAGTAAAAGCATGCGAAATAGAATTCTGGCTGTTGTTTTCGGGGCCGGACTCCTTGGCTGCGGAATATGGCTTGTAATGTATTTTAACGGAAAGAATCAGGCAAATGCAGAGCTTGACGGGTTAAAGGACGCTTACGTGGAGGTTGTGGAGCCGGCAGAGCAGGAAGGCGCAGACGGGGCGGCAGAAGGAGAAAAACAGAATGCCGTAAAAGAAAATAACGGGGAAGATGCGGACGGAAGAGAAACGGATGAAAAGGATAGAAACGACGTTTCCGAAAACGGTCTTTGGGAAAGGATTCAGGTTACCGATGATTTAAGCGGCTTTTCCGTTCCGGAGAAAAAAATTGATTTTTCCGCCCTGCAGAAGGAAAATCCGGATATTTACAGCTGGATAACCATTCCCGGAACACCTATCGATTATCCGGTGTTACAGAATGAGGATGAGCTGGATTATTACCTTATGCACAATTTAAACGGTTCTTACGGATATCCGGGGTGCATTTATACCCAATATGTTAACGCCACGGATTGGACGGACAGCAATACCGTCATTTACGGACATAACATGAAGGACGGCAGTATGTTTGCAGCGCTGCATCATTATCAGGAACAGGAATTTTTTGAGGAGAATCCATATGTTTATATTTACAGTCAGGAAGAGATCATGGTATACAGGATTTTTGCCGCCTATGAAACAAGCGATGTACACCTGCTTTTAGCTTTTGATACGGAGGATGAGGAAAGCTATGGAGAGTATTTAAAGGGCATACTGGAAAATGAGGAGGGTATGGGAAACCATTTTGACAGAACCCTTGCCCTTGAAAGCAAGGATAAAATCATTTCCTTGGAAACCTGTATCAGCAGTAAGCCTCACAGACGTTATCTGGTGCAGGCGGTGCTGGTGGC
This sequence comes from Lachnospiraceae bacterium, assembly GCA_910574745.1. Classification (GTDB taxonomy): domain Bacteria; phylum Bacillota; class Clostridia; order Lachnospirales; family Lachnospiraceae; genus UBA2882. The sequence continues at coordinate 17,874 of CAJTCE010000003.1, read as the reverse complement.
AAGGGCTGAAGGTTCATGATGGATGAGAAGAGAAAGAAGAGAAAACGCCGTCGTATCCGGCAGACAGTGGGTGCGTGGTTTACAGTGGCGGCAGTCGTTTTCGCTCTTATGGCAGCTATAGTGGGAATTTTGAGATTCATAGGAAAAGAAAGGCTTTTGGCGTCGGCGGGAAATACTGCTCCTACTATGACAACGGATGAAACCATAGACAGTATAGATGATATTATGAACAGGCAGACGAAAGAAGGCTTATGGCAGGAGGGATGGCTTCAGTACGAAGGCAGAATTTATGAATATAACGACGATATTATGACCTTTCTCATTATGGGCATTGATAAAAACGGAGAGGTGGAAAACAGCCGGGACGCCACAGACGGAGGACAGGCGGACGCATTGTTTTTGGTGGTGGCGGACAGGAGAAAAAAGGAAATCAGACTAGTGGGGATTAACCGGGATACTATGGTGGATATCAACGCCTACGGCGCCTACGGAGAAGGAACGGACGGGTCGGCTAAAGCGCAGATTGCCGTACAGCACGGTTTTGGCGATGGAAAGGAATTAAGCTGCGAACTGACAAGGGATGCCGTTTCCGAACTCTTTTACAATCTGCCCATTCATGGCTACGCCGCCGTCAATATGGACGCCATACCCGTCATCAATGACGCCGTAGGGGGCGTAACCCTTGAGGTTCTTGAGGATATTGATACGGATAAATACGGGAGATCCATCGGGAAGATATGGCGTGAAGGAGAGGAGATCCATTTACAGGGTATGGAGGCATACTACTATGTCAGGTGGAGAGACAGGGAAAGATTTGAAAGCGCCAGGCTGCGCCTTGCCAGACAGAAGCAGTATCTGGAAGCTTTTTTAGAGAGGGCAAGGTCCGAAACAAAGAAGAATATTATGCTGCCGGTCAGGCTCTATGGAGATTTGTCTAAATATATGGTAACGGATATTTCCATAGATGAGACTGCATATCTGGCGGGAGAATTGATTGGTTACACAATGGACCCCCAAGGTATTTATACCCTTTCGGGAGAGACCAAAAAGGGAGACGCCTATGAAGAGTTCTATCCCGATGAGGAGGCTTTAAAGGCTCTTATGATAGCTGTCTTTTACAGAGAAGTAGAGGACGTAAAATAACGATATTAACCGGTCAGACCGGTTGATATAGATAAACCACATGCACTATGAGGGAAAGGAGGAATCCAAAAATGAAAAAAAGAAGAATATTTGCAATTGTAAGTGCGCTTGTATTGACCTTTGGCATGACAGTGTCCGTATTTGCTGCAGAGACCCAAAGTCCTACGGCGGATAATACGGTTACGGTGCCGGCGGCAACATCTGCCGACGCAACATTCAATGACGATCTTTTAACTGCGTATGCAAACAGCACAACGGTAAGCAGTAAAGACGTGCCGGGAGCAACTGTAGGTAAGGTAAGCGCTTCCGTGGCGGCTTCGGCAGCAGCCAGGGCAAAGGCGGTGGCAGGCCCAGGTGCGGTAATCGCCACACTGGTGGATCTGGTTGTACCTGCGGGAACAGGTTCGGCAAGCTTTACCTTAAACTGTCCCAATGTTCAGGCAGGAATGAAGATTATCATCCTGCATCAGTTAGCGGACGGTACATGGGAGACCATTAATCCCAGCAGTGTGGGCAACGGCTCCGTTACCTTTACCATGAAATCTTATTCGCCTGTTGCAGTTGTGATTCAGAACTCGGCATCAGGCACGGCGCCAAAGACAGGGGATGTTGTTATGACAGTGGCTTTCCTTGCGGCGGTATGCTTGATGGGAACAGTTGTATTCTCGAAGAAGGCAGTGAACTAATTTTTTATGAGGCCTTTATGAAGGTGGCTAAATATCCTGCAGCAGCTGCTTATTTTCAGGCTGCTGCCTGCGGGATTGAACTAAGGATATAAATCCGATATTTTTTCTGTTAATAAATGATAGCAGGAAAAGATAATGTACAACAAAAGAAAAGATATGCTGTAAAAATAACGACAGGCGTGTGGTGTGCCGATTCGGGTGGGGAATATGTTGGCCCTGCCCATGAAAAGGCAGTGAGAAAACAGTGTAAAAGATAGGATAGATAAAATAAAAATGCCATAAGAAATTATGACGGGTACCATGAGGGGAAAGACATGAGCGTAAAAGCACATAAGAAAAAGTCCATGCAAAGTTTTTATTATGATATGGCCCTTAGAAGCATGAAAGCCTTGAACGTGATTCTCCTTGCAGCTCCTTTTGTGCTGTGCTGGTACGGCTATTATGCCAATACCACGGCATCCCCTTATTATTCCAGGGGAAACGGGCTCATCGTATTGATTTTTGTTTTATTATACGGAATCTTCGGACGGATTTACGGAGCCCTGCAGATTTCCTTTAACCGCATCAGCGAGCTGGTATACAGTCAGATGCTGGCATGTGTTATTTCAGACGGGATTTTGTATCTGATTATTCTGCTGTTAACCAAGCACTTTCCAAATCCGGGACCTTTGCTTCTGGCGTTTTTGAGCCAGTCTGTGTTGTCTGCTCTTTGGAGTTTTGGAGCCCACAAGTGGTATTTCGGCACGTTTCCCGCAAAGAAAACCTATGTGGTTTATGACCGTATGCACAGCATTGAAAATCTGATTACCGAGTATGGGCTGGATAAAAAATTTAAGATTGAAAATTGTGTGAATGTGGACAGATGCATTGTAGGAAAACTGAAAGCGTTGGAGGGTGCGGAGGTCGTATTCTTATGCGGCATCCACAGTCACGAAAGAAATATGATTCTGAAATATTGTGTAGAGCACGATATTAAGGTTTATGTGCTGCCGCGAATCGGCGACGTCATTATGAGCGGTGCGGAACAGGCAAATCTGTTCCATCTGCCTTTGTTTGAGGTGGGCCTGTATCAGCCTACGCCGGAGTTCCGCATCGGAAAAAGGATATTTGATGTGGTGCTTTCCCTGGCGGGGATTGTTGTGACGGCTCCCGTTATGATCATTACCGCAATTGCCATTAAGTTAGACGACGGCGGAAGTATCTTTTATAAGCAGTGCCGTTTGACACAGGGTGGGAAGAAGTTTTACATTATTAAATTCCGCAGCATGAGGGCTGATGCAGAGGCGGACGGTGTGGCGAGGCTTTCCACCGGCGATAAGGACGACCGGGTTACGAAGGTGGGGCGTTTTATCAGGAAGGTTCGTATCGACGAGCTGCCCCAGCTGTTCAACATTTTGGCAGGCAGTATGTCCATTGTGGGCCCCAGACCCGAACGCCCGGTCATTGCAAGGCAGTATGAAAAGAAGCTGCCGGAGTTTGCCCTAAGGCTTCAGGCCAAGGCGGGACTGACGGGCTATGCCCAGGTTTATGGGAAATATAATACCACTCCTTACGATAAGCTGCAGATGGATCTGATGTATCTGGTCAATGCGGGATTTGCGCTGGATATGAGGATTATTTTTAAGACGGTGCAGATTTTGTTTTTGAAGGAGAGTACGGAAGGGGTGGAAAGCCAGCAAAATCTTATGAATAATGTAATTCTGGAAAGAGAAACAAACGGTACAAATGAAATTGCTCAATGATCACGAGTTATGCCATATAGATATTTGGGGGTTGTGTGGGGAGATTTAATGGTTAAAGAAATCGAGAATGTATGCATAATTATGGCAGCCTATAATGCAGAAAAAACTATTACGGCTGCCATAAGATCAGTAATCGATCAAACATATCCATATTGGGAGCTGATCGTAATTGATGACTGTTCAACTGATGCTACGGTATCAATCGTAAAGTCTATATCAGTAGTTGAGCCACGTATTCATTTGTTGCGTAATAGAATTAATCGTGGAGTTTCACAGAGTCGTAAACGTGGTTTGGAATATGCAAAAAGCAAGTGGATAGCCATTCTTGACAGTGATGATGTATGGACCCCTGATAAGCTTAAAAAACAGATAGAATTTGCAGAGGAAAAAAGTGCAGATCTGATTTTCACAGGCTCTTTTTTTATGGATGATGGAGGAAATCGGTTGGAATGGTTCCTTCAAATTCCGCCCACATTATCTTATCAGAAATTACTCAAACAGAATCTAATCTCTAATTCATCAGTGTTGGTAAATAAAGAGTTGTATAAAAAGTATTATGTAATGGGCAATGAAATTCATGAGGACTTTGCTATCTGGCTTGAGATAACAAAGGCGGGTCATGTGGCATATGGAATTAATGAACCGCTTTTGGTTTATCGATTGACTAAGTCGTCAAAGACAAGAAACAAATTGAAGGCAGCGCAGATGAACTGGAACACATACAAATATATCGGTTTAAATCCCATGGTCTCCGCCTATTATATGTTTTGGTATACGATAAATGGATTATTAAAATACAGGCATTTAAAATGAGGATATTAAGATGGTAGTTGTAAAATTGATGGGTGGCCTGGGAAATCAAATGTTTCAATATGCGTATGCCCTTAATCTTGCCAGGGAATACGGAGAAGAGATTTTATTTGATACAAGTTTTTATGCCGGAGATAAAGAAATTGGATTATATAATTTTAATATATCAGAACATAAAAACTGGGTAGAAATAATCAATTCTAAGGAACGGGAAAATGTTGTAAAGGCTCAAAACAGGTATAGAGTTCTTCAAAAAATGAAGCGGATCCTTACACAGACAGAGAAACTTGGAGGAAAATGGTTTTACAGAAATATCCGACAAGGTTATTATTTCAATTTTGATCCTTATTTTTATCCGTTTGTAAAAGTAAAACAGGATAATAAATATATATATGGATATTTTCAATGTGAAAAATATTTTGTTAACTGTCGAGATATTGTGATCAAAGCGTATAATATTTCTGTTCCGTTGGGTAAAAAGATAAAACAGTTGCAGGAGAAAATAGAAAGTACCAATTCCGTAGCTGTTCATGTCCGTCTTGGCGATTATAAGAATATGAGAAATTATTATTTAGATGTTTGTACCTCGGAATATTATAATATGGCCATAGATTATATTCTGACCAATGCAGATTCTCCCGTTTTTTATGTGTTTACAAATGATGTGGATAATGTACGTGATATTATTGATCTTCCTCCCAAAGCTATTGTGGTTGAAGGGACGAAAGATTATGAAGATTTTGAATTGATTCGATCCTGTAAGCATGTAATATTATCGAATAGTTCCTTTTCCTGGTGGGCAGCATACTTAAATACAAATGAAGGGAAAAAGATTGTGGCACCGACTCCCTGGTTTAGGACGTTAAAAAGTGAATCTGACATTTATCTGCCGGGGATGATTAAAATCAGGACATATCGGTAAATATTATAAGCTCTATTTTGTGGATATTAACGGATTATGTAGTTAGCGGTTCTATTTACAAATAAAACAAAGGAGAATATTATTGAAAGTTTTTGAGATAAATTCGGTTCCTTATGGAAGTACCGGACGGATAATGTTTCAGATTGCTGATATGATAAGAGAACAATCCGGAGAAGTAATCACATCCTGCTCGTATACCAAACCAAGAAATATTCAATTTCCAACCTATCATTATCAAATTGGTGGTATTATTGGAAAATTTGTTCATATAAAGTTAGCTAATTGTACAGGAAAACATGGCTGCTATTCAAAGATGGCAACAAAAGGATTGATCAAAAAGATTAGGGATTTTGATCCTGATGTAGTACATATGCATAATTTACACGGCTGTTTTTTGAATATTTCCCTACTGTTTGATTTTTTTGCAGAGTATGGGAAACCGGTAGTGTGGACATTACATGATTGTTGGGCATTTACCGGACATTGTACGTTTTACACTATGAGGAATTGCTTTAAGTGGATGGAAGGTTGTAGGGGCTGTGAAGCATATAAAGAATATCCCAAGTGTAATTTTGATGATTCGGATTTTCAATTTCGGATGAAATCGGAATGGTTTACAAAGCTTCAGAATGTTGTTATTGTAACACCGTCGAAGTGGCTTGCTTCAAATGTTAAAAAATCATATTTGAAAAAGTACCCAGTCGTTGTGATTCATAATGGAGTAGATCTTTCAATGTTTAAAGCTGAGAAAAGTGATTTTCGAAAAAAAAATAATCTTTTTAATAAGATTATTTTACTGGGGGTTGCATTTGATTGGGGAAAAAGAAAGGGGTTGTCATGCTTTGCAAAACTAGCGAAAGAATTAGATGACAGATTTCAGATTGTTTTAGCAGGCATATCAACTCAACAAAGAAAAACATTACCTAGTAATATAATATGCATAGAAAATGTTCAGGATCAAAAAGAATTGGCTGCAATTTATACAGTTGCGGATTATTTTATTAATCCAACTCTTGAAGATAATTTCCCGACAGTTAATTTAGAAGCGTTGTCATGTGGAACTCCTGTAATTACTTATGATACAGGTGGATGCGGCGAGATGTTAAAGGAAGACTGTGGTTTTATTGTACAGCGGGGAAATTATGAAGAACTATTGAATATCATAAGAAAACTGCCCGAAAAAAGCCATGCTGTTACGCAGGCATGTATAAATTGTAGTAGGCTCTATAATCAGGATAATATGTGTATGGAATATATTAGCCTTTTCAAAAACATTTCACTTAATTGAAATTGTTTGTGGAGGAAGTAATTGTGTCGTCTGATTTATATAGTACAAGTTTTTCCAGTATAGGACTTATTGCATTTTTTATTTCTATGGCGGTAATAGTTTTATTTTGGATAAGTTCTTTTTTTTCTTTTATATTAAAGCGGGAAATTGTTGTAAAACAACAAAAAATATTGATTGCAGGGTTTGCAGTATCGCTTGCAATTTGGGCACTACTATGGGATCCGGCACCATATTATGATTCATATCGTCATTTTCAGTGGCTGGATCAAATAAGAAGTCAAATACATGAACAAAACCTTTCTTTGTGGCGTTTTTTAAGAGATGGATTCAAGGGAAGTACTGTTGGAAATTATAAAAGCTTAATAGCTTTTAATGTCATCAGGTATTTTGTTACAAAAATTTCAAATAATAATCATTTACTGCCTTTTGTTTGTACATTATTGGATTATTATTTGATTTGCTATATTGTTACAGATTATTTTGAAAGCAGGAAAATTAAATTTAACTGGTTATTTCCATATACTTCCATATGTTTTTCCTTTATACCTTACTTTATGGTTGTTTCAGGAATTAGAAATGCTCTTGCAGCCGCTATAACTGCTTTTGGAATTTATAGAAAAATATATAAGAAAAAGGGAAATGTAGAATATTTTCTAATAACAATAATAGTAGCAACTATTCATCCTAATATGTTATTACCATTAGTAATCGGACTTATTTATCCTTTTTGTAAAGGAATGAAGAGTATATTTATACTGTTTGGAGGAGTTGTTTTTTTGCGTTTTGGAGTAAATTATCTTCAACGTTCCAGTCTGTCATTTATATCATATTTAGGTAATACAATTAGTTATTATATGAATGAGGGAAAATATTCAGGGGAGATGTTGAATTTTACTGTTGATATAGTTGTGATTGTTTCTATTTTGATAATTATATTTTTAAATCGAAGTTCGATCAGTAAAATAAATACGGACGGACTTCAATTTTGTATCGTATATATGTTTGTTATTTTGGCAACAGCGTTTCTGGGAGGGACAAACTTTCTTACAAGAAGCGGATATGCGCTAGGGCCGTTTGCAGTTTTTATTATTGAACCATTATATCAATTAAAATATTCTTTGGCAGCCCCAAATGGACTTGCAAATTGTTTTCTGATGCTTATAACCATTAGTGCCTGTTTGATTAATATTGTTCAAGGATACTGGATATTACTTGCACAGTTTTTTTGACGGCAGAAAGAGAAATAGGGAATATAGGTTAATCAATTATTATAGATGGATCAATTAACTATTGGGAGTGGTTATGATAAAGTTTAGTGTTCTAATTGTTAGCTTAAACTCAGGCATAGAATTAATCAATACGGTAAATAATGTACTTCAGCAAAAAAATGTTAATTATGAAATAATCATTAAAGATGGTTGTTCAACGGATGGAAGTGTAGACAGTCTGCCTCATGACAAGAGGATAACGCTTGTAAGAATTAAAGATTCTGGAATATATCATGCTATGAATCAGGCTGTAGAGTATGCAACGGGAGATTTTTGCATTTTTATGAATTGTGGAGATTATTTTTATGAAGATGAAGTACTCAGTAAAATAGCTGACAATATAAAAAGAAGAACTGTTTCAGCAAATACAATTTTTTATGGCAACTGTTATACAGTAAATCGTAATATTACACTTAATTATCCTAAGATATTTAATGATTATGTGTGTTTCACAAAAGTTCTTTGTCACCAGGCAACCATATATCCTACAGTTATGCTTAAAAAACGAGTATTTTCTGAAAGATATAAAATAGCCGCAGATTATGAATACTATGTTTATGCATATATACACGGGACGCAATTAATACATATTCCTATAATTATAGCAGGCTATCGGGGGGATGGTGCATCTGAGAAACAGATAAATAGAATTATGGCGCTAAAAGAGAGTAAAGAGATCAGAAAGAGGTATTTCCCTAGAGACAGATATATCAAAACCTGGATAAAAGTACAATTGCACGGGATCGGGATAAAACAGTTTATGGTTAAACAAGAATGGTTCTATCCATATTATAAGAAGATTGCCGGTCTTTACTATAATAGAAGAATTGAAAATGTATCAAATAATCCGAGGAAAAGATAATGAATTCAAGAAAAGTCATAACAAACGCAGGTTGGATTATTGCCTGTCGGATTCTACAGGCAATCTTACAGCTTATTGTTTCTATGATGACAGCAAGATACCTGGGTCCGTCTAATTATGGATTAATTAACTATGCGGCATCGCTTGTGGCTTTTGTGATACCTATAATGCAGCTTGGATTGAACGCAGTTCTTGTTCAAGAAATCATAAATAAAGAAGTTTCTGATGGCGAGATTATAGGAAGCGCATTAGCTATGTGCATGAGCTCGGCTGGACCCTGTATTTTGGGGATAATCTTATTTGTCATGACAGTAAATAGAGATGAGCGGACAACGATCATTGTATGCGCATTGTATTGCATAGTGCTGTTATTCCAGATTTTTGAAGTCATACAATATTGGTTTCAGGCAAGATTGATGTCAAAGTATACATCTATGCTCTCCCTTGTGGCGTACTTTTTAGTCTCAGTATATAAAATATGTATTCTTGTTTCAGCAAAAAATATATACTGGTTTGCAGTTTCAAATGCTTTGGAGTATTTAATTATTGGAATTGGATTGATCATATTATACAATCATTTTTCTGATAAAACATTAAAAGTTTCAAAGATAACTGCTGCCAAGATGTTTAACAGGAGCAGATATTACATAGCTTCAGCGCTTATGGTAATGGTTTTTACTCAGACTGATCGAATTATGCTTAAACTTATGATCGGCAATGTTGCAACAGGTTTTTATTCTGCTGCAGTTGCGTGCGCTGGAATGACAGGTTTTGTTTTTACGGCAGTGATAGATTCGGCAAGGCCTGTCATTTTTGAGAGCAAAAAGATGAACAATAAGATATATGAGGAAAAACTGGTTAAAATATATTCAATAGTAATATATATGTCACTTGTTCAAAGTGTATGTATCACAATCTTTGCAAAATATATTATAGAATTGCTTTATGGAAGCCAGTATGGAACTTCTGTCCCAGTTTTAAGGATAATTGTTTGGTACACGACGTTTTCATATATAGGTGCTGTCAGGAATATATGGATACTTGCTGAAAATAAACAAAGGTATTTATGGATCATAAATGCATCTGGTGCATTCATGAACATATTGCTAAATTTGATTTTAATACCGTTTTGGGGAATAACAGGCGCGGCATGGGCGTCACTGATCACGCAATTCTTTACAAATTTTCTGGTAAGTTACATTATCCGCCCGATTGTCAATAATAATAGTTTTATTATAAAAAGTCTTAACCCGTTTTGTTTTGTAGATACATTGAAGAAGTTGTTTAATATTTTGTTTAATAGATTTATTGGATAATTAGGGAATAGAGACTAAATTAATCATTATATTTCGTGGGAGAAAATATTTTGCAATGAAAGTTGGAATATTAACATTTTTTCGGCCGATAAATAATGGAGCTGTTCTCCAGGCTTGTGCGACTAATTCTATAGTGTTGCCCAAAATGGGAGTTGATTCTGAATTAATAGATTACAGGATCCGACGTATCGAGGTAGATAGAAAATTATTTGGAATAGTTCGTATCATGAACGAACCTGATCTTATAAAAAGAATCCGACGTATTTTTGCGGATGTTGCTCGTCTTCCCGCTAATTATACGCAAAGAAATCTATATGACAAATTCATAAAGAAGTATCTGAGGATTAGCGATCAAGTATATCTTTCCCATGAAGAATTGATACAAAAATGTCAGGGGTATGACGCTTATATAGTCGGGAGCGACCTGGTTTGGAGTCCGTTAATGGCGGAAGGAGTTAATCCTACATATTTTTTAGACTTTGTTAAAGGTAATGTTCCTAAGATTGCTTATGCACCAAGTATAGGAACGACCAATCTTTCAGGTAGAGAATTTAAAGACTATAAAAAGAATCTTATTCATTTAGATTATGTCTCGGTACGTGAAAAAAGTGCTGCAGATCAGTTGGGGCCGCTGACAGAGAAAGCAATAACGACTGTACTGGATCCAACATTATTAACGATAGATTCTGAATGGGACAATTTTTATAGTAAGACCCCATTAATACAAGAGGATTATATATTTGCTATTTCTCTTGAAAAGTCTGATAAACTGATTGAAACTGTTAATCAATTGGCATATCAAAATAATTGTATAGTTGTAGCCTTTGGAAGAAAAAACAATAAATATAAAGGTAGAAGAGTTATATTTACTGAGAGTTCATGTGGACCTTCTGAATTTTTGAATCTTATAAAAAATGCTGCCTGTGTTGTATCAAATTCTTATCATGGGTGCGCATTTTCAATAGTATTTCATAAAGACTTCTATTGTATTCCTCACTCGACAAGAGGGATAAGAATGATAGATCTTCTAAATTCTTTAGGATTGGAGGATCGTATTGTTTGTGAAAACTCCGACATTAAAGCTGATCTTGATAATAAGAGAGCTATTAATTATATTCTAGTGGAGAGAGAAAGAAATATGCTTATGGATGAATCATACAAATACCTGCAGATTGCATTAAACAAATAGAGATTATTTATAAAAATTTTTCAGAGTATTGACGTAAGAGGAAGGAAAAATGTTTTGAATACAGTTTGTGATGAAAAAATGTGCTCTGGTTGCAGAGCGTGTATTAATGTTTGTTCTCAAAAGGCAATTGAAATTATAGAAACTATCAGCGAGTATAATGCAGTTATTAATTTGGACAAATGCATTAACTGTAATGCCTGTCGTAAGGTGTGTCAGTATAATGTACAACCAAAGTTTAGAACTTCCATATTCTGGAAACAGGGCTGGGCGAAGGAAGACGGGTCAAGGAATAAGTCTTCTTCTGGCGGCCTGGCATATGAAATTGAGAAGGGATTTGTGGAATCTAAGGGAAGAGTTTATAGCTGCATTTTCAAAGATGGAGAGTTTCAGTTTAGTTGTATTGATAAGGTAGAAGAGCTTGAAGAGTTACGCGGATCAAAATATGTGAAGAGTAATCCCAAATATGTATACAGGGAGATCGCAGAAAACCTGAAAAAAGGATTTAAAGTACTTTTTGTTGGCTTACCGTGTCAGGTTGCTTCTTTGGTTAATTTTGTCGGAGATAATGAGAATTTATATACAATTGATTTGATCTGCCATGGAACGCCATCTCCGCTTTTATTACAAGAATATCTTTTAGACCATAGCATGAAATTAGAAAATATTTTTACAATAAAGTTTAGAGATAATCATAATTTTCATTTGGAAATCAATAATTCGTCCTTGTCCGGAAAACGAATATTAGACAGTTATATGCTGGTATTCCTCAGAGGATGCTCTTATACTGAAAACTGCTATTATTGCAAATTTGCACGTAAAGAAAGAATTTCGGATGTAACTTTGGGAGATTCATGGGGGAGTATGCTCTCTGTTAATGAACAAAGAAAGGGGATTTCTCTGATTTTGGCGAATACGGAAAAGGGAAGGTGGATGATAAATAATAGTGCTGTTGAATTAAGAGATGTGGATTTAGAGAATGCAATAAGAAATAATCAGCAGCTTAATCATCCAACATCGCTCCCCCTTGAGAGGGAAAAATTTTTTGATAATATTTATAAGGGAAAAAGTTTTGAATCTGCTGTTATTAGGGCTTATCCAATCCAGCATGTAAAAAATATTGTTAAGCGCGTCATGATAAGAATGAAGCTGTTGAAATAGAGGGAATGTTTGAGAAAATAAGTAAATGAATCGTGTTATGGTATTTGGTGTTCTGGTTGTGGGATGTGTGTTATTTCTATCGTGTTTGAAACATTGTTTTAGCAGAAATAAATATTTAAAACACATAGAAATCTTTGCTTTTTTAGTCTATTTTTATGGTTTCTTATATTTTACATTCTTTTCAAGAGAAGTAGGAGATAATGCACTTGTACGCCTTCAGCTTTTAAGGTCTTATAAGAGGGTTTTTGCCTTTGATTCGGGTTTTCTTAATATTATAAAGCAAATATTTACAGAGGGACTAAATGCAGGTCTTGATTCTATTCATATAGAGTCTACAGAGCCTTTGGAGAGGATTATTTTGAATATTTTGCTTTTTGTTCCTTTTGGTTACATGCTGCCCTGCCTTTTTAAGAAACTACAGAAAGCATTGTGGGAAGTAGTTTTGATTGGATTTTTTGCTCGCTGGTAACGGAAACGATTCAGTTGGTAACACATTTGGGGTGGTTTGATTTGAATGATTTGTTGAATAATACGATTGGGTGTATATTGGGGGTAACACTTTATAGAGGGTTTTTAAGAGAACAAAAGGTAGAGTGAAATGGAGGGACGCAATAAAATAAATGTTTGGAGGCGGAGTGGTTGGTCTATGTATTGAGGAGTATAAAAGATTTCTATCAAAACAAGTGTCTTTAGCATATCAAAAGATTCTTTTGCCGTTTATTCTGAGGGCTGGTTATATTTCTAATTTTGAGTGTATTTTGGATAAAAGTTTTATTGTTAGAATGCAATTTTTAGAATTTGTTCAGACAATATATGGTATTACTATATTTGGTAATACAGTATTTTGTGTTACCATATATGGTATTGTGCAATTCATACAAACTATATATTGTAGTTTTGTGGAGCTTTGTGTCGGAAATTATGGTAATATTTTATGAAATAGAGTTTCTGTTTTTTGTACTAGTTATGATAATGCTGATAGTGTACTAAAATTTAATTGATAATCATCTGGACAGAGGTAAATGTCATGAAAGATTTTGATTTCTATGTAAGAGATTCAAGTGGTCGTTCTATTTACTTTGTACAGCACCACGAAAGTCATTCACATAAGGGTATATGTCCACACGAACAGGGGGGTGATTGTTGAAAAGCGAATATTGAAAGTGTACCTAGAGGCGGGAATTCTAATCAATACCGACAAGATGTACATCTGGCAGATTGGGCATAAGAAAGTAATTCAATAAGAAAGGGAAGTAAATGAAAAAAGTTCTTATAATAACGGGGTGTATTCAACCAAATCCTAATATACCTTACTTGATACTTAAAGATAGTACAGTACGTTTAAGGCAATATATTAATTGTATCGAATTTTATATCCTAAATTCTTGTTTTGATATTATAATTTTTGGAGAAAATAGTGCCTATTTTTACAATGATAAGATCTTAAAAGAAATGGCATTTAGTAAGAGAAAAGAATTTGAGTGGTTGAGTTTCCTTGGCGATCAAGATATGGTTCTAAAGCGAGGGAAGGGATATGGAGAAGGAGAGATAATAAAGTATGTATTATTAAATAGTAAATTTAAATCGGATATAACTTGTTTTTTTAAAGTAACAGGAAGATTACAAGTAGTTAATATAAATCATATTATTAGAAAGATAAATTTTAAAAAAAATTATTTTAATCCAGATGTAAATTTAATAAAATTTTTGCCTAATAAAAAACCTGTAATTGATACTAAATTTTATTTTGTTCAAACAAGTTACTATGATGTTATTTTAAAAGAGTTGTATACTAATGTGGATGATAGTGATGATCGACAATTAGAGAGTGTATTTTTTGAAGCAATAAACAAAAATAAAAATTATGATAATTTTCCAATATATCCATATATATTAGGAGAATGTGCAGGGAATGGCTTAATTTATAAGAAGGAAGCGTTAGGGAAAAAAATATTGTTTAATGTTCTGTCTTTTTTTCATATTTTTAAATGTAACATTATATTTAGATTTTAAAAGGAGAAAATTATATTTTTATGAAGATACTTTTTGAAATTATTTGGGATAATATATCTTTTGTTTTTTCCATTTTAAAAAAAATAATTGAAAAGTTTATGGATTATAAAAAAAATATGCAGCTCAAAAGGATAATGGGATTTAAACATAAAGTTGTTGCAGTTACTTTTTCTGTTTTTAAAAAGGAAATGGTAAATAATTCTTTACACGAATTAGTAACGATAAATTGTCTTGAATATTTAAAAGCTTTAATGGATATCTGTAAAAAGCTAGAAATAGATTGTGAAATTCCTATAGGTAATCGAATGGATTTATTACAACGTTATGAAAATAGTGATGAAATACATATAGGCGGACCTTTAACAAACAGCTATGTACATAGTTACTTGTCTGATTTTTCTAAATTTACTTTTTATAGGAAAGCAGAAGATAATATTGAGAACATAAATTATAGAATTGAAAATAGTTGTATAAAAATAAGTGAAAGTGAACGTGGTAGGTATATACGTATTGCTAATGTTGACTACTATGTTGATGATGAAAAAGATTATTTAATTCTCATTAGACATAGACCGCTTATAGAAAAGAAAGTTAGCAAAACCGTGCATATCATTTTTAATACTCATCATATTGAAAAAGTTAATGTAATAAAAATTTTTATTAATAATACAGAAATATTATTTAATAGAATCAAAAGGCATAAGAATAATTATTTTTTAATTATTCCAATAGATAAAAATAATGGCAGAGTTGAGATAGAGAATATAGAAGATAAAACAGATATATTTTTTGATTAATAAAAATCCTAATCCCCCAGCTATGCTGGGGAGAATGGAGTAAGCAGGAGCGTGTAGGAAAACAATAAAAAGCCTCCTATGTTAGAATGAGAAAGGTATCGCAAGCCAATCTCAAAACAAAGGAGGCTGTCCATATGGACAAGCAAAGTTTATCAGTAAGCGCTGAATGTTAGGGTATCACTCTGTAAATTTCTGTTTCCAGGACGCAGCCCCTATGATTTATTAACACAGCATTTCTGAACCTTCGGATTCCATGGTGCTATATTTTCAAGCTCTTCGTGAATATTCCTGTGCGGTAACACCGCAAATCCGGCAGACGGGAAACCGGCTGTCCGGGCTTGCGGGAACCGCTTATGCGAGTTTACTCGCGTAATGCTTTATCCAAGCCATATACCTCTCGCATTGATCGATCATGTTCAGCATCAATGCTTGTGACATTTATTCGATAACTGTCATGAGCAATGCGGTCAATGATTGCATCTGCAAGGGGACTGTCATCACCACCAAGCTGATCGTACCATTCTTCAAATTCATACTGGGAGCAGAAAATCGTAGATGATTTCTTACGTCTGCGATGAAGGAGTTCAAAGATATCCTTCTGCTCGGCTTCTGTTGGTTTTAGAAGAAGCCACTCATCAAGAATGAGAACCAGTGGGTTAGCGTATTTAGCCATGACCTTTCNATAGTTACCTTCTGTCCTTGCAATTTCCAGATCAATAAGCAGATCTGGAAGACGGACATACTTGGTATTGTAATACCGCTTACATGCTTCCATGCCAAAGGCACACGCCATGTAAGTCTTACCACAGCCTGTAGCTCCAGTAATAAAAAGATTCCGGTGTTCAGATATGTATTCGCAAGTAGCGAGCCTGTGAATTAGTTCCTTGTTTAGCTTGCGACCGGAAGTGTAATTGATATCCGTAATACTTGCTTCCGGCTGATCGAATCCGGCACTCTTTATCAGTCTCTTGAGACGGTTGTTTTTACGATTGCTGTATTCGATGTCCACCAGCATACCAAAGCGGTCCTCAAATGGTACTTCTTTAAATTTAGGATCATTTACCTGGTTGCGAAATGCATCTGCCATAGTAGTAAGACGCATTTCAATTAATTTATCTATTGTACTCTGATTTGTCATATGTATTTACCTCCGATAGTAATCGGCACCTCTTGTGATGCCATGTGCTTTATGTGTGGTCTTGGATTCAGTTATTTCTGATTCTGTTTTTACAGATCCTGTTACAAGGATGTTTTTAATGCTCTTGTAACTGGGCGAGGATGTATAGGATAAAGCCTTTTTACAGGCTGCTTCAAGCAATGCACCTGAGTATTTCTCAGCAAGCTTTAGAAGTCCCATACAACTTCGGTAGGTCTGTTGTTCCACACTTTTGGAGGCCAGTATTGCATTGACCACAGTGTACGTATTTATGCCAATCCGATCAGCCCATTTACGGAACCGGTCGCCATTCCATTCCAGATATTTCTGGTGGTCTTCCGGCATATGCTCCGTGATAGTGCTGTACTGCCCAGTGCGTCCTTTCAAACGACGGTGGGAAGCAATGCGGTTATGGCTGTAGAAAATCTCAATAGTGGTATCTGTTACCTTTACATCAACTTTCTTTTTGATGTATTCATAAGGAACCGAGTATAGCATTCCGTCCACAGATATGTGATAATTAAACTGGACGGTGGCTGTTTTCCAGTCACTCAGTT
The DNA here is from genome assembly GCA_910574745.1 of Lachnospiraceae bacterium. Classification (GTDB taxonomy): domain Bacteria; phylum Bacillota; class Clostridia; order Lachnospirales; family Lachnospiraceae; genus UBA2882. The sequence continues at coordinate 967 of CAJTCE010000003.1, read as the reverse complement.
CAAAACGGGTAGCAGGTAATGATGCCAGCAATGGTTTTTCTTCCTCAAGAAATAAGCTTCGCCGACTACCCTCTTTCTTTTGAAAGAGCCTTTGGTTGAACAGTTCGAGTTTATCCCTGATTGCACGGTTTAATTCGGCAAGGGAGAAGAACTGTTCATCCCGAAGTGCTGCTGTAATCCAGGTAGATATGTTCCCTACCGTTCCTTCAGCATTCGGCTTATCCTTGGGAGCCCTAACACGCGCCGGAATAATAGCGGTGCCATAATGTTCGGCCATTTCCTGATAAGTTTCATTGATCTGCTGGTCTTTTCCTCCACCATTGTGAACAACTGCAGTTTTGCAGTTATCCGGTACGAGAATCTTAGCAATACCGCCAAAGTACTCGTACATATGGACGTGAGCATTGATCCATGATTTCTGCTTCATATCCAGACATGCTTCCACATATGCATACTGGCTATAAGTCATCACACCAACAAATATGTAGGCTTTGATGATTTCTCCGGTATCCGGGTCAATGATTGTTGCAGGATCGCCTGCCCAATCCACTTCAACCTGTTCACCGGGTTTCCGGTTGATATGCATAGTAGCACGTCGTTTCTGCTCGTCCTGTTGGATGTGGTAGCAGAACTGTGAATACATGAGTGGTTCTTCGCCATTGGCACGGCAATCCTCCATGTATTCAGTCCACAGGAGTTTTTTACTTACGCCGTTACGGAGTAGCTCCTTGCGGATGTAGTCGTAGTCAGGCATACGCTTGTGGGATGTAACTTGTTTTGCAGAAGGGAAGAACTTTTCTGCAAGGACAGCATCGGTGTCGTTTTCATCGAGCGGCCAGGATATACCTAATGCAGCAGCACGCTTTAACACACGATTAACTGTCTTTTTTGAGACATTGCAACTGTCGGCAATGTTTTGTTGACTGAGATCCAAGCTTTTGAGCCTAAGAATCTCCCGATATTTGGT
>CAJTCE010000002.1 GCA_910574745.1 Lachnospiraceae bacterium | reverse complement strand
CCAATCCACGAATAACAGAGTGGCCAAATGCCGGGAACTGTTAAATCAGGGCTCTTTCCTGATGCTGTCAGTCAAAAATGTGAGTATTGTCAGAGCGGAAAGAAAAAAGTTTGTTTTGTCAAGATCTACCTCTTGACAAAAGTCACTTCATAACAGGTGGTCATTTGCATCCTCAGGAAAGAATTGAGCCGGTATTGGATTCTGCTACAGCTTCTTTTGGTATCACGGCATTAAATGAACTTCAGGAACTTTATAATGGAAAATCCATTACTGAAGATGGTTCTTTTGCATTAGAAGTACTGCAATATATTAATGAAAAAGTAGACGATTTTAAGAAAAAGGATGGCAGATTGTATGCTATTTACGGGACTCCTGCTGAAAATCTTTGTGGCGTCCAGGTAAAACAATTTCGCAAAAAGTACGGTATTGTTGAAAATGTATCTGACAGGGAATATGTAAGTAATAGTTTTCACTGTCATGTTTCGGAAAAGATTTTACCTACTGAAAAGCAGAATAAAGAATATCGTTTCTGGGAACTTTGTAATGGTGGAAAAATCCAATATGTCAAGTATCCCATTGGCTATAATTTAGATGCTCTTTCAACTTTAATTGACAGGGCTATGGAAATGGGTTACTACGAAGGCATAAACTTAGATTTGTCGTACTGTGATGATTGTGGCCACAAATTTCAGGATGATGAAATTGAGGACGTTTGCCCCTCTTGCGGCAGTAAACACCTTACCAAAATTAATCGCATGAATGGCTATCTTGCATACAGCCAGCTTACAGTGACACTTCCAAATGGACAACTTCACACATATAGTAGATTATCAGATCATAAAATGGCTGAAGTAAAGGATAGATACTCTATGTAAAAAGTAAAAGCAGGCTAAAAGTAATATTGTTAAGGAAAGAGCAGAAAAACTGCTCTTTCTTTTCATTTTTATATGTATTAGATATAAATAAATACCATTAGTGACAGTAATGCGATAGACTAATCAAAGTTGACTTTTAGTTTATCAATCTCTTTACGTTGAATTTATTTAATCCTTTTTTCTAACTCAATTATTCTCCATATCATTTTTATAACATAACTGGGTGGAGTACTACGACCTTGCTCCCATTCTTGTATTGTGCGAACCGGTACTTCAGTATATTCAGCAAATTGACTTTGACTCATGCCAATTTTAAGTCTTAAATTCTTTACATTAGCTAAATCTGCATATTCATGTAAAACATTTTGAACAATAGCCTTCCATTCTTCTGGGTTATCATCTAAGAAAGACATATTCTTTAATATTAGACGATGAGTGACTACATCTACTTCGCATTAGATTACTACTATTAGGGTTTAAATTTTATCTATAGGCCTTTTAATTACTCTCCTGCTCTTCAATATAATCAAGTAAAGATATTCCCCAGTCACTACAACCATTAGGAAACATTTTCTTTGCTTCTTCTATTGGCATTCCATAGATATCTTTTCCGTTATCCATGCGTTTTCCACTTCCCATACATACAGTACCTGCATTAAATTCACATGTATCACAACTTATATCCGTTTTCATCTTTACTTCACCTAAATAGAAAGTTTTTGTCAGATATTATTCAAATAAATATCCACCTGATTCTACATCAATATTAATAACAATCTCATCTTCATCTTCCGAATAAATAGATCCTCTTACAGAGACAATATCCGTACCATTTTTATCAAAAACTGTAGGCATTACTTTTTGATTTAATTTTGCCTGTGATAAAAATCTTAAAAGATGATCTTTATCAGCATTTTTACCTATTATAGAAACTTTTTTATCTGATATTTTATCCCTAAGTCTTGCACAAAGACATTCTTTTTCATTGTTATATTCTTCTATATAACAACTCAATTTTACCATTTCTTTCATATATCAATCCTCTTGAATACTAGATATTTTATATATTATACATTAATAATGAATATGTATAAAGATATTTTTAAATTTATATTTTACTTATTTGTATATTTGTGGTAATATAATTACATATTCGTGAAACAAAAATAGTAATGTGTAATTTGTAGCAGGAACCTATATTGGTTGCCTGTTTTTTTTATTTTCACGAAAACAGGCAGCAGGGAGAAAACTTTTTCCTGCTTAATTTATTATTAAGGAGGGATTAAGATATATGAATGTTATCATTTTAACAGATTTGGAAATTACAAAGTTCAGAGAAAACGAAGAAGCTGTAATATTTAGAAATTCTGCTGGTGGTCCTATGGCATCTTTTTCTGCAAAAGAAATGGATGGAAATGGATATACCAACTGGGCTTTTCAGGCATTTGATAATGTTGTAGATTTTGTAAAAAAATTACAGCTGAAAAAAGGTGACCATGTTAATATACGTGGACATATTTCCATTAAACAGGATCCACAGACAAAAAGGTTTACTACATTCTGTAAAGTACGTGAAATTGAATTAGTTAAAAGAGCTACAAATACTTCTTCACAAAAAAATATTGAAGGAAGTATTCCTCAGCCTAAGGTAAATGCCGTGGAAAACAGGGAAAAACAGATTGAACAATACATTAGTCAGGGTAGCGTGAATTTGAACGAATGCGATCCTTTTTCCCAATCATATTAATAAAAGGAGGAAAATAAACCTATGATTTTTGCTTTAGTATTTAATATTGTAATCTTCTTATATATAAGAAGCCTCAAAAGAAAATTGAAAAGCCAGCGTCATGATCGTGTTACAGTAAAAGTGAAAACTGTAACAGAAAAAAGAACTTTTAGCCAAATACGTAAAGAATATTTCACTTATATGTTTGACCAGTGGATGAAGAAAACTTTTCCCGGGAAACAATATTCCATATTAAATCCGCAATGGTTTAATCCGGAAATGGATATCATCAGGGTTAAAATAGATGACGATTATATAGTCATCCACAACCAGTCAACCAAAAATAATTTTTCGTTTGTATTAAACAAAGCAAATGAAAAGCCTGAAGTATTATCTTTAGAAGAAAGAGTTAATGAATGGGTAGCCACAAATGCATCCGTCATTATGAAGTATGAAATTGAAACGGAGAAAAAAGGCGAAGACTTTTTTGTTATTCCTTATGCAAGTTATGAAAAAGATGATGACAAAGAAAACGCCTTTATCAAAGCACTTTGCTCTACTTTATCCGATAGAGGTTATATCTCTGTATCATGGGATGAATCACGAAATATCATAGTGCAAATGAAGTAGTTGGGAGGAAAAAATAATGCCAAATTATTTAGAAACGAATTCGGTTACACTTCCTGGAAATTTTGGGAATATTGATATAGTTGCCGGATTGATAAGGTTAAACGAATCTAATAAGCAGGCGTGTATTTCACAGTATGACAATAATAATACGCCTCTTATCTATTCAAATTTATTTGACGCAGTTCGAAATCTGTACAATAAAAATCAGGGAATTTCAATTGCCTATAACAAAAGAAAATGTGTAATTGAGGAGGGAAATCGTTTAGTTAGCATTAAGAAAACTGCTTCTATGAACTCTCCTACTACCTATACAATTTCTCTTGGAGAAACCAATAATGGTTCTATCACATGGAATGATATGGACGAAAAGAACGTCTTAACTGGTATTCTTGCTTTAGCTTCTTATGATGAAGAACTTAAAGACACATTGGAGGCAGGAAAAATATTTTTATCTTTGGATGAAAATGATACCAGTCTATTATTGGAAAATGCATCTGATCAGATTTTGATCACTTTGGCAAAGATTTCTTCCAATCTTCGTTCCAGAATGAATTTAGATGATTCCAAGATGGAACAAATAAGTGTAACAGATCCTGTTAAAATCAGTGATTCCGACAAAAGGCTCAAATATCCTGATGTAGTAATTGGAAACTTTAGCTTTTTTGAAATTTTTGGTTCTGGAATTATGGATAATATGAAGGTTTATAGCATTAATGGTGCTTATCCACTTTGTCCTGGAAAGAACTGGTCAGATGAAGAAAAAAGTATGATTCCGGTAATTGATGAATCCTATGCAGTACCCTCTTTTGTAAAAGAGGATGCTCTTTGGATTCAATCTACTTCTACAGAAGAGCATCCTTTTCGTAATATCTACTATAAAGGACCTGCCGGTACAGGAAAAACAAGCGGTTGCATGGCAATATGTGCAGCATTACAAATTCCCTATAGCAAAACAACCTGTTCTGTGGATAGTGAAATATTCAATTTTTTAGGTCAGGTATTTCCTACTACTGATTCTCAAAATCCTATCACTGCTGCAGATATTATTAAGCAACACCAGCTACCATCCGTAGATGATATCTATTGTGATCCGGATAAGTGTTATATGCTTTTAACTGGCAAAGACAAACCTGATGATATGGATGTGACTGGAATTGTATCCATTTTAATGGAAAGAATTTGTGAAGAAATGAAAGCAATTCTTTCATCTGGTTCAGGAAATGAATTCACTTATGTTGAAAGTCCTCTTATCAAAACGGTTATTAACGGCGGCGGGCATGAAATTCAGGAACCTACAGTCATTAAAAGGGCTGTATTGGTTGGATTAAATGGTATTTTGGACCCGGCTGACGGAAACTATTTTGAATTACCAAATGGTAAGCTGGTAAAGAAAAATCCAAATTGTATCATTTTTATGACATCTAATTCCGATTATGAAGGCTGTACTATTATCAACCAGTCTGTACTGGACAGAATGGATATTGTTAGAGACATAGATGAGCCTTCGGATGATGAAAAAAAAGCACGAGTAAAAGCTAAAACCGGATTTGATGATGAAAAATTGTTGTCAAGGATGATAACCGTCATGAATGATATTAACCAGCATATGAAGGAAAATGACATTACAGATGGTATCTTCGGTATGCGTTCTCTTCAAAACTGGGCTACCGCCATGATGGTAAAGAAAAGGATATTGTCGTTGGATAAGCTTAGTGATTTATCTGATGATGACATTTATGAAGCAGCTGAGACAACTGTTCTGCACAAAATTTCTCAAACAAGTGAAGATAGGGAAATGTTAAGAACCGTTTTTGACGCTCGCTTTGCAAGAATGTAAAAGTGAAGCTCTGTTGATCTATTTTAACAGAGCTTCTTTTTTGAAAATATTAATTTTAAGAAGAATTAAAATGAAAATAAAATATTATGAAGTATTATTTACAGATACATATGGAATCTGTATTAAATCAGAAATTGAAAACCCTACAAGAGAACAAGTGGCAACATTTTTAAAAGATGATATGAAAAAATATCATTATAAGCTGGAAGACATTGAATCGATCGATGAAATTTCTTTAAAGGAAGCAAGTAATTTTTATGATATGGAAAATGAAGAATCTTTTCCCATATTAAGATGACAAAGAGTTTATGAATAATTTAAAATAATAAACATGTAATATCCTGTAAAACATAAAAATATGACTGAAATCAGGAAAACATCTGATTTCAGTCATATTTTTTATAATTTTTTATTTTACTTATTAATATATTTATGATAATATAATAATATATTTGTAAGGACAAAAATAGTGATGTGCTATTCGTAACAGGAACCCATATTGTTGGTTGCCTGTTTTTTTATTTTACCAAAACATGAGCAGCAGAAAGAAAATAACTTTCTGCTTATTTTAATTTAAAGGAGGAAAGTTAAATGAAAATTAGGAATCAAGGAGAATTGCGAAAGGCAATTGTCCAAAGCACATATCAGATTTCAGACAAAGAACTGTTTTTATCTGATATAATGCTAAAATTTGTGCAGACTATTGTTGATGCTGTCACAAAGCAATACCAAACTAAGATTAAGGTACTTTTGTACTGGGCTGATGATGATTCAACAGCTTCAACAAATGGAAAATATCTTATATGTAATGTAAATAATACATTTGCTAAAGATGTTTCTCGACACCAACGTGCGCAAATAATGATTGCTATGATATTACATGAATGCAGCCATATTTTGCATACGGATTTTAGCTTAATGGAACAAATTGATGCTACTTTTGAAAAGGATGGTGTTTTAATTCCTAACCCAGGTACCAGTGAATTCAATAAAATGGAAACAGCAATCAAGACAAATAAAAAATTAGCTTCGGTTCTACTTTCTTTAAGAGACACATTGGATAATTGTCTGGAAGATGGATATGTAGACAAATGTATCATCAGAGAAGTTGAAGGATATGGGCAAAATCTTAAAGAACTTTCTGCCCTTCACTGCTCTGAAATACCCAATTTTAAACAAATGCAAGATGAAGATTATAATACTATATGTATTTACACTAATCAAATTCTTCATTATGCGAAAGCAGGTTATTTAAAAGCTGAAGAAGATGACTTAGACAATGATGTAATGAGGTCTATATTAAATATGTGTCCTCATATTGACACATATCGTGATGAACATGACTCAATAAAAAGGGCAAAAATTACAAATCAGTTATTGGCACTAATGTTTGATGACATTCAGCAAATGGTCAAGGAAAATCAAGAGCCATCACAATCTGAAAACGATGAGCAAGCTGAGGAAAGCCAAACAACTTCTTCTAAAGCTGGCCAGAATTTATCTGATGAAAATTCATATGGTTCTAAAGGCGGATTATATTCTTCTAATAAAAATTCAGTTAATAATTCCGGATCTTCGGAACTTACTGAAGAAGATATTAGAAATATTTATGACACATTAGATAAAGTATTAAAGTCTCTTTCAGAAGACATGACCAACTCTAGTGACCAAAGTCATCAGAATATGGACTCTCCAATATCAAAAATACAGCAGGACAAAGTGTCTGATCAGCTTAAAGATAATAATTCAGATTCCTCTTCTGCTTCGATTCCCTTATCCAATGAGTTCCATCAGGATAATAACAATCAATTTGAAGAAATTCTTAATAACATTTCCAAGCAAATTGCTGAACAAAATGTAGCGAAGGAACAGGAAAAAGCTATTGAAGAAGAATTAAAAAATGAATTATCAGCTGTTCATGACCCATCTTCCCCAAAAGATATACAAGCATTAAGAAAAGTAAAAGGTTGTATTACCAGGGAAAATAAAATTGACACATATTGGTACGACATTTATGCAAAAGAATTAAATGCATATGTAAATCGGCTTACAAAAGAACTGGAAAGAGAACTCAAAAATAGACAAAATGGAGGAATTGAGCGTGGACTTTATTCTGGCACACATTTTGTACCGTCAAGACTTTCCAGCCCAGATAAAAAGTTATTTGCAAAAAGAAAGGCTCCTGAAGATTATCCGGAAATGGCAATATGTATTATGGTTGACATGAGTGGTTCTACATCAGGAAAACGTATTGAAGCAGAGCGAAAGACAGCATATATCATTTATGCGTTCTGTCAAAAAATAAACATTCCATGTGCTGTATATGGATTCTATTCCATTTATCCTGTAACAAGCATAATTTCTTACGCAGAATTTGATTCATTCGATAAAAAAGATTTGATGCGGATATGCAACATTGGTTCAAAAAGAGCCGCTAACAGGGATGGTTATGCTCTAAAATTTTGTTCAGAACGATTAATGAAACGCCCTGAAGCAAATAAGATTATGATTTCTATATCGGATGGACAACCTTCTGATTATATAAATTATGGTATGAGGGAAGGGAAAATGGACATTCAAGATACCTTAAAAAAATATTCGGGTAAAAGTATTACCTATATCACTGCTGCTATTGGGGATGATGCTGAACGGATTAGAGAAATCTATTGCCAAGGATTGCCTTCCAAAGCTGTAGCAACTTTCTTGGATATTCAGGATTTGGAAAAATTGCCTAAAGCTCTTATAAAAATCTTGAAAAAAAGAATTGCATAAAATTTTCTCTGTTAGAACTGCTTTAGTTCTAACAGGAAATATATACGAAGAAATTAGAACTGTTACCACAATATACTGATATTTCATTTTGTATGTGCTTTGCGCCATATTTAATGAAATGGGTTGAGTATGACAGTAGGAGTATCGCAAAATAACTAAATTTTAGTTATTGAGCGATACTCCTTTTTGTAATTAAAACTATTTATAACAACTTTTTTCTTAATCAATCCTTTCTGGATCTAATCGCTGATTCATTTCTATAACAAATTATTGTTACAAAATCAATATATTAATTGCACAAAAAATGACAAATATTTAAAAGAATATTTGTTAAAAAGGTAGAAAATAATTAAATTTTATTCCATTTATTTACAGTTATGCTATATTTGTGTATATAAAACTAATTAATTTCTAATAAAATATATAATATACTAATACTTTTGAATATATTTAAAAAATGATAATATCACATTGAAAAGTTATTGTCAATGATTTTTAGGATAAAATAATTAAGCTGATTAATATCAATTATTTATTAATGTACACTGCTTATTTTCTATGTGGAGGTAAATAATGAAAATAATTGATATTAACGAATATATCAAAAGAAGAGAGAATACTAAAATGTTTAATGAACTTATTGAAGAATTAAAGAAAAAAGGAGAAGAAAACAAAGAATATTCTATAGATGATGTAATTATAATTGCAAGAAAAATATTGTCAATTGCAACATATTACACAGGAGTAAGTACTCCTATAAATCGTATTTTAGAAGATTTTGGAATACATACGTATCATACTTCTCAATTATCAAAGGATATATCTGGTGTTATATATGTTGGAGGTACAACCAAACAAATATATTCTTATGATAAAATTATTTTAGTTGACAGCAATGACCCTATTAAGCATCAGAGATTTGTTGCAGCACATGAACTTGCACATTATTTATTTGATTGTTTAAGTAATAAGAAATATTCTGATGGGAAATTATTGTTTTGCGAAACATATCCAAAGGTAAATCATTCTTCAAAAAAAGAAGTTCTTGCTGATAGGTTTGCTGCAGAACTCCTAATGCCAAGTTATCTTTTTATTGAACAATACAACATCGCTATGGAGGAAAATAACAGTCGTGCTTATATTATTAAGTATCTATCTGAATACTTTCAAACAAAAATGTCATCTATTGAAAAACGAATAATTGAGGTGTTACAATAGTGGCTGATAAAATTACTGAAACAGATAAAGAACAAGGAAAAGGTTCTGTATACGACGAACACACACAGGCATATACCCAACTTTTATATACTTTTATTCGCCAGTCACACTTTTCGTCAGCATTAAAGAATAAATTAAAGGCAATCTTTTTTGGTATTATTGTTTTCATAATGATTTTATTAGTCATTATATTTTATTACTCCATATATAAGACATTTGAAATTTTAAACTCTTCTGAAGTTACAGATAGTGTAAGTAAAGAAAACTTTGAATATATTGCTGGTGCAATTACAGCTATGATTTCTTCATTGGTAACTGTAATAATTTCTCTTTTTAAATTGCCAAAAATAATTGCAAAATACCTTTTTAATCCTGAAGAAGATAAAAACATGGTATCTGTTATAGAAAAAATACAAAACTATGACGTTGCAATGTATTCAATAGAAAATGATATAGAAAGAAAACTAATTAAATTACATAAGGAAAAGGGAAATGTTCTTGATCATCCAACACCAGAATTAGAAGGAAAACTTATAGAACCGAAAGATGATACTAGCACGGAACCCGACTTAAACAATAAGTGAAAAGAGCAGATCCTCTTCTGCTCTTTTCACTTATTATATTCTTAAACTTACCTTGATTATGCTTTATTTTTATAATTTTCTATTGTATTTTCTGTAATTGCATGATAAACTATAATAAATTCGTGGAAGCAAAATAGTAATATGTCATTAGTAGCAGGAAACCAATATTTGGTATTCCTGCTTTTTTATAATCCACGTTAACATAGATATGATAAAAAATATTGGCAAAGACCAGGAGGAAAAACAAATGAATAAGGTACTTTTAATGGGACGTTTAACAAGAGATCCGGAGGTAAGATATTCCCAGGGAGAAACGCCACTTGCAATCGCAAGATACTCTCTGGCAGTTAACCGCCGACAAAACCGTAACAATCCCGATGATCAGACAGCTGATTTCATCAATTGCATAGCTTTTGGAAAAGCTGGCGAATTCGCAGAAAAATATCTGAGAAAAGGCATTAAAATTGCTATTGTTGGTCGCATCCAGACAGGAAGCTATACCAACAAAGAGGGACAAAAGGTTTATACTACTGATGTTGTGGTTGAAGAACAGGAATTTGCAGAAAGCAAAGCCAGCCAGCAGAACAACAATAATGGTGGATATGTGCCGAGTCCGAACGCTGAACCGACTACAGCAGGCGAAGGCTTTATGAATATTCCTGATGGAATTGAAGAATTGCCTTTTAATTAAACAATTAAAACTGAATATTGTTAACCAGTATAAGAAGGAGGCTGTCATACAGTCTCCTTTTTAGCTTCAAATTTGATTGAGGATGGAGGAAAATTAAATGAAAGAAACATTAAAAAATGTATATATCAAATCTTTGGCTAAAAAGATCAGAGATAACGGAGTAAAATGCGAAGATACTTTGGAAAGTATTTTAGAAAACATCAATGCCTTAAAAGAAAAAGGCATCAATTATGACACGGAATATACCTATCTTCCACTGTCTATTAAAAAAATCTTGCTGTTTATCTTATTTCCGAATAGGAAATACTCTTTCATAAACAAAGTAACGGAGGACGGTTTTTTCATCTCCGAGTGCAAGCTTTGGCTGGACGGGAACAGTAAAGATTTAGATAACAACGATATTTTGCCTGATGGTTATGGATTTCATAAAGAACATCCTAATACCGTAAATAATTCGTCATTTTTGGCTGAAATTGACCGTGTTAAAGGCATGGAAGCTATGTGCCGCTCTTTAGCATTATCAAAAGCAATCGTTGACGCCGGTATTGGATTAAATCTTTTCGAAGAGGACGCTGCAGAAACAACTCCCACCACAACGAATCGAACAGTGGAACCTGCAGCACCACCCATTCCCATGGATGATGCAAAGCCAACCGCCAAAAGAAGAGGTCGGCCGAGAAAATCAGATAAAAAAGCAGAAAATGATTCTTTTACTGCTACATTAACTGCAGCAAAAAATGAAGAAACTTCAAAAATGGACGAAAACAAGGCTACTGAGACTAATCCCACGAAATGCACAACAGTTGCAGAAAATCCGGTTTATACCGAAACTGCTGATGCCCCTGAGGATGAGGATAATGAAAATTGTCCTATATTTTCTACTCAGGATTCGGATAATGGTGCAGAAACTGTAGTATGTTCCGACGAATCTACAACAACTTCCACTATTGCTGATAATTCAGAAAAGGAAGATGTTGAAGAGAAAGACGTTATCATTCCGGAATTTATGAATAATGATTTTTGCGAGACCAACATTACCTATGAGCAGGCTTTGTTAGTAAAACCCGATATAGGAGCATTTAATAATGCCAAAAATTTAGGGGAAGTATTAAAAACCTGTAGGAAAAATATTCTTTGGATGTACAATCACGGTTCATCAAATCGGGAAGCGTTGAAAGTCATCATTGACAACAATAAAGATTTGTCCGAAAAATTGGAGGAAATTGAAGAATCCAAAAATTCGAATGAATCAGAGTAATCACTATAAAAATTTTAGGGGCAGTTTATACTACTGCCCCATTAAGGAGGTAAGTAAATGAACAATTGTAAATATCCATTTCAGCCCATTGAGGTTTTGAATCTGTTAGGTATTTATCCTGAGACAAATTCTGCAGATATAAAATTATATTGCCCTTTTTGCGGCAGTGAAAAGAAATCAAAGAAGCTCTGGATAAATATGCAAACAGGAATATTTCATTGTTGGAGAGAGACATGTCCTGTAAAAAGCGGGAATATCGTTGCATTTTATGCAGAACAGATGGGAATGGAGTGGATGGAAGCTTATAAAGACATCTGCAACCGATTAAGAATAAAAAAACCGGTAGACGAAAGTGAAGTAAAAATTCGTTACCGTTACATTGAAAAAACTGAAACACCAGAAGAAAGTCCTCTTGCAGATATCAAGAAGAGAAATCAAATATATCGGCTGTTGCTTTCCAATGAAAGGTGTAAATTGCAAGAAAAACATGTTACAGACCTAAAGAAGCGTGGATTAGATGAGGATATTATCCGTATGCGCTATGCTTCTGTCCCAAATAATGAAAATTATGCATTATTCAACCTTTGTGCGGAAATTCAACAGGAAGCCGGATGTGACTTATCAGGTGTTCCCGGTTTTTACAAAGCCAAAAACGGAAAATGGTATATGAAGCATAACAAAAATGGCATTATGGTTCCTGTAGTATCATTTGATTCTATGTTACAAGGAATTCAAATACGAAGAGATAATGAAGTCCTTGAGATTGATGAAGATGGAGAAAAAGAAGCCAAATATATTTGGCTTGCATCACGCAATAAAGATAGCGGTTGTCGTCCTCATGTATGGATTCATTATGCTTGTGATTTCAAATGGGATCCTGGAAGAAGAAGTATGATTCCGGTATGTAAAAACGGACGTTTTTGTTTAATTGAAGGGCCAATGAAAGCGGATATATTTTTTCATTTGACCAACTCTCCTTCTATTGCGGTTACTGGGGTCGGATGCCTTAAATATCTAAAGGAAGAATTAGAGAAATTGAAAAGCATTGGAGTCCATACTATTTTTATTTGTTATGATATGGATTACATCACTAATAAAGATGTGGAAAAATCCATTGAAAAGGCAAAAAAGATTATAGAAGAAGTTGGAATGACATGCTGCATGTCAACCTGGCCAACCGAAGTTGAAGGACAAAATGTCTTAAAAGGCATAGATGACTACTATGCTTATAAATTAAAAGGCATTATTCCTAAAGTAAAATAATTCCTATTCCCTGCCTATACTAAGTATTGGCAGGGAATGGAATATAGCGAAAATTATGGGATTAATTGTATTCCCATATTGCCCATCACCTTATGAAGCAGGAATTTGTATTGAACTTGCAGAAGCAAATTAAAATAATGATTTTAATGTAGAAGGGAAAATCCTATGATGCTTATTGAAATAAATGAAAAAGTTTCTAATTTGGAAAAACAAATTGAAACACTTAATACTCAGATGATGGAAATTTGTGATAATAGAGACATGAAAACATCTGTAATGCCTAAAGAGTATTACGAGTTACTGAAGGAAAGACAATATTTAGAATCGGAATTAAGACCTCTTTGGCAAGAACAAAGTAGAATAAGGCGTGAGATACAGAAACATAATAGCTACATACAGAAGAAACCTTTTGTCAATTCTTATGGAGAAGCTACAAAAAGAGAAATCACAAATTCAACATACCAAAGAGCACAAAAAAGAATAGAGAAAACATTATTAGCTTATGTTGGATTGTAAAAATTGAAATGGAAATGAAAATACAATTTTGAGGAGGAAATCATAATGGAAAGAATGGAACGAGTAAAAAGATATATGGAAATTCTCAATAAATATGATGAGGGAAATAGTTCTTATAATTGGAGTATTTTAGATAAATTATCTGATGAGGATTTATATAATGAAGAAAAGATCATGGAGAAAATAAATATTATCCAGAAGCATCAAGAAAGAATTGAGAATAATTTAAATAGGTATCCAGAGGAGATAATGGAATGTGTGCGTCAAAGATGGGGATTGGAGAAATTTGATGACTCAAGAGATAAAGAAATCAATCAATTATCTCCTGACGAAGTTTTTGATCATGTATGTAATTGGAATGGGCTGCTTGGATATGCAGCTACGATTAAAACATGGATTGGAAATATTTATAATATAAAATTTTAGAAGCATAGTTAAAAGGACAGAAAATCAGGATTTTAAGACTAGGAGGTACAAAATATTGTTAAAGAAAGTAAGACATAAAAATGAAAGTATTGGATATATAGAAAGATATCTTCCTAACGGAATGTGTATCATAAGATATTCTGATAGTAGTTGGGGATGGTGCAAAGAAGAAGATTTAACATACTTGAATTAAGGCAATGAAGTCGGAATTTTAAGTCCATATAGGAAATGACTTGTGGTAAGAATTAAAGAATTTGTATATTGTTTAATCTAAAGAGACTCAGTATCTAATAAGGTACTGGGTCTTTTTGTTTTGACAATGATTAATAATTATTATATAATATGTTTATAATTTGTTATACAAAAATTGTGATAAGAAATTTGTTTGCATCTCTTTTACGAGATGCTTTTTTATTTTCAGGGACAAAATATTCCTTTTAGCGTGGCTCACACGATTATATATATTATAGGAATGTAAAAGAACTGTCTTTTTCAATTAATTAGAATAGACAGTTCTTTTATATGTAATTGTTTACCCAGGTTAAGAACCTGTTTACATAATCAATATTAAAAATAGAAAGGTTAAAAAGGTAAAAATATGTAAAGAGCAATTATTAAATCAGAAAACGAAAAATTTTTTTAGGAGAATTGGAGGAAATAAAGTATGACCAAAAAAATTAAAAATATGGATGAAAAACAATTATTTAACACTAAATCTTTCGGAATATATCAGTTAAAACTGGAATGTGATTATATATTTAGAGGTTATGACTTTGCCCTGGAGCATGGGTTTAAAGTCACTGACTACAATTTGATATATACACACGAATATTCCGGAAAAACATCGGCAGAATCTGTTGATAATATATATAAGTTATTTAATACCGACAGGCCGGCAGACTTTCATGGGCATTCACTGTCTATGAGCGATATTGTAGTCATTAATGATGGTTCGAAAGTATCCGCTTTTTATGTAGATGAATTTACATATCTCGAATTAGATTCCTTTATCGAAGACAGGAAAAACTACAACGAAGCGCTTAGGTTATGGAACGATTTAGGTAATATTCCTGTTGATGATGATGATGGAATTGAAACTGCATGGGAAGATTTTCCGGCAGGTACGAATAAAATCGAAATCTGGGAGTGGTTTGAAGAAAAGTTTAATATTTCAGTTGCAGTAGATTTAATGCATATGAAGTAGAAAAAACATATGGAGGATATGAAAATGAAAGAAATCAGTGTGACAAGAACTATCAAGCCGTTACTCAAAAACAAAAAAAGAGTAAGAAAAATAACCAGATATTATGATCATGAAAGCAGGAAAGAATTATATACAATTTACTTAAAAAGAGGTTGTATAAACTGTTACGATAACCGAGAAGTGGATTCTACTACTTATGGCTGTAGCGGTAATATTAATACAGACGCACAAAAAATTGATGGCTGGCTTGATGAAATTCTCTATAACGAGGAGGCATTGAAACAAGCTATTACAGATGGAGTAAAAATTGAATATTTGGAATAAATATATGGTTAGATCAGCAAAGAAGGAGAATTTTAAGATGAAAATGTTAATCCCCAAAATCACGCTGGACGCTTTTGAGATATTTGGCGATGAAAAATTAGAGCAGGAACTTGACCAACAGGAAAAGTTTCAAAACGACGCATGGAACAACGTATATAACGCTATTGCGTCAGGAAAAAGTAAAATTGCATATTGGGACATTAAATCAGCTGCTCTTGCGTGCTACAACATTTTTGTTCGTTACGCCTTGCACCAGTCCCCTAAAAAAGATGGTTTTTTACAATTGTCAGTAATGCATATTCAAAATGACGAAATTATTCCTGTAGCAGATTCTCAATACAATAGCGTAGATGATTTTCTGCAACGCATATGGAGTTTTGGAGTGGATTTTGTAACAATTATGTAAAATTCTGATCTTATAGATAGAAAAAAATAAAAAGAATAGAGAGGTAAAATATATGAAGAGAAGTAAAAAAACAAGAAAATCCAATTCTTTTATTCGAAAAAGGATGGATAAAGAAAAACAATTTGTTAAAAAAAGCGACGGTACTACTACTTTTGTTGCTTTTGAATCATATGATAAAAAATCAACACCTAAAAAAAGCGGAAAAGAAAAGAAAGCGTTCTTTATGGATATGGAACTCAATCTTTGGAATAAGGGGGTTATATTATGAAAAGAAAATCATTTATATTATTGATTTTTTTCTTAATTATTATCGCATGGTCTGTTGATAGAAATAAGATAATATCTTATTTTTATAAACCATCAGCATCTCCTGTAACAGAGTCTACAGAATATAAAAAGGAAGCAGCTGTAAACGAATTCCTTGATAATCCGTTTATAAAGGTAGACCTTATCAGAGTTGTGGATGGCGATACTATTATCGTTTTTTACAACGAAGAAGAAAGATATGTCCGGTTAATTGGTGTAGATACACCCGAAAGTGTAAATCCTGATGAATTAAAGAATAATGAATTTGGGAAAATGGCGTCGGACTATACGAAAGAAATTTTATCTGGATATAATGAGGTATATCTGCAATTTGATGTTTCAGAAACAGATCAATATGGAAGGCTTCTCTGTTACGTTTGGCTATTTGATTCCGATAACTTAACGGATATGTTAAATTATCAATTGGTAGCTGACGGATATGCCTTTCATAAGGAGTATGAACCTGATACATATTATGCAGAATCTTTTACTGCTGCTACTGTTCATGCCAAAGATAATCAAAAAGGTTTATGGGCCTACAAGGATTTTGAAAATCTTTGGAATTAAATGGAGGAACATTCAGTATTAGAAAGTAAAAATAAATTACATTTTACGATGCATAAATTAATAAACACTTAATTTGAGATACTTTACATCTCAAATTAGGTGTTTATTTTTTATTACATTACACACTAGAAAAATCATTAGCAAATAATACTTTATGTTTTGGGCAAATTATGATAGAATGATACATAATTAATCATACAGGGAGAGATAAGTTATGTTTTGTGCACCTTTATCATTTGCTGTCAGCAATTTAGCTGGTTTTGTATTTGCTCTATTTATTGGCATTATTTTATATTTATTTCGCTTTGGAGATGATATTTTTAATTAACATGTCATTTTGTTCCTTGTAAAACTTTTTATTATATGATATAGTTATACTAAATTAGTGGAGAATATATCGTTATGAGTCATTTGTGGAAAGAATCTTGTGATTTCTTTCCTTTTTTTATGCCTTCATAACCATGTGTTATCCACTTTTATTCTATATACGATTTTAAAATACTTAAAATTCAGATTAATTGAAAGGAGGATACACAAGTGAGGGTAAAAGACAAAGAAATTGATTTTGAAATCAGATCCCCTAGAGAAAGATATAATACGGTGGCTGTTTCAAATCAAAATTGCGAAAAATTACCTAATGACGAATGGCTTAGATGGCGACAGCATGGGCCTCATTGGGATGATCCTACTCATCCTGATTACATTGATTTTGCTTTTGGTGGTTCCTCTCAGGGTGCTATTTGTAACTGCGAAGATGCATTTATGACAAAATTGCAGTACTACCATGAGAAATTAGGAATCAAGCCGGCTATCAACTTACCTAAAAATGAAGTTCCTTTAAAATTAGGGCATATTTATGAGCGTTCAATCGGGGATAAATTTCAATATTGGATGAGTCTTGAACACTCTTCAATTGGAATTAAACTCTATTATGACAAACGAATGTTTCGCTGTATGAAAAAAAATGCTGACGGAACTCTTCGTTCCCCTTACTGTTTAATGGACATTGACGGGCTTTTGGAGATTACAAATCAAAAAGGCGAAAAGGGATTAATTATCTACGAAGCAAAAACCATAGATAAAAACAATTTTGACAAAATTAATAAGGTCAAAAAAGGTATTATCCCAAAATCCTATATGTGCCAGCTTATGTATTACATGTATGGGATGAATTTGATGGCAGCAGTCATTGTTTTTTCCTGGGGACAGGGACTTGATGATATGGCTGCGGTATGGGTCGAACGGAATTACGAAGCCGAGGAAGAATTACTTCGATATAACGATGAATTTTATCGTTGTCTACAGGCAAAAATACAACCGCCAGTAAATGAAATGCCACAAAGAGCTTTAAATAAGTATTACTCGTACTTTTTAAAAGAACCTCCAAAAGGTGCTCCAAAAGTCACTCTTGACTCTTCTTATAAGGATAATGTGGAAAGAGCCATAGAATTTTATAACAAGAGAATGGAATTAGAAGCCGAGTTGAAAAAGCTGAAAAGGGAGGAAGAAAAATATCTGGACAGAATTGCACCAGTATTTGGCAACTACTCTTCTGCTATTTATGATTTGGGTAATGGTCAACAGGCTGAGATAACTCTTAAACGGGCACACTTTTCGGATAGAGTAGATGAAGAAAATTTACGGGTAGAACACCCCGACGTGTATGAAAGATATCTAAAACCATCCTTTGATTTTACCGCTTTTAAAAAAGGGGAGGATAAGGAAATAGTTGAAAAATACACGATTAAAGGGGATGTCAATCCAAATCCATCGGCTACCCAAACGCCCCGGTTTGATATCAGAATCCGAAAAAAGAATATAATGAGGTGATGATACTTGAATGAATTAAAACAAATACCAAATGTTATTATGGCATTAAACTCTATGATAGCATCCAGTGGGAACACTTGGATTCCTGAATACGAACTGTTGAAACAAGGGATTTCCAAAGAATCCATTGCAAAATCAGTTAATGTAGAAAAAAGTGCCGTCTGCTGTAAAGTAGATGGCACAAAGTATTTAACTACAAAAAATATTGCAACAGCAGAAAATGAAGTCGCTTTTCATGCTTTGCGTATTTTACACGGAAATGAAATGCTGGCATCCCATTTTTATTTAGATAAGGCTATTAAAAGAGCTGAATCTAAATTGGAACTATCATTTGATAAACAGCAGATAGACGCAATTTGCGCCGCCATACTTAATAATCTAATAGTTATTACAGGTGGTCCCGGAACAGGCAAGACGTGTGTTCTAAATGGAATCCATTTTGTTTTATCTGAATTGGATCCTAATTTAAAGATAGCATACTACGCTCCTACCGGTAAGGCTGCAAGCAGGATTACTGAATCGACAGGACAACCGGCAATGACACTTAATAGAGGATTAGGTCTAAAGGAAACTTCAGAACAGATGCAACCATCTCCTCTCTTAACAGATGTTGTTATTGTTGACGAAATATCAATGTTAGATATTTTTATGGCTGCTGCATTATTAAAATCTGTAAACAGCAAAACAAAACTGATATTGGTTGGAGATATAGACCAGATACCTTCTGTAGGTCCTGGAGCTGTACTACGAGACTTTATTGAAAGCGGGGTCATCCCTGTGGTAAAACTAACAAAGACATTTCGTCAGAAAAATAAAGATAGTCTGTTTCAAAATATCCAATATATAAAAAAGGGATATTCATTTTTAGAAGAAGGCGAAGATTTCCATGTAAAATATGTCCAGCCAAAAGCTAAGATAAAATATTCTGATATCTATTTTCAAATGGAAAAAGATTATGAATATCTTGCTAAAAAATATGGTCAGGATCAGGTTGTCTGCCTTATGCCCTATAGAAAGGCAGGAACATTATGTTCCAATGAAATGAACCGACGATTGCAAAATAAAATGAACCCGTGTTCTCCCGCTTTTAAATGGCAAGACATGGAATTCAGACTCGGAGACCCGGTTATCCAGTTAAAAAATAGACTGGAATGTGCCAATGGCGATGTTGGAAAGGTAGTAAAAATTGATACCGACGGTGTTGTGGTTAGGTATATCGACATTACCGTGAAATATACCGGAAACGAAATGGAACAGATTACTTTGGCTTATGCCATGAGCATTCATAAGTCACAAGGTTCTGAATATAAAGGTGTAGTTACATGCCTATTTTCAGAGCACAAGACAATGCTGATAAGAAATCTGCTCTATACCGCCATTACAAGAGCAAAGACAGAATGTATTTTATGGGGTGACCAACCTGCAGTTGAGAAGGCAATTCGAACTGATGGCAGCGACAGAAGGTTTACAATGCTGACAGAAAAGCTTGTTTACCAGAAAAATAAATTTAAATTAGCAACTGGATTATAAACAGATTTAATTTTCAATTATCCATAATTGAAAAGATAGGAGGAAAATTATGGCAAAAGCATCAAGAGAAATTTCCTATATTGAGGAACAAATGAAAGATAACAACCTTTTTGAACTCTGGACGCAGAAATGGGGGGTTAAAGTATATCCCTGGTATTCTGCAGATAAAATAAAATTCTCCTTTATTGAAAAGGGGGCAGAAGGAAAAGGAAAATCATTTGAAATCTACATGAACACCCAGAAAGACGGAATTATATGTTTTGACGACTGGGCCTATGATATTTTGCATGACAGAAGATTCGAAGCAAATATGTTAGCTGAGGCAAAATCCGGTGAAAAGTATCCGGTCGGATACAAGTTTATTACCGGCGAAAGTGGAGAAAAATCAATTGGTATTGCAAACGCATCTTCCGGGCAGGGTTACTGTATTAATGCAGTTATTCCGGATAGTAAAGACCCGTCAAAAAAGATCATTGCAAATATTCCTGTAAGGTTTCATGATTTAAGAAAACTTGCTGAAAGATATGTTCGGTCCTATGAGTCAAGAAAAGAAGAACTGGAACAGACCCGCAGAACGGCTGAAAAACAAATTACGGAAAGCCGCTTAAAATATGCAAATAAAGAAAATCCTCAGGACATTCCGGCAAATAAGGACAATTCGTCTGCAAAAACTTTTGCAGAAGGAAAAGGCCTTGAAAAGCCTAAGACAGAGGAAAAAAACGCTGCTAACAAAAGCACTACTACTTCTTCTACTTCTGCAACAGCTGATCAAAATCCAAAAAAAGAAGTAAAATTGGGAGAAGGAAAATTCAAGGTCGTAAGATACATTGGAGAAAAGAACAATCAATATTGGCTGGAAGCAATTGATAAAGGTGGAAATCCGTATTTAATTTGTATAACAAATTCCATTTTTAAAAATCTTCCACCGGAAAAACAGACAGAATTTGTCAGACGAGCCGAAACAGACAGAAACTTCACATTTAACATGTCATATGTTGAAGCGACTGTAGGCGGAAAGACGGTTCTTAACTGCTCTAAAATTTGAACCCAATAATTAAAGTTAACCTTGCTGCAGATGTTATTCTGTAGCAAGGTTTTTTATTTTGAATATTGTTATAATAGTAATGTATGGTTTTAAATTTATATTGTTATCATGAACAATCCTATTATATGTATTAAAAAAAAGTTTAAAAATGTATAAAAATTTTTTAAAAACGCATTGACAAAATGTCTATAAAATGTTACACTTAATACAGTTAAAGAAGTTATTCTTTACAAATACATTAAATGCATATATTATTTTAACTAATAAAGAAGGAGCTGATATTTATGAAGAGAAAAATTTTATTAAGTGTAACTGTAATGATAATGAGCCTTATCACATTAACCGGATGCGGAGCAACCTTAACCGCAAGACCCTTTGCTTTGGAGTTAGGCAGTTCTGTTCCTGACAATATTCTTGAATATGTGACTGTTTCCAACGGCGATTCCGAAGATGTTCTGGCAAATGCTGTATTATCCGCAGGAGATGTTGATAACATGACTGTTGGTCAGTACAATGCCACTGTTACCTACAGGAAACAGACTATCAATGTAAGAGTCGATGTTGTAGATACTGTAGCACCTGTTTTGGAAGCTAAAAATGATACTTTTGTTGCAGGCGATACACTTACTGTAAATGATCTTGTAACTGTTAGGGATTTCAGCGATGTAACCGGTGTCGTTATCGGAAAGGATGGCAGCGAGAAAGATACAGTTATTGCAGAGGAAGGCATGAGCGTTACTGTCAGAGTAACAGATGCTTCCGGTAATTTTTCTGAATTAACAGTATCCCCAAAGGTTACCATTCCTGATACTGTAGCACCCGAATTGAACGGTGTTGAAGATGTTACCATTACTGTTGGTTCTGAATTTGATATTCTTGCAGGCATTACTGCTGTTGATGATATGGACGGAAATATTACCGCTTCTATTAAAACTGTAGGCGAAGTTGATACTGCTACTGCCGGGGAATATGTTATTACCTACTCTGTTTCTGATAAGGCAGGTAATGAAACATCCCTCGAAAGAAAGATCACAGTTACAAAGGATAAGAAAGCGTCCTCTAAGACTACTGCTTCTAATGTTACTACAAACACTACTGCAACTGGTAAAACTCCTACTCCTACTGTAGATACAACTGTTGTTACCACCACTCCTACTCCTTCCGCTCCGGCACCTACTCCTGCTCCCAGCACCGATTCTGGTTCTACTGGTGGTACTCCTACTACCCCTGGAGTTATTGATTACGGTACTGGTACTGGCACTGGTTCCAACGAAATGGAGTTTATAGAAAATCCTTCTTCACATGTAAACGACGAAATTCCGATGGAATAATATAAAAGGTTCTTCTAGCTAAGCTAGAGGAACCTTTTTTGTTCACCGTGAACTTTTTCTATTCTATTTGTATTTACCGCTATCCATTCTTGAATTATTTCTAATAGTCTAATTTTCAGCTTTAATCCATATTTCATATTATCTTGTAGATATTCTTAAAAAGCCGCATTTACTTTTTATCAGAAATGGTGTATTATGTTTTTTAACTATAATATAGAAAGAGGTAATACTATGCCAGTAGCCAAAAGATGTCCTAAATGCGGAAGTTTTTTATCCAGCAACGCCAAATGCTTTAAATGTGGTTATGACGCAAACAAAGAAGATAAAACACCAAAAGCAAATGCTCCCGTTATTGAAGAGGAATATGAGGAAGAAATCATTGAAGAAGAATATATAAATGACACCGATTATGAATCCATGTCATTATCAAAACTTGAAGCTGTTTTTAACGCACGAGAAATAGATCTTCCCGATTTTGATTATGAAAAAGAAGATCTCATCAACATTTTGCAGCAATATGACCAGGGGCAAGAATATGATCTTGAGGATGAGGAAATTATTGATGAAGAATATGAGGATGAAGAATACGAGGAATCAGATGAAAATATAGGCGAGATCTATGATGATGATATGGATTACGAAGATACTGAAATAACAGGGAAAGTACCAAGCAAATCTCCTACCCTCTCATCCTTTGATAAAGATAGTGATGATAATGAAGAGGATGATGATGACTACTCTTCTATGTCTATTGAACAGTTAAAGATGCTTTGCGATAAAAGAGACATAGAATACATGTCTAAAGATAAAAAAGCAAAGCTTATCATGTATTTATGCCGGTATGATGAAGCATCTAACGAGGCAGAACCAAGTGATGCAGAAGAATTAGACTACTCTTCTATGTCTGTTTCTGAGTTAAAAACTCTTTGTGATAAAAGAGATATAGAATATATGTCTAAAGACGGAAAATCAAAGCTTATTATGTATTTGTGCCAATACGATGAAGCAAATAGTGAAGAAGAATCGAATGAATTAGACGAAATAGATTTCTCTTCTATGTCTGTTTCCGAATTAAAAGCTTTTTGTGATGATTATGATATTGAATATTCCTCAAAGGCAACTCGCAGCAAATTATTGGAATTACTTGAAGAATATTTTGGAGAGAGTTCAGGCGGGTCCGGCACCGAATACGAAGAAGATGATGAAGAATACTTAGAAGAAGATGATGAAGAGGCTTTTTATGATTATGAAAATCTAAAAGTTAGTGAATTAAAAGCGTTATGTGATGAGCGAGATATATTCTATCGGCAAAAAGCAAGAAAATCAGAACTCATAGGCCTTTTACAGGAATATGACGACGAGGTTTATGAGGATGAAGAATATGAAGATACAGAAAGTCAAGAAGATAGCCGCTCTACCTTTTCAAAGTTATTTGGAAAGGGTAATTCTCTGAATCAAGATCATATCGAGGAAGAAACAGATATCACAACGGCTGAATCCGATTATGACCCAAATTATGATCATTACTATGATGATGTTCTTCCAGAAGTAATAGCTGAAATGGAACGAATCCCAAAAGATGCCATTTTAAAAGCAATCGGATGTATATTTATGATTTTTGCTGCCATTATATTTTTAATTTACTATTTTTAATAATTGAAAGGAAATATGCTTATGGAAAAATTAGTATGCTACATATTAGGATGTGAAGTTCCCAATAAAAAATACACTTTTCAGGAATTGGATCCATTTATAAAGAATGAAATTTTAAAAAAATATCTTTACTCTATTATTTTTTTTGTAATAGGCATATTTGCTATTTTTATGTTGCAGTCATGGAAATTTAGCGTCTGTATCATATTAATGTTATTATGGCAAATATGTATGAGCACTATGTTCTATTTAACATTTTCATATAGTGCTTTTCAATATGTGGACGCAACTTGCATGGGCACGGATAGGGAATTTAATCGCAAAATACAGTACCTTCAAGCTGGAGATTTTATTTATAAAATTACATTTAATAAAAAACCTTATCCAAAAGGGAGTTTAATTCGTGTATTTATTGTAAAGTCAAATGTTCGAAAGAACAGGGATAATACAATATCTTTAAATTCTCCTCTTGCTATCTGTATACTCAGAAAAGACATTACCCAGAATCTAGCAGACGAACCACAAAAAGGAAAAACAGGACGTTCAATTTGGGGCAAAATCGTAAATAGCATTTGGAGAGTCTAATTATTTTTGTATTATATAATGAATGTAAAGAGCAAAAGGAAAAATAATTAAAATGAAGATGTCGGTAAATATTTTAAGCGGACTGCTGGCTATAATTAGTAGTATTTGTTTTATTATTTCTAATTTTAAAAAAACAAAAAAAGAAATAACTGCGCTATATATTTGCACAAACATTTGTGCTTTTTTCAGATATATTTTAACAAACGGTAAGACCGGCATGGCCAATTCATTTGCTAATATCTGCAAGTATATAGCATATTCTAAATTTAACTGTTATACACTCACAGTTTTTTTCGCAACTTTCAGGATTACGCTACTTTGTTTTGGTTACGAAGGAATACTTACGTCATTATTTATCATTCTTGAAATCATAGGCACATTTATTATGTTAAAAGGAACCACTCAACAATTTAGAATAATAACCCTGATTAGGCAAGTTGTATGGACCGTATATGATTGGGTATTTTCAACACCGTTTGTTGCACTAACTACCGCAATTCAATTAGTAAGCTGTGTAATTGCAGTAATCCAGAATTATAAACAGCCCAGAAAAAAGCACAGTGTTAATAATTTATAGTTTATTAAGCCACTTAAATATTATGTTAAGAATTTTTTTAGAAAGGATTAAAAATAAATGAATAATGAAAACAACTCAACATATCCTACCACTCAACATAAACTCATCATTGCAGAAAAACCTTCATTGGAAAGAATGATCGTGGCTTCCATAAAAGATGAACAATTTGAAAAAAAGGATGGTTACTATTTAGGAAACAAATATATAGTAACTCATGTTATGGGGCATTTATTTGAAGCTTATGACATTGAAGATTATACAAAAGATAATGGCGATTGGAATCTGAATATACTTCCATTCTGTCCGGATAATAATATATTTTCTTTTAAATTAAAAACTAAAAAAGGAAAATCTGGAAAGAAGGAAACTGACCCTGGTATAAAAAAGCAGTTTCAAATAATAAAGACCCTTATTAACAGCCCCAATGTCAGCACTATTATAAACGGGGGAGATTCTGACAGAGAAGGAGAAACCCTTATCAGACTCATTATCAGAAATACAAACGAAAGCAACAAGCCTGTCATGAGATTGTGGTTACCAGAGCAAACCCCGGCTCAAATCAGGTATGGACTGAATCATTTGGATGAAGCAGCCGTTCATGATAATCTTGCAAACGAAGGATTCTCAAGACTATACCAAGACTGGTTATATGGGATTAATCTTACCAGATATGTAACTTTAAAGTGTAAAGCACCTAAAGGTATGCCACTTCGTGTAGGGAGGGTTCTTGCTGCTATTGTTAATGCTATTTATGAAAGAGATATGGAAATTTCACATTTTGTTCCAGAGAAATATTTTATATGCATATCTGAAGAAGAAACCGATAGCTCAATCATAAAATTGCAAGCAAACAATAAATTTAATAAAGACTCTTATATGGAGGCCTTAGAATATTGTGGGAGACTTAATCTTGCAAAAGCATATGTTCAATCCATTGAGAAAAAGAATGTTACATTACATCCTAAAAAACTTTTTTCTACTACTACTCTTCAATCAGCCATGAATAAACTATATGACATGCCTCCTAATGTCTGTCTGACTGCATCACAAAAGCTATATGAATCTGGTTATATTACTTATCCACGTACTGATACCGAATATATGGCAGAAAGCGAAATGGGCCGAATTGAAAAAGTAATATCCGTGTTAAACGAAAAAGGATATGATTTAGTACTTAAAGAGAATAAAACAATTTTTAACAGCGAAAAAATTGTTTCCCACTCTGCAATAACACCAACCTATAAGGTGCCTGATAAACTCTCTGAAACTGAGGATAAAGTATATAATGTAATATTAGGAAGATTTGCTGCTGTATTTTGCAGGGAGTCAGCTACGGCAGACAGAACCATAATTAAAATATCCTGCGCTGATGAATTTTTTTCTATTAAAGGGGACATTCTCAAAACAAAAGGATTCTTAAAATATGATAAAACAGCAAATTTAACCGAAAGATTATTACCTGATTTAAAGGAAAATCAAGAGATTAAAATAAAATTTTATCCTAAAGAAACTACAACCAGGCCCTCGGCCCACTTTAGTGTTGACGCTTTTCTTAATTATTTGGAAAAGCCCTTTTCAAAAAATAACAAAGAAAATAATGATGAAATTGACACTGTTTCTGACGAAACCATCAGTGACGATGATGAATATAAACAGTTGTTAGACGGTGTTTCTATCGGGACAGGAGCCACTCGTAGTGAAATATTAAAAAAAGCTATAGATAATAGATATATTTCTCTAAAGAAAAAATTTTATTATATAGAACCCTTGGGGATTTATTTAATTGAAACCATGAAAGAATTAAACATCAATATATCTGTTGATAAAACTGTTGAAATGAACAAAGTCTTAAAACAGGTTTACAATGGGGAAATATCCATTGATGAATCAGTTAATATTGCTATGGCAGATATTACTGCTATGTTTTCAAGCAGGGATAAAGAGGTTAAATCTATGGAAGAATCTAATTTAAAAATTAAAAGCCAATACGAGACAGATCCTATAGGTTCTTGTCCTGTCTGTGGTGGAGATGTATATGAAAGATTGTATGGTTATTCTTGTGAAAATAACAAGAAGGAAAATGGCACATGCAAATTTATTATCTGGAAAAATGATAAATTTGTACAATCCATAACCCAAAAAACACTTTCCTTATCACAGGCTAAAACTTTATTAAAAAAACAGAGATGTAAGGTTACCGGCCATAGAAATTCCGATAATGCGCCTTATGACATATTTATATGTCTGCAGATTGAGGATGGAAAAATTAAATGGACTACAAAACAAATAGAAGATTCTGAACAGGAGCCATTAGGAAAATGTCCTATTTGTAAGGGAAATGTATTTGAAAGTGCTATGGGTTATTCCTGTGAAAATAATAAGAAAGAAAGTGGAACCTGTAAATTTACGCTATGGAAGAACGACAAATTTGTAAAGGCAATAACCAAGAGACAACTATCTGCAGCTAATGTAAAACATCTATTGGCATACCAAGAGTGTTTAGTTACAGGATATAGAAAATCCGATAATACGCCATACACTATTTTTATACATATGGACATAGAAGACGGGCGTCCAAAATGGTCTACAAGATTCCCCGAAAAATCAGACTATGAGGTACTTGGGCAATGTCCTTTATGTAAGGGTAATGTATATGAAAATTCCAAGGGCTATGCCTGTGAAAATAATAAAAGGGAAAATGGCACCTGCAGGTTTATTCTTTGGAAGAATGATAAATTTGTAACAGCGGTAACAACAAAACCTCTATCAACTTCACAGGTAAAAAGTATACTAAAAAGTGGAAAATGCAAAGCTATTGCACACAAAAAAGACGACCCGACAAAAACATATTCTATATATCTTCATATGAAATATGGAGAAAAATATCCTGAATGGCGTACTGAATTTATTCATAAAAAATAGTTTATTATTTACTTTGTTTGAGTTTCCCCATTTTATGAGACATCATGTTGCACAATCAGCTATTTTAAAGTATTCAAACAGGGTTATCTGTTGTGACCGGACTTTTGGCGGCAGGAAACGGTTGATACCTGAACGGCTCATGGACAGCACACGTTCCATGGCATATCCTATGGTATAGAAAATAAACTGCGGCATTTCATAGATCCTTTTGGAACATTCCTTCAATTCTGCAAGGAAAATACTTTCCTCATGGACAGCCGTGGTAAGGCTGATATAGCCCACTGCCAGCATGGCAAGCTGGTTCAGGTTCCGGATGGACTGTAAGGACATGACTCTTAGGTCTTCCAGTTCAAACTGCTGTTTCTTGAACCTGAAATATTCCTCGATCCGCCACCGCAGCAGATATACTTTCGTGATAATGTGGCACAGCTTTTTCTTCTCCTGCATTTTCAGGTTGGAAAGCAGGAGCATGGGTTCTTCCCCGAAACCATACACGACCGTCAACACCAGTTCTTTAGATGGAAATTCGCAAAGACATACGGGTATGCAGCTCATTTTGCACTGTATGGATTTCCCTTTTTTATCTTTAAAATCCATGCGGTACGCCCCTTTATACCGTAACGCTACATCCATGATGTTACGAGTCTCCCCGTTATAAATGACATTCCTGTTCTTTTTGGCACGGATGACAAAACGCTCCCCTCGCTTCAGAAAATAACGGTAATAGTCATTGGCATCAAATCCACGGTCAAGGGTGCGGACGCACTTGGGAGTAAAGTTTTTGGAAAGAGATTCCAGACAGCATAAATTCTCGTATGTCTCACTGATAAATCCCTCTTCTGCAGATGAAAATATCTTTTCATAAACAGGGAGTGGCATCTTTCCTTTTTCGGAAAGCACCACGGCATCAATGGTAAGGTAGCCCTGTGTTATCGCACCAGTACTTCCATCCCGTATTTCAGAGAGTGCTTCCAGCTTTTTGCTGGCAGGTTTGGCAATGTCTGAATTATCAATGATGATGACCGCATAATCATCTTTCACATGGCGTTTTACAAGGGCAAGGTAATTGTGCATAAGGGAATCTTTATCGTCAAACATGTTCAGGTTTCTGGAGAGCCGGTCAATGGTCTTTTTCAGGGTGATGTTTTCTTTCAGGGAACGGGCAATCTCACTCAGGTGCACCTTATTTCCCGCAAGGATGCCATAAATCATCTGGTGAACGAATTTTTCCTGAGGGCGTTTCAATCCTTTTGAAATCTTTAAAGAAAAGTTTGTCAAATCCCTTTTAATTTCGTATCCTAATCTGCTATAATTAATCATGCAAAAACACTCCTTTGTTTTGTTGTTTTGTGGTGATTCAATTATAACAAAGACCAAGTGTTTTTGCATTTTTATTTTGCAAAAATGAGGAAGTTGAAAAAATGGGGAAACTCAAATTTACTTTGTTATTGCTTTTTTTATTTATTCATACTATAATATTAGTAAATTAGTTGAAAAAAAGATTGTAATAGGTAATTTGTTTCTATTTTACAGCCCAGTCTGATTTTCAAAAGTAACAAATAAAATAATGCAGATATTATGCAAATTGCGAGAAAATCGTGATTTGCATTTTTTTTGCAAAAAAGTAAGGAGGAAAGAAAATGAAAGTAAATCAGAAAACTTTACTTAAAGATGACCAAGTAAAGGTATTCCATGATTTGGGAGAAATGATTGATTTTTTGGACGAACAGGATAAAGAAAGCATTTGGAAAAGATGCTACATTAAAGAAATTACAACTGTACCTGTTCAAAGCAATCCTATGTTTGCCCAGACTATAATGAAAGATATTGGGATTTCAGAAAATTGTCCAATTGAATCAGTTATTGACTGTATGAACGGCTTAAAGGTTGCTTTAAGATTTCCAAATGAGGTAATGGAATGCTATCCATTAAGCACAATTGCCTATCCCAGTCTATCAGACCGTGCCGGTATATCAGGAAGAAGTTTATCTTCTACTTCTGATACCAGCAAACAAAAGGAAATGCCCCCTGAAAATAAGGCAGAAATCTTCAATAAATGTTTTGAATTGTATAAAAGTTCAAAATGTTTGGTCTTATTAAGGGATAATAAAGTTTTAGCCGTTTTATCAGGCGATGAATCAGATTATTCCATTCTCCGGGCAAACAAACTTGCAAAAGTATTACAATGTAACCTTGACATTGAGTTTCCTAAAAACGAATTTATTATAGGAAATGTAAGTCAGGAATTTGTTTCTATGGACTTTAATCTAAATGACAAGAGAATCAAAAACTCTTATATGGAGGTCATGCTGAAAAGCGGAATTTCTTGCAATGGAGCAGAGGTACTGCTTCAATTCGTAACATCTGATGTTGGATTATCTGCAGCAAAACTTATTCCTATGATCCAAACAAATGACGGTGTTATTCCTATCGGAAGTCCTTTACAGGTAATGCATAAAAACAATGCTACTATAGGTAAATTCGATGATATAACGAATTTAGTTGCCGCTAAATACAGGGAATCTGTAAGAGCTATAGAAAATCTTACAACCACAAAAATTAATCATTCAGCCGGTTGTCTTAGAGCTGTTGCAAATTATCTGGGACTGCCAAGAAAAGCGTCCCTTACTGTTGCTGAAAATGTAACGGGGAAAATGACTGCTTATCATATTTATTGGTATCTTAACGAGATTCAGGCAGAATATGAAAGAAGTCTTAAAACCGATGTAAGTCCAAGAATGCATCTTAGGATGCAGGAAGATATTGCAAAAGCAATATTTATTAATTATTCGGAATTCGATCATCCTTTCGAATGGTCCAAAAAGAATTAGCATTAAGGGGAATTACGCATTTTATAGTGCCATAATTCCCCTTTTTTATATTCTATATTTTCTTTTTTATGGTTTCTATTAATTTCTCTATATTAGACAACTCATTACTAATTCCTGATTTGTCAGTAAAGTCATAATTATTATCTTCTAAGGATAATTCCATAGATCCTCGTATTGAACTTAAGAAAAGTTTGAAATCTACCTTTTTGTATGGATAATCCTCATCCGGTGTTTCACCTTCCTTTTCCGATGATTCTTCCTTATATGATTTTTCTGTATTTGTAGAGGTTTTGGGCATTTCTGGCTTTTGATTTCTATGAATATCCTTTTTTGAATCATCCTTTAAAATTACTGACCCTTGATTCTGAGATTTCTGAAATGATTTTTTTTCTGAACCATAGTCTTTTATTGTTGACGAATTCGGAAATACATCTTTTTCATCCCCAAACGAGTCCATAACCTTTTCGATGGAGTCAAATTCCAATTTAAGTTCTTTTCCTTCTTTAATTGAATCAATCATTTTTAAAATAATATTTCTTGTCGGAGCAATATGTTCTTCATCCTTTTCAACATATTGTATAATCCTTTTATATAATTCTTCCTGCTCAATCTCTTTCAATTGAGCTGCTTTAGAAAAAGCAGAAAAAGAATATTCAGGACTATTTGCTAACTCCTGTAATGTAGGAATGAGTTTTAATAATGCTTCATACTTAGCAACCTGTCCTTCAGACATATTTAATTCTTTTGCAATGTACTCTCTGACTCCACTTGTAATACCATTTGCAGGAGCAATCACTTCACGGTAAAACTTAATTTCATTTGCATGTGTGAGAGGTTTATCATTTCTATTCTTTCTATTTGATGATATAAGAATTTTCAACATTTCTGCTTTATCCTTAACCGGCTTTACAATAGCAGGAACATATTGTTCTCCTGCTCTCCTAGCCGCTTCAACTCTTCTGTGACCAGAAATAATAATGTATTCCCCCTTAGGCGTATCAGGGAGGGTACACACGGTAACTGTCGAATGAAATCCCTCTTCTTTAATGCCCTTTTCCAAAAACTGAAGTTCATTTTCATCCATATCATAAATTTCAGAATTATATTCACATGGCTTCAGCTTATCAATACTTATATTTAATTTTGCTAATTCATTTTCCTGTTCAACACTCTTTTGAAGTACTCTGTTAATAGATTTTGTCCCAGCCGCTTTAGTTAAATCAAGTGCCATTATATATCCCTTCCCTTCTATCTTCTCATTCTAATATCCAATTCTTTTGCTAATTCTTTAAAATCTTTGGAAACATTTTCCCTTGGTTTATAAATATTTAATGGCTTGCAATAAACATTTGCCTGCTCTACCAAAGAAGATTCTCTTATTTTCGTATTACATACTGTTTTTCCAGACTGTTCTAAAGTTCTTTCTATGAAAAACTTATCGACAGCTCTCCCTTTATTAACTCTGTTCAATACAACACCAAGTATTTTCAAGTTAACATTAGTCCCGTTGTTTTTTAAAGTCTGAACAACATCTAAGATCAGCCCATATCCTGCAAAGGCATCTTTTGTTGGTGTTGTAGGAACTAAAACATAGTCCGCCGCTGTTAAGGCATTAATAGTAAGTCCACTCAAATTTGGCGGGCAGTCCATAAAACAATAATCATATTCATTATCCAATCCATCCAGAAGGTCCTTTAAGATTGTATTTTCTTCAATATCAATCAGATTAATATCCTGATTAATAGGCATTACATCCAAGCTACACTTTCTCTTTTGTACCCTATTTGTTATCTTTCCAGCACTATCCTTTAATCTCACGGTTTTTTCATAAGATACCGTATAAGGAAGACTAAATTCTTCTTTTTCCCCCGCAATATAATCTGTAATGGTATCACTTACATTATTTATATTGTCCGCCATTAAGTATGTAGATGCATTTGCCTGAGGATCACAATCAATAACAAGTACTCTTCTTTTCAGATAATCAGCCATGCAACATGAAACATTTATGGCAACTGCCGTTTTACCAACTCCACCCTTTTGATTAAATACTGCAATTTTTTTCAATTCAGTTTACCTATAATTTTCCTTTCCTTTTATTTTAACTAATATGATAATACATCTGGTGTAACAAAAAGTCAACATTTTTTAAATATTTGTTCACCGTGAACTTTTTTCACAAAATTTCCATAAAATTACAAAAAAGTAAACATTCCAATATTTTATTATTGTTTGAAATTTATTTTTATTTTTTTCTTTACTATTCAAATATGGTGTATTATACTTATTTGTAAGAAAGTTCGTGAGCGCTACATATCACGGATTTTTTACTAAACAAATATATTAAGGGAGGAAACAAAAATGTGTTTAAAGCAAACTATTACTACCACTTGCGTCAATGCCAATGCTTTTTATCAAAAGAATAAGAAAGTATTATGGGAATTGGCCGCTATATCCATTTTTATGTTCATGATATACCTGGCTTTTTTTCCCGGAATTAATGCTGATGATTTATTTGCACTGGGTGGCACAGCAGCCGATAATTTTTTATCAAAAATTACGGACTTATATTGCGATAAGTTATTTGCATTGATTATGGCTGTAACTTTCATCTGGTTAGCAATAACCCATAACGAAAAACGAACAGGCCAATTAATAACTACCATGAAATATGCTGCAGGTGCTTTCGTTTTACTTAAGGCTTTAGATAAATTAGTCTCAACAATTAATGTTATTTTTGGTTTTTAATTTAAGGCACTTTAAATCCAAGGCGAAATCCAAATTGGGATTTCGCCCTTTTTTAGTAAATAGGAGGAAATTATGGATCCAGTACAAAAATGGATATATGACACTTTTTTATCCGCATTTGTTGATACTGTAACTGATGTTATGTCTCATTTACAAATATCCTTTGCAAGCGGTTTTATTTCCGATTTTAAACCTTCTCTCAGCAAGTTTTATAATGCTTTTGGAGGAATGGAAATAACCGAAAAAATATTTCAGGTTTTTACCATTATGGCTATTACTATTGCCTTTTTAATTTTAGCCTATAACCTGATACTTCCTGCATTCTCTATGATATTTGACGCTCCTCAAGGTCCCGGAGAAACTATTATCAGATTTATAATATCGATTATTCTAATCCTATCCGGAAAATCCATTGTTAAAGAACTATTAGACATTGGATTAACTTTATGGGATAAATTTGAAGAAATAGCTGTTAATTTAACAGCCACTTCTTTTGAAGCCGGGATATCAGCTCTCATAACCGGATATATTCCTTTTACAGAAGGAACATACCAAGATGAATCTGGTTTTTTCTATGGCTTATCAATAACACCAGGAATCGGGCAATTAATCATTATTGTTTTTATTATTATTCTGCTAGTTGCCATTATAAAATTATTGGTAGAAATTGTAGAAAGATACATTGTAGTTTGCTTCTTATATTACTTTTTTCCTTTAGGCGCATGTACCATTGTTTCAAGAGGTACTTCGCAGATATTTAAGTCCTATATACGGATGATATTCTGTCAATTATTTCTTCTATTAGTAAATTTAGTATCATGGACAGCCGTATGCTGTGTGATAGCAGATATGTTTGCTTTTTCTTCATTCGAGAATTACATATTTACTTATGCCCTGTTAAAGTCCTTTACCCGTATAGACAATTATATGCGTTCCATGGGATTAACTGTTGCACAGACTTCTGGAAATATATTAGATGCTATTTCTGGAACCGTTTATTCAGGTTTGGCTAACTTTGCAAATATTAGCAGAACAGCTTCTGGTTTTGGACGTACTATGTCCGCATTTGGAATTGCATCTAAAAGTCCAACCTTAGTTTCAGCAGGAAATGCTATAAACGGAATGCCTACAGACATTGGCACCTTATCAAGGAACTTCCCCAATGGTGTTAATAAAGCGGGAAGTATTGCATCCGGAGCCGCTACAGCTGCAATGAATAAGAATCTGAGTCCCATGGAGCGTTCTGGTATTTCTAAAATGTTAAACAACACTCAAGGAGGTGTTGCTGCAACAATGGAAGGAGTTTTTGGCCCTCAGTTTATGACTGAAAACGGTAACAATTTTATGCCAGGACTAGGACAAGTAACAGATATGAAATACAATTCTGACGGTACATTCAGTATGGATATTAGCGGTCAAAATGGTTCCCTTACAGATAAAGACGCCAAAGCTACTTTAAGTATGAACCCTCCCAAACCTGGTACCCTTGCTGGTGTTATGCAAGATACATCCGGAAATAACTGGTTTGCTACTGTATCCGACAAGAGTGGCAGGCAACTTGAAATACCTGCTGAAGGAATTTCTTTTACTCCAGTATCCGGAGGATATACGGCCGAGGAAATGGCTTATGGTATTGATGTAAAAGAACTCGGAATTGATCCTGGAGAAACTGCAAATATTTCTCCTGTCCTAAATAATTCTTCTGATATCTTAGAGGGATATAAAATTACTGGGATAGATAATGATGGAACTGTTACCAGCGAATCATTTGTTACTGCTGATGGTATGAAAGCCGTAGATTTGAGCAGTGATTTAGCAGGTACAGTTAGTACGAATGATATTCAAAACTACTTTGATTCACACGCTGATGAAATGAGTAGTCTTGGATATAGGCTAAACGAAACAGGAAATGGCCTTGATTGGAGTTCCATATCAATAAATGAATCCAATAACACAAATTTTGTAAATACTAGAGAATCAATTAAACTGGAACAAATGGATAAAAGTTCTGGTGAAAAGACATCTTATTCATTTTCCCTTGCAGGAACCAGCAAAAGCGGTGGAGTTAATTCAACAACCAGAAGTGGCTTATCAAGAAAAGATTCCGTTGTTATTGGTTCTCCGAGCAGGCGTTCTGCTGTTAAAGGTTCCATGATTGCAAGAAGAAACAAAAAATAAACTTCCAGATAATTTTATATTTTTTCATGTTTATATGTATTTTTTAGATGAGGTGTATTGATGAGCGAAGAGGCAAGAGAACAGCAAGAAGAAAACCAAAATATAAATAATGTACCAATAACTGCACGAGATATAAATGACTTACGAAATAATTATAGCAATGAACTTAAATCATCTGCTCTCCGTGATAACGATTTGAACGCAAACAATGGGCTTAGCAACGGAAATTCCTTAACTGTTTCAAAATCCCATGATGAAACAAACGGATTACGAAGCGGTGCTGAATTAGATAATTATAATTTATCAATTAATGCACCTATAGATACATCTACCCCATCCGCTTCTGCTGATGGAATAGGCGAAGCCGTTGTTGCGGGAGAATCTGCTGCTGGCACTGCCGCCGGAGCAGGTTCTACAGTTGCCAGTGGTGCCGCTGCCGGAAGTACTGCCGCTGGCACTACTGCTGCTGGTGCCGCCGCTGGTTCTTCAGCCGGTCCTGTTGGAATTGCTGTTGGCGCTGCTGCTGGAGCTGCAACGGAAGCTACAACAGCAATTCCCAACGCAATAGAAAATCTTTTAGATCCAAAAGGCGAAAAAAAATCAGGAATTATTGGGTTTATAATAACTGCAATCATAATTGTTTTTTTATTTGTAGCATTTGCCACACAAGAATTATCTGGTATTTCTGGTACAATGATACAATCCAATAGTTTTAAAAAAGAACACACAAATTATGATACCATGTATGACTACTATATGACTGAAGGATATATGGACGCTGATTTAATAAAGGAATATTCACAACATTATGTTGATTTATTTCATTATATATTTCACAGTGTTATTTATAACGGAACCGGAAATGATGTCATTCATGACCAAATGGAAGAAATTTTGGACAGTTATAATGACCCCGATATAAATAAATCGGTTTCTATGCAAGCATATTACCATATGAATCATTTATTTGATAACATAAATTATGCGGAAATATTAGCTGTATTTTCACAAGATCCAAATTGGAGCCTTCAAAGCTTTGATGAAGAAGGATTTAAAAGCTATCTTTTAAAAACCGAAAATTTAAGAAAGTTTTATATCCTTAATCATGAAAAAATATGCTATAGAACCGAACCAATTATAGTCGATGGGGTTAAACGAGGCGAAAAAAAATTATATATGGTATTATTTCAAGCACAAAGATACAATCTAAATAGTCTCTATACTCTTACAGCCACTCCTATTACATATAATGACAAGCATTATATTTATAATGGTATTGACAACTACAATCCGGCCGATAAGGATAAAACTAATCCTAGTGAATATATATCCATGTTACCATTACAGGAATACTTTATTCGTAGTTTGGCTCCTGATGTTGATTTTGGTTTAAACGCAAGAACAAGTTTATTTGAAAACTATCAAGATTATAGAAATCAAGGAGAGGTTGGAGATATTTATAAAGGAAATATAGAATTAGCAAATATAACAGATGCACAAATTTTAGCGGATATTGCTGCAGGTCTATACACTATGGAAGATTATATTTATATGGCAGCATGTATGCAGGCGGAAGGCTGTGGTTCCGATGAAGCAGCCATTGCTGTAGGTTATTGTCTTATGAATCGTCTTCCAAATTATGGGAGTATTCAAGCAGCTGTTTCTGCTAAAGGCCAATTTGCCAGCCCCTGGGCAAAATACTTAAATGGCTCTTTTAGCCAAAGAGCAAGTGATGCTGCTGTTGCTGTTTTACGTGGAACTGCACCAAACCCAATTGGAGACTGCTATTACTTCTTTGGTTCATATTCTGTATGGGGGCACAAACCAGGTATCTTTAGTGTTAATGTTGGTGGAAATGTGTTTTATGTTAATTGGGGAGATGTTACACAAATAGTTGGAAGACCAGGGTATGTTGCCTACTAAACAAATGGAGGATTATCTGAATGAAAAAAAGAATTATTATATTTTGTATTTTTTTTCTGATTATTGTTTCTATAATGATTGCCTTATTTATTTTTCAAAGACAAGAGTCAAAAAATAATACGACAAACGAACAATTACCGTCTATCTCTGATAGTACTCAAATAAATAATGTAGAGAAAGTTACTGTATCATCTAATAATTTAAACTCAATATCTTCAAATACAACAA
The DNA here is from genome assembly GCA_910574745.1 of Lachnospiraceae bacterium. GTDB lineage: Bacteria > Bacillota > Clostridia > Lachnospirales > Lachnospiraceae > UBA2882. The sequence continues at coordinate 259,269 of CAJTCE010000002.1, read as the reverse complement.
TGTTTACGGAAGAAGACGCTCACAATATTCTACAAGCTGCTATGGACACTGAATATGAAAAATATACGGATGAAATAAAATTATTGGATGAGAATACTAATATAGATGCAGAAGGTAATGTACATTATTTTGAAAATTATATGGAATCAGATATTAATATCGATTATTACAACATGTGTTATTATCTTTCCGTTACTGGTAGCATGTTTGAAGATTCAATTTACAACAATTCAAACAACAGTGAAACATTAACTCTAATGCTTGATTTTGCATGTACCCATTATTGCATAGAGAATGCCCTTTCGGATACTTTTTCCAGTTACAATATCACGGAAAATTTGTGCAATATGATATACACCTGTAATGTTCACGGTGAACAAATGGACATTATAGTTACTGTCGATATTATAAATTGCAAAACACGAGTTGATAATGTATCACTAAAACAATAATTACATATTTTTTAATTACAATATTTAAAGCCGTTCTTTTATAAGAATGGCTTTTTCTTTACTTTTTTATTAAATTGGTGTATTATTTTTTTTAAACATATTAAGGAGGCGTGACATGGCAGAAAAACAAGAAGTTCCATTAAATATATGTCATATTCCCAAAAATGAGTTCAAAGAAGGTACACTGTTCAATATTCCTTATATACAGTGGATTGATGCCATTATAAGTACGATAATTTTTTGTTATCCAATTACTCAAATAAATTTTGTTTTAAAAGTAAAATTGATAGCTATAGGAGTTATTACTGCTACTCTCTTTTTTCTATGCCTAAAGGGATATAAAAACAGGAGCCTTTCACGGGTTATATACACAACTTTTTTGCATCATAAATCAAAATGTATTTTACACTTAAGGAGCATTAAAGATGAGCGTTCAAAAAAATACTATGAAAAAACAACAGAATTTAATTCCACGAGCAAAATCAACCAACGGCAAAGTTATCTTGAAAAAGCAATCGAAATCATTAGAGAAAAAATCCAAAAATAACACTCAGCTAAATACAAATATTGTTGGTCAGGCAACTGAATATGCAAGAACCTTTTTGGAACGAACAATAACAAAAGAAGAAATAGCGGAAAACGAAAAAAGAAAAGGCTATTTTAGGGAAGGATTTTCACAAGATATTATACCCATCAAAAAATTTATAGGAGGAATGATTTTAACAACAGACAACCGAGTTGTAAAGATACTAGAGGTCATTCCCGTTAATTATTACCAAAAGTCAAACAAGGAAAGAAATCGGATCATAGAAAGCTATAAAGCTTTTTTCCGAATTTCTCCTGCCATTGTGCAGGTTAAGGCTGTTACAGAATCTACTAACATGATTTGTTTATTAGATAATTTAAAAATCCAGTACAGTAAAGAAACAAACGAAAAACTAAAATCCTGCATCAAGCGTTTTATGATTTACATCGAAAATCTTGCAAAACAAAAATCTCATACAAAAAAATTTTATGTTATTTACCAATATGAAGGAAACTCCTCCGATTTAAACGAGATATATGAAGATATGATGTCAACTGCAAATTACATAGCTATCCGGTTCTCAGAAATCGGCAATCTCGTCTTGCGTCATGAAAACGATAACACTTTTAATATTGATGTACTTTATAGATTCTTTAATAGAAAATCAATGTATAAAGAAACAGTAAACCTTAGATATGTAAGGATTAACGCAGATGCAAAGCAATATAATGACGGCATCCCCGAAAATATTCAAAAGGGAATAGACGAAAAAAGCTATATTGCTCCCAGAGGATATGACAATTCTTATATCGACGCTGTTTTATTAGATGGAACATATTTTACTTTTTTGGCATTAACATCTGACGGATATCCGGAAGATGTTTATGGCGCATGGATAGATAATCTTTCTTATGGAAACGGAATAGATATTGACCTTTATTTTAGAAAAACATCCAGGGAATCATCCATTTCCCGTTTAAAAACTACAGCACGTTTTACTCGGGTAAGTGCAAGCAGGCAAGAAACTAGAAATCCGGAAAAATATAAAGAAATGATGAGTGGACTGCAAAACAGGAATTATATTTTAAATTCATTAGAATCCGGCGATGATATGTTCTATACAAACATTATAATAACCATACGTGGAGATAGTTTGGATGCAGTAAGACAAAAAAGGAAAACGATTTTAAAAGATTTAGAGTCACATAATGTATTTCTTGAAGAATGTTATAAGGATGCAGAAACATACTTTTTTTCCACTATGCCACTTTGTAATCTTGATAAATCCATTTACAGAAGAACTCGTCAGAATATGACAACTTCTTCCTGTGCCTTTACTTATAATTATACATCCTATGAATTATTTGACGAAACCAGAGCATCAATTGTTATTGGAAAAAACCTAGAAAATGGGTCAATTGTTGCACTAAACAATTACAATACTGAAAGATATACAAATGCAAATATTCTTATGATCGGGACATCCGGTGCCGGCAAAACATTTACAGAACAGTGTATGGGTACCAGACAATCCATGATAGGGATAAGGACTTTCTATCTTTTGCCTGTAAAGGCTCATGAATATTATAAAGGTATTATGCAGATGGGTGGCAGTTATATTAAATTGCACCCTGGCTGTGAAAGTTGCATTAATATTATGGAAATACATCCCGAAGAAGCAATAGACAGAAATCTTGTAGAAGATATAAGCGACGTTAAACCAAGTCTTTTGTCTAAAAAGGTTAATACTTTATCAGTGTTTATTACATTGCTTCTTAAAGATGGAGAAGATATATCAACCGTAGAGTTAAATTACTTAAATTCTATCATTGTTGAGTTATATCATGACTATGGAATTACAGATGATAACAACAGCATTTATATAAACAAAAGAACTAAACAAATTAAAAAGATGCCACATATAGAGGATTTATATGAGCGTATGTCTAAATGTCCGCAATTAAGACGTTTAACACCTCTTCTGCTTCCTTTTATTACAGGTATATTTAAAAATTTTAATGGAGATACAAATGTAGATTTATCCCAAAGAACAATTGCCTTTGATGTTGATAAAGATATTGTTGGAAAACAAATGTTGGCAGCTATTATGTATATTGCATTTGACCTTATGTATGATATGGTTAAATCTTCAAGGCTTTACTTTGACTCTATCTATCTGGACGAAGTATGGATCATGATGAGAAATAGGGCATGTGCTGAACAGGTACAGAACCTGCTTAAGATAATACGTGGATATGGTGGTGCTGCTATTGTTTCAACTCAAGATATTTTCGATTTTTTAAACAATGAATTTGGACCTGCTATTATTGGTAATACAGATATAAAGATACTATTAAAGCTGAAAGATAAGGAAGCTGAACGTGTATCTAATTACATTGATTTGTCTGAAGATGAATTAATTCGCATTCAACAGTTCAATCGTGGAGACTGTCTGTTAATTACAAATAGGGATAGGATTAAGCTCCATATAGAAGCAAGCGAATTTGAAGTTGAAACCTTTACTACAGATCCTAATCTTCTACGAAAGTTTGCAGAGAAACGCAGGCTAAGCGAGTTAGACAATCAAAAATGATTTGTTCACCGTGAACAAATTGGAAAGATTTAATAGTAACTATCTATTGTATATTTTTGCTACATTATTATTTGTTTTCAAAGGATATTCCTTCGAAATAGAGAGATTATAAAAATTCCATTTATGAAAGGAGACTAATTATGCAAAAAATTGAACAGGAGCGTATTTTTAATTTTATTCAAAAGTTTGGAAGCGTCTCAAAAAACCAGCTTTTTCAGATTGCTTACAAAGATGAAATTGAAAAAATGGAAACAAACACAAAATACAGGGATCAATGTATGAGTAGCTTTAATTATTACATCGAATCTCTCCGGAGACAAGGATACATTTATGACAAAGATAAAAATGTCTGCTTAAGAACGAATAAAAATCCTGATAAAAAGATTATTTCTGCACTGTGGGTAGCATTAAATATTTGTGAGGATATAGATAACATTGAATTTGTTTCTCTTCCTTTTCACTTAGGTCTGATAAGAGACAATCAATATTTTCAATTGGCAACCATTGAAGAAAATTCATTTGCATCTATTCCTATGTTAATTTCTTCTGCTAAGGCAAATGAATCCAAGCAGGCCAGAAAAATGAATTTGTATCAGTACATTATTATTGTAGATTCCTATGAGCTTGCTGCAGCAGTTAGTGAATACGATTTGCCTGACACATTTCAAATTGCATTATTGGATTATGGATTAGATACAGATATACCTGAAATTCAATATATGTAATTGATTTAAAACGGTGCTTTATCCAGTTTCATTAAAATATCGAAAAAGCACCGTTTTAAATTGTGTTTAAGCACTGAAATTAATAGTTTTTAAAATTTTAGAAAAGACCAAGTATAGGATGATTGGGGAAATATGAATAATTTAGGAAATTATAAAAAAGGTCAAAGAAGAGAAATCGTTAAATTACTTTTATCGTGTGGGGTTATACCATACTCAACATTTGAATTATGGGAAGATGGAAAAAGGTTAATATTAAGAAAAGCCAGGGAATTAGAAAAAGAAAAAATTATAGAAATAAAAAAGAGAGAAAACAGAAAATATATCGTACTAAAAAATTACAATAAAAATTCTCAATTATATCTTCCATATATGCCGCCAAACTACGGAAAAATATACCAAGATGAAATTAGCTTGCAACGTAAATATGTAGTTGATAAAAGTATGGGAATAAATAAATCAATGCGTGCCATGCGTGCTTCTGAAATTTTTATTTTAATGTATAAAGCAAATGTTAGAACCTGTAAAGAAGAAAAACCAGATTTAAGGACAGATGAGGAAATTGACGTTGATTCAGCTTGTTATTATTCCAGTATTGAAATAAAAAAATGGAAACCAATAAAAATATCAGATGAAATTAATGGTCAAACCCGTAATACAAGATTAATCGGAGTATTGTTTGCCGGTGGAGAAGTATTTTGTGTGTACAATATAGGAGATGCTTTAATTGAGTGGACACAATCTGGAGAAGAAAAGATAAGATGGCATGTAAATAAAGTTGCATCAAAAAAATATTTATCAATATACTCTAACTCCGAGGATAAAAATGTGGACTCATCAATATTTTTTGCATATAAAGCAGAAACATTTATACGTATTATTAGAAATGAATACGGAAAAAAGAAGAAAAATAATCAAACAATTTTATTAAATGTTGATTTTACATATAAACATATGTATGTACTTCCATATAACAATTACGGAAAACATATGATTGAAATTATGTCTTACCAAAATTGGAAAGAATTAATGAAATATATGTTTTTCACAAATGGAGAAAATACAAATTCAGATTTTTTTGATATAGCTTGCGACGCCTATGACAATCAAAAGCAAGAATATATTATATTATTTTGCATTCCTGATATATCAAAGTTAAAACTATTTTTAAGGCGTGCAGAATTAGAAAAAAATGAGAAAAAATTCAAAATATATTGTTTTGACGAACAACTCCCCATGATAGTTCCACTTACTATATATGAAGGAGAAAAAATAGCGAAAATAGAAACTGTAAGTTTTATACAATTTTTTGAAGAATGGGAGAAACAATATGGATAAAAAAAATGTGCACCGTGAACAAATAGGGGCAGGTTGGATAAACCCCGACAAAAAAAATAAAAAAAAGTCAGATGAGAATGATGTATTAATTTCGGACGATTTAGGACAAGCGAAATATAATGATGAAAATATAAGTGATTTTAATTCAAAAATAGCATCAATTGTAAATTCATTACATGACAAATTTGGAAATACAGTTTTCGGAGATGCAATTTCTGGTTTTTATTTAACATATAAAAAGAATAAAAAAATACTTATATATATTTTAATTGCGTCACTTATACTGGCGTGTCGATTATCTTATAAATTATCTGGTTTTTTATTCCCAAATAAAGGATTTTCAGGAACTGTAAAAATAATGTTAGCAATGTCTCCGCTAATATTAATTTTATTTTTTTTATTTAATTTTGTATCATGGGCAATTTGTCAAGTTATATACAAAAATTCTTCACATGATGAAGAACGAGATTATGATATGTCTAAAACCGGAACATATGGAACAGCGCACTGGATAAATAAAGCTCCAGAAGAGTTCTACCAAACCTTCAACACAAAAAAGGATATAAACAGAATAAAAGATGACATATTAGGAATGTATAAAGAAGAAAATGACAAACTTGTTTCCTTAAGGAATGACCTAAAAGGTTTAAATAAAAATTTATTAGTCGTTGGTTCTCCTGGTTGTGGTAAATCAGCAGCATATGTAATTAATAAAGTATTCCAATGTATCAGAAGAGGAGAATCTTGCGTCATAACAGATTCTAAAGGAGCAATTTACGCAGAGACAGCAAAACAAGCAAAAGATGAAGGATATTTAACCAAAGTATTAAACTTAACTCCACAAGGTTTAATACATTCAGATTCTTGTAGCCTTTTAAGATATGTCGGAAAAGATATATCACGTATTATGCAGCTTGCCAAAACTATTATACGAAACACAACAGATGGAAAGAAAAATGATCCATATGCAGATCCCGAATATAACCTTTTGCTTGCCGCATTAACATACGTTATTTATTCTGACACTATACCAGAAGAAAAAAAGACACTTGGGTATGCTTATTCAAATATCATTACTAAACCAGAATCAGAACTGGAAAACATATTTGGCGTACTTCCAAAAGACCATCCTGCATATGACCCTTATATTAAATTTGCAAACGGTAGTGATAACTTCCGTGGAAACACAATATCAGGTCTTGGTATCCGTCTTGGTATTTTAAGTAATCCAATTATACAAAATATAGTTGGATATGATGATATTGATTTATTAGCTCCTGGAAAACAAAAATGCATTTATTACGTTATTATTCCAGACCAAGATGATACATTTAATTTTATTGCTACCATGTTCTTTTCTTTATTATTTATTAATCTTGTAGAAGATGCAGATGATAGAGTAGAAACAGGAATGTCTCTTCCAGTTCCCGTAAATATTGTATTGGACGAATTTTTCTCAACGGGTGCTATTGAGGGATTTGAAAAGAAAATAGCTACTGTACGTTCCAGAGGAATCAGTATTGCAATTATATTACAGGATTTAGGACAATTAATAGAAATGTATGGAGAAAATATAGCAAATTCTATCATGGGTGGTTGTTCTATAAAAATGCTACTTGCCACAAACGACCAAGGAACTGCAGACTACTTTTCTAAAGACTTAGGAACACAAACAATCTTTATGAAAAACAAACGATATACAGAATCTTCCTTTGATTTATTTAAAATACATCCAAATTATCAATTGACGGAAGGTTTAGGAAAACGATTTTTAATGAATCCTGATGAAATAAAGAATTCGTTAAGCAGCGACGAGCTTATTATTATTGTTTCCGGAAGACATCCTGCAAAACTAAAAAAATACTTTTTCCAAAACCACCCTATGTATAATAGTGACAATTCAACAAAATTAAATCCAAATGATAATTATCCTCTATGGAAGCAGGACAAAGACAAACAAGAAAATTCAAGAAAGGAAGAAGCAGAAAAAATCAGAAAAAAAGCAGAAGAAATGAAACAGCGTATTAAGGGAAAAAATGTTCACAGTGAACAAAACAACAATAAACTCTTAAAGAAAAAAATAACAAAAATAAAACGAATACATCCGGACGGACATTATGAAATTATAAATAAAGAAACCGGAGAATTATTAGGCGTATACAACAAAGATGGTACATTACGTAAAACGAGGAGAAATAAAAATGCTCAAAATTAAAAAGGAACTATCTATTATACTTACATTCATTATGATATTTAATATACAAATTAATTCTGTATATGCAAACAGTATCACTACAGAAGATAACGAAAAATTAAAAAGTAATATACTATCTGCTTCTGAACTACTTTCAAATGTCTTTGAACAAAATTACGAGACGGCAATTAAAGAAACAAAAAAGGAAATAGCAGATAATAAATATGATTATGAATTGACAATGGAATCATTTTATGAAAATGGAAACCCTTTTTCTGATGCTGATTACATTTCTTATATAGCAGGATATATTGCTGCAAGAGAAATGATGCCAGATACAGAAAAGAGATTATCAAATATTAATTTTCTTAAAGTGAGTATAAGTGAAAATAGCATACAGGAATATGAACCCATAAAACAAGATAAATACATCGAAAAGGCTGACAACATTTATGAAAAAACCGGTTCATTTTACATATATGAACCACTTACAATTAACACATACGAAGGAAATGATTTAGAAGGATATAAAATAACTGGACAAAAAGAAATCATACCAAAATCAAAAAAAACTAAATATGGAATCATAAACATGGAAATTATTAGCATTAATGATTTATTTTCCATATTAAATTTAAATTATGATGAAAAATCAAAAGAGAGAGTTGAACAAATTATAGGAATATTAAATAGCTCGATACAAAATAATAATGTATCACAAAATTTAATGCTAAAAATTTCACTTGAGGAGAGTTTATCCCCAGAAATAGTATCATTAATAAATAATCTCAAATTAGATCAGTCACAGTTTTCATTATTACAAAATGCTATTTCTTTGCTTGGAAGAGTTCCATATGAATGGGGTGGTAAAGCTTCATCCGGAGAATATGACACTTCATGGTGGAGTATAGGTTCATCTGGAAAACAAAAAGGTCTAGATTGTTCTGGATATGTACAGTGGGCATTTATGGCAGCAGGTTTTGAAGAAAAATATACAAAAAAAATGAGTTCAACATCTGAAATGCTCTCACAAGACTTTTTAACTCCATGTAGTTATGATGAACTAGAACCTGGAGACCTTGGATTTTTCAATAACGGAGAAACTACAAATCATGTAGGAATATATTTGGGAAATGGATATTTTATCCATTGCTCATCATCTAAAGGAACTGTTGTTATATCGCAAGCTCCTTTTAAAATATACAGAAAGTGGTGTAGTAATCTCAAAATAACTAAAAACATTGACTTGAACAGTGAAATTGGTGTATTATGTTTTTTAGACAGCACTCAGTGTGAATTACCCAGTCAAGAAGATATTAAATTACTTGCACAAACAATATGTGCTGAAGCTGGTGGAGAAGGAATAAACGGATGGATAGCAGTAGCAGAAGTAGTTAAAAACAGAAAAAATTCTTCTCTTTATCCAAACACAATAAGCGAAAATGTTTTAGATAAATCGCAATTTTCTACTGCCAATATTATACAAACCATGAATCCATCTCCTGAAATGTTATGGGTAGCGCAGGAAGTACTAAAAGGAAATTTATCTATTCTCGAAACAGATGTTCTGTATTTTAGAAATTGTTATATGTTGAACGAGGACCCTATAAGCAATTGGGGAACACATGAATTTTCAGTAAAAATTGGTAACCACAGTTTTTACAAACAATAAATTTAAACGATAGACAGCAATCAGCTCTTTTGGAATAAGTTAAAGGCCTATAAGAAATGATTGTTTCTATAAAGCAAAAAAGTTATAAAGAGGTTTGCCATACCTCACAAACCTACATAAATAATGAATGTGGTGTTTCGTACATGGCTATTTATTATCAAAAGGAGGGTTTTAAATGCCAAGAGCAAAAAAAGAAACTGAAGATGTAAAAAAAATCGAACAAAAAACAGTTGATGCAGAAAAAGCACCAAAAAGGACTGTAAAAAGAGCCAAAAAAGAAACCGAAAAGAAAAAAGAGCAGCCATTATCAGAAATGGACGAACTGGCAAAACAAATGAAAATGGAAAAAGAAGGGCTTTCTGAGGAAGAAGCCGAAGCAGAAGTACGTGAACAGACTGGTGAAGTTGATTTTGACATTGATGATGTGATCACTGGTACAGAATTATCTTCTGCTCTGGAAAATGAATCAGACGGCGAAGAAGAAAAAGATGATTCAACTACAGAAGATACAGAAGAAATTGTAGAAGAAGAATTTACAGAAGATGAAGAAGATGTTCACGGTGAACGTACAAGAAGAACATATATTGCTTCTGACACGGATGTATTTCGAGGGCGCAAAGTAAAACGGGCAACCGAAAACATGAAAAAAGGAATCTATCGTAATGATTTTTATGTAGAAACCGTAGAAATGGGTGAAAAAGTCATTACTGAAAAAGACATCAGAAAGCAGGAATATGAGACACTTGCACAGGCTGCATTTTCAACCAGATCCGGAAGGCCTGTCATCTTAAAAGGAACTCTTATCGCTGTTTTTGAAAGGGCAAACATTACAATGGCAGAGATAGAATACAATGGAATCTATAACTCGCAGGCAAATGTTAAACCTTTCAAATATTTTTCCGTTCTAATTCCCGCATCTATGATGTTAGGTATGAATGACCCTGAAAAATATGCCAAAGAAGAGATGGGAATAAAAGGAGGTCTGCCGGTACTGTTATCAAAAAGAATTGGAATGCCTGTAGACTTTATGGTATTCAGGGTAAAAGAATCTGAAGGAATTGCATATGCGTCCAGAATTCATGCCATGTCATGCATTGCCAATATAAATTACGGATCACGAAATGAAAGTGACACTCCCAGACTTAAAGCAGGTACAGCCGTAAATGCCACTATCACAGGTGTTAATTCAAATGGAATATTCGTGGAAGCAGGCGGTGCTGAAACATACATACCCCAGGAAGAATTATCTTACAATCGTTTAGGAGACTGCAGGGAAGAATATTCAATAGGAGAAAAAATCCAGATTTTAATTCAGCAGGTTGAATCTGTAGTATTAAAAAGAGTAAATCGTGGACAGGAAACAGGACTTAAACATTTCAAAATCAAAGCAAGTGTTAAAGCACTGAAAAAAAATCCGCAGGAAACATATTACAATTCTTTCTCTGTTGGAGATGTATGTGCCGGAAAAGTATCCATGATAACCGATGAAGGATATTTTGTAGAACTTAAGAAACATGGATATCAGGTATTTTGTTCAACTCCACAGATAAGGAAAATGCCTATTGTTGGATCTACAGTAACCGTAAGAATTCGGAAAAAAGTTGACGAACAGAAAAAGACATTTGGAGAAATTATCAGTGTCCAATAATTAAAAAACAGGCCGGTATGGTTTCTTTTCCATACCGGCTCTAAATGGAGAAATAATTATGAAAAATAAAAAATTTTTAACAAAATTTGCCATTGTGTTAGGAACATGTTTATTTATCGCTATAGGAGCAATTATTATATTTGTCTTAAAAGCAGGAGAATATAAAAATCAAGCAATTGAAGCTGAATATAATCTGGAATCAAATAAAAGATACTGTCTTGTGGCAGAAGTTGATATCAGATGTGGCGACATTATAGATATTGATTCAAACGTCATGGAACAGGCTGTTTATACCGGACTTGATTCAAGTTACTATATTACATCAGAATCTCTTCCCCTTACAGCAACGGTCAATATCATGGCGGGGACACCAGTCATGACAAATATGGCAACAAAAGAGGAAATCAGCAACGATACCAGAGAATATGAAATAAGTGTTGCGAATCTTATGACAGATCAAAAAGAATCAGACTGCATTGATATACGTATTATGTTTCCAAACGGGGAAGATTATCTTGTATTAAGTAAAAAAACAATACGTACTTTACATTTAGATGAATCTATCTTTTATATTACTTTAAGTGAAGAAGAAATATTAAGATTGGCATCCGCCACTATTGATGCATATACCATATCCGGAACCAGAATTTATACAACAAGATATATTGAACCTTCTATTCAGGATGAAGCCATTCCTACATATCCTGTAAGAAGTGAAACCATTGATTTACTAAATACTGACCCTAATATTTTAGAAATCGCACAGCAGACATTAAATCTAACAGCAAGATTAGATCTGGAACAACGATTAACAGGTCTTACCCCAGAACAATTAGCAGCAACAGCAACAGGCCATGGACTTACAGATACAGCGCAAGCCAGTGTTTTAACATCAAAAGATACAGAAGATGAGCCTTTAAATGATGATTCCACAATCTCAGAGTATGACGAAGAAGGTAATCTGATTACAAATGACGAATCAGTAGTAGACGAAAACTATGAAGAACAGGGGGAAGAATAAAAAATGTTTCAATCTATAGAAAAAAATACATACATCTTATCTATTATAGGTGTTGAAAAAGGAGATTTTGCTTATTACTTGGCGTCTATCCTTAATTCAATGGGAAAAAGCGTTATGGTAATTGATAATTCCTATATGTCGGACTTATATGATTGCTTAAAACGTCCTGATGATACAGATGATAGTGAAGTCGTGCAACAAGGAGATGTCACATTTTTAAAAAAAAGAGATATATCTCCTAAGGTAAGCGAGAAATATGACTTTGTAATAGTCAATCATGGTATGCAAATATATGGGCATATCATGAAGCTTTCAGATTATATCACAATTGTATCAAACTTTGAGCCGAGATATAAAAAAAACATTATAAACCGGCTAAAGGGATTAGAAGCAACTGCAGATCTGGTTTTAAGAGATAAATTAAACGGAAAAATTTCAGAGGAAAAAATCCTCAATGATTTTTCTTCAAATACATCCATAAATGTTGAAGACGTTTACTCTTTCCCCTACGAAGAAAAAGATGCTTCTTTAGGACAAGCATTAGCAGTGAATGGGCATCAAAAATATACTGCTCTGAGTAAAGAATATCGCAGAGTATTATCGAAAATAATTTCTAAATTAACAAATACAGAATATAAGACCGTTTCTAAATACACCAAGGTATAGGAGGCAGAAAAATGGTAGTAGGTTTTATTGGAAAAAGTCAAACAGAAACATTACAGGCAATTTCTGTAGTTTCTGCACTAACAGCTTTAAAAAAAAGGAGTGTCCTTGTTATATCTTTATATAACAAATCGGACATCTCTATTGAGGATATACTCGTTGGGAAGAAAATAAATGCTGCAGAAATTTCCCCTTTAGGTAATGTCTATATTGATTCCGGCATCGACGCCCTTATGTCAAGAGTAGAGTCTGAAAGAATTGAAAAGGAACACTTTGATACATGTTGCTTACAGACATTAAATTCCAATGGCTATGTTCTTGATATTGCAAACCATAGTAACAAAACATCTTTGGAAAGTGAATTACTTAGCAAAGAAGAAGATTTAAAGGTTTTATTTGAAGCAGCACAAAAAAATTATGATTTTGTTTTTTGCTTTATCCCGGAAAATACAAAACTACAAAAAACATTATTTAAAATGTCAGATAAAATCATTGTATGTGTTCCACAAGGTAAGAAAAAAACAATTCCTGCAGTAAACAAAAAAAATGCTTATATATTAGTATGTGACTACGAAAACAACTCCCCATATTCGGATAGATATTTGTCAAAGCAATATGATATCCCAGCATTTACTTTAAAACACAATGCTGATCTAAAAAATGCATACATTGGGCATGATGTATTAACATTTATCATGAACAATGAAAAATCAGAACCATTTGATGATAATTTTGATTTTATCAACTCTATCAACAGGTTCTGCGACGCACTTATTGGTAATATGCCTGAACGCAGTATTGAAGAAGATTCTATTCCCTCGATACAAGAAAACCACCAACAGGATGAACTTAAAAAACTATTACCTGAAAACGTGGAAGAAAAAACCGTAACACGAGGGTTATTTTTCAGAAAAAAGGTAAAAGTTACCACATACAATGAAAGCACTGTCAAGACACCATCTGCTGCTTTTGGAGGAATTACACCTTATATTGCAGAAAACGAAGATTCAGATACAGAATTTAACGATAAAAAAGAATCAAAACCCGTAAAATCTTCTAATTCTGTAAATAAAACAAACACAAAACAACAGCCAAAACAAAAAAAATCTACAACAGCTGCCAGATTACAGGAGACTACAAATAAAGTGCAAAAACCAAAATATGCCGAAATGACAATTGCACAGTTAAAAGTTTTCTGTGATGAACGACAACTAACATATAAATCAAAAAGCAGAAAAGACGAACTCATTAATATGCTTGTAAATTATGACCGAAAAGAAAATGCAAAAAGAGCAGCAGAAAAAAGAACATCTAAAAATGCAGGATCCACCGCATCAGTTAATAAAAATACATTGAGCGATAATATGAAAAAGAAAAGCACCTCAAGTGCAGTAACAGAAAAAAAACAGCCTGCAGCCGTTAAAAAAGTCGTGTCACAAACAGAAAAAACACAAATTACAAATACTTCGTCTAAAAATGGTATTGAAGGGAAAAAAGAAAAGCCGGCCAATAACACAAGTGTAAAACAACCCACTAAAAGAACTGTGACCAAACCAACAGTTTCTCAATCAGCTACAAAAAAAGGGACAACTACTGGTAGTTCAAAACAATCGGCTTCAGCTAAAAAGCCGGTTGTGAAACAGACCAATACAGCAATCAAAAAAAAGCCTGCAGAAAATTGAAAAAAAATCTTTAATAGCATTTTATCAATTAGAAACACAAAGACGGCCAGAAGGAGAATGCCATGAACGCTACGCTTCAAGTTTTATTAAATTATATTGTCATTGTATCCATTATCCTTATTATAGGAGGAGTAATTTTTTATTACTTTAAAAGCATTTCTAAATACTCAGAAGAAGATTTGGACACACATGAAATGGGTTCTTTTGACTTTTTAATTGATAGCGTTTCAAAATCTTTTGCCCAGACAGTGCGGATGGATCTAAAAGAAATGAACCTTTCAAGAGAAGAATTAATGAAAGAAGAACGAAAAAAAGAAGAACATCGAAAGGCATTAAAAGAGGCTGCTTATGGAAATCATTCTGCAAAGCGCTTTTTAATAGCATCTATTAGAAATATTATTACGGGTCCAGCCTGCAAGATTAATGAAAATACCATAGATGAAATTATTTCTTTTAACGACATAAATAGACTTTCTGCACGGGATAAGTTTGAAATACTATTGTCTGTATATTCCAACCTAAAAGGGTTTGGAAGAAATGCTTTTGGAGCAATAATTGATGAGTTTCAGTTAGACCAGCCCAAAAAAGATAAAAATGGGAACGTCGGATATGAAATTACATCATCAGATATAGACAGGGTATATGCTTATGTTATGTCAGATGTAGACTTGACTTATGATGACAAACTAAGGATAGTATGCCAGCGTATCTTTTCACAATACAAAGGATTTGGTGCTGTTGACGTATTAATCGATTCTACTTTGGACGAAATCGATGCAGGAGTAAATGGGGTACCGAAAGGAGCATACGACATCAAAGGTATCAATATGAGAAACCTGCCATTCACTTATGAGTCAATATGGGTTATGTATAAAGGCAATAATATTCATCTTTCTTTTTTAAGTTTTGGTTCACAAGAAGAATTAGTTCGTGTATGCCAAAATATATGCAAGCACAATGCAAGGGAAGTATTATCCAAGCGATCGGGACGTATCATTACTACTATGATGGATGGTTCACGTATAGTAGTTGTCAGGCCGCCTTTGGCAAGTTCTTATGCATTTTTTATTCGTAAGTTTGATTCATCACCATCAAGCAAACCAGAAGAACTATTTAGTGATCCAAATAACGATATACCCATCACATTAATGAAATGGGCCGTAAAAGGATATCGGAACATTGGAATTACGGGCAGCATGGGCACCGGTAAAACGACTGGGCTAAAAGCATTTATCAGATATATTGATAAATCCTGTCCAATTCGTCTGATTGAAACTTCAAATGAATTAAATTTACAATATACATATCCAGAATATAACATTGTAAACTTCCAAGAGACAGATTCTGTTCCAATACAGGATTCTTTGGACTTAACTAAAAAGACCAATGCTTATATAAATATAATTGGAGAAGTGGCAACGGCAGAAGCTGCTAGCTGGATGGTTCAAACCGCTAATGTAGGTTCAAGACAATCATTCTTTACGCATCATGCAAAAACCACAAAATCTCTTATTTATGCCATCCGTGATAGTCTGCTGGCAGCAGGTGGATATTCATCGGAAAAAGCAGCAGAGGAAATTGTAGCAGAAGCAATTAATATTGATTGTCACATGGAAAACACAAAGGGACATAGATATATTGCACACATTAACGAAGTAATTCCTATGTACTTGAGAGACTATCCACAAACAAACACCAAGGACATGACCGAAAAACAGCTTCAAGAAGCTACACTAAAAAACGAAAATGAATACTATAAACGTGTAACAGATAGAGAACTTTTTACTGTTAGAGAATTGTGTACATATAAAGATGGAAAATATGTTTTATTAAATCTCCCATCTGACAAAACAATAAATGAAATCAAAAAAGTTCTTGATGATAAACAAATTGAAAAATTTGAAAGTGACATGAAGAGGATTTCTAATATTTCAAAGAAGGGAGATAGAGATTGATGATAATAAGTTTTTCTCTTTTTGGAATATCTATAACACAAAAAATGTTATCAATATTTCTTTTGTTGGTTTTTATCATTACTAGCACTATCTACATAGTGATAATTAAGAAAAATAAAAGAAAAAGTAAGGCATTAAGGACCATTAATTATGGAAATGGAAAAAAGGATTACTTAAGAATTTTTACTAACATATTTAGTAAAACTCCTGGTATAAAAAATTATTATTCAAAAGTTACTAAAAGAATAGAAATGATTTATCCAGCAGATCATATAGCAATCGTTAAAAAATCTACCAAAATAATGCTAAACTCTTTTATATTGGCAATATTATGTTTTATTGCAATTATTACATTTAACATTATTACAGGATTTGATTTATTATATATGCTGATAGGAATAACAATGACTTATATATTATTCTCAGAATATATCAATAAACAATATGAAAATATGGAGTATAAATTACTTAAGCAATTTGGTGATTTTATATCAGATGTAAGGCATTATTATCACGATTGTCCATGTCCTGACCAGGCAGTATACAATACCCTTGATCATCTGCCAAAGGAAATAGCCTTACATGCAACAAAATTTTATGAAATTTTTTCATCTTCAGATGTAAAAATAGCAGCAAGTAATTATTCGGACAATTCTCCTAACCGATTTTTTACAACATTTGTTGCAATCGGAAGTTCAGTTATGGAATATGGGGAAGATACAAAAGAAAAAAGTAATTTTTTAAAAAGTCTTAACTACCTTAAGGAAGAACTAGATATTGATATATTGAAAAAGGAGGAAAATGATTATAAATTTTCTGGTCAGATATTTGTTGCATTATTTCCCATATTTTTATTGAAACCGACAGAAATATGGGTAACTTCCAATATTCCGGAAATCACATCATGGTACAAGGGATTAGCAGGCACTATAGTAACAATTTTATTAATACCTATTACAATAATATGTTATCAATTATTGCAGGCATTAAAAAACTCAAGAAAAGAAGAAAAAAAGAAACACATATTAATTGAAAAATTGGCAACTATCCCTTTTATCTCTGCATTACTAAACAAAGAGATCAATAGGAATTATACAAAAAACCAAAGAATTGGAGATTCTTTAAAGTTAATAGGAGACGAAATTACACCAAAACAATTTTTATTAAAGCGTGTTATCTACGGCATTATAATTTTGTTCACGGTGAACATCTTATTCTTTATATCTAACAGTCGAGAGAGAGCAACTTTGTTAACGGATTTTACAACATCCTATACAACATCTATTCTGCCTTCTCCAGAATATAGAAAATCTATGCAAGAAATTACTCAAATGATGGTTAAAGAAAAGCGAAACAGCAAACTTCAATCGCAGGAAAATTTAACAAAAGAAATTTCACAAACAACAGAAATTACCGATGAAACCTATGCTGACATGATTTCTTCTGTAGTAATAAAACGAATAACTGAATATCAAAAAGTATATTACAAATATTATTTTCTTCTAATATCATTGGTAGCAGCAATTACAGGATATTATATTCCATACTGGATACTTCTTTACAGAAAAAAAATATTTTCACAGTCTATGGCTGATGAAGTAAATCAGTTTGAAACTATTATTTTAATTTTGATGAACAATGAGGGAGTTACAATAAACACTATTCTCGAGTGGATGGAACGCTTTTCATACTGTTTTAAAACATCTATACAGGAATGCATCCTTGAACTGGAAAGAGGGGAAGAATCAGCAATGAGTAATATGAAAGCAAAAGAAACCTATCCGGCTTTCAGAAGATTTTGTGATAAATTACTATCTGTTGATGCTGTTGGCGTAAAAGAAGCTTTTGATGAAATCGACACAGATAGAGCTTACTATATTCAAAAAAGACAACTTGACAATAAAAAAGTAATGGATAATAAATCATCTCTTGCCAAAATCTTATGTTTCGTACCATTAGCATACCTTATCATAATGCAGTTAATGGTACCATTTGTGAGATACAGTATGGAAATGATGTCATTACTTGATTACACAGTATTATAAAAACAATATAAACAACAAAATTAACATGATCATTTATATTAAGGAGGAATTTAAAAATGGGAGAAACCATATCAAAGGCACTTTTAATTGTAGGAGGTATTTCATTAGCCTTATTACTGATTTCATTTGTATATTCAGCATATACCTCGCAGGCTGATAATGCACAACTTGCCATTTCCAAAACAAATGAAATGAATAATTCTCTGATGGAGTCAGAATATACCCAATACGATGCTGTAACTGTATCTGGAAGTGAAGTGGTAAATGTAATTAAAAAACATGCAAAAGACGAATTATATATTTGTGTAGTCATTGGTTCCAATACTACATACTATAACAGGGATGCCAGTTTAAATGAAGTATCCACTTCAGCGATAGATGCGAAGAAAAAAAGTGATGCAAATTATATTAATCCATCTTCTATGTTTATTGGAAAAGTAGAAAGGGATTCCAATACAGATGCCATCATTGGAATCACATTTACAAAACAATAATATCATGGAAGAAATAAACAGATTTTTAGAAGTAGTAGGATATGTTGTTGTCTCTATGGCAGCAATATTCCTGCTATTTAAATTATCAAATGCTGCAATATCATTTTCTGATTATACAATGGATAAGAGAATGGAACATACTAATGTTTTTAACCACGAAGGAGTTGAACGCCCTTCCTCTTTAACACAATCAGAAGTATGGTACGAAATTCTTTCATCAGATAATGAGATAACAATCCGATTAGATGGCACGGATTTAACACCAGAAATTATTAATATGTTAAAGCAGCATATCAAAGGTCCAAAAGACATTGACCTGACAGGTAATACATATAAAAGAGAGTATGTAAGCAGCACGGACAATGGTATCGCAAAAATTATTTACACAAAACAAAATTAAGTGGGGAATAAGAATAATGGAAGATTTTTCAAAAATCGCAGTTATAATATTGGGTATGCTTTTTTTATTCTATATGCCAACTTTAGTTATATCACAAAAACTGGATAATTCTGTACAGACATATGTAGATGATTGTGTTCAGGAATTCGTAAACGAATCAAGAAGCACCGGGTATATAAGCACACAAAATTATCTAAAGATGATCGAACAACTTGATAATACAGAAATTATTTACAACATATCCATCACACATTCTAAGCGTGTCGTGGTTCCAAGATATAATGATGAAGGCGTTTTTACCGGAGAATATGATGTAGTATATAATGACTTCTTCAAAGATGAAATAGAAGCAGTTCTTTTTTATACAGAAACATCAGAATCGGCATATAGCGTAAATAATAAGTACAAAATGAATAATGGAGATTATCTTCAGGTTACTATACAAAATGAATCCGATACTTTTGGCACTAAAATATTAAGTTTTATATCTTCCACTGGTAACGGGAAAAAAATATTAACTACTTATGGTGGACATGTAGGAAATGTAGCACAGTAAGGAGAATGTCATGAAATTTTCAGAATACATATTATTTTTCTTTATCGGTTTTTTATGCATTTTTGCAATCTTAAATTATAGGACAAGTTTGAATGAATATGGCAGCATCATAGAAACAAAATATACTTCTTATATTACAGCAGCATGTGAAGATGCAATGAAAACAGTAACAGATTACGAGGATGAAGGCGTTTTTACAACAGAAAAAAAGAGGGAAAACGCATTTAATGCATTTTATAAATCCCTTACTCTTAGTTTTAATGCTAAAAATACTACCGTAGAAGATACTATTCCATTTCAAGTACCGGCAATCTGTCTAATTGATAATGGAGGTTATTACATTCGTTATCTTGATATCACAGTAGACTCAACTGGGTATAAAGTTATTACACCCATAACAACAACATTAAATACATGGGGAGAGACAGTAGAAGTACCATCTGGTTCCGGACAAGGAACTTATTTTATCAGATATTATTTAAATAACCAAATATCCATAACAAACCAGGAAACAGGCGAATACAAATCCGGAGATCCAAATTCTGTGTGGGAATATTTTAAAGCTCCGGAGGAACTGAATTTTCTTGATGTTTCAACAGAAGAAAATAAAAAAGCATTCTACACACACAAGGCAAATATAATCACAAACAAAACCCAGAGTGATCTCGAATATTATATTAATGAATATAATAACACTTTAGATAAGTATGGTATGCAATATACTTTTGAAATTCCAGAAATAAAAGGAGAGGATTGGCAACGGGCATTGGAAGGACCAACTATACTTGGTTTTTTACAAGGTAGTCAAACACAGAATGGTTTAAAAACCATAAACATATACGCAATGGCAGGTGCAGAAGTAAAAAGAACAAACCGCTTTTTATTGACATCCGATATGTATTATCACAAAGACAGTACATGCCCAGGAATAAATGAAGGTAATTTTGAAGGTTATGCGTACAGTGATACTTCAGCTGCATCACAATCTTACTTTCCATGTCAATACTGTGTTGATTATTAACATTACAGGAAGAATTTATTATGAAAAAAGAGATTATAAAAGACACCATTTTTTATATTATCATGATTATTATGATAGGAACCGCAGCATTCTTTTTAATCAGATATATAAAGGAATATAAGACAGCCCGCAATGAATATAAAGAACTTATCCAACAATATACCAATACTGAAGCTACAAATGAATCAGATTTTGTAGACCTATATGCATTATCGCTTATAAACCCAGAAATCATAGGTTGGATAAAAATAGAAAATTCCATGATTAATTATCCTGTTGTAAAGACATCCGATAACGAATATTACTTATCAATGGATTTTTATAAGAACAAAAGCAAATCAGGATGCATTTTTATGGATTATAGAAATGATGGGCGTTTTACAGATTTATCCACCATAATATATGGACATAACATGAAAGATGGTTCCATGTTCAATGGTCTACATAAATACAAATCTTATACCTATTATAGAGAACATCCGGTTATTAAAATATATACTTTTTATGGTATTAAAGAATATTCAATTATTGCAGTATATATTGCCGAAGCAGATGACATTGCATATGATATCTACTTTGATACCACGGAGAGCTATCATAATTATAAAACTGCTATTGATGAAAATAAGCTATATGAAACAGGAATAGAGTTAAGTGATAATAAGCGAACTCTGGTATTATCAACTTGTTACGGGAAAACAGACCGTTTTCTGGTCATTGCACAGGAGAAGTAAAATATCATGTATATTACACTTACATCATAAAAAACCTATAGAACAAGGTGGAACAGATGATCCTGATAATCTGATTACATGGTGCGACCTCTGCCATACAAAATGGCATCAAGAACACGGCATTGATTGCTAACAACACTTCTACTATTACCAGATTGTTTAAATAGATATTTAGATAAAAATAATAAAAATGGTTTGATTGCATCATATAAAAGGTGTATTATGTTTTTAAAGTATAATTTAAGGAGAGATATTATGAAAAAATCTTTTTTTTATGGATTACTGCTCATAGCATTATTAACTCTATGTGCTTGTACCAATCAAAAGTCTACAAACGAAAACTACAAAGAAAAACAACCCGAAAATACTATAAGCTCATCTGGCTTAATCGAAAACAAAAACAATACAGCATCTGACTCCTTGGATGTTATTTACGAAGACGAATACATACGTCTTTCAGAATACAAAGATTTAACTGTTTTGTACCATGAACCAGAATTAAAAGATACTGATTCATATATAAATGAAATTCTTACAAATATTGCTGATGAAGGAGAAATACCGGAGGCAACAGATGAATATGTAACTTCACACTTTGATAATGTCTCTTCTTTTGAAGAATTAGAAAAACTGGCCCAGGACAGTGTAAACAAATATAACGAAACAATATTAAATTTCCAAAAGGCAGCAGCTTTAATGGATGTTGTAACAGATAACTCCGAACTGCTTTCATATGACCAGCAATTATACGATAAAAATGCCGAATATCTTATGTCAGAATTAACTGCTATTGCAGAACGAAATGCATGTAGTTCAGCAGCTGAATATGTGCAATTAATGTATGGAATAGACATAAATGATTATATAGATCAGACGGTTAAAAGATGGATACTGCAGCGTTACATCATGAATACTATTATTCAAATTGAAGATATTTATCCTACAGATGATGAAGTAAATGAACAACTTACAATGGACAAAAATACACAATTTGAAGATATGAAATACAATATGTCCGTACAGTTATTAGAAACATACTTAATTGAACATAATCAATTTATAACACCTAACACAGGAGAGGAGACTAAAAAATGAAAAGAAAAATCCAGGAATTATTTAAAAAGGCAATTGTCTCAGTAATAATTTTTATATCACTGGCCACCTGCAGTTTAGAAGTAAGTGCAGCAGATACATATCCTGTATCGACATCCGGAAGCCATAACTGGACAAACGTATCAGAAACAGAACCAGGTGCAACAATTAATAAAAGCGCTAAATGGACAAACATTGAGGATGGTCTGGCAACTATTACAATTACAGAACAGGATACCGCATATAGGGTATATTCCCCTATTGATTATATTATCATCGTAGATCGTTCTGACAGTGTATGCCTCGATTTCCAATATAACGAATTAGTTGGAAGTTGGTTAAGCGGACAATCTACATGCCTTAATAACAACCATTATTACCAACTGGGAACCGCAAAATTCCATCTGGATGCTTTTATGTATGGAAGATGTATTGAAACAGGAAATTATAATGGGATAGAATTTATAAAAGACCACTATTACTATTTAAACTCCGCTACACTTGGTTTTAGCAGTACAGATGGATTATGGAACTACCACTATAACGAAAGCGGAACACATATTGGCCATTATGCAGAATTTGAAAATGCAGCTCATGAAACCTATATTATGCATTGTCACCAATATTCCGACGGATGCTTTGGACGAATAGATGCTGAAATCGATTTATCCAGGCATATTTTAGATAGTATCGAAGCATATGACCAAAATGAAGTAGCAAAACTTTCTGATACAGATAAACCAGCTGCTTTACATTCTCGTGTGGCATTTTACAAATTTGGAGATGAATATTCATCATACAGATATGATGGAAAAATCAATAGACAAAATGATCCGGGACTTTCAAGTATTACAGGAAAATTAGAATATAATATTGGGCCAAGCAGCATTACAAGAAAAGCAACTCCTGAGACAAGCACTGTTGATTTTTCACAATATGGTATCACAAATTTTACCAATTTTAGAAATATATCAACTGAAAAATCTGCATTATTAGGAAAAATGACAACAAATGCCGGAGGAATGACAGCTTATTACCCACCTCTCCAACTTGCCTATTATTTAACTACCTCACGAGAGGGGACTGCATATGAAAATGTCCCTGTCGTAGTATTTTTTATTACTGACGGCTTAGCATCAGACCTTGGAATAGGAAATGATATAACAGCATCATCTATTCAAAACGGAGCTAACAATACAACTGCAGATGAATGGGCTAGAGGTCTTAGACTTACTTCATATGCAGATTCAGTTAATATTTCTGGAATTTATGTTGGGGCTTCTGGAAATTACGGTGATAGTGTTAATAATAACACTTTATATTTAAGAAACTATATTACCAATAATTGTGCCACTTTATCAGCCGAAAATGGATATACCAGCAATACTTTTAAACAATTATTTGACAACGCAACTGCTTCAGGATCATACACCTACGCAACAAACCGTACCCTTACAGATTACGTATCAGATAAATGGGAAATTGTCAGCGCATCTGACAACGGAACCATCAATACAGAAAATAACTCTGTTACATGGGACATTGGAGATAGTGATTCCAAAAATAATGCTAATGGAAACAGTACTGGTACATCCAATACCATTACAAGAACAATTAATGTAAGATTAAAGGATGAATATAGATATTCAGATTATGGAAAAACTTTGTTTTATGAAACAAACAATGATGCGGCCGGAGGATGTAAACTGGATTATAAAATTCAAAACGGTACATTATCGGGGCAGACTCGCTCTGTAAGAACAACAACACCTTACTTAAAATATGGGGTTATTGACGCACAGAATCCAGGTGGAAGAGACGACGAATATTCTGGAACAACAAAATTATGGACTGTAACAGGAGCAGAAGGCGAATCTGTTACATTTAGCCTGCACAGATTAAATTATACAAGAGATGGTGGAGACATCATCGTTGCAAAAGAAAATGCTGATTCCGGAACTGACTACCTTGCACGGTTTACAAAACGAAACCAGGTAAAAGAAGCGCCTTTAATCTATTATGACGAAGATGGAAATACTTTGCAATATGAAATTCGAGAAGAAGCTATAAAAGGCTATTCTCTTCTGGATTACAAGACAAATCAGGATGCATATAAAGTAAGTGGAATATTCACAAACGATCCTAATCGTGTTATGGTTGACCTTATCAAAACAGACGACGTAACAGGAAGTATCTTAACGGACGCTGTTTTTACTGTTTATGAATATGTCGGAACTGGAAATAAAGACGATTTTTCAAATTACAGGCCTTATTATTTTGAGACAACAGAAGGCCGGTATGGAGTATATGGACCTGATCTAACAGATAATTTGATACAAGTTATTTACAACGAAGATTCTGATACCTATTTGTCTACAGACTGGCTTATTTATTCTGATATAAATAAGGGACATTTTAAAATTGTTGAAACAAAAACACCATCTGGTTATTTTGGAGACTGGATTAATGCCTCAACAGTCAGCGAATCATCTATTGATGCTGACAGAAAATCATATGATGTGACAGTCCCTTCAGAATTCAATACAGCAGATAAAACCATCCGTGTATCTAATAACGCAGATAATGATGTTCTGGATAATGTATTTAATAATACAGCACAAAAAGGCCGTTTGGAAATTACAAAATCCGGAGAAGTAGCAGAAGTTACATATGATTCCAGTGGAAAAATTATTGAATCCATAACTTATACAGAAAAGAATCTCCCTGGAGCTTGGTATATTATACAGGCAGCAGAAGACATAAAAGACAGAGAAGGTGTCATTATATATAAAAAAGGAGACCTTATCACTCTTCAAAGAGGAGAATCGTCAACACAGTATAAAAAATTATCAGATTTAGATTTATCTGTATATGAAGATGATAATATGGATTATGATGATGAAAACAAAACGGACGTTTCTAACAATTATTCGACGGACAACAATGAATTAAAAGGAATTAAAATAGATGCTGAAAGAGCTGAAATCACTACAGAAAACAGTGTTTCTGTAAATGCTGTTTTTGTAACAGACGACGATGGAAAAGCTATTATTAAAGGACTACCTTATGGGGAATATATGGTCACAGAAGTAAAAGCTCCTACCGGCTATACAAGGGTAGAAGGTGCTGACAGCATCCAATATGTTTCATTTGAACCTGTTGACAATGATTGGACACAGTATATTGATAAATCACTGACATTTACCAATAACAGGCAGAAAATAAATTTACAGCCTCCAAAAGATACGCCTCCTGCTCCATTAGATAATGATCCTTCCATTGATGTCACTAAAACAGCTGATAAGAAGGCTTATCATGCAGGGGAAACTATTACTTATACAGTAAATGTAACCAATACAGGAAATGTAAAATTAACAGATGTCGCATTGGATGATTTTATGGAAGATGGTCTTATATTTACCGGAATCGGACAAGGATGCTTATACAAAAATGGTGCAGAGGAGACTGAAACATCTGAAATTGCAAATGACTCTATTACCGATTTATCAATAAGTGCTAACAGTATTAATGGAATCAATATTTCAGTCATACCCGAATTAGATATTAATGAGACATATTCCATTAAATACTATTATAAAATACCAGAAAGCACTGCGGAAGGTAGAAGCTTCAACAATACTGTAACGGCAAAAGGAATATCTGTTCCGGATGAAGAAAATAATATTCCATCAAAAACGGTATATGACAACGACGATGAAAAAATCGTTGTTGTAGGAGACAAAATTGCCATATTAAAAGAAGCTGACAAAAAGACTTATACACCCGGAGATACCATTACATACCATGTAACTGTAATTAATCCTTCTGAATATACAATGTATAATGTAAATGTAGATGACTATTTTACATCAAAGGAAGTATCTACTTCGGACCTGGTATTCATGTATTCAGACGTTACAGAAAAAATTACAGGAAAGGGTGGAAATGTTACTATTAATCTTCTGGAAAGCAATGAGAATGCCAATCTGTACTTCTCTTACAAAATACCGGATGACTTTTCAGAAAAGATTATTGACAACAAGGTTACTGTTATTGGTTATGGTGGACAGCCAAATATTCCGGCGATTGATGTAACAAAGTCATTGTCATATGATGATTTTAATGGAAGCTATGTACATAAAGCAGGAGATGTGGTTGATTATTACATTACTGTTAAAAATACCGGTTCCCTGCCTCTTTACGATGTGATTTTAAATGACAGTTTAAAGGGCGATTTTGTTGAAATTGTTTCTTCAACTACCTCTGGAACTACTGTTTCAGATTCAGTCAGCAGTAATTCGGATGGAACAGATTTAAAAAACATTGTAATGAAAAACAACAGGGTTTCCATTCCTTCATTACCTGTAGGCGGAGAGATTGTATTTAAATACCAATATACGATACCCGAAAAGACTGAAACAGATACAAAAATCCAGAATATCGTAACAGCTAATGGTAAGGCCGATATTATTGAGACTGATAAAGACGGAAATAAAACAACAACGACAACAGAAGTGGAAGATGATGACGAAGAAGAGATTATCATTACGGACCACGAATCCGACACTCCTCACATCAGCGTTACAAAAAAAGTAGTAGGAAAGAGCACTTATTACTATGGAGAAGATGTAACATACGAAATTATTGTTACAAATGACGGCAATGTTGATTTAAAGGACGTTAATCTGGAAGATAGTTTAGGAAATAATAATCTTGACTGGATGAACGACCTGGATGCAGAGATTGGAAACCTTTCTGTAGGACAATCTGTAGTAAGAAGATACAGTTATACCGTTCCGGAAGGCAGCAAAGATACCATTGATAATATCGTTACAGCAAAGGGTATTGCTACAATAACCGATAATACCGGTAATAAAGTGGACAAAGAAGTTTCTGACGAAGACGATGAAAAAGTATATATCATAGATTTGCCGCCATCAACGGATGATGATAAAGAAGAAGTATATATATATAAACCTTCTATTGATGTTACAAAATCTGTAACAAACGGAAAAACATTCCATGCAGGGGATGTTGTTCAATATCATATTACTGTAAAAAACACCGGTAATATTGATTTACAGCATGTTTCTTTGCAGGAACTCTTATTGGACGGCTTATTTGACGAGAAAAGCCTTAATACAGATATGCCTGAAATAAAGAGTGACAATGGGGATTGTGTAAATACCTTTATTGGAAATAATAAGGGAGCTATTATTGATATCGGAAGCCTTGCAGTTGGAGAAACGAAGGATATTTATTATAACTATACTGTAAAAGAAAGCGATGAGGGCACAATCCTATATAATACTGTAGTGGCAAGAGGAGAAACCACTCCGGATGAACCGGGAGAGCCCCCCATTCCAGTAGAAGATAGAGATGATGAAGAGATTTATACATCATTAAGAATTGGTGTAAAGAAATTAATGGTAGACGGAGAACACCGTCTGTATAATGGAGAAGGCGCTACGTTTGGATTATATGCCAAAGAGGATATTTATGTAATTACAAGTAATGAACCAATTATAAAGGCAGATACTTTAATTGAAACGGGTAACACTCAAAGTGATGGATATGTTTATTTTGAGACAGACCTTCCTGTCGGAAAGTACTATGTTAAAGAAATTAATCCTCCTGCCGGCTGCTATGCTACAAACGCAGTAATCCATATTGATTTTGAATCACAAAAATATAATGACCAGATTGGTGTTGTATATCGTGGAGGTATCATTAAGAATGCAGAAAGTGTTGTTACAATCGAATTAGACGATGACAGGACAATGCATGAATTAAATAATGGTATTTTACAGGTTACAGACACTGAAGGAAATGTGATTAATACATGGGTTACCAAAAATGCAAACAACAGCGGATATACCATACATGGATTAACTCCTGAAGTAACATATAAATTACAGGAAAAAATGGCCCCGGAGAACTATTTAAGATCCATTATCAGAACTACTTTTAAGGGCAACGGAAAAGTTGATGCATCTATCGATGATAATACATTGGTGACTTTCAGCATTCCCAACGCTATTCTTGATTGCGATAATGACCCTGAGAGTGAAACTTATGGTAAATATTCAGATACTTCCATTCCTGAAGCTTTATATGTTCAGATAACAAACGACTGGGTAGTTGGCGAAGTACATTTGTTAAAAACCGGAGATTTTCTTGAAGACTGGACATGGCAGGATAAATTAAATAATCTTATAAAATCTATATTCGGTTACAATGTTGATAACTTGGAAGGTGCGGAATTTACAATTTACGCCAAATCGGATATCTTATATCCTGATGGCAGTTTTACAGTCTATAGAGCTGGAGATATTGTAAATGAAAATGTTAAAACAATTGAGAAAACAGCAACAGAATATAGTGATAGTAAAGGAAATGTAAATTGGAACGAAATGTATCTTGGCCATTATGAAATTGTTGAAACAGCCGGTGTAGACGGATATAAGATAAGCGAAGAACCTATTGAATTCTGGTTATCTTATGCAGATGATCAAACACCTATTGTTTATGCGTCATGCCAAGATAAAGCAGTACATAATCCTGCTCAAATGGCTGTAATAAGCATTAAAAAAACAAACTCTAAATCTCCGGAAATACCTGTATCAGGTGCAGAAATTGGTCTTTATGCAGCAGAAAACATTACATCACACTCAAACGATGTTATTGTCAAAAAAGGAACATTATTGGAAAACTCTGTGACAGATGAGAATGGAGAAATTACCTTTGAAACACTCTTACCGGTTGGATTTTCCTATTATGTACAGGAAATCAAAGCTCCGGAAGGATATCTGATAAATAAGGATAAATTTGATATTGAAGTTCCTAAAGATGGATATACAGATGATATCAGGTATTTTTCTGTTAACATTGAAGATGAACCCGATCCGGATGTAACAATAACTGTTGATAAGGAAGGCCCTGAGTTTGCAATAATGGGACAGAATGCTGAATACAAATTTGTTACAATAAGAAATGATGCTTATCTGCCAATGGATGATTTTACACTTACGGATACTCTGCCCGAATCAACAGCATTAGTGAGCATTAACACAGGAACTTATTCAGATAGTCTCACTTACTCTGTATATTACAGAACAAACAAAAACAAAGAAGAAAGGTTATGGACTGATTCTGTGTCTACAGATACAAGCACTACATTAAATGTAAGCGATTTAGGATTAAGTGCCGGTGAATATGTAACAGGGTTCACATTTAAATTTGGAACCGTACCAGGAAAATTTGAAAATACTTCAGATATTACTTACCACGTTTCTGTTCCATCCAATATAAAAGTAGGAACAAAATTAAAAAATAAGGTGGAGTTGAACGGTACCTATTATGGAAAGCCACACAAATCATCTGACGATACAACGACTATTGTAAAAGACAAACCAGAAAGTACACCCAAAACGGGAGATACTACAAAGTTGTGGTTATTAATTGCAGTAATTGTCCTGGCATTAGGTGCAGTAACAACTTACACTGTAATCAGAAAAAAGAAACATCACTAATTATGCCTACTTCTTAACCTCATATTAAGACCTATGAAAAGACCTCATATTAATTACTGATATGGGGTCCTTTCAATTACATATAGTTTGTTGTAATATAACAAACAAATATTATAATAATTGTAATTAATTATATGCGAAGTTATAATTATGTGCTATAATAATGATAACTTATTATGGCAAATATTTTAATCAATATGAGGAGGAAAAAATATGAACAATTTTGAAAAAATAAGAATTGAAACGGCTACTATAGAAGGTATGGCGAAATTATTTTTATCATCTGACTGGGAGGGAAAAGGAAAAACATTTAGCGAACACGCAGCTCAGTATTTTAAATCTGAGGAAGAAGCAATTAAGGCAGAAATTAAATGGTTACAACAGAAAAATATGGATGAAGAAGACGATTTTAAAATAAATCAATCTATGAAAAATTCAGTATTTCTACTTCCTTGTGATAAAGTATGGTATATAGTAGATCAAGGAACAATGTTTGCAACTATTATGAGAAAAGATATTCGAGATTTAACACTATATGAAATTGATAAAATTGACATAGATGGTAGATACTGGTCTAGTGAAGAAAAAGCGACAGAAAATTTAAAAAAAGAGTAATGAAAGGTGGAGAGTTAATGAAAAAAAATATTTCAAACAATATTATTAACCTACTTTCAGAAAAAAAATTGACACAAAAGAATTTGGCACAGGCTTCTGGAATCACAGAATCAGCAATATCTCATTATGTTCACGGGACCCGTATTCCTAATAATGAAAATCTTATAAAAATTGCAAAAGCATTGGAAACTACAACAGAATATCTTTTAAATCAACCGCAAAAGAACAGGAAAGAAGATGATATAAAAGTAATAAAGAAACTTATAAAAAAAAATATAAATTATATGACAAAAGAAGATAAAACTGAACTTATTAGTGTCATAATTAATGAATAATCGAAAAATTAAGGAGAAAAATATGGCAGGATATAAAAGAGAAGATATAGAAGCAAGATATTATAGAGGATTTGCCGATGGAGTAACCATGTACTCTGAGAATATTATAAATTCTATAAGGCAAGAAATAGAAAATGGAACAATCAAAATCGAATATGGATATGATAAATTATTTGAAATTATCAATCATTATAAAACCAAAGATACAAAGGAATCATAAAATCAAAAATGGTGCAGTTTATCCGGCCATTTAGGATAGTGAAACAGTGGAAGCGTAAATATACCACATATACAGAAAACGCCGCCACAGAGAGCCAAATCGGCAGCCGTTACATTTTCTGAATACCTAATATTACGGAAAATGTATTTGCATATCTTCACAAAAAATCTTTCCACTAAAAAAATGGTTCTATATTATCTTGTAGGTAAACTGGTACACTAGCAGACAAGAGAAAAATAAAAGGGTACTTGATTAATCAAATACCCAAATTTCCTAATTAATTCAAAAATTCATGAATTCCAATTCAATTAATAAAGAATGCACAATTAATTAAATTAGTGTAGCAGTTAACCTAATTACTCATCACTAACATAATTTACATATGCATTATATGTAATTCCAATGTCTTCTAGATTTAAAATAAATCCCTTTTTATTTTTTAAAATTCTATATTCATGATCTATTTCATACCAGCCATTATATAGATCACGCATTTTATCAGAATTGGTTGTCAATACCACATAACACATTTTAATATTATCAATATTACTTACATTCAGTTTTTTAAGGTTTTCCAAATCATCAGAAATTTTATAATAAGGAGTGTATGGGTATATTTTTATATCATCAATCCATGTTCCATAATTTAAAACTCCAAACAGACCAATAAACCTTTGTTTGGCGTCATCTACAATCGCCCAACAATCTTCTCTTTCGTAACCTTCAAAACACAAATAAACCGGTTTACCATTATATTCTGAAAGAGAACTACTTTTAATACATATCGTCGGATCACTTGACGATGATGGTAATGATTCCTCTGCTTTATCAGGAGCGTCAGACAAGCATAAAAGATAAGAACGGTCAACATTACATAATTGTGCTATATCATTAATAAGTTGAGAAGGACATACCCTACGACCTACCTCCCATGCTGATATTGTAGTAAATGTATAAGGCTTACTCCGATGAACTCTTTTCGCTAATTCTATACCAAAATCAACCTGCGACAAATTGGCAGCTTTTCTAGCATATGCGATTCTTTTACCTACTTTTTTTGCATATTGTTTTTGTTGTTCTGTTCTCATTATAACTATTACCACCTTATTATACTAAAATAGAAAATATTGTATTTTTAGTATAATATATATTTTTTCTTACTTCAATGAGAAATTAACCAATAAACATCAATTAGAATATTATATATGCTGTTAAATTTTTCCTTATTATTTGATTTTGTCAGATAATTGGTGTATTATGTTTTCATAGCATAATCAGAGAGGAAAGAGCATACATGAAACATACTAAAATGGCAAAAACTTATATTATTTTAATAACGCTATGTATTATTTCACTCATATGGATTTCTCCTATAAACATTGCTGCAGCCACAAAGGATTTAACAATATCTTTGGAGAAAGATTATAACATATGTCAGTTTAACATTACACTGCCTGATACAAGGCCTTATAAAGTAACCATACTCGGAAAACAAAATGAGCAATTAGCAGAGGGAACCAATACGGAAGGAGAATCTACTCTTTCGGTTACCGTGAACAATTGCAAAGCAGGAAATTATAAAGTTCATGTGGAAACCATAGATAGCGAAGACTTGGTAGAAATTGGAACCATATCTGTGTCTGTATCTGCATCAAGGGATACAGCAGAAAGAATATCCAGCACCATTAAAGTAGCACGAGACATTGTTGATTTAAAAACTTACTTTAAAGATAATAATATTGTAATTGAATGGAAGGATGAAACGGTAGGAAATATCAATATAGATATCATAAATACAAAAACACATGAAGTTATTTATTCCGTAACAGAACGGGATAATAAATATGTAGAATACCCACTGGATAACTCAATTTCTCAGATTACAGTATCTATAGTCCCAGCAGAATCCGCTGGTATTGCTGACGCCGGAAAACAAATTACATTAAATATTCCTCAAAAGCCTGATGCCTCTGTATCTTTTAATAATATTGAATATACAAATGAAGATTCCATTCCTTGCTATCTTACATTAAATGATATTTATGGCGTACAAACATATGTAAATAATAATTTATCATCATCAGATAACCAATTAGATCCCGGAAAGCACACAAAAGAAATTATGCTCCAGGATGGAGAGAACATAATTACCGTATATTTGATAGATCACGAAAATAATATGTTCTCTACAACAAAAACAGTCATTCATGATACAATTGCGCCAACATTAATGATACAAAACAATTATGACGGAGCTGAAACCTATAATAATTTCATAGAATTGAACGGTACTGTACAGGAGAGCAGTTTTTTATTTATCAATAACACAGAAGTAAAAATTAATGCTGATGGGACTTTTACACATACTTATCCTTTGCATGAAGGAGAAAATTTAATATCAATTGTTGCAATAGACGATGCCGGAAATGAATCAACATATGAAGCAATTGTTACAAGGCTTTTAGAAAAAAAACAAACCGGCATTAATATGAATCAAATTGCAAAGTTTATTCCATATGGAATACTTATTATTGCTGTTACAGTTATCTTTATACAAAAGAAAAAGGCTTCAATGAACAGAATGAAAAAGCGAAGCCATAAGAGAAAAAATATAAATACTGCTAAAAAGAATAGCAGTACAACATCTGACAGAAGATGTCTAAGACCTACAAACCAAAGAAATGTAAATAAGCCTGCTCCAACATCCTCAAAAAAAATACCAAGGAGCAACATCCAAAGTAAATCAGTTGTTGCAAGAACTGTTACAAATACAAAAACAATTAAAAAAAACAAACAATGATTAAGTTATAAAAATTATTTTAGCATTGACAAAACGTCTACTAAATGTTACACTTTTATATATAATAAAAAAGAAAGTGAGTGATGAACATGAAGAAAAGTAAGAATAAAAGTTCTATTTCTTTATTTTGTATTTATATCCTGCCTGTTCTGGCACTATTTGTTATATTTTTTGGAATCATGTATACCGGGAAAGTTGGTTCATCTTCCATGTCTCCAACAATAAAGACAAATTCAATAGTTTTTGCAAATAAATTATCTTATGTAAAAAAAGAACCGCAAAGAGGAGATATCATACTTTTTAAGTCTGATGAAGCAGACGAAAGAGTAGTTTGTAAAAGAATTATTGGAATTCCTGGAGATAATATTGAATTCAAAAATGGATATGTATACATTAATGGCGCTCAATGCGAGGAATCCTATTTAAATCCTGCTGTAGAAACAAATTGCAATAAAACTTTCATGGTTCCCGAAGGCTCATATTTTGTATTAGGTGATAACAGAGAAAACTCATTTGACTCCAGAATGTATAATAATCCCTATATACTCAAGAGCAGTATCATTGGAAAGTTATGTGGTAAGATACTGTTAAAGGAGATATAATGGAAACACAAAATAAAAATATTGATTATACTGACATTTGCAAGCCCGAATTTATTTCTCCTCTTTCAGTAACCGGATATAATGAAAAGAGCCAGCTAAAGACATTGTATATTGCAGGCGATAATTTACATATTTATTTTACAGGATTCAATAATCTGTCTCAGAAAAATGATCTTGAATATCTTACTCACTTTAAAAATGCTGTAGAAATATTTGATACACAAGATAAATTATTACTTTTTGAAAAAGCTGATGATTTGTTTTTATACAAAAAAGATGATCAAACATATATTATCTGCCCATCATATAATTAAGTGATTAAAGTTAAGGAACAATTGCATGATAAGAAAAATTCTAAATAAAAGGGATAAAAAAATTATAGAAGAAATTATTTTAAAATATCAGGGAAAAGTTATTTGGATTAGTCCTGGTAAAAAGAAATTAAGCGGAATAGAAAATGTTGGATTTGAAAACCTTAATCAACTAGAAAGTTTTGATAAAATTTTCATTAGTGCCGTTTGGTATACCAACTATATTTCTAATGATTATAATATACAAAAAATACTGGGAGAGTTTTTGACAGAATATGAGAAACAAGAAAATGTCTTGATTGTCGTTAACAATATCTGCAATTCTATGCCGTGGTACTTATCCCATATTTTACAGAACTCCGAGTTGATTAATGCTGATATTATTATTACAGCTTATGATATATATGCTATAGAAGATTGTTATAAATATAATACCCTATCATTAGCAAAAAAAGATAATTTTTCAGAATTGATTTCTAAATGGGAATTTAAAAAGAAAACTAAAATAGTAAAGTTAATTGAAAATATATTTGATAAAATAATAGATTTTATATATGAAATAATCTATTTTTTTCAAGGAATGAATGTCATTTTATTTATATTTACTTGTTGTATAGCAGCTATACTATCTTTATTTTTTTATGACTTATATATAAATAAATTTGTTCCTAAAGAAAATTTACCAATAGAGAGTATTTCTTTTGTTTCGAGCAATGGAACTTTAAAATACTATATTAATATAGATGATGATATAGAAAATAATGTTCCAATAATTTTAAACTATAGAAAAGTTGTAGTTATAGAAACTAATAGTACTTCTGCTTCTATTACAGGTCCTTTTAAGAAAAATAATAAACCATATCCGCAGGGAGATTATATAATTTATCTTCCAACGGATGCTAATATTACTCTTAATGGAACTATTAATTATTAAGTTCATTTCTGCAGTTATATGAAAAGCAAAAAGAAACTGTTATCATTTGTGATAACAGTATGTATATGCAGCAGTATTTACAATACATATTTAAAAATACTGACGCAATATCTGCTGATATTGTTATTGTTTTACAAAGTATAGAACAATTATATTCTTGTTTAAATTTGAACTTTTATCATTCAGGAGATCCAATTCCTAAAGAAATTTCAATTCCACCTTCGATATCCAAATGGAAAATAATTAATTATTAATAAAATTAAGACTCCACTCTCAATAACGAGAGTGGAATTTTTTATATATAACTATATAAAAGTTCACGGTGAACAGAACAATAGTTCGAAACAGTCCTCTTATCTCTTCTCTTATTCTTCTTGACAATATGTCTATAAAATGTTACAATTAATTATAATAAAATATTATTTGCAAAACACATATTTTTATAAACATAAGAAAGAAGGAAAGTATATATGAGCAAAGGAAAACACTATCAGAGAGGTATGATTCAATATAAAAATAGTTTTAAAACCATTACCGGAAATTATATAACTGCCAAAAATATGATAAGCTGCCCTTACTGCGGCAAAAAAATGATATACCGCAATGCTGAAGGCATTAAGATAAATAAATATAAGGATGAATGGTTACTTGTATGCGAGGATCCTGGTTGCGATTGTTACTGCCGGGTAAAAAAGATGAGCAACGGAAGGACTCAATTAATAAGTACTCCGGCCAGAGCGAAGTTAAGAGCATTAAGAAATGAGGCTCATTATTATCTGGAAAAAATCATTGAGTTCGGAATTTTTGAAAGAAAAGAAGCTTATAGATGGTTGACCGGCATTGTAGCACCTGAAACATTTGGTGTTAAGCACATTGGAGAATTCAGCGAATACTATTGTGAGCGGGCAATAGCAGCTTGTATACGTGTTTTATATAACAATAGAAACACAAAAAATATTTGTTTCAGACATTTTTGTAACAAGGAAACTAACGACGCAACCTATAATAATTCAGAATTAAAGAAGTATTTAATGTCTTTAGAAATGGGAGTTGCCTAATGAGTTGCTATGCAATAAAAAGTATTGATGACATAGAATTAAATAAAATTGTATATTCATGGAAGGAATGCGCTGATATTGTATTATACCATGATGCTGTATATAAAAAATCAGCTTCAGAAGAAGAGGCACTTATTTTCTTTAATGAAATAGCAGATAAACAAAGAGGTAAAAAGTCATGTTTATTACCTGAAGTTGGTACACAGGCATCATATGTAGTAAAGATATGTACAAAAATATATCAAAATGAAGAAAATGGATTTGGTGTTGCAAAATTTATAGTCTCTGATGAAAACGATATATTAAATAATATAAATATTATCTGCAGGGGATATTATCTTCCAAATGTATCTGATTTCAGATATGTTATCAATGGAAAATGGATTAAGGATAAAAAATATGGAAAGCAGCTACAGGTATTTTCTTATAATGAATTGCTCGAACAAGATAAGGACGCAGTTTTAAATTATCTTTCATCTGGCGCAATTAAAGGAATCGGAGCCAAATTAGCCAACAAAATATATGAAGAATTTGGAGAAAACACACTTGCAATTCTTGACAAGGATCCAAATCAGATTTTAAAAATCAAAGGTATTTCTGAAAATAAATTGGAAAAAATCATTAAGTCTTATTCGGAAACAAGATGTGCCAAAGAAATTATCAGTTATCTGCAAAAATTTCATATTCCATCATCTATTGGATACAAAGCATACAAAGAATACGGTATTTATACCATATCAAAAATAAAAAAGAATCCATATATTCTGTGCCGTTTTAGAGGAATAACATTTGAAATTGCAGATGAAATTGGAAAGCGAGAAAATATTCCTGCAACCGATAAGCGGAGAGTTTTAGCTTGTGCCAGACAGGTTCTTAAAAATAACGAGTTAGAATACGGCAGCTTAGGGATGGATTTAGAAAAGTTTGGAAATAAAGTATTGGTTCTTTTAAATGATATTTCTGTTACCAAAGAATTTGTTAACACTATCACAATTGAAATGATAAAGGAACAATCCCTTAGATATAAAAAAATTAGTGATACCGAAAAGTACATTTATTTACCAGAAATACTAGAAATGGAAGAGCGGACTGCAAATAATATTCTTCGGCTTGCAAGTACTGAACCAGAAGCTTATACACATATTAACGCTTTAATTTATGATAAGGAAGGAGAATATGGGATTGATTTGGATGAAACCCAAATAGAAGCAATACAGGGTTCATTAGAAAATAATTTTTGTATTATTACTGGTGGTCCCGGTACCGGAAAAACTACAATTGTTAAAATTATAGCTTCTATATGGGAACGGGTCCATAAAAAGGAGCAGTCTTTATTCATGGCACCAACCGGAAGGGCTGCAAGAAGAATAAAAGAAAGCACCGGTTATGACGCAATGACTATTCATAAACGTCTAGCAATTCGAGAGGATGAGGAACCTGAAGATATACTTATTGAGGAAAAGCTAATAATAATTGATGAAGTATCCATGTTAGATGCATACCTTGCAGACAAATTATTTAAATCCATTGAAGATGGGGCAAAAGTAATTCTTATTGGGGATGTCAACCAGCTTCATAGCGTAGGTCCTGGTTCAGTGTTAAAGGACATCATAGAAAGCAATGTTATCAAAGTATTCCACTTAAATACTGTGCATAGACAGGATGAAGGTAACTCTATCTGTGAAAATGCAGAAAAAATTAATAAAGGTATTGTTTCTTTAACAGAAGATGATAATTTCAAAATTTTCCTGTGTGATTCTCCAGCAGATATGCAGAACAAAATGATCAGAAACTATATTCATGATGTAAGTATATTTGGAATGGATAATGTCAGCTGTCTGTGTCCAATAAGGGAAAGAACAGCAGGTGTCAAAGAAATGAACGCCGCTCTGCAGAAAATCTTAAATCCTTATAATGCTTCAAAACCAGAACTGGAGAAGAACGGCATCATATTTCGTTTAGGGGATATGGTAATGCAGCTTCGTAACCAAAATGAAGTATCTAATGGAGATATAGGGATTATAAAAGATATATATTCTACAAAAGAAGGAAAATTCATGAAAGTTGAATTTTTTAACACAATAATAGAAGAATATGACTGGGAAAGAATAAATGAGCTAGCCCTTGCATATGCAATGACCATTCATAAGTCACAAGGTTCAGAGTACACAGCAGTGCACACCTGCATTCATAAAAATTATCCTTCTGCAATGAGAACAAGAAATATGTTGACAACCTCAATTACAAGAAGCCGACTGTATACAAATATATATATAGATTCATATACCACATTACAGGAAGCCATAATCAATAAAGACACAAGAAAGAGAAATACCTTACTTTGCTACTATTTAAAATTACACTCCGGAAAATATTTTGTTCCGGCTTCTTAATCCGTGGCATTTGCCACGGTATCAGGACCTTTAGCTCAGCTGGTAAGAGCATCCGCCTCATAAGCGGACGGTCGTTGGTTCGAACCCAACAAGGTCCACTTACAACAAATAATATTTACTTATAAAAAGGTATTTAATATGACTTTAGAAGAATTACAATTATCAGAAACACATATTAAAAAATTAAATAAGAAAAATATATTTTGTGCTGAAGATATATTATATCTATTTCCTCGAAAATATTATGATTTTCGTACTCCCGCATTAATAAATCCAGGCTTAAACGGAAAAGAAGTTGGAATAGAAGGAGTATTAAAAAGTATTGTGCTTGAAAAAGACAGAGTAAAGAATATTTATATTTTAAAAGCCAAAATATTTAATAAAGTGTCGGAAAATATTATATCTATAAACTGGTTTGGCGCTTATTACTTAAAGGATACTTATCGTCAATGGATAGGTCAGGATGTCTATTGTTGTGGAAAAGTGCATTACCATGAAATTTATGGATACTTAATCACGAATCCTATGCTGTTTACTAACGACTTAGACAAATATAAATGTATTTATCCTGTATATTCTAAATTTGCAGGAATATCTGATGAATATATGGCTGCATGCCGTTATAAATGTTTCCAGCGTTGTGACTTAACAGATTTTTTATCGGAGCCTTTATTAAAGGAAATTGAACATAGGATACAGGATAGACAGGAACAAATAGCAGTTAATTTATTTGATAATATTTATAATATGGATAAACGATGCATAGAAAAATATTCAGTCAAATTACTGTCATTAAAGGACGCTTTTTATATGATTCATTCTCCAAAAAGCACAAATGAGATTGCACAGGCAAGATTAAGGTTTTTATACAATGATTTACTATATCTTGCATCAAAACTTGAATTAGAAGCACGAGCGTCCTCTGCCGGATCCGTATATGGGTTGAAAACATTAAAACACACATATCAGTTTATTGACTCTTTACCATATCATTTAACAGATGATCAGTACCACATATTCCATATATTTTCTGAACAGATGCGTATCGGAAAAAGAATTAATTCATTGATACAGGGAGATGTAGGATGTGGAAAAACCATTGTAGCATATATAGCTATGTTTATGGCTGCTGACAGCGGATATCAGTCTGTACTACTGGCTCCAACCAATGTTCTTGCAAGACAGCATTATAACGATTTACGTATATACTCTGAAAAGTATGGATATAAAGCAGCATTTTTAAATGGTTCCTTAAAAGCAGCAGAAAAAAAGAAAATATTAAAAGAAATCCATAACGGGGACTATGATTTTATTGTAGGTACCCACAGTGTTTTTTCAAAAAATGTTGAATACCAAAACCTGGCCCTAATAGTTACTGATGAAGAGCATAAGTTTGGAGTAAAACAGCGAATCGCTTTAGAATCGAAAGCTAAAGTAGGCGTCCATACCATTTCAATGTCAGCTACACCAATTCCAAGAAGCCTCGCACAGACATTATATGGCGGTCTAAAAGACGTATATAATATCAATACATTACCAAATGGCAGAAAAGAAATACGTTCCCAGATATTTCAGAATAATGCCGGAAGCTTTAAATTTATTTACAATGAAATAAGAAACGGCAGACAGGCCTATGTAGTTTGTAAATATGTAGAAGAATCTGAAAAAAATACTGTTGTATCCGTAAAGGACGCATACGCTGATTTATGTGATTTCTTTAAAAATACCGATGTAAAGATAGGAATTGTAACAGGAAAAACAAATAAATCAGAAGCAGACGCTACATTAACAGCGTTTAAAAATAATGAAATCAATATCCTTGTTGCAACAACTATCGTAGAAGTAGGTGTTAATGTTCCTAATGCATCAGTCATTATGATATACGACGCAGATATGTATGGATTAAGCCAGCTACACCAGCTTCGTGGAAGAGTAGGGCGAGGAAATGAGCAGGGCTATTGTATCTTAAATACCGGTGTTGATGAAATAACACATACCTACCGGGAAGTTCCTGAAAGATTAGAATTTTTCTGTACTACAACAGATGGATTTAAAATAGCAGCTGAAGATCTTAAATTTAGAGGAGCTGGAGATCTTATCGGTACTAAACAATCTGGATTTAACAAATATATAGATAAAATGTTATGCAACCCTATTCTGTATTCTACAATTAAAGAAACTATCAAAAAGATGGCAGACTATGGGATATGTAATGAAGTTATAGAAAACTTTGAAAGGAATGAAAGAGAGGTATAACAGGGAGATGGAAGAAAGAAAATTAATATTATTTGACTGGGGCAATTCTATTTAATGATACTTCATCAGAATACACAGTTTTTGACGCAAGAAGAGATTTAATTGATGGATTAAATCCTGATAATAAAGATTTCTTATATGCGTTAATAAATGAAGACGCATTTTGGAAAACAGAAGGAAAAAACCTAAACAGATTAATTTCTGAATATCTTTCTTTATCTGGGTGTAAATGCTCTGTTGAAGAATTTAAAGGTTATTATTTAAAATTCCATAGAAATGTCCCTTGGTATGGAGAAATGAAAAAAATATTTAACCGGGTAACAGAAACAACTGTGGATATTGGCATTATATCTAATTTATGTGAAATGGACTACACTCTTCTAAAAGAAAACCTACCAATGGATAAGGTTAATTACCGCTTTCTTAGCTTTAATATTGGAGCGCAGAAACCTTACCCTCCAATTTACAGAATTGTTGAAACCGTTACCGCAAGAAGTGAAAAAGATATTTTATTTTTTGATGATAAAAAGAAAAATATAGATGAAGCTAAAAAACGTAATTGGAATGCATTCCAGGTTACAGGAAAAAAATACCAATTTATTCAGGACAAGATTACCTCATTTACTGGTATTCATTTTCCAAGTGCACTTGAAGAAGCTTTAATAAATGAAATGATAATAACTGATCTTTAAGATAATTGCAGTTTATTTTTATAAATATACATATGAAACCTCAAGATCCTATGCTTATTTTATTAAAAGAGTTATATAATGAATCTATGAGGTTTCTTTTTGTATATAATAACCATATATACAAATACAATATGTTGTATCTGTACAGAAAGTTTCATACACCAACTATGCTTTTTTGTAATAGTGTTTTTTCTTTGTGCTTAAAAAGGGGTTTCTCACACTATAAAATGGGGAAATAAAAACAAATGCTATAAAATAGGGGCGAATTGGTTAGACTGGGTTAACTCTCAAACTGCTTGAATTTCCGCTGTTTTTTACAAATTAAGATTTATTTCGTAACCCTTTTTAAAGCGATAATTCATTTTTTTTAGCGCTCATTCTATTTATCCTGCTTTGAAAAAGGGTACGTGGCACAATTTATTAATAATAAGACACTTTGCGCTTTAAAAAGAGGTAGCAATTATTGTGCTTTTTTGTTTATATTGAATAATATTTATTCGAATATAAGTCCATATGATTGGTCATATTAAACAAATTATATATTTTTATATTTCATATTTTTTAGCGTTTTCTTAAATCCGACATATTTTTCTGTTTTTACCCAAATCTATGATTTTATAATTTTTATCAATACTATATATTGTGTCTAAATAAATTGTACTTAAAAAAATACAAAAAAAATACAATTCATTTTTTTAATTTTTTGCTACAAAAAGAGGAATGATAATGATATAATGCTTTAAAAAGGGGTCACTTATTTTAGCATGACTTTTTTATTCCCTTTTACTTACGTTATTAGCCGCTAAAAAAAATGAAATCCCGCTAAAAAATGTGTGGTGTTTTT
Organism: Lachnospiraceae bacterium; assembly: GCA_910574745.1. Classification (GTDB taxonomy): domain Bacteria; phylum Bacillota; class Clostridia; order Lachnospirales; family Lachnospiraceae; genus UBA2882. The sequence goes on along the minus strand of CAJTCE010000002.1, from coordinate 215,869 downwards.
TTAGCAAAATGCCATTTTTAGGCTATTTGCAAATTATTAAAAGCCCATGTATTATTGATTTTATAGGAAAGGAAGGCAAACATATGAAAAAAAATATGACGTTAGAGACAGAGCCTATTGAGAGTATTTCTACAAATGATTTCAATGAATTTAAAGACGTAGCTGTATATGAATTAAAAGATACCAGTATTGTATCTAAATCACATAAGCTGATAATGTCTCAATTGGATTTTTCCGTCATGGAGCAGAAAATATTTTTAATGGCACTTGCTGCTTACCGTGAAAGCGTCGAGAAAGGGCAGGAAACATTAGAATTTAAGTTTAGTGCAAATGAAATCCGAAAACTATTTGATACCAGCAGTAATTCTATTTATAAAAAAATAGAAGATACTGCGGATCGATTGACAAGCCATCGTATTGCTTATAAAGAAGATGAAGAAAATTTCACTTATGTCGTTCCTATTCCATATGCTGATTATAATGGTGGAGAATTAACCGTTAGACTGGAAAAATCAATGAGAGAAGCATTATCCCTCTCAAGTAAAACATACCGTGTTGATATGTTACTTGGTAATTTTAAAAACCTTAAAAGCAAATATTCAATCCGGATCTATGAATTATTAAAAATGTATCTAAGTGATAATAATATTGATTCCCGGGATGGATGGAAATCAATTACTATGGATGTTATCGAATTTAAACTTATGATAGGAGCTGCATCCATGATTGACGGGGAAAATGGAAAAAAATTAGTTAAGGATTCTTATCCCCGGCCCTACAATTTTAAACAAAGTGTATTGGATAAAAGCAAAGGAGAATTAGAAGAATGCACAGATATTCTTTTTGACTATGAATTGACTAAAAATGGTAATGGCGATCCTGTTATTACATTAAAGACTATAGATCGGTTAAATTATCATGAAAAAGAAATGTCTGATGTAAATGTGATTCCTTCTAAATCAGATGGGGGCATGGACGCTTTTGTTGAAATCTTCACTATGTGTACTACTTTATTTGAAGGAAAAAATATTAATGCCAATCAAATTAAAGAAATAGTTGTAGCCAGTCATTTTAATTTTAGTATTATCCGGACCACCTATAAATTTTTGAAAAGGATGAACTGTCCTGAAGATAAACTATATGAAAGTATAATGGATGAATTGCTTCATCCTGATATTGATTAATAAACGAATAAGAAAAGAAAGAGAGGAGGTGTAAATACATGATAAAAGATAAAGAAGAGTTTTTATTTAGTTCCAGTAATGGATCCTATAAGATTGGAAACCATTTATTTAAAAAACTGGTATCCAATAAAGTCCCTGGCATAGATGGAAAAACTTATCGTTCTGTTTCCAATGCAGAATTATCAGCTATTATGTATTTTACAACTATCTCTGACTCATCCGGGTTTATTAAAGACTTTAAGATTTCAGATTTAAAATATTCTGTAAAATGCTCTCAAAAACATTGTTACAATATTGTATATAACCTACAGAAAAAGGGGTTTATTTCCGTAACCCAAAAAGATAGTTGGACCGGATTATATGATATTAAGCTCTTGGATAATGATTTTTCTAAAAAAATTGATTATAAAAAAAGAGAAAATCACTATCTTAATACTAATCATTTCTTATTACAAGATATGGACTCTGATTTTTATGATTTAACTCTGCCAGCAAAAAAAATATTTCTTATTATGTTAAAGGGATATGATTATAAACATGGGTATAGTGTATCAACAGGTACTTTAAAATCAGAAACCGGAATATGTAATCGTTCTATTATAAAAAAGGCAGTAGATGATATTAATTCTACATTAGAGAATGAGTCATTGACAGATGGTAAAATTGGTTCTGTTGTCAGGGATAGAAGAAAACGTCTAAAATATGGAAGTTTATTTGTAAAGTCTGGGAATAATTTGTTTGTAGCAAATACTGGTATTGATTCTGTAAAAGACACATATTTTAAGAGAAAATGGCGCTCTTATCTTGAGAATGTTGGTATTATTGAAAGTGGTCTTTTACCTGACTCTGATCAGTACCAAGACACTAACACGGTATTAGATAAGTTATTTTCTGTTTATTATAGTTTCTTTAAAAAGGGAATCAAAGAATCTGTCCTGGACGCCTTTTTACTTGAACGATTCGATGATATGAGCTATTTTGATGAAGGAGCAGTAAAAAGCATTGGATATGCAATGGAAGAAAGTTTCCAGACATAAAATTAAATAATTTTATATTTCTAATCAAGCTTTGAATAAAAGCTTTTTTTTCGTGTTAAAAAAATCATTTTTTATTTAATTTTTTTTATGAATTTTTGAAAAATAAGGTATTTCAATTTATTTTTTTGCTATATTGTAATTTTAGTTAATATATATATAGTTTTACTTTTATTAGGTAAAATTATTTCTAATAAAAATATAGTTTTGAAAAAAATAAACCTTAATTTTATTATTTTTCTAATAAAATTATTTTGTATTAGAAAAATTAAATGATATAGAGGCCCTTTTAAAATGTATTTTTATTAAATCACATTTATGTCGGAAACCGCTAATTTAAAGGAATTTTTACTGTTTTGAGAAGCGTTACATACATTTAAACCTTATATATACAATTTATAAACTATATATATACATACTTATACTTTGGAACAACGTCATTATAACTTATGACTACCAAGGATTATATTCATCTTATCTATTGCTGTTATTGACAAAAATAACTAAATAAAGTATTATGATATTAACATTTGTTTACCAGCAATTAGTGATAGGTCATTAGTGAAGTAGTTTCCTTACAAAGGGGACTATTTTTTAGTTGGTAAAAACTAAAAGAAGAACCAGGTTCTTCTGAAGCATCAGGGCAAAGGCCTTGTTCATATATATAGAAACATAAAAAGACAGTATACTGCTTTCATGGATGGTATTATGGTATTAGAATCATCCTACATAACACAGGGAAATGGTATTCTGTCTTTTTATGTATAAACTACTTTCAGAACTGCCATGGACCGATTTATGGTAGTTCTTTTATTATATATAATATAACTCAAACTTCCCACATTAAAAATGGGATTTGCTCCTTGAAAAATCAATACTTTAGCTCACAAAATAGCGCTCAGGCAGCCGCTGAACCGCACTCCAATGCTTTTTGCATGTACTTTGGCAGCCGCTGAATAAAGCTGGCGGTGAATTCCTCCAGCTGCTGTTCTGTGATGTGGAAATATTCCATAACGGTATCCATTAGTGCATCTATGATAATCCTCATGGATTGACTGAACGTGATGTCATCCAGTTCATCCATGAGGCAGAAAAACAGTTCGCAAATCGTTTTGTCATCCGTATTGCATCGCTGTGTAACTGCAAGCATCATATATCGTGCAAAAACAATGGATACATGAGCGGTCAAAGCGTCATAGGAAAGGCTCCGGCACTCTTTTACCAGATGCAGACAGGATTTGCAGGTCTTGAAAAATACCTCAATATCCCAGCGCTTCCCATAAATACGGATGATTTCTTCCTCTGAGAGAGTTGTATCCGTGCTGATGATGGCAAGCCAGTCTTTTTTCTTGCTTTTGTTCCGGACACAGACGATTTTTGCCTCAATTGCCTCGTCACCAACGGTTACGTCAATGGAAAGCAGATATTTGGAGCGTCCTCTGCGTTTTCTGCACTGTTTATAGATTTCCTTGATGCTGTATCTGCCACCCTGATAGCCATATTTGATTTTACTGCTTTTCTTAACCATTGCGATTGTGTCCAATTCGCAGTTTGTCTTTAAGGCGGTGATGGTCTTGGGTGATGAAAACCAGCTGTCGAACAGCACATATTTTGCAGAAACTCCAGATGATTGTGCTGCTCTGATCAGGTCAATCAAGACTTCTGTTGCTTTTCGTCTGGATTCTTTCCGCCTTTTCCCGGCAAGAGAACGTCCATCGAAGTTTGCAGCTTTGCAGAGCAGGTTTTTATCGTCGGCTGCCGACAGAAGACGATGGTTGATCGGAACAAAGGAGTTGCCATCGGACCATCCAAGTGTCAGCATACGGTAACCTCTCTTGTACTTCATAGAGCAGTGGTCGAAGACTTTCGCCAGAAGTTCCGTTTTATTTGAACGGGAACGGTCAAACAGGCTGTCATCAATAATGAAGACATCTTTGCGGCTCTCATCCGTAAGCGGCTTCATGAAATCGTTAATGATCCGGCTTGAAAGCAAGGTTGTGAACCGAGACCAGTTAATCTTCGCATTATTGAGGAAGCGATAAACGGTGTTCTTGCAGAATGAACCATCAAATATGCCTGTTTTCCACTGCATATACATGCTTCGATCCGAGAAAATGAGACAGAACAGATATCGAAACACTTCGATTACCGGAATCCCTTTTGCTTTACCGGCATTACATTTGAAAAGAAGTTTCCCGATTTGGAATTGGGTCATAAAATTTGTGACAGAGCTAGAAATCTCATTTCCGTTTTCAGCATTATATGGTATACTTGACATGGCATAAATCTCCTTGCTGTGTGATTGTTATTCGCAATTCAATTATACCATCAAGTGCAGGTTTGTGCCTTTTTTATGGACTAAAGTATTGATTTTTCAAGGTTCAGCACACCAATCGGTGTGGGAAGTTTGAGTTTATTATAAATTGCTGAATTTTTCCCGTCCCCAGAACCACTATGTGTATTTTCTTTTTGGAATACCTTCTTTATCTTTAGGGACTGTTTTATTAGATCTCATGTGCCCTCAAGGCACGGATTTAATTCTGATTTTATTTTCCATTTTCTTTTTATCCCGTATAACCATCAATACTACCCTTGAAGCTTCCATTACCACAACCATTATTTCCTATGGAATCACTTATATTATCTTTTCTTTATCTGCCATAATCTCCAGCACTATCTTTGTTTTCATTTTTCATATGACCAGCGATTCCTACAGTCATTTGCTTTCTCAGTCCCTCACTGCTTTCATTCAATTATCAATTGCGCCTCTCCTTTTTCGTACCAAACGCTTTCGGAAGGGAATGCCTTTTATCACAAATAAATTAAAGAGTTTCCCTCTTATGGTTACCAGTCTTATCATCCTATTTGCTGTTGTATTATTTAAAAGTAACTCCAACAGCCTTCTAAATCTTTTTCCCTTTCTTCTTATTTTCCTTCTGGCAATCTTCATCTACATATCATGGAGAAACAATATAACCAAAACCTATCTGGAAAGGCTTAAAGAAAAAGACATTGCGGAACTAAATTCCACCCTGTCAGAAAAAGAACAATATATTAAAAAATTAGAGGAAGAAAATAAGGAGCTTTCCACAATTATCCATAGCGATAATAAACTGATTCCCGCCATGCTGCTTTCCGTAAAGGAATTTATAAAGGATTCCTCCTCTCTGGTGCCTGCTTCTTCCAAAACCGGCGCCAGGCTGTTAAGCGATCTGGAACAGCTTTCGCTGCATCGTAAGGATATTCTCCGTTCCCAGGAAGACCGGTGCCGCAGCATTCCCGAGACAGGCTGTTCTTCTGTAGACAGCATTTTAAAGTATATGAAGCAAAAGGCTTATGAAATGAATATCCATTTTGACATAGCCTTTTCCTGTAATATGAAAGCATTGGTCGATGAAAATATTTCTGAAAATGATTTGAACACGCTGCTGGCAGATTTATTGGAAAATGCCATGATTGCCACCAAATACGGAGACTGTCGGCATGTTTTGTTAACCGTTGATATGATTGAAGATTTTTACAGCATCAATGTATTTGACAGCGGCATTCCCTTCAGCAAAGAAGTTTTGGTCAACCTGGGAATTAAAAATTATACCACCCACAAGACTGAGGGCGGAAGCGGCATCGGTCTGGTTACCTCCTATGAACTCTTAAAAAAATACAATGCCAGCCTTGCTATTGAAGAATTCATACAGGATTCAGGGCTTTATACAAAAAAGCTCTCCATTGTTTTTAACCGGTTAAGCCAGTATACGCTTTTTACCTACCGGAACAGAGATGAACTGGATTTCTTAAACAGTAGAACAGATTTACTGATTGTACACAAAACAATGCCGGTCATGGGATAATTCCCAAAACCGGCATATCATCTTTTCATTCTTGCAGTATTGATCTTATTTGTTACTTTCCCGCATCATTCCCACCCATGCATCACAAGGATATCAATGTCGCTCATTTATACGACTGCGGGATTTTCATCCTGCACGTTTCTCATAAAATAAACTCCCGCACCCATAATTAAAAACATAAAGGGCGTACAACAAATCTGCTGATAGCAGAAGAAATTATGGCTCATATAAGATACGATACAGGCTATAAATCCTACAATGACGGGCATATTTTCCTGCTTCTCTGCAAAGTTTTTAATACTGGTCAAAAAGATTCCCGCATAAGCCAGCATTCCGAACAACCCATAATTGATCAGGGCATTCATCCACTCATTATGGGCATTGGTAAGGGTTCTGTCTCCCCACATCTGAGCCAGCCTTTCCTGATACAGGCTGTATGCATAGGGGGCATAGCCGTCCGGACCCACGCCGAAGAGTTTGTGGAAAATATCCATATCCTTATACATTTGAATGCTGAAGGCCCAGGTCCTTCCTCTTCCGTTCCCCCAGTTATCTCCCCAGATCAGATAAGGTATCCGTGAGGTGTATCGTGTAATACTTTCCGGCAACAGTCCCTTTGCGCTTAATATCACGTGACCTGCCGCTGTCAGTATGACCAGAACAAGAAGAGCATACAATATCCGGCGGACAATAAGCGCAGCGCTCCGGGAATACTTTTCTTTCCATGAAAGCCAGAAAAACAGCCCCCAGAAAATCGCCGCAAATAACAATACATACCACATCCATTTATGAAAAACCAAAAAACTGCTCAATTTATCTAACTCCAGAATTTCATTGGGACGTATGAAAAACAATAGATTCATAACGCGGGTAGCAGCAACAAACAGCAGAAGGATTTCCGCAAACCGTTCCATTCTCTTCACATCAGGCAGGGAGAACCATAAAAAGACCGCCATGAAACCTAAAAGCGCTGCATAAGCGCTGTCGCTGTTCTGGGTTACCATAGTACAAAAGCCGGCAAAGCTGAATATCCCGCTTACAATCCTAAGCCAGATTTTTTTTGTGCTCCAGAATACGCCGATTCCCAGAGGCAGAACCGTACACACAAAGCTGCTGTACCATGTGGCCTGACCCAGGGTGGACAAAAACTGGTTTTTATAAGTATCCGCCAGCTCGTCAACCTTACCCAGACTGTACACGCCAATGGGGTCAATCAACAGACGATGCAGAATTCCCAGATAAAAAGCAAGAAATGCCGAAAAGCATAAAGCCGTCAAAACCACTTTATTTCCCTTTCCGAACCGGGAATAATAAAAATAAATCAAACCGAAGCTCAGCATGGATAAAAGTCCCATATCCCATCCGTTATAGCCCCAGACACACTCCTTAAAATTACCTCCGACAAGGGCTGCAATCAGCGAGAATCCCAGAAACGCCACTACGCACCAGTCTGTATCAGAAAAGGCAGGCAACACTATTTCTTTTGCGGATAACATCCATCCCAGCGTTATGAGAATAACTACTGAAAAACCCCATAATACAATATAGCGGTACATATCATATTTAATCGTACCCACGCTGTGATAGCCGTCCTTTAAATACAATGGCACCAGCAGGCAGAACGCAATGCCGATTACAGCTATGGTAAACTCAATAATTGCCGTGAAAATCTCATATCCGCCAGTCTTTTTTTCGGGTGTATTACTTTTTTTAACAAGCTTATTGGACATTGCAAAGCCCTCCAATTCCTTATTTTTCTGTTACCAGCGCACAAATCACAGGTTTTTCCAGTTCCCTGCAAAGTTCTAAAAGCTTTGCAATTTCTTTGTGTGAGGAAGCATTCAGCTTTTCTGAAAGTATTACGCCATCCGTCTCCATCAGCTTTGTAAGTTCTCCCTCATCCTTTAGCGGACTTTCCGTACTTTTTACAAGCTGCAGGCCCTCCGGCTTTAATTCGCCGCAGACCTCCTCCACTGCATCCCTTCCAAGGCTGGATACTGCATACAGCTTTTTCCATCCGTTCTTCCTGCATTTATTTTGGAGAACCATGGAAATAACCGCCCTGTCCTCTTTATCATAGGTATTAAGCCCGTAGCCTTCTTCCAGGTCCTTTCTCTGTTTCAAGGCATTTGAGAAGAAATATCTGCATGCCTCCCATGCTCCTATGACAAAGATTCCCAGAAATAATCCCAGCGCCACATATTTTTTGCTGACCCGGGGCTTAACCGCCTCTTTTGCATTGGAAGTATTTGCATCCGAAGCATTTCCGGCAGACTGCGGCGCGTCTGCATTTTCGTTGTTCTCTTCCTCTGCGACCGCACTTTTGATTGCCGTAATTTTTTTAGCGTCTCTGGCTTCATAGTATTCTATAAGCTGATAAAACACCGCCTCTTCCGAGGTTTCGATATTGGTTCTTGCATTAATCACATTATCCGAAAGAGCCCCCAATGCCGAAATCTGGTTTTTCTGCTCATTTAAAAGTTCCCCGTCCGAGCGCTGTTCCGTCTGCTCCCCTACAAGAGTCAGGGTATGTGGACCCACCTCCTCGGTAACGGTTTGACCGGATGCATTAATTTTTTCTTTTAAGATTCCGGCAATTTTTTCACAGCCTGCCCTGTCCGTGTAACGGATGACAATCTTCATATCTTCTTTATTGGTGGAAATCACAGTAATGTCCCCCGTTTCGGAAATCCTGTCCAAGCAGCTCCCCGTAATCACTTCTGCAAAATAGCCGCTGTCAATATCCGCTCCCAGCTCCTTTGCGATTTCATCGTAAACCGTTTCATTGGATATTTTTGCAATATAACTTGCCGCAAAAGCCGGTTCCGCCGTTTTTTCTTCCCCCGCTTCTTTCGGCACCCACAGATCATAATAAAGGGTAGTGGTCCAGACATTATTGGGATCCATCTGCATCAGAATGGACTCCTTAAGATAATTGTTCTGCCGCTCATACTGCTTCTTATTATAATAATATTTGTTGGCATAATATAATACCTCATCCGCCGCCTTTTCATTCAGCCCGGACTGTGCCAGAATTTCCTCTTCATTTACCTCCAGGATCCGGGAAAGAGCCTCCTCCTGCTTCTCCTCAGCCTCCTCCTTAGCCGCAGCAGCCGCCGCAAGGCCTTTTGCGTTTTTGTAATAGCTCAAGCCGCCAAGAAGAACGGCAAAAATGACCATGGCGATCAACATTTTCCACCAGCTTTTTGCTATATGGCAAATCATATGCCAGATGTCAATTCCTTCATAGGGTTTTATTTTTTCCTGTGTCATAATTTTTCTCCTCTGATCTTATGTTTTATGAATCTTATATTATATAAATCTTTTCTCTATTTTTTATCCGCCAGGGCAGATTTTACATTCATTCTTATCATAACACAAATCTGATAAAGTAAAACAACCGCTTCCGCCGCCAGTGTGCCGATTGCCGCTCCCTTCGCTCCCATTGAGGGAATGAGCCGCGAATTAATACAGATATCCGTAACAGCTCCCAAAACTTCTGAATACAGAACGTGTTTCTCCAAACCCAAGGGAACCAGAATCTGAATGCCGCATATATTGCTGAAGCCGATTAAAATTAAGGTAGGCATAATGATCTGCATGGAGTCTACGGCCGGAAGAAAGCTCTTTCCGGAAATGATCAAAATGCTGCGCTTTGCAAAAAAGATAAAGAAAATACAAAGGGGAACGGATACCAGCCCCACAAACAGAAAGGCTTTGCTGACCATTTTGCGGAATTCCTTATTCATTTTCCTTTCCGCATAATAGGACATCCTCGGAAGAAGCACGCTGCCTAAAGCCGTTACAAAGCTTACCAGAACGCCTTTTATTTTGACCGCCGTACTGTAATAGCCTGTTTCCACATCTCCGCTCATAAAGTCCAGCATGACCACATCCAGGTTGGTATAAATAGTGGTTGCCGCCGTCATGGCAAAAAAAACGCCTACCGCCTTTAAATGCTTTCCCGCCGCCTGCCGCAGAAAACATACGCCCCGTTTCCAGAGGTTTTCCGTTTTTCTTACCGCAGCCCCGGAATCCTTTTTTGTTGAAGCACAAATACTTTGGCTAAGAGGTCCCACGTACCGCCTCATACGGAAAGCATTACAGACGTTGCTTCCCATTCCTGCAAGCAGGGTCAGCACGCCATATAGGATGTAATCATCCTTTTCCCTGATACATAAAAACATTAATATAAGGGCCAGAACCTTAAATAAAAGAGAACGCAGGGTAATATAGGTATACTCCTCCAACGCCTTAAACAGCCATTCCACGCCTAAGAGTTGAAAAAGTATGCTTATTCCCATAAGGGCAAGTAACGCCTTATCCTCTGCAAATCTGGGAACCAGGAAAAGGGAAGCCCCGAAAACCAGGTAAACAAAAGCTGTCATAACCATATTGATAAAAAGAAGCTCCCACACCGTCCGGGAAAGCTGCTCTTTATCATCTCGCACTCTGGCGCATGCCCTGATGCCGTAGGTGGGAATTCCCATCATCGCCCCCATGGCAAAATACGCCACCACTGAGTTGGCAAAGGCTACCTTTCCCATACCCTCCGGCTGTAAGATCCTTGACACATACGGATAGCTGAGCAGGGGAAAGATCATAGCCGAACCGGTCAGGATGCAGTTCATCAAATAGTTAAGTTTGACGGATTTTTGTTTTTCCATGGAAAATGCCTCCTGCCAGAAGTAAAAGAGGATTCGTATTCAATCCGGTAAGCGGCGTCATAAAAGCCAGTACCGAAAGCACACACAATATAATACAGCCTGTTAATTGATCTTTTTTCCACATATAATACATGATGTAAATATGGGATGCAAGAAATAAAATTCCAATAACAAGTCCAAAGTCGAACAATACTTTAAAGTATGTACAATCCACATAATTGTAAGCGTTTCTGACACGATTGTCCATATTGGTAATCCATGTAATATCATCGCCCAAAAGCTTAAGCCCGTATGTTTCGATGGCATGCTTGTTCAACTGCAATCTTCCGCTTAAGCCCTCATTTAATATTTTCATAATACCCGTATTATCATGAAGATTGTAATAATACTGTAATCCCCATACAAATAAGGTAAACAACGGATAGTACAAAATGCAAAGCCATTTAACAAGCTTATTCTTAATAGACTTTTTAAAGAACTTCGCCACATAGCAGGCAATTGTCATGAAGATTCCAAGCATTGTTACGGCTCTTGTATCCGTAAAATAAAAAATGACAATCCATATGATGAAAAAGGCGGCCGTTTCCGCAAATGTTATTTTCTTGTTTCTCAAAAACAACCACGACGCTTCAAGGGCAATAAAGAGGGCTCCTGAAAATCCCACATAGCTAAAGCCCATACTATAGCTGACAGCGCCGTGCCGGTAAAACTCCAGATTATCAAAAACGCCCAAAAGGCACAGCAGCCACACCGTAAGCAGACATGCTCCCTGTACCGCAATCTGAACCCTAAACGCCTGCTTTAAGCTTACCCCATAGCTTGCCAGAAGAAAAAACATCAAAAAGAACATTCCTCTTTTTCCGCTGATCGTAGACTCATATCCTGCAAAGAGCAAAATCACGGCATAAATAAAGGTTTCCCTTTTTCTGTAGACTGCTTCCCATAAAATTTTAATCGCACACAGTCCATAAGAAACATATCTGGCCATTTGTATGACTTTTCCGTACTTAAGGCTAAGGTCCGTATACTCAATTCCCAAAGACAATAAAAAAATCCCCAGCGCAAGCAGGAAAATGAAATTTTTTTTGCTGATATATTCTACTTTTTCCTTTTCCATATTTCACAAATCACTTTCTTAAACCGTACAAGCCGCCATATGCGGTAGCCCGTAGCCCGTAATAGAAAAAGCTGTATTTCCGATAAAGGCTTTCTGCCGGAATTTTTATTTTTATGAAAATCATACAGCGTGGGAGCCGAATCACTAAAGGCTTTGTCAAACCCTCTCAGATATGCGGCAACAGCTACCTCCCGATTATCCAGATACCATATGCTCTTCAATATGTGGCGATAGAACATGTCAAAAATCCTGCAGGGCATATAAAAACAGACGGCGGCAGATTGATTGCCCGCTTCCTTATATTCATTGTAATACCCCACCAGCGAATCCAGCACGCCGGCATCTTCTTTATAATGCTTCCTAAAGCCTTCCGCACTGACGCTCTGCCCGATTCTGTCTAACCGGTATTCATACACGTTTATATTTTCATAACGGAAATTGCTGATAAAAGGCAGAGGATACAAAACATATTCCATATCCACATAAAAGCTGTGCACATCTATCTTTTTCGGCAGCTTTTTTAATACTTCTGTTTTAAAAACATGACTGTGCATGGAAATGAGATAATCCACATTCAGCTCATCCGCCGACAGGGTTTTTCCCACCGGAAAACCATAGGATACGCTCCGCTTCTTTTTCTCCTTTATATATACCTCCTGATAATCGCACAGAATCAAGTCTTCCTCAGCCTGCTTTAACATAGCAACCAGCTGCGAAAATCCTTCCGGATCAACCCAGTCATCTCCGTCTAACAGTTTAAAATATTTTCCTGCCGCCTCCCTGATTCCGGTATTGATTGCAGCCCCATGTCCGCCATTTTCCTGATGGATGGCGCGCACACAGGAATATTTTTTTGCAAAGCCTTCCGCCATTTTCCCTGTTGTATCGGTGGAGCCGTCATTTACAATTAAAACTTCTATTTCGCAATCCGTCTTGCTTTCTGTCAGGGATTTTATGGTACGCCCTATATAATTTTCTACGTTATACGCCGGGATTACCACTGTTAGAACCGGCCCTGCATTATTCCTTCCACCTGTCATTTTACTGTTACTCCTTTTCAAAAGCCGATTTTGAAGGAAAGGCATTTTCCATTATTCTTTGTATTTCTTTTCTTTTCCTTAAAAACTGTTTTTCCTCAAGCTCCGCATCATTGATGCATACCATCTTATACTTTTTCACATTCCGGGCAATCATACCGGCCGGTTCGGCCACGGAGCAATATTTGTTTTGTGATTTGTGCGGGATAAACCGGTTGCTTAAAAGCTGCTCATAACGATAGATATATGCCGATACATTGTCTCCCTTACGGAATCTGCATCTGCACGTTGCATCCAATACGTCCCCGTCCCTCTCCCAAAGCTTCCGGCATGTCTGCTTTAAAACCGCCATGGGTCCGTGAGGATTATAAATTCCCTGAAGCCTTTGAAAAGGCAAAAGAAGCAGAGTCCTGAATAAATTCCTGCCATAGGAGGGCCTTAGCCACTTTGAAAGATTTTTTTTGCAGTCGTTTACCGAATAGTAGCAGTTCATAAGCGCCATATTCTGAAACTGTATCCTTGCAAATTCATTATCTTTTCCATTGATCCCGTTTAATGACGCCTCGTCAACGGGCCGGCCATGCTTAAAAAAGTCCTCCGGACTGCACATTCTTGTCAGGAAACAATCGTCGTTAAAGTATACAAATTGTTCCGACAGCCCCGGAATCCTGTGAAGATTTAATTCTATGGTATGGGAATTGAAGGTAGGCAGATATTCTTTGGGAATAAATTGGTCATGATATACCACGCTTGCTTTGGGATAGTCCCTATTCAGCCATTCCGGTATCTGATGATCCGTTACCAGAAAAACATGATTTACCCATGAAGCATATTGTTCAATTCCACGAAACAGATAAGGCAGCAGCCCCCAATCCCTGTAGCGCGCATCCGCACCTTTTTTTCCGGCTTCTCCCTTTTCTGCCTTCCTTTCCGTCTCTCCCTTTACCGCTTTTTCTGTCTGCAGCTTTTCATATTCTCTTTTCTTTGCCAGCCATTTTTCGTCGCTTCCGTCCACCCACGTAATGACAAAATCAATTTTTTCCATAACGCGTCCTTTTACTCCGCTTTTCCACCCGTTTTTCTTCCATACACAGTCGGATAAACTTTAAATTAGTCTCTAAGTATCTCTTTCCAAGTCTGCCCGGCTCCTGCAAAAAGCGGTAAAACCATTCCATTTTGCACCGCTGCATCCATTTTGGCGCCCGTTTTACCACGCCTGCGTGAAAGTCAAAGCCGGCTCCCACTCCTAACATAAGGCCGCATACTCTGCCTTTTTGTTTATACATCCACAATTCCTGCTTGGGCGCCCCTAAGCCGACCCAGATAAAGTCCGGCCTTGCGGCGTTGATTCTTTCTATATCTTCTCCATAATCCTTTTTTAATTTTTTCTCAAAGGGCGGGGCGTACATTCCCACAATCTCTATGCCGGGAAACCGCTTTTCCAGATTGCTTTTCAGTTTGGAAAGGGTCTCCTCCCTGCTGCCGTAAAAATAATGTCTGTATCCCTTTTCATAAGACCGTTTAAAGATTTCTTCCATAAAATCCGGTCCCGCAACTCTTTCCGCTTGTGGACAGCCATGTTTTTTCTGGTAATCCGCCACAGGCGCTCCGTCGGCAAAGATTACGGCCGCTTTATTCTGAACCCTGCAATATCCTTTTTCCTCACTTGCCGTAACAATAACATGGGTATTGGCAAAGGTAACATATTGCCCTTTCAGTTCATCCAGTTTTCCACAGACCCAGTTCAGCGCTTCCGCCATAGAAAAAGCCCCTGTCCTGACTCCGAAAATTTTACAGATTTCCATTCCGTCCCCCGCATCTCCTATTTTCACAACTATTTCATTATAACTCAATTTTCCATTTTTGTATATTATATGGTATACTGTTTATAGCGTATGGAAATATTGCCATGATTTATTAAACTCTATTATGATTAAAATTGTGATTTACCTTATTAAAAGGATTTGTTAAAGAAATGACGCCCACAAACCAAAAACAGACCATCATACAAAATTACACATTGTTTTTTGCAGACTTACTCAGCATCTGTTTATCCTACGGACTGGCGATCCTGACCCGCGGCATTCTAAAGGACGTAGCCCGCGCCACCCAGTACTATATGCTTATTTTATTTTTTGCTGTCATTCTCTGTCTGTTATCCTATGTGCTTTTGAACTGGAATTCCCAATTTATGACCCGCGGATATATGGCGGAATTTTTCTTCGTTTTAAAATATGACGCCGCTTTGGGCTGCGGTCTGGGTGTTTTTCTGTTCTTGACCCAAAAGGCGCAGGATTTTTCCAGACTTGCTTTTATTTATTTCTTAATCTATAACCTGATCCTAACTTATCTGTTCCACCTCTGCGCCAAACAGTTTTTTACCAAAATCTATATGCGCAGCACAAGCAGCTATAAGATGCTGGTCATTACGGAAAGCGCTTATGCCTTATCCCTTCTTCAGAAGCTGAAATCGGAAGCGGAATGGTCCCATCAGATCACGGCTCTTGCCATTATGGATAAAAACGAAGAAGGACATGAGTATGACCATATTCCTGTAGTTGCAGGAAAAGAAAGCCTTTTTGAACATATCAACGAACTGGTATTGGACGAGGTCTTTATTTATCTTCCTGAATACAATAATAAAGAGCTGGGGACCGTTATTGAGCAGTTTGAGCTGGCAGGCATTACCGTCCACGTCAATATCGATCCCTTTGATCACCTGATCTCCCATAAAACGTCGGAAACCTTTGCCGGGCTGACCGTACTGACCTACTGTCTGTCGGATTTTGATTTTCACAGGCTGATGGTTAAGCGCATTTTGGATATTGCCGGTTCCATAGCCGGTCTTCTCATTACGCTTATTTTATTCCCTTTCATCGCCTTATCTATCAAGCTGGATTCTCCCGGCCCTGTTTTTTATAAGCAAAGGCGTATCGGATTAAACGGCCGCGAATTTTTTTTGTACAAATTCCGCTCCATGTATGAAGATGCCGATGAAAAAAAAGACGACTTGAAGGCCCAAAATGAAATGAACGGCCCCATGTTTAAGGTTACCAACGATCCCCGTATTACAAAGGTGGGACATTTTCTTCGGAAAAGCAGTCTGGATGAGCTCCCGCAGTTTTTTAATATTCTGGCGGGACAGATGAGTCTGGTGGGCACAAGACCGCCCACACCTGACGAATATTCCCAATACAACCTGAAATACCGTCGCCGTCTCAGCATAAAGCCCGGTCTGACAGGCCTTTGGCAGGTCAGCGGAAGAAGTGATATTACTAATTTTGAAGATGTTCTAAAGCTGGATTTACACTATATTGATAACTGGTCTTTAGGATTGGACATTAAAATCCTTTTGCAGACCTTTATTGTGCTGTTTTCCCAGAAGGGGGCGAAGTAGAAGCTACGTCACGTAACTGCTTTTTTAAGCGCCTCCTTCACGAAAGCGTTTAGCGTCATATTTTCTTCTTTTGCTTTTAATACAATGTTTCTATGAAGTTCCGGGTCTATTCTTACATTGAAGCTTCCTTTAAATGCTGTTTCCGGCATTTTTTTCTGCTGTTCACACAGCTTAAGATAATCGTCGACCGCTTGATAAAAGTCCCGTTTTAGTTCTTCAAGGCTGTTTCCTTCATAAGAAATTAATCCTCTGATTCCCATTACCCTGCCATACAGACAATCATCCTTCTCAGAATACTCCACACTTCCCAAATAATCTTTATATTTCAAGTATCCCTTCATAACAGTCCCTCTTTTTCTAATACCGTTTTAATCTGTTTCATTAAATATGTCTTTATTATTTTATCCGGATGCGGCTTATGAAAACGTATCGTAATTCCGGTTTTTAAATGTACAAAGCATACCGCTGAACCGCTTGTATGGCCTCCCTTTAATTCCTGAAAACCCAGAGTATGTAATAATGCCGCCAATTCGTCATAGGTAAAATCTTTTTCCTGCTTCAAAAACTTTTCTTTTATTTTTTTCTTTCTACTCATATTTTATCCTCTGTCACATTATTTTGCAACTATTTTTAGTCGCTACCATGGTTTTATTGATAATGTAATTAATATGTTCTTTTAATTTAAACTCTGTTTTTGGAAATAAACTTTTAAAATGATGTTTAAGATACCGCCGACGCACCCGGCATCGGCGGATTTGATTTGTATTTTGAAATTGTAGTTTTAGATTTTAAGAATAATAAATATGCTGTTATTAGCTTTTTGGATTATATCGTCCTCAACTTTTCCCTCTGCTTTGCTTCGCTTTCAGACATATATTTCTCCCCCGTCCCTAAAGCATCACAAACCGTTTGAATACGCTTATTCAACATATCCATGGCATGGACTTCCAAACTGGCTTTCTGGTCGCTGCCCCACATTTCATGTGACAGGGTCACATGACGCTCTATAACGCACGCCCCCAAAACTGCAGCTGCAATTGTCGGTTCCATGTTGCTCTCATGTCCGCTATAGCCTACCAGACAGTCAAATCTTTTCCGCAGTGTTTCAATCATCCGCAGGTTTAAGTCCTTAACAGGTGCAGGATAAGCACTGTTTGTATGAAGGAGAATATAATCGCCTTTTCCGTATTTTTCCAAAACCTCTACAGCATGGTCTATTTCCTCCATGGTTGTCATTCCCGTGGAAAGAATGACCGGCTTTCCGGATTTTGCCGCCTCGGAAATCATTTCATCCCTGCCGTTGGAGGCGCTTGCCACCTTAATATAAGGAATGTCATAATTTAACAGAAACTCAAGACTTGGCATATCCCAGGGGGATGCGCTCCAAGTCATTCCCTTATCCTTACAATAAGCGTCAATTACATCATATTGTTCTTTTTCAAATTCCACACGGTATTTGTATTCCAGATAGGTCATAGTGCCCCAGGGGGTTTCTCTCATAACATTTTTTTGTGCCTCCGGTACGGCCAGTTCAGGCGTCCTTTTCTGAAATTTCACATTGTTCCAGCCTGTGGCGTTTGCCGCGTCAATTAATTTCTTTGCAATATCCATGTCTCCGTTATGATTGATTCCGATTTCCGCAATCATATAGGGACGACTGCTCTCACAAATCGTATATTCTCCGATCTTAATCTCTTTATTTGCCATTTTCTTACCTTCTGCTTTCATGAATACTGTTATTGCTTATAGCATTTTCAATAATTATTATAGAGAATCGGAATTGAATATTCAAGAGTAACTCAAAAATGTCTTAGTAAAACCGTCATTAATAACTATAGGCGTGACAAACCATCTATCATAATATTTAATTGCAACTCCCTATAATTTCGCTCTATTAAATCAGCGAACAATTCAGCGTCTTCACTATCTATTTCTGTTTCTTCCATTATATCCGCAATAATCCATTTTCTACTAAAGTGTCTTTTTACATAATAAGTAACCAATGCGTCATAGCTTCTCAGCAGTTCCGAAAAATCATCCTCACTTTCCACATAATAAACAGAATAAGTCTGTTTAAAATCAAGTTCTAATCTGAGTACAAATTTATCCATAATATTCTGGAATAGAGCAGGAATCAACTCTTTATTTGCTTTTTCCAATTCCTTTACAGCTTTCCACGCATAGTAATGCCTTAGTGTATGTTTAGAAAAATCCATTAAATCATCATATAATTGTGAATTATTTATATCATTCTCCAATTCTTTTAACTTATCATTTCTTTCCTGCTTTATCAATTCACGCATTTCCGAAATCAATATATTTAACAAATCCTTTGTTTGAGGATTCTTTACATCATCAATACAGTTATACTTTTTCCAATTTTCATCTGTGATTTCTATTTCTTTAATGAATTTTTTAATATTTTCCATATTCTACACCTACTTTTCCAATAATTCACTTTCCCTTATATATTGGGACAAATACAGAATGTTCCCTTCTTTTCTTTTGTTAACCTTTAGTTCTTCTCTCAGATATTTATAATCATATTCTTCATCAAATTTCTTTTCTCTTTTATTATAAAACATTTCTCCTTCTGTATCGGGTGCCATATCAAACTTGGAGACTTCTTCCAAAAAGTTGCGTTTTCGCACTGTATTATTTCCCAATCCGATTATTCTTCTTACGTACTCCTTTCCTTTTATTGTTAATTCATAATACGTGCACTTACCTGTTCCGTATCGTCTGATACACTGCACCTGTTCCAGCTGTGATGCAAGCTGGTTTAAATAGTTTGCTTTTATATCTGCCTGACCTGCTAATGTCTTATGTTGAATTCCCGGATTGTGGAAGATACTCACAATAATATCTTTTATATGGGCCTTAGATAGAAGGATGCTCATGTTTTCCTCAAACCTGTCTTCATCCGTTTGTTCTCTAATCCATGCTTTTCCTACACTGCTTTCTCCTATGACAATTCCCAATGTATACGCAATATTCATCGCCGGAGCTTCTGTTTTTAAATATTTTTCATATAAACTTTTTATATACTCATACTTTTCAGTCTCTTCCCGTACCAGTTCCGTATCTTGCTGCCCTATTCCCTGCATAAGTATTTGTAAGTAATATCTATGCAATTCTGTAATATCGTTTATCAGATCCTTTTCATTACTGCCATTTTTTAAGTATTCTCTTATAAAAGTATAAACACTCTGAAAATCATTCATTGTATTTCTCCTTTCATCTTCCCAGCATTGTTTTAAAGTACAAATTCCATACTTTTAAACATGAATTGCTGCATATACCGTGTTTACAAACATCCTCGATGTATGTATATTCCATTCTCTTCCCGGTATTTCTTCCGCTTTTTAAGACAAATCCCACCTTTTTCTCCTCTTTGTGTTCTTTAACCGCCGCACAGGCATTAACCCACAAAGCACAGCAATCTGACGACGGCAAAGAACCTGACATTGTTTCAAAGTCATAATATCCGGTTGAATAAGAGGGAATTAATATCAGTGTAACTTTCAATTCTCTTAATATGGTTTCCAGATAATCTTTTGTAATAAAGTCTTTGCATATCATCACAACCATACGTCCAATTCCTATACCATGTATCAAATGCACTATATGATCCCGAAAAATATCCTCATATGCACTTCCTCCAGATTGAATCGGCTACTGATAAACTCCCCCTTTGCTCCGCTGTCCAAAAAGTATCCGTTGGAAGAAAATGATTAATTACTCGTAAGTCCTCTAATGCATTATAATTTATTATCAGTATATTCCTAAGGAAATTATCAATTCGTTCATAGTGCTGACTCCCTCTATGCCCTCTCTCCCAATGGCAAATATATCTCGGAACAATTCCCAATTTCAGCACTTTCCAATTGGAATTTAAACCACCCTCAAGAGTATAACCGCCCATGCTCTCCATTTCCCATAGCATTTGCTGCTCTAATGCACTATCAAGAATCTCTAACAAACGCAACAAGCATCTGCAATCTCCTTGATCTTTACAATTTAAAAACAATATTTTTACCTTTTCTAAAAGTTTCCGTTCTTTAACTTTTTTATTATTAAGCTCACAAAAATACTCTGTTTCTTCTTCAAAAAGTTCTTGTACATTTGCACGAATTGTATTTTGTTCCCTTTCCGGTAAGGTACGACTATTGTACCTTTTAAAAAATTCTCTATCTGTAATGCTTACAAGATATGTAATCATCTCAGCAATTAAATTGTACAACTCATCCAACTTTATTACCTCCTTGTTGGAGTTTTAATATAACACAAATAAAGACTAAAACCAACAATTGTTCAGTTATTGTTCAGTTGCATTGCCAAATAAAAAACACCCGGAACCAACCGTGCCAGGTTTCCGGGCATTTTCTATCTTTCATTCTTTTTATGAAGCAACGCTGACCGCCTTATAATCCAGCCGAATCTTGTCCGCAATTCTGGCAATATACTCGCTGTTAGTAGGCCTTCCCTTTCCCGAATCATGAGAATATCCGAAAAGTTCCTCCATTGTTACACAATTTCCTCTCATCCATGACACCTCTATGGCATTTCTGATTGCTCGTTCAACCTTTTGAGGCGTTGTCTTGTATATTCTTGCAATTTCCGGATATAAAAGCTTGGTTACACTGCTTACCGCTTCCATATCAGCTTCGGAAATCAAAATCGCTTCTCTGACGTAATGATACCCTTTCAAATGTGCCGGAACCCCTAAATCCAGCATAATCCTAGTCACGTATCTCTCCAATTCCACACGCTTTGTTGCTTCATTCATCATAATCACTTCCCCTTCTCTGTGCTTTTTGCACTTATTATGTAACAAATTGCACGGTTCTGTAATTAAAGTAACATTTACGTGTAAATATGTCTATCATTGTCGGTCGCAATTTTTCGACAAATGTCGCATTATAAGCATGTAAAAGAGCCGTGTCAGGAGTTTTTCCTATGCCTTTTTCCGGCAATTTATCATTGCCGCCGCTTACTGTTTTCATCTATATCCTCTGCATTATTTTGACTGATTCCGCCATTTGGCAGATCAGGCTTTTCTCCTGACACATTCTCCTTTGATTTAAAAAGCATCCAAATTAATTCCGTAATATTTTACTGCCATCTTAAATATACGAACACTACTCCACCCTCATAAAGTCGCATGGGCTGTTTTTTAAATCAACATGACCGCAGGTCATTTTATAAACGGATATTTATGAAGCTGTAAACAGCATAGTCATATGGAATATTATACCAGATAAAATTTCTTTTTCAGATTTTGAGAACGAATGATGTGATTTTGGGCCTGAACTGCATTTTTTTACCAAAAAGCACTCATTTATTCCTTTTCGTTTGGAACGCTGCAATGAAAAAAAGCGCCGTTTTTAAGGTGTTATACCTCAAAAACAGCACTTTTATAGTAAATATTTTGTCTATGTAAGTGCACAACTCCCCGAGGATAACCGCGCGAAACCTCGGCGATTAAGAATTTTAGGTGCACTTTATGAAGCCATACTCACCGCCTTGTAATCCAGACATATTTTGTCCGTTAGTCTGGCGATGTACTCGCTATTGGTAGGTCTCACTTTTCCGGTCGCATCCGAATACCCGAAAAGCTTCTCTATGATCGCAGGATTCCCTCGTGTCCACGATACCCAAATAGCATTTCGTATAGCTCTTTCGACTTTCTGTATTGATGTTTTGTATATTCTTGCAATTTCAGGATACAAAAGCTTTGTGATACTGTTCAAAGCCTCCATATCGGTTTGGGAAATCAAAATAGATTCCCTGATGTAATGATATCCCTTCAGATGTGTCGGAACCCCTAAATCCGACAAAGCCTTAGTGGCGTATCTTTCTAACTCGACGCGCTTTGCCATTTCGTTTATCATACTTACTTTTCTGCCTCTTTTCTGATTTTTACGATTTTTATAACAAATTGCGCGGTTATTGGGTATATCATACCATTTTTTCGGACAATTGTCCATTAAATCCTACTCAATACAAATTTCCCTTTTCCTTTTATTTTTAATACTTTTTTTCCTGCAGGAACAAAAAAACTGTCTCCCGGGCGAAAAGGACTCTGCCGGTTTTCCGTCTCCATGGTTCCTGTTCCTTCCAGAAATACAATGACGCTGAAGGAAGCATCATCCAAAGACAATTCCGCTTCATCCTCCACTTCATAGAGAGTTGCGGAAAAATATTTGCACTCTCCCAAAAGCTGTTTGGTATAGCCTTTCCCCTGCTCCTTTTCTCCTTCCGGCTCCAACGAATATTCATAAGTGTGGTAATCCAGATTGTCCAATGCCTTTTCCAGATGAAGCTGTCTTTTGTTTCCGTTTTTGTCCACTCTGTCATAGTCATAAAGCCTGTAGGTGGCATTGGAGCTTTGCTGGATTTCCAGAATCAGAAGTCCTTCTAAAATAGCGTGAACGGTTCCCGCCTTTACAAAGATAACATCTCCCTTTTTAACAGGAATCCGCTTTAAAACTTCCGTTAAGGTTCCTTCCTCGATATGCTTCTTACACTCTTCCTTCGTCAATTCCTTTGAAAAACCCACATAGAGTCCCGCATCCGGAGCGGCATCCATTACATACCACATTTCATTTTTGCCGTATTCTCCCTCTACGCTCATGGCATATTCATCATCGGGATGAACCTGGACGCTCAAAGCCTGCTTGGCATCAATTAATTTTATTAACAACGGAAATCGGTCAAAGGGCTGGCACTTCCATCCAAGGGCATCCTTTCCGATTTTTTCCAGATAATCGGGAAACAGTCTCCCTTTATCATTTCCGTCTACAATCCTGGAAGGACCTGCACTATGAGCGGACACCTCCCAGCTCTCCGCTATAATGTGCTCCTTATTGTCCCTGTTGACCTTCCCGTAATTTTCATAAAGCCTCTTGCCGCCCCACAAATAATCCTTGTATGCCGGTCCCAGCTTCACAAAATCATCAATTGCCCTTACCATATCCCCGACTTTATATCCGGCGCTGGTTCCTACGCACACCTCTATGACAACCAGGTCCTTTGCGGTCTGATTGGAAATTTTGTGAAAGGTTCCCATAGGTACAAAAATGCTGTCGTTGCTGCCATACTCCTTTGTTTCTCCGTTCATGGTAATGGTGGCTGTTCCGCTTACAACAGACCAGTGCTCATTTCGTTTCTCATGCTTATGCATGGAAAGAGCGCAGCCCGGAAAAATCGTAACCTTTCTGACCATATATCCCTTGCTGCGGTTTAGCATCTCCTTGATTCCCCAGGAAGTATAATAAATATCTCCTTCGTCAAAAATTTCCTTCTGCTCTTCATAGTGGTCGTTGATGATCTTCCTGATATTGTGGCTCTCTCCCTTTCGGGAAATATAGGCGGCATCCTTGGTACTGACCACAACCAGATCTTCACAGCCATTGACTACCACAAGCCTGGAAGCATCCTCATTGAAAACAGATACGTTTCTGCATTCGTTGGTAACGGCCGCTCCCTGGAGAGAGGGCGCTTCAAAGCCGTCAAAGCTTTCCAAATTCAAGAGCCTTGACCATCTGAAATCTCCTTGAACCACATAAAGATGCTTTCCCGCCCATTTCTCAAAAACCCCCTCGCCCACACTTAAGGCCGGAATCGTCTGCAGCCATTGCTTTGTGATCAAAAGGGCTTTTCCCGCTATCCTTACACGGTTCGTACCGTACAAACATTTTTCATACAAATCCGGCGCGTTTTCCTTAATTGCTTTTAGATAGGTGCCTGCCTTCATCATAAAAATGCCGCTGTCTAAAAGAAGCTCTCCTTTTTCCTCAACCGGACTCTGGCATCTTGCAATAAACTTTTTGGCAATATTGCCTTCACATATGAAAGCGCCGTGTCCCTTTAATGCTTCTTCACTTTCTTCCCCGGACACACTGCATCCTACGGCTACAATATTGTCGTCGGAAAGAAGCTCCTTTCCCGCCAGTATGGTTCCGTTATAATCCCCTTCTCCGATCAAATGGTCTGTGGAAACCACCAGCACTGTTTCCTCGGGTTCCACGCACATAGCCGCAATGGCAACGGCAGGAGCCGTCTGACGTCCTTTTTCCTCCAGAAAACATTGATAGGACAAGCCTTGAAAAGCCTGCATCTGCCCTTCCACAATGTAACGGTATTTTTTGTTGGTAATAATATAAAAATCGTCACAAAAAGGCAGATTTCTCGCTATTGTCTCTTGAAATAACGATCTGCCTTCCCTGATATATATAAATTGCTTGGGATAATTTTTACGGGACAGCGGCCACAATGCATCGCCGCTGCCTCCCGCTAAAACAAAACATTTCATTTATCTTCCTTACTACAGGTAATTTTCCTTTGCCTGTTCTTTTAATGTTTCCACAATAGTCTTCACTTCCTGGGACTTGTCCTTATGGCAGACTAAAACTGCGTCTGACGTCTGGACAATGATCAAATCCGATATTCCTACTGTGGCTATGAGCTTGTCTGTTCCGTAAACAATGCAATCCTTTGTATCAATCAATAATTGTTCCCCGTAAGCCGTATTTCCATTCTCGTCCGCATCCCTCATAATGCTTAACATGTCAAGGCTACCGATATCATTCCAGCCAAATTCTCCCGAAATGACCAAAACATTATCAGCCCGTTCCATAATACCGTAATCAATGGAAATCTTTGGAATGACGGGATACACCTCTTCGATGACCTGATGCTCCTTGGGGGTATTCATGGCATCTCCGATTTTTTCAAGACAGGCGTACACATCGGGAAGCAGCCTGCTCATATAGGAAAGAATGGTAGATGCTTTCCATATAAACATACCGCTGTTCCAGGAATAGCAGCCTTCTTTTATATATTGTTCCGCCGTCTCCAAGTCCGGCTTCTCCACAAACTCTTCCACTATGGAATAGTTTTTGCCAGTCTTATCTCCTACAGCCGTCTCGCTTCCCTCTTTTACACGGATATAGCCATATCCCGTAGCCGGAAAAGAAGGCTTGATACCGATGGTAACCAGTGCGTCCGTTTTTTCCGCGGTCATAACCGCCGCATCAATAATGGCGGAAAATTCCTTTTCGTTTTTGATAAAATGGTCGGAAGGGAGAATACACATAATGCCGTCCCCGTATTTTTTTACGATTTCCATAGCGGCATAACCGATACAGGCAGCCGTATTTCTCGCCGCCGGCTCTATTAGCACATGGTCATCCTGCATACGGCCTTTTGTTTCTTTTTTCATCAGTTCCGCTTGAACCGAATTGGTAACAATAAACATGTTCTCCCTTGGAATGCTGTTTGACAAGCGGTCCAGGGTCTCGTTTATCATCAGATCCTTTCCGCTTAAATTCAACAACTGCTTGGGCCTTTCTTTTCTGCTCAAAGGCCATAACCGGGTTCCACCGCCGCCTGCCATAATCACACCGAATTTGTTCATTTTGTTCTTTTCTCCTCTGTCTTATCTTCCATTCATGCGGGCATTTTCCACATTTTCTTTAAACCAGTCATAAGCCATCTTGATTCCTTCTTCCAGCTCAACCTTGTGTCTCCATCCCAGGGAATGCAGTTTTGTCACATCCGTAAGCTTTCTGGGGGTTCCGTCGGGCATACTGTCATTCCATATGATTTCCCCTTCAAAGCCCACGGTCTCCTTTACCATTTCCGCCAGTTCCTTAATGGTAACTTCCTTGCCCGTACCGATATTCACATGCTGCTCGCCGTCATAATTTTCCAGAAGGAAAACGCAGGCATCCGCCATATCATCCACATATAAAAATTCCCGTAAAGGCGTACCCGTTCCCCACAGCTCCACGGAAGGCGCGTTGCCAAGTTTGGCTTCATGAAATTTCCGGATCATGGCCGGAAGTACATGGGAGCCTTTCAAATCATAATTGTCATGAGGACCGTACAGATTGGTAGGCATACAGCTGATAAAGTCATCTCCATACTGCCGTTTATAAAATTTGCACATCTCCATTCCGGCGATTTTGGCAACCGCATAAGCCTCGTTGGTCGTTTCCAAGGGACCTGTGAGCAGAGCGTCCTCCGGTATGGGCTGAGGCGCCATCTTGGGATAGATGCAGGTGCTTCCTAAAAATAAAAGCTTTTTTACCCCGTACTGGTGGCAGCAGTGAATCACATTGCACTGCACCTGCATATTGTCATAAATAAATTCCGCAGGCGTTGTATTATTGGCGTTGATGCCGCCCACCTTAGCCGCAGCCAGCACAACCACGTCCGGTCTCTCTTCCTCAAAAAACGCCCTGACTGCCTGCTGGTCCGTCAGCTCCAGTTCCTTATGGGTTCTTCCCACAATATTGTTGTAGCCCTTAGACTGCAGGTTTCTTACAATGGCGCTTCCTACCAGTCCTCTGTGGCCTGCCACATAAATTTTATCTGTCTTATTCATATCATAATTCCTCTCCGGTTTTATCAACCAAATCATTCTGAAAATCCTTTTACTAATCTACGCCTTTTTCCCGGCTGAAAGCAATGGACAATTTTGCCTATAAATAGTAAAATATTGCTATATCTGCAAACAGGAATTTGCCCCATAATATTTTTATTATCAGTTCATACTGTATTCAGGAGGCTTTTATGAACACCCGACATTCCAACCGCATTATTGCCACACCTTCGGCATATGCCAAATCCCATTACTTATATGTCCAGGAAACAGGAACGCTCCAGAGTATCGAGCCCCACATCAGTCGCAGGGACAATCTTGCTTCCCTGCTTTTCTTTATTGTCATGAAAGGGAGCGGTACGCTGACTTACCGGGGGAAGGAGCATTCTTTGTCCACCGGGGACTGCATTTTTATTGACTGCCTGGAGGAATACTCCCACGAAAGCAGTAAAGAAGATTCCTGGGAGCTGTTCTGGGTGCATTTTTACGGCAATGATGCAGCTCACATATACCGGCATTACAGCGAACAGGGCGGGCTTTTTATTTTTCATCCGGGGGACGCTACGGCCTTTATCGGCGCCTTGAACAATATTTTCGACCAACAGTCCTTAAAAGGGCCCTGCTGCGAGCAGGTATGTCACAAAAATCTTACGGATATTGTTACCGCATGCTATCTGGAATCCTTAACGCTTCATCGCGGGAAAGGGGACAATCTTTATGAGAAAATTCTTGCGGTACAAAGTTATCTCGATGAGAATTTTGCGGAGGACATCAGTCTGGATAAGCTTTCTTCAAGGTTTTATCTGAGCAAATTTTATCTGTCCAGGGAGTTTAAAAAGGCTACGGGGATGACCATAGGAAGTTATTTAAACAGCAGACGGATCAACGAGGCAAAAAAGCTGCTTAGGTTCAGTGGGGCTTCTATCGGTTCTATTGCGGTTGCATGCGGGATTCCGGATGTTAATTATTTTACCAAAGTTTTTGTGAAATATGAGTCGATGACGCCTAGTCGGTATAGGCAGAAGTGGTAGGGTACGCCATAAAAGGCGTGCAAGGCTTGGGAAAAATAACCTTCTGTTTTTTGGCAATCGTACCGGAAAGCGCATTTTTCTAACAGTCCGGCAAGGGTAATCGAGCGCTGACGGGGACGCGTCAATGCGGCATCCATGCCGCTTAAGACGCTTAACAGCCCGTCCGGGGCTGTTACCCCTGGGATTGTAGGCCGGACTGTAAGAAAAATTGCGTTTTCCGGTAGGGGATTGCAAAAACAGAAGGTTATTTTTCCCGAGCCTTGCACGCCTTTTATGGCGGCTGACCGGTTGGGATGTAATTGTTGTGTTACTAAATAATCATGGCGTTGAGGCGATGAGCTTCGGTTTGCCGGTAAGGGTTACCGGGCCGTAACCGGAAGGTAAAATGAAGTGGTCGCCTTTTTTAATGAGGATTCCGTTTATTTCGCCAAAGCCTTCTACTACGGATAGGAGCATGAAGGGGGCGGGAGCCTCGAACTGCGTTTTTCCGGTTACGTCGATTTTCCAGACGGTATAGTATCGGCAGTTTTCAAGGCAGGTAATGCCGGGGGCTTTTAAGCTGCTTTCTATATTGTTTTGGGTGTGCAGAATAAACGGAGCTTTCAGAACGTCCAGACTTTGTTTCAGGTGCAGAGGACGAAGCTGTCCGTTTTGTTTTCGGTCGTAGTCGTAGACGCGGTATGTAACGTCGCTGTTTTGCTGGGTCTCCAGTATGAGGGTGCCTCCTTTGATGGCGTGGAGGGTGCCGGGTTCAATCTGGAAAAAATCTCCTTTTTTAACGGGGATTTCCCGTAGGAATTCCGTCCAGCGTTTTTGTTCTATCATTTGTTTCATTTCGGCTTTGTCTTTTGCATGGTGGCCGATGATAATGGTGGCGTTTTCATCGCAATCCAGCACGTACCAGCATTCGGTTTTGCCAAGGGATCCGTTTTCGCATTCTGCGGCGTAACAGTCGTCAGGATGGACCTGGATGCTCAGGTCTTCTTTGGCGTCGATGATTTTAATTAAGAGGGGGAATTTATCTCCCTGCATGTTTCCGAATAGTTCTCTGTGTTCTTCCCACAGGCGGCTTAAATGCCAGCCTTTGTAGGTTCCGTTTTGAATGAGGCAGTCCCCGTGGGGATGGGCAGAAACGGCCCAGCACTCGCCGGTTTTGCCGGAGGGAATGTTATAACCGAAATCCTTCAGGCGGCTGCCGCCCCAGACCATTTCCTTGAATACGGGTTCTAAAAATAAAATATTCATTTTTTATCCCCCCTATTCTACCAGCCCAAGCATGGTCGCCTGAAGCTTTTCTACCAGTTCCTTTGATTGTTCCAGGGAAGTTCCTTTTACGCCCATGTAAAATTTGATTTTGGGTTCGGTACCGGAAGGTCTGGCACAGCACCATCCGTCATTTTCCAATTCAAAATATAGGACATTGGATTTGGGCAGGCTCAGTTGTTCCTGCTCTTTGGTTCCGGAAACAATGCGGATTCCTTTTTCGTAATCCCGAATCGCTTCTACTTTAAAATCTCCCAGCTTTTCCGGCACGCTGCTTCTTAGATCATTCATGATTTTTTGGATTTTTGCGGTGCCTTCGATGCCTTTTAAAGTCATGGTGGAAAGGGTTTCCCGGTAGTATCCGTATTTTTCGTAAAGTCTTGTCATGGCGTCCCACAGTGTCATATTGTGGCATTTGTAAAACGCCGCCGCTTCGCAGAGCATCATGACTGCAACGCAGGCGTCCTTGTCTCTTGCATAGGTTCCCGCCAGACATCCGTAGCTTTCCTCTAATCCAAATACATATTGAAAGCTTTTATCTCTTTCAAAGAGCTTAATCTGTTCTCCGATATACTTAAAGCCTGTCAATACTTCAACCAGCTTTACGTCGTATTCTGCTGCCAGCGCATCCGCCATATTGGTTGTAACAATGGTCTTTACCAACGCCGCATTGGAGGGAAGGGTTCCCGCTTCTTTTCTCTCCCGCAGAATATATTCCGCTATGAGCATGCCGGACATATTCCCCGTAAAGGAAACGTATTCCCCGCTTTCCTTGTCCTTTGCGTAAACTCCCAGGCGGTCTGCATCGGGGTCTGTGGCAAGGACAATGTCCGCATCTTTTTCCTTTGCCAGCTCCAGCGCCAGTTCAAAGGCCTTGGCGTCCTCCGGGTTAGGGTAGGCTACCGTAGGAAAAGTACCGTCCGGTTTCTCCTGTTTTGGCACCACGTATACCTGCTCAAAGCCCAGCTCCTTCAATACATTCCGGACAGGCAGATTGCCTGCGCCGTGCAAAGGCGTATATACGATTTTAATGTCCTTTGCCGCCTGTTTGATCATTTCAGGATGAATGGACTGTTCTTTCAGTTTTTCCATGTAAGCTGCATCGATTTCTTCCCCGATCATATGAAATAAGCCCGCTTCCTTTGCAGCTTCTTCCGTCATGGTTTTTACGGTACCATAATCCTTTACCTTTGCAACTTCACTTAAAATGTTTTTGTCGTGAGGCGGAGTAATCTGGGCGCCGTCCTCCCAATATACTTTGTAGCCGTTGTACTCTCTGGGATTATGGCTTGCCGTAATGACAATGCCCGCGATACAGCCAAGCTCCCTGACTGCAAAGGAAAGCTCCGGCGTAGGTCTTAAAGAAGAAAAGAGACAGGTTCTGATTCCGTTAGCGTTGAGACAGAGCGCCGCCTCCTTTGCAAATTCCGGAGACATGATACGGGAATCATAGGCAATTGCCACGCCCTTTTCCTCCCCCTTCTGCTCCCTTATATAATTAGCAAGTCCCTGGGTAGCTTTTCTGACCGTATAAACATTCATGCGGTTAGTGCCGGCTCCGATAACGCCCCGAAGGCCTCCCGTGCCAAATTCCAGCTCCCTGTAAAACCTGTCCTCAATTTCCTTTTCATCTCCTGCGATACTTTTCAGTTCCTCTTTTATCTGCTCGTCAAAGTAATCATCTGCCAGCCATTTTTCATATTCTTTTCTATAATCCATTTTCTGCCGCCTCCTTCTATTTGCAGGTCAATTTGTTCCCCGGCCCAAACGCTTTTTTTTGCAATTTTTTCGCAAAAAAATACGCAGCAGCCAAAAAGGCCTGCGTTTTTGCTTTTATACACTTCTATTTTTAAACATATTTCCCCACTATACCGCCCTCACAGCGGCGCCATCCGGAATAGAAAACCGGACGGCACCTTTTATCACATGCGGATAAAAATGAGGGGGTGCACTTGTATGTAAAAAGGGAGAAACACTATTTCAAAGATTCCAGATACTCCAGGTTCTTCTTAATAAAATCGCATCTCTGTTTAACACAGAGAACTGAACGAAGAGGGTCCTCCGGCGTATTGAACACATAGTCTTTCAATTTATCCACCGTCGTTGTGGCTACGTGAAGTCTGGTATCACAGGAAGCGTAATAAATAAACACTTCTTCCCTGTCATTGACGATTGCGCCGTTGGTAAATACCACGTTGCTCACATCGCCCACTCTCTCGTCCCCTAAGGGAGCGATCAGAAATCCCGAAGGCTCCGCTATAACCTTTGCGGGGTCATTTAGATCCGTGGCAAAGGCATAAATAACGTAGCGAAGCCCCGCCGCCGTATTCCTTACCCCGTGGGCAATATGGATAAAACCCTTATCCGTCTTAATAGGCGTTGCGCCCGCCCCGTTCTTTGCCTCGGTAATGGTGTGATATTTTCTCTTGCTGGTAATGATCTCTTCATCAATTACCGCATTGGTAATATCATCGCAAAGGCCAAACCCAATGCCGCCGCCGGAACCCGTATCAATAAAGTCATCCATAGGACGGGTGTAAAATGCATATTTTCCATCCACAAATTCCGGATGCAGCACCACATTCCTCTGCTGGGGGGAACGCAGCGTCTTTAAATTGGGAAGACGTTCCCAGCTGACCATATCTTTTGTCCTGACAATTCCCGCCGCCGCAACCGCTGCGGACAAATCTCCCGAAGCAGTGTCCTTGCTCTCGGAGCAGAACACGCCGTAAATATATCCGTCCTCATGCTTTGTCAGACGCATGTCATATACGTTGGTCTCTTCCGGACAGGTATCCTCCAACAGGATGGGATAGTCCATAAACCGAAAACCATCCACGCCATTATCGCTGACCGCCACGCCAAAGAAGGACTTTCTGTCATTTCCTTCGATTCTGGCAACAATGTAATATTTTCCGTCCAGATAAATAGCGCCTGCGTTAAATACCGCATTAACGCCCAGCCTTTCCATAAAATAAGGATTGGTTTCGGGATTCAGATCATACTTCCACATAGGGGGAATATGGTCTCTTGTCAAAACCGGATATTCGTATCGGTCATAAATCCCGTTGTAAAAATCACTTTTTACATTCTTTCTTGCAATCAGCTTTTCATATTTTTCTTTTTCCGCAAAATATCTTTCATTCAACAACTTCGTTCCTCCTGATCAGTTCAAGGCACATACGGCCATTGTGATAGGGACATTTCCAGGGACCCGCCAGCTCTCTTGTTGTAACGGGCTTTTCATTTTCGTCAAGAGCCCAGAACCATTCGCTGCCTTCCCGTTTATCAATGACATATCCGTTAATATAGTCCCAGATTTTTCTGACCGCTTCCATATATTCGGTTTTTTCGGGGCACCGGGCATATCCGTTCAAAAAGCCCACCATAGCTTCCGCCTGTACCCACCAGATTCTTTCTTTGTTTACAACGCCGTTTTCACACTCGTTTAAGACGCAGTCCCCTGTATAAGCACGCTTATATATGGTTTCTGTCAACGTCCGTGTAACGGGAAGCAGTTTTTTATCATAAGCCGCGTCATTTAAGACTTCCAGCCCTCTGTCTATGAGCCACGCCGCTTCAATATCATGTCCGTAGGACTGTAAATCAATGAGATTGTTCATACGGCTGTCAAAAAATACATCCAGCCGTTTCTCTTCCCGGTTGAATACCTTATCTGCAAAAATACCCAGCATCCACCGCATCTGCGCCGCCGCCTTTTCATCCCCGCCTACACGGTACAGCTCCGTATACGCTTCAAATACATGCAGCAGCGTATTCATTGTCTTATCCGCCAGAATCCCGTTTTCCGAAAGCTTACTGTTATCCACAGGCTGAAACTGCCGGTCAAAAGCTTCCAGATACCCGAAGGAATCCTTGCAGCGTTCCTCTACCAGTTCAAAAAGCTCCCTTGCCAGGTCAAGAGCCTCTTCATTCTTTGACGCATCATAGTAAGAAGACAAGGCATAAATGGCAAAAGCCTGATTGTATGTATGCTTTGTCGTATCCGAAGGCTTCCCGTCATAAGTAGTTGACCAGTAAACGCCTCCGTTTTCCCTGTCGATGCAATATTCTTTTATATAAGCATAAGCATGATCCGCATAAGCAAGATCATCCTTATTTTTTAAAACAAGATAACAATTCGAAAAGAACCAGAGTATCCGGCTGTGGAGAATCACACCCTTGTCATACTGCTTATCGACGCTTAAATCGTGTCCTACAAAACCGTAAAAGCCTCCGTTTTCTTCATCCTTAAGCCCCTTCCAGAAGGGAAGAATCCCTTCTGAAAGCCGGCGTTTTATTTCCTCTGTCAGCATATTGCCTCCATCTAACGAATACCGATTTCCGTATCAGCGCTCGTTACAACACTGTTATTTTTGATATAATCCACAATTTCATCCATATAGGTAAAAGCAAGGCCCACATAGCTGTCCGCAGCGCCGTAATAAACCGCTACTCTGCCGGTATCCTTGTCGGTTAGAGCCGCACAAGGGAAGATGACGTTGGGCACAAAGCCGCGTTCCTCATACCATTCTTCAGGCGTCAAAAGGAAGGTTTCACAACGGTATTTCACAATGGAAGGATTATCAATATCCAGAATTGCCCCTCCCATGGAATAAACAAATCCGTTGCAGGTGCCGCTTACGCCGTGATAGAACAAAAGCCACCCTTCCGAAGTTTCAATAGGAGCCGCACCGCTTCCCACCTTTACGGATTCCCACCATTCAAAACCCTTGCCCATAACATGCCTGTGTTTTCCCCAGTAGGTCATATCCGGGCTTTCACTTAAGAACACATCCCCAAAAGGCGTATGTCCGCTGTCGCTGGGTCTGGACAAAAGAGCAAAATTGCCGTTGATCTTTCTTGGAAAGAGAACCGCATTCCTGTTAAAAGGAATAAAAGGATTCTCAATTCTTGTAAATGTTTTAAAGTCTGTGGTCTTTGCCATTCCGATGGACGCACCGTAAAAATCGCCGCACCAGATGATATAGTAAACGCCTTCTATTTCCACAAGGCGGGGATCATATGCATATACCGGCGCAAAGTCCTCTCCCTTCTCATCTACAAACTTGATCTTATCCGGCTCATATTCCCAATGAATACCGTCCTTACTTCTTCCCAGATAAATATAAGGAATGCCGTTAATCTGCTCTCCACGGAAAACGCCGATAAATCCGTCTTCATAGGGCAGCACCGCACTGTTGAAGATTCTGGCAACGCCAGGCAGGGGGTTTCTGTCAATGACAGGATTTTCCGTATATCTCCATAGGGGGATTTTTCCAAGCTGCTCCGGTTTATCCTGCCACGGAATGTTGGGCAGGCTCCCCCCTGAAATAATTTCTACATGTTTCATGCTTTGTCTCCTTTATTGCTAAAAATTTCCTTAACCCTTTACCGCACCGTTTGTCAAACCGCTGTAAATCTGTTTCTGCAGTAACAGGAAAATAATAAGCGCCGGAATAATGGTAATGATAACGCCCGCACAGATAATCTCCCATTGTGCCCCGAAAGGTCCTTTAAACTTAAACAAAGCTGTTGAAACCACTGCAAGCTTAGGATTGGGGTTGTAAAGAAATGCGGTATAAAATTCATTATAGAAACCGATTCCTTTGATAATTAATACGGTAACAATCGCCGGCTTCATCAACGGAAGCAGGATTCTTGTATAAATCGTAAAGTAGGACGCTCCGTCTATAATTGCCGATTCATCTAAAGATACGGATATATTTTCCAAAAACTGTACGAAAATATAAATGGAAATAATATCCGTTCCTGCAAACAGGATAATCAATGCCGCCCTGTGGTTGAACAAGCCCAGCTTGGAAATAATCTGGAACACGCTCATCTGCATGGTAATACTCGGAATCAGGGACGCTACAAGGAAAGCCGTATTTACGATTTTGCTGAATTTAAATTTAAAACGGTTAATGACATAGGCCGTCATGGTACCGAATACGATAGTCAGGAATACGGAAATTCCCACAACGATAACGGTATTTAAGAAGCCCGTTACCATATTTCCCTTAACGAAAGCCGTCTTAAAATTTTCAAAGTTCAGCCAGCTCTTTGGCAAGGTCAAAGGCGTTGTGGCAGAAAATTCCGCCGTTGTCTTAAACGCCCCGAAGAGCACGACTACCATGGGCAGGATTGCGGCAATTGCCGAAATGATCAAAAGCAAGTATTTGAAAAAAGCGGCTACCATATGCTGTGCCGAATAATGCTTCTTATTTTGGGGAACCTTTGTTTTCGTCTCTTTTGCCATTTCTCAGCCCTCCTTCTCAAAGAATCTCTTTTGGATAAAGGTAATGATCATAATCAGAATCAGCAAGACAACGCCCATGGCGGAAGCCATACCGATCTTCCTGCTGGTAAACGCCACCTCCAGGGTCTTTGTTACAAAGGTTGCCGTTCCGTTTGCACCGTCCGTCATAATATACGGAATCTCAAATACACTGATAGCGCCCTTTACGGCAAGAATCATATTAATGCTGATTACCGTTTTAATATTGGGCAGGATAATATATCTGAATATTTGTATCTGGTTTGCACCGTCAAGAGCCGCCGCTTCATATAAGTCGCCGTCCACAGACTGCATGGAGCCGGCAAACATGACCATGTTCTGCCCCAGATATCTCCAAAGGGAAACGATAGCAAGACAAACATTGTTCAGTCCCACCGTCTTCATCCATAAGGGAAGCGTTTCCTGGGAAAACCCGAGAGAAGTAAGCAGGGTATCCAGCGTTCCGCCCGGCTGATAAAAATACAGGAATATCAAACCAACCGCTACACCGTTTACCAGATACGGGAAGAAAATAGCTCCCTTAAAAAAGTTTGTAAATTTTGTTTTTTTGCTGTCCATCAAAAGAGCAGCGAATACCAGCGCAAGCCCTATCTGTATAAAACTACCGATCAGATAGTAAAAACTGGTTTTAAACATTCTGAAGTATTCCGGCTTTGTAAACATCTCCACATAATTGTCAACACCGATAAACTTCATCTTTCCGAAACCGTCCCATTTATAAAAGGAGTAACGAATCATATCCACCAGCGGCACATATGTAAATAAAACCAATAAGATCAATGGGATCAGCAAAAACCAAAATGCAGTAATGTACTGCTTTGTTTTTCTTAAAGACATCACTTCCGAAAAACTTCTTTTTTTCCTTTTAGCAGCCTCGTTATCCATCATATCCTCCTTCCAGCAAAGGCTGCACACTTTTATAAATATGCAGCCTTTGTAATCACTCACTATACTCTGTCAGTCCGGATACCTCTTATTCGGGTGTGTAGTTATCCAGAGCTTCTTTCCATCTTGCGTTCCAGTCATTCATGATGTCATCGAAGGATTCGTTGGTGCTTCCCATAGCAGACTCTAATAACCTCTGCTTCTCAGGTTCAGCATACAGGTTGATTTCGGATTCCTGGCTCAATACATCAAATTTGCCTTCATTTTCAGGAGTTGCAGGATTGTCGATAACCAGTTCGATATCTGCAAAATCTGCCAGTGTATCAGGCATAGGGTCGTCTTTTACGATTGAAATAGCGCCCTGATTTAATGCAAATCCGGATTCATCAACCATAAAATCAATCCATGCTCTTGCCGTATCTTTGTTGGAACTGTTGATGTTAATTGCGTAGCAGTAGTCAGCGCCTGCTGTTGCATACTGCTTACCGTTTACGGTTACAGGGAAAGGCATATAGCCGATGATGGAAGGATCCAGTCCTTCTGTTACAGCTGCATCCTGCATCTGGGAAATAGCCCAGGAGCCAAGTACCATACAACCGATTTCGCCGCGGGCAAGCATTCCTTTGGAATCTTCCCAGTTTGTTGTGGTAGGGTCAACTTCGCATAAATCCTGTGCAACGATATCGTACATTAATTTATGTACAATGTAGTTGGATGTGCCTTCGGAGAAAGGAGCTTCCTCGTTTACAATACCGTTGTTGTGGTAATCAGGGTCTGCTGTACAGGTACCCCATGCATGATCCTGCCACTGCGTCAGTGTCCAGCCGTCTTTAAAGTTGGTGTAGTAAGGGTTTGCACATTCTCCCTTATCTTTGATCTTCTGAAGAGCCTCTAAGAATTCTTCAGGAGTCTTGGGCATTTCTGTAATACCTGCATTTGCAAATACTTCTTTGTTGTAGCAGATGCCCTGTGCATTTCCGATAGAAGGAAGTCCGTAAACAACGCCTTCCGACTGCTTTGCATTTAAGAATGCCGCATCATATTTCTCACTTAATTCCTCTACTGTTCCGAGAGGCTCAAAATAGGATGAAAACTGTGTGCTCTTAATGGTGTTGGGAATCATCAGTACATCGCCGTAATCAGATGTCTGCATACGGATTGCAACGTCGCCTTCGTAGTCTGTGATTGCCTCGAAATTTACAGTTGTTCCGGGGTATTTCGCCTCAAACTGAGCTTTGTAATCAGCAAAGTCCGTATCAATCAAGTCTGTTCTGTTAGTCAGAACCGTAATTTCTCCTGTGATTTCCTTTGCCTCATCTCCTGCTTCATTTCCTTCATCTTCTGCAGGCGCCTCTGTCCCCTCGTCTTCTGCATCTGCTGCAGGCTGTTCTGCCGGCTGTTCTACCGGTGTGCTTTCATCATTACCGCATCCTACTAAAAGAGATGCAACCATAGCTGTTGAAAGCAAAATGCTTAATACTTTCTTTTTCATTTTTTTCCTCCTTTAATAATTTTTTAAGTTAAACTGTTTAAATATTTAACTTTATTAACTTAAATTTATTATATTAAATAAAACTATAATAATCACTATACATTATTGCTAATAATATCATATTCTTGCATTTTTTCGGTATTATGTTATAATTATATTGCGAATTGCAGCTTTTATTGTGCAATTAATGTTTTAATTTTAAATTAACTTTTGTTATTTTAGCTAATTTAACCTAAATTTACTTAACTTGTTTTACAAATATCAAACTATGGAGTGGGGTTATGGAAAGAATTGAGTTTATGTTATCCGAACATTTTAGAAGCGACTGGAAGCATCAGGCAAAATTGGAGAATTTTCTGAGTACTTTTCGTTCCTTTCCCGCAGCCGAAGCTTTTGCTTCCAATTTAACGTGCATGAGAGCTTTTGCCATCAGCAAGATTAAGGGCGGTTTTGATTTTGATATTACCTCCATGCCCTATTTTTGTATCCTGTATACCCAAGAGGGCGTCTGCGAACTGACCTTTGACGGATTCCGCTATTCCCTCAGAAAACACAGCATTGTTTTCCTGGATATGTCCAAAGGCTTTGCCATTCGTCAGTCTCAGTCAGAGCAATGGTCGTTTTCCTTTCTTATTATGGAAGGTAAGGACTGCGCTTTTTTCTACCATTGTTTCTATCAGGACAAAATAGCAGGTTTTTTTCTGCCTCTTATGTCCGGCATTCCCTCCAAAATGCAAGCTTTATACGATCTAATACGGGATTCTCTGCCTGATGATTCCCGTCACTTCATTGCCCATAAGCTTCTGACGGATATTATGACCGCATTGATCACGGAGCGCAGTGCAAATCCGGTCACAAATGAAACGCTCCCCAATCACGTTATCAAAACCCTTGCCTATATAGACATCCATTACGCCGAGCGTCTTACTCTGGACGAAATTTCTGCAGCCCTGAATATAAGCAAATTTTCTCTGTCCCACGATTTCAAAAAACACATAGGGAAATCCATCATGGATTTTGCCTGCGAGAAGTGCATAACCAAAGCAAAAGAGCTTTTATCAACAACGGACGACAGCATCGGGGAAATCGGCTACCGCATGGGTTTTTCCAGCGATGCGCATTTTATCAGCGTATTCAAAAAAAGAGTGGGCATTACGCCCCTGCAGTACCGCAAGCAGCATAACATCCACTCTTATAATTACATTTTAAATGATTAAACCGTTTATTGCGTCTCTTTCTTCTCATCCGATACAAGCGTCGTTTCTTCGGAAGCCTCCTCGGCTTTCTTTATATATTTTTTCAGGGCAAGTCCGTAGAAAACTGCCGAGCCCAATGCCGAAAGCCCGAAACCATAGAGAACCATAAAAGCGTCTACAACGAAAAACTGTATGATAAAGTAAAGGATCACCCCGTAATATGCAGCCAGAAGCAGGGTTACGGGAAACCGCTGCAAAGCGATCAGAAAGCTATTGATAATCGTCCTTTTTACAGGGTTTTCAAAGGTTGCCTGCAGCACAAATACATAAATAAGCCCCATAGACAAAAAACATGCCGCTCCAATGCTTACCGCCGACATAACAGTGGCAACGGTTCCTTCCA
Organism: Lachnospiraceae bacterium; assembly: GCA_910574745.1. Lineage (GTDB taxonomy): Bacteria > Bacillota > Clostridia > Lachnospirales > Lachnospiraceae > UBA2882. Next base: position 176,624 of record CAJTCE010000002.1, on the reverse strand, counting down.
GATTTGTCCAGAAATAGATATCCGTTCCTATTACAATGCCAAGAGCCGTCATAATCAGATAAATTCCCGTTGCCTGCTTAAAGTTTTCCTTAAAGACCTTTAAAAATCCCCTGATGATATAACCTTCTTCCCCCCTTACCATTTTCGTGGAAACGGAATGCAGCGCCGTTAACGACGCCCCGATGGTAACAACCGGAATACAGGTTATGACAAATATGAGATTCAACAGAAAAATATCTGCTATTTTGGAACAGATCTTAAAAAGCGGACTGTCCAAAGAAAAAATATTTCCCATAAAGCTCTACCTCTCATCCCGGGCGCTTTTGCCGCCTGCATCCAATACGGTTCCTCTTTCAACCAGCTCTCCCCGGACAACCGTCATCCCTCTCCGGTAATATTTGTTTTTAACCCGCTGTTCTATAATATGAATGCAGCAGCGAACCATTTCCGCCACATTCACACGGTAAGTTGTCAGGCTGACGTTTTCGGGTATCCTGTTTGCATAATCATCGTAGCCTACAACGGATATATCCTCCGGCACCCGGTACCCTTCTTTTGACAGCTTATCTATCATTGCATATGCAACCTCGTCACAGTTGCAGACAAAGGCAGTAGGCATATGCTCCGGCAGCTTTAACTCCACATAATGCCCGTCCCGGTCCCTGTCTGATATGGTCCACTCGCTTTTGTACTCCTTATCCTTTGCAATCAGATATTTACGGTATCCCATGAAACGGTCCAGAATGCTCCTGGTACTGTGATAGCTTCCCACAAATCCGATCTGCTCGTGTCCTTTCTTTGCCAGATATCTGGTCAACAGGAAACCGCCGTTCACATTGTCCCCCGTAATGGAATCCACATCAAATTCTTCATTTTCAAAATCAAAAAATATGACGCTTGCCGGGGATGCCACCAGCTTTTCCAGAAAGACCGTCTCCATCTCTCCCACAACCACCACCTGGGATACCGAATCCATCCTCAGCATATTGGGCAGCACGCCGTTGCTTTCATCCTCAAGCCTTATAATCTCCAGAATGCCGATGTACCCTCTTGCCGACAGTCCCATGAGCATCTTCTGATAGATTTTAAAATAAAAGGAATTTTCATTCCCCCCTACGAAGCGTTCGGATATTACAATGCCGATGGTAACATTGACCGCATCCGTCGTTTTTCTTCCGGCGTTGTATTCATAACCCAATTCCTTCGCCTTCAGGATAATCAGCTCCCGAAGCCCCTCACTGACGCCTTCCTTTCCTGCCAGCGCCTTGGAAACCGTAACGATGCTGATTCCCATTTCCTTTGCAACATCGCCCATTGTCACTTGTTTTCTTGCCATGTTCTTTCTAAGTCCTTCTCTGTTCCTTCTTATTTTTCCCGCTCTATCAATCCCTGCTCCTCCATAAAGCAAAGAATCCTTTCCGCATCCTTTTTATGGGTTGCCACCGACGGATGACCGCTGGCCATGCCGTCCTTTTCCACATCATGATAGGGCAGGTTTAATGCATAAATACCTTTTAACCCCTCTGCCTCAGCTCCCAAAACCGCTTCCTTCACAAATCCAAAAGCATTGGTGCACAAAGTCCCTAATACACAGACAATTTTGGCGTCCGGATGAAAGCTTTTCAACAGCCGCAAAAAGTTTGCATAGGCCGCCACAAAATCCTCCTGCATCCTTTTATCGTCCAGAAAGCCCGAATCATTGGTGCCCAGATTTATGATAATAAACGACGGCTCAAATTCCTCCGGCTCAATTTTTCTTTCCCTGTCTACAAACCAATTTATATAAGGATAGAGCTTTGGCACATTATTTTCCGGATTGCCCGTATATTCCACAAGCATTCCATAGCCTGACGCCGAAATATACCTGGCATTCCAGTTCATTTCCCGCGCCATAAAGGCCGCATAGGAACATTCTCCGTCCTCTTCCCGGATATGGTATTCCGATTCAGGCGCTCCGTGAACGCCGTAGCCGCAGGTAATGGAATCTCCTATAAACTCCACCTTTACCCGCTTGTCGGCAGCCGGCGGTTCTTTCAGAATTTCTCCCTCTTCTACCCGGATATCGCATAAGCCCGCCTGGGACATAGCGGCTTCCGTTATTTTTATTACCTTAATCCGATGGGATTCTCTATCAGGTAAATCACAGATTTTGTAAAGCTTCCGGGGAACGTCTAGAACCAACTCTCCTACAGGAGTTTCATCCACGTATACCCGGAGGCCCGCAAAATTGACTTCCGCTCTCTGCTTTGTTACAAACTCCATATAGACCGCACTTCCCATTGCACGAAAGGATACGCTGCTGTTGGTATAAGAAAGGTAAAAAACTCCCTCTTTTTCCAAAATTCTCCCTTCAAACTGCAGATATTCTTGATTCACTTCTATTGCCTCCAGCACGATATCTGATTTATGTAATTATTTTAAAGTAAATTGTTTATAAATTCAAGTAAATTACTTAAATTTACTTAAAAAATTCATATTGTTTCTGCCAACGCCATTCTGCCGGCTTTCAGATCAAAAAAGCGAACCCAAAAGGATATCGGAAAGGATATATGCGATTTTCTTGATAATATGGAAAAGTTGGTCTATAATAACTTTTAGAACTTTTTATTTTTATTTTTTAATTATTATTTCACAATTAATTTGTCATTTATTACAATCAGGAATCGAGAATCACTATGGATATTATAAAGCAACTGTTAAATAACCCTATTTTTGTCAGCGCAGCCCTTGGCTGGTTCGTGGCACAGGTCTTAAAAACAATCATTTATTTAATTGTCAACCGGGAATTTGTCTGGGAAAGATTGATTGGAAACGGCGGAATGCCAAGCTCCCATTCGGCTACGGTATGTGCATTAGCAACCGCTACCGGTATTCGTTACGGCGTAGGCGGTTTTGAATTTGCCATGGCGGCATTTTTTGCCATTATCGTTATGAACGACGCCATGGGCGTCAGACTGGAAACAGGAAAACAGGCCATGGTCTTAAATGACATGATGGCGCTTTTTAAGGAAATGGGGCGTTGGGACGGAAAACATCCCATCGAGCATCTGAAGGAATTCGTGGGACACACCCCTCTTCAGATTTTGATAGGCGCTATTCTGGGAGTCTGTATCGCCTTTGCTTATCAAGGTATACTTGCCTAATCTAAAACCGCTTGATCTGTCATCAGATACCGGCGGTTTTTTGTGTTCCGGATATTAGGCTTTAAACTTCTTTTTTCTCCTGTATCTCATCAATCAGATAGGGCGGCCTGTTTCTGGATGCATCCAAAGCTCTCCACACATATTCCCCCAGAATTCCCATCATGAGCATCATACATCCAAAAGAGAAAAGCACTACGCACATCAGGGAAGCCCAGCCCAATATGGGAGTTCCTACCGCAACCTTTTCCACAATAACCTCTATTGCCATTAAGATGGAAACCAGAAAGAAAATCACTCCTACCGTAGACATAAAGCGGATAGGGAAATAGGAAAAGCTCAGCATGGAATCCATAGCAAGTTTTATTTTTTTGGACAAAGTCCAGCGGGATTTTCCCACCTCTCTGTCTCTTCTGTGGAAATATACGTGATCGGTTTTAAAGCCCGCCCACAAAACCTGAAGGGTAAGGGAGGAATTTTTTTCATCTAACATTTCCAGCACCTTAATAACCTGTCTGTCCAAAAGATAACAGTCGCAGCCGCCTACGGGCATTTTTTCATTAACCAGTTTGTGGATAATCACATAGTACATGCTGGCGAAGAACTTCTTGACAGGGTTTTCATCCCGGTCCGAGCGCACCGCAAGTACAACCTTATTGCCCTTTTTCCAGCTTTCATACATATCCAGAATGATTTCACTGTCCTCCTGTAAATCCGCTTGTTTGGTCACGGCGCAATCCCCGGTACATACAGACAGTCCTGCCAAAAGCGCCGCATGTTCCCCGAAATTTCGGGAAAGCTTCACACACTTGGTATTGCCGTCCATATCTTTAATCTGATTCATGATTTCCCAGGAATTGTCCCCTGAGCCGTCGTCCACAAAAACAAGCTCGTAATCTTCCAGCTTTCCGAGAATCTTTTCCTTCATATCTTCATAAAGCATCATCAATGTGTCGGAGTTGTAATAGACCGGCACCACGATTGAAATTTTACTCATTCTCTTTGTTTCCTCTGACTTCTTCTAAAAACATGTCGTAATCCCTGATATATTCCGCCCCGTCATAATGCTCGCTGGCCAGTACCAAAAGTACGGAATCATCAGAAAAATCATACATATCCTTCCATACCATAACATCTAAATAGAGTCCCATACGGGGTTTATTGAGCTCTATAATCTCTGTTTCAAAGCCGTTGTCCACCTTTACCTTACTGGTGCCGCTGACATTGATCAGAACGAATTCCGTTTTCCGGTTGGCATGCTGCCCCCTGATAATGTCGGGATCGCTTCCGTACATATAAAAAACCCGCTTAATATCAAAAGGCACATCTATGCCGCTGCCTTCCGCCACTACCAGATTACCACGCTCATCGCCGAATTCATTGAAATTAATAATACGATATTGTTCCTTTAACTGTTTCATCCTCATCCGTTTCATCCTTATCTCTTTTCTATTAGAATTCTTACAGAATCCTTTAAAATGCGTTAATGGCGTCTATTATAAAGGTCTGCTCCTCTTTTGTCATGCCGTTATACATGGGAATAGACAGCACCTCTTTGGCAAGTCTTTCCGTAATAGGGAAATCCCCCTCCTTAAATCCCAGATAACCGTAAGCCTCTGCTAAATGAGGCGGAATGGGGTAATGAATAATGGTTCCGATTCCCTTTTCATCCAGGTAGGAAATCAATTCATCCCTTTCCTTACAACGGATTACAAACTGATGATACACATGAGTTGCTCCCTCTATAAACCGCGGCAGAAGAATTCTTTCATTGTGCAGTTCTTTTAAATACCTTGCTGCAATCTGTCTTTTTTCCTCTGTCATCTCATCCAGATGGGAAAGCCTTACCCGAAGAAGCCCTGCCTGGATTTCATCCAGACGGGAGTTGGTCCCTACTACTTTATTATAATAGCGCTTTTCGCTGCCGTAATTGCGGTAGACCTTCATATCCTTTGCAATCTGTTCATCATCGGTTACGATAGCGCCTCCGTCTCCGAATGCCCCCAGATTCTTGGAAGGGTAAAAGGAAAAACATCCGACGTCCCCAAAGGTTCCGGTCATTTTCCCATCAAAGCAGGCTCCGTGGGACTGAGCGCAATCCTCTACCAGACGGAGCTTATATTTTTTGCACAGCGCGGCGATAGGCGCCATATCCGAGGCCTGTCCATATAAATGAACCACCAGAACCGCCTTTGTCCGATCTGTGATCTTTTCTTCTATTTTTGCCGGGTTTATCTGATAATAGTCATCCGGCTCCACAAAAACAGGAGTTGCTCCGTTTATGGTAATGCCCATAACGCTGGCAATATAAGTATTGCCCTGTACGATAACCTCGTCGCCCTCTTTGATTCCCAGAACACGGAAGGCCAGCCACAATGCATCCAGGCCGCTTGCCAGACCTACGCAGTATTTTGCCCCGGTATAAGCGGCAAACTCCTCTTCAAAGGCCGCCACTTCCTTCCCCAGCACATACCAGCCGGAACGAAGCACCTCCAAAGCCTTCTGTTCAAATTCGTTCTGATATTGATAAAATCCCCGGTCCAGCCGGTTTGGCATAATCTTCATATGAAGCCTCCGATTTTCATAATAAAACTCTTTTTATTTTACCATTGCGCCCATTGCTAGTCAAACACTTCCGACGCATATGCGCCTTATTGGGAGCAGATGTGTCCAAATAATATGCAATTGCACCAAAGCATCATGCAAATCATCACGCAGCTGCGTTACCGTAACAAACGGGCATCAAATTAACATAAATATTCACTTGCTCCTCCCCTTTGTGGTATACTAAACAAAAAAGCGATGAGCGGAGCCAAACCGGGAAATGACAATTTGGCCGTCTGCAGGCATAATTGTAAGATTATGGCCGGTCATTGCGAATAATAACGCCAACAAGGACCCCTCATTTATGAAAGAAGTAAGCAAGAGCAAACAAATTATGATTAATATGGCGGCAAGTATGATCTCCACTCTGGTCAGCCTTGCCATCAGTTTTGTATTATCCCCCATCATTATCGACAAGCTGGATTATGAAGCCTACGGTTTCATGACCCTTGCCAACGATTTTGTCAGCTATGCCAACATAGCAGCCATGGCCTTAAACTCCATGGCAGGGCGTTTTATTACCGTAAGCCTTACAAAAGGCGATTATGATAACGCCAACAAATACTTTAATTCCACCATGTATGCCAACATCGCCATTGTTGCCATCCTGTTTTTACCCTGTGTACTGGTGGTTTCCTTTCTGGACAAGCTGGTAAACATTTCGCCCGCATTAATTCCTGATGTAAAGCTTTTATTTGCCCTGACTTTTTTAAATTTTATGGTAACGATCATCAGCACTACCTTTTCCACCGCCACCTTTGCGGCAAACAGACTGGATTTACAGGCATTCCGCTCCATAGAGTCCCAGATACTGCGTTCCGTCATTTTAATTGTAACCTTTTTCCTTCTGCCCATTCACGTTTCCTATATGAGCGCGGCGTCCCTGGCGGCAACTGTGTATCTTCTTTTTACCTATATTCACTACACCAAAAAGCTGATGCCCCAGATTGAAGTGAGCAAAAAGCACTTTTCCATCAAAAAAGTACTGGAAATTCTCTCCGCCGGCATCTGGAATACGGTTATGCGTGCGGGGCAGACCCTGACAAACGGTCTGGACATTCTCATTACCAACCTGTTTATCGGCGGCACGGAAATGGGCTATATCAGCACCTCCAAGACCATCGTCGTGGCAATCAATACCCTGTATGAAACCATAGCGGCCGTATTTACCCCTTCTCTGACGATCAGCTATGCCAAGGAAAACAAAAAAGAGCTGTTAGAGGATTTGACAAGCGCCATGAAAATGACCGGTTTCTTTGCCAATATTCCCTTATGCTTTGTAGTTGCCTTCGGCATACCCTTTTATACCTTGTGGCTTCCAAACTCTAAATCCATAACCGATGCTTCGGTCATTAACATCATTTATATTTTAACCCTGCTGACCATGTTCGGCACAATTGTAGGCGGTGTGATCAGCCCCTTATTCAATGTTTATACCGTAGTCAACAAATTGAAGTGGAATTCCATAATCACACTGGTAATGGGCGTATTGAGTGCAGGCATTGTTTTCCTTTTATTGGACACCACCTCCTTAGGCGTTTACTGTGTGGCGGGAACCTCCACCGTTTTGGGAATTATAAAAAACATGACCTTTACGCCCATGTATGCAGCCCACTGTCTGAACATCCCCAAGAAGTCCTTTTATCCCACGATTATCCGGTATATTCTGGTAAGTGTCGCAATGGGGACGGTATTCTTTGGTTTTTATCTGATTCTGCCTGCAAACAGCTGGCTTTGGATTTTTATTGACGTTGTGATATGCGGCATTACGGGGTGTATCATCAATCTGCTGTTCTTGTTTGGCAAAAAAGAGCGCTCCATGCTTATGGATATCGTTAAACGTACCCTGCGCAAGGCATAATACTGGCATACAGAAATTAAAATAAATATAAGCGAGGTTTTTCATATGGCAAAAGTTCTGGGTGTAGTCAGCACCCCCTATCATCTTCTGGTTTTTCTTTTTGTAAAGGACGCCTTTTTATCCGGCGATGAAGTGGATTTAATCGTAACGGATAAAACGCCTTCCATGGAAGAACTCTATAAAAGCGGAAGGCTGAAACCCTATTTTCATCAGGTTTCCTTTGCCGATGGCAGAAAAATTAAAAATCCCTACAAATCGGCTCCCGTTACCTTTTATGAAAGCTTTGTCCATAACGGCACAACGGATGTCATAATAGACGCTTTCTTGCCCCGTTATGATAAAATGTATTTCGCTTCTCCGGGAACGCCGGATGAAATTGTAAAAGAAATTGCCAAAACCTTAATCAAGAAAAATAAAAGGCTGACCTTCCACCGCTATGAGGACGGCTTTGCAAGCTATACCAAAAGACCTGTCCATGTTATAAATACTCCTTCCGGAATCGCCATGTACAAAGCGCTGTGGCATTATGATATTTATGAGACGGAAAAAGAAATTCTCATGTTCCAGCCGGAAATGGCTGAAGAAAATGTGGATTTTGAAAAAATACAGATTCCCCAGACGCCGGAAAGAATTCAGAAAATAACAGAAATGGCCAAGGATATTTTCCGCTTTGAAGCCAAAGCTCCAAAACAGAACATCATTTTCTTAGGACAGGGAACCGAAAACGGTTCCGGAAATCCGGAAACCTATCAAAAGCTGATACTTAAATTAAGGGACATAGCGGGAGAAGAGAATTTTATCATGAAGCCTCACCCACGGGGGATACATGATGATTTTCACGGGAAGCTGCCGGTTTATGAAGACCCCTGCCCCTTCGAATTAGCCATTGCTTCCGGCGCCATGGAGGACAAGACTTTAATTTCCTTTTATTCCACCGCCTGCGTGGCAGGAAAGCTGTTGTTTCAGAGCAAGTGCCGCATTATCTTTCTCTATCCCTTGGCAGAAGATTCCTTTAATGAAAAATGCGATTATGAAGACTATTTCAGCGCCTTTTCAGAATTGTGCGAAAATGTATATGTTGCCAGAACCTGGAAAGAAGTGGAAGCATTGTTATAACGCCTCCACTTCCCTTTATAAACAGGTTTACTTAAGCCTTTAAATCTACGATACTGCCTGCTATCTGTGTCTGGTCTTTTGTACTGCCTGCCGCTTCCATCAGCTTTTCCTGCAGCTCTGCCTGCTCTTCCTTTTTAATCTGCCTTTTTTCTTCCAGTTTCTTTTCTTCCAATTTCTTCTGTTTCTTCTTCTCTAAAATTTTATCGAGCCAGCTGTCTTTATCTTTTTTGTCCAAGGAATATCTGTTGCGATTTGTATTTCCGCCGCTTTCGGATATACTCCATGCCCCCAGACTGCCGTCAGAATTTATAATAAATCCAAAGGATTTAATAGTGCTCCCGTTCTGCGTCGTGGCGGGCATATTTTTAATTGCCTGGTTGCAGTCATAAATCAATGCCTCATATTCCAGTCTCTTCTCCGGGTCGTTCTCCATCTCTTTTAAAATATTGGGTGCAATTCCGATATTATTTCTCCCGTCTCCCGAAAAAGGCGCCGTATTAGTGCTAAACTGCAAATCCGGATACTTTTCCGATAATTTGCTTAACATGGAATCTTCCTGTTTCCCTTCTGAGCCGGCATTTTCATTGACCCTTGATTTTGCATATGTGTATGCCGCTTCCGATACCCAGCTGTTTCCTACTTTAACTGCCATAATTTATCCTCCTTGAATCCATTCGAAGTCCTTTTCCCTGCCTGCCGAACGATTCGGCTCTTTTCTATTCTATCGGATTACATCTGTAAATAATTAACCTTTTTTCAAAATTATATTGTAACAAAGCCGCCCGCCGCCGAAATACTATTCCCTCCTGCTTAAATAGGCGTCCCGATTCCCTTCATTGACATAAGTGCAAACATAAATCTGTCCGCCGTATTCATAAACATCTCCCAAAGCAAGCGCATCCCGTTCTACCATAAGAATCGCTTCAGGCGCATCCCGGTTTTGTTCCCCCTGGCTTTCCGCAACAATATGGCGCAGCTTTCCTTGGGGATATTCGTCATGAAACATAAGCCAAAGGGGATAATCGTAGCCGTCTCCCGAAATAATCAGTCCGATGTCTTTTACGCCCTCCTCCCTTGCATGGGCAAGAAGCTCTTCATAGGACGTCCGCCGTTGATTGTATACAAAATAGTAAGACATTCTGTCCTCGCAGCCATTCTTTAAAAAGTTACCCGCCTGATTCATATTATAGGTCACGGAAGGCGCTGCCAGTAAAGTGCATAAACCGATCAGCAATATCAGCACAGCGCTTTGCACGCCTTTTTTTAACTTTTCCAAAAACAGCCACAGCAGATTTGCGCTCATGATTACCGTAATCGCCAGCGCAGGGTACATAAGCCTTGTTCCCCATGGCTGCCAGCGCAAAAGCGCCATAATAAAGCCGAATGAAAGCCATGCAGACAGGGCAAAGCCCAGGGATAATCCCCACTGGCGTTTTGTTTCTCTTACCAGCCTCTTTCTTTTTATTACAAGGCGCATGAGCAGAACAACCAGTAAAATCCCGCCTAAAACTGCCAGATACGCCGCAAAGGCACTGGGCGTTTTATCATGGGAATACATATCTTCTCCCATATTCATATGATGAAGAAAGTCAAAGCCATGGAAAGCTATGGCTTCATGATTGACCTCCACGCCCAAAAGCTGTCCGACGCCGATGGCAATTCGGTATACAAATCCGTTTAAACCCCTGTAAAAGTTCTGGGTAATCAAAAGGGAAAAATTCTTCAAAATATTGACTACAATATAGCTGACGTTTTTGGTTGCCACCATAATATCCCCGCTGGCAGTATCCGTCATCAGACTGCCGCTGGAAAGATAGGTTCGTATCCATGTTTCCGATACCGGTAGGATAATACTTACCGCTGCAATACAGACGCTGCCGAAAAGCTTAACCGGCTTATCCTTTTTCTGCAGCCTGACAATCAAAAGCCATGGCATAAAGAATAACATAGACGCGCAGACACTGGTTTTTGCCAGATAGGAAAAGGCTACCGTAAGCCCCAGCATTACAATGGCAGTCATCTGCTGTCTATCCAGTACAATCTTGTCCCATTTAATAGCTTCAACCAGCTTATAGATAAAAATGGCAAAAAACACCGTTACGAACAAATCATTCTGGGTGGTAACGGATTGGGAAATTGTAAGGGGCATCATCATAAATACAAACGCCCCAAACAAAGCAAAGGTGCGGTTTGTCCCAAGCCCCCTTGCGCTTTTATAAATAAAATATGCCGCTGCGAACATAGAAATGTATTGCAGGAAATTGACAAAAGTATCGTTTCCTCCAAGAAGCATAATGTGCAAAAGATTATATTCCGACAACACGGGAGAATAAATCTGTCTGTCAATATTACATACATAGTGAGAAACGCTTTGATGATCGATCCAGTATCCAATCCGGGCCAGATGATAGGACATGGAATCAAAATTATAGGGCACCGTAAAAATTGCTCCTATAAACAAAACAACCGAAAGAACAAGGAGTATACCCAGCATGATCATGCGCAGGGGCCTGCTCCATGAATCCCCGCCATCCATTTCTGCCTTTTGCACCGTTCTTTCCCCCGGTTCCTTATTCTTTCCGTAAAATACCATCGTAACAAAAAATACGATCAGCCAGGAAAGCAGTACCGTATATCTGTTTAAGGCCCGGAAAGCGGAAAACAGATTATTGATTCCCAATACCAGCAGCTCAAACATTAAGATTGTCCTTGCCACAGCCTCCGCCGTTTCTTTTGTTTTGCATTTAAAATACTTGTATAAAGCGATCATTACCGCCGGTAAAATAAGAAGCATTATCTTTTCCCTTCCTGTATGACTGAACAGGTAAAATATAACAAATATCAAGTGAAATAGCAAGCAAAGAGAAGGATTGTAAGCTTGACCAAAAATCTTTAGCATCTTCAATTATCCAAAAAAATTTCTTAAAGTCATTATTTTTTATGGACACAGACAAATATTGGGAGTGACTTTTGACCAGCGATTAGGTTTTGGTAGATTTAACCGCCCTCCTGGGGTATAATAACCAATATGGAACGAATAAACAGACTGTTGAAATCAAAGGATAAAATTCATATAGGGCTTTTTGCGGGAGCTGTCCTGCTCTTTTGCATAACCTTTTTTACAGACAGAAAAACCTTTACGGCCGACCCGCTAAATATGAACTGCCTGCCCATTGATTCAGGGGCGGTTTCTTTCATGCACTTTTTTTCCAAAATCCTTGTATTTCTCATAATCTGGGGAATGTTGGAATTCTTCCATTACGGTCTGAGGCACAAAAAGCTTTTATTTGCCTTTTCAGGATTTTTCCTATTCTATATCATTTTATTACTGTGCAGCTATCCGGGATATTATATGAGCGACGATACCATCATTTTCGGATATGCTACCAGATACTATCCCGTTTACTGGCACAATTACCTGACCTCTCTGTATTTTATGACGGGAATGTCCCTGTTTCCCGCCTCCACAGGGCCCATTATCTTAAATGATCTATGCCTTGCATTGGTATTTTCTTATATCTTCTATAAAACGGACAAACTGTTTTCCACAAAAATAAAATATGTGATTTTATTGTGCGGTCTTATGCCCTTTGTGCTGTTATCCGCTTTAATGTGTTTCCGTCCGGCATTATATGCGCCCTTCTTTTTATTCTTTTTTGCTTTCCTGTATTTTGAAAAAAAGGAGCAGCAAAAGCTGGCCGCCGGAAAACTTCTAATGTTATCCGCCCTTGCCGCCCTGCTTTGCTTCTGGCGCAGCGAAGGTATCGTTTTGATTGTCTTTTGCCTTATACTGATTCCTCTCTGTTACAGAACAGGATTCAAAAAAATTCTACTGTTTCTGCTTCTTTTTGCCGTTTTCTTTGGGACCATGAAGCTTCCCCAGTCAAAAGGAGAGAAAAAATATTACGGCAGTGATTATCTGATCATCTCCACCGTCAGGCCCCTTTCCCTGATCATTCACAGGGATCAGACTTATGCCGGCGCAGAGGAAGACCTTGAGAATATCAATGCCGTTATCGATCTGGATTACATCAGCTATGAAACCCTGTCCTGCAGCTCCTATAACCGGTATAATTCGGATTTTAATGAAGGCCGTTTTACTCAGACGGGCGCTGATGACGCTGCCCAAAAGGCCTATTTGAAGAGCGCACTCCGTCTGATTGCCCACAATCTTGATTTGTACTTTGCCGAAAGGCTGCAGCTGTTTCTCGTAACCAACGGCATCTACAATTATGATGCTTCTCTTGTTATGGGATTGGAGCCGGTAAACACCTCGGAGTTTCATTTATACCAGAGCGATAGAAATTACGGATTTGAACTGATTGAAGGAAATAAGCGGATTCCCGTTTCAGGAACCGACGCCATAGCCGCCTTTTTATTTAGCTGCGGCGGGGAAGCTTATCTCCCCGTTTTGGCGTTACTTATGCTTTCCCTGCTGATTGCTTTTATCAAACGGAAATGGTTTGCATTTTTCTCCCTGGCTTCCCTTCTTGCCAGAGAGGTTGTTATCTTTTTAACGGCGCCTGCGTCTTTTATACAATACAGCTATCCGGTCATGTTCGTAACCGTATTTTTCCTGTTGGTTTCTGCTATTGAATATGCCCAGAAAAACGCCGTTCCAACAGTATTTTCACAAAGAAAAAAATAGACCGCCGCTCCCAAATCATACCTCAGGGTCAGCGGACTTTTTCCTTCTTCTCTTTCCAAATAGGAATAAATCCAGTATCCGAACTTTTTTAAGCAGGAATATACAGAAAGCCGTCAACAGGCTCATAAGCACAAATGCGGCAATAATCCATCCCACAGCCTGAATGCTGTAAGGGCTGAGTTTCTTTTCCCCGATTCCCAGAAGCCTTGCGAACCTGAAGTGCAGCACATAAATTTCCAAAGTATACTGTCCGACAAATGCCAGCATTCTTTTCAGCGGTCCTTTTGTAAAATGATAGATTCCGTAAAAACAAATGAAGCTTCCCAAAAAAGATGCCGTCATCTGTGCGATCAAAGTTAAGGCATCTGTTACCAGAATCATATCGAAGGCGACTATCAGATATCCAAATGCCAAAACAGCAAAAATCCAGATAGCAAAAGGTATGATATTCCCCTTCTCTTTTTCTCCCCTTTTATCCCTCTGTTTCCCCTTATAAGCGCTTATAAAAGGAATTACATAATAGCTCCATAAATATCCCGCAACATAAAAGGGCAGATATTTTACCGTCAAGCTGGGGCTTAAAAAGGTATTTCCGCTCCTGCCCCAGATGACAAAGCCCAGATAGCATACTGCCATAATAACGCCAAAAACCAGAAAACGCAGAATTCCTTTCGCCCTGCGGTTTTCAATCTTCCACGCAGCATAGTCCGCTATATAGGCGGCGATCATGACTGCCACGGTTACAATCCACAGCGTCATCAAAAACCAGAGCCCCCTGTCCAGAGCAAAGAGCTGAAGCTTCAGCTCAGCCAGCGGGTTCGTAATATGGGTTAAAAAGAGCCATGAAAAAAAAGGGAGCAGGTAGGATACTGTACGTCTCCCGAATCTGGCGGACTCTTTTTTCAAATCCGGTTTTCCGAACGCCCCCCCTCCTGCCGTAAAACCGCTGACCGCCATAAACAAAGGCATTTGGATTGCCACAATGGCGTCATAAAGATAGGGATCCGAAAGATTGTTTAGCACAATGCAATGTCCCAGCATAACAAGCAATATGGCAAAGCCTTTTACCGCATCCAGCCCCTCATCCCGCTTTTTCAACTGTTCCAAGCATCCTTCCTCCTGTCATTATTATCATTGCCATTTTTGCCATGCTTCCGACTCTTCCTGATTCTTTCATAAATGTAATGCAGTATTACGCAGGCTGTAACCGAGAGGACAATCCCTGCAAGCTGTATCAGGCTTTGCCCCTTCCCCGTCCCTATGCCGGGTATTATCACTGCCGCAAAAGCGTAAAACATCTGCATGACAAAATAGTGCCAGCATAAAATAGTCAGCGTGTATTTGCTAAGTCTTCCCGCAAGTTTTATGAACTGCGGCACTTTCTTATCAATCCATCTTAAGATCAGCAAAAAAACACAGCTTGAGCTTACTGCCGAAATCATGGAAACTGCCACGGTTTTTCCAAAATAACTAAGAGACAGATTTGACGAACCGTTATACAGGCCGCTTATCACAGTTACTGTCAAAATCCCGGCTATTGCTCCATACTTAACCGGGGGCGCCGCTTCATCCAATTTCCCAAAAAGGCACCCATCCTTTAATTCATAGCCTATTAAAAAGAATCCTGACAGATAGGGCAGAATATCCAGACACCACGGAAGCATGAAAGGAACCAGATAATAATAGGACAGCATTAAAAATGCCAAAACCGCCGTAAACAGATAAACCCTTTTCTTATTTCGCTTCATCAGCCTGAATAATCCGTCTGCGCAGATCAGAACCAGAAATAAAGCCGGCAGAAACCATGTCGGCGCATTCAGATTTGGCATGAAATTGACAACAAATCCCGGTGTTTCAAAAGCTCCAAAAGCGTTTCCTGCCTTCAGAAGCTGATTTCTTCCGTACAAAATTCCCAAAAAAGATACCCCTGCCTTACCTGTCATCCTAAAACCGCCCAAAAGCAGATCCTTTACCAGAAAGAACAGTGCCAATACTATGTTTGTGACAAAATAGGGAACCAGCAGCCTTTTTGCCTTTCTTTTCACAAAGCTTTTATAGCTTTCCTCTTTTGGCTCATATGTATATCCCGCTAACAGGAAAAAGGCCGGCACATAAAACATACCGCCCCAGAAATTAACGCCGGAAATCACAAGTCCGCTGTGATTTAAAACCACAATCAGAATCGCAATGCCTTTCGCTGCATCTATCCAGTTTTCTCTCCGGCTTCCTTTCTGTTCCATCCTTTTCCGCCATCTATTCCTTTCATAAACTCTGGAGAAGTCGCATTCTTTCGAGAATCACCTTTTCACACTGACCATACCATTTTCAACGGGTATCAATGGGTATCAAAATAGGCTCCTATCTTTCCCGCCAGCCTGATACCGGGCTTCTCCACAAATTTATTCATCAGATAGGATAAAAAGGTTGTCAGCACAAAGCTTATGACAAAATTGAGAAGTGCAAGCACATGATAATTCATTTTGTCCTGAAGCGCCAGATAAAACCCGCAGGAAAAGGTACACAATATCATAAAGTGAATCAAATAAAACCCATAGGTAAACTGATTAAACCATACAAAGGGCTTAAAGGATAAAAGCTTTGCAGGCCCTTTTAAATGCAGTAAGGCATAAATAACCATGGACGCCCCTACATTATAAAACAGAATGATCTTTAAGGGAAAAAACTGATACATCGTACCTTCCATTCTTTCCCCGATAGGAGGAAAGGACCCCAGAAATACCCCGCCCAAAAGCAACAGCGCCATAAGCCACTTCTGCCCGGAAAGCCGTTCAAGCCATTTGGGCGTCCGGTAGGTCAGGTCACAAACTACCGTTCCCAGAATAAAGGGCAAAAAGTCCGACCTGATAAAAATAACCGCCGCCACGGCATATACAATATATCTTGCCCTGCTTTCCCCAAGGAGGGACAGGATCGCCGCAATCAGCAATGTCCCGAAAAATTCATAATAAATAAACCACAGCGGGCCGTTATACTGATTTTCCCCGGTTACAAAGCACCCCCATAGGGCTTCCTTTAAAGCCCCGAAAACGCCGGGAGTAAAGGTATTGTAATTGCCTACAAAAACCTCAGAACCTGCCAAGAGGGAAGCCTCGTGATTTTTGTATGCCCCAAGGCTCATCAAAACAAAAATCAAAACATTGACCAGCACAATGGGTAAAATCAACCTGAAATATTTTTTGATCACACCGGTCTTTAAGGATTTCTTTTCCCCTGTCAGGAAAAAACGGTAACCCACAAAAAAACCGCTCAAGGTCATAAAAATCCTGACGCCGAATTTCCCGCCCGCCAGAATATTAAGAGGTGTTGAACCAAAAATATATTCTAAGGACCGGGTATGAAAATGCTCCGGCAAAAGGCTGTATGCCCCCGGATAAAAGAAATTTATAAAATGAAAGTTAAAAATCATCAGGCAGGACAATACCTTAAGTCCATCCAGATAATCCAGTTTTACCGCCTGTTTCATCAATGACTCCTATATTTCCAAGCATCCCTTATGCCGTTTACGCCAGCAGGGTTTCCATATATTCGTTAAACGCATCATGCCAGTCCGCAAACTTAAAGTCCGTGGTCAGCTTAAACATATAATTTTCCAGAATGGAATAAGCGGGTCTGGGAGCAGGCGCGCCAAATTCCTCTGTGGTTATCGTCTTTACTCTTGTATTCTTCCCGCCCCTGCGGAAAATCTCCTCTGCAAACTGTGCCCAGCTGCAGCTGCCCTCGCAGGTAGCATGGAATAACCCGTAATTTTCCGTAGGAAGCAACACGTCGATTGCCTTTGCAAGCTCCTTAGCGCTGGTAGGGGTTCCTACCTGGTCTCCTACAACCGCCACCTCTTCTTTTGTCTCGGAAAGGCGCAGCATTGTCTTGATAAAGTTTTTGCCGTCTCCGTAAAGCCAGGCTGTACGCAGGATAAAGTAGTCCTTTGCAAAATCCTTTACAAAGTTTTCTCCCGCTAATTTGGTCTTGCCGTACATTCCTTCCGGACCCGTAGGATCAAACTCGATATAGGGTCTTGTCCCTTTTCCGTCCAGAACATAGTCTGTGGAAATCTGAATCATTTTCGCCCCGGTTTCCGTGGCACCAATGCTTAAATTTCTCGGTCCGATAGCATTAATTTTATATGCCAGATCCACCTGTTCCTCACAGGCATCCACGCCCGTGTGCGCCGCACAGTTAATAATGGCATAAGGTTTTACTTCCCTTACAAGCCTTAACACAGCATCTATATCCGTAATATCCAGCTCCGCCACATCGGTGTTTACCAATTCGTATTTATCGCTTCCTGCATACAACTCATTAACCGCTCTTCCAAGCTGTCCGTTACATCCTGTCACAATAATTTTTTTCATCGCTTTTCTCCTTTTTATCCATAAGCCATATTTTACCAGATTGTTCTGCCGCCGTCCAGAATAACCGTTGCCCCTGTCATATAGGAGCTGGCGTCTGAAAGCATATAAAGCACTGTCGCCGGATACTCATGGGGCTTTGACATCCTGCCCATGGGAATTAATTCGCTGATCTTCTTTACAAATTCTTCATCCTGCCCGTTGGAAAGACTTGCGGGACAAAGCGTATTGACTCTGATACCGCTTTTTGCCCAATAGGTGGCAAGATATTTGGTCAGCCCCATGATTCCGTGTTTGACTACCGAATAAGAAACCGGTTTTACCGTCTGCTCCTCTTCGGGAACTCCCTCTTTCTTGTAAATATTCTGATTGGGAGAAATCACACCGTAGTCCGACGAAATATTGATGATAACTCCTGACCTTTGTTTCTCCATTTCATAACCGAACACCTGACAGCACAGAAAAGCTCCGGTCAGCCCTACCTTCATATCATCCTCCCAGATGGATAAAGGCAGATTGTGAAAACGCATGGCTCCCAGATTCTTGGAACCGCCTTCCACCTTGGGATTGTTGGCCGCATTATTGATCAGTCCGTCAATATGTCCGTATTTGGAAAGCAGCTCATCCCTGATTCCTTCCAGACACTTCCTGTCCGTAATATCCGCCACATAGGTCTCTATTTTCGCCCCGGGATAACGGCTTAAAAAATCCTCCTTTACCTTTTCCAGGGGTTCTTTAAAAATATCCAGAAGGACCGGGATGCCCTCGCCCTCCAAAACCGCCTCTGTATGGCGCCTTCCGATCAATCCCGCCCCGCCTGTAATAACGATTACTTTTCCTGTTATTTTAAACTGTTCAAATATTGACATTTACTACGCCTCCCCCATTCATGGACTCCTTAACCGCCATTGCCATTTTCAGGCTGACGATACCGTCCTCCAAAGTAATTTCCTCTTTTTGGTTCTCTTCTATGCTGGTAAAGAACAGCTTTAATTCCTCCACAAACATATCGTTTCTCGCAAACTTGGGAAAGGCCGCCTTCTCCGTTACATCCGAAACCGTCTTCGTTACTATGGCATTTATCAGATCCGCCTCTATAAAGCCCCTTTCTCCCACGACCTTTACAAAACGGCTGGGAGGACTCTGGTAGAAGTCCGCATGAACGTTGACGGAAACCCTGCTGCCGTCCTTCCCTTCCATAAGAAACAGGGCGTCGCAGTTATCCTCCACATCAATTCCCAAGTTTCCCAAAGTTCCGCCTATGGCATATACAGTCAGTGGTTTTCCAAACAAATAGTACAGATAGTCCATTTCATGGACAAGCTGGTTGGTCACAACGCCGCCGCCCATATCTTTTCTCGCCATATACGTATCCTTATAATCCTCATAAGTATGCATGGTGGAAAGCCGCTCTCCCACCACGGAATGCACGGATAAAATTCTGCCCAGTTCCCCGCTTTCAAGCACTTCCTTTAACGCTCTGACAGCCGGATGAAAACGGTTCTGATAGCCTACAAAAACTTTAACGCCGCTATCCTTTACCGCTTTTATCAGTTCGTCGATTCCCTCCAGATCATCGGAAACAGGTTTTTCCATAAACAAATGGCAGCCCGCCT
The DNA here is from genome assembly GCA_910574745.1 of Lachnospiraceae bacterium. GTDB lineage: Bacteria > Bacillota > Clostridia > Lachnospirales > Lachnospiraceae > UBA2882. The sequence continues at coordinate 157,272 of CAJTCE010000002.1, read as the reverse complement.
TTGCACATTTTATGGCGCAGGGAATATGCATATTGGTGGGGTTGGTAATAAAAGCTATCTCCGGTTTTTTTGACAGGGCTTCATCCAGATCCCCATAAGAGCTGATATGAAATTCATCTTCCAGACACACATTATTACGGATTTCCATGGTATCCGAAAAAGTCCTCTGCAGGCCCCTTACCCGGTAAGCCAGAATTTCCGCCTCTTCTCCCAGAACCCGTCTGATATTTCGCAAATGCCTCTGCCCGATACTGCCCAGGCCGATCATCAATATCTTCATGCCTCTTTTCCTCCGTCATTTTCCTCTTTCGCGCCGTTTTGCTCTTTCATCAGTATTTCTATTTTCTCCTCATTTAATGCTACCGCCTGCGCAAGCTTCCGCACCCTTTCCGACATACGGGACAAAGTTACGGTCAAAACAAAAATAATCAACAGAGAAAAGCAGAAGCCCAGGAAAAAAATCATGTTGACCGGCGCCCAAATGCCCAGAAAATAAGACAGTCTTATCAACAGTACCGGAAAACAGTCCATGATCAAAACAAATACAATTGCAATCAGCCAGGACAGGGCATATTTCAGTTCCAGCTTTCTTTTCCTGACCATATTGACGATCGCCAGCAGCGCCACCACCAGACAAATGCCGATAATAAGTTGTATTTTAAAAGTCATCATAAAAACCCTTATCTCACTTTCTTAACATTTCTACCAAAATTGCCAGTGTTACCTTTACCATATAATAAACGCTCCGCAAAGGAGATATGGATGAAACGCCTTCCGTCCTCTCCCGCATGACCACCGGATATTCTCCTACAGTCTTTCCCATATTGAGAATTGCCACCACGCTTTCCGGTTCCGGATAATCCTTTGGATAAGAATCCGCATAAATCCCTATGATTTCCCGGTTTACCATGCGCATACCGGATGTGGGATCCGTAATTTTTGCTTTCGTTAAAAACTTAATCAGCGCTGAAAAGTAACGGATACCGAAGCGGCGGATCCCCGACGACTGAAACCCTTCCTTTTCAATAAAACGGGAGCCTATCAGCATGTTCAGCTTATGTTCCACCATATAGTCCCGCATTTCATGCAAAAACTTTGCATCATGCTGTCCGTCGCCGTCAAACTGCACTGCAAAATCATAACCGTTCTTGTAAGCATACAAATAGCCGGTCTGCACCGCGCCTCCGATTCCCAGGTTAATGGGAAGATTGAGCACATGCATTCCCTTTTCCGTACACACCTTAAGAGTATTATCCCTTGAACAGTCATTTACAATGACATAATCAAACTCGGGAGCATTTTCCCTGATATCCTCTACTGTTTTCTCTATGCTTTTTTCTTCATTATAGGCCGGAATAATTACTATACTTTTCATGTTTCTTCTTTTTATGCCTCTTTTTGCTCCCTCAGCTTTTTCAACTCTTCCAATCTCAAGGCTTCTCTTTTCCTCATGTTCTCGATTTCTTCTTCCTGGATGTAAAACTGGGAAGCGACCCGGAAGGTTCTGATCAAACAGATTTTAAATCTGTGGGACACCTCGTTTTCTTTTAAGGCCCTCATGCTTTCCATAAAAGATTGGAGATAGCTTCCCGCTCCGGACGTACTGGTTCCCCCATAAAACATGTGAATCAAAACATCCGGTATATAAGCCAGTTTTACCCGTCTGTCCTTAAATATTCTTACCATAAATTCATAATCTGCGGCGATTCTGTAATTTATTTTATAAACGCCGTACTGATCGTATATTTCCCTTTTCAGATACATGGTGGGATGCGCCGGCATCCAGCCCTCTTCCAGTTTTCCGCTGTTTTTCATTGCCCAGTGGCGGACCAGCTTACCCTCTTCATCTATATAATCCAAATCCGCATGAACTCCGTCCGCGTCCTCTTCTTCCATGGCTGCAATCAAGCGGGAAAGTGCGTTTGCACAAGCAAAGCGGTCAAAAAGGAAACCTATGATTTCTCCTTTTGCCAGTTCGATACCTTTATTGATGGCGTCATAGATTCCCTCATCCTTTCCGGAACAAAAGGTATAGGACCAGCCTCTCTTATCAAAAAACTTTCTCTGTTTTGTTAAATAGTCCAGGGTTCCGTCTCTGGAACCGCCATCTACAACAATGTACTCCAGATTATTATAGTCCTGGCTTTGCAAGCTCTCCATAACCTGCTTCAAGTGCTCCAAATCCTGAAAAGTTGTCGTTATAACAGTTACTTTTTTACTCACCTGTTTCCTCCATAGGGGTTGTCTCTATTTTTCCTTCACTTATGAGATAGCAAAGCGCTCCGTAAACCGCATCCCCAATTTGGCCATACCCTGCCTGGGATGGATGAATTCCCTGATCCGGAACGGTTTCCAAAACATCCGAATGCGGATTTATATTGATTTCACTTTGCCCAAAGCCATAGCTTCTGTCAAACATAACGCCTGCCGGTACAATGGTTACATTTTCATAGTCCGCCAGTCGGTTGTCCAATTCGGAATTGAGGTTGAACACCATAACGCTTCTGGCCAAAGACCACACGCCGTGAAGCCTTTCAAAGCCCGAAATATTCTGCTGCATTGCCATTCCATCCTGATTGGCAGGAAATACAGGTTCCACTACCAGAATCGGAATATCATTATCCGTCTCTCTTATTTTATCCACAATTGCCACAATATTCCCTGCATTGGCGGAAGGATCCAGCTCCAATCCGTTGGTTCCCAAAAATATTTGAACCACATCCGGATCCATTCCCGTTGTCTGCTTATAATAATCCCAGTCAAACTCTCCTGTCTGGGGATTGGTAAACGCATTGGCCACCTTTGCACCGTATAAGGTTCCCTCAAGGTAATCTTCCGCTGAAATTCCCGGCCTGCCTTCATTCATAAGCCCTTCCGTATCTCCCAGCGTGCCCATATGATAGAGTTTTTCGCCTGATAAATACCGGGTATAAGAAAGCCATGCAGTGCTTGCGCTTAAGCTGTCTCCGATTGTCAGCATACTCAGCATACCGGTATTCTCATCCTGAAATACATTGGGAACAATGTGCAGAGTCGTCTGGACTGCCGCCACTTCCTGAAGCTGATAGTTATACAAATGAAGCTTCAGAGTATGATCGCCTATCATATCCTCACTGGAATAAATGCGGAATTTTTCTTCCATACAGTCTCCCACTTCACATTCCCAGAAGAACTCATAATTCTCCAGATTAACCCCGCTGCACACGCAATCATTATAAATATCTACGACTGCCCCCGCAGAAACATAAATATCCTTAGGCAGGAATAAAACGGGTGTTTCTGCCTCCGCTTTCGTTTCCAGCCTTTCATTTGCCGCTTCAATGGCAGATGTATTTCTGGAAATATCCTGGTCCATTTTTTCCAGCCGCTCGTTAAGCTGCTGATTTTCCAGCTTCATATCCTTTATAACCAATGCTTCCGTAACGCAGCACACTACAATCATCAGCATCAGAATTAAAGTTAGAACTCGTTTTTTAATCATCCCTCTTTCCTCCCCGGTAAAAAGACACTACTCTTAGTTTACACCAAAATCCCATAAATAGGAAGATAAGGAATAAAAGGGAAATAAAAATCATATATTTTATTTTACCCATATAACTTCCCTGATACTCCTGCGAAACAGAAAACAAAAGGGATGCCGTCGTTTCCTTTTGCTCTCCGCTTTCTTTTAAATACAGATTCCCCGCAGGATATGGCTGGTAACCGTACATATCATAGATAACAAATTCCAAATCATCTTCCGGGCTTCCTTCGATCTTTTCCAGGCAAAGCTCATATGCCGTTTCTTTTGGAACCACCTCTTCAAACTCATAGATTCCCGCACCGTTATATGCCGTGCCCGCCGCCCGGATTTCCTCCTCCAACACGATATTCTGACTGCCTTCTTCTTTCAAAGCCAGCCTATAGACAGCCGTACTGTTTTCCTGTGCAGGATTCCTCCACTGGATAACCAGACGGTTAAAGGGTTCTGACAACTCAAGCCTTTGCACAAGTTCTGTTCCGTCGTCCACAGGATACGAAGTATTGGCAAGTATCTGAACGGCAACCGGATGAGACCATGATACGACGGCTTCTGTTACTACCCGATAACGATAGATTCCAAAAATGAGAATAAAAACAGCCGCCCCGAGGGATAACGCAAACCAAAAATTGCTTTGCCGCCTTCTAACACTTTGCTCTTTTTCAGCTTTGCCGCCTTTCTCCTCCCCACTGCCGCAATCCAGATATCCCGTTATTCCCAGAGTAAACATAAGCATCATAAAGGGCACGCTGTATTGTTCCGACGCTTCCCAAAGCACATAAAATAAAATCGCTCCCAAAAGAATCAACGCCTGCAAAAATATACAAAAATCAATTTCTTTTCCCTTTATCGCCAGATAAAGAAACCGTCCCAGAGCCAGGAGAATTCCCGCCATGATAAAAAGATGATAGCCCTGATGCCAAAGTACGGTAATATCCCGGCGGCTTCCGAAAACACCTTCATAAATACTGTCTGTACGCAATGCATCTGCCAGAAAAATTGTATAACCGTTCATACCTGTACCGAAGGTATTTTTCATTTTTGTCTTTACCAGCGTAAAATAATCCTGAAGGCTCATGGCATCCAGTTTTTCCTTCATTCTGACTTTTACCGCTTCTTCTTTTTCCTCTCTGGTAGGAAAAGATGCCGTATAAGCCTCATCTTCCCCGTTATGACTTCCCGGCATGGTCAATGACATCATCAACCAATGGCTTGCAGGAAATGCCGTATCTTCCGTATCAATCCCCACATATTTTTCTTGAAAAGAGGATAAGGCCGAAGCAGTTAACAGCGCCGTTATTACCATAAGACACAATGCCAAAACAAGACTTCCCCTTTTTTTATACATCCCTTCTATGAGCATCCAGACGCCCACAGCCACGGCCCCTATGGCAAAGATAACCGCCGTGGCGCGCAGTTCATAACCCACTCCTAAGAGAACGCCTGCCAAAATCATTTTTAAAACCAAATTATTTCGTTTTTTCGCTTCTTTTTCGCAATTCTCCTTACAAAAAAGAGAAAGCATCAGGTAGAGAAATCCCTGGGACAAAGGGAGGGAAAGAGTAATTGTATAATAATAAGACACCCCCACATATAGGAATGGATTACAAAGCAAAACCAGCAAAATTCTGCAAAGCTTCCAACCGGGCAGCTCGGGCCTTATTTTCTTCAGTATGGGAAATGTCAGAAAAACCGATAAATCAAGACAAGCCATATTAAACAAATTAAAAAGCAGTGACCTGTCCGCTGCCGTTACCCCCAAAAGATTTCCCAGCTTAATGAGCGCCGCCGTAATCAGCACAAAGGTATTCTGATTGGGATAAACGGACATATAATAAAAAGCTTCCTCCGTAACCTTTCCTTTTTCCACTAAAGATGCCGCCGCTCCAATGACAAATCCGCTGTCCCATTTGTAATAGCTCCTTAAATAAAACAGGAAATAAAATTGAATCAGCAAGGCTATGGAAGGCAGGCAAAAACAGATTATTTTTAACGCCTTCTTTTCGCGCCTTTTTAAAATATCGCCCGATATTTTATAGAAAACCATAAAGAAAATGACTGCCGTCGCGCAACAGGCTCCTATTCCCAGAGGCGATTCTACGGAATAAAGGAACGACGCATCTTTATAATTAAAAAAGCCGCTGCAGAATAAATAAAAAAGGACAGCAAAAAGAAATGCCATTGAAGAAATAGCAATTCCCTTCACTGTTCCTTTTCCGAATGCTTTTATTTTTTCCATGATTACTCATCCGCCGCATTTCCCAATACTTCTTCATAAAGCTTAAGATACTCTTCATATCTCGTTTCTTTATCAAATTCCTTTGCACGCTTTAAGCAGTCCTCTTTGGAAAACCGCCCTTCTGCGGCATCCAAAACCGCTTCGAAAAGCTTGTCATAGCTGCCTCTTCTCACAACAATTCCCGTCTCTTCCGTTACCGACTCGCCGCTGCCTCCTGTGGCATAGGTCACGACCGGGGTCCCGCAGGCAAGAGCCTCCAGATTGGTTGTAGGAAAATTGTCCTCCAAAGTAGCGTTAACAAAAACTGCAGCATTCCGGTACGCTTCCGCCAACTCGCCTACATTGGCAGTTCTTTCCCTGGCAATGATTTTATTACCGTATTTTTTCTTCAGTTCCTTCTTCTGCTTTTTATTAACGCCGATCAATTCCACCCTGTAATCATCAGGAAGGTCTCCCGCCAGCTTTTCAAAATAGACAAGACCTTTTCGAAGCTCCCAGATATTGGCAACTCCCAAGATGGTTTTTATATTAGAATCACTCTTATCGCTGTTATTCGTTTTGTTTCTGCTATTCTTTTCATTCCCGTCATCAGTTTCGTTTCTGTCATTCTTTTGGTTTCCATCATTAGTTCCGTTTTCATCATTAATTCCGTTTCCGTCATTCTTTTTCCCTCCATTGGCATCTTTTGCATCCGCCGGGGAAAATACGGACAAATCCACCCCGTTTGGTATGACGGCAACGGGATATTCCCTTAAAAACGACTGCTCTACCTGTTCTTTCAACCAATGGCTGGGAGTAACGATCGTCAGATTTTTTACTCCGCAGAAGGCCTTCCGTTTTCTGGCATAGGAAGCGGTTGTATTATCCTTAAAAATCGCATAGGGATATACCTTTGCATGCTGCATGCAGGTGTGACACCCCGTCTTCCATTTTTCACATGCGGCAAAATCATAATAAGCGCAGTGCCCCGTAAAGCTCCAGCAGTCGTGGAGGGTCCAGACAACGGGAATATTCCTTTTTTTGATATATTCAAAGAGCATTTCCACCTGAAGATAAAAACCGTGGATATTATGCAGATGAATCAAATCCGGCTTCTCTTCGTCTATCCAGGAGAGGAATTTCTTCGTTACCTCAGCCGAGCCGAAGCCCGACTCTCCCTGCAGAAAATTTTTTACCACATGCTGATAAAAATCCCCCTTATTTCCGATAAGGATTCCTTCATAGCCCTCGGGCATGGGTTCCCTTCCCACGGCAACTCTGGCTTCATTGCCGGAAGCCTTGATTGCTTCATATAAATCAGCCATGATCCTGCCCACGCTGCTGCCTCTGATCACGGTATTTACCTGTAAAATTTTCATATACGCACACTCTTTTTTTTGATATACTGTAATGGGTGTTTTGCCCTTTCATACCGCCTTTGGCAGAAAGCAGGACATATTATGTTAATAATACAACCTATCGGTGGTTTATGCAATAGAATGCGTGCCATAAATTCAGCGCGGATGCTGGCAGAAAAGCGACAGGAAAAGCTTACCGTTATCTGGTTTGTCAACCCGGAATTAGGCTGTCCTTTCGAAAAGATTTTTGAACCTACCGACGCTTTTAAGGTAATCAATATTTATTCAAAATGGAATATCAAGAAGCTGTGGTATCAGATAACCGCTTTTCTTTTCGGTATTTTTCTGAATAATGAGAGCATTCGTTCCCATAAGGGAAACGGAACTTTGGAGGAGTCTTTTGCTTCTTCCCTGGGGCCTTATGTCTATATCGCCACAGAGGAGCATTTTTATCCCTGTCATGATTATTCCTCATTTATCCCTTCGGCAGAGGTACAGGAGAAAATTAATAGCAAGCAAAAGGAACTGGGCGGACATGCTGTGGGAGTTCATATCAGGCGAACCGATAATATGCCTGCCATCGGCAAAAGTTCTACCCAGAGCTTTATTGAATCCATGAATCAGGAAATCGCCCATAATCCGGATACCATGTTTTATCTGGCAACCGATGATTTTTCCGAAGAAGAGGCTTTAAGGGAGCGGTTTCCCGGCAGAATTATTTCCAATCAGCAGAGGGATTTGTCCAGAGACAGTGTGGCGGGAATTCAGGATGCCATGGTGGATTTGTATTGTCTGGCTTCAACCAGGAAGATTATCGGAAGCTTCTTTTCTTCTTTTACGGATATTGCAGCGGATATGCGGCAGATTCCTAAGGTTATCGCAGGGGAGAAAAGAGTTTCGGAAGGAACGTCTGTGTAAAACGGCGGAAAGGAACCAAACTTACGGGGCCTGGCAGAATACCAGCCCCTTTCCCGGCACCGGGCACCGACGGCAGGATAACTTTTGTCATTCAATGCAAATAGTAACGTATCCTTCTTGACTGTTTATTATTTGAGAAGGAATTTTTTTCTCTGTTAATGCAGGTAATACCGCAGATTGATAATAGGCTTGCGTAGTAAACAGCAAATAACCCTCCCGTAACGATGCGGGCGTTTTCAGCTCCTTAAGAAGGGCGTTCATGCCGCCTTGCACGCAACGGTAGTCTCCGTAGGCTTCAGCCAAAAATACGTCCTGTTGGGCCCAATCTGTCTGATAAGGTTCTTCGGGATTCCCTGTCTCAAGGGTTACATAGGCAGGTAGTCCCCGGATTTCTTCAAATTTCGCCGTGTTTTGTATCAGAAGCTGGAAATCATTGGTCTGGGCTTTGTTTATTCCATAGTTGTGGAAGGTTCCTGCCAGAATCAGGGAATAAATACCTGCACAAATAAAGGCTGTACAGCAGATGATTCCGCGAATAGGAACGGGGAGAGTTTTGTTTTCCACGATTTTTCCTGTGATAGCCGCCGCTGCGATTAAGAGAGCTGTAACTACCGGATACTGATACCATAGAAGTTTTGTGGACACTAAGGAAAAAGCCAGAGCAGGAATGATAATCCAGAGGGCAAAACCTATGGCGTCCTTGTGGAATACGGTTCTTTTCAGAACAGTCATCCATGAAATTTTTTCCTCTTTCTTAAGGCGGCGTACCATAAAAACGGCGCACAGGATTACTGCAAGCAACGCCAGTAAATAAATCTGCAGTCCGCCGCTCATTTTTCCCAAATAGTAAGAGAAGTAATAGGAAAAGCCTGCCTCATTGCTTCCAAAGCCTTCTCCCGAACGGCCTAGTACATCAATATACCACATTTTTTCGAAAAAGGCTGTTCCGTCCGTGAAATAACGCAGGATTGCCCATATTCCTATGGGGGCTGTTGCAGATGCAACGAATTTCCCCCACACTGCAGGCTTCATTTTCCTAATTTCCCCTGTAAATATTAAGTATAAGCCGCCAATGACCGCAATGACCCCTGCGTGAAAGCTTTTGGTCAGAAAAGCCAGGGCAAAGAAAAAGCCACAGCGGTATAGGTTTCTCTGGATTTCTCCGATTTTAAGCATGCAAAGCATGGCCAAGGTAAAAAGCAGCACATAAAGGCTGTCCGCATCCCCCGCCCGCACCATATGGGCCAGAAAAGGGGTTGTGTTGGCACAGAGAAAGGCCAGACATAAGAGGGCCGGTATTCTGCCATATCGTTTTCGCAAAAAAGCTGCTGAGGAAACTGCCAGAATCAGATAGCACAAAACGGAAGGAAAACGCATAGCAAAAACTGTTTTACCAAAAATAAGCATACTTGCCATAATGGTCCACATGCTGAGAGGCGGTTTCAGGTTATAGTAATCCGTCTCATATAAATAAGTGCTTTTTATGAGATTTTCTTCCCGCAGCATTTCATAGGCGTTCACTCCGTGTCTGGATTCATCCCAGGGGTCCACATATTTCACATCCAGCTTATAAAAGCACAAAAATACCAGCCAGGCGGTCAGAAGCAGGAATGCAATCTGGTATTTCCGTTCTTTTTGGTCCCTGTCCACACAGGTCATAGCCCTGTATAAAGGAGGACAGATTAAAAAAAGTAAATATCCCAGGCGGTTAACAAGGCTTAGCTTCTGGTTCTTTTCTTTTAATTCCTCTTTTACATAGGATTTTAATCGTTTTTTCTGTTTTTTCTCTTCAGGTAAAAACTCCGTCAGAGGATAAAAGTAATGAATGGCTCCGTCGGCACGGGCTCTTTTTGCATAGCAAGCCTGTTCCCTATCCCCTTTTTCCTCAAAAAAGTCAATTCTTTCATCCAAAGCGTCCATCCAGTCTAAGCGCTTTACATTAAAACCGGCTCTGGTAATACTTTCCGGTGCACTGAAATATCCATATAAGGGCTTATGAAGGTATATCCCAATTTTTGCTTTATCATAAATCCGATAGGTCGTGGCTTCATCCTCATGAATTTTTCCTTTGGGAAAGCGAATATCTTTCCACAGGGAAGCCTTATACAGCTTATTCCATGCCACAATAAAATAAGTAGCATCCTGATGATTGGCATCATAGAGATTGGAAAGTAACGTCTTTCTGTCGCAGACCTCTAAACTGCCGTCCGTACAGGTTCCTTTCTGTATATGGAAAATACTATCATCATATTTTAGGGAAGCAGTAACGGCATAAGAGCACATGGCTACATCCCCGTCATACTCATTTAACGCATCAAACAGGGTTTGCACATAATCTTTTGCAATATAATCATCACTGTCCACAAAAGCGATATATTCTCCCGTGGCAATGTCAAGCCCTGCATTTCTGGCATCGGAAAGGCCTCCGTTTTCCTTATGGATAACCTTGATTCGACAGTCCAAAAGGGCATAATCATCGCAAATTTTTCCGCATCCGTCTGGAGAACCATCATCTACCAGAATGATTTCAAGATTGGAATAACTCTGGTTTATAATGGAATCTATGGCACGCTTTAAATAAAGCTCTACTTTATAAATCGGTACGATTACAGAAACGCACTTTTCCATGACTCTATCCCCGTTTCTTTAAAATCCTCACAATCAGTCCTCTTATCTGTACAAGAAAATAAACCATTCCGGTACAGCCTCTTTTATAAAAGAAAAAAATGATTTTATAATCCAATTGCTTTAAAGCAGGACGGCTTCCGGGCTCTTTAAGCCGTTTCAAGGCCTCCTCGTACTGCCTGATGACTTTCTTTTTTTCTTTTCCGCCCATGGAAGAATCAAAGGCAAGTCCCTCTAAATCATCCAGAAATTCCATAACAACCTTTGTTGCTGGCATATTGCCGTCTTCAATCTGCAGCTCTTTGAAAAATTTTGTCGTCTCCTCATAGAGCCTGAAGGCAATGGGAATTTTGTCCATCCGCTTCTTGGTGGAAAGTGTTGTTCCCCGTTCATCCTGTATATAGTTACAAACCGGATGGGAAAGCACCGCTATTTTCTTTACATTCAGTATATAGGCCTGATTAAAAAGAAGATCCTCTCCCAGATTCAGGTCTGTAGGAAAACATTCTTTGATCACTTCCTTTTTATAAAGCTTGTTCCATGGCATATTGAGAAAGCCCTGCAAATAAAGCTGCCTCCACTCCTCTTTCTGTGAACCGGTCAGCTTGTCCGTCTCATAGTTTCCTTCCTTCGGAAGCTTCAAAATGTCCCTGCCGAAATATAAATGACGGTAGCCGGCTATAACCATATCCGCATCCTGCTTTTTCAGCATAGCAAGCAGCTTTTCATTGGAATCCTCATCCACATAGTCGTCGCTGTCCACAAAGCGGATATACTCTCCTCTCGCTTCTGCGATTCCTCTGTTTCGCGCCTTAGAAACCCCCTGATTTACCTGATTGATGACGCGGATACGGGAATCCTTTTCTGCCAGACGATCCGACAGAATCCCCGAACCATCCGGCGGGCCGTCTACGATCAAAAGAATTTCAAAGTCTTCCTCCGTTTGATTTAAAAGACTTGTTACACATTTCTCCAAGGTTTTTTCACTTTTATATACAGGCACAATTACGCTAATCATACTTTAATTCCTATCACTTTATCCTCATCTTTCTATTCCCGGCGCTTCTTTTCCCGCTACTCTGTTTTCCGGCATTTTTACCGTCACTCTTTTCCCGGTACTTTATACATTTACCCCGAGAATAACCAGTTTCCATGTCATAAAAAGGTTGACCGCCCCTATAACGCCAAAAATAATTCTTTCATAAAGCCCCGGGGTCTGCTGCAGCTTTTCCCTGAAAATCCCTGCTCCCTTCAGCCTGTCTATTCCCTTTTTGCCAAAGAGACAGCTTAAAAAGGGCAGAAACAGCGGAATAAAATATCTTCCCTGAACCCCCAGTATCCGGTCGTTTCCCACTGCCGTAAAGGAAATATACATGGAAGTGAAAACAATGGCCGCCACTCCGAAATTCATCAAATGGCTTAATCCCTCGAATATCCCTCCGATTTTCTTACGTACCGGGGCATAAAGAGCGGCAAAAACGCCCAGAATAATCAAAATCCAGTTAACCGCAAAGGGCGCGGTTCCCAGATAGGCATATCCCACATAGGGAACCCCTTTTAAAATATAGCCAAACAGCATCCCGAACATTTCCGAAAGCAGCACACCCGTATAGGTCAGAGGATTTTCCAAAATATATGAAATCTGTCCCATGGTACTGGTGCCCACACTTCTCCTGTCTCCCGAAAAAGCCAGATTGCTCACAAGCTGATAATCTCCTCCTGCAACCGGCGTGGGGAAAAAGATATTATAGAGCATCAATCCCGCTACAACCGTTACCGACACTTTAAACACTACGCCCATAAGGCGGTTGTGGAATTTTGACCTGGGCAAAAACAACGCCATCAGTGCCATAATGATATAAACCGGCTTGGAAAGACAACCTATTACAAAGGATAATAGCATCAGCAATACATTCCCCGGCTTCATTTTTTCATCAGGCGTCAGAATTTCATTCAACAAAAGCACATATCCTAAAAGAAGACATGAGGTTACCAAAGCATCATAGGATAATGCAGAAGCAATAAAAATGCTATTGGGCAGAAGTCCGATTCCCGCCACTACCATACCATACCCTCTGGCCTTCTTAATTGCCCAGAAAACAATGAAAATGTAACAGAGAAGATTCCCCAGCTTTGCCAGGGCAACCATATCCGCAAATCCTGTATGCAGGACGCGCCCTAAATAGAAGCCTGCAGCCATGGGATAATATACTCTCGTCTCGGCTCTGGGAAAACGGCTCTGATGCCCGATATCAGGCGGAATCACATCAGGATCGTTCATCCGGTCCTCATAGCTCTCCACAAGCGCTCTTTCCTCGGGGTTGTTAAAATAGGGCAGGGTATTCCCCACCATCTGCATTGCCGCTTCCGTAGTTTCAATGGTAGAGCCAAAAGACAGCTTATAAGCGCTTTTTGCATGACTGTACTCATCATAGCTGACCTGGTTGGTTCCGATACCCTCGATTAAAAGCCCGCCAAATAACAGAGCAAATACCGCAAAAAACCATTCCGGCCTTTTTTTCATCAGTCCCCACAGACTTTTTCCTCCTGCAAAGATCATATAAATCGTCAAAAAACATACTGCAAAAAAACTGATACGCACACCGTTTAATGCAAAATCATTGGAAATGGTAATCTTTAGGGCGGATAAATCCGGCTCCTCCTCTGTAAGAAGAGAAATAACCACTCCATTGGTTTTCTTTCCTCCGATATTGACAACTCCTGCATCCAGCTTGGGATTGATGCTGCAATAATAATCCAGCGGCGACAGTTGTCCCTGTTCATAAACGCCTGCGGAAAATCCGCCGTTTTTCTCCAGCGGAATTTCCACTTTTAATTTATTGATATAGTAAGAATCATCCAATTCAATCTGAATTTTGGTTTCCTTGACCTTCCGGTAAAGACTTCCGTCCTGCTCCACCAGGGACTCGTCCAATTCCTCTACATATTCTACTCCGTTATATTCGGCTAACAGCCGCTTATTTTCCTGCTCTACCAGAATAGCCTTTTGCTCTTCCCCTGAAAGCTGCGCCAGGGAATCCACTGTCTCCACTGACATTCTATTGGTCTCCAGGGTACATTCCACCGGTTCATAGGAGTGAAAAAGCGCTGTTGTGTTAAAAACCAGAATTTCACCCGCAACGGAAAGCAGCATGATGATCAGAAAAACCGCCGCATATTGAACTGAAGCTTTTATGAGATCATTCTTCTTTTCAGGCTGCATCCGGCATCCCCTCCTTCTTTTTCTTCATTTTCGGATAGCAGACTGTCATGGATGCGGCAAGAAATACAAAGGTAAGCACCCGGCAGTCATAAAGCAGGGGATAGGTGTCGTGGGAATAAATATAATAATGCTTGATCATAACCGGCGCTTCTTCTCCTCCCATCATTTCAGTAACAATTTCGCCTTCTCTATAAGAAGCCGCACGCTCCACTTTATGGTGGTTTGCATAAATCCCCGGTAAAACGCCTTCATCATTTCCGTTATTTTGATAAGTAAAGGTAATATACAGCCTTCCTTTGCAAACGCCTTCTTCATCAAAAGGCAGATAAGGATACTGCCCGTCCAGACAGGTCCCCAAATCATAGCTTTTCTCCAAAAGCATCTCCAGACCATCCGTCTCTATTCCCGCATTCAGCTTCTCTATTACCGCTTCCATGGACTCCCCCTCATCAGGCAGCCCGTAAACTCTGTATATCAGCTCTGTACCCGTCAGTGCAGCGCCGTTTTTGGAAATCCCAATCTGAAACCCCTTTAACGCACGCCCGTCTGTTTCCATTACATATCCAATTTCATCCTCGGCGCCTGTTAAAGGCCATACAAATTCTTCGTCTCCTTCTTCTTCCTTCATATTCACTTCATAAGTATCCAAAACTTCATTTGGAAATAAATAACTGCCAATAAACCCTGCTAAACATAGCAGGGTACATATTGGCAGTATCAGATACGCATATTTGTATATCATTTTTTTCAGATTATCTAGCATAAACCTATTTCTCTCCCAGGCCCAGTCTGTTAATTGCCGAAAAGATTGCCCGCACACTGGCTCTTGTAATATTACTGGATACGCCTACGCCATAGGTTACCCTGCCGTCATCCGCATCCAACAGATGAATATAAGCCGCCGCCTGGGAATTGGACCCGCTCTGTAATGCGTGCTCCTCATAATCAAGCACCTTGATCTTAACGCCCAGGGTTTCCTGTAAGCCCCTCTGAACCGCGTCAATAGGTCCGTTGCCCACAGCCTCAAACATCTTCTTCTCTCCACGGTCAGTATAGGTTACCGTAACCTTGGTGTCAAATTCGGACTGGATCACATCGCTTAAATCATCCACCCGAAGCTGGCGGAAGTGAATGGGTTCCTTTTGATTTAAATATTCCTCCCGGAATTTATCCATAATCTGCTCCGGGGAAACCTCTCCCTGTTTCTCCGAAACGGACTGTATTACCTTTGCAAACTCCTTGTGCATTCCCTTGGGAAGCTTAAAGCCAAAATAGGTATCCATAACAAAGGCAACTCCACCCTTGCCGGACTGGGAATTAATACGGACAATAGGCTCATATTCCCTTCCGATATCCGCCGGATCAATCGGAAGATAAGGAACCTGCCAGTACTGGTTGTTCCGCTCCTTCATGGCCGCAACGCCTTTGTTGATCGCATCCTGATGGGAACCTGAAAAGGCGGTAAATACCAGCTTACCTGCATAAGGATGTCTGGGATGGATGGGAATCTTACAGCATCTTTCATATATTTCAATAATGTCGTTGACATGCTCGATATTCAATTCCGGATTGATACCCTGGGAGAACATATTGTAGGCGATATTTAAAATATCCACATTCCCTGTTCTTTCCCCGTTTCCAAAAAGAGTTCCCTCTACACGATCCGCTCCTGCTAACAGGGCAAGCTCTGCGCTGGCAACTCCGCATCCCCTGTCATTATGGGGATGTACGGATAATATAATAGAATCCCTGTTTTCAAAGTGTTTATTCATCCATTCAATCTGGTCGGCATAAACATTGGGGGTGTTCATTTCCACAGTGGAAGGAAGGTTGATAATCATGGGATTCTCAGGCGTAGGCCCCCATTCCTTCTGTACCGCCGTGCAGATTTCCAATGCATAATCCAGTTCCGTTCCGGTAAAGCTTTCGGGAGAATATTCTAAAATAATCTTCCCCGGGAACTTTGCCGCACGTTGTTTTACCATACGGGTGCCCTGAACGGCAATATCGATAATATGCTCTTTATCCGCATGGAACACCACATCCCTTTGCAGGGTCGATGTGGAGTTGTAAATATGGACGATTGCCTGTTTACAGCCTTCAATGGACTCAAAGGTACGGTCGATCAATTCCTCCCTGCACTGTGTGAGCACCTGCACGCATACATCGTCCGGTATCATTTTCCTGTCGACTAACTGTCTCAAAAAATCATATTCAATCTGACTCGCCGCCGGGAAACCGATTTCGATTTCCTTAAATCCCAGCTGAATCAAAAACTGGAACATCTCGATCTTTTCTCCCACCACCATGGGATCGATCAAAGCCTGATTACCGTCTCTTAAATCAACGCTGCACCAGATAGGCGCTTTTTCGATTTCCTTATTGGGCCATTCCCTTTCGGGATAATGTACTACGGGGTTTTTCCGGTATCTCTTATAATTTAACATGTCTATGCTTCCTTTCCTCTTTCCTATTCTGTCCGATTTTCTTTTCCCGTTTTTATTCTATCGGCTATCCCATAGAATTTAACGAATATGAAAAAGCCCATCCTAAATAGATGGGCCGTAATGCTTTATTTTATTATTCGCCGAGCCCGCTTTCAATTGCGGTTACCAGTGCTTTAAGAGCCTCTTCCTCGTCCTCGCCCTCACAGACAAATTCGATTTCATCTCCGCACTTTACACACGCACCCAGCACACTTAGGACGCTCTTTGCATTTGCCGTACTATCTCTGAATGAAAATGTTATTAATGATTTGAATTGCATCGCTTCCTTACATAGGATCCCGGCAGGTCTCAAGTGCAATCCTGTTGGATTTTTAATTACTACTTTTTGACTAACCATTTGTATTTCCCTCCAAATATGTCTTACCCGTATTTACTATAACACTTTTCCCGATATTTCACAAGCCTTACAGCATGACATTCTGAATAAGCTCCGCCAGGTTGCGGGCTTCCTTTTCTATCTGCTCCTGGTCTTTTCCCTCAATCATAACACGCACCAGAGGCTCCGTTCCTGAAGGACGTATCAAAACTCTGCCCTCTCCCGCAAATTTCTTGGAAAGCTCTTCAATGGCTTCCGCAATTTCAGGGTATTCCATATAGCTCTCTTTTTTGTGATTGGGCACTCGGGCATTGACCAGCGCCTGTGGCAGAACCTCCATAATAGACGCCAGCTCTGAAAGGGATTTTCCCGTTTCCACCAATACCTGCAAAAGGTGCAATGCGCTTAAAAGGCCGTCTCCCGTGGTATTTTCATCCAGGAATATAATATGTCCTGACTGCTCTCCACCCAGATTGGCTCCGATTTCCTTCATGCGCTCTAGCACATATCTGTCGCCCACCTTAGTCTGCTCTATGTTAATGCCATGAGCCTTTCCCATGAGAAAAAAGCCCAGATTGCTCATGACCGTGGCAACAATGGTATTGTCCTTCAAAAGTCCCTGGTTCTTCATATGATTGCCCACGATTGCCATAATCTGGTCGCCGTCTACCCGCTGTCCTTTTTCATCTACAGCCAGCAGCCTGTCGGCATCGCCGTCAAAAGCCAGACCGATATCAGCCCCTTCATACACAACCCTTGCCATCAATTCCTCCATATGGGTGGAACCGCAGTTTGCATTGATATTGGTGCCGTCCGGATTGTTGTGAATGGCGACTACCGTCGCCCCCAGCTCTTTTAAAGCTTCTACGGAAGTATAAAAAGCCGCGCCCTCGGCACAATCCACTACGATCTTTTTCCCCTCCAGGCTTATGGGGATAGCTTTCATGGCATGGTTAATATACTCTTCTCTCGCATCAGTGCGGTATTTAATCTTTCCCACAGAGGAACCGGTAGGAAATTTTACTCCTTCCATTCCGCTTTTAATCAATTCTTCTATTTCGTCTTCCAAAGCATCGGGAAGTTTATAGCCGTTTCCGTCAAAAAACTTAATTCCGTTAAACTCAACCGGATTATGGGATGCCGAAATCACAACGCCCGCATCTACCTTATATTTCCGTGTAAGATACGCCACTGCCGGCGTGGGAACAACTCCCACATATACCACATTAGCTCCTACGGAGCAGGCCCCTGCCATCAATGCGTTTGCCAGCATATCTCCTGAAATCCTTGTATCGCATCCAACCATAATGGTAGGCTTATGCTCATTTTCCCTGGTCAGAACATAAGCCCCCGCCTGACCAAGCTCCATAGCAAGAGTCGGCGTCAGCTCCTCATTGGCAACTCCTCTGACACCGTCTGTTCCAAATAATCTACCCATAAAATTTCGTCCTTTATTTTTATTTTATATTCCTTATCCGGCATTCCACCGTAAAATCCTCATCCGCCATAAAAACACCCTCCGGCAATTCAAAGCTTACGGGAATATCATAAACGCCTTCCTTTATGGTGGTCATATTTCTTTTTTCCATATAATCCCCAATGGCGACAGTTCCGATCAATCCTTCTGTTTCCAGCTTTTCCAGATCCGCCGGCATTCCCTTAAAGGTTACTGCAATCGTATCCTCTGTTTCCGTCAGGCCGGCTCTTTGATTCTCATCGCTCAATCCGGTAATCATAAAGCGGCTTCTGGGTATGGCAACGATTTTTGTTTCCATAGGCGCTATTCCTACTGTAACCGTAATCTTGCCGTCAAAGTCCTCATCCGCCAGCCTTACATTATCGGGAAGATATTTGTTTAAGTCGATAGTAACCGTAAAGCTTTCCTTCTTATCCTCCACATCAATTGCCGACGCCGGTATGCTGATATTCGCCAGTCCTACCAGAGTATTTAATTTCCCTGCAACCAGTACTTCTTCTATATCGGAAGTAATCTCGCCCGAGAGACCGTAATCATCCGCTGGCGTTCCTGTAGTGGCAAACTTTAAAGGAAGGCTTTTGGTAGCCAGTAGTTCCACCTTTATACTGACTGTATTGATATTACCCGTCAGTCTTGAAGCATCTACCTGGTTATTTTCCTCATCATAATAGCGGATAACCGCCGTGGTGCTGATACTGCCTGACATTCCCGCCACGGAAGCCTCTACGGAAGCATAGGCGATCTTTGAAACAACAGATTCCGGTCCCTGTACCGTTACCACATTTTGATCCAGGGTTACATCCCCTGTGATATATCCTTCTACCGGTTCTCCATTAATAACAGGAGTTATTGAAAATTGGCGTTTTGAAAGAGCTTCGATCTCCACCTCAACTACATCTGTTTTGGACTTGATGCTCTCGATTTTATCGTTGTATTTGTTGGTTTCCAGGCGTATCCGGATTGTGCCGTTTTCTTCATCCAGCTCCTGCATATCTGCCGTCGCCTTAATATTTTCCTTGCCCAGCAGATCATTGATAGAGCGTTTCGCTGTAATGGTTACGGAAATGGTATTGCTGCCGTTTAAAATTTCATAGGTTTCGTTCTGCTTGGAAATCAAATCCCCATTCAGAATTTCTACCGGTACTCCCGAATAAGTGGACTCAATAATGGGGTCGCTGACATTTACCACAATGATCCATACTAAAACAGCCACTATTACTGCCAGTATTCTTAAGAATAAATTATCCGTCAGTTTATTTTTCTTCACGCTTCAACCTGCCTTTCCAGACTTTACGTTGCTTTTCTTCAACAGTCTTGTTCTGGATGGACTCAAGCTTCTTCCTCAGGGTATCCGCATCCACATTTCTTGTAAGCTTACCTTCAAAAGCCACCGATACGCGCCCGGTTTCCTCCGATACAATAATAGTCATGGAATCCGTGATTTCGGATACACCTACTCCCGCACGATGTCTGGTTCCCAATTCCTTGGAAAGCTTTGTGCTGTCAGACAACGGCAGATAACAGGTTGCGGAAACCACTCTGTCTCCCCGCACCAGTACGGCGCCGTCATGAAGAGGTGTATTATGTTCAAAAATATTGATCAGAAGCTGGTTGGTAACAATTGCGTCTACTGCAATGCCGGTCCGCTCATACTCTGTCAATTTCTGGTTCTGTTCAACAACGATCAGGGCTCCGGTTTTTACCTTTCCCATTTCAAAGCTGGCCTTCACGATCTCATTGATCGTTCTGTCAGAAAAATTCCCGTCGGAATTCTTCGCCACATCAAAAGGCACAAGATTTGCCACAAAATTCTTTTGCCCCAGCTGCTCCAGCGCGCGCCTTAATTCCGGCTGCAATACAATAACAACCGCTATTATTCCCACGGAAAAGACCTTTTCGGCAATCCATAAAATCGTGCTTAGCCGCAAAATTGCCGCAAAGAGCAAAAAGATCAAAATAACTATTACGCCTTTTAACAGATTCCACGCTTTCGTATCGCGAATCCATATTAAAATCTGGTACACCAAAAAGGAGATAATAATTATCTCCACAATATCTGTCCATACAATCCTGGTAGGAATATGAAGGGTCGTCAAATATTTATTTATAAAGCTGTTTATCTGCTCCATCAAAAGAACCAATCCCCTTTGGCATTATAAAACACTCGTTATTTTCTTTACTTTTTTCTTCGCCTGCGCAACAGAGTTCTTTGGTACAGCCTTCACATAATAATAATACTCATCATCCTCAAACTGAACATACTCCGTCCGTGAGTAATCCACATTGAAGCAGAAAAACTGCAGAACCTTTGCAATCAGCAGGGATATAACCATTCCCACAATCAAAAGCCCGATTGAAATATGAGTATCATAGGCCAAATCCCCAATCAGCAATACTACAACACCCAAAACAGCTCCCACCGCCATGGCAATCGTCCATGCGTGGTCCACAGAGGTTCTTCTTATAAGGTACACTGCAATCACTACAGCCGCAAAAGCAATAATGGTAATCAACATTTCTTTGTTGTTTAATATGCCGTCTATTACGTAACGGAACTTGGCAACCGCCCCGTCATCCGCTTCTAAAGCGCTGATGGTAGACGCATTGACTTTAATGTATTGAATCAAATAGTACACTACCGTACCACAGCCTACGGATACCACCGATGCAGGCGTCCCCATAAGCCCCACGGCTATGGGAACAACATAAGGTATTTTCATGATAAAGCACAAGGGCAGAAGTAATACAACAACCGTATCCTTGGGGGAAAAACGAAAATACAAAATAAACATCAATAAAAATATTGCAAGGGCCACAACCCCGCATTCCAGCGAAGCCGTATATAAGTGGGCACATACAAACCCGGCGCTGACCAAAACAATAAAATTCATGGGTAGAAAGGAGCACATTAATGCAATTACCAGAACAATAATAATATTGTTCAGTCTATCCATATAACCGATATTCCCGTTAATACACATCAGAGAAACTAACGCCAGCACAAATTTAAACAGCGGCGTAATATAAATTTCATACTTACTGTAGAAATTCCGAAGTCTTTCCCTCATTTCCAGTAATGAAGACATAAGATATTCCTTTCCTATTTCCTGTTTTCCAAATCATACATGGCATTTAACTGCTTTAGATGATGGTAATACCTTTTCAGGCTCTTTTTTGCCATGAAATATCTGTATGAGTGAACAATATAAGAAATCACAGCATAGATCAAAGTAAAAATAAAGTAATACAGGATCACGTTCTTACCGAATGCCAACAGATCCATTTTATAAATGTCCTGCATAAAAACCTCAAAATCATAACATATATACATTGCAAATAAAATGGCATATGCAATGGTTGCGCATATAATGGATTTAATGGTCTGTAACCCGATATAGTCGCTCCTGAAATAATTCCCGATGGACATATACTTGCGGCCTTCATTTTCTTCATAAGCCGCCATTTTAGTCATCAGCTGAACCCTTTCCTGACTTAACATAGCCTAACCTCGCCGCTTCCTATAAAAATCTCATTTTATTTTTATTATCCCCGGGCTTTGCTTCAGTTTCTTTTTTGGGCGCTGCCGGCTTGCTGATTGCACCGCTGAAGGTTTTTGCCATTTCATTTTTACATTTGTTGCAGAATCTTCCGCTTCCAATAGACGCCCCACAGTTTTCACAGGTTACCTTAATAGGCGAATCCTCTGCAAACTGCAGCCTTTCCTCCCTGATCCATGCCTGAATCTGTTTTGGCTCAACATCGCATTCCTCGCACACTTCTGCCATAGGGCAGTTATTGTGGGCGCGGATATACTCCTTTACTTCCTGGAATTTCTTTTCAGCCCGCTCTTTGCACGCAGGACAGATATACGGTCCCGATATATGATTAAATAACCTTCCACACTTTCTGCAATTTATTACATTCATCCTATGCACCCTCCGTTCAAAAGTCTTTCCCAATTGCCAATGTCATAAAATAAACCTGTGAAATACCGGCTTCCAATAATACCTTCGCCATAGCATCAATGGTGCTGCCGGTTGTATAAATGTCATCTACAATTATAGTTATATTCAATTTTACATCATTTTGCCCTATTTTAAAAGCCTTTTTCAAATTATTTTGTCTCTTGGCTCCTTCAAGGGCTTTCATAGGCGGCGTATTCCTGATGCGGACAACATATTTTTCATAAACGGGAATCTGCGTTTCCTCTCCGAAAATCCTTGCCAAGAGACCTGCCTGGTTATATCCCCTTTCATTTTCCCTCTTTGGGTGGAGAGGAACCGGAATAATCCCTTCTACTCCCGCCCTTTTGACCGCATTTCCAAATTGCCGCGCCAAGGCTTTGCCAAAAAATTCCGCATATTCCCTGCGCCCTTCATATTTAAAACGATAAACGGCTTTTCGCATCATATCGTTGTATTCATATAAAGCAATTCCTTTTGTATAATAGTGCCTTCTGCCATTCGTCCTGCAGTCTTCGCAAAGTTCCCCGTCATTTGCCGCAAGTCTCCTGCCGCACAGGCAGCATCTGGCTTTCTCAATACGTAAAAAGCCCTCCATACATTCCGGACAAATTCCCTTCTGCCTGTCAAAATAGGGGACCGGCTTATCGCAGACGGGGCACCTTAAAGGAAATAGAATATCCGCTGTTTTATTCCATTTTACCGCCTTTGCCATTCTTTTGTACATATTTCTTAAAATGATTGCCAATCCTTTTCCTTCCCGCGCATTTTCTCCGTTTCCAATATCCGATAGCGGAATCCTGTATATCTTTTCTGTTTATTCTCTCCCGAAATCATATTCTCCATAATGTTCTCATCCCCCAGAATGGTCACACACTTTTTGGCACGGGTTACTGCCGTATACAAAAGGTTGCGGTAGGTTAACAGCCCCGGAACTCCCAGTAAGGGGACTACTACCGCAGGATATTCGCTTCCCTGGGATTTGTGTATGGTAATGGCATAGGCAAGCTCCAGTTCATCCAGTTCTTCAAAACGGTAATGAACCCGCCGTCCTTCGTCAAATTCTACCAGAATCAAAGATGCGTATTCATTGATTTCTTTTATAATACCGATATCCCCGTTAAAAACGCCCTGCCCCTTTTGAAGGACCAGATTGTAATTGCCCACTACCTCCCACTCCAGCTTATAATTATTTTTTATCTGCATAACTTTATCCCCTTCCCTGAAAAGAGTATCGCCGGCAAGATGCTCCCTTTTTCCCTTCTCCGCCGGATTGATAAAGCGCTGCAAAATCCCGTTTAACGCCTCCACGCCCACAGCTCCTTTTTTCATGGGAGTCAGCACCTGGATATCCAAAGGGGAAGCCCCCACATATCTGGGCAGCTTATCTGTAACAAGTTGGACAATGTTGTTGTATATAATATCAGAATCATTTCTTTTCAGAAAATAGAAGTCCTTGCTGTCTTTGTTGCGGATTTGAACAGGCTTTCCGTCATGGATTCTATGGGCATTCATGACAATGTCGCTTTCCGCCGCCTGCCTGAAAATTTTATGCAGCATTACTACCGAATATGCCCCGCTTTCTATTAGGTCCTTTAAAACGCAGCCCGGCCCCACACTGGGAAGCTGATCCATATCTCCCACCATGATCAGTCTGGTTCCCCGGGGAATCGCCGACAGCAATGCTTGAAAAAGAAAAATATCCACCATGGACATTTCATCCACAATGATCACATCTGCTTCCAGGGGATAATTCATGTCCCTTCCAAATCCGCTTCCCCTGCCTTCATCATCTCCGGCGCCGGACACCTCTAACAGCCTGTGAATCGTCCTGGCCTCCATGCCGCAGGCCTCGCTCATGCGCTTGGCAGCCCTTCCCGTAGGCGCCGCCAGCTCTATTTCCATCTGCTCTCTTTCAAAATATCTCAGCATAATATGAATGGTTGTGGTTTTTCCCGTTCCCGGTCCTCCCGTAAGAACCATGACCCCATGCTGAATGGCTTTTAAAACCGCCTCCCTCTGCATTTCATCCAAAATGATTCCGCTTTCATCTTCTATTTTTTGAATCTTATCATAAATCAGGCTTTCTTCCTTGGACAAGCCGTTCTTTCCCTCTTCAAAAAAACAGATATCCAGCTCCTTCAACAGTGCTGCACACTGGTTTTCCGCTCTGTAGGAAGCAGGACCATAAATAAAAAGAGGCCCCTCTTCTCTTTCCTTTCTCGTAATAATTTTATGCTCCATAACCAGGTTGGTAAGCTGAACACTGATTTCTTCTTCCGAAAGCCCCAAAAGATTACACCCGTTTTCTATCAAAATATCTTCCGGAAGACAGGTATGACCTGCAGAAAGAGCCTGGGACAGAGCATAAAGCAGCCCGCACCTGATCCGGTATTCGGAATCCACCAGAATCCCTACATTTTTAGCGATTTCATCCGCCCTTTTAAATCCTACGCCGTCAATGTCTTCCGCCATTTTATAGGGATTGGTCCGAAGCATATCATAAACCCCGTCTCCATATCGTTCATATATCTTCACTGCCAGCTTATCCGTTATGCCGTATTCCTGCAAAAACAGCATTGCACGGCGCATTTCTCTCTTTTCATAGACCTGTTCCGCTATTTCTCTGGCAATCCTCTCGCTGATTCCCTTAATCTCCGTCAACCGCTCCGGCTCTTCCTCAATGATCCGGAAGGTAGCCTCTCCAAATTTTTTTACAATTCTTGATGCAAGTTTTTCCCCCACGCCCTTGACTGCCCCCGAGCCCAGATAACGCTCAATGCTTTTGCAGTCGTCAGGAGGAAGTATTTCATAGGATTCCATCTGCAGCTGTTCCCCATAGCTTTGATGCTCCTTGTAAACTCCCTCAATGCGGACTCTTTCTCCCGCTTCAATTCCCCGGAATTTTCCTGTAACCGTTACTTCTATTTTGTCGTTGCTCACTGCCAATACCGCATATCCGTTTTCGGGATTTTCAAAAATAATATGGTCCACATATCCCTGAATAATTGCTTTCTCCATATAAGGCGCCTTCCCTTTTCCTTCTTTTGAGCCTTTAAACACAGATAAACGCACAAAGAGGCTGCCCATTGGACAGCCCCAGATATTTTGTTGTTATTTAAAGACCGTAATTGCGTTTCATCTGCTCATATAAGGTCTGTGCAAGCCCCAGACTGTTCTGCTCTGTTGACTGGCTTGCCAGCTCGGCAATGGTGTTATCCATAAAATAATCCACCATCTGTGAAGTCGAACCATCTTCATCCTCTCCAAAAAGAGAAGTCGTCTTTGCCATTTCTTTAAACACCTGCTCTAAGAAATAGGACTCGAACTGTTTGCAGACCTCCATTAATTCTTCGTCTGATTTTGTCTTTAATTCTTCCTCCGACAGCTGGGAAATTTTCTGTCCCGAAGCCGGCACCTGATTGGCTAAATCACTGTAATATCCGCTGATACTGCTAAGATCCATTTATCTTCACTCCTTAACTTCTAAGCTGATTTGCCTGACCCATCATATCATCCGAAGCCTGAATTGCCTTGGAATTCATTTCATAAGCACGCTGGGCAACGATCAGGTTGACCATTTCATCTACAACCTGAACATTGGAGCCCTCCAGATAGCCCTGTACAATCCCGCTTCTTGTAATGGCGATATTGGTAGTTGCCTCATTAATAGCCTGACCGCTGGCTGTAGTCACCCGGTATAAGCTGTCGCCCACCTTCTCCAGTCCTGCCGGATTCTGGAACTGGAACAAACCGATTGTCATTCCCAAAGGCTGGGGATTGTTGTTGGCATCCGGATAACAAATCTGACCGTCTGTCGTAATAGTTATTTCAGAAGTTTTGTAATTTCCCGGAATAGAAATCGCTCTCCCGTTGGTATCCAGCACCGGATATCCATCCGACGTCGTCAGATTTAATGTATTATTATTGCCGATAGCCCAGGTAAAATTACCGTTTCTGGTATACTGGATTTCACCTCTGCCTGTTCTGACTGCAAAAAAGCCTTCGCCGTCAATCGCAAAAGCGCTGTCGCTTCTGGACTCGAGAAAAGGGCCTTCCGTGAAAATAGAAGTAATGGAAGAATTTCTCGTACCCAGTCCCACCTGTGCACTGATGGGCTTGTTGGCGCCATTTGCCGTTGTAGTTCTTGTCTGAAGGGTTTGGTACAAGAGGCTTTTAAACTCCGCTACCTCTGCCTTATAACCCGTTGTGTTTACATTGGAAAGATTGTGCGCTATCGTATCAACATTTGTCTGTTGGGCAATCATACCTGTTGCCGCAGACCATAAAGACCTTACCATTTACTTTTCCTCCTATACTGAACCAAGCTGATTTACTGCTTTATCTAATGTAGAATCTATTGTCTGTATTACCTTCTGGTTGCTTTCATAGGTTCTGGTCACACTGATCATCTCAACCATTTCCTGCACCACCTGTACATTGGAGGCTTCCAGATAGCCTTCAATAATCTGACCGTCTGCATTTTTAAAACGATAACCGTTTACAGGCTGATAATAATTTTCGCCGTAATGCTCCAGATAATTGTAATCCTCAAAATCCCGGAGACCGATTCTGGCTACTGCCCTGTCGTTTTGAAATATATTACCGTTTTCATCGATGCTGGATGTACTCAAAGGATCTAAACGGATTCTGTTTCCGTTATTATCCAACACGTAATCGCCGTCCTTGGTTACCAGATACCCGTTCACGTTTAAGGTAAAGGAACCGTCTCTGGTATATTTGGTGCTGGTTACCCCCGCCTTATTGGTAAACTGAACGCAGAAAAAACCGTTTCCTGAAATAGCCAGATCATATGTATTATCCGTATTCTTAAAAGGTCCCTGTCCATAATCGGTATAATTTTCCCCAATCTTTACTCCCAGATTCATGCTGCCAATTCTCTGGGTATGTACGCCTATGGACCGATCCCTTATTTTGTAAGCCAATACGGTATCAAAGGACTGGCTGGTTGAACCTTCCTTTTTGTAACCTGTAACCGCTGCATTTGCCAGGTTGTTGGAAATAACATCCATTTTATTCTGCTGATTCAGCATACCGGTATAAGCGGTATATAACCCTTTAACCATAGTATAAACCTCCTGATGAAAAGCAAAAATTAGTATTCGCCTTTAAAATCCGCCAAAACCTCTACATATTTGCCGGTTCCTACCGCCACACAGGTCATAGGATCCTCCGCTGTCATGGTATTGATTCCCGTTTTAACCTCAATCAATTCCTCCAGCCCTCTTAAAAGACTTCCGCCGCCGGTCAGCACGATTCCCCTGTCGGCAATATCAGCTGCCAGTTCCGGAGGAGTCTTCTCCAAAACGCTGTGAATCGTCTCAATGATCTGCGCCGTGGTCTCCCTCAAAGCCTCTTCTGTCTCTTCAGAAGTAACCTTTACCGTTTTGGGGAGTCCCGTTACCAGATTACGTCCCCTGACCTCCATAGTGTCCACTTCCGGACGCTTGTAGGCACATCCGATTTTTATTTTCAAATCCTCTGCCGTTCTTTCTCCAATCAGCAGATTATGTTTTTTACGCATATAGCGGACAATGGCTTCATCAAAATCATCTCCCGCAACCTTAATGGATGCGCTGACAACCGTTCCGCTTAAGGAAATAACCGCCACATCTGTAGTACCGCCGCCAATGTCTACGATCATATTGCCGCAGGGCTTGGAAATATCGATTCCCGCACCGATTGCCGCCGCAATAGGCTCTTCGATCAGGGAAACATCCCTGGCGCCTGCCTGATAGGTAGCATCCTCTACCGCCTTTTTTTCAACCTCTGTTACCCCGCTGGGCACACATACCACAATCCGCGGCTTTCTAAAAGACTTTTTACCCAGAGCCTTCTGGATAAAATATTTCATCATCTTTTCTGTTACCGTATAGTCAGAAATAACGCCTTGACGTAGTGGCCTTACCGCCATAATGTTGCCCGGCGTTCTTCCCAGCATCAATCTTGCATCTTCCCCGATCGCACGGATTTTGTTGGTGTCCCTGTCAAAAGCAACTACGCTGGGCTCCTTTAAAACTACGCCTTTTCCTCTTATATAAACCAGTATACTGGCTGTTCCCAAGTCAATTCCAATGTCTGTGTACTTCATTGTACAAACCCCTTTCTGCTTTCTATCTATTATCAACCCGTAAGTTTAAATTCGCATATCGCTTTATTATAGCGCACTTCATAGGGTTTTTCAAAGGGTTTTATTGGAATTCATATATTTTTCATGATTTTCACAAAAAAATCATCGACAGAAACCGGCGTCCTGCGCAGATATAAGATTTATAAATACAAAAACGCACAGAAACTACAGCAGTTCCCTCTGCTCTCTTTCTGCGCATCCATGCTAATATTATTTCGGCATAATTTTGTAAAAACTTAACCTTCTTAAACTTTTCATTTAGAATTTAATCTTTCTTTATTAATTGCCTGCTTCTTTTTTTGAATTTTATTTTCGCCTTATAAAGCTTTCTGTACGGATATTCCATGCAAAAGCTGCCGGAAAATTCAATCTCCCGACAGCTTTTATCGCATCTTTATTTTACTTAAAAAATATTACAAACCATACTCTCTCATAATGTTGGCAAATTCTGGAGAATTGGAAAATCCTTTCAGCACCTGGGTACGATCCATTGCTCCGGAATTTAATTTGCCAACCCAATCCGCAAGACCTGCCGCATCGTATTCCCTTCCCAGGAAAGTGCGGTACAGAACCTTTACATAGTCTTCGTTATTTAAATTCTTGTTGCGGAATTCGGGGGATTCAAAGAATCCTGTTGTGGATACATCCGTTACGCTCCAGCTTCCGCCTACAATACGGTTACACCAGTCGTTCAGACCATCCACATCGTAAGGTCTGCCTAAAGCCTGGGTGTACAATCTTGCTACGAAAAGAGTCGCTCCGTAGTTTTTATCCCTGCCTTCCAAGGCTGAGGTGGTTCCTCTGTTAATACCATAGTCGTTACAGATACTTTCAAATTCGGCTGATCCGGCAAAACCGTTAAAGACGCCCCTTCTGGACACGCCGTTATTTAACATATTCATCCAGTATGATTTTCCCGAAGGATCGGAATCCCTGTTCATCATGACTTTGTAAAGCAGTTCAACAAATTCACTGTCACTGACATTGCGCATTTCCAATTCGGGGCTGAAGAAGAAACCGACCGCAGCATCATTACCTGTAATCTGCTTGCTCATCAATTTTTCTACCCAGTCATTTAAACCGTACGCGTCAGGCTCTCTGTTCAATACAAAGGCATAAAGACGGTTTACAAAAGCCCTGACCTCGCCGCGTCCCGTAAAATCATCCATACCCTTTACATAATTTACAAGGGGAGCTAACTGATCCTTATGGTAACCAATCGAAACATATTTGATGTTATTGTTGGAATCAACCACATACATGGCGGGAACATAATAAGTAAACTTTCCTTGCGCGCCACAAGCAGTCGCTACAGCTGATATAGCCGCATCAAAAAAATCTCCCTCCATACAGATGCGTGTAATACGGAAGCCAGACTGCTGTGCAACATCAACCAGAGCGCTGGTTCCAATCTCATTCGTGTCTCCCGCAATAATTTCAACACGGGGATTTGCACCGAATTCCTGTTCCAGATACTGAAGCGTTTCCGTATCAAGGACATATGAACCGTCTACTAAATTTCCCGAGAAAATAATTTTAACTTTTCTTGCTTCTCCCTGAGTAGATACATCATTCCCATAGGTATCCGTTAAAAGAAATGTCAATATGTCGTTGTAAAAATTAACTTCGCCCTGAAAATAAAATTCTCCTGCTTCTTCATGCAGTTCATTTTCGCTGACAGCTTCTCCGTTTTCACTGACGCTTTCGGCATCTTCTCCTCCAACTAGAAGAAGTCTTGCCCCGTTCGCCGCCAAAACCGGCTGCGCCGACAAAACAAAAATCAACATGACGGTAATTAATAGTTTCCATTTTCTTTTCTTCATTTTCCTCTCCCTCTCGTTTATTATTTACAGCATTCATTCTATCCGTCGGCACTCATTTCCCGCTTTTGCATTCATCCCCCTGTCAAATGTTGATTCAATTGCAATCAGCAATATCAGCCGGGCGTCTGCTTTGCATGAGCTTTGCCCATAAATGCCACATGGTAAAAAATGCTATTAAATTAATAATATTTCTTCTTTTGGGGCTTGTCAATAAATCTATAACGCAAAAAATTCCAAAATCTTGATTTTTTTAAGATTTTGGAATTTTTTAAGATTTTTATTATATTTTTTTAATGATTAAACCTGCTTTACAGCCAGGAATCTATATCCTTCATGGCGCCTTGTTTCGATAGCGCTTACAGACCATAACGCTTCATTACCGAAAGCAGCTATAAGCCGTACTGCCTCATGATATCGGCAAATTCAACAGAATCGGAAAATCCTCTCAACACCTCATCCCGGCTCTTTGCCCCGGAATTCAACTGTCCTGTCCAGTCCGCAAGCCCTGCCGCATCATATTCCCTTCCAAGGAAGGTCCGGTAAAGAACCTTCACATATTCTTCATTGCTTAAATTTTTCCTTAAGAACTCCTGGGAATGAAAAAATCCTGTTGTGGAGACATCCGTTACACTCCATGTCTTGCTTACGATACGGTTGCACCAGTCATTTAAGCCATCCACATCATAGCCTCTGCCCAGAGCCTGTGTATACAGTCTTGCCACAAACAGGGTGGCCCCGTAATTTTTATCCCTGCCTTCCTCCGCTACAGGGATGCCCCTGTCAATACCGTACTGATTACAGATATCAGCAAATTCCGCCGAACCGGCAAAGCCGTTAAAGACTCCCATTCTGGATACGCCGTTCTGAAGCATATTCAGCCAATATGCCTTACCGTCAGGGTCAAAACCCCGGTTCATCATAACCTTGTATAACAGCTCCACAAAATCCCCGTCGTTCAAATTCCGCAGCTTCATTTCATCGCTGAAAAAGAAACCTACCGCCACCTCTGTTCCCGCTCTTTCCCTGGTGATCAGTTTATTCTTCCAGTCATTTAAGCCGCCTTCATCAGGTTCCCTGTTCAAGGCATAGGCATAAAGACGGTAAACAAATCCATCCACGCCCGTTCTTTTGTTTACTTCATCCATCCACGGAGGCTGCACCGGATTGCCCGGGTCTGCGGTTCCGGGAGTTGACGGTCCTGTTGGCGGAATTACCGGAGTGGACGGATCTGTAGACGGCATTCCCGGCCACTGCATTTCCTTTCTCCGCACTACTACCGTAGATGAATTTATGGCCTGGGACGCCATATAAACAGTTTTATCGTAGCTGCAGGTATCCAGATAAAACAGAGAACTGCCCAGATTGTCATAACAGGTCTCAAAGCCGTTATCCGTCTGCCTGATCATTACAACCTGATTGGAAGCGTTATCCAGATAAGTCAGACATACCGCCCCCCGCACAATCTCCATAGACGGGGAATAGTAATTTTTCATCTTAACAACCGTAGTATCCTTCCACCGTGCCCCGTCATAAACAGTCACTATAGGATTGGCCCCCGTCACTCCGACAAATCCATACAATACGCCACCCTTAACCTGCAGGATGTGACTATTGGATTTTATAGAATACTCGTGAACGGTACTCCATTTGGATGTGCCGGGATTATAGGCATCAATTTTTCCGTTTCCGTTGGGAAAATCCGCATAAGCCACATAGAACTGTGAACCCAGCTTTACCACCGACGGGGAACTGAAATAGTTTGCCTTCAGCGTATCCGTTATCACTTTGTTTCCTTTTATATCCCGGATAACCATTTTTGCCCCGCCGTCGGACGTGGTTTCGCAATAAGCCACATAAATACTGTTTCCATCCACTATAAACTGCAATGACTGGGGATACTGGGCGCTACCAAGGCTTACAGCATTGCTCCAGCTGTTTCCGTTCAACTTCCTATATACCGGAACCCCGCTGCTTCCGTTCAGATAAGCAACATACAGTTCTCCTCCGCAAACTGCCAGCACCGGATTTGGCATGGCGTTTCCCGCATTGATGCTGCTTCCTATCTGCTCCCAGGAAGCGGTCTTCTCATTCCAGCTCTTTACCACAACCTGTTTTGTTCCGCCCCTTTGGGCGGCATATGCCATATAAATCTTTCCTGTTGCAGAATCGGCATATAAAAAAGGTTCTCCCGACACATCAGTCCCCGCGTTCTTTCCCATGGAGTCCCAGACATCTGAGGCGCCGTAATCCGCAAAATCCACTTTGAAGGTTATGCTGTTACCGTCCGCCGACAGCTTCAAACCGCTGATACGTACTCCGCTGTTTTTTCCGCCGGAATAATACAGGGTATTCTCCGAAAAGGGCTTGCTTAAATCCGTGCTTCCATATTCCGTTTCTCCCGCAGATACATCAAGCGCCGCTTTTGATACTAAATTGATTCCATTGGAACCAACGTCCGCCGCGCTCTCCGGGTCCGTTACCCCCGGCCTGTAGACATAGATGTAATTTTCGCCGCCGCTGTTAGTCCAGTCCTCAATACCTGTATCCACACGATACATCAGCAGACCGCTGGAATAAAGAGAGCGTTCAAATCCGTTTATATCCGGATTCTTTTTCCGGTATTCCAGACAGATAATTTCGGAATCCGCCTCCGGCATTGGCGTTTTTATGGTAAAAAGCTTGTTGCCGCCCTGTTCCGAAACCGCAGTCAGGGTATAAGTGCCGCTTTCGGTAATTTCAGAAGAAGTGATCCACCCCTTCTGGGCACGCAGATATCCTAAGGGATATTGCAAAAAACTGCTAACGCCTCCCATGATATCCCACATTCCTACCGGCGTCCCCGAATTATCAAAACGATATAAATCCGGAAAGTCCAAAGTATGCAGAAATTCGTGGGAAATAACTCCCTGCTGCTGGCTGGCCCCGAAGCTCCCGTCCTCCGTGACCAATGCGGCCGAATAAAGTGCGTTATATTCACTTACGCGAAGCCCCGCCGCTCCAAAGGTTTCCGTTCCGCCGTATTGCGCCCTGTAGGAGTGGTTCTGCCCGTTTATATCATTTCCCTGTACCACAATGGTAAGATTATCCAGAATTCCTCTGTTGAGATTATCCAGTTTTATCAGGGAAGTGTCCACCGGAATGGTCCCATTGTTGATTGCCGCCAGTACCTCGGTAATCATCTGGGAATCCTGATCATATCTTTCCCGGGACAATTCCAGGGTACGGACTCTGGCAACACCGTCGTCTCCTATATACTCCTGTGGAAATACATTGACAACTTCAATCTTTCCTTCCGAAATGGTTTTGATATAATTGGAAAATGAATTGTCGCCGCTGTTGCCGGTTCCCCCGTCATACATATTCCTGATCAGCTGCCAGTTATAATTGACCGCTCCCCAATCCGTAACAGAGGAAGCATTATAAATATCTCTGGTGTCGCCCTTCATCTTAACAAAAATGACCATATTGGCTATCTTCTGCGGATTTGCACCTTTAACCGGCAGAGCAGTCATAGGAAATACAAGGCCTGCCGCAAGCAGAAGGCTCATAAGTAAATATGCAATCCGGGAAATTTTTCTTTTTTTAAACATATCTGCTTTTCTCCTTATATCATTTCTCCCGCTGCCGGTACCCTATCCGACAAGAAATGGAAGCCTGTGACTGCATACTCCGATTTCTGAACGGATGAAGTACCGGACCGCTGAAACAAGTATACTTCATTATACGGATTTACATCTTACGCCTGCAATCCGTCGCTCCACATTTTTAATTTTGCCTTGGCTTTACCTTTCAAATTCCCCACTCTTCCCTAGTATAAATTTACACTATTTCTTTTTCAGCATTCTGTCAATATATAATCCTGTATAAGATTCCTTTTTCTTTACAATTTCTTCAGGGGTGCCCGTCGCAACTACCGTTCCGCCACCGTTACCGCCTTCCGGCCCCATATCGATAATATAGTCCGCCGTCTTGATCACATCCAGATTATGTTCGATGACCACAACCGTATTGCCGCCTTCTGCAAGTCTGTGAAGAATCTCCACAAGCTTGTGCACATCTGCAAAATGCAGTCCCGTTGTAGGCTCATCCAGAATGTAAATGGTCTTCCCCGTGCTTCTGCGGGATAACTCCGCCGCCAGCTTGATACGCTGCGCCTCTCCTCCCGACAAGGTTGTGGAAGGCTGCCCTAATTTGACGTAAGAAAGCCCCACATCATAAAGGGTCTGGATTTTGTTGCGGATAGAAGGCACATGCTCAAAAAACTTTACCGCCTCTTCCACGGTCATGTCCAGCACATCATAAATATTTTTGTCCTTATATCTGACATCCAGCGTTTCCCTGTTATAACGCTTTCCGCCGCATACCTCGCAGGGAACATAAACGTCCGGCAGGAAATGCATCTCGATTTTGATAATGCCGTCGCCGCTGCATGCCTCGCATCTGCCGCCCTTTACATTAAAGCTGAAGCGTCCCTTCTTATAGCCTCTCGCTTTGGCGTCCGTAGTCCCTGCAAACAGATCCCTGATCATGTCGAACACGCCCGTATAGGTTGCCGGATTGGAACGAGGCGTTCTGCCGATAGGCGATTGGTCAATGGCAATCACTTTATCAAGCTGTTCTACTCCGGCAATCGTCTTATGCCTGCCGGGTATGGTTCTTGCCCGGTTCAGCTTTTTGGCCAGAGTCTTGTATACAATCTCATTGACAAGAGAGGATTTCCCGGATCCGGAAACGCCGGTCACACATGTAAAAATCCCCAGAGGAATATCCACGTTGATGTTCTTCAGATTGTTTTCTTCCGCGCCTTTTACCTTCAGCCATCCCGCAGGCTTTCTCCTCTTAACAGGGACCGGAATTTTCATGGCGCCGCTCAAATACTGTCCTGTAACGGATTTTTCCACCTGCATGATCTCTTCCGCCGTTCCGCAGGCCACCACTTCTCCCCCGTGGCTCCCCGCTCCGGGACCGATATCCACCACATAATCCGCCGCAAGCATGGTATCCTCATCATGCTCAACAACAATCAGTGTATTTCCCAAATCTCTCAAATTCTTTAGGGCCATTAACAGTTTGTCGTTGTCCCTCTGGTGCAGCCCGATACTGGGCTCATCCAAAATATAGCATACTCCCACAAGTCCGGAACCGATCTGGGTTGCAAGACGGATTCTCTGTGCTTCTCCTCCCGAGAGAGAAGCGGTTCCTCTGGAAAGACACAGGTATTCCAGTCCCACATCCTTTAAAAAACCGATCCTGGCCCGGATTTCTTTCAGAATCTGGCTGCCGATCAGCTTCTGTTGACTGTTTAGCACCATATGCTGCAAAAATTCATAAAGCTCCCCGATAGAATAGGAGGTAATTTCATAAATATTTTTGTCACAGACCGTTACCGCCAGGGATTCTCTTTTCAGCCTTCTTCCCTTGCAAAGAGGACAGGGCGTAATTCTCATAAAGGATTCATATTCAGCCTTGGTAATCTCCGAAGAAGTCTCCCTGTATTTGCGCTGTACATTTCTGAGCAGTCCTTCAAAGGCAATGGGATATACGCCCTTTCCTCTCTGACCTTCGTACTCCACTAAAACCTTATGCCCATCCGTACCGTATATCAAAACATCCCGAACTTCTTTGGGGTATTCCTCAAAAGGAGTGTCCAGATTGAAATGATATTCCTCTCCCAGCGCCTGTAAAAGCGCGTTGGTAAAGCTTCCCTTATTGTTGCAGGACTGCCACCCCATAACCGTAATAGCCCCAGCGTTGATGGAAAGAGATTTGTCCGGAATCATCAATTCCTCATCAAACTCCATCTTATATCCCAGCCCCAGACAGTCAGGGCAGGCTCCGAAGGGATTGTTAAACGAAAAGCTTCTCGGCTCGATTTCGTCAATGCTGACGCCGCAGTCAGGACAAGAAAAGCTCTGGGAAAAATTCATCTGTTCTCCTTTTACAACGTCAATAAAAAGAAGTCCCTCCGACAGTTCCAGGGCATTTTCCACCGAATCCGTAAGCCGCTTCTCAATCCCCTCTTTTATTACCAGCCTGTCTACAACAACTTCTATATTATGTTTTATATTTTTCTCCAGCTTAATATCCTCGGATAAATCAAAAAGATTACCGTCAATCCGCACTCTTACATAACCGCTGCGCTTCGCCCGCTCTAAAACCTTAATGTGTTCTCCTTTTCTGCCCCTGACAATCGGTGCGAGAACCTGAATGCGGCATCCTTCAGGAAGTTCCATGATCTTATCCACCATCTGATCCACGGTCTGTCTGGCTATCTCTCTGCCGCACTGGGGACAATGAGGGATTCCGATTCTTGCATAGAGCAGACGGAAATAATCATAAACCTCTGTTACGGTTCCTACCGTGGAACGGGGATTGCGGTTGGTGGATTTCTGGTCAATGGAAATTGCCGGGGACAAACCCTCGATTTTTTCCACATTGGGCTTTTCCATTTGTCCCAAAAACTGCCTTGCATAAGAAGACAGGGATTCCATATAACGTCTCTGTCCTTCGGCATAAATGGTGTCAAAAGCCAAAGAGGACTTTCCCGACCCGGAAAGGCCCGTCAAAACCACCAGTTCATTTCTCGGAATATCCAAATCTATATTTTTTAAATTGTGCTCATTAGCGCCCCGTATCTTAATAAATTCCTGTTCTCTTTTTGCCATTTTTTCTTCCTCTGCAAATTCTTTCTGCCAATTTGTTTCTGATCACTTTCTATTGCCATAGTCTTCCCGCCGGCAGACTTCAAAATACTTTCCACAGCAATTTCAATATGAATGCTCCGTCTTCTTTATCCGGTAATTTCACTATAGCCGCTCAGTCTCTATCTTCTTTATCCAACAATTCCACTATATCTGCCGGGTTTCAATCTTCTTTATCCAGTAATTCCATCTGCTTTTTCAACTCAATCATTTTATCCCGAAGCTCTGCCGCGGCTTCAAAATTCAGATCGGCAGCCGCCTTTTTCATCTGCTTCTGGATTCCCGCAATCAGCTTCTCCAGTTCTTCCCTGCTCATGGATTCGGGATCCTTTTCAAACTGAATCTCCTCCTTGGCAATGGTCTTGGAAATGCTGATTAAATCCCTGACTGCCTTTTTAATGGTCTGGGGTGTAATGCCGTGCTCCTCATTGTAGCGTATCTGAATCTGTCGCCGCCTTGCGGTCTCATCTATGGCAATTTTCATGGAATCGGTAATAGTGTCCGCATACATAACCACATGCCCGTCGGAATTTCTGGCGGCGCGCCCGATAGTCTGCACCAACGAAGTAGCAGAACGCAGGAACCCTTCTTTGTCCGCATCCAGAATCGCCACCAAAGAAATTTCGGGAATATCCAAACCTTCCCTTAAAAGGTTAATGCCCACCAGGACATCGAAAACATCCAGACGCATGTCCCGGATAATTTCCGCCCTTTCCAAGGTATCGATATCGGAGTGGAGATATTTGACCCGTATTCCCACTTCCTTCATATAATCCGTTAAGTCCTCGGCCATTCTCTTTGTAAGAGTTGTGACCAAAACCTTGTTTTTATTCTCCGTTTCCTTGCGGATCTCGGAAATCAGATCATCTATCTGCCCTTCCACGGGACGCACAAATACCTCCGGATCCAGTAAGCCTGTGGGACGGATGATCTGTTCTGTCCGCAGCATTTCATGATCCTCCTCATAAACGGAAGGAGTGGCGGAAACAAACATCATCTGGTCAATCTTGCTCTCAAACTCCTCAAAACAAAGGGGCCTGTTATCAAGCGCCGAAGGAAGCCTGAAACCGTAATCCACCAAGGTCGTCTTACGCGAACGGTCTCCCGCGAACATTCCTCTTATCTGGGGAACGGTAATATGGGACTCATCCACAATAATGAGAAAATCATCCCGAAAGAAGTCCATAAGAGTGTGGGGCGTCGCTCCCGGTTCCATACCGCTTAAATGCCTGGAATAATTTTCAATGCCGGAGCAAAAACCGGTCTCACGCAGCATCTCGATATCAAAATTGGTCCGTTCGGAAATACGCTGGGCCTCTAACAGCTTATCTTCACTTTTAAAGAATCGGACTCTTTCTTCCATCTCTGCCTCAATATCCTTACATGCCCTGTTAATCTTCTCCTGAGGCACCACGTAATGGGACGCCGGAAAAATCGTAATATGATTCAATTCCGCATGAACGTTTCCCAAAAGGGGGTCAACCTCGCAGATCCGGTCGATTTCATCCCCGAAAAACTCCACCCTGATCAAAAATTCCCCGCCCTCGGCAGGATAAATCTCCAGCGTGTCTCCTCGTACCCTGAAACAGCTTCTCTGCAGATCCAGGTCATGACGCTCATACTGAATGGAAATTAATTCCCTGATAACCTCATCCCGGTCCTTGTTCATCCCCGGACGCAGGGACACCAGCATTTCCATATAGTCATCAGGACTGCCCAGACCGTAAATACAGGATACGCTGGCAATGACGATCACATCCCGGCGTTCCGTCAGGGATGCCGTTGCGGAAAGCCGCAGCTTGTCTATTTCATCATTGATGGAAGAATCTTTTTCTATATAAGTGTCTGTAGAAGGTACATAAGCCTCCGGCTGATAATAATCGTAATAGGAGACAAAATATTCCACTGCGTTACTCGGAAAATACTCTTTGAACTCACCATAGAGCTGAGCCGCCAATGTCTTATTGTGCGCTATTACCAAAGTCGGCTTGTTCAGCTCAGCGATCACATTTGCCATGGTAAAGGTCTTGCCGGAACCCGTAACCCCCAGTAAAGTCTGGAATTGATTGCCTTCCTGAAACCCTTTGACCAGGTCTTTTATGGCCTGCGGCTGGTCCCCGGTAGGGGCGTATTCCGAGTGAAGTTTGAAGATTTTTTGTTCATTTTGCACAAATGCTCACCTCTGATTTCATAGTAAAAAAAGACGTCTCTCGGACAAAAATTCGTCGTGGAACATTTTATTTTCGTCGTGGCATTTTCTCAAACTAACGCAAAACAGGCCCACGACGAATTCTGTTCACAATTTGCCTTTTTTGCTACTCAGTGTACCTCTGTAATTCCATACGGACTAAACAGTACGGAAAGAACTTTTTTATCATATCACAAACTATAAAATTTGTATAGATATGAAATCGAACTTTTGTTCTTTTTCATCCTGTGTTCGGAAGAAATTCTGTTACATCCAGCACGATATCCAGCAGTTCCTTTTTTAAAATCTCCGCCTCTTCCAGGTTCGGTAATACTTCTCTCATATACTCTTCCATTTCCGGTACGCCGTCTGCTATGATACCTTTATTATCAGCATAAACATCCATTGTTATCAGTTCTTTGGCATGTCCCATGAGCTTTGATACCGCCTTTGGATTGAATGCCTCCTTCAGCAGGAGCGTACAATAGGTGCTGCGAAGATCATGCCAGCGAATATCCGGCAGGCCGTTTTCTGAAAGAAGCCGCTTATAATACTGGCAATGAAATCCTTTGCTCCTTGCCCTGCCAAGGGTGGAACAACAGATATAGTCCAGATCCTGAAATTCTCTCTTTCTGCGATTCCTGTTTTTCTCATACACCCGACGTTCCTTTAAGATTGCCTCAAAGACGTAATCAGGAATCGGAATTTCTCTGTAACTGGATTTTGTCTTTAATCCTACCTCCTGTTTCGTAAAAGTTTTTGGAGCAAAGTCTTCTTTTGCTGCGTTATGTACTCTCCCTAACTGCCGTTCCACTTTTAAGGTACGGTTGATATAATCAACGTCCGAATATTTGACACCATTGATCTCGGATCTGCGGAGCCCCATAAGCACATTAAACAGTACCTGCATGTGGATCGGGGTATCTCTGCTTTTTTCCAGTAAAATCTGTATCTGCTCCATCGTCAGTGTTTTCTGCGTGTTGATATTCCGGGTTCTGAAACCTGATTTCTGCTGCGGCTTTTCCGCTTTGGGAAGTCCTATCCCCTCCACCGGGCTGGCCTGGATCACTTTGTTCGTTACCGCATAACGAAAAGAGACATTCATGATTGTTTTTACCAGCTCTGCTACCGGCCTCGAATACTCTGCCTTGGTATTAAACAATTTTTGAATGTCTCCGCGGGTAACATCCGTCATTTTCTTCCTGCCCAGAACAGGTATGATATGGTTCTTTACTGTCCCACAATAATTATAATAAGTTTCATGGCTTTCAGTACGCTTTTTCAGATCCGTTTCAAGCCAGAATATCATAAAATCAGCAACACTAACCTTTGTGTACACAACAAACGTACCATTATATAATTCTGCGATCGTCTTCTCTCTTGCCTTATTCGCCTCCTTCTCTGTTTTGAATCCGGACTTCTGCTGTGGTTTTTCGCTTCCGTCCGGATATTTCA
Source organism: Lachnospiraceae bacterium (assembly GCA_910574745.1). GTDB lineage: Bacteria > Bacillota > Clostridia > Lachnospirales > Lachnospiraceae > UBA2882. The sequence goes on along the minus strand of CAJTCE010000002.1, from coordinate 116,830 downwards.
AAAATACCCTGTAGCCGAAGCCGGAGCGCACAGGCATTACCTGTGCCACTCTCCAATCGACATAATTTTTCAAACTCAGATCTAACATGCAGACACACTCCCTTCCGGAACAAAAGTATGATTCATAAAAGTAATGATCTGCTCATTTTCATCCATGACCTCACAATAATATTCAAATGTTGTATTGACACTTGCATGTCCCAGCAGAGCAGATATCTTGATCAAAGGAACTTTCTGCTCTATCAATATTGTTGCATACATATGTCTCAGCCCATGAACTGTAATGTGGGGCAGGCCGTTTCTGGAGCATAATTTTGTCAAAGCGCTGTTCATGGCGGCGGTGGAATGCGGCAGGCCGTTTTCCTGGCACGAGATATAATCGTGGTCAAAATACTGTTCGCCATACTGCTGTTTATTTGCCTCAACCAAAACTTTTCTTTTTTCAATTTCCTCCGCAACAGCCTCCGGTATCCGCAGCAGCCGATAACTGTTATCTGTCTTCGGCGCTTTCTCTATAACCTCATACGATTGAATTTTTCTTTCCCCCTTTGGAATCACAGGGTTTGACGTAATCTGCCGCTGAATATAGATCGTCCTGTTTTCAGCATCAAAATCTCCGAATTTCAAGCCTGAAATCTCGCCTTTTCTGAGTCCGCAGAACAGACCCAGCAGAATCTCCAGATACCATCCACTGTTGTAAGCAGCTTTCAGGAGTTTTTTTACATTTGCTTTGTTTAAGACAATAATCGTCGGCTTTTTCCTCGGATATGGTTTCGTTGCCAGTATCGGATTAACCCTGATATATTCCTGTATTACAGCCTCTTTCATCGCCATGTTCAAAAACTCTCTGGACTTATTACCGGCGGACTCGCATGTCTTTGACACAACGGCCAGCAGGGAGTCAAAATACTCCTCATTGGCATACCGCAATTTTATGTTCTGCTGCATATTCGGCAGGATCAAGTCATACAGCACGTATGCGCATACCATGCGGGTTGTATTCTCAATCCTCTGGGAAAATACATCCTCAAACCAATACAGCAGATAATCTTTTAAATCCACATCCGGATTAGGCTTTGCCGACAACTGATAGGCTCTGGAAGCTTTCTTGAATTCTTTCTCATACTGGTAATAACTGGCTTCCGCCTCTTCTTCACTCTGAAAGCCTCCGCGCTTACTATACTTTACTGAACCATCCGGCTGCAACAGCTTTACTCTGTGGAACCAGGAAGTCTCTTCATAAAAAACAACTCCGTTTTTCTTTGCTGGCTGCTTCACTAAATCACCTCACTACTTATAGACCGCCATTCAGCCACTCATCAAAGCCCCGCTTTGGCACTCTGAAAAGCTTACCGATTTTAAGAACTTTGAACGGCGGATTCTTCTGCCTATACACCTCTTCAAGGAAGGTATAAGATTTACTCTTTCCTATTCCAAGCATACGTTGAATATCGCCTGCCAGGTATACCTGCTGATCAACTGCCACTTCATTATCTATATCTGCTGCCATTGTCTGCCTCCTCTCTTTGTTTTTTGCAGCTGAAATGGTATCCGTATGGCATTTGATATAAATCCGCTTCATATATCTTATACGAATCGAATGTTCCGTTTTTCAACTGCAATTAGCGTTTTTCCTACTTATAATCAGGGGAGTGTCATTCGTACACACTCAATCAGGTCATTTCCTGCGCCAATATATTTGCCGCGTATTTCAGGTATTGCTATGCAATTTTTAAACAGAGGGCGGGCTCACACATGGTCATCGCACACTATCCGTCTGCGCCTGTATAACTCCTGAATGGTGCTATAAAATTGTCAAGGTACAAAGAGCCTTCCATATTTCGGATGTAACCCATATGCTATATAAATAAAGGAGCTTATCTTCTTTTTCTGCAGATCATCGAAAATTTTTCATTTTTTGTTTTCCAAAATATCTGGCACAAAATTGGCACAATCCCGCACAAAATTGGCACGGTTCTGCTCTTTCGCCGTAAATAGGGATATGCTACACTAAATATGCTTAAAACTGTATCCAGAAGCAATCCGGGCTGACATGGCACCTTTCCAAAAGAGGTGCCTTTTTTGCGCCTTTCCCAGCAAAACTCACGGTTTTCTCACCTGCCGGCCCGGCGGAAAAAGACCATGCCCGCTTTTGCGGCATGGTCTTTCTTTCCACATCCAAATCTTATTTAAAGGAGGTCCACAAATTGAGACTGAAAAACAAACTGCAGACGCCTGCCACGGCAGGAAAGAAACCAAAACCCAGGTTCTCCCCCGCAAAGGCAGCTTATTATGCCTTCCTCAGTTCCATGATGTTCCTGATGTTTACCCAGCCGGCCTATGCCGCAGATGTATGGACAAAAGCCACGGAGATCATGAAGGATGTCTATAACCAGATCGTGCTTATCTCTACCGTTGCCGCTATTGTCACAGCTTCCGTTGCCCTGCTGATGATGAACTTCTCCCGCTCCGGCCGCACGGTGGATGAGAGCCGCGCATGGCTGAAGCGTATCTGCATCACCTGGGCGATCTTAAACGGGCTTGGCTTCATCATGGCCTACATCACCCCGTTCTTTGCGGACGGCAAGTGGAACGGCTGACACCGGAAAGGAGTGATCATTTATGGGTATCTTAGACGGCATTGTGGAATGGATCGCCGAACAGGTGATGCACGGCCTTGACCTTATCACCACTTCAGTCCTGGGGGCGCTGGGCTGCGACATGACCGTGTTTCTCCGCTACTTTCCTGCTGCGGAGACCATGTATAAAGTCTTTGTGGCGCTGGCCATCGGCCTCATCCTTTTAAACTGGATATGGCAGCTGTTCAAAAACTTCGGGCTGGGAGCCGGCATTGAAGCAGAGGACCCGGTGCGCCTGAGCATCCGCTCCGTCCTCTTCATCCTGCTGGCCTACTTCTCGGACGGCATCGTGGACACGGTCTTAAAGATCGGCGGCACCCCATACCACTGGATCATGGATTCCGACCTGCCGGCATTAAGCTTTGCCGATTTCAATTCGGTGATGCTGGCCATCATCGGCGTCTGCGCCAACGGGGCTGTGGCCCTGATCGCCCTGATCGTTGTGCTGGTGCTGGCATGGAACTACTTAAAGCTCCTTTTTGAAGCAGCAGAGCGGTATGTCCTCCTGGGGGTGCTGGTCTACACGGCACCCGTGGCTTTTTCCATGGGAGCCTCCCAGTCCACCTCTAACATTTTCAAATCCTGGTGCCGGATGTTCGGCGGGCAGGTCTTTCTCCTGCTCATGAATGCCTGGTGCCTGCGCCTGTTCACGAGCATGGTCGGGGCTTTTATTGCGAACCCGCTTTCACTGTGAAAAAACATGCGGAACTGAAATAGAAAGGAAAGATGATAACCATGAAAAGATATAAAAAAATATTGACGATGGCTTTTCTGACCGTGCTCATCCTCTGCCTGTCCTGCCAGACGGCCTTTGCCTTTTCGGAGAGCGATGCCCAGGCCCAGGTGGATGCGGCAGGCCGGGAGGCAGTATCGGGTAATGTCCTGGTATGGTTCCTGTGTGCCATCGCATTTTTAAAGGTGTCCCAAAAGATTGACTCTTTCATGTCCAGCATAGGCGTCAACGTAGGGCATACGGGTGGTTCCATGATCGCGGAAGCCATGATCGCCGCAAGGGGTGTAGGCGCAGTCCGGAACTTTTCCCGCCAGCATTTCGGCGGCGGCCACAGCAGCTCCTCCCATGTGAACACAGGCTCCGGCTCACCCGGAAGTCCGGGCGGGTTCATGGCAGGCGGCCTTGCCGGGGTGGTCAGCCGCCAGGTCACAAACAGCGCCATACGCACAGCTACTGCCCACACGGAAACGAATCAGCAGAGTGAGCGGACTTCCAGGACCGGGATCGGCGGTTTCGCATCCGCCGTATCTGCCGGCATCGGCGGAAACATGTATGCATCTTCCGTTGTGAAAGGCGGCGATTTTGCCAACAGCGTGATCGGTACGGTGGCAACGGGGAACATGGCAGACCTGGGTTCCATGACCGGAGAAAAGGCTGCCCAGGCCCTCTGTTCCTACATGGGCTATGCCGCCCTGGAAGAGGGCGCACAGCATGTACCATCCTTTACAGGCGTAGAGATCGGGGGCGGGCGCATCACCGGCACGGAGATCTCTGAAGAACACCCGGAGGGTATTTCCTTCGGCATGTATCATGCGGATCAGTATACCCCGCCGGAAGGGGCATACACTACCGTGCAGGCTGTGGACGGCACTTCCTGGTATAAGCAGTATGCACAGGACGCCGTGGAGAAATCGCCCTACATGGCGGCTGACGGTTCCATCGCTTATCAGGAATCCATCGTGAAAAAGATGCCTCCGGCACCGAAGAGAAAGGACAGGTTATAAATGGCAGAACAACAGAAAAACGGACTGAATGAGGCCCTTGAAACCGGAGCTTCTGCGGCACACCTTGCCAGAGGCGCCGTAAAAGTGGGAAAGGCGGTATCCGGGGCTGCAAAGGGTGCCGCTGCAGGCGGTCCCTATGGCGCGGCAGCCGGGGCATTATGGGAAGGACGGAAAGCCGTTGGAAAGTTCGCAGCGGCAGCCGCTGTACTGTTGCTGCTCCCGGTGCTGTTCGTGCTCATGCTCCCCGGGCTGCTCTTTGACGGCTTTTCCTCCGCATTTTCCCCTGCGGACCCGGAAACACCCATCCTGAACAGTGAAAATGCCCTTGTGGAAAATGCCAATACCATCACCTACACCATCAGCACCATCCTGGGCGAAGGCATGGAGGATGTCATGAACCGGATCGAGCGTGATTTTTCTGTCTCCGGCGGGGACGGCATGGAGGTCATCAACCCTTATGAGCTGGGCCCCGTATACAATGCAAACCTGTTTATCTCTCAGTACTGTGCGGCGAAGGAAAAGGACTTTGCGGATATCTCCATTGCTGACATGGCGGCTGTCATGCGCCGGGGGAAATCCCACCTCTATTCCTACCAGCGGACAGAGGAAATACGGGAAAAAACAGTAGAAGACCCGGATACCGGAGAAGAAACGACCATATCAGAGAAATGGATGATCTATACCATTTCCTATAATGGGGAAGCCTATTTTGCCGACCAGGTATTTGCCCTTACGGATGAGCAGAAAAGCCTTGCCTCGGATTATGCACAAAATTTAAGCCTTTTTCTGGGGGACGGGCTGATACAGAACCTGGAGGACTGGGAAGGAAACAGCATCCCTTCCCTGGGCGATGTCCGTTTCACGGACGGAGCCACGGAGGTTGTCTACTTCAACCAGCTGGATGAACGCTACGCCGGTAAGCCCTACGGCACCGACCATATCGGCGGCTACGGCTGCGGTCCAACATCCATGGCGATTGTGGTATCCTCCCTGGCAGATGAAACTGTTGACCCTGAGCAGATGGCCCGGTGGGCTTATGAGAACGGCTACTGGTGCAAAGGCAGCGGTTCCTACCATGCCCTGATCCCAGGGGCCGCTGCACACTGGGGACTTGCCGTTTCCGGCTGCTCCCCCTCGGAACCCCAGCGGATACTGGATGCCCTGGCAGACGGGAAACTGGTGGTGGCTATCATGTCAAAGGGACACTTTACAAGCGGCGGCCATTTTATCGTGCTGCGGGGCGTAAAGGATGGGAAGATCCTGGTGGCGGACCCCGCCAGCTACAGACGGAGCGGACAGCTCTGGGATCTTTCCATCATACTGAATGAAGCCAGCAGGCGTGCCGGCGCCGGCGGCCCTTTCTGGATCATCGGCTGAGCCGCCCTGCCCCAGTCCGGCCATGAAACCTGTTTACGGACGGTTCCGCTCTGAATTTACCCATGGCCGGAACTGACACACTGCGAAAGAGAGGTACTATTACATGAATAATCAAAATGACCATGATACCTATATCATCCCGCCGAACTTTGTGGATACAGGCACATTTTTCGGTGGCATGTTCCGGGCAAGGAATGTAATCGAGGCCGGCATCCTGGCTGCCGTGACCGGGCTGCCGGTCTTCCTGTTCCTTCCCCTGAGCCTGACTGCACGGATCATCGTGCTGTGCCTGACAGCCCTGCCCCTCGTCCTGTTTGCCCTGATCGGCATATCTGGGGAAAGCCTGTCGTCTTTCCTGGTCATCTTCTTAAAATATATGAAGAACCGCCGTATCGTAGGCGGCGAAGGCCAGGAAACGCTGCAGAAAGTCTCCGGCACAAAAAAGGGCAGAAAAGAACATCAGCAGAAAAAAAATCATCATGGGAAAACCATGACATCAGAGTATGCTGCCCCGGATGAAAAACAGACCAGAAATAAAGCCTCCGGTAAAAATGACAGGATCAGCGGCATATCCGGCTGGAAACGCAAAGGGGAAGAAGATTTTCCCGCAGAATTTGACCAGGTGAAAGGATATGAAATACGACAGAAACTCCGTCCCAGCCAGCCACAGGCAAAGCAGCAGGCCGGAACACAGACAAAAAAATCTTCCAAAGGAAATAAGAGGACTTCAAAAAAGGATTCCGGAAAAAAGACCTCTGGAAAATTGGGAAAACCGGCTCACAGAAACAGCCCGCATAAAAAGAACCACTCTGCCAAAAAACCGCTGTATACACCGGAACCCCAGTTTACCCACTTAAATCCGGTGGCAGACTACCTGCCCATCAGCAGGATAGAAAACGGCATCATTTACACAAAAGACCACCGGTATGTCAAGGTGGTGGAGGTGATCCCCATCAACTTCCTGCTCCGAAGTGTCCGGGAACAGAGGAGCATTATCTATTCCTTTGTTTCTTATTTAAAGATAAGCCCCGTAAAGCTCCAGTTCAAGGTACTGACCCGCCGGGCAGATATCGGACGCCACATGGACACAGTACGCCGGGAGATGGCGCAGGAAACCAATGAACAGTGCCTGCTCATGCAGGAAGATTACCTGCAGTTCATCCAGCAGATCTGTTCCCGTGAAGCGGTCACACGCCGGTTCTTCCTGATCTTTGAATATGAACCCTGGGGGAACACAAGGCGCACGGACGAGGAAGGGGAGGCCATCGGCTCTTTGCAGTCCGCCGTCCATACTGCATCCAATTATCTCCGCCAGTGCGGGAATGAAGTGGTTCTGCCGGATAACGAAGACGAGTTTACCATAGATGTCCTTTATAATCTCCTGTGCCGGAATGAGAGCGCCGCAAAACCCCTCCCTGTCCGGGCAAAAGAGGTGGTGGCACAGTACCTGGCAGACGGAAGGGAGGCGGAGATCGACCATATCCCGGCCGGGGAATTTATCGCTCCAACAAGTATTGACTTTACCCACGGAAGGTACATCTGCATTGACGGACTCTATTATGCTTACCTGCTGATCCCCTCTGACGGCTATAGAACCCATGTGCCGGCCGGCTGGCTCAGCCTGATGGTCAATGCCGGGGACGGGATCGACCTGGACATGTTCCTCTCCCGCCAGCCAAAAGAGCGCATCATCCAGAAGGTGGGCCAGCAGCTCCGCATCAACCGTTCCCGGATCAAGGATGCCAGCGACACCAACACGGACTTTGATGATATCGACAGCGCTATCCGGAGCGGCTATTTCCTGAAAGAAGGACTGGCAAACAATGAAGATTTTTACTTTATGAACCTGTTGATCACCATTACGGCTCCCAGCGAAGAGGATCTGGAATGGAAGGTCAGCGAGATGAAAAAGCTGCTGCTCTCCCAGGACATGCGGGTATCCTCCTGCCACTTCCGGGAAGAACAGGCATTCCTCACTGCCCTGCCTCTTGTATCTGTGGAAAAAGGACTGTATGAACGCAGCAAGCGCAATCTCCTGACTGGGGGCGCTGCAAGCTGCTACCCCTTCACCAGCTATGAGATGTGTGATGACAACGGCATCCTTTTAGGAGTGAATAAATACAACAGCTCCCTGATCATTGTGGATATCTTCAATTCTGCCGTCTACAAAAACGCAAACATGGCAATCCTGGGAACCTCCGGTGCAGGCAAGACCTTTACCATGCAGCTTATGGCTCTGCGGATGCGGCGCAAGGGAATCCCCATTTTTATCATTGCCCCGTTAAAGGGGCACGAATTCCACCGGGCCTGCGCCAACGTGGGAGGTGAATTTATCCAGGTCTCACCGGCAAGCCCCCATTGTATCAATGTAATGGAGATCCGGCAGGTGGACCGCACTGTGAACGAACTGCTGGATGGTCCCGGCATCCAGCTCTCAGAACTGGCAGAGAAGATCCAGCGGCTCCATATCTTTTTCAGCCTGCTGATCCCGGATATGAACCATGAGGAGCGCCAGCTTCTGGACGAAGCCCTGATCCATACCTACAACAAAAAGGGCATCACCCATGACAACGCTTCCCTGGCAGATCCCAAAAATCCGGAACAATACCGTGAAATGCCGGTGCTGGGAGACCTTTACGAAATATTAAAAAAATCGGCTGCCACCAAACGCCTGGCAAATATCTTAAACCGCCTGGTAAACGGCTCCGCCAGCACCTTCAACCAGCATACCAACGTGTCCCTGGACAATAAGTATACCGTACTGGATATTTCTTCCCTGACCGGAGACCTGCTCACTGTAGGAATGTTTGTTGCACTGGATTTCGTCTGGGACCGTGCCAAGGAAGACCGTACCGAGGAAAAGACCATCTTTATTGACGAATGCTGGCAGCTCCTGTCCGGTGCCGGTGCCACGGGCACACGCCTTGCCGGGGATTTTGTTCTGGAGATCTTCAAGACCATCCGCGGATACGGCGGCTCTGCGGTCTGTGCCAGCCAGGACTTAAACGACTTTTTCAATCTGGATGAAGGACGGTTTGGGAAAGGCATCATCAACAACTCCAAAACAAAGATCATTCTGAACCTGGAGGATGACGAGGCCATGCGTGTGCAGAGCGCCCTCCACCTCTCTGATGCGGAAATCATGGAAGTCACCCACTTTGAACGGGGCAACGGCTTAATCAGCACCAACAACAATAACATCATGGTGGAATTTAAGGCAAGCCCTGTGGAAAAAGACCTGATCACCACAGACCGGAGGGAACTGAAAGACATCGTGGAGCGGATACGCCGGCAGAACGAAGCCGGATAGCATACGGGATTACACACCGTATACGCACGGATTACGCAATCTTATTTTTATTACGTCCGTTATACGCACAGATTACGCATTTACAAAAAACCAGAAAGGAAGGTGGCGCCAGTGAAGACAAGGGCAGACCTGTACGGCCGGGAGGCTGCAGAGCTGCTCCGGATCATATCCATGTATCCGGGGCTTTCAGAAAAACAGTTATGCCGGTTCTACCCGGATAAGGAGGATGTCACAAAAAACCTGCTCTCCTATTTATCCAGACAGGGACGCACCCGGCAGGCAGACACGGGGGGATATTTCCCCTACGGAAATGACCGTATGGAAACAGATTCGGGCATGGTACAGGCGGTATGGGTTCTGCTTGACTTTATTGACAGAACTGAATACCACTCATCCAGTGAGTTCCCCGTGAAGATCGCTTTTTTCTCTGACGGCGAGCTGTACGAGATCATCCATGTCGCTTCCGGACAGGAAGCCCTTGTCACCCATGCCCTGCGGCAGAGCCGTGACAGCGGGAGCCGCCGTATCGTACTGGTGGACAGCCCAGAACAGATTCCCCTGCTGGAATTTCCGGGAATTACCGGATTCTGTACGGTGGATGCTGCCGGAAACGTAAGCTACTACAAAAAATCAACCTGAAACAAAAACTGCCCTGATTGTGATGATACAGGGCGCTCATGCCACAACAACCAAAGGAGGGATGTGAGTGGACCGAAAAATCATCTCACGCCGGATCGCAGATATCCAGAACAGCCTTTCACGGCTGAACAATAACATCTGCGCCATGGATTCTTTGGATATCCAGCGTTATCCGGAAAACTATGAAACCATGTCAACCGAAGCCGCCCTGCGGGCCGAAGGGATCGCCTGTCAGCTCAGGAGCCTCCTCTATGCCTCCACCTCTGTTCCCAAGACAGAATATCTGGTAAAAGCCGGAGAAGTTCACGGCATAGAAGTCCGTTTTGAAAACGGCATCCTGGAGGTAATCATGCCCCGCCTTCTTCCCAAAAAGAAGGCACGCCAGAGCAGCCTGTTCCTGATCGACCCGCTCCACGCCGTTCTGGGGCAGTACACAAAGGAGCACACCCTGCCCCGGTTTCGGGAATGTGTGGTCTGTATCTCCCATGTATATGACCATGAACTGCCGGACTGGTGCCTTTTAGATTATGACAACCTGCAGCAGAAACAGATCCTGGACACCATCGCCCTGTATGTGATGGCAGACGACAGCGGACTCTTGTGTGATGCCTACAATACTACGGAGCTTGGAGATCAGGACGGCACCCGTATCTACATCATGGAAAAAAACCGCTTTGCCGGATGGCTTTCCAGACGGGAAAAAGACTTAAAATCCATATCGGATTTTTGACCATTTCCGGAATTTTTTGACCTATATGCCGGGAACCGGAGAAAAAACGGAAAAAACGGCTTTTTCCGGCCTGGCTTCGGCCCGGAATCTACCGAAGTTTTCAGCCACCCCGGTAAAAAACCGGGGAAATGCCGGCCCTGTGCCGGTCATAAGGAGGTGATCTTTTGCATGACAAAAACAGCTTCCCGCGGGAAGACACCATCAGCTACCATCTGCTCGAACTGACCGCTATATGCGGCGAATTCCCCGTCCCCCTGCTCATACGCCTTCCCTGCAGTACCAGTTACAAGGAGTCCGTCATCACCTTCCTGAAGAAAGAGGGGCTCCTGCGTACTTATTACCGGGATAAACTGCGGGGATACCGCCTGGGCCGCAGGGCAAAGAGTTTCCTGCTGGCGGAAAATCCGGAACGGTTTTCATTCTTCCTTACAGGGAACGGGGAAACACATAAATTAAAGAGCGAATTTTCCCGCCGCCTGCGCCTGCACCGTGTGGCTGAAATTTTCGTCACCATGCAGAATGCGGGAGTCCGGATCTTCCGGGATGAGAAGCCTGAAGTTTTCTCCTCCAGAGGCTCCCCTGTCCAAAGCCTGGACATCCCAGCTTTTTACAGTTCCCGTGAGATTAAGGAAATCGGCGTTGAAGCCGTAAAAATCAGGGGCTCACGCATGGCCGGCGCACTCCTTGCGCCATCCGGGATCTTTACCGCTTATAACGGAGATTCCTATACCATGAAATGGGACTACCGGGCGGAAATAAAGGTACAGGTATTTTTAAAGCTCCTGCTGTGCTGCGAAAGGCTGCCTGCTCAGTATGCCCGGACCGAAATTTCCGGCCTGCTCCTTGGGAACGGCCTGGAACATTTCTACCAGATCCTTTCCGGCGCTGACACCGGTTCCCGCTGTTTCTTCCTTCTGGACGGGAACTATGCGCATTTTTACTACCTGACCAATGACCATTACGGGGATACGCTGCTAAGGCTCCTATGCGACCCGGTAAAAATATCGGAACTTGACCACATGCTGATGCAGGGCCTTTACCCAAAGGATGCGGGACTTCCCATAGAGCATGACGCCCTGGACGGGAACGGAAATCCGGTCCTGTTCGGCTATTTTCTGGATATCCCCCGCATCAACCGTTTCCATACGGCGCTCCAGCTGCAGGAACGGACAGGAACCCTTATCTGCTTTGACTTCCAGAAGGAAGTTCTCCACCGCTCCTGCGGCGGACAGGCAGAGTTTTCCACCATCAGCTTTGCAAAATTTGAAAGGAGGTTTTTCCCATAGACAAGAAAAAATTACTGAAAGGGCTGATCACGGCTCCCATAGCCATCCTTGCCATCCTGTATGCGGGCGGCTACCTGGGGCAGTTCATCGGCAACTATGCCCTCTGGAAGCAGGGCGGCGGCTATCCGGGGGACGGCACTTCCCCCCTGCCCGCTTCCCCCGGCCTGTCCGTCTGCCTCCGTGCAGCAGTGCATCCGCCATACGGAATTTACGGGATATTTATCTGCATCGGACTTCTTGCGGTACTTCTGCTCCTGGTCATGCGGATCGGATACAGCGATACCGGAGAATATGACGAAGACCGGAATTTCACCTATTCTGCCAAAGGCACCTACGGCACATCCGGATGGATGAGCCGGAAAGAAATGTCCGGCGTCCTGGAGCTGGTAGCAGACCTGCACCGTTATCAGGGGATCGTGCTGGGCATGCTGGACCGGAAGGCGGTCTGCGTGCCGGAGAAGACACGGCTCAACAGCAACCTGGCAGTCTATGGTGCCAGCGGCTCCATGAAGACCCGTTCCTTCTGTATGAACCGCATCCTGCAGGGTGTATCCCGAGGGGAATCCCTGGTGATCTGCGATCCCAAATCGGAGTTATACGAAAAGTCCAGCGAATACCTGCGTGACAAAGGCTATACCGTCCGTGTGTTCAATCTGGTCAATCCCGAAAACTCGGATTCCTGGAACTGTCTTTCGGAAGTGGAAGGACAGGAACTGATGGCACAGCTCTTTGTGGATGTCATTATCAAGAATACCACTGGCGGCGGCAAGGGAGACCATTTCTGGGATTCCGCAGAAATGAACCTGTTAAAAGCACTGGTGCTGTATGTGGATAAGGGCTACCCGCCGGAGAACCGGAACATGGGCCAGGTTTATCAGCTCATTACCCTCAATTCCGAAACAGCACTGAACAGCCTGTTTGAAGTCCTGCCCATCAACCATCCGGCAAAAGCCCCTTACAGCCTTTTCAAGCAGGCATCCGATTCTGTGCGGAGCGGTGTTATCATCGGGCTGGGGAGCCGCCTGCAGGTATTCCAGTCGGAACTGATCAAAAAGATCACGGCAAGGGATGAAATCGACCTGGAACTGCTGGGGCAGAAACCCTGTGCCTATTTCCTTGTGACCAGCGACCAGGACAGCACCTTTGATTTTCTGGCATCCCTGTTTTTGTCCTTTGTGTTCATCAAGCTGGTGCGGTATGCGGATAAAAACTGTGAGGGCGGAAGGCTTCCTGTGCCCGTCCATGTATTAGGGGAGGAGCTGACTGCCTGCGGCACTATCCCCGACCTCTCCCGGCGCCTGAGCGTGATCCGCTCCCGGAACATCTCCATGTCCTGTGTGTTCCAGAACCTTGCGGGACTGCAGAACCGGTATCCGCTGAACCTCTGGCAGGAGATCTTAGGGAATTGTGATGTCCAGCTCTTTCTGGGATGCACTGACCCCCTGACTGCGGAATTTGTCTCCTCCCGTACCGGACTGGCAAGCGTGGCAGTCTCCAGCAAGTCCAAGCAGTTAGGAACCTGGCGGATCTCCAACTACACGCCGGAGTACCGGGAGACCAGCGGTGTGGGAAAGCGGCCTGTGCTGACGCCGGATGAAGTGCTGCGCCTGCCCATTGATGAAGCTCTGGTCATCATCCGCGGAAAGAAGACCTTAAAGGTGGATAAGATGGATTATTCCAAACATCCGGAATATCCCCTGCTGCGCTCCTGCAAGGCATCCGCTCATATCCCGGAATGGAGGCGGCTGGAAATGGAAACGGCTGCTGCAGCGGAACCTGTGGTAAAGCCTGCTCCCCAAAAAACAGTTACAAAGCAGGCAGGAAAAGCAGCTTCCAAACCTGCCCAAAAGACAGGGACGGAACCCGCCGCAAAGGGAACCGCAAAACCATCGGCAGCCGGCGCACAGCAGAAACCCCAAAAAACGGCAGCAGCTGATCCTGGGAAAGCTGTCCCTGCTGCATCTTCCGGCACACCTGCCGGGATCGTATCCACGGACAAAGATTCCATCATGTCCTGAAACAAGAATGCTATGGAACGGCCCATTTCCGGGTTGTGCTATAGAATAACAACACAATGGAGGTAAACATATGGCAAGAAAAAAAGAACTTATGGAACTGGAAAATCCTACTATGGAAGAAAACACTCTCTTGGACGGAACCGGCATAAAGGATGGTGCTATTCCCGGTGAAGGACACGGCACACTGCCTGAAGCGGCTGGGGATGGCATGGACTTAAATGAACTGTTGGGCAGCATGGATCAGGAGCTGCCTGCAGAGCCGGATGTTGAGGACGAAATGCTCCCGGAGCTTACAGAAGAGGAAATGTTCGGAGAAGCATCGGAGGATCTGAACGGCTTCGGTACGGAGCGTGATGCCGCCCATGATGCCAGCAGTTCTGGCGAAGCACAGCCGGAATCTGCAGCGTCTCCTGAAACAGATGCCCCTGCTGCAAAGACCAGACGCACCACACGCAGTAAGAAAGAGAAAACTTCTGCAGGAAATAGCGGGGAAACAAAGGAAACCGAAACAGGAATACCGGAGACACCGGAAGCAGTTTCTGATGGTGTGCCGGATTCCCCAGATACCGCCGCTGTTCCCGGTACAGACGAGCCGACAGACCATGCCACAGATGAAGTAGAAGAAAACATTCTTCAGGAAAATGTGTCTTTTGCTGAAACAGGATCGGAAAGAACGATTTTACCCACTGGCACAACTGACTCAGAAAATACAGTTCCTGCTGCCGCTTCTTCCCGGCGTACTGCCGCCAGAAGCAGAAAAGAAGATGCCCCTGTGCTGACACTGGAAGTTCGGGGAGAAGTAGAGACTGAGGAATCCCGCGAGGATGTCATCTGGCATGAGATCCACAACGCCTACCGTACCAGACGTATCCTTACCGGGCAGCTTGGCGGAATCGAGCAGACGGACAATGGCAAGACCATCACGATTGTAGACTATAAAGGATTCCGGATCGTAATCCCTTTAAAGGAGATGATGATCAATATCGGCCGCAGCCCCTCCGGACAGGAATATACGGAGCTGATGCTGCGCCAGAACAAGATCCTCGGCAACATGCTGGGGGCAGAGATCGACTTTATCGTAAAAGGTATTGATTCCAAATCCCGCAGCGTGGTGGCAAGCCGGAAAGAAGCCATGCTCCGGAAACGGCAGATCTTCTATCTGGATACGGATGCTGCAGGGATGTACCGGATCTATGAAGGACGTATCGCCCAGGCCCGTGTGATCGCTGTGGCAGAGAAAGTCATCCGGGTGGAAGTTTTCGGAGTGGAATGCTCCATCATGGCCCGTGACCTTGCCTGGGAGTGGATCGGGGATGCTCATGAGCGTTTTTCTGTGGGCGACCAGGTACTTGTACGCATCCTGAGTGTGCGCCGTGACAGCCTGGAGGATATGGGGATCAAAGCTGATATCAAGAGCGTATCCCAGAACACCAGCCACGACAACCTGAAAAAATGCCGCATCCAGAGCAAGTATGCCGGCAAGGTCACAGACGTACATAAAGGTGTGGTCTATATCCGGCTGTCTAACGGCGTCAATGCCGTGGCCCACTCCTGCTATGACTACCGGACTCCCGGCAAGAAGGATGATGTGAGCTTTGCCGTGACACGGCTGGATGAAGAACGGGGTGTGGCTGTGGGAATCATTACACGGATCATCCGGCAGAATCTGTAATAGTTCTGTAAATATGACATACAAAACATGGAGCTGCAGTTTTGAATACTGCAGCTCCATATCCTGCCGGTTTTATATTTCCAATATAATGACACTGACTGTCTCTGTTAATTTGCCTCCTTTGCACTTTCGGCCATCTTGATAATCTCTGAATCCTGGATTTCTGCAGGCTTATATTCCAGGACATAACTCACT
Source organism: Lachnospiraceae bacterium (assembly GCA_910574745.1). Classification (GTDB taxonomy): domain Bacteria; phylum Bacillota; class Clostridia; order Lachnospirales; family Lachnospiraceae; genus UBA2882. The sequence continues at coordinate 101,227 of CAJTCE010000002.1, read as the reverse complement.
TCAGGAGAACAGGTCCAGCAAAGGTATGCCGTTTCTCCGCTCTTATAGAGAGATGCAGGCCATTCCTGAATCATCATTTCTTCACAGCTGTCCATGAAATCGACTGCAAATAAAACACCAAAAGCAGTTGTATTCAGTCCAGTTATTTCAGAAGCATCCTGCTCATAATAATCCGTTTTTAATATATGGTAATAGATTTTAGTATCGTTATCCTCATTTGCGTATGTGAGCGTGGCTGCAAGTGTAGTTTCCGACTGCTTTTTATATTTATCACCTAACGCCTCTTCCATTTTTAGAATATCTTCTTCGAGTGTGGTTTTTTTATCTGAATTCCTATACACCAGTATCCCTGCTACAGCCATGCAAATCACTATCATACAGGCCAAAATCCCTATCATTTTCTTTTTCAGCATAAATTATAGCCTCCTCTTATAAGCTGACAGTTAAATCACAATGATCACTACATTTATATAGTTGTGTTTATCGTAGTAATTATACGATGTAAATGATTAAATTGCAACGATTTACCAAAGTATAATTTACGATATACACAAGCAAAGAGGCAAAATAATGAATACGGTTCTTTCTACTATAATAGCATATCGTGAAGAGAGAGGCTGGACAGAATACCAGCTTGCAGAACATTCCGGTTTACCCCAGACTACAATATCTTCCTGGTACTGTAAAAATACAATACCAACCATACCTTCTCTGGAGAAAATCTGCGCCGCATTTGACATTACGCTTTCCCAACTGTTTTCCCACGGCGGTGAACCCGTTCTGCTGACAGCATCCCAGCAGAAACTGCTGAAATGCTGGGCAGGATTAAGCAGCGAACAGCAGGCACTTATTTTTTCTCTGCTTGATAATATGAAATAGCAAAGATAATTTCCTTTCGTTGTAATAATCGTTAAAATTATACGATTCAAACGATTAAATATAAACGATTTGTCAAAGTATAATTTACGAAGAATAAAAGCAAAGGGGTGAATCTATTTTGGAAGATATTCTTGCGACCATAACTGCATACAGACAAGAAAGAGGCTGGACGGAATATCAGCTTGCGGAACGCTCCGGCCTTCCCCAATCCACAATCTCCTCCTGGTATCGAAAAAATATGGTTCCAACCATTCCTTCTTTAAAGAAAATCTGTCTGGCATTTGGAATTACTCTCTCCCAGTTATTATCGAAAGGAGAGGCTCCGGTTTCCCTGACAGAAGATCAAAGAAAACTGCTGGAACGATGGGCAAGACTGAATAAAGACCAGCAGGAGGTCATCTTTGCTTTAATTGACAAAATGCAGGTGTAAACAGACTTCTTTCACAAACAGTCAATGATATTTCTGTAAAATGGAGTAATAAAAATGAATGACTTTAAAATCAAAACTGATACAGCACTCTTCTCTTTACTTAATATTAAACAGTTTAGTTATGAGAGTTTAAACGGCAGAAAGAAGGAAAAAAATCAAGAACTGTTTCAGCAGGCAGTAATGTATATGCCCATAAGTGAACTGAATAATGAAATTTATTATAGAGCAAGAATAATCAATCCATCTGACGGAAAAGATACAGGAGTTATTAGAGAAAATGGGATACCAGTAAGCGGATACGATGATCAACATTCTGGTGTTGCGCCTGCATCAGCAATAACACAAAGTGGAAGAGTAAATCACATTGGTGAACCAGTTCTTTATTTGGCAGAAGATATAAAAACATCATGTAAAGAACAAAAAGCTAACAAAAATGACTATATTTCTGTAGCCGAATGTACTGTAAAAAGCAAAATAAAAGTAATGGATTTTACGATTATGGTTTCGGACGGACTCAAGAATTTATTTTCAGACGAAACAGTACAACTTTTTATTAGTAATTATTCCATTGATATCAGGGCATTTTATATCTTTATAAAAGATTACTTAACATCTCCAAATTATGCAGAGCAAGGCTATGTAATACCATTGGATTTTTTAGATATCGTAAAAAAGAGAAGAAATGATATTTCAGGTATAAAATATAATTCTTCTTATACTGATAAACATAATATCGCCCTGTGGGATGAAAATAGAAACAGCAAATGTACTAACAGCAAGGTAATAAAAGGATAATAACAAATTTCAGCTTTCAAAAGAAGCAGGATTATCTCCAGCTTCAGCACGTTTGCGGAAGGATTCGAACCTTCGGTGCGTTTCCGCACACCACCTTAGCAGGGTGGCACCATAAGCCTCTCGGACACGCAAACAAAAAATGGATGGGGCAGGACTCGAACCTGCGGTGTTTCTTTGTAACGGATTTACAGTCCGCTGCCCTCGCCACTGGGCATACCCATCCATGGGGTGACCAGGGGGAATCGAACCCCCGTAAGCAGAGCCACAATCTGCCGGACTGCCACTGTCCTATGGCCACAGTAGCTCCTGTGGGGCTTGAACCCATCATTTCCGGCTTGAGAGGCCGGCGTCCTGACCTTTAGACTAAGGAGCCTTAATGATCCCCATGGGACTTGAACCCAATACCTCCGGCTTGAAAGGCCGGTGTCCTGACCTTTAGACCAGGGGACCTTACTGCAGGCATTTTTCTGCCTGCGGTTCTATTGCTGTCATTTCCCTTTCTTACTTTCCATTCATGCACTGATCTGTATCTGCACTGCCGTATCAGTAACCAGAATGTCATCCAGCCGCACCTGCAGGACTGCTGCAAGCACCACCAGATTATCTATTGTTGGCAGTGCTGCACCCTGCTGCCACTTGTATATGGCCTGCGGTGTGGCAAAACCAAAAACATCCTGCAGATCCCTTACCGACAGTCCTGCCTGCTTCCGCAGCTTTCCAATGTTCTGTCCTGTCTTTACCATATCTATAACCGGCAGATTCACCATGATTCTCACCTCCTGCTATCAGAATTCCATATACAGGCGGTCATGCTCCATATGGGACTCGGACCCATGACCACTCGATTAAAAGTCGAGTGCTCTCCCAGCTGAGCTAATGGAGCATAAAAAATACCGCCTACCTCATACAAGATAAGCGGTACATAAATCCATGTTCTGTTTCCGGCAGACATTTATATCTTGTCTGCATCCGGATATCACACAGTTTTTCGCCTTTTTCTTATCTTACATGAGCGCATCTTAACCAGACTCTGTTCTTTTTCTTTACTGAACAGTGCCTCATAATGTTCGCTATGCAGATAATATGCGAAGCCATTCGCAGCGAAATTAACTGTTGCCATGATTTTTTCCTTTCTGGACTCATCCGGTCCGCTTTGTTCTTAACTGTAACCACTATAACACCAATTTCCAGATTTGTCATTATACCAGTAATATAATTTGTGGATAATCAGTATCAGGCTGATGCTGCCATAATAAGGAAAAAATCCAAAACCGCATTTTACTGACGGCTTCGGATTTTCACATTCAAATATCAATAATTCTATCAAGCTCTGACAAGTCCGAGCCACTGCTCCACTTCTTTCACTGACGCATCAAAAATATCCGCAATATCCTCTACAGAATTTCCTTTTTTATACAATCTTTGAGCTATCTCTATTTTGGTCTTTTCAGCTCCTCGTTTTTCAGCTTCTAACTTCTCGCTTTCCACATAAGTCTTCAAAATATATTCTTTATCAAACAGCATCATCATAATATCCTTGACCTACGCTTTAATAAGCCCAAGCCATTGCTCCACTGTTTCTATCGATACCTCGGATGCCTTTGCAATATCCTGAACGGAAATCCCCATTTCGTACATTCTCTGTGCAGTTTCCATTTTCGCCTTTTCAGACCCTCTTTTTTCTCCTTCCATTGCTGCTTCCTTTTCTCTGCTCTCCACATAAGTCTTCAAAATATATTCTTCATTAAACAATGTCATCATGATATCCACAACCTCCTTTTCACGTCCTGACAGATACTCGCGCAGTACATTCTGGTCCTTACAGATGCGGATCGTCTCCAGAACCGCCTCCCTGGTTCTTCCATGCAGTTTCACCTGTTCATTATATATCCTTGTAAATGCCACATACTGATTGATGATATCCCCCTCTTTTCCATCATAGATCATTTTGACCTTTACATCAAGGACACTGTCATCCCCTCCAAAAAATTCCTTCGACAGAGAAAGGTATTCCGGTTTTGTTTTTCTATTACCGGTGAATATGACGTACATCTCCGGCCTTGGAAGCTCCAGCTTTTTGCTCCCATACACATTCTGTTTTGTGCTCTCAAAATATTCCTGATAAGTCTGGGCAAGATATAACAGGCAGCGTACCACGATATTGATGCTCCAGCTTGACTGCTGCTCTACCAAAATGACCAGCTTTTCCCCGACCTGAAAGCCGACATCATTATAATACTGATCCAGAAGGACATTGGTAATCGTCACGTTCCTGATGCTGTCCTCCGTTGCCTCATGGTCTTCCGGATGCAGCGCCTGGTACAGCTGCAGCAGATACTTCGGCTCTCGGAAGAGCGAAGTAAACACGCTGTCCTTCGCTGTATATTTTGCTATCTGTTCCGGCTTTTTTTCACTGCCGGCTGATATGGTATTTTCTTCCTGATTCATTTTATGCAGACACCTCTATCCTATTGTTTCCATTCCGGCCTGTATTATTTGCCGCAGGTTCTTTCTTGTCTTCTATCTTACCATAAAAAAACGAAAATTACAATTTGCTTATCCGCCTGCCCCCAAAATAACCATAGCCGCCTGCTTTTCATCCTCAAATTCCTTCCCACCTTCAAATTGGCACACCACCGGCACAACATTGGCACGGTTCTGCTCTTTCCCCGTAAAGGCATCCATGCTATACTTGGTACAGTCAAAAATATGTAAAGCAGCCGTTTTCCATCCAGGGAGACGGCTGTTTTCGTCAGAAAGGTGGTGGTTTTACTTTGTCCCAAACAATGTCCAAAGCAGCCGGCAGAGCCTCTCCCCATAAAGGCAGATCCTGCGGGAGTCCGGCAGCCATACTGAAAAATGAGCATGGGGATGTCAACTATTTCAGTACCGTAGTGTTCATCTTCATTGCGGTGCTCCTGCTGGCTTTCATCCTGAACCTGTTCAGCATCATCTCCACCAAACAGGAGCTGGACCACTGTGCAGACCAGATGGTGAAACAGATCCAGCTCTCCGGAGGAATCAACGGTGAAACAGACCAGCTTTTTCAGTTCCTCTGTTCTCAGATCGAGGGGGCTGAAAACATCTCCTACTCCATTGATGCCTCCTACAAGTCGCCTACCCCGTCCGGCATGAGCCGGGCCATACAACTGGGCACCCCCTTTTACATCACCATTACAGGGCGGGCAAAACTGGGCGGTTTCTGGAACTTCAACCTGGTGAACATCACGGTTGTTTCCAGAGGGGCAGGCGTCAGTGAGCATTACTGGAAGTGAGGTGGACCATGAAGAAACCATTCCAATGTATGAAAAGAAGCACAGGCAGGAATCCCCTCGGAAATGACCGCGGGGATATTTCTATCTTCACCTGCTTTTTCGTGGTGGGGATCGTGATGCTGATCTCCTTCCTGCTACTGTACGCCTCCATCCGCATCACCTGCATCAATATCCGCAATGGCGCAAAGATGGAGCTGAACAACCTGAGCGCCAGCATCTATGCAGATACCTACCGTTCCCAGAGGGAGACCAATTTCAGCGAATACTTAAATACCCTCTACTCCAGCAGCGATTATACCGCCATGCTGGAAGACATGGTGACAGACGGCCTCGCCAGCAAGATCCCTCTCTCCACGGATGACTACCGGGTAAGGGATATCCGACTTTCGTTCCATGTGACAGGCGACCGGGTGGAGTATGTGTTCACCTGCAATGTCGAGTTCTATGTCTACATGTTCGGCCACTCCTATCCTGCCATTACCCGGCCCGTGGAACTGACCGGCTACCACAACACCAAATTTTAGGCTGCAAAAGACAGACAGCCGCCAGCTATGAAAGGAGCTTACTCTTATGAAGAAACTGTTTACATCCAAAAAATTCATTCTCACCACCCTTTTCACGGCTCTTGCCGGATTCCTGGCTTTCCGCTTCATCGGACGCCGCAGGGCAGCAGGCAGCAGTTTATGACAGCCGGACTGCCAATGTCCCATTATATTTCATTTTCTGTTGAAAAACCTTACTTTAAAACCGTAAGGGATATACAGAAAGAAAAAAGGAGATGACTGCTATATGAAGAAAATTTTAAGATCCAAAGGATTCCTTGTCTCAGTCCTTTCTGTTTCCTGTGTTGCCATCCTCGCCGTCTGCTGGCTGGTGAGCCGGGATACAAAGACCGACTTCCAGCCGGATGAACAGCCCCCGGATACCGTTCAGGAAGAATGGAAGGATACCCCGGATATCACGGATCCCACTGGAGATTCCCGGGTACATACAGATGCCGGCATCCCCGGTCAGAACAGTGCGGAGGAAAAACTGGAAGAATACCCGAAGGTAGCGGAAGAATCCGAACAGGATATTGTGATGGATTTTGTTCCTGCAGAAACAAAGGATGAAACACCTCCCCCGCCCCCGGAAGGCAAGACCATTACGGCAGATCCGGGCGGAGAGCATCCTGTGAATCCGGCCCCTGAGACAGCGTCCGCACCCACAGAGACCGGAAAGGAAGATGCCCCTGCAGCTGGTTCCACCAACGAAAATGGCGCCGTATACGATCCCGTATTCGGCTGGGTAGTTCCCGGACAGGTCAACCAGTCTTCCATAGACAGCAGCGGAGACCCCAGCAAGATGGTCGGGAACATGGGGAACTGATGATGCTCTGCAGAGTATCACAGATACACAACTGAATACTGAAACCGGAAAACCGCCTCCCGATGGTGGTTTTCTTTTGTGCATCAACCCACAGAAAACACATCGGCAATACGTTTTTCTGTCACATAAAAAGATTGGAGTGTGATATTGTTTGAAACGCTTTTATGCCCTCCTCTGCTCTGCCGCCCTTCTGCTCTGCCTGTGTTCCTCACAGGCTCTTGCTTCCGGACAGGGCAACCTTGATGGAGGAGGAGGCAACATGAACCAGGGCACTTCCACCAACTTCTGGTCTCCCGGAAATGACGGGGTAAGGGTAACGGTGGTGGATGCCCAGTCCGGAGCTGCCGTGAGTACGCCGGTGGATTTCGCCAACCGAAGCCAGTCCTCCGCAATGCTTCATTTCGGCAAGGTGAACAAGATCCAGTACCGGGATGGGGCTTCGCTCTCCTTACAGTCCGGCGTTCCCTATAACTGCCGCCAGCCCGCCTATTCCATGCCGGCCATCATAACCAGCAACAGTCGGCCTGCCACCATTGAAGCCATCAAGCGCTATTTCTGTTCGGAGTACGCCTGCATGATGGTGGCGGATGCCGCAGGCGTCAGTTATGAGCGTATGCTGTCAGGAGAATATAAGATCCTTTTAGAACCCATTGCCTACGTCACTTTTAACGGGGCAAAATACGCCTTTACGGCAACAGAGGCAGCACTCTACGACCAGCTTTCCGGCGGCTCCCTGCGGAGTAAGCTGCCCTCGGTAGCGTTCCAGAATCTCCCCCTCGCCCTGTTCCTGGAATACAGTGACCTTGGATTTCCGGCCTGGGGCGGAGGCAGGCGGGGAATACAGTCCAACGCAGATATCATAAACGCCCTGGGGATCGGCATTGTCTGGTTTGAAGAAATGGAAGAACCCGGCGGGGAGATCGAAGCGCCGGATGTGGAATACCGGGTGGATACTGATGTGATCACTGCCATCCGTCTGCAGACGAATGGACGGTTGACTCCGGACAACCCGGCAACGGTCACCTTCCATATTATGGGAAGGAGCTACACCGTCCGGAACATTGTCATACCAGCCCACGACTCTCAGCTGGTATGGGTGAAATGGCACACGCCCCCTACACCCCAGACCATTACCATCACGGTGACGTTAAGCAGCGGCTTTACCGCCCAGGATACCTTTGTGGCGAAAATTGTGGACTTAAATGAAAAGATACCGCCTGACCCTTTGGCTACGGACATCAATCCCGGTTATTCTGTCCCTGCCCTCCCGGTGAACCCACAGAAACTCAGTGCAAGCTGGGGCGTCTGGAGCTGTTACTGGGTTCCTGACTGGCAGTGGTGCAGCCATGGAGAGGATGACGGCCACTGGGTAGACCGTGGAGACTGGGAATATGACTATACCAGCTATTCTGCCTCCATCAGCGGCACCATGACTTTAATGCCGGATGATATCGTGCCGACAGCAAACGGGAAGGACATGAAGAGCGGGTACGGCGTCAAAACAGAAGTACGGGCCACACTATCCACAAACTCACCGGATGGGCACCACAGCAACCCGCAGACTGCCTTTTCCGTATTTCCGGAGTTTCAATATAATACCTACCTGCGGCTCCTGCAGCGTGTTTCCAGCGGACGCAGTGCAAAATTTGCCTTCCAGCCCAATGAGTTTTCCACCTACGGGCGCACCGTGCATTTCACACCGGTATGGTTTCCGGACAGCACAAGCTATGTGGTATATACCCAGGTATGGGACGCATGGACACCGGACGGAATGCTCTCGGTCAACCTGAATGACTACATCACCATCCACCAGAGCGTGTTTGATGACTGGTATACCAACCGTGAATAGCCATATTCTTTTTGTTTATGAGCTGCTGGCCTTTGCGTGCATCGCTGGATTTGCCGCATACGACCTGAAAAAGAAGCGGGTGCCCGACCGGGCGCTCCTGCTTTTCCTTCCCTTTGCCCTTGCTGCGCCCATGATCCGCACAGGTGCATTCGGAACCGCCCTTCTGCCGCTCCTGTTTTTATACTCTTTTATGGGGGCGGCAGCAGGCTTTGTGATCTTACTGGCCGCTGCAATGCTGTCAAAGGAGGGCGCCGGCATCGGGGGCGGGGATATCAAGCTGGCAGCAGTCATGGGGTTTATCTACGGCCCTGCCCGTATGCTGTCTGTCCTGCTTATTGCCTCCGGCCTTGCGGCCTGTGTTTCCCTGGCAGTGAGGCACCAGAGAAAAAAGGATATGCTCTCCCTGCCCTTTGTACCCTTTCTGATGATCGGAAGCCTGATCGTTACAGTAACTGCAATCCTATAACTTTATCTGCCTTATGGAATCACACCATCTGCCTTACCCGGCAGAACCAGCGGCAGATCCATATTTTAAATGACAGGAGTGAAAAACATGAAACTGAATAACCGCTTTATCTTCGGCCTGCTCAGTATCCTGCTGGCAGCCGCTATCGCCTTTGTCGCCCTGCCCACCATTGCCAGGCAGACCAATGGCAAGACTGAGATTGTCCGGATCACAAAACCCGTGCTGAAAGGAGAACAGCTCTCAGCGGACAATACAGAGACTGTGGAAGTCGGGAGCTACAACCTGCCTCCCAATATCGCCCACACCTTTGATGACGTGAAAGGGCTTTATGCCACTGCAGACTTATCCCAGGGCGATTATATCCTGACTTCCAAGATCAGCACTGTCCCAGTCTCCTCGGATGTGGCTTTAAACAACATCCCCTCTGGGAAAGTAGCCATTTCCCTGACCGTTAAGACACTGGCTTCCGGTCTGTCTGACAAACTGCAGCCGGGCGACATCATCCGTATATACCATTTCCTGGATGTGGCGGAGGAAGTTCCTGAGCTACGCTTCGTCCGGGTGCTTTCCGTCACAGATGCCAAAGGTGTCAACGTGGACAACGCAAAGGAACCGGTGGAGGATGAGGAAAAGCAGCAGTCTGCTACCATCACGGTGCTGGCAAGCCCGGAGCAGGCACGGGTCATCACCTCCCTGGAAAATGACGGGGTTGCCCATGTGGCCCTGATCTCCCGGGGCAATGAAAAGCTGGCAGAAGAACTCCTGACAGAACAGGATGCGATTCTGCAGGAAATCTATTTCCCGGAGCCTTCAGAAGAGGAAGCGGAAGATACGGCAGAGGAAGGAGAAGCTGAGGGTTCCGAAACCGGTAATGCGGAAGAAAACGGGGAAGAATCTGATTCTGCTGAAGAAAACGAAACAACAAACGAAACTGGAAACAGCAGCAAAAATGGTTCAGAAAATAATCCGGACAACAAGACCTGACCGCAGGCAGAAAGGAGGAATGGTTTCCATGTCCAAAATAATCACGGTCTGGGGCAGCCCTGGCAGCGGCAAATCCATGTTCTGCTGTATCCTTGCCAAAGCGCTGACCCGTGACAAACGAAAGGCCATCATCATAAGCGGGGAGCCTGGCATCCCCATGCTCCCGGTCTGGCTCCCGGAGCAGATCACCACCACTGCCGTTTCCATCGGCCAGGTGCTGACCAGCGTGGAGATCGATACGTCTCTGGTAGCCAGCCATGTAACGGTGCTAAAAAATTATCCCTATATCGGCCTTATGGGATACTGTGCCGGAGAGAACCCGTTAAGCTATCCGGAAACAGATTACCAGATGGTTTTACAGCTTATTTCCTCTGCAAAAAGGCTGGTGGATTATGTCATCCTGGACTGTGGTTCTGCTATGACCAACGTATTCACGCCAGCCGCCATTGAATCCGGGGATCTGGTACTTCGTATTGTGACTCCGGATCTGAAGGGCATCAATTACCTGAAGGCCCACAAGCCTCTGCTGGCGGACGGGCGTTTCCACTACCATGAGCACATGACCTTTGCAGGCATGGCCCGCCCTTTCCACGCCTTTGATGAAATGGGATATATCATCGGCGGGTTTGACGGCCTGCTGCCTTATGGGAAGGAGATTGACCGCTGTGCCACCGAAGGGGGCATGTTCCAGGCCATCAAATACTGCAACTCCAAATATACTGCATCCTTAAATAAGGTCCTGGATGCCCTGGAGCAGATGGAAGCTGTAGAGCGTCAGGAAGAGGAAGCTTATGAGGCGGAATATGAAGACAGTGAATACGGAGAGGAGGAAGATGAACAGGACTGGGAAGATGGATACAGGGAGGTAGACAGTGATGAATAACTTAAATGATATTTTCTTTGCCCCCACGGAAAACGGTGCCCTGACCTATGAGCAGGTACTGGAGGATGTACAGCGCTACTTTTCCGAAAACCATGCTTCCACCATAGCCGGCGCCGGAGAAAATGATTCAGAGCGTGCCGTCACCGTACTAAAAGAGCTGATGGTACAGTATCTGGTCAAGCGCAAGTACGCTGTCAAGGGACTTACTACAGAGCAGCTCTGCGCCAGGCTTTATGAAGACATGGCCGGCTACTCCTTCCTGAAGAAATGGATCTACCAGCCCGGCGTGGAAGAGGTGAACATCAACGCATATAACGACATCGAGGTCATCATGAACAGCGGGCGCAGCATCAAGATCCCTGATAAATTTTCTTCCCCTCAGCATTCCATTGATGTTGTGCGGCGTATGCTGAACGCCTGCGGCATGGTCATTGACGATACCATGCCATCGGTCATCGGTTTCCTTGATAAAAATATCCGTATCTCTGTGGATAAAACGCCCATCGTGGATTCAGAGGTGGGGATCAATGCCTCCATCCGTATCGTCAACCAGAATACGGTCTCAGAGGAAAAGCTCCTGGATTCCGGGAGCGCCACGCCGGAGATGCTCCATTTCCTGACCTCCTGCATCCGCTATGGGGTTTCCGTGTGCATTGCCGGTTCCACCGGTTCCGGAAAGACGACCATCATGGCATGGCTCTTATCCAACGTCCCAAACAACCGCCGCCTTATCACCATAGAGGAAGGCAGCCGGGAGTTTGACCTGGTAAAACGGGATGATGAGGGAAATATTTTAAACTCCGTGGTGCATCTGCTCACAAGGCCCCATGAGAACCCTTCCATGAACATCAACCAGGATTTCCTTCTGGAACGGGTACTGCGAAAGCATCCGGATGTGATCGGCGTAGGGGAAATGCGGTCAGCAGCGGAAAGCCTGTCGGCAGCCGAAAGCTCCCGTACCGGCCATACGGTCTGCACCACCATCCACTCCAACTCCTGTGAGAGTACCTACCGCCGTATGATGACTCTTGCCAAACGGAAGTATAACATGGACGATTCCATCCTGATGCAGATCATGGTGGAAGCCTACCCGGTGGTAGTGTTTACCAAGCAGCTGGAAGACCGTTCCCGGAAGATCATGGAAATCATCGAGGGGGAAGATTACCTGGATGGGAAACTGCTGTACCGTTCCCTCTATAAATACGAAGTAGTGGATAACGTAACGGATGAACATGGAAGCGCCCACGTAGTAGGCCACCACCGCAAGATGGAAACCATGTCAGAAACATTAAAAAAACGGCTTTTAGATAATGGGATTTCCTACAAAGAACTGCAGGAATTCTCAGACGGCGGAATGTCTGCGAAAGAAACACCCCGAAAAAAGCCATCCGGAAGGGAGGTGAAATAATTGCACTGGATCTATCTTATTTGTTTTACGCTGCTGAGTGCCGGATTCCTTGCGCTCTTTGAAGTACGCCCACGGGATTTTACGGATGTTATTTTCAATACAGGAAGGAAGACGGCAACCCTCTCAGATGAGCTGAACGTACTGATGGGAACGCCTGCAAAAGGATTTTTTAATCAGGATTATGAGATCAAACAGATCTTAAAGGATACCGGACGGGCCGACCGCTATGAGGCAGTTACCCGGCTGACCCTGATTCTTTTTGCGGTGGGAGCAGTCCTTGCACTTCTGATAGGCAACGTATATCTGGTTCCTATCCTGGGCATCGGTTTCTCTCTCCTGCCCATGTGGTATCTCCGCAGTACGGCGGCCAGCTATAAAAAACACCTGAACGAGGAATTGGAAACGGCTATCTCCATCGTCACCACTTCCTACCTGCGGACGGAGGATCTGCTCCGCTCCGTAAGGGAGAACCTGCCTTATATCAATGAGCCCATCAAGGCGAACTTTGAGGCATTTGTATATGAAAGCGAACTGATCAACGCCAATATGACCAGTGCTATCAATTCCCTGAAAATGAAGATCCCCAACCGGGTCTTTCACGAATGGGCCAATATCCTGATCCAGTGCCAGTCGGACCGTTCCATGAAAAATACGCTGCCGACCATCGTGCAGAAATTTTCCGATGTCCGTGTGGTGCAGTCGGAGCTGGAGGCCATGATGCAGGGACCCAGGCGGGAGGCCATTACCATGATGTTTCTGGTCATTGCCAACGTCCCTCTGTTGTATTTCCTCAACAAGGACTGGTTTCATACCCTGATCTACACTACACCGGGCAAGATTGCTCTGGCGATCTGTGCAGCCATTATTCTGTTTGCACTGACGCAGATCATGAAACTCAGCAAGCCCATTGAGTATGGAGGTGACGGCACATGACACTGTTAGCACTGATCGCTATCATCTTTTTTGGCTTCGCAGTCTACAATCTGTCCACAGCCTTCGCGGACATTCCTACCAGCAAAACATCTAAAATGATGATGCTGGCCCGGAAACAGCAGGGAACGAAAAAGGAACAGCTCCTGGATGTGTATATCACGAAAATCGCCGGACTGTTCGCCCCTTACCTGCGGCTGGACAAGTTAAAAAGAAATAAACTGCAGGCAGCGCTCAACATTGCCGGACTGGAGCTGACCCCGGAAGTTTACACAGCCAGGGCATGGGTAACCGCCGGAGCTGTCGGGCTTAGTGCCATCCCTCTGGCGTTCCTGATACCACTTTTTGTACCAGTTCTGATCGGAACGGCCGTAGCATTATGGTTTTCTACCTATTATGCGGCATTTGATTTTGTAAAAAAGCGGCGCAGGCTCATTGAAGCGGAAATCCCCCGCTTTGCCCTGACCATTGGACAAAATCTGGAAAACGACCGGGATGTGCTGAAAATACTGACTTCCTACCGCAGAGTAGCTGGCCGGGATTTTGGCGCTGAACTGGACCAGACCATAGCAGACATGAAGACCGGCAATTACGAAAATGCCCTCATCCGCTTTGAAACCCGTATCGGGAGTCCTATGCTCTCGGATGTGGTGCGGGGTCTGGTCGGCGTTCTGCGTGGGGATGACCAGCGTATGTACTTCAAAATGATCTGTTTCGACATGAGGCAGATTGAACAGAACAACCTGAAAAAAGAAGCAGCCAAACGGCCGAAAAAAATCCAGCGGTACTCTATGATGATGCTGATCTGTATCATGATCATCTACCTGGTAGTCCTCTGTACGGAAGTTCTAAGCTCCCTTGGCGCATTCTTTGGATAAACGCAGACCGGTTTTTATGGAAAGGAGGCGGTCACTTGTACCCCAGCAGTTTTCCTTAGCGCAGCATTTTACAGCAGTCCATAGACAACGCCGTCCTTCCACGGCAGAAAGAATACAGACAGGAGTTGCCCATGAACAGACACAGAAAACATCCCCTGCCCTCTGCGGCAGAAGCAGAAAAACAGCGGTTCCGCCGGCTGCTCCGCCAAAAACCTGCGCTCTATCCGGACAGGCCAAAGGGCAGAAAAGACAGACGGAAAAGACCAATCAGGCGGCCTTAAAAAGCCGGTATTGTATCCCTGTAACCATACATAAAAAATAGGAGGTTTCCATGAGAAAAATCACAACCTGTATCCGTAACAAAGCAAACCATTTCATCATCCGTGCCCGGATGGCAGTCTCCAATCAGCGTGGGGATTTCTATATCTCGGATGCCGTGAAGATTATCATTGCAGTAGTGCTGGGCGCTCTGCTCCTGGCGGCGCTTACCCTGATCTTCAATGATACGGTCATCCCCAGGATCACGCGGGAGATTGAAGGACTGTTCGGATAATACAACGGAATAAAAACTTTCGGGGCCAGGCCGCAGAATTTTGCGTCTGGCCCTCCTTTTTTATTTTTATAAGGGATTTTTGAAAGAACTGATTGAACTTTATAAAAATTTAAGAATTTTTTAGTTCAAATTGGCCATTTAGGGATTTCAAAAGGTGGGTAATGAAAGTGAGCAGATATCTACACCTTCATTACAGATGATTTTCAATTCAAATGATTCATGTGTGCAGGAGGTGAATGAAATTGAATCAAAAAAAGTGTACTATTTATCCTTTTTTAAAAGCAGTACGCGGCTGTTGGCACAACGCCCTGTTTATCAAATGCAACCATACTGTCTGCCCTCACGGCCAGTCTCCCCCCTGTGAAGGATTCCTGATGGCTGTGGATGCAGACGGCTCTCCGATCCTTATGCCTGCGAAAGTCTTACAGCAGCTGTCCGGGGAATCTATCGAACCGGAAAGCTGTCAGGCTGTGATAGGTAAACGAACCTTTGAGAGCGTATACGGCCTGTATATCGAGTGGCACACCGTATCTTCCACAGGCTGCCCGCTCATGGAACTATGTCGGGCCTCTGATAAATACCATTGCTTCTGAAAAAGGAAAATGAAAGAAATCAAATCTGCCATAAATGGCAGGAACGGAGGTGGCAAATGAAAACCATGAAAAAATATAACCTGAAATGTCCTTACTGCGGCTCTCCGGCCATCTGCCGGCCTGCCAGCACCGTCTACGGGGCGGATACCATTGACCGGAAAAGCTATCTGTATGTCTGCTCCCGCTGGCCCGCCTGTGACGCCTATGTAAGCGCCCATAAAAAGGACCGGAAACCCATGGGAACCATGGCAGACCGCAGGCTGCGGCGCAAGCGTATCCTGGCACACCGGGCGTTAGAAAAGCTGCGGATAGAACGGCATATGGACAAATGGGCGGTCTACGTATGGCTCCAGGCAAAACTGGGGCTTGATGAAAGCCAGGCCCATATCGGCATGTTTTCAGAAGAGATGTGTGAACGGGTTATTACCCTGTGCCGCTCCCCCGCAGACCCGGACAGCGGCATGGCGGCATGAAAGGAGGCGGTATTTATGAAGCGAAACAATCCTTTAACGAAAGAACAGCAGGCGCTGGTGGAGAAAAACCTTTCCCTTGTCTACTGGGTCATCATGGAGAGCATCCATGTCAATGAAACCATTTACGGATTCGGATATGAGGATCTGTATCAGGAAGGCTGCATCTGGCTGTGCCATGCGGCAGCCACCTATGATCCCGCATGTTCCCAGTTCCCCACCTATGCCAAAAAGATCGTGCGTAATGGCCTGCTCTCCTACTGCCGGCAGATGTGCCTGAAACAGCGCCGCATTACATACCTGGCTGTGGGCCTGCATGGGGAACTGCTCGCTGACGGGGAGCCTGTAGCACAGCCGGATGACTTTCACGCACAGTTAAATATGATAGAAACCCTTGACCTTCTCGCATGGGCCGAAAAGAAATATCAGGGTGTGGCAAAGCTCGGCGTCAAAGCCCTGGAGCTGAAGCTGAAAGGCATGAGCATTTCCGACATTGCCGGTCTGTATCATGTGCCGCCTCCCCATGTAGGCGCATGGATCTCCCGCGCCGCCCAGAAGCTTCGGAAAGACAGGCTGTTTCTGTCAGGGCTTTTATGACTGCCGCCCCAGGCAGTCTCCTACCTAACCGGAATAAAAACACAGGAGGATTTTTTATGGCATTAAAAACACTTTACACGGCTGTCGGACGCTTTGAGCGCAGGACCAACGGCTGCCGGCGCTACTGCCCCGTCATTGTTCTTGGGGGAAAGGAATACATGGTTGATGTCCAGGAAATGGTCATCTGGAGCTGCCTGAACTGGCGGATCGTCCGCATGGAGGAGATCGGTCTGCTCTATGCAAAGACTTTTCCGGGGCAGGAGGATGTGGTAGACCGTCCCTGGCGGGAGTGCGTGGAGCGGCTGCTGACACGGGGCCTGCTGGTCTGCGGCAAAGGGGAAACCGAATATGATGCCCTTTATGACCTGCTCTCTTCCATGTACATCATTCCCACAGATGGCTCCCGCCTTCTAAGGATATTGTCATTTTTGAAGCTGGTCTTTGTGAACCATGTGCCGTTTTCTGCTGCCGGCCGACTGTTCCGCCGGGACCAGCGTACCGAAAACGAAAAACAGGTCATGGCCCTTGCCAGACAGGCACTGCTCTCCACAGCAGAACTGATCCGGTGCATGGAAAAGGATATCCGTTCTTTCCCCACGGAAGAGAGCATACTGGACGGCCTTTATGACGATCCGGATACCACCAGCGACAACATCAGCTGCCTGATGCGGCTTTCCGCTAAAAGCCAGGCGGTCACGCTTGCAGTTGCGAACCTGTACCTGCGCCAGCAGATTATTTTTGAAAGGATATGATACTTATGGAACAATGGTTGAACTCTCCTTTTACCCTCCGGCTGAAAGTTTTTCTTTTCCTGCTTACAGGAACCGCCATCCTCCTGATGGCTGCCGCTGCATTTTTTATTTCCCGCGACCGGCTCCTGCTGGTTTTGAGCGGCATTATCTTCTTCTGCTGCCTGCTACGTAGCATGGGGCTCCTGATCGTGATCCTGCGTGGGGACTATGAGACCATCACGGGCATCTGCACAGCCGTTTCCTCACAGCCGTTACGCAGGTATCAAAAAATAGAGCTTACAGACAGCCGGGGAGCTGCTGTTATCTTACTTTTGGGGAGACAGATAAAAATAAAACCGGACAGAGTTTACTGCTTCTATTTCCGGAAAGCCTCCCGCCCTTCCCTGGGCAGTGAATATCTGAACGCCTCCCTCTCCACGGATCTGTTTTTAGGCTACGATTCCGGCCTGCCGGACAACAGGCTGGAAACAAAAAAATCAGATTCTGCAGAATAACAGGGTCTTGATTCCTGTTTATATATAGGAACCTTTACATATTTGCATGGCTTCCAACTACAAAATATTGTATTTCGCCGCTTTAAATATCTATATATAGTATATGTAAACTTGACAGACACAATATATGGTGTTATACTTACCTTGTAATTGATTTTTGTGCGTATCCTTGCAGGATTGCAGACGGTTTTGTCTGTATAGCGATGAGACAGTCGCATTGCACACGCTGTTAAGTTTGTATATAAGTGTCAGTGGCATTGCTGCGCCCATATGGGCCGGATTCCTGCTGGCACTTTTTTTATAGATAACAAGGCCAGTGGCAGAAAGGAGTGTTATGGCACAGATTTTTGCATTTGGACGTGTGGAGAATGACCTGGTTCCCCAAAAGAGCCAGAGAGATTCCACCTATGTCTGTTTCGGTTTTACCGAGCAGACCGGCAAGGGGCAGTTCCAGTATTACCAGGTCTGGGCATGGGATGATGAGGTATCCCGCCTGATGCAGCTTGGTGTAAAGAAGGAAAGCCGGTTATGGATCACCGGCACACAGCGGCTGGTGGACTGTACCTCAAGCCATGGGAAGGAAAAGGCGAAGGTCTTAAAGATCTATCTGTCCAACTTTGGATTTCTTCCCGGCCGCTTTCCAAAGGAAAGCCCCGCCGATTTTCCAAATGACCCTGAGACCGCAGAATCCGCCCCTCCCCCTGTGGAGGTACTGGACGGAGAACGCGAGTCCCTGCCGGAGTGATTCCCATTCCGGCTCCAGAAGAGGAACCGTACCGGTTTTCAGAATGATACTGAAAAGCCAGTATGGTTCCTCTTTTTTTGTGCATGCAGAACATGCAGGTTACTTTTAACAATAACAAAGAAAGGATGGTAAAAAATGAAAAGCGACAAAGCCCTGTGGGGCAGCATCAGCATTCTTGTGGGGGCGGTTATCGCCATACTGGCACTGATAAGGGGTGCCTGGCAGTCCTGGCTCCTGATCGGGGTATTCACCCTTTGGGGGCTGTGGGTCACAGCGGTACTCTTACGGCCTTACATGCAGCAGGCAAAACGCCGCAGGATGCGTGAACAGCTTACAAGGAAACGCCTGGCGGAAGGGATCGCCTCTTCACAGCCCCCTGCATTTCCTGTCATGGAAGCCTCAGAAACGGAACTGCTGCTGCTCCGCCATGTCAACCACCGGATCTCTGCCTATCTACGGGCAGTTTATCCTGATGTACGGTGGGAGTGGTGCGAAAAGAGACCGGAAAAATTAGTGCTGGCGGGAGGAACCGGACGCATCCGCCTTTACGGCATCCCGGATTTTGACCATGCAGATGTATGTGTGGATCAGGATGCCAGCATCAACTGTAACATGTTAAAGATCGTTCCCCTCTCAGAGGCCGGAGGATGTGAACCGGAAGATACCATTCCGCCCAATAAGCAGCCGGTAGACCCCCAGATCTGGTATGAAGTCCAGGGAAGGAAGGTTTTGGAAGCTCTTGTGGCAGACTTAAATTCCAGAGGCCACAGCCGTCTGACCATCCATGAGGACGGTGATATCTGCATCGAGGAAGATACGGAGGAGGTGGCAAAAGAGCACCTTGCCGGCTTTCCGGAAAAAACGTACTGGCCCCGGCTTCTGCAGGTTTTTGAGCGTAACGGGCTGGCGGCTGAAATCATGGCGAATGGCATCCAGATTTCCTGGTAAGCCCGCACACAATAAGAAAGGAGCGAAACAGAATGAAAGAAGGTCTTTCCCTGGAAGAAATGGCCGCCGAGATCACCCGGCAGAGTAAGTTAAAAGAAGATTATCTGGTGGATACCAGAAGCCTGCAGATGGAGCCCTATGATTCTCAGGTCTATCTCCACATGTTTGATGGAAAAACCGAACCTGTGGAGCCCATGCAGGTCAATACCATCGCCCATCGGCAGCTGGGAACTCATTTAAAGATTCCCGCATCCTACTATGACCGGATGCTTGCGGAAAAACCGGAGCTTCTTGCTGCCAATGTCAATGCCTGGTTCCAGCATGCCCCGTCTAAACGGCTGCTGCGTACCATGGGCGGCACGGCAAGGGCATTTTTAAGTAACCGCTACCGCCGGATCGATAATCTGGAGATTGCCCAGGCAGTCCTGCCTATTATCGGACGCATGGAAGGCGCACGTTTTGAGAGCTGTCAGATCACGGACAGCCGGATGTATATGAAAGTGGTCAATACCCGCCTGGAAGCGGAGGTTGTGCCGGGAGACATTGTGCAGGCCGGCGTTATCATATCCAACAGCGAAACCGGTATGGGTGCTGTCAATATCCAGCCCCTTGTCTACCGCCTGGTATGCAGCAACGGCATGATCGTCAATGATGCACAGACCCGCCGCAACCACGTGGGCCGGGTCAATGACATGGAGGAAAGCTTCCAGCTCTATTCCGAAAAGACACTGGCCGCCGATGACAAAGCTTTTATCCTGAAGATCCAGGATACCGTCAGGGCCGCCGTGGAGGAGGCACGCTTTTCCCAGGTGGTCGGCATGATGCAGGACGCCGCAAAAGCAGAGATGAACACCAAAGATGTCCCTGGCATTGTGAAGCTGGCCAGCCGGGAATTCCACATCACGGATGATGAGGGAGAAGGAATCCTCCAGCATCTGATTGAAGGAAAAGACCTGACCCTGTACGGGCTTTCCAACGCTGTTACAAGGCACAGCCAGGATGTGGAGAGTTATGACAGGGCCACCCAGCTGGAGAGTATCGGCTATAACATTCTTTCCATGCCGGCCCGCCAGTGGAACCGGATCAACCAGGCAGCCGCTTAATACAGCCAATAAAAAACAATTCAAATCCAAGGAGGAAAACAGTATGTATAACACCCAGAACAACGCTTTGGCAGAACAGGAAAAATTTATGCTCCCGGCAGCCATGCCGGAAGGAGAATTCACCCAGGAGGAACTGGCAGAGGACATGGACGGCCTGCAGATGAGCTTCCCCCGGATCAAGATCCCGGGCGGCGGTGCTCTGATGTTCGAGATCCCCTCCGATGATCCGGAAAATCCGGATTATGCCAAAACCCTGGAAGGGGTCATCCTCTTCAACCATCCCAACAACGCTTACTGGCCGGAGGGCAGCGAGTATGACGACAACTCCAATCCCCTGTGCTCTTCCGTAGATGGAAAGCAGGGGATCGGGGAGCCGGGCGGTTCCTGTGCGGCCTGCGCTTTAAACCAGTTCGGCTCTGCTGCAGAAGGGGCAGGCAAGGCATGCAAGAACATGCGTGTGCTCTACCTGCTCCGCAGCGGTGAGTTCATGCCGTTACAGGTAACTCTGCCGCCCACCAGCTTAAAGCCCTTCCGTGAGTTCATGAACCAGTCCTTTATGCTCCGCCGCCGTGCGACCTATGGCAGCGTGGTACAGATCGCACTGAAAAAAATGAGCAACGGAAAAGATGACTACAGCGTCGCCACCTTCCGCCGGCTGTACGATTTCAGCGGCGAGGAGCTGGCACAGATCCGACAGTTTGCAGATGGTTTCAAGACACAGATCCGCATGATGCTCCAGCAGCGTGCAGCCGTCAATGAAACACAGCATGACGATGGCTGCGATTACGGTAACAGCAATGTGGAAGTCCTGCCGGCAGGCGGAGGCGGAAAGTTTAACTACGGACAGCCCCTTGACGGAGAACGTGAAGCCCTGCCCGCATGATCGGATGTAACAGATATGGCCTGATGCCATATGTAACGTATCAAAAGGATTCTCCCGGTTTACTTCCGGGGGAGTCCTTTTCGCATTTAAAGGAGGAAATTTCTATGAAATCTGAAATACCACTAACCCCGGAGCAGCGTTTGTTTGCTGAAGAAAACCATAATCTTGTCTATAAATTCTTAGCAGAAAATCACCTGCCCCGCGATGAATTTTATGATGTAGTCATTTTCGGTTATCTACGTGCAGTTTCCCGCTATTTTAATGAACTGAAATTACAGCAGTATTCATTTGCTACTATTGCATGGCGCAGAATGTCAGCATGTATATCTGACTATAGAAGAAAACAAAGACGCCCCAAGCACAATGCCGATGTAGTTAGTCTGCATATCAAGCCAAACGAAGATAGTTTGGCTTTAGAAGAAACTATAGCCGCACCTAATCCATATATGTGCCAACTGGAGGAACAGCTTCTCCTGCACGACCTGGCAAAACGGGTATCCAGGCAGCAGATGAACATCGTGCATCTGAAATCCTGTGGGTACAATGACCGTGATATCGCTCACAGGCAGAATACTACCATGAAACGTGTCCAGGAACTTCTGGAGGAAATACGAACTGTATTGATGGAGATGTGCTATGAATAATACTAACAATTTTGAATCTTTTTTAGAGAAACGGAATGATATTCTGGATGGTCAGGCGTATCAGCTATTACGACTTTTGACATGTCCTGAAATCGAGCAGACAGAAACACTGTCCGAATTCCTATGGGATATGGCTTTCATTGGCCCGCTACTGGAAACAGCGGAATCTTTACTTCAAAAGGCCGGTTTTTCAACCTGTTATCCGTATTATGGAGAAAATGAAATTCCCTGTATCCATACCAGTCTGTGCCAACATCCGAACTGTCCGTTCCTGACAGATTCTCACATGGATTTTCCCAAAACATCAACTAAGAAACAGAATGGAGGTCAGAAAGAATGAGAAAGAAAAAAGAAGAAAAAAAGAAAGTAATGCTCTGTGGCCAGCTGATCTGCCCTGTTACGATCGGAAAACCTGCCATCTTTGCGGCCGGGGGGAACCTCTACCGTACCTCCCGTGTTGTGGCACTGCATAAGCACACCATGGATGAGGTTCATTTTGAGACCATGAACACCCATTACCATTTATCTATGAGCCCTTTTCCGCTGGCGGCCATGAGTCCGCTCCCTGTGAGACTGGCCGCATGTGCATAAATGGACTTTAAGTAACTGTGGCGGCAGTGTTTCACTGTCCGCCTTCATGTTCCGGCCGTAGTTAATCCCAGACTGCGGCCTTTTCTTATGGATATGCTTATGGCATACAGACAGGAGGCATTATGAATATAAAAGAATTTGCAGAGCGTATGAAATCATCCATTTCCAATGTCCTGCCGAAGGAAGTCACTATGATAGAACAGCTGAAAATAAACGGCATTTATTCCTATGGAATCCGTATTTCAGAGCCAAATTCCCATACAGGGATCACCATTTCCCTGGAACCCTTTTTCGAGACATTTCTGGATACAGACAACTGGACGAGAACCGTTGACTATGTTCTCGATTTTTACAAAAACCAGGCTCTGCCAGAATCTCTGGATGCGGAATGGCTTTATGATTTTGAGCAGGTCCGGTCAGGGCTGTATTACATTCTTGTAAATTATGAAGCAAATGAAGAACTTCTCCATAAGGTGCCATACACAAAATTTCTGGATCTGGCAAAAATATACTATGTGCAGTGTCCCCTTGGGGAATCAGATACAGGAACTATTCTTGTACGGAACGAACATCTGAAAGATTGGGGGATATCCATCTATGAACTGGATAAAGCAGCAGAAGAAAATACGCCCCGTCTTTACCCGGCATCTATCACCTGCCTTATGGATGAAGCCGGACTGGGAAATCTTCTCGGCGTTCCTTTTGAACTGCCGCAGGAGCCGCTGATTCCCATGTTTGCTCTTTCCAATACCCAGAACGATCATGGAGCCACGGCTGTCTGCTATCAGAAGATTCTGGATGATTTTTCTCAGAAAATACAGGATGACCTGATCCTTCTGCCCAGTTCTGTCCACGAAATGCTTTTGATACCGTTACATAAAGATGATGATATCCCGTCCCATAAAGAAACGGTTTATGATGCGAACCGTTATATTCTGGAACCTTCCCAGTTCCTGTCTGATAACGTATATCTTTTCAGCAGGAAAGACAAACAAATTACGATTGCCTGATACTCCGGCAGGAAAGTTCCCCAAAGGATACTGCCCTGCCTTTTGGTATTAAAGCAGACTGGAAACAGATTCCTCATTTTTCACAAGGATAGAAAGGAAACGATTATGGATTTACTTAAAAAATTTGAAAGTGTTGAAATAAAAGCGGATACCCGGATCTCAGAAGCAGACCGAATCTTCTGTGAAGCCCATCAGGCGGCTTATGACCTTGCCCGAAGCTCCCTGGCAGAACTGGAATTTTTCTGGGAAGATATGCGGAGCCAGCAGCGGGAACTTCTGGCTCCGGCAGACGCATCTGCTGATACCTACCTTACTACGTATGGTGAGTTTCAGCTCTCCAGTGACAAAATCCGGGGGCAGCTTCAATCCCTGCATGCCCTGTTTATAGACCATCTAGTTTCACATTTCTCGAAAACCTATCATTTTTCTATTGACAAGGGCGACGTAAAAGACCATCTGATTCCGCAGGAACCAACGGACCGCTGGGTGGATGATTATAAGGAACAGGCACTAAAGTATACGCAGGAACTGGAAAATCTGACGCTCCACTATACAGACATCCTGGAGCAGATATTCCTACAGACTGGCGGCAGGGCTTTTTTCGAGCAGGCGCTTCATGAACTGAAAGAAAAATGTCACAGCGCCGCCTGGGATTCTGGCAGCGGCCGTGCAAAGTTTGAACAGAAAAAATGCGTCCTGCAGTTTACAAATTATGCATGCAGCTATCGCAGCTACTATAGAAGCGAATCCTGGGAGCTGATCGGCAGAATGAAAGATATCATACGAGGAATTTCCCATTTTGAAACCGGCGGATTTGATCACACTCCGGCAAGTCTCTCAAGGCTTCTCGGGCGGGAATCTGATTCCGGCCAGTGCGAATTTCCGGATTGCAAAAAAATACAGTCACTGAGGATGTTCAAGAATGGGCGGGTGGATCTGAAATTTACCAGTGAAGCTTATGTCCTGCAGTTCGTGGATGAATACTTAAAAACCATATGTTAGCGAGGTGATACCAATGAAATATGTCTATCGGGATGAACCCATTCCGCATGATAAGCGGAAAGAACTCAATGAGAAAGTCCTTTACCTGATCGACAGCAACACTGCCGGTTCCTGTTCCATCAGCCGGGAGGATATCTACAACGCCTATACCGGTGACGGCGGGCTTCATGCCCTGGAACGGCAGGACTATGAGAATTACCATGCCTACAGCGAGGCAAAGAAAGAGATTGAAAACGGCCAGTTCTTCACCCCACCCCGGCTGTGTGAACTAATTACAGCCTGCCTGAGATTATCGGAGCATGATCTGGTGGCAGACCTTACCTGCGGCATGGGAAGTTTTTTTAACTTTATTCCAACAGAAGCAAACATCTACGGCTGTGAGCTGGATGTCAATG
Organism: Lachnospiraceae bacterium; assembly: GCA_910574745.1. Taxonomy (GTDB): domain Bacteria; phylum Bacillota; class Clostridia; order Lachnospirales; family Lachnospiraceae; genus UBA2882. Next base: position 76,302 of record CAJTCE010000002.1, on the reverse strand, counting down.
CGGTAAAAGCAGCAAGATTCCTTTATCCGGACGCCTCCATCGAGTGCCGGGATATCCGCACCTGTCAGCCGGACACGCGGTTTGACTATGTGGTAGGAAATCCGCCCTTCCATTTAAAATGGTGGACCAAAAGCGGCAGAGAATTGTCTTCCCATATGTATTACTGTCTGAAAGCGGCAGAAGTATTAAAGCCTCTCGGCATCCTTGCCCTGATCGTACCTGCATCCTATCTGTCTGACACCTTTACGGACAGCGGGCAGATCCGGGAGATGGAAAAGCAATACAGCTTTCTGGGACAGGTGACGCTCCCGGAAGATGCATTTTCCCATCTGGGTGTCAGCAGATTTGCAACAAAGCTGCAGTTCTGGCAGAAAAGGACTGCCGAAGAAGGCTGGAAACCTCAGCCTTACCATACAGAGCCAGATGATACTCTGGAACAGGACTTTGATGTACAGGAAGAAGCCGCATACATCCATAAAAAGATGATAGCATTTGCCAAATCGGCATTAGAAAACAATCAGTCAAGGATTCTTCTGGAGCTGGCGAAATCACGCAGTACATCCGGTGATTTTAAATACCAGGCTCAAAAACTCCTGTACCATATCAAGGCACATCCGGCCATCCGGCCATCCTATGCCAGATGCTGTGAATATCTGCACCGCTTTTACACCCAGCGCAAGCCTGAAGGCATGAGTTATGAACAGTGGTGCAAGACACAGCTTACAGAAAAAAAGGTACTCACTTATCTGCAGAAAGCACTGAAAAAACAAAATCCTGTGCCGGAAACAGATAAAATCTGCCTTATCAAGAGAAAAGGCGATTTCATTTATAAAGGCTACAGTACGGCCGCACGCCGGCAGCTAAAAGACAGCCAGCGTCTGCCTGTGCCAATCTATCGGGCAGTTTATGATAATACCCTGAAGGATTACCCCGGCTATGAAAAACTGCTTTCCAGAAAGCGGGCAGAATACGAAAGGCAGAATCTTGCTTTTGCAGAAATGGAGGAAGATCCAAAGCTTGCAGACTGGCTGAATGACTTTTCCCTGTGGGATTCTTCTCTTATGGAGCAGATCCAACTGAATGGGATCCAGAAGCATGACATCAACCTTACCCTCCAGAAACAGTATGCGCTCCTGCAGTGGGAGCAGGGGAGTGGAAAGACGCTGGCCGGCATTGCGACAGGATTGTACCGGATGCAGAAACAGCACGTACACAGCACCTGGGTGGTATCTTCAGCGATCTCCATCCGGAATAACTGGAATGTGGTGCTGGCAAACTATGACCTGCCCTGCATCCTGATCCACCGGCTTGCTGATCTGGAACGTATCCAGCCCGGATATTTTGTCCTTATCACGCTAAGCAAGGTAAGCTCCTATAAGAAACATTTGAAAAAACATGTGAAACGGCTGAACCAGAATATCCAGTTCATACTGGACGAAAGCGATGAGATCTCCAATCCCGGAAGTGCCCGGTGTCAGGCAGTGCTTTCCTGTTTCCGCCGGTGCCGGATGAAACTGCTTACTACGGGAACCAGCACCAGGAACAATATTTCGGAATTTGCACCACAGCTGGAGCTGCTCTACAACAATTCCGTCAACATGATCTCCTGGAATCAGTATATCTATCACCATAATAAAGACAGTGAAGCGGATAGCGAACCGGATTATGAGCCCAACCCTTATTTCGGGCAGCCAATCCCTGCCTACAAGAAAGGCTATTCCCTGTTTGCATCCTCCCATCTGCCGGAAAAGATCACAGTATTCGGCATGGAGAAGCGCACACAGGATATCTACAATGCAGATATTCTCAGCGATATTTTAGGAAAGACCGTTATTACAAGAACCTTTGAAGAGGTTTCCTGCAAGGATATCAAGCATATCCACCAGGTGCTGCTCCGGTTCCCTCCGGAAGAAAAGGAAGTCTACCAGAAAGCAATCCATGAATTTTATCAGATGCGGGATAACTATTTTGCTTCTACCGGCAATTCCAGAAAGGATTCCATGATGCGCCTGGTCCAGCAGATTGTCCTTCTCCTGCGCATCGGCGCTGCTCCAGATACCGTGCAGGAATACACGGGGGATACCCCTGTCAAAGTCATGACAGCCGTTGAGATGGCAGCCGAGTGGAAGGATGAGACCATTGCTATCGGAGTACGGCATGTTACCGTATTGGAATCCTATGAAAAAGCACTGCGGGAATACCTGCCGGACCGTCCTTTGTTCGTGGTCACTGGTTCAAACACCAGCTTTGCAAAAAGGCGGGCGCTCAAGCAGACACTGCAGGACAGTGGGAATGGGATTCTTCTCTGCACCCAGCAGAGTCTTCCTTCCAGTGTCAACTTTGATTATGTCAACAAGATCATTATCCCAGAATTACATTACAATAACTCCGGCATGAGCCAGTTCTACTTCCGGTTCATCCGGTATACCTCAACAGAACAGAAGGATATCTATTTTCTCACCTATGCGGGCAGTATTGAATCCAACCTGATGCAGATGGTTCTGGCAAAGGAAAAGCTGAACCTGTTTATGAAAGGGCAGGATGTGGATCTGGATGAAATCTATGACCGGTTTGATGTGAACTATGACCTGCTGTCCCTCCTGATGCGTCAGGAGAAGGATGAAAACGGTGTCCTCCAAATCCACTGGGGTGAACAGCAGATTGCATGAAAGGAGACAAAAATGAATTTTTATGAAACCAAAATGGGCAGTATTTTTTTTAACCGCCAGTTACCGGAGCTGATCAAAGCTCTGCAGGAAATCGCCGCAGCACTTTCAAAGCCGGCGCCTGCAGCCGTGAACCTGACGGGCCTGGAAGAACCGGATTTTTTACATAATCTTTTTTATGGTCATTATGAGCCGGATATCTACGGCTGCGTAACGGCTCCATCCAGGCTGGATCAGAAAGTGAAGGAAACGGAGAAAGCGCTCCTTCCTGCCCTTGGGCAGTCCAAAAGGCTCTTTGAGCAGTACCAGGCGGCGGTTTCTGAAAGAGACAGCGCCATAGCAGAGCAATCCTACATCTGCGGATACCGCACCGCTGTCCAGATGATCGTAAGCGGGCTTGCGGCCCCGCAGACAAAACCGTCAGGAGGTGCCGGGAATGAATCCTGAAAATAATCCGGCTGACAATATGCCAAAGCTTCCCATGGAAATTTACGGGCATGTACTGATGCAGTCAGCGGAAATAGACGAATATCAGAAACAGGAGCTTACCCTGTCCTATGTGGATCTGGATGGTTCCCATGAGCTGAAAACCTGTTATGGCGATGTCCTGAAAACCATCAACGCACTTATGGACTATACACGGATGCTGGATATCGTATGTGATCAGTGGGAGCTGACTGGTTTCCACCGTGCTACTTACGAATACCACGCAGGTAAACTGAGAGAGATTGCAGATAAATTTCAAAAGGCAATCGGCTATGATTATGCCGCCGCTGTGGAAAAGTGCCGTAAAAAGAAAGCCAGGAAACAGGCATACAGCGATGTAGGCGAAGATGCACTGGCGCTCGCTGTCCGCAGCCAGCAAAAGGCAGCAGAAAAACAACTGGAAGACCAGAAAACAGAAGAGCCGGTTTCATCAATAGAAACCAGTCCCCCCTATCCGGCGGAAAATACTCTGCCGGCGTGGGAAGACGATTTTTAAAAAAACTTATTTTGCAGGATTGGAGGTATCCCTATGAATAACAGCGAATTACGAAAAACACTGGAAGAACATCTTGACCTTTTAAAAAGAAACCTTGCCGTGGCATCCCTGGAGGTATTAAAAACCAAATACAAAAAACCTTTTGACGAACTGCGGCACAATATCAAGTCCACAGCCACAGCCTATGTAAAGCAGATCACGCTGGAAAATATCCGCATCCGTGCGGACTTTATGGACGAGGCACAGCCGCTGATCCAGGAAACCATTGACCAGTCCGGCATTCTGAAGCAGATCTCCGCGGCTGCTTTTAAGAGACAGGATATTGAGGAGATCGACCAGCTTGCCCTGACACTGAAAGAGCAGATCCGCCAGGCCCTTATTCCTTTTTATGACAAGCACATCTGTCTGTATCTGGATGAGGAATGTTTTGGGAATCCGCCCAAGGCGCCTAAATTTTATAATGAAGCAAGTGGCTGTATGTGGAAAAACGATACATGGATACCTGCAGAGGTGGAAAAAGGAGTGATACTTCTCCCGGCACAGAAGATGCCCAGAACAGCAGCATAACAAAAACACATGGCAAAGAAACAATACACCCCCAAAGAAAGGAGACACTATGAAAATATTTGATTTGGAGAAATACGGGAATACCTATAAGATCCAGCTGAATGTTACTTCCTATACGGAAGGCAACCTCGCTATTACAATGACTTCCTGGGAAGACGGAGAGGCGGAACCCTGGAATGTCCTGACCGTTAATCTGAACTCTATCCGGCCTCAGAACTGTGCATTTATTGATACCAATAACAATGGTGAAGATATCCTTGCATGGATCATCCGGCACGGCCTGGCAGTCCCTACCGGCACTTATGGCCGCAGCGGTTTCTGCAGTTATCCGGAATACCGGTTCCGTCCGGAGATCCTTCAGGAGATTGACCCGGATGGATATGCTTCCTATCTTCATGACTGGAAAGAGAGGTATGCCGAATGAAAATCGAATTGTACCCCAAAAACATACTGGAGGCACTCTGGAAGAAAGATAAAAAATGGTTTTCGGATGGCAATGGTCAAAGACCGGTCTGCCTGCGCTGCGGAAATCCTTTGAATGACCGGCTTATGGTTAATTCGTTAAGCCGCCACGCAAAAATCTATATCTGCCAGCAATGCGGATCAGACGAAGCCATGCGTGATTATGGAAAAGCTGTTATGCCTTTTGAGAACTGGTATGGAATATCCGACAAGCGGTTTCAGGAACTGCAGAAAAGCAAAAATCCGATGCTTACCACAAGGTGTGCTTTTCTGGAAATCTTTCAGAATCCGGATGATGACAAAAATACACGGAAAAGGCCTGACAGTGAGATTTCCTATTCCCGCTCTGATTATGACGGATACAGGTGGTGGACCACCTGGTTTCACTGCCAACAGGAACCAACACCTGAGAATCTGAGCAAAGAGATTGACCGATTCCAAAATGCCCTCTTCTGTATGCCGGAATTTAAAACACTGGGAACAATGCAGAATCTTTGCACATTTGCAGAGCCTGTAGGCGATTCTGAGTTTAATCTGTATTCAGAAACATTGCACCTCTATATCTGGATTCGGATGCTCACACAGCCCCGAAATTATAATTTATATATTCATTATTATAAGAAATAACTGTTTTCCAACAGTGCAGGTTCATTGATTGTATTTCAGAAAAGCGCCCGGCATATACCGCCTGGCGCTTTTCCTTTTTATATGGCACAAACCACCTTGTTCCTGCCTGCTCCTTTACATCCTGAACTGGCCAATGCATTTCAACAGTATGATACAAAGCTCCTGATAAAGGTCTTCGTCAAATCTGTTGTTCACAATGGCATTCTTTACCAGAAGCGGCTTATACATTTCCAATAAATCTATGACTGCTGCCTCTTTTCCTTCTTTTGCCTGTAACAGTAATTCCTTAAAATTCATTTTGTCACCTCCATCTTTCTTCTGATCTTCTGTGCTGTCCGATAATACACTGCCGTCACGCCTTTGTATCCCAGCTCGGTTTCTTCTGCCAATGTTTCAAAACTCTTTCCGTCCAGCACTCTCGCAAGAAATATGTACCGTTCCCGCTCACTAAGCTCTTTCAATGCCTGGAGAAGCACACTGTCCTCCAGCTGCATGAGAATGGGCAGCCCAAGAAACATGTCCTGCTCTATGCTGCATTCCGGCATAAACAGGAAATCCTCGGTGAGGCTCTCAATCTGCCGGCGCCTGTCCAACTGTTGTATATAATCATTTCTGCGGCGCTGCACTGCAGTTGCCAGATACGCCGTAAAACGATTCTGCATAATTTCTGTTTCGCTTTTTCCGTTATTTTTATGCCACATGGCTTTTCCTCCTAAAATTCCAGATTTTTAGTTGCAAAATCTGGAATTGGAGGTGAGCGGCATCGGGTAATACAAAAAGAACCATTACCCGTTTTACACCCCAGATAATCGTTCTTTTTCCAATCTTTTCTATCTTCCCCTAAAAAGTAGCGCAATGCACTACCATTCAGGTCCTTCTCTACCCACAAAAAACTTATGATTTTTTTAACGAAATTCCCCTGCCGATGCCCGGCTTAAGACCATTCCCCAATGTCTGCCATGCGTCCTCTCCCATGGCACAAAAAAGACACCCAAATAAGACTCTGATGAACCATGTTTTTTTTGTTCACCAGATGTCTGGGTGTTTAGTAGGTTATCACTCTACTTTTTAGAGTGTTTATACCATTTTTACTTTTATAAAGTGTGGCACTACACTACTTATAGGAGGTGACCACAATGTCTTTATCTATCAATGATGCCAAGGTCTTCGGTGCTGCGCTGAAGAAAGCCAGAAAGAAAAAACATCTGACGCAGGCACAGTGTGCGGAATTACTGGAACATTCCCTATCCTTCCAAAAGGATCTGGAACGTTGCCGCTGTTCACCCAGCATCGAAAATTTCTACCATATCTGCAGATTACTGGATATTTCTGCGGATGATTGTATTTTCCAGGATCACCATGACAGAACCGGTTCTACATACCAGGAGCTGTTAAGGCTGCTCCCACTTTGCGATGAAAAAGCTTTATCTGTCCTTGTATCCACAGCTACTGCACTCATTAGAGCAGACTCCATTCCTGAACTTGAGCGCTTGTCTGTAACTGTCTGCAGTAACGAAAAATAATATTCCGAAAAATAAAGAAGCCAGCGCTCAGATTTTGCTATCTGTTCCGCTGGCTTCTTTATGATTGCATGGAGACATTGCCCATGTCTGTTCTTATGTGATGAAATAAGTTTCAGCTGAATAATCTACAAATATCTATGTTCCTCTACCAGGACGGATTCGATTCCCCTTAATCCATACAGGGAATTATCTCCCTGCCTCTTGTATCATGGTGTATCTACATTTTACTATGGGTCTCGTTTCCGCAAATAAGACATAATAACCATTCTTCGGATTTCACCAACTGCCTTCACACTTTTGAATCCTTTCCATTAGACATCAGATGACCCGAACAGAAATCATTTATTCCTTTGGCGCGGCATACTTACTCCGCACCGCCTCCGGCAGTTCTTCATACTGCACTTCGTCCCAAGAAGTCACACCGCGCACCGGCACGACTTCCTGGGAAATGAACACGCCGTCCTGCAATTCTTTCGATGTTCCAAATGTAATCTCTTTTTCCTTCCCGTTCTCATCATAAGAGGTGAGCGTATAGGAATACGGGAGGTTTCCCTTGAAATTGACCACACCACCCTTGGAGTCGTTTTCATCGATTTTGCTGTTGTCAATCTGTGTATAATAGATGGTGGCTTTGCTGCCATCAAACAATGAGGGAACCGTAAACGCAACGACGGCAATCAAAAGTACTATGACCGCTGCAAGGATGGCAAACACTGTTTTTTTCTTAGATTTCATACTCATATCCTCCATTACCAACCCTTTTTCAAGGGCGTTTTTGTTTTTTTCCTGGCAGACCACCGCCTATCTGTGCCGGACTTCATGGTCAGGAGAATGACCGCCGTCAACGCAATCATCAGAGCCATACTTCCGCAGCACAGCGGAGTATTCCAGGTGACATCATAACTTCGATATCCAATCATTCCCAGGCTGGCCGTTATGGGATAAAGATTGGACAATTTTACACTGCCGGCTGCGAACATCCCGCCATAACCGTAAACAAAGGCAATAATGACGCCGGTCATATTGCCTCCCGAAATACAGGCGGAAACCGCAATGATGGGCAGAACGGCGATATAAAGGCACAGACAGTTGAAGCTCATCTGTACTGCCGTCTGTACCACTGCGGGAACAGTAAGCCCCGGAAATCCCGCAATCAGATTGCCGAGAACGGTCAGCGCCGCGCAGGCCAGCCCGAACAGGGCGGAAACCAGTCCGCCGACCACCAGCTTGCCACACAGCAGAGCGCGGTAGGAAACGGGAATCGTCACAATGTTTTTCAGCGTATCATCCTTTTCCTCCCTGGCAATCATATAGCCAGTAATCAGGGTGATACATACAGGAAAGATAGTTGTAGCATTATTTTTGATAACCTGCTCCGCCAGAAAGGAAAAGGTCCACACAGAGCCATCCTGAGCCGTGGAGCTGAACAGGGCCAGCAAGACGGACAGCGCCATCAAAAGAACACCGGCCCACAGGACATGATAGCGTTTCAGTTTCCAAAGCTCGGTTTTAATCATCCGAAACATTTCTATTCCCCCCTTCTCTTATACAGGCGGTCGATCAGCAGTACCGACAAAATCGCCATAACACTCAAGGTGGCAGCGGTCTGAAAGGTAGAGGGAATGAGGTGCGCTAATTCCGTCAGGTTCATGGAAATGCCATGGTCCGCCATATTACCAGCAAACCATAGATTTGTCAGCGGAATGGGGAACAGCAGGCAGAGCTCTTTAGGGAGTATACTATACAGGCCCTCCAGCGTCAGGCTCAAAACACTGTAAAATACACACAGAAGGATGGAGAAAATATAGGTCCTGCTGAAAAAGACCACAAGAACCACCAAAGGCAGGGTTCCGGCTGTGATAAAGATTCCCAACATAACAGACGCCAGCAGCTTGTAAGCAAGACCTCCCACCTCCGCCACCACACTGCCGCACAAAATCGTGGCGAATGTGGAGGCGAGGGAAAACAGGATACCCATGAGGAACAGCACAATAATTTTTGTCAAAACCATCTGTGTGCTTGTCACCGGGATGGTCCGCAGGCTTTTGAAGGTATCATTGTCCCGCTCCATAAAGAACAGCATGGTTGCCAGAACGCCAATGACGCAGGGCAGGAGAAGTAGCACGCCATACCCCATGATAAAGCTGAACAGCGCGTCAAAAATCTCGGCTTTCGTGTCATAGCGCCCCATAATGCGGGGCGTCATCGCTACGGCCGTCACAGGAAGGGGAAACAGAAACGCTGCCAGCACCACCAGAAGCACAAACCGCTTCCGCTTCAGTTTCCAAAACTCACACTGGATCAGTTTAAGCAATCCCAACACCTCCTGTCACCTTCTTGAAGTAGTCCTCCAGAGTGTCCTCGCACAGATGGGCCTCGGAAACAGTAATATCATGTTCCACGAAACAGCGGATCATCTCCGGCATGGGGAGGGAGGTGTCCATCAGGAACAGCGTGTGTTTATCTTCAATCTGATAGTCCTGCGCCTTGAACTGACGGGCCAGCAAACTGGATGCCCTATTCGCATCAGAAAGGATAAATCGGATGTATTTGCCGTTCCTGCTCTCCAGCTCTGCAAGGCTTTCTTCCTCCAGCAGTTTCCCCTTGTCAATAATCCCGATATCATCCGCCAGCAGCGCAATCTCGGAGAGGATATGGCTGGAGATCAGGATAGTCTTGCCCTGGGCGTCGCACAGCTCCCGGATAAAGGAACGTACCTCCGCAATGCCAATGGGGTCCAGACCATTGATGGGTTCATCCAAAATTAACAGCTCCGGGTTGTGCATGATGGCCAGGGCAATGGCAAGCCGCTGTTTCATACCAAGAGAATACTGGGCATAGAGCTTTTTGTCCCGATAGGGCAGACCAACCAGCTCCAAGGCGTTTTGGATTGCGTTATGCTGTTTCACATCCCGAAGCACCGCAAAGATTTTCAGGTTTTCCGTTCCGGTCAGGTTTGGATAAAATCCCGGCGACTCGATCAGGCTGCCCACACGGGGCAGAATTTCCCTGGCTGCGGTGCGGATGTCCTCACCGAAAATGTGCAGTTCGCCGGAACTGGGGGCCGTCAGGCCCAGGAGCATTTTCATGGTGGTGGTTTTCCCAGCTCCGTTGCGGCCCAGCAGGCCGTAAATCCGCCCCCGCCGGACGTGAATGTTCAAGTCGGAAACGCTTTTCTGGCTTCCATAGAGTTTTGTCAGTCCAGCCGTCTCAATAATACAGTCATTCATTGGCAATACCTCCTTGTCGTTTGTGACATTATCATAGCACCTTCTCCTTGAGAGAACCTTGCGGCAAACTTGAATTTACCTTGAGATTGGAACGCTGTCCTATGCAGGATATGAAAAAAGAGGTATAATACACCCAGTCGGAACTGTTGGGAGGTGTGCTGCGTGAAAGACAAACCGATTCTTGTTGTGGACGATGAGCTTGATCTGCTGGCTATGGTCCGATCGATTTTTGAGCGGGCGGGATTTACACAGATCATAACCGCTTCCTCCGGGGAAGCGGCTTTGGATGAATTTTTTAAGAAAAAGCCTGCAATGGCAATTCTGGATGTGATGATGCCGGACATGGACGGGTTTGAGTTGCTGCGGGAAATCCGTCAGATCAGCGGGATTCCCGTCCTGATGCTGACCGCTAAAGGAGAAGCCGAGGACAGGTGCCGAGGACTGGAACTGGGGGCAGACGATTATCTGGTCAAGCCTTTTCTGCCCAAGGAGCTTCTTCTGCGGGTCAACGCAATTTTGAAACGGGCATATCCCGACGGCAATCGGACGGTAATTCTTGCTGCATCCACAGTGGATTTAGACCGTGCGGAGGTCCGCCGGGGCGAAACGGTTTTCTCTCTGACCGGAAAGGAGTACGCAATTTTTCTGAAGCTGGCGGAGAATGCCGGGCGTGTCGTCACCATTGGCGCTCTATGTCAGGCCGTCTGCGGAGAAATCTGGACAGGATATGAAAATACGCTCATGTCCCATATCCGTCACTTGCGGGAGAAGATCGAAGATACTCCATCAGTGCCAGTCTCTCTCCTGACCATCAAGGGCCTGGGCTACAAACTCGTGGTAAAGGGGTGATCATTTTGAATCCGATACAAAGGTTTTTCCGGAAATATTTCCTTTCTACAATCGCAGCTCTGGCGCTGTTCCTGTTGATGAACCTTGCGCTTGCGGTCGCAATCCGGGTGATTGCTGACTGCCGTACTTCTGCCCCCGACTTGTCGGTATCTGCTCTCTCCGCTATGGTGTCAGAGGTGAGTGGTGTGATTGAGGCGGAACCGGATTTGTCCCGCATACTGTCCAAAAACCACGCCTGGGCCATGCTGTTGAGCGACGATGGCGCGGTTATCTGGGAAGAACAGATGCCGAATGATCTGCCCCGCTCTTATACAGCCGCTCAGATTGCCCAATTCAGCAGATGGTACTTGCAGGAATATCCAGTATTTGTCTGGCAACATCCAGCCGGACTGTTTGTATTGGCCTATCCCGTAAATAGTCTGCAACGATACAACTTTGCTATGGAAACCGGCGATGTTTGGGCTATGGTCATCACAGTGTTTGGCATATTTCTTGTCAGTATCTTACTGATGCTGTTTTTACTGTGGCGCAACACGCGCAGGGTAGAACAGGCGGTAAAGCCCATTCTGACAGGTATCATCGCAATGTCCCAGGGTAAGCCGGTTCAATTAGAGGAACACGGCGAGCTTACGGACATCAATGCGGAATTGAACTGGGCCAGTGAACAGCTCCACAAAAAAGACACGGCCCGCGCCGATTGGATCAGTGGAATTTCCCACGATATACGCACCCCGTTGTCGGTCATGCTGGGCTACGCCGGGGAAATCGAGGACAACGACGCACTTCCGTCTGATGTTCAGAAACAGGCTGGTTTAATTCGTAAACATGGGGAAAAGCTGCGGCAGTTAATTATTGACTTGAATCTTGTGTCAAGACTGGAATATGCTATGCAGCCATTGCAAAAAACCTCTGTCAGTCCGGTTGAGTTATCCAGGCAAGTCATCAGTGATTATATGAATAACGATCTGGACGAGCAGTATGTGATTGACCTTTATGCAGGGGATGGTGCTGAATCAATTCTAATTGAGGGTGACAACACTTTGCTTACCCGTATGCTGGAAAACTTAATTGGTAATAGCATTGCCCACAATCCGGATGGATGTCATATTTGTGTTTCGGTTGAATTGACTGACAGAATGTGTAAACTTATGGTTCAGGACTCTGGCAAAGGCATGGACGAGACTGCTTTACGGATGTTAAACGCAGCAGAGTGTGTTAGCTTCACACAAAGCAATGGTAGCGGGATTCCTCATGGAAACGGCTTGAAAATCGCAAGACAGATTGTTTCTGCCCACAAGGGAACGATCAAATTTTTCGAAACAGAACCTCATGGGGTAACTGTTGTTGTGAAGCTTCCAACAATGAAGTAGGGCGGCAGAGGAGCAAGAATCTTCTCTAGTGGGTATGGAGATTACTCCCCATACCCCTAATCAAAACCGTGCGTGCTATTTAACATATAAGACTTTTCACCTTACATTCATTGCTCATTGATAGTTTCAGTAATTGCCATATTGCGTATACGCTTTGCCGGAGTATAAATTGATATAATACAAGAAAAAACAACCAGTAAAAGTACAAGGGCAATAGTAGTAAAGGGAATATTCCATGAGCCGCCAAAATGGGTAATAACAACCTTTGTGTAAATCAGATAGTGAAGCAGCAGTCCAAGTATAATTCCGACAGTCGTACCGCAGACAGCGTATGTGGCTGCTTCAGCAGTTATCATTTTTGTAACCTGTCTGCTTCCCATACCAACAGCACGCATAGCCCCATACTGTTTAATTCTTGCTGACACACCCATTGAAACACTGTTCATAATGTTCAAAATGGTTATTAAGGAAATGATAGCAAGGAAACTGTATGCCGCAATTCGGAACACCCAGTAGGAACCATTGATCTCATCATCTTCCTCTCTGTTGTCTGCAATTACATTTCCTTCTGACAGTCCATAAATTTTGTTTACCGCTGCATCAGATACATCTTTTTCTAATACAATGCCTACCATAGCATAGCCTTGTTCGCCTATCAGACGTGTGCAGGTTTCTTCCGAACATACCACAACGGTCGAACCGCTGATGCTTCCCACACCCTCAGACATAACACACGCAACTTCAAGTTCTTCGGAACCTATTTTTATTTTATCTCCCACATCCAGTCCTGTATGGTTACTGTAGACTGCCATGACATATTGAGAATTTCCATACACTTTTGCTATATTTCCGCTTACAACGGATTTCCTGAAGTTGTCCATCATGGTATCTCCATAGGAAAATAAATCAACCGTTGACATATTCCCGTTAATTTCTGCGGGATAGCTCATGCTATACATCATGCCAAAAACAGACTCTACCCCCGATATTCCGGAAATTTCTTCTGATATGCTTTTATCTATGGAATTAGACTCATCCTGACTGGTAACCGTAATGTCCGGAGTTAAATCACTCACTGATGGAAGCAGCCTGTGAACAATATCAAGACAAGCGGAAAAAGTCAAAAAAAGCATAATTGTAAGGGCAAAGGAGCCTGTCATAAGGACTAAGTTTTTCTTAACTCCTGTTGCATGGTGGACACCAAGGGAAGTTTCCACTTTGAAAAGCCTTGTATTTGCCGCATGGACGATTTTTTTGTTTGTTTCTGCGTTGCCGGATATTGCTGCTATGGGCGAAACTTTTGCTGCCTGTTTAGCCGGGGATTGTGCTGCAATAAACACGGTAATGATACCTATGGCTACCCCACAGAGGATACCACTTATACTTACTGAAAATAGTGGCATATCTACCCATTCGCCTTTTACGATAAATTTTAGTATCAGACACGATACCCAACAAATTACCGTTCCTAACGCACAACCAATAGGAATTGCTGTTTTACACCAATTCAGTGCTTCAAGCCTTACAAAACGTACAATCTGTTGTTTACTTGCACCAATGCAACGCATCATTCCGAAAAATTTTGTCCGTTGGGCAACATTACTGTTCATGCAGCTTGAAATCATAAAGATTCCTGCAATTAGTATAATGACAAAACAAGCTATCACCAAAGGGTAGAGTTCATTTACGCTTTCATTGCTGCTCGCCCCTAACAGGCTCAAAACGGGCGTGTTTTCACTAATATTTTCAGAAGTGAGCGAATATTGCTCTTTTATACTGGCAATCGTTTTTTTCAAACCGTTCTCACTTTGAAACCGAATATAAAATTGAGATGTAGGTTCTATGCCATTCAAATTTCTCACTTCATCAAACGCAGCTTTGCACATATACATACAGGTTCCGTCAATAATGTCGTTAAATTCCTCATCATCTTCATAAAATCCTGATATTGTATAAGTAAAATCGCCTGCGAGCGTATTAAGAGTAATATCATCGCCTATCTGGACTTTGAAAAGCTCCTTTGCGTCTGCACTAATGGCAATTTCCTTTTCATTTTGTGGGTAGGAGCCTTCCAACGGATAATTCATCATATCTGTGACGTAGGCTTCTTCGACGCCATACAGCACAACATTTTTTCCGTTGATATAATAGTTGCAATCTGCATTTTCATTTATTACATCATACCATGAGGAGTATGCCACATCAGAATTATCTATAATCTGTTCGGCTTTATCCTCTGGCATATTTTGAAGAACAATATGCCAATCTCCGTGATTACTCCGCATTGCTGTTATCTGTCCGTTTGTCCACATCTCCAGCAAAGAAAAGATTGCAGTTACAAGGAATACAGCAAGAATAATGCAAATGCGTGTCATGCGGCTTTGCCGCCTGTGAACCTTTGCGGAAATCGGGATAAGGCTTAAATAGCTTTTCATTCGCGGCACCTCCCTAAATCGGTCAGCACACCGTCTGATACCTGTAAAATTCGGTCTGCGCTCTGTGCAATGTTCCTATTATGAGTAATCATAATAATGGTTTGCTCATACTTCCTTGACGCTTCTTTTAACAGGGCAATGACTTCGCTGCTGTTCTGCGTGTCAAGGTTTCCTGTTGGCTCGTCGGCAAGGATTAACGACGGGCGCGTGATAAGGGCGCGTCCGATTGCCACACGCTGCTGCTGTCCGCCAGATAACTGGCTCGGCAAATGGTTACGGCGTTCTTTCAGATTAAGAACAGTAAGCAGTTCTTCCAGATATTTTTTGTCCGGCTTCTGATAGTCAAGCAGCACCGGGAAAATAATATTTTGCTCAACGGTAAGCTCCGGCACAAGATTGAACGCCTGAAAAATAAATCCGATATTCCTCCGGCGGAAAACGGTAAGTTTGCGGTCGTTCATGGAAAAAATATCCTTGCCGCCAATCGTTACCTTTCCAGATGTAGGCGTATCAAGTGCGCCTATCATATTGAGCAGCGTACTTTTTCCGGAGCCGGATTCTCCAACGATAGCCACATACTCGCCTTTTGGAACGGAAAAGCTCACTTTTTTCAAAGCGTGTACGGCAGTTTCGCCGCTTCCATATGTTTTACAGATATTGTTGACTTCCAATAAGTTCATGTGTAAACACCTCTTTCTGTTTTGATAGCCCCACTATAACAGAAAAATCCTACACCAATATTACAATCAGCCTACAATTTTGTAGGAATCAGGAAATTCATTGTGAAAGAGGTTCCGCTGCCTAATGTACTGTCTGCTTCAATCGTTCCATTATGGGCTTCCACAATCGCATTTGCTAATGACAGTCCAAGCCCGATACCCTGCGTGTCTTTAGAAAAACGGCTGCGGTAAAACCGCTTGAAAATATGGTGCAAGTCCTCCGGGTGTATGCCGCTGCCGTTATCCTTTACGGTAATCTGAACAATAGAAGTGAACGCCCGCCACTCAATACGGATCATACCGCCATTTTCAGTGTGGTCAAGGGCGTTCTTTACAAGGTTGCTGATTGCTTCGATTATCCAGTTGCGGTCACATAAAAGTGAGATTTCTTCATTGCCTGATAAGCAGATTTCTTTTCCCTCCTGTTCGGCACGAAACAGGAAATGCTTTTTTACATTCTCTGCAAGCTCGGACACATTTTCTAATGACTTTTCTAACACAATCGTACCCGCGTCCAGCTTCGTAATTTTCAAAAGGCTCTGTACCAGGGTTTCGATACGGTCAAGCTCCTGCTCGGAAAGCTGGCTAAATTCCTGTATTGTCGGAAGTTCCTGTTCTTTTGCTTCGCCCTGTATAATGCCATTGTAAATATTGAGGGCGGCAAGCGGTGTCTTTAGCTGATGTGAAATATCCGATATGGTACCTCGTAAAAATTTTTTTGAACTTTTTTCATTCTCGGCATGAGCGTTCAGGATTGCAACCAAAGAATTAACTTCATGGAACAGCCTGTATAGCTCGCCCTCGTCGTTACACTCAATGGTAATGTCTTTGTTGCCGGAAATATATTCTGTAATCTGCGATATGGCATTTTCCATGATTTTATGCTGTTCCCTAAAATACCCGTAACAAAGCAGCAATATGACAGATCCCATACATACGCCGCAGATTATGACGTAATATGCCGCATTTCTACCCGCAAAAGCCGCTAATAATACTGAAAGTAACGTAAAAAACACGATAGAGAAAACCATACTGGCAAAAAGGATTTTGATTTTTCTGTTTGCAAATATTTTCATCATATCCCCGGTTCCTCCGTATTCCATTTGTAGCCCATACCGCGAACAGTAACAATCCTTTTGGGTTCTCCCGGATTGTCCTCAATTTTTGTACGAAGCCTGCGGATATAAACAGTAAGAGAATTATTGTCTATATAATTTTCGCTGCAATCCCATAGTTTTCCTAAAATCTGTTCCGGGGAAAGTATCTGGTCGGGGTTTTCCATGAACAGGCATAACAATTTATATTCACTCGCCGTCAAATCAAGCAGTTTCCCCCGTTTATAAACCTCTCCTTTTAGAAGTCTTATGCTTATATCGTTGGAGTTCAGTTCTGTAACAGCGGTATTGAAATTCTCGCTCCTGCGGAGCAATGCGTTAATCCTTGACATAAATATTGCCAGCTTGAAAGGCTTTGTAATATAATCATCGCCCCCAATATCAAGCCCCATAATAATATCTGTTTCTTCATCAGCAGCAGTAAGAAATATGACAGGCACTTTTGAAGTCAGGCGTATCTTTCTGCAAAAATCAAAGCCGGAACCATCGGGAAGCGATACATCCAGAATGACTAAATCATATTTATCATTTACCCATAACGTATCAGCTTCCAGTGTGGTACGGGCAACGTCTATTTCATATCCCTCTTTTTTTACGGCAAAAGACAGACCGCTGATTAAACTTAAATCATCTTCCAATAAAAATAATCGTTTCATTTGCTGTGTCTCTTTCCCCTATGAATTTGCCATAACAACTGCCTTTAGTTTCTGTACGCTTTCCTCCGCCCCGCAGGAGCGAATCATGTCCGAGATTTCTCGATAAGCCTCCTTTGCACTCTCCGCCTCCGAGGGAATATAGACCCACTGACTCATAAAGCTGTGGGCATAATTGCAATGGATATTGCCGGTGTAAATCTGCACAACGGGGTCCTCCACCTTACAGCCAGTCTGCTGGGCGCAGTCTGAACGGAAGGAAAAATAATTCTGACCGTCTTTTACATAAATAATGTTAATTTTTAGGTCCTCTTTTGCAATATTCATTCTTTCACTGATTCCGGCCTCCTGATTGTAGGCGTTTTCCGCTTCGACCTTTTCAAAGTAAAAGCGATCCCGATGTGCTTCGACAATATCATCTTCCATATCCCGATATTTTTCCGGCACCAGGAGATTCAGCGTCAGATCGTCATAAACAAACTGTCCCGTCAAATCACTGCCGTCTGCGGTTTCGATTGGGTTATGCACAAAGTAGTTCCTGCTCACGCGAATACAGCGTCCGTTAGGGTCGATTTCCTCCGCAAACTGCATCCCATTCATGGTATAGAGCGGCGTACTCGCATCATCCATAGCCTGATAGTTGTAGAAGTCCGCAACGAAGGCCCCCGCTTTGTCCTCCAGTTCGGCAAGAAGATGGGCGCTGCGGGCCGCGATCTCCAGATATTGCACAGGGTCGTCCTCGCCGGTGTACTGTACCTGGGTCGTATAGATATGGCTCTGCTCCTGTGCCGTCCCCTCGTTGGCAGCCGATGCGGGCGTTTCTTCTTTTCCGCCACAGGCGGTCAGACCTGCAAGACAGGCCAACGCCAGGATTCCACATAAAAACTGTTTCATAAAAACTCCTCCGTTCGTTTTATTCTATCTTAAAAAGTAAATAGACTGACATTCGGAAACCGGAGGCAACCTGCCTCCGGCTTCCAGACGAGCATTCAGTTTTGATGCAGCCGCTCGATGATACTGACCTTTGCAATCTGCCGGTACATAAGCGCCGGTATTGCAGCCGTTAAAAGGAGCAGGAACGGATAGACCGCCAGCATGGGCCACATGACAAATTGGTAGGTGAAAAACCAAATCCCACTGGAAATGCCCCTTACGATTACCACCGAGAACAAAGCCCCCAGGACGGCGGATGTGATGATTGTTCCCGCCGCATAGTACAGCCCCTCAAAGGAGAGCATACGCTTTAACTGCTTTCCGGTCATGCCAATGCTTTGCAGCATGGCAAATTCCTTTTTGCGGGTGATGACACTGGTCAGAATGGAGTTGACAAAGTTTGTAATCCCAATGATCCCGATGATGATGCTCAACGCCCCGCCGATGGTGATAATCAGGGAGGTCAGGCCCTCAAAGGAGCTGACATAGGTCGATTTGGACTCAAAGTCCATACTGGGTTCCACGCTGTCGATATAGCTTTTCAAAAACTCCTCCATAGCTGGTTCTGTCCCCGGCTTCACGTTGAAGGGGAAGTTGACCAGGTGCGGCTGGTCGCAGAGGGGCAGATAAATTTCCGTAGGGAGATAGAGTCTTGAAGCGCCGGTATTGCGGGTAGTAGTGGTGTTTTCGTTTTTTCGGACCTTTGCCATAATGGTAAATTCATAGCTCTCCCCAATGGTATCGGAGAGGCCGTCCTTTCGGATATGGTTCAGCTGGATGGTATCTCCAACATGGATATTCGGATTGTCGATCACCGTTCCATCATCTGTACATTCCACGCTCAACAGGATATACTTGCCTGTTTTCAGCTGTTCCAGGTCGATGGTTCCCTCTACCGCCTCCATCGTGTTCAGAACAAAATCATCTGCGCCGTATATGTCCACAAAAGGATTTCCGTTCTCGTCTTTATTGTAGTTTGTAAATGCGGCGTGGTCGGTAGAAAAGTTTTCTTCCAAAAGGCGGGAGGTATAGAGCCTGCCGCCGTCGTCAAAGTTTTCATTCTGCCGGACGGCCTGGATAAAGCTCTCCGTCAGATCGCCTTCGCTCTTTTCAAACTGGTACTGGAAATAGTCCGCAGTGGAAATCACAAAGTCAACATTCAAAAATTTCTCGATATACTTGTCAATATCAAATCCACCGGACAGGGTAAATACCGTATTGAACAGAACAATGCTTAATGTCATGGACACGATGACCAGCACGGTTCGTTTGCGGTTGCGGCCCAGGTTAGCCAGAGCCATGAAGTGGAGCTTCGCGCCGTGGGTGGACTTCTTGTCCGTGACCTTGCGGCTTCCGAATGCTGCCGCGTCGTTTTCCGTGTAGCGGATGGCCTCAATGGCCGAAACCGTTCCGGCGATTTTGGCCGGCTTGCGGACGCTGATAAAAACGGTCAGCAGGGCAAAGGCGGCGGAGCCAATGAAGATCAGCGGATTGACCGTCACACTAATCCCGGCGTCGGCAGTATAGGTTGTGCCATTCATCAGGAACGGCACCAGGGCACGCCCAATCACAAAGCCAATCAGTAGTCCAATGGGGATGCTGACAGCACAGAGCCTGATGGCCTGCCGGTTAATCAGCCGCTGGATCTGGCGTTGTGTTGTACCCAGGGTCTTGAGCTGCCCATAGGATTGAATATCCTGAATGACGGAAATCTGAAAAATGTTGTAGATAATCAGATAGCCCGTTATGATAATCAGCAGAACGCCCACGATGCCGGAAATCAGCATGGCAGGGTTTTCTGATAATGCGCCGCTCTGGTAAGCGGGACTGATGCCCGCAATGATATAACTGCTGTCCCCCGGACTGCCGCCCATAGTGTCGCAGGTATAGCCAGCTTCGGAAAGAAGCTGATGCAGACGGCTTTCCACATCGCCTCTGCCCTGAAACATGATGTAGGCGGTCACAACACCGGAATAGTCGTTGTCCACGGGGTAGGTATAGGTCAGAATGTCTGAATGAGCGTCAAGAAAGGCTTTTGATATGATCAGCCGCCCGATGTTGCTCAAACTGTCGGTTTCCCAAAAGCCACAGAGAGTAAAATCTGTGGTATACACAATGCCCTTGACCTCATAGGTCAGCGAAACCGTTTCCCCAACCTGTGCCGGAACGCCCAGAGCCTCCAGCGTTTTTGTGTCTGCGATAATCTCATTTTCCGCGACCGGCCGACGGCCTGTTGTGGGGGTATAGCGGGCAAACTCCAGGGCGGTATCATCCATATACCACAGGTCAGACCGCCAGCGTTCCAGGCCCGGATTTTTCAGCCGGTAGGAAACTGCCTTTGCATAAGCGATGCGTTCGATCAGGGGACTGCCCGCCACATTGTTGTAAACCTCGTCGCTGATATAGGTCAGAGCCGCCTGACCATCGCCGCCTGCCTTGCGGATGTTCTGGTCGTGAACCGTGTCCAGCAGGCCGGAACCCAGGGTGAAAATCGTGGTAAACAGGATCGTCGTCAGAATGATTGCGATAACCGCAATGATGTTCCGGCTTTTGCTGGCCTTGTAGTAGCGGCCGGACAGTCTTTTCATGACTGCGCCGTTGTTGTTTCCGAATAAAATATCGTTCATGTCTGCGCCCTCCTTACTGGGAAATCCTGCCGTCCTCGATGCGGATAATGCGGTCGGCAAGCTGGGCGATCTCGTTGTTGTGGGTAATCATCACCAATGTCTGGCGGAACTTGCTGCTGGTGACTTTCAGAAGCCCCATCACATCGGCGCTGGTCCGGCTGTCCAGATTGCCGGTTGGCTCGTCCGCCAGGACGATGGCAGGCTTGGAGACCAGGGCGCGGGCGATGGCCACACGCTGCTGCTGCCCGCCGGAAAGATTATTCGGCATACTGTTCAGTTTATTCTCCAGAGCCAGCAGGCGCACCACCTCGTCCATGAACTTCTGATCGACCGTATCGCCGTCCAGCTCCACGGGCAGGACGATGTTTTCATAGACGTTCAGAACGGGGACAAGGTTGTAATTCTGGAAGATAAAGCCAATGTTGCGGCGGCGGAAAATGGTGAGCTGTTCATCCTTCAGGCCGGCCAGCTCTTTGTCTTTCACCTTGACGCTGCCGGAAGTAGGCACATCCAGCCCGCCCATCATGTTCAGCAGTGTGGACTTGCCGCTGCCGGAGGTCCCCACGATGGCGGCAAACTCCCCCTGTTCAATGGAGAGAGTCACGCCGTCCAGCGCCTTTGTAACATTCGGCTCTGTGCCGTAGTGTTTTTTTAGATCGGTTGTTTGCAAAATGCTCATGATAAACACCATCCTTTCTGTGATGCCGTTATCCTAACAGCCAATCCTCACAGAAATGTCACAGATGGCTGGGTTTTTCGCCTTGAAATGTTACAATACTGTAATAGTTCAAGGCAGCCGTTTGATTGAGGGTTATTTCTTAAATGTAAGAAAAGCGCAGACAAGGGCATATCCGGTCACAGCAATCAAAGAAGCCTCCACACCAAATCCGCCTCCCGTCAGCCATATATTGTCCGAAGGAATGATAACGGAACAGATCGGATTGCCATACGCTCCCTCTGCGGTGGTGATGTGTAGTATGTCTGTGACCATAACAAAATTCCATACAGCGTGCATAAGCGCCCCATTGCTGATGGAATTTCCTTTATAAGCAGCAAGCGAAAACATAACACCGACCAGCGTACCGCTTATCACTAAAAGCAAAACACCTGCAATCGTAAAGTATTCCATAGACGGAATATGCGCCAAACCAAAAAGGAGCGATGGCGCCAGTATAGCAGCGTATTGATTCCATCTTCGCTCAAGCAGCGTCATGATGAAACCGCGAAACAACATTTCCTCCAGCACACCGGCTTTTAAAGCGGTAATCATAGAAGCGATTACGATAAAGACGCTTTCACTGGGCGCAGGCATATGTGTTTCTGCTTTACCAATGGCCAGAAAAACAATGACAACAAAGGCAGGCAAGAGAGTGGATAAAAGAATGCCCCAGCCTTGGATGTTCCATGTGATTTTGAAATCACTCATCTTCAAATGCAGAGCTTTGTTTGTGTAAAGCCAAAAGAGAAACGCGGTAACAAAAGTACAGCCCAACATTCTCAATATGACATAGAAACTTGCATTCTGGAATTTGACAAGTGAAAAAAGCCGGTCAAAAATGATACTGTTCGCCAAATCTCCAGCCAAAAACAACAGAAAATAGGCAGCGATGTTTACAAGCGTTTTAGATGTCGAAAAGGAAGGAAATTGCGTTTCCATCAAATAGCCCCCTTGGTTTGAATTTTGAACATGTAGATTGATCACTCAACAAACTGGAATTTATCATTGCGAATGTTCAGCCAAATATTTCAGAAATTCTTCTGTTTTTGACCAGTACAAAATCCCCCAATTTTCAAAATTCCATTCTTCCATATAATCGTTACATTCAAAATCAATATAATATATCAATCTGTTCTGCACCACAAAATTTGTGGGAAAATAATCAATGTTGGTGTTTGCGGGATAGAGCAGACTGCACATATCTTTTATCTGTTCTATGTATTCGTTTTTCATACAATCAGATTTTACAAGTTCATATATGGTTCTGCCCTCGATATATTCTTTCAAAATCCTTTCATTCACTATATCAACATCTATCATTTCGGGGATTCTGATACCAATTTTTTTCAGTCTATTATAATCATTTATCTCTGCCTGAATCTTATTGCCAAACTGATAATAACTGCATGGCTCGTGATGTATCTGCTTTAAAACATACTGTTGCTCTCCATCGCTTGCTAAATAAGAATAACCGCCTTTACCTTTTCCCAAAAGCCCAATAATCTTATATTCTTTTCCATTTACGAGTAATGTGTTAGGCATATTTACGTCAACCATTTCTATACCTCCAAATTCCAGTTTACCGTTTCCATTTATCCAGCTTATACCCCTTCTGCTCCAATCTGGCCCGGAAAGCCTCCAAAAAGTCCAGGAACCGTTCCTTTTCTTCCGGCTGATGGATGTTCTTGGGGCCATACATGGTTTTGCTGCTGGTGCCGCCAATGTCCAGCAGTTCCCCAAAACTGCCGTAGTCCTTTCTGTACTCCAGACAGGCTTTGGTGATCTTAGGGTCATAAGACACATTGACAATACTGTCCATATCGAGGAACACCGCCTCCGAGTGGTTCTCCAGCGCACTGTCCACCTGGATCAGCACAATGCAAAAATCACTTCGCCGGTAGCCCATAACATAGAAACAGAACGTGGTAGTATTAGTATCAAAGACAAATCCTTCCTCAAATTTGGAAGAATACATACAGGCGTAGAGAACTTCGTAGCTGTCGCCATCCTTCACAGTTTCGTTAAAAATCTCCCGCAGCCGTTTTTTCTTCGCCGCGCAGTCTGCCGGATCGTACTCCGGCGCTTTCGGTTTTCTGGAAAACAGTCCCATGATTGGTTCCTCCTAATCTAAATTATTTACAAGGCTAATATTGTAACAGGCAATTGTCACAGAAATGTTACAAGCGGCTGGATTTTGAAACTTTATCTGCGGGGCAGAAATATGGAAACCATAGAGCCTTGTCCCAGCGAAGAAGTGGCCTTGATGTAGACACCCTGCATGGTGACGGTCTCACGGGCCAGGTGCAGTCCGATGTCGATGCCGCCCTCCGGCGTGTACTTTGCGGCGCTTGATAGCAGGCACAGCTATATGTACTCATGGAGCCAATCAATTCCTGGATAAAACGCCCCTGTCCGAATAAAATATTCAACTGCCTTGATACCCGTTTCAATATCGGTAAGCGCATGAATTTTGGCAATCGGCGACTGACCTCCGCTTTTAAGATCTGTATATATACTTTTGTCTGAAAAATCCATTTTGCTGACCTGGCCGGCAGTATCCACAAATGCAGGATTATAAGAAAAATAAGTGTTTTCTCCCAAATCGCCCCAAAACCAGATTGCGATCCATTTGCCGTCACAGTTTACTTCAAGCCAATTATCCTCTCCGCATGGGTCTAAGAATAAATAAATATTGATTCCACTGGGAATTTTCTTTAAGACCTCCGCTATCACCTGTTCTGTGATTTTTTCTCCATGATATTCCTGATAGGGCGGGTCAAAATATTCAATGTGCTGAACCTTGATTGCTTGAGAGTCAAACGGCGGAATATATGCTTGCTTTGGAATCATCTGCGATTTCATGATTTTCTCCTTTCATACTTGAACCCCTGTGTTTGTCAGTGTATCTATGGGGGAATATGTAAAGCATCACTGCTCTGAGGAAAACATAGCTTTCTGGATATTCTTCTGCTAATATGAGCTGTCAAAGTAATTCCCGCTTTTCGGCAGATTCTTGAACATATTCATGATCATGTCATATGTCATGGATGAAGTATCAATCTCCAGTTTCTTCCCGTCCTTTAACTTGATTACGGTAACGTTATCACCCACGTAAGCAACCGTATTATCATCAAGGTACTGTATCATTCCTGTCATTTCCGCAAATTTTTTCACCGGATATTCTCCCGTCTCCTTGCACATTTCCCAAAATTTTTCAGTATCTTCCCCTGTCATATATGGCTGTTTGCCGTCTATAACATACCATGAGAGACCCGTTGCCGGATCTGTATATTTTGGTGCTGTCAACGCCCATTCTTCCAATGTCTTGTCTTTGTACCACGTGGTCAGGCCGCTGTCATTTGATACTGTGCCTTGCTCCTGTTATACTTGTTCGTTGATACATTGTTCTGATAAAAATTCTGCTCTATTCCATTTACGCTCTTTTTTCAAATCCATTGTTGTCATTTTTTCACGGCTCATCTGTCGTTCCGAACCGTTCCTGCTCCCTCATAATAAGTCCGAGCAATCTATTACAAAACGCATTTCCCTACCGCTTCCGCAATCAGGGTGTCCTTCACTTCAATGTCATACCCATGCACTGTGAAATGACTGTTATATTCATTGTTTTTACTTAAATCTATACACTGCTATTACAATACATACATTTATTCCAATCACAAGAATATGCTTTTTCCATGTCAGACTTAAATATCCAACAAATTCCCGGATAAAAGCATTCAGTGTAAAATACCATTTTGTTTTAGAACCGAAACCCACACATCTTATTCCCTGCCTCTTTGCCAGTATTAACGCCCTGAACATGTGATAAGCAGTTGTGACAACTATAATTTGTGGATTCTGTTTATTTATCAGTTTTCTCGAAAACCGTAGGTTTTCCTCCGTGGACACAGATTTCTGTTCCAAAATGACTTTTTCCGCACTTACGCCTTTATCAATCGCATAATCTGCCATAGCTTTACTTTCTGGAATATCCTCTCCTGAACCTTGTCCGCCAGACATAATCAGTACAGCATTTGGATTATAGCACAGCAATTCTATTCCTTTTTCAATCCGTGCTGCAAGTAACGGCGTAACCCTGCTTCCAATAATTCCTGCCCCCAGTACAATAATGTAATCTGCGTTTCTTTTCTTTTTTAAGTGAAGAAGATTGAGCACTGCGGAAAGTGAATACACTGCCAGCACCAACAATATATATACTACTATGAAACTAATAATTTTATACAGCATTGTACCTAATGTATTCTTTCCCAAGTTTCCAATTACCGGCCAGACCGCCAGATAAATACATAACAGAACAGAAAACAACATTGATAATAGATTTGTCGGTTTTATTCCTTCATGTCTAATAACTCTTACCCCTTCTATAAAGAACACAAGAATCAAAGCCACTGGAAACAAAGCCACACTGCCTACTGCTAAAACAAACATAACAATCAGTATTCCAATCACTAAAGCATGCGCTGCCAGCCATTCTGAACATTGGTATAAGACAAACAACAAAAATATCGCCAGACACATCATCATAATCAAAAACGAGGCTCCACTCCATAATGTTCTGGAATCATGAAACATAATTCCTGCGAATATGCAGACTGAAACAAAAAATACAAAAAATGCAAACTGCCACATAATATACTCCTTATGCCATCTTGCAGCCAGACTATCAAGCTGCCTGCAAAATGGCAGAAAATATTTCTAAATAATAACATTTCCCATCCTTGCTAAGCCATGTCATCTCTAAGTGCATCAATAATATTTTCTTTCCTGATTTTGCTGGTAGCATACAACATTGTAATAAAAACAATACAAAATACACCTAATATGCTGATTATCATGCTTTGCCACGGAAAACGATACGAAAATCTTTCAAGCTGTTCATTCGTAACCAGCCCTTTATAAATCAGCCATGAAAGAATACCTGCAATCGGCACTCCAAACAGAATCGTGCGCAATCCATAAAAGAAACACTCGAAATTCATCATCCGGTTAAAACCATGTTCCGACATTCCAACCGAACGCAGCATGGCAAGTTCCCGCCTCCTGATGCGGATGTTTGTTGAAATCGTATTAAATACATTTGCAACCGCAATCAATGAAATCATAGCTCCAAAGGCGTAAATAAACACATCTACAACAAAAGTGATGCTCCGGAACAGATCAACTGCGGAAGATAGATTTATAAGCGTATAATCATAGGCAATCCCCGCATCTGTAATTTCAGACTGAATCTGCGCCATTGTCTGCGTAGGCGTATCTGTCCAAAAAGTCAGACCTGATTTAGTAAGTCCCGTTAATCCGTCAAAATCAGCGTTCATTGACCATGGAATCACCATAAAAAATAAGTATTCCGGTGTAGAATCAAGCGGAAGCGTATCTAACGGATAATTATCCACCACGGTTACACAGACTGTTTTTGCCATTCCCCAGTCCAGAAGGTCATTTTCCCCCACATCAGAATAAATGGTAAATTCCATCAAAGCGTTTTCATCGTTGGGAATTATACCACGTCCAATAAGGAAAACGAGTTTGGATGATATAATCTTTCACTCTCCCGTTTCCGGAATTTTAACCATAGGGAAGGAATATGGAAAATACAGAGCCGTATCCCACAGCGGAAGATACCTTGATATAGCCGCCCTGCATGGTGACGATCTCACGAACCAGATACAGCCCGATGCCGATGCCGTCCACATCGTGTACTTCCTCTTCCCGGTAGAAGCGTTTGAAGATCATGCCCTGTCGGTTTTCCGCAATTCCCTTCCCACTGTCCGCAATGTCGATTTTCACATACAGCTCCCAGCTTTGGACGGTGACGCGAATCGTGCCGCCCTCCGGCGTGTACTTTACAGCATTATCCAGAATATTGAACAGGGCCTCGCCGGTCCATTTCCTGTCATGGGCCAGCGCCAGATCAGGCGGGCAATCCACACTTACATGAATATTTTTCTTTTCGGCGTTAAGCAGGATACCGCCCAGCGCCGCCGCAAGGGTATCATAGAGCGGCTGTATTTTTCTGTCCAGAGAAATCACGCCGGTTTCCAGCCGGGAGGTCTTTATCATAGCCTGCATAAGAAAATCCAGCTTATCAAGCTGTCCGCTGGATGCCTGTAAAAACTCCCGCTGTTTTTCCTCCGGCACGGACTGTTCAAGCAACGTGGCGTTTACCATCTGGAGGTTGGCAATCGGCGTTTTCACCTGATGGGATATGTCGGAAATCAGTTCCTGCAAATCAGCCCGGTCCTTCGCCACACGCTCCCGATTCTCCCGCATGACTTCATACAGACGCAGCAGCCGATGATTGATTTTGTAAAACAGATTTTCTTCCTCATGAATTTGCGGCGGTGGGGCCGCCCCATCCAGCATATCATCCATCGTCCGGCAAAGGCTGTCCGAAAATAATACCAGCTTGCGGCGGAGAAACGCCACAAAAACAGCAACGCAGGCAAAAACCAGAATGGTAAACAGCAGGCCCAGCCAGACAAGAATCAGGTTCCCGGTAAGCAGATACACCGTAGCAAGGGCAGCCAGCGAAATGCCACATAAAAAGGCAGTCCCTATGGCACAGGCCCGGTTGACAGAAAGCCCTTTCACTTTTTCAGCCCTCCAATCCACATATAGCCCATGCCGTAAACTGTTTTGATATATTGCAGGCCGTCCACTTCAATTTTACCCCGGATGCGGCTGATCGTAACCGTCAGAGTGTGTTCATCCACAAAATTTTCGTCCGCATCCCACAGCTTTTCAAGAAGCATCTGACGGGTCAAAACGATTTTGGGATTTCTCACCAGCACTTTCAGCAGTCTATATTCTAGCGGCGTAAACGTAATTGACTCCCCGGACAGTTCTGCGGTCAGCTCCGAGAAATTGATGGACAGCGTACCGTCCGCATAGCAGTCGCCGCCTGTCTGCTTTTGGATGCGGCCAAGCAGAGCCGATATCTTTTTACGGAATACACTGATGGGAAAGGGTTTTGTTACATAATCATCCGCGCCCAGCTCAAACCCTTTCAGCATATCGCTTTCCATGTCATTTGCCGTCAGAAAAATCACAGCAGTATCAGGGCGGCGCTCCTTGATCTGTTCGCAGAAATCAAACCCGTTTCCATCCGGCAGGTTCACATCCAGCACAATCAGGTCATAGTCCTGCGCTTCAAAGAAACGAACCGCCTCCGCACTTGTCACAGCGGAATCTACAGTATAGCCGGACGCAGAAAGATTGTAGCACAGTGTATTGTTCAAAAGCCGGTCATCCTCCACCACTAAGAGCCGCATACGTTCACATCCTTCCAGTTCTATTCTTCTATCATGGATAGTATCATTGAAATGTTACGAAAATCTCACAAGAAAAAATTATATCATATTTTACTTTATTTGTGTCAGCACTCCCATATCCATCTCATACACCCTATCACAGAGCAGCCTGATGTCCTCCCAGTTATGACTGATGATGAGGATTAGCTTTCCCTCCTCTTTCAGCCCAAGCAGAAGTTTTCGTATCTCTTCCACGCCGTGATTATCCAGTCCATTCATGGGCTCGTCAAGGATAATCAGACTGGGATTTTCCATGATAGCCTGTGCAATACCCAGCCGCTGGCGCATCCCCAGGGAATATTTCCCAACCCATTTCTTATCGTCAGGGTCAAGACCAACCATGGTGATGCACTCCCTGATCCGCTCCTTTCCAGCCACATTTCGGATGGAGGCAAGATATTTTAAATTCCGATATCCGGATTCTCTGGGCAAAAATCCTGGTGTCTCGATGATGAAGCCAATATCCTCGACAAATTCCACATCTCGCCCGACCTGTTTTTCTCCGACCCATATCTCACCTTCCGTGACAGACATAAACCCGCAGAGGCACTTGATCAGCACCGTCTTCCCAGA
Source organism: Lachnospiraceae bacterium (assembly GCA_910574745.1). Taxonomy (GTDB): domain Bacteria; phylum Bacillota; class Clostridia; order Lachnospirales; family Lachnospiraceae; genus UBA2882. Next base: position 46,922 of record CAJTCE010000002.1, on the reverse strand, counting down.
ACCGTTCCTTCCCACAATCCCATAAATCCCCCGCTCTGGTATCTCCAGATTAATGTCCTTCAATACCGTCTGCTCCTCTATTGTCTTAGAGACATTTTTAAAGATAATCCTTCTGCCATTCATTTTTGCTGTCCCCATTTCTTTATTTTTTTAGTTCCCGACCCCAGGCAAATCACAATAAAAAGCGTGATTGTCACTGCAAAGAACACCACCGCATATTCCAAAGATACGCCATAAGACAGGTTGTTCCCTGACATCACCTTCAATTGTGCCAACGTCACCGGCGAGAAAAGGTACGCCTTTGGTGTCCATGAATTGTAGATCATTACATCCAGAAATACAAAAAAAGATGCCACCAATATCCCCAATGTCATTTAGATAAGGACGATTCAAAGAACAGTGTATGTAGAAATATGTACCCTGTTCTTTTTTTGTATTATTTCATAAATCACTTGACAGGATGAACCAAATGTGTGGCCGCTCTGACTATCTAAAAAGAAAGATAGTCAGAGCGGCCCTTGTAATTAAGAACTATCTTGATTGCAGGGAGGATTACACAATGAGTTATTCTACAGAGGTAAAACAAAAACTATTATCCATTATTACAGAAATGGATTCTTACCGTTGGCTGTTTACAAAGAATCCAGAAACGGATTTTTCACGTAAAAAGAAATGGTCATTTGAAGAGATAATGAAGTTTATGCTTACAATGGAAGGCAAAGCATTAAGAGATGAACTTTTGGAATATTTTGATTTTGACAGTTCCACGCCATCGAATTCAGCATTTAACCAGCGCAGGGCACAGATACTGCCAGAAGCATTTGAATTCTTATTTCAGGAATTCACTAAATCTTTTAATGATAATGCTGCATATAAAGGGCTTAGATTAATTGCCTGTGATGGTTCGGATTTATGCATTGCCAACAATCCCAAAGATGAAACAACCTATTTTCAACCGCTTCCTGACAGAAAAGGCTCCAACCAACTGCATTTAAACGCTTTTTATGATTTATGCAGCAGAAGATACACAGATGCAGTTATCCAGCCTGCCCGATTGAAAAATGAAAATAGTGCTATGTGTGAACTGATTGACAGATACAGTGGTCAAACTGCTATTTTTATCGCAGACAGAGGTTATGAGAACTATAATATATTTGCTCATGCGGAACACAAAGGAATGTATTACTTAATACGCGTCAAAGATGTAACAAGTAATGGAATAGCTTCGGGGCTGACAATGCTGCCAGAGAGTGATGAATTTGACGAATGGGTTAATCTTACCCTCACAAAAAAGCAGACAGATGAAGTAAAAGCAAATCCCCAAAAATACAGAATAATTATGAAGAAAACACCTTTTGATTATCTTGACCTGCATTCTAATAAGTTTTACGAAATAAAAATGAGAGTGGTGCGTTTTCCAATCTCACAAGACTCTTATGAATGTATTATTACAAATCTGCCACAGGAAAAATTTAGTTCTGATGAAATCAAACAGTTATATGCGAAACGCTGGGGAATAGAAACCTCTTTTCGCGAGTTAAAATATGCATTAGGATTAACGCGGTTTCATGCAAAGAAACCAGAATATATTGTGCAGGAAATATGGTCAAGAATGACTCTGTATAATTTCTGTGAGATTATAGCGACTAATGTTGTTGTCAAGCAAAAAGCTGGCTGCAAACATATATATCAGCTGAATTATACCCGTGCAATGCGAATTTGCTGTCACTTTCTATCAATAAAAAAAGAAAAAGCCCCACCCGATGTAGAGTATCTAATCGGACATGAGCTTCTTCCTGTACGTTCTGGGAGAACAGACCCTCGCAAAGTCAAATCCCAGTCAGCGATAAGCTTTCTATATAGAGCAGCTTAATCGAGTATTAGTATATACCATTTTTAAGGCAGATGAAAGCATCTGTCTGTTTGTCGTACAAATTTATTACGTTGAATGCTTTTGGATATAGAAAAACAGCGAATAAACAAAATGTTTACTCGCTGTAAAAAGAATCCTAACTGCAATGTTATCCTTATCTAAATGACATTGCCAATATCCCTGTCATCTTTTTTGTGATGTAATTGAACAAATAGACCACCAGCCCCATCCATGCAACGCACGCCCACTCAAGCAGGAAGCTGATTGCAGTCGCCTCCACAGGCGAAAATACACCGACAATATAAGCAAACACCGTAAACGGTACACCATACTGATTCCCCGCGTTTGTCCTTGCCAGCGTCCCCCAGATGATTCCCCAGTCGCCGCTAAACCTGGTTTGTGAAAGCAGGCTGATAACACTAAACACCCATATAACCCCCACAAACAAAAATGAAGATGCCAGAATATACAGTACATTACCCAACTGCCATGAAAATCTCCCGGAACGTTGAATAATATAGTAATGAGCCTTCCCTTCAAAGGGCGCTGTGCTAAACAGAAAAACCGCACTCACCAGAAAAACCATCTGGCAGATATAATCATTTATCAGATGTGGAAAAGCCCACGGACTCACTTTCTCTGAGGCCGCCTGCGCCAGATCAGCCACCGGCTCCAGATAGGAATAGATAAACACAGCAAGAATCATGAACAGAATCAGCACCCTGACTTGCACTAATTCCTGCTTTAGCTGAAAGCAAAATACCCGAACTCCCTTACTCATTCTTCACCCTCCCTTTCAGCTTCCGGTAAAACAGGACGCCAAATCCCACAGTCAGTCCCAACACCACCAACGCAGAACACAAAATGGTGAGCCGATCCGTACCGACGGAGCTTCTGCCCTGCAGCCATAAATCCAACCGGAGTCCAACAGGAATCTTCAAAACAAAATAAGCCCGACCTGTCAAAAAGGACAGAATCAAAGGAGAGGCCGCCGTCACATAGATATTAGGGAAATATGACGATACCAGCAAAGCTGCCGTTGCCCATAACCCTCCGGTCAAGAACAAAAGGAAGATAACCGCTGTAAAATAACCGGCAACATTACCCTGCAACAAAAATTCATAAAAAGGAAAAGCTTCTGTCTCCGGCAATCTGGCTCGATGAAACAACTGAATAAAAGAATTTGCCAAAAGGATAAAGGCAATCCCACCTGCCGATACCGGAAGAGCTCCTGAGAGGAACGTTGTAAGCACCTTGGACATGCAGTATTTCTTCTTCCCTGTTTTCATAAGCAGCATCCTCAGCATATTCGTATTGTATTCCTCACAAAAACTTACTGCATAGGGAAGCGCCGCCAGCATTGGAACCACATAGATACCATAAAAGCCGCCAAATATAAAAGAATTACACCAATAATAGTATACATCCACAGTCTCAGGGGAGGTCCACATAAATGGTATTTGGTTCCAGGTGTCCAGGCAGATACACAGCACAACACCAACCGGCACAAGAAAAAATCTCACTGTCAGACTTCTCTTAAATTCGGCACCAAGCAGGCGGGGCAATACCCTGTTATTCTCCATAGGCCAGATTCCCTCCCGTTATCGCATTGATTCGCTCGGCGCTGCTGTTTCCCGAAGGCGAATCTATCTGCACACACCAATAAGGCGCCAGCTTATACTGTTCCGTCTCTTTCCAGTCCGGTACAACAACATACTCCAGCCATATCCGGGAGATTGTAACCTGCGAGTCCAATATGGTATTCTCATAAATTTCCTTTACCGCTTCCAGCGCTGCCTCCGCTGAAATAATTGTCTGCGCCTCTGCTTCCGGGCTGGCATCAAAAAATCCACCCCTAACGGCTATATAGCGAATCCCATCCTGATCAAGCAACATCGTAATCCGGCTTTCAGCCGTCCAATAGGTTTCCACCGCCATGGATATGCCCGGCTCATTGATGCCGCTGTAGATTGGCAGACCTTCCTTCGTCAGTTCATACTCCATATAGTACATCTCATCTGCGTCCGACCAGTCATCGACCGTGGCTGTTTTTCCTCTCTGTGCATCTTCCTGGTAGTTCTGCGTCTGTCTGTACTTCTCATCCAACTCCGTTAGTTCTTTTTGATTTAGGGCATAAGCAGCAAGAACCTCCGAATCCTGTCCTGTCAGTTCTTTCACCTTTTCCTTTCCCATCTGAACGGCTTCCTCTGCGTTCAGAAAGGACAAATCCTGTATTTCTTCCTTCCGGAAAGAACAACTGCCGGCATTATAATATGCGGATTCCACCAGAGATACAATGTAATCGTCCCTTTCCTCGTCCCTGGCATATGTAAAATTACCCAGGGGATCCGTACTAAAGTATCCGCCCTCTTTCGTTTCTGCGGAATAAGCTCCCGTCCATTCCGGGTGATCCGTTACGACTGCTTCCGACATTCCGGAAAAAACATCCAACTCTTCTCTCGGAAACGCTTTCTCTGTCAACGCATACACGCTGTATCCCTGCTCTTTCGGCAAAACCACCTCCGCGTCAATAACCAGCTGATCGGACAACTTCTCGCTGATATGGTTTGTTCCGGATTCCGCCCCTCCTGCACTCCAGGCATTCTCCTGCGCCTCCTCTGTGCAGCTTCCGGCCGGTGTGCTCTCAGAGGGTTCTGCTGCCGTACCGGAACAGCCAGTCATCAGAATACCGGCGGACATAAGCACAGACAATGCAAACATCTTTTTTGAAATGTTCTTTTTCATAGCAATAACCATACTCCTTTTTCCTTAAAATTCTGTTGAAGTCAATGACAACTCTCATTATCCATGTCTCTGTCATAACTTCAACCCTTTCTGCACCAAACGACATGTTTTGTCTCTATTTGGTCATTCTTCCAATATTCACCCTAACCTTCCTGATTCTTTTTCCAAACCCCAAAATCCTCTAAAAAATGCCTTTTCATGCAATTTTTTTGTATTCTCTTATCCTTTATAGTATAATGTAAAAGAATTTATATATAGCAAATGTAATGAAAAGAGGTGCGAAAATGCGAATACTCATTTGTGACGATGATTCGCTTGTAGTTGAACAGCTTCAAAAATATATCAGGAACTTTTTTAAAAACATCAGTTTAAAATGTCCCGAAATCACCTGCTTTTCTGACGGTGAATCGCTGCTTGCAGACACCGGGGAAAAAGATATCCTTTTCCTTGATATTGAGATGCCGGGAATCAACGGCATCTATGTCGGCAATGAATTAAAAAGGGCAAATGACAACATTATTATTTTTGTTGTTACCTCTTACTCCCAATATCTGGATGATGCCATGCGCTTCCATGTATTCCGTTACCTGTCAAAACCCTTGGATATCCACCGGTTTTTTCGTAACATGAAAGACGCCATTGATTTATATACCACCATGGCCATCAATCTTCCAATCGAAACAAAACAGGGTGTGCATACCCTTCCGGCATCTTCAGTCATAGCGGTAGAAGCACAGGGCAGAAAAGTAACGGTGCATACAACCCTGTGTGATTTTGAATCTGTCCACAATATGCAGTATTGGCTGGAGCTTCTCCCCAAAAACCTTTTTTTCCAGACACACCGCAGTTTCATTATCAATTTTGAACATGTCACGAATTTTGACCGCAATCTTATTTATATGACTGCCGGGCTGTCTGCTTACCTGACCAAAAGAAAATACAGCTTATTTAAAGAAGCCTATCTCCTTTATTTGGAAAGCATGAGGTAAATCAAATGAAAAATATCATCTGCTATTTTTTCAGTTTTCTTGTGGAGGCAATGATACTTTGGCAGTACTCTTCCCACCTGTTTTCTGCCAGGCGCAAGCCCCGGGAAAAGATGCTTATGTTATGCGGTTTCTATTTTATCCTGTTTGGCGTGTCACTGTTTGAATCTGTATGGTTCAATACCACTTTATATTTCTTACTGAATTTTATTTTCCTGATTATACAGTGCTGTCCAAACTGGTACACAGCAGTATTTCATGCCTCCATACTGACAGCTGTTATGACAACGAGCGAACTGATTGTTTACGGGATTACCAAGCGGTTCGCCCCTCATTTTCTCAACAATAGCAGGGACTTTTATCATCTTTTATTGTTTTCGGTTTTTAGCAAGCTCATATTTTTTGCTGTAACTTTTATATTGATGCACCTGATGAAAAAACAAAAAAAGAATGCGGAGCAGTATGACCGTTCTGTTTTCCTTTTTGTTTTTATCCCTGTAACCTCTATTTTTATTATGTTTACGCTTATAAGTATCGGCGAATCGGTTTCCCTCCCGCAATCACTTGACTGGATGGTTGCCATGGGAGCCGTTTTTCTGTTGATATCCAATCTCCTTGTATTTGGAATCTATCAATACAATCAAACAAAGAATATAGAATTTACGGATATGCAGTTACTGCTTCAAAAGGAAGCAAATGCGGCAGAATACTATGGAATGCTGCTCTCACAAAGCGAGAATCAGAATATTCTGATCCATGATATCAAAAAACATTTGCAGTCCATTGACATGTTGAATGACAAAAAGGAATCTGATAAAATCAGCGCCTATATTAAACAGCTCATGCTGTCCTCAGACCTGAAGGAAACCGCCCATTTGTGTGACAACGAAATGCTGAGCGCTATCCTGTGCCGTTATAAACGTCAGTGTGACCGCCAAAAAATTTCTTTCCATACTGATATCAGATGCGGGACAGTGGATTTTATTACAGATTCTGACCTTACCTCCCTGTTCTGCAACCTGTTAGACAATGCCCTTGAAGCAGCATCCGGTATTCCGGAATCCTTTATCGAAATCAGCACAAGCCAAAGAGCCAAAACGCCATTCGTTGTGATAACTATTATAAACTCCAGCAGGAAAAATCCTTTTTCTGATTCATCGAAGATGCTTTCTACTAATAAAGCAGATAAACGCAGGCATGGTTTTGGTCTGAAAAGCATCCGAAGAACTGTCCGCAAATATCATGGTGATATTCAAATGTATTATAATGATGACACTCTGACTTTCCATTCAATTATCACTCTAAAACAATAAAATTTCTGTTATCAGAATGGCGATAAATATTCCACCATACCGCTGATTGTTTTTTCTTTGTCGTACATAAGCATAATTACACGCATTGAAACCAACAAGCAGCACGTTACGGATATTGAGCTGCGAGCTTTGTCGGATGTGCCAGGCATCAGTTATGCGTTTTTGATGGCGAAGAGGACAAATAGGAAAACAGGATGCCCTGTTTCCTCTAAGCGGAGGGAATATCACTTCCCTTTATGCACTTCTTGATGCAATTCTAGTTTCTCCGCCCATTTCAACCCCTCGTTCTCTTTCAGAAGCCCCATGTGGTACAGCGCCTGCACACAGTCCACGTATCCCTGAATATAGGCACGCTTCTCTTGGGCGGATGCAAAATCCTCCAGCCGCTCTTTCATCTTCTCTGCCTTTTCCTGCCCCTCTGCAGGCAGTGTTTCCAGGAATGCCTCCCATTCCTGCTCCGTTTCCTTCCATGCCTCCAGAGCCGCCTCATATTCCGGAGTGCGCACATAGCTCTCCCGTTTCACGTTCTCCCCGTTCAGTGTGCCTAAGAACTGGGCTATCTTTAACCATACATCATTTAACATAGTATTCTCCCTTTCTTCTTATATTTTCTACATTCTCTTATATTTTTACCTTTACCGTCCATTATATATGTCATAGAAGAATTTTATCAACCATAATCGCTTAATTATTTATATCATAGCAGATAAAATTAGTCCATAGCAAGGAGGGTGGGGAATGGACAATTTACTGAAACAGATTGGCAACCGCATACTAAACCGCAGAAAACAGCTCCGTCTGACGCAGGAAGAGCTGGCGGAGAAAGCAGGCATCACGCCCCAGACCGTCTCCTCCGCAGAGCTTGGCAAAAAAGCCCTGCGCCCGGAAAATATCATCCGGGTCTGCTCCGCCCTTGACATCAGCACCGACTACCTGCTCCTGGGTGAAATAAACGGAGGCGACTATTCTGTCCTGCTCTCTAAAATCTCAGACCTTCCTCCCGCACAATACCGCCACCTGGAGGATATTATCAACAGTTTTATCCTGGCTCTTGGTGAGCGGGAGGCACAGAGCGGAAAATAATCCCCCCTGTGCTTTTTAACTGCTCCGGAACGCCGACATGGTATCCGCGATCAGCGCCAGTGTCGCCTGGTCTATTTCTTTCTGCTGTTCCCCTTCTCTTTTCTGCTCCTGCTTTACAGTTCCCCGCTCCGCCGCAGGTTCTTTCCTTACATCCGGTCTGTGGCCGGCCTGTTTTCCCGTTCCCTTCCGCTCCAGGATCTCCGCAACGATTTCTTCTATGGCCGCCCTGTCCACCGCCGGGGGAATCCTGATATCCGGCGTTTCCGGGCAGTGGATGTAATGGAGGACCGCATTCACAAGAAACTGCGCCTTGCTGTGCGCCCCCTGTTTCTCCAGCAGGCGGATCACCGCATCATGGGACGGGTCATTTTCATTGAACTTGATGCTGAACCGCTCCCGGTTTTTCTTTTCCCCCATAGGCTCACCTGCCTGTTTCCATCTTGTAAAGGAACTCATATCCCTTTGCGTTGGCATGGATTTCTTCCACAAACAGGGCATTTCTCACCTTCCCGGAGGCTTCGATCTGCCGGCGCAGCAGGATTGCCCCGCCGCCCACAAATACCACCATGCCGGACATCAGATCCAGCATGCGCTCCCGCAGGCTGTTTGCCAGGTCGTTGACAAAATCCTGCGCCAGCTTCTCCACAAGGGAGACCACTTCCGGGGCATACGTGTCCCCACCGTCTTTTAAAATGCCGTCAATGTCCGTTTCTTCCAGCAGGATATCAAATTCCGAATTTACCTTTGTCCGTATCCGGTTATACAGAAGGATCACCCCGTTCTCCAGGGAGTCGCATACCGACAGGTCCGCCCGGCCGGAGCGCATCATCAGATAGTCCGCCGTAAAGCCTCCGATATCCACGACCAGCACCCTGGGCTTATCCAGCAGCCGGTCCATCATGGTCACGGCCGCCGCAAAAGCCTGCGGGTAGCACCGCACATCCTCAATATAAACCGTGTAGGGATTCTCCCGGTACTGGAAGTTTACAATGCCCCTGCCTGAAAAATACCGGATGAAGGACTGGTTCTGCGCCCCATAGTGGGCAGGCGGAAGCCCTACCGCCAGGGATACATGCACCACTTCTTCCCCGTACCGCTCTTTTCTATGGAGTTCCTCTGCGACTGCGAACAGGGTAAGGATAAAAAAGCGGTCATCCTCCGTCTTATCCCTCTTATAAGGGATCCTCTGGTTTGACAGCGTGTAAAACTTATCCCGGTATTCCAGGACCTCGCTGCCAAAGGGCCTGACAATGCTCTCCGTCAGCCCGGACACAAAAGGCGGGCAGTGGATTGTTTTCATTTGTTTGTTCCCATGGTCGATTGCAATTAACATAAGTTTCCCATCTCCTTTTTTATTTTATACTTATCCTTTACGCATGGATTACGCATTTTTCAACAAAATAGAAAAAAATACAGGACAGACAACATATCCTGCCGCCTGCCCTGCATTCTGTCCTGTAAAACCTGTCCTGCCTATTCTGGTCAGGTATGTATCCCATAATACGCCTTCTCCATATTTTCCCACCCATGAAGAATGATTCCTCCGCAGATTCCGGTTCCGTATGGCGTCTGTTCCCGGAAGAAAAAGCTGTATGGCTCGAAATCATCGTATATTGTAATCTGCCTGCTCCCTTTCCATGCAAAATGTCTCCAGAGAGCCTTCCCCAGCTTTTTCCGAAGAAGTTTTTCCCCTGTGACCGCCTTCAGATTCCGTCTGCTCTGGAATTCAATCCTCGGTCTGGGCTTTTCATCCAAAGACAAAATCCTTTTCTGCTCTCCGTTATTTTTCCTGCTTTCCCGGACATACTCCTGAAACTTCTCATAGGAAAGCAGCACCGTTTCCTCTCTTCCGGAAACCTTTCCTCCGCCTGCGTCACTCAGCCAGGTAAAGTTTATGACCAGAATATCCGTCCCGTCCATTGTTTTCCGCAGTGACAGTTTTGCAAAAGAATGGATATCTGATATAACCTTATACCCCTTTTCCTCCATCTCCGCTAATTCTTTATCTGTAATCGTAAATCCCTGTGGGGAACGGTATTCCTCTGATAATGTCCTCAGATAAATATAATCCTCAGATGCCGACAATTTTATCATGGTTCTCTTGCTCATTTGATTTCCTCCTTTAAAGACAGGAGAGAACTGTACAAGCTCTCTCCCATACATAAAATCCTATTGTTTTAGATCCTTGCCCTATTCGCCGGCCATACGGAAAAACTGTTCCGGTGTCAGGACTTTTACTCCCAGTTCCCTGGCCTTTGCCAGCTTGCTGCCGGCTTTTTCTCCACAGACCAGATAATCTGTTTTACTGCTCACCGAACTTCCTGCACGGGCACCCAGAGATTCAATTTTTGCATTGATACCACTTCGGGTATAAGGCTCCACCTTTCCGGTCACTACAATCGTCATTCCTACAAAAGGATTCTCCGATACGGAAACCATGCCGTCCCCTGGTGAGTTGATCTCGATATTTAACATTTGCTGTAATACCTCCCATACGTAAAGATTCTCTTCATCATAAAACCATTCATGGATATTGTTGTGCAGAGTATCTCCGAAATCCGGAAGCTGTGTAAAATCATACTGATGATGTACTGCATCCTCGAATTCCTCCAGGCTCCCATGAAACTGTCTGCAAAGCGTACGGCTGGCTGTGTTCCCCACCATGGGAATATCCATAGCAATCAGATAACGCTCAAAAGTCGTGTTCCTGCTGCCCTGGATTGCATCCCAGAGCCGCTGCCAGGATTTCTCTCCAAAGCCTTCCATCTGAATAATCTCATTCCTGTGCCTGTCCAGTTCATAAATATCCATATAGGTATGAATCCAGCCTCTGCCTATAAATTTTTCCAGTGTCGCTTCAGACAACCCTTCAATATTCATAGCCTTCTGGCCCGCAAAATGGACGAACTGACGCAGCCGTCTGGTTTCACAATTTTGATTGTCACAAAACAGTGTCTTTGTGATCTTTTCTTTTCCATCCTCTATGGAACGACTTTCATGGACACGGGTTGGTTCCCCGCAGCAGGGGCATTTATCAGGTATTACCTCTGCCAGAGAAAAATCACCACGGTCCAGATTTTCTTCCACATGGGGGATGATCATATTCCGCTTGCTGACCAGTATCCGGCAGCCAGGTTTTAGTTCCATGCCCTCAATAAAAGACATGTTATGCAGGCTGGCCCTGGATACCTCACAGCCGTCAATCTGTACTGGCTGGAAAACTGCCACCGGAGAGATCTCCCCGGAACGGGAAGGGTTCCATTCAACTGCGAGCAGTTTTGTCTCATGAAGTTCATCCTCAAACTTAAAGGCCAAACCGTCTTTGTAGTGGTGGCCTGTCCTTCCACAGGACAGGGAAAACGCAATATCATTATAAGATGCCACGATTCCGTCAATAGGGATGTCATTATCACTGGCAAACTGCCGCAGTTTCCCGATTCCATCCTCCATCTCCTGACAAGTAAGGCTCCGCCTGCTTATGACAAATTTGCAGACCTGAAATCCCAGTTCCGGAAGTTTTCGCAGTTTTTCTGACTTTAGCCCCAGTTCGGGAAATCCTTCCACCACAGTAAAAGGCATATACATTACTTTCCGCTCCCGGCAGACCGCACCGTCTAAAAGGCGCACAGAACCAGCGGCCAGATTCCTTCCGTTCTTATAGCGTTCTCCACTGCTGTCTGTCAGGGTTTCTCTCAGACGATGAAAATCACCGGGGCGGATGAAAGCCTCCCCGCTCACTACCAGTCTCTCCCGATAAGGAATATTCTGGGGTATCCCGGAAATACCACGGACATTGTGGGTGACCACCTCACCGGTATCTCCGTCGCCGCGGGTAGCCGCCTGGGCCAGTTTTCCATCCTCATAAGTCAGCTTGACGGTCAGCCCGTCCAGCTTCAGCATCAGAAGAATCTGATGCTCACCCACAAAGGAAACCAGTTCTTCTACGCTCTTGGTCTTTTCCAGTGATAACAGGGAAATGGGATGGTTCGTCTTTTCCAGCTCGCTGACTGCTTCAAATCCCACTGTCCGGGTGGGGGAATCCGTCATCCAGATTCCCGTCTCCATCTCCAGCACTGCCAGCTCGTCACACATCCTGTCATAGACGGCATCCGAAACAGACGGGGCATTGCCGTTATAATATTCGTCTCTGTACCGGTTCAGCTGTGCGGTCAGTGCCTGCACTTTTTCCCATGCATTCTGTGCCATTTAAGCCACCTCCTCTATAATGCGGAATGACATGATCAGATATTGCTTCGTATGCTCGTTGTCGCTGCAGTACACACTGCAGATATCATTTTCAAACTCCCAAAAGGATGCTTTCTTCCACCAGAGAACATTTCCTTTCCCATCGTTGGCAAGCGTCACTTCATTATCCGGCTCATCCGGTACGATGCTGTAGAATCCCTGGGTATTGGACTTGGTGATTCTGCGTTTCTGCCCGGCATATTCCGTGCGGCAATGAGAAATGATCTCAATATTGGTTCCCTTCTTTAAAGACTTTTTTAACTGGCTTAAATTTTTGATCATATAGTCCTCCTTGTAAAAAAGACAGGATGCCGATAAGACATCCTGCCAGTATTTATTATGCGGCCGCCGGTAAAACAGTTTCCGCAAGTTCCTCTTTGTTCTCCATCAAATCTGCCATCAATACGTCAACTAAAAGCTGGCCTCTAAGGTCACCTGTATTGATAACAATCTGATTTTCCCGCATTTGTGTAAATTCCTGATTCCGCAGGATACGGCTTTTTTCTGCAAGCCCTCTTTCTTTGGAGGTGATTCTTTTGGAAATTACCTTCTGCCACTCCTGCAGGAATTTTTCTGCGTCTTTGATATCCTCCTTTTGTCTGTCATACATAGTCCGTTTCTGCCTTACAGTTCCATCCGGTTCAATCTCCAGCGTATAATATGAAGTGTCCAGATCAGATGTCCTGCGAAGAAACAGCACATAGCTTTCATTTCTTTCAATGCGTTCCCAATACCGGTCACTGCTCCCCACACAATGATGGAGTTTTTCTCCTTCATTCATGATTTCTTCAATCCGGGAAGGAACGATAACCGTATAATCTTCTCCTGCATACCCATAGATTGCTCTGACTTCCTGATAAATGTCCTCAATATGCGGATATTTTTCCAGAATTTCTCCAGCCCTGATTGCAAGCTCCTTCTGTCCGCAGAGCTTTACAAGTTCATCATGCCGCTGGCGCAGTCTCCGTACACGATAGATGATCGCGTCATTGGTATCCATTTTCAGGCGACAGGCCATAGAAAGATAATCGGCCCATGTAGTAAGTACCTGATCACTTTTCATACGGTTTTCACACATCTGACGCCTTATGTAATTATAGATCTGCACAATGCTCATCCTATCTGTTATAAACCGCAGTTTATCCGGTACAATTTTTTCTTTGCAGAACCAGGAAACCACCTCATCCGGCAGACATTTTCCGGTAACCTTCTCATATTGAAGCCATGTCAAAAACTGACGTCTGCCCCTGTTTTCCCTAAGCCGCTTTAACTGCTGGGAATCTATTCCCAAAAGCTTCAACAGGCTTTTGGATCTTGGATTCTTAAATGCTTCTTTAAAATGATAGTAATTACCCATACATTCCGATACCAAAGCAGGCAGATGAGCCTTTGCCAGCTGTTCCAGCTGAGGTATCCTGTCAAATACTGCAAAATATTTTTCCGGGTCCATGTTCTTATTGTCCTGAAGGGCTTCTATGATTCCCGTACAGCGTAACTCTTTTTTTCCAAGTGAAGGAAGGGTTTTTCCATATACCCGCCCATTCCCATTTCCATACCAGTTTGGACTACAGAAATCAGTACAGATCCACCTGGTTTCCGAATGTTTATAATCTCCCCAGTAATAGGCATTCCGTGGCTCTGCATTATGGTCATAAAGAGCTCTTCGCACTTCCCAGCTGCTGCATTCCGGATTTTCATACTCTCCTTTCCGATATTTTCTATATCCTCTAAATTCCCGAAGCATGAATCCATCCTCACATCTCTGCATCAGATACATAGGATGATATTCCGTCATAACTGTGCCGGCCTTTCCAATAGATTTGTATATAACCTTGTGACGGCACCGTGGACAGTGCCCGATTTTATTATGACGTGGATTTTTTATATCCACCTCTTTTTCACAAAATGTACAATATCCGGTTTTTGCTCCTTTCCTGCTGTACTGATAGAACATATAATTTTCTGTAATCCCAACCTTGTTTACCCAGCGTTCCCAGTCTTTTGGCAGCTCCGGCGTCTGTTCCAGGTCAAGATCCCATGGATCAGTTTCTCTTTTATGGCGCCGCTTCAACTCGTCTGCACGAACCTTCAACTGATACTCCAACAGCCCCTGATAGCCGCCATGCTCAACACCGAGATACTTTTTAATCAGTTCATATCCTTGTGGACTGATCCATTTTTTCTCAGAATAATATACATACCCTGGCCAGGGAATCATATCAAGTTTGGCCGTAAGCCATTTTTGTGCAATCCGGTCATACGTGAGAAATTCTCCTTTTTCTTTGTCAATATACAATTCATAAACTGGCATTCTTCCTCCCGTTCTCATGTGTTCCGTAAGGAAAAAAGCCACTTTCATGAAGCTATTTAAGACCTGACAACGCATATACAGCCCGCATTGGTAGGATATATGAACACGCTCACCGTTCCAATAGCGCTGCACTGTGCGCTGCGGTAAATCCAAATCTGCCATCTGCATCATTTTTGATGTGGCATTCAGTGTCCGCAATTTTAACAATTCCTTTTTTCTCATATCAAAGCCACCTGCCTCTCTGTCAGATCTGTGCCGTACCATGTATCCGGCAGAACTTTTTTGCCGTCTACCTGCGCCAGCGCAATCTGAATAATATGCCCATTCACCGGATCTTCCTTAGCAAAAGCAAGGATGTCTCCTTTTTTACCGCTGGCTACCGGGGCGATTCCTCTCACCACGGCATATCCGGCGGATGCCTCTGCTTTATCCCTTGATACATGGCAGCTCCATTCCCGCAGCGGATGGTCTGCCATAAAAGCGAGACTGTGAAGAAAGAAATCCTCTTTTGTCAGCTTTTTCAGTATCGTCAACTCTGTACAGGAGATTTTGGTATCATCCCCATCCTCATCCATATCTCCTCCGGCATTTACGATATAGTATTCTGCCTGATTCATATTGGAATAATAAGTAAGACAATCCAGAGGATTTTCTGCACAATGAAAACCATTTTTACGGCAGTTTGCTTTTTCCGTTTTGTTAAGGCCCATAACAAATTGATACCCCAGGCAGATAAGGCCGGGTTTAAAGCCTTTATATGCTATCATCTTTTTCACCTCCATGAAACTATATTCATCCTGCCTTTTTTTCCGGCGTCAGCATACCTTCAAGAGAAAGCTGTTCCATAAAGGATATCTGCCCGTTATCTTCAGATTCCTTTTTCTCCGTTTTCTTCTCTGCCGGTTTTTTAGCCGCAGCTTTTTTTGTTACCGTTTTCTTTCCTTTGGAGCCGGCTGCCGTCTTCCCTGCATAAGGCCGTGGAACAAATTCTTCCTCGTCCTCTTTATCCTCCTTCACGTCCATGGTACGGAAATATTCTTCGGCCCAGTGATAACAAATGTCATCCGGAATATCGCTGGAATAACAGGGCGTATCCCGCCCCGGCTGTATCCCGGATGCTTTTATCTCATCCTGGATATATTCATAAGCTTTCCGGTTGATATATTGGAAACAGCGAACCATATTCTTCTGGGGAAGCATGACCTGTTTGGCAAATGCCACATCTTCCAGGCATGCGGTCTGGATATACTCAGAAACGCATTCCTTCATATTGCGGCGTGTCAGCTTCTCTGTATCAGTGCTAACCCTCTTCATGGATTCAGCAGTCAGCTCCTCATCGTTCATAGCCTTGATTCGGTCAAGCTGTGCCTGCCTTTTCGCCTGTTTTTCCTGTTCTTTTGCCTCCCATTCTGCTTTGCGCCTGGCCTCTGCCGCCTCATGTTCCGCACGTTTTTTATCTTCCGATTCTTCCTCCATATTGGAATCCGTAGAGCCAGTTTCTTTTTCTTCCTGCTCCTCTTTTTCTCCTGCATCTTCTTCAGGGCAGGTATTTTCTTCTTCCGTCTCCGCCTGTACTACAGTCTCTGCAGCTGCTCCCTGGACTGGCAAATGACTGGCCTGTTCCGCTCCGCTCTCAAAGGGATTGCCCGAAACCGAAGCTGTTACCGGAAGAAATCCGTCCAGTGCGCCTTCCTCTGTTCTTTCCGCAGTACTTCCGAATAATCCGTCTTCCTCAAACGGATTGTCTCCTATATTCATTTCCATGCCCATATTTGTAAAAGTATCCATAAAAATCTCCTTTCATAAAAACGGCATGGAGCGGGCTGTTCCCATTCCATGCCATACCTGCCGCCCATTTCTTACCCTTTCATTGGCTTTGCAAGAAAGGGAGAGAAACGGACAGGTTCAAATATTCTGCCATCCACATAAAAATAGTGGCGGCCGGTCTCATCATCTAATTCCACCACATCCGAGGATGCAAGAGGACGTCCCTGGTAACCTTCCGGTATATGATTCCCATAGTGATCCAGAATCTGTTCCAGGATTTTTTTCTCTTCCCAATGCTCAGGAAAGAGAAGTTCTGACTCACATACCAGCTGATAATCGGAAGCAGGAGGCTGGCCGTATCCGGCTTTATGCAGATCCCGAATCCCTTTAAAGGCAAAGGGGATCGTCTCCCGCCCCTCTTCAAAGACAAGCTGGTAAATACGGAACCTGCACTTCTTTCCGGGAGAATCCGCAGACTTTTCTACAGACCCTTTTTCTTCCGGACAGAAAACCGCATGCTCCTCCGGTAAATTCTTCTTTTCACCTTCTTTCTGTTGTTTTTCCTTTCTGAGCGCCAGCTGCCAGTCATCAATCCCTTTGTAATTGGGATTCCAGGTCAGCCGCCGGCACTCCATTCCATACTGTCTTGCAAGCAGATAAATTTTGGAACTTCCTTTTGCAATCATTTCATTGCTGTATTTGTCCATGTCATGGGCTTCAATGATCAGCTCGGTTCCATTCTGTGCCAGGAGGGCAAATAGGGGGCCAAGCTGCTGCACATTGTTTGCTCCGGCAATCGCCACAAAGGAGCGGTTCAGCAGGCAGTGGGCAATATCTGCTTTCAGAATCCCTTCTGTGACATAAATGGTCCGTGCAAAAGGGTTTCCAATAAAATGTACCGGACTGCCGGAAGTGGTTCCCATGTTCTTTCCCGCGGAAGAGAACCAGATATATTTCGTTCCGGCTTTTTCCGGTGGGTCATCCTTGTCCTTAAAAGGTTTATCTAAAAGAATCTGCATTCCCCGGATCAGCCCGTCAACACCGACAGCCGGTATCAGGATTCCTGCCGTGCGGCTGCTGAATCTCAGTGTCCAGTATCCGCCTTCATGGAGATAGAACCCCGGAACACCTTCCACTTTGCAGCCCTGTTTTATCAGCCTTTCCGTCAGAGAACGGCATAAGAAATAGGGCGGGGTACTCTTAAATCCCAGGCTGTCTATCTGCCCGTCACTAAGCCCCCGCTTCTCCGAGCGCAGATGCGCCCGGTGTGCAGGGTTCAGGGACAGCATTTCAAGCAGCAGGGAGTAAGTCTGGTGTATCTCCTGCAGGCTGGCACGTTCCGACTGAGTGATTCCCATAGCTGTCTGTCCGCCTGTAAGGGATTCCTTTACCGGCCCCCCTGTATAAGCGTCCGTATTCTCTGAACCGCCATATCCCCAGGAAGTATCCCCTGCCTGGAGGGCATCACAGATTTCCCGGTAGGCTTCGGAATTGGTAGTATTGTTGACCCTTGCATACAGGTTCAGCATCCCGCCGTGTTCACCGCAGTAGTTGCACCGCCACACATTCTTTACAAAATTGACATTCATCTTTCCTCTCCGGTCGCCGCAGAACGGACAGTCTGTGTAAACGCTGTCCGTCTGCCTGCGCCGGATATGCAGATGCAGAAGTTCCACCACATCCATGATCCCGAACGGGAAATCTTCTGAAAACGAGGCCATTGTCTGTGCCCTCCTTCCCTGTAGTGTCTTTCACTGTCCCTTCTGTGGTTATCCATGTACCGCCATTACCCGGCTTTCTTTACTGCCAGGGAATCCAGCATGATCTGTGCCGCCGCCCGGAGAATATTGTTATCCCCTTTGTAGCCGCCGTACAGATAAAATTTCAGACTGGGAGGACGCCTCTCTGCTACTTCCGCAATAGTCTGGCCCTTGCAGACGCCCGTATCCACGACCACCTGCCCTGCCTCTTCAAAGGTCATCAGCTTGACGATCTCCTCCACAGGCATATCAGGGGTATATCTGGCCGTTGTTTTCTCCTGTACCGATGCTCCGGCAACAGGCAGTTGGGGAATCTCTGGTGCCGGATCTCCGGCAGCCGGCAGATTCTGTACTTCTGATGCCTGGTCTTTGACCTGGTCTGTTTCACTGGAAGGAAGATTTTGCCCGCCTAACAGTGCCATCATTCCCTGCACTGCTTTCTGCGTGTCTTCTTCCGTATTCTTTCTTCCGGAAACGGGAAGAGTGTTACCCATATTTTCCGTTTTAAGAACTTCTGTGCCTGTCTGTATGGGAAGTGATTCCGCTTCCCTCACAGCCTGTACGTTCTCCCGGACATCCGCCTGGGATTTCACTGGAAGGCTGCTGTCTGCAGTCTGCGCCTGAACCTTATCTGTCTGCACATTTTCCATGGTTTCATGAGTTTTGGCATTCTCAGCAGATGTTACAGGAATCTGTTTTTCCGCTTTCTGCCCTGTTCCAAGCAGCGGCAGACTGCTTTCCACAGATTTCTTTTCCTCTGTTTTGGTATTTACAGCTATCTGACCGCCTGAAACAGGCAGTCCGGATTCCTGCGCCGGCTTTTGCAATTCTTTTTCATCCGTGGCTGTCGGGAATGGCCTGACCACACCTCCGGCAGGCGTTCCCGCTGACTGTTCTGCCTCACCAGATGCCTTCTGCATGCCGGCCGGAGCTGCCAAAGGATGTCCCTGGGCGGTCCCATTTAAGGGAATCCTGCTCCCATAACGGCTCCCTTTCGCCCCCATGTTGACGTCGGCAAACTGGATGCCAAAGCCTGCATCTGACAGTGCCTCGTCCATAGCCGCCTGCTGTGCTGCCTGAATATAATGCCCTCCCGGCGCTTCTTCCTTTGTACAACTGGAAGTAAAGCTGCCTATGGGGTTCTCGTCTGTACGCTCCAGGAAAACCTGTGCCTCGTAAATTGCCATCTGCTCCGTGATACGGAGGGCATTGAGCCGGATACGCCCTTTCGGGTTCGCCAGCCGGAACCATAACTTCTTATAGGGAAGGTCCAGCTGCAGAACCGTCTCCCCGTTATCCGGGGAAATGACACGGCGGAGCAGCTTCAGCGGGTTAAAGCCCGGCACCTTGTTCAGCTCTGCCACTGCGGGAATACTTTCATACATTGTTGCTGTGTGTTCGTTCTTATTCATCTTGAAAACTCCCTTCATCAAATAAATAAGGGATACCCTGTGCATTTTCTGCACCATATCCCATTTTTAACCTGCTGCTTTCAGTTTTTCTTCCAGGAACTCCGGCACAATTATCCCGGCGCTTTTTGCATAAGCCTTGTAATACAGGCGGATGCGTTCTCCCAGAAGGGTGTTCCTTTTGCTGATCTCATTCTTGTGTATGGCCATAAACAGCACGCTCTTTTCTCCTGCCAGCACTACCTTTTTCCTGGCACGGGTGATTCCGGTATACAGAAGATTCCGATAGAGCATGATATAGTGTGCCTTCAGTATAGGCATCAGTACGATATCATATTCGGAACCCATGGCCTTATGGATGGTGGTCGCATATGCAAGATCCAGATTCACCAGATCCTCCGTGCTGTATTCCAGGCTGCGGTTCTCTCCGAATTCCAGGCCAATCCGTTTCCCGTCCGGCGTATCATCTATATATCGGATGAAACCCAGGTCTCCGTTGGATACCTTGTCAGTATTCTTCGTCTGCATGATACGGTCGCCGACACGGAATGTCTTCGGGCCGATACGCACCTCATCCTCTGTTGACTGGAATGGATTCACGATCTCCCGGATGGCAGCATTCAGGTGGTCTGAAGACGCCGCCCCTTCTGTCCGGAAGGGAGAAAGGATCTGCACATGCTCAATCCCGTTGCTCTCAATTTCCTGGCAGTACCTCTCGATGATAGCCGCTGCCGCATCTTCCTGACTGTCACAGAGCAGAAACTGAAAATCATTTCCGTAATACAGCCTGGTATTGCCGTCATGGATAAACCGTGCGTTGTGAGCAATCAGGCTGTCCTTTGCCTGACGGAAAATTTCATCCAGCACTGTAACCGGCACAAGGCCGCACTGGATCAATTCCTTGAATACGTTTCCCGCTCCTACGCTGGGCAGCTGGTCCGGGTCTCCGACTAAAATGATCTTCGCCCCTTTTTTCAATGCGGGAAAGAATTTCCCTGCCAGCCACATATCCACCATGGAAAACTCATCCACGATCACCATGTCCGCATCCAGGCCGTCTTTTTTTCTATTGCGGCTGCCCTCATCCTCTTCGCTGACAAGGCCAAGCCCGCTGTGAAGGGTGCATGCCCCCTCAAACCCGGTGCTTTCCGCCATCCTCCGGCTCGCACGGCCCGTAGGCGCCATAAGGACGATCTTATTATCCGGCCAGAGCCTTCGGTAAACCTCTAAAATAATCTTCAGCACGGTTGTCTTTCCTGTACCCGGAGAACCGGTGATGATGGACAGGTTGTAGAGAAAAGCCGTCCTGACTGCGGATTCCTGTTTTCCGGATGTCCGAAGCCCCAGTTCTGTCCTGACAGTTTCAATGACAGCAGAAATATCTTTCATCGGCGGCCTTTCCTCCGCCAGCAGCCTTGCAATCCGGCTGGCAGTCTCGTCCTCCTGTGCAAATACGGCAGGATGGTAGATATTGTCTCTCATGGATACCACAGAGCCGTTTAAAATCATGCCGTCCAGTTCCTTTTCCACTTCCTCCGGCCGCACACGCATTTCCGGCAGGGGAATCTTTTCGTTCAGCAGCTTAAAGGCCGCCTTGCACAAAGTTTCTCTTTCCAGGAACAGATGCCCCTGCTTTCCCTTCGCTTCGTCCAGCGTACAGTGAAGCGCACCCCCTATCCGCATGGGATCACGGGGACGGTTATCCGTCTTCCTTACAATGGCATCCACCCGCCGGAACCCAAAGCCTGGTATCCGGCACAGCTCGAAGGGACTTTTTTTCAAAAGATCCATACAGGCCGGCCCAAAATGCTGGTAGATCTTCAATGCCGTCTTTGGTGTCAGCTTAAAGGGCGCAAGAAGTGTCATGATGTCGCGCAGCATCCGGCTCTCCGCAAAAGAAGTCCGGATATCCTCCAGCTTGTTTTCCGTAATCCCCCGGACCTCCAGAAGCCGTTCCGGATGCTTTTCCAGTATGTCCAGCGTGCCTGTGCCGAACTTTGCCACGATCTCCGCAGCGGTCTTTTCCCCGATGCCTTTGATCAGACCGGAACCCAGGTAACTCAGCACGCCCTCCTTTGTCTTCGGCACGATCTCGCGCCACTGCTCCACCTGAAGCTGCATGCCGTATTTTCCGTTTACCCATTCACCGTCCAGTTCCAGCTCCACGGCATCCGTCATGGGGATTTCATAGCCGACAGCAGTGAAACGGATCAGGTGATCCCTATACCGTCTTTTATCCCTCGCCTTTTCCGGGATGGACGTATCTGCGGTCTTCACAATGACAATGCAGAATTTATTTGACGGGTTGTGGAAGATCTTCCCGTCATAAGTTCCGATATAACTCATTCTCTCACCTCCATAAAAACCATAAGATCAACATGCTCACAATCACTGCCAGGACAGCGCCCAGCAGGGGAGACAGTACCAGAAACCAGCCCAGTCGTATGAGCCAGTATACATCTTTCAGCAGGAGAAATAAGAGAACTCCCCCTATGCTCCCCAGTATCAGTGTCTTTCTTTTCATTTTCCTGTTTCCTTTCTTTTTTCTATCATCCGTTCGTATGTTCCTGTCCGGTTTCAGGCAGCATCCACGGCGCTGACTTTCACATGGAATGTCCGAAACTCTGATACCGTTACAAACTGTTCATAGATTTCCGGATACTGCAGTTTCAGCCGTGCCAGGTTGTCCTTGTCAACGATCATCTTACGGACCGGATTGTATGTCACCGTATAGCGGCTCCCGCCCATATCGCAGACAGCCTTACAGCTCGTTCCCAGCTCCGCAGCCAGGATTGCTTTCAGCCTCTGGATATCGGCCTCCAGCTTTTTGGAAAATTTATCCGACTGTTTCTTCTGCTCCTGGAGCTGCATGTAACGCATCAGCGTGGACTGCATGGTGCCTTTCAGGATAATGGTTTCCGCATCCTTGTCTGCACGGCCGCAATACTGCCTGGCGCTTGCAAGGATCACATCTCCATCCTCCAGATAAGGCGGCGGAACCTGTTTCTGCACATAGCTGTTCCAGAATTCCTGTTCCAGGAATATCATTTCTTCCTCGTATGCTGTATCCCTGCGGATCTCCCGTATGATGACCTCATCCTCCGTGTTTCCATACAGACAGCAGAAAAATACCCGGTCTATATCCATCACGGCCATGTAATGCCTGCCCTGTGCCTCATAATAGACCGGCACAATCTCCCGGCCGTCTTTCCACCACAGGTCTTTTGCATTATAATTGGTGGTCTTGATCTCCAGGATTGCCTCTGTGCCGTCCGGCATGGTGATAAAATAATCCACATCCGCCAGCATGAACGGAAAAAGAGGATGCTGGAACATCTTCTTGATCTGATAGAGCTTAAGTCCTGTCTTGCGTCCAAATATCTTTGCCACAAGGTCTTCCAGAAGATGACCCATTTCCAGAGCCACCCAGTTGGACTCATTTTCCTCCACCGCCGCGATACCAAGCTTGTCATAATAGATATCCCTTGCGGTACGGAAAGGGGATATTCCCATGATGGCTGCTGCGTCACTGCCGCCGATCCCTTTACGTCTCCAGTCCAGCCATTCCTCACGGGTAAGGTTTTCTGTTTCCACCAATACCAGCGGACTGTTCCTTCCCTTTTCAAATACCATGCCGGGCATATTTACGCCCCCCTTCTTGCTCTGTGTGTGAAGTTTACTGTCCGTATGATGGTACAGTTCTTCTGATACCGGGCATTTGCTTTCTGGGCAGCAGTATCCTGAAACGGACAGCCTGCCGCCTGTTTCTTCCAGTTTTTACTGGCTTTTTTGTTTCTTGCACTCATTCTTTTTACCTGCCTTTCTAAAAATGTTTTATCCTCAAAGCCTGAAACGGCGTTTGGGCGGTGAAATAATTAAAAAGCGGAAATGACTGCCAAATCTTTGGCGTCCATGGATTTCCATGAACCATTGTCATTTCCGCTCTATAAGGGAATATCATCCCGTAACATAAAAAAGGCCAGTAAACCACTGCCCGGAAGGCATAGTGGTACTACTGGCACAAAATACAAACTTAACAGCGTGTGCAATGCGGAGCATATTCCGCATACAGCCTGAACAGACTATATCTCCCATACGGGATGCGCACAAAAATCAATTACAAGGACAGTTTAGCACAAGATATTGATTAAGTCAAGCTGTCAATACTATATATAGTATTGTCGGATGCGTAAGCACCAGATCTGGTACAATGAGAGATTTTCTTCTCAGGAAGCTTCCATGTCAAACAGAGAAAGCTGTACCGGCTGTTCTTTTTTCTCTTTCTCTTTTTTAAGGCGCATCTCTTCCAGCTCTGCAATCCGTTCCCGGCCCAGCCATTTATCCGCATGGCGCCGGTCTGCGCTGAACTCCTCCAGGCTCTCATATCCATGCTCTATCAGTTTCTTTTCCAGGCGCTTAACTGCAGATTCCCTCAGCTGCCGCCGCCTTTCCCTTTTGTTTTCTGAATTTTGTTTTTCCATATCGGAGGCATGTACGATCTGGATTCCGTTACGGATATCCTCCAGGTCCTGCATCAGATCCCGGCTCTCCCTCTGTTCAGCACGGACATTCAGAATCTCAAAGGAAAAGTGCCTGCCGTGGTATTCAGAGAAAAACAGTTCCGTAAAATAGTGGTTCCGCATTTTGTCCCTTATCCTGTCCTGGCAGAGTCTGGCGCATATTTTGGCGATATCCATGCTCACCGGATGGTCAAACAGCTTTTTTCCCTTAATGATCTGGGTATCCATCTGCCCCTCAAACAGTGTGCCGTTTAAGTCGCACCTAAGATATGTGATCTTAACATCATAAAACACATTCCCCCGTTTTTTATCCAGCTCATGCCCCAGAACCGGACACAGCCCTGCGCACCTCCTTAATCCGCAGTAATAAGGATCATAATTCATTTCCCATTCCAGCGTATCCCTGTTAAACCTCGTATGCTCCCGGCAGACGCGCCCCTTCTTTTGAAGCTCGAAACTGACCTCCTGCCTTCGTATCTCTTCATCATGGAGTTTTAAGATATGCTCCACACTTCCTTCATAACAGTATTCTTCATCTGTCATATGGACTTCACAATCATACCGGAGTACGCCGTGATCCTGAAGGTACTCATGTTTCAGCGTGCATTCCTTTTTTTCATAAGGACAGTGGATCGTTGCCATATCGTTTTCAAACGTCCACTCAATACCCATGTAACTCATGTTGCTGTGACACTGGAGGCCTTTACACTGCAGGCCGCAGGGAGTCTTAAAGGTCTGCTCATAGATCCACCAGCGTTCATAGGTAAAGCCTCCATAAAAATTATCAAGGGTCTTTTTCTCCCATGTGGAGACGTCCACCCTTACATGGTCCGGATGGCGGTCTGCGGTATAGCCTTCCGCCAGCAGCCGTTTTGTCAAAGCGTTGTATTCCTTATACTCATTCTCTTTCATTTTCTTCCTCCTTACAGGCCCTGGCAGGGGCGCATCCCAAAATAGTCTTCCATGCGGTCCCTCAGCCTCTCCGCTGACATGCCGTATTCTCCGGCAATACAGGATTCACAGCATGGATATTTGTATGCCAGGGTTTTTGATAACCGGGCATCCCAGCTGTTTAACTGCCGTCCGCATTTGTTACAGTCCTGATCCAGCCATCTTACTTTCTGCAATCGTTCTCCTCCTTCCTGATATATAAATTTCTATCCTCAGCCTTCCCGGCATCTGGGCAGCAAAAAAGCAGGAATGACTTCCCTGATATATCTGGCGTCCATAATTTCTATGAACCGGCGTCATTCCTGCTCTGATAAGAGATTATTAAATTCTAAACTAAAAAGCCAGCGGTAGATCACTTGCTGGGCATAGTGATACTGCTGGCACATTCATACAAACTTAACAGCGTGTGCAATGCGGGAAATATTCCGCCTACAGGTGTTTCTGACTGTAGCTCCATAAAAGGATTCGCACAAAAATCAATTACAAGGGAAGTGTAGCACAAGATATGGAATCCGTCAATGATTTGCAACTATATATAGTAGGAACATACTTATGGAGCGTAATTTCCTCCGGTGGTGGACGGGCTTTTTTTAATGTGTCAATGACCGTCGGATTTTGTTGATACGCTTTGCGATTCATGGCGGCTACCTCCTTTAGCCGTCGCTTTAACAAAAACCGCATATTACTTTAGAGGATAAAAGAAACGGCGGCTTTGATCTCTCAAAAGCCGCCGTGTAAGAATAGGCGCATGAAAACCTCTGCTGTACGACGGCTTTTTTCTTTTGCCCTATGCAAAATTCTATTTCTAAAGATATGACAAAGAGTATAAGAAATTCCTTAAATAAAATCCCTATTTTTTCAGTTGGTAGAAATTATAAAATGCTGCGTTTTTTGCAATAAGTGTTTCAAAGGTGCCATGCTCAATGATTTTTCCGTCTGCCATAAAGATAATTTCATCATAGAGTTCAAGAATATCTTTGCTCATATTGTGGGTAATAGTGAGTAGCGTTAAATCAGATATTGCTAACAATCTGCTTTCAATATCATACGCAGTTTGCATATCAATAGCAGACGTACCCTCGTCTAAAATTAACAGCGGCTTTTTACGAATTAAAGCCCTTGCTACGGCAATTCGCTGTTTTTGACCACCGGAAAGGTTATTACCATTTTCCCCAACATGATATTCAAGTCCGTTTGGTACTTGCTCAACGAAATGCAATAAGCCACTATCAGACAGTGCAGATTGTAATTCTTCTTTGTCATAATCTTCATGTAGGCAAATATTGTCTAAAATGCTTTCGTCAAACATATAGACATTTTGATGAATGACCGACGACAGGGCGGTTATTTTATCAATATCCACAATGGAAAGACTATCTTCATCATACAGAACATCACCTTTGAAATCAGAATAATATCCGGCAATCAGCTTGATAAGTGTAGATTTTCCGCAGCCGCTTTTACCAACAAAGGCATATTTTTTTCCTTTTTCAATGGATAATGAAATACCGTTTATGACTTCAATTTCTTTATCATAAGAAAAATGCAAATCTTCTATACAAATCGTCTCATTGAAAGTAGGGGATTTTTTTGTATCTGTGTCTTGCTCCCTATAATCTGAAAATTCATTTAGCTTTTGTGCAATCGGCTTTATACTTTTAATTTTAGGAATATTGCTAAAAATAATTAAAAGCGGATTTGCAAGATTGCTGCTAACCTGCACCATACCTAATAAGGCCCCTGCGCTGATACGCCCGATAATAATGAAATATGCCGAAAGAAAAACAACAACAACCTGAACGAGAAGCGCAAGAACCATAGAAACCGCTTCATTGGCAGCAATCGCTTTGTCAACTGAATATTTTGCTTTTATCGTGTCCTCATTACTTGCTTCAAATCGTGAGAGGACATATTTTTTCATTCGGTACGACTTGATAATTTCAAAGCCGGATAACAGGTCTTTTACATGGTTTGTAAAAGAGGATAGCATATCAGAATATTTATCCTGCCGTTTGGAGAGCAATCCTCCAAACAGACTGGGTACAATAAGCATAATAGCGATTGCAATAATTACGCATACCGTAACGATAATGTCGAAGTAAATCATTACAGCAAGGGACGCTATGAAAATAATAGTGTATTGAATGACTTGCAGGAGAGGAAGTAAAAAATTGTCCTCAATCATTTTTACATCATTCGTAATTGCAGATAAGTAATCTGCGGTATGGTTTTTAGAGTAGTCCTCAATCGTGTGTTTCTCAATTCCCATAAAGGTTTTAGAACGGACAGCTTTCATAATCTTGCAGACAAATTTTTTGCTAAACAAAGATTGCAAGTACATAAATACTCCCATTAGCGCAAAGTAGACGAAAGAAAAGAGCAGTATTCTGATAAATCCCTCCATATTGCCCATATCTACAATGTCCATAACCTGTTGCAACAAGATAGCGATAAACACATAGGACAAAGAACTAATAGCAGTAAATAATACGGTAAGAAACAGCAGAAGTTTGTATTGTTTTAAGTAGCGTATCATATAGCAGTGTCCTCCTATTTTCTGTTCACAAACAAATCGCAGACAAGTCCTGCTGCACCCAAACCAAACAGACAGGTGGCGGCTAATTTATAGCCTTTTTCAGATAAGTGTGCAGCTCCTATCAACAGTCCAATTTCTGCCGCAGCAGATACAGACTTAGATACAAAGCGGAATGAACGTTTTTTCCATGCCTTATTTGCGGTGACTTCAATTTTGTTTGCTACGTTTTCGATTTTTTGGTCTAAGTTAGACATTATAATCTCCTTTCATACATTTAAGCGGTATGTATATGCTTAAAAAATAATACCTTACGAATGAATGTATATGCTTAAAAATAAAACTGCCTTTTTCAAGGCAATTTTATTTATTTGCCCTCGTTTAGATGTTCAAGGTAGTCTTGCAGTGTATCAAAAATTTCATCGTCAATAATTGGAAGTTTTATACTATCCAAAAGGTATTTGATAAATGCAAACTTTGAAATCAGTTCTTCCGGTGTCGCAGGATAGACAGAGGGAATTAACCAAAAGTTTGTAAGTAACGGCAAAAGTTCAGAAAGTTCTTTTGCATATTCGGTCTGTATAGAGCTGTCCTCTATTCCCTCTTGAATAAGCTGCAACCAAAGAGGGGCAATCAATTTTCTGTTTGTGTCAGCCAGTTCTGCTAATAATCGGGGATTTTTCAAAAGAGGAATACTTTGCTTGCCAAGCTCTGTCCTATCAATATCTACATGGTTTAGCTTAATAACTTCTCGCATTTTTTGTAGACCGTTCAAGTTCTTCTGTTTTTGTACGGTAACAAACGGGTTATTATCAAAAAAGAGTTTTTCCCCTAATGCGTCAATAATTTCTTCTTTCGATTTGAAATGATGATAAATCGCTCCCTTAGTCAGTCCACCAAGCTCATTTACAATATCCTGAATAGTTGTATTGTCGTATCCTTTTTCCAGGAATAATCGCTGTGATACTTCCAATATCTTCTCAACGGTTACTTCTGGATATTTATTTCGTGCCACGCCAATCCTCCTTTCAACTATCATTCGTTTGGTATGTAACCCATTATATCCAGTGAAACAGATCTTGTCAAGATACATTCAGTAGGTATTTATATCCCGTTTTACAAATTTGTATTAAAATTTATCAAATGCTGTTGACATATCATACATCTATAATACCGCTCTCCCTAAATACCATCTTTTTACTCAACCTGATACTATCTAATCTATAACAAAATAGCTTCATTATAGGTTTCTGAAATATCCTCTACTGATAATTTCCCCTATCCCGTCAATAATTGTTTCGTAAGGAAGATATGTAAACAACATCCTGCCTGTAATCCTTTCATAATCATTCCGGTATATTTCCTTATCCACAATTTCTGTCAGAAGGTCATTGATACATACCTCTTTTTGGGCAGACGGACAGACCGGAAGAGGTTCCCGCAGGCATCGTACTTCCTTAACAAGCTCTGACAATGAAACATCTGGCGTTGTGTATTCCAGGATCTTATAGATATCATATAAATGTCGAGAATGCCGCTCTACCTTGCCAGACAGATAATAGTCACAGAGGGCAAAAACTTTATCAATAAGAGTCCGCTCAATCGCCTGGGTTGTGATTTCAAAAGGCATAAGGTCAAATTCTTCTGCCAGTTCTTCCTGTCCTGCCATTTTCAGAAAACGATAAATATAGTTGTCGGCAATCCGATTTACTGTTGGAAACGGCAGGAGGGCAATATAGGTCTCAATAACCAGTTCTGGCTTTAATTCCAAAAGCGGGGAATAAATGCTGGGATAGCTGGCTTTGTAACAGTTATAACTACGCCGGCTGCGGGTTTCTTCAAGGTTTGTAACAGAAAACCCAAGGGATTCTACGGAAGAAACCACCGCCTTTTTTAACTGACGCTTGCGGCTTTCGCCAGGAATGCCGTCTGATGCCGCATAAGAAATATCAATATCCTCCGAAAAACGCTCCAGAATCTGATAGCACTTTGTAAGCGAGGTCCCTCCTTTAAAGACCATTCCCTTCACCCTGGAGGCCAGTTCTTTAAGAACAAGTGTAACATAATAATCTTTCTCAATGATTCCGGGCGGTATGTGCAGTTCATTGGAAGCGGCAACAACCAGTTCGCTGAATGCTTCTTTGTCATGATGTAAATTCATAAATAATACCCCATTCAATCAGTTTTTTTGCGGTAGGCCCTGTAATGCCGGACAGTACGCCGGAAAGAAGAGCCTTACTGTATTTTTTCTGTTTTGCATAGTTTTTTAAAAGCGCTCCGGTTTCTGCATCTGAAAGCTCCGAATACTTTTCTGCCTGGGAAACAGCATCAAGAAACTGAAGCAGTCCCGCATTTTCAGATGTTATAGCAACAGCTGGACGTTTCAGCCGGACGTTTTGGGAACCGACAGTAACATTGCGCCCTTTTGTCGCTTCTTTCGATGTTATGATTTCCAGTATAGCCGGCATCTGGGTCGTCAGGCCGATCTGGTTGGCAAACGTAGCTCCGGCGAAATAACCGTAGACTTCTGTTGTGTTTTGGATATATTTGCGTATAATGACCTTCATGGGGTCTAAATAACTTTTTTTCAGCAGACGTGATGCTTTGGGAAGATAATAGATCCCAGTATCAAACCGGGCAAGGTCACCGGATTTGAGCATCCGTTTAAAATACTGACGCAAGGCATTGTCATTGATCCCGTCCAGCCGGATCTCGTTAATGAAAATCGGTTCATTGTAACCATAGTTTTTTTCCAGATATTCTTTCAGCATACAGGCATCCACTCCTTCCACCTCCATACTACTATATTTATACCTAAAAGGTCAATAGATATGTCAAATATAGTATGTATGATTTTTCAAAAATTATACATGGAGGATAAAGGAGCGGGAAGCTTTGTATATAAGCCTGTATACCATAATTTCTCTTTTAAAGTGTAGTTTTCAGGTCTAAGAATAGAAATTTCTACAGTTCCGTATCTGCCCGGTCATAGTACAAATGCCCCTGTGCCACTTTCGCATGGTTCAAAATCAGTATGAAATGCCTGTCCTGGTTCTCCAATGCCTTTTTATATCCGGTTTCCGTCAGAAACAGTCTCATCCGGCTCCCTTTATCCCCTATGGGAGACTTTTCCGAAAGTACATCAAACACAATCATATGCTCTACTTCCGGATCAAAACGTTCCAATGCCATGATATCATGTCCTTCCAGCTTCCGGGCACCGGATTTCTGCCGGGCCACAGCAATCATTTCCCCAACAGTCCTTGCGCTATGGGGCAGATGATAATTTCTCTGAATGTCACAGATCAGTTCTCTGCAGTCATCCTCCGAAAGTTCACGCAGTTTCTTTAACAGATTTTCTGCAGTATCCTTTTTATCATGGTCACGGGTATACCTGCAGAATACAGCAATCTCCTGTATTGCATCATATCTGCCGCACCTCTCCAGCTGAAAGACCATCCTTTTCTCATCCTCAGTCAATGTTATCATATATTTCCTCCAATCCATAATTGCCTGTATATTTCATATAGCTGCCTATTATTGCTCTCTGGCATCCTTATCATCCGGAAAGAACTTCTCCAGAATGTCGATACTGTCTTTGGATGTATACCCCCACAAGATAGAGCTGAGTGCGTCAATCGCCTCCCGTCTTCTACGGTAATAAGTGCGGAAACTGATATCCCGGATATGGGGGCGCAGTTTCTCTATGATTTCCTCCACATTCCGCAACTGTTGTGGAGAAAGGAAAGAGTAATACAGCAGCCAGTAATAGCTCTCCCCATTCTTGTGTTTAGTGCGGAGCAGGTCGATGGAAGTATCCAGTAGTTTCAGCATCCGGTGGCTCCGTTCAATGCACTTGGCGTGATGTTCGATACTGCGGTCTGACAGATCGACCCCGGCAACATAGACGGACTCCAGAAAGTCCTCAATGGAACTGCCGTATTCAATCTCGAACCGGCTCCGTACCTGCTGGACGGACAATTCCAGGCTCCACACCACATCCCTGTATTTCTTCAGCAGTTTCCAGGTATCATGGTACAATGGGTTGTCAGTGATGTTCATTTCTTCCTGATTCTTTTTCATGCTCTTTCTCCCCCTTCCTCATTCTTTTCAGCAGGCATGAGAACCAGCTCAAAAGTGTAGACCGGCTTATCTTCTCCGCAGCATACCGCCATTCCAAAACGTACTGCAGTCTTTGGTGTATGACATATATACTCTTCCCTGCAGGCGTCTGATAAAGGATATAACTTATATATAGATTTCTGGCACTGAAAACAGGAAATTCCCTGTGCATCAAGGACTTGCGCTATTTTTCTGATAACAGCATCCATGTCTGATTTTGAAACGCAGGATAATTCTTCTGAAACGCATGCCTCATACCCAGTAACAACAGAATCTGCCTGCGGCTCTTCTTTATCCGGCAGAGTGATATTGATTTTCAGGATCATGGCAACCTCCTCTTTATCCACAAGAACATCTGATATCTGGAACATGGTGGAAAGATAGCTGTGCAGATAGATCACACTGCCTGTTTTTCCGGGAAATGACATGAGAGAAATATAGTCCATATCAGCAAGTTTTTTCAGCACACGCCCTGTCGTGGCTTTGGAGATGCCCCAGCGGGCAGCCATCTCACTGTAAGCCACTAACGGGGAGCCGGTGCCATTGCGGAAGTAAGCAACCGGACCAATCTCCGAACCCTGCACCTGGCTGTCATTGTATACGGCGGACATCCACAGATCCAGAACGATATCCATTTCTGAGCAGCGATTGCTGCTGACCAGTTCGGTCGCAACAACAACCGGCATAAAGAAAAAGCCTGTATCTTTCTGACAGGGACAGTTGTAATCCAGTACTGTATTATGCTTTTTCCAGTCACGGATCTTATATTTGACCACCTTTCCACGGTCGAGAAAGAGATAGGAGATCAGGTGGCGTTTCTGCAGCTCGTCCAGGATGGAGACTGCCTGGCACTGGAAACGGGTACGGAACCATGCAGATAGTTCCTTTACGGTACAGATCCACTCGCCGGGATATACCGTATAGCCGATGCCGTCTATACGAAGATAAGAGGTACGAAAGTTTGCATAGTTGCAGAGCACCGTATAATAAAATAGACCGGAGCCTCCATTTGTACGAATGCTCCGGTCTGCCATTAAGTTCTGGATAAACTGCCGATAGATCCGGCAGCGTGGATAATCTACAATCTGTTTGATCTCTAATTGATATTCTGACATGAATTTTCTCCTCATTTCTTAAAGTTTTTCTGATGCGAAAATTAAGTTTCTGCTGTTTACTCATTTTCTGTAAAAAAAATCTACAAGACAAATTTTCAATGTCTTGTAGATCATAAATCAGCCTCTATTTCTTTTTCAAAATACTTTCCACGACGAATTTTGTTCACAATTCCTATGATTCCACCCTGTTTTTTCAGTCCATACAGTCCATTCAATCCACAAGATATGGTATAAATAGGACTAAATAACACTAAATACAGTGGTTAGAAGTGCCTACTCCTAGTAGGACACAAAGTACTCCACGGCATTCTCGGGGAAAAACTCCTTAAATTCCCCGTAAAGCTGCCCCGCAAGGGTTTTATTGTGGGCAATGACCAATGTAGGCTTATTTAACGCTGTTATGACATTGGCCATGGTAAAGGTCTTACCGGAACCGGTCGCTCCCAAAAGAGTCTCAAACTGGTTGCCTTTCTTAAATCCTTCCACCAACGCCTTAATTGCCTGAGGCTGATCTCCCGTAGGCTCATATGGTGCATGTAATTTGAATATGGATTTTTCTTCTGTCATTTTACCTCCATATGTCAGGCAGATATGTTGCAAAGGACTGACGGTCTGCCGCCTGCACATCCGCTTGACTTTCCGCCCTGTCTCCACATGGCGGACATATCTATTTGACTCTCAAATTTTTTATCGGTACTTTTCCTGCAAAAAACTACCGCGCTTGAAGTATATCATACCCAGGCGCGGTTTGCAAACATTTGTTCTGTTTTACCATAAATTTTCAATTATTTTATTTTTAAGTTCTTCCGTTCCCTTTCCATGGAACTTTCTTGCAAAACAGAAATCTCCCGATGCAAGGGCCTCATAATCCCCGTCTTCCAGATAAACGGGACTTCCTCCGTCCCCCCGCTCCCAGTCCATGTAACGAAGCTCTTTATTTACAATAAGATGCTTCCATTTCCCCTGATAAAAGCTTTCATTCAGCAGCAGGGTATGAAAGAAGAATTCCTCGGGAATCTGGCAGCGGTACATTGCTTTTTCATATTCGGGATGCGCCTTCACATAAGAAAGAATATCCCCTGCCGCCTGCACCGGCATGGAAATATAGACCAGGCCCTTATAAATCTTGTGAAATTCTCCCAGCTTTTTTCTCCGGATTCCCATGACTTTCTGCAAATGAACCGTAAGATTCTGCAGCTGCCACAAAATAGGATTCTTTACATTTTTGTTTTGGAAAAGATTATAATAATAATATCTCTTCTTTACAGCATCATTGAAATCCCGTTCCTCAATATAGCTTAGATAGATGTGCTCATCCTCTATGAATCTTTCATGAAGTCTTAAAGGACTTATAAGGGGAAAATCCTCTCCCGTCAGAAAATGAAGGTAGCTTACTTCCCCGTCCTTTACCGCAATTTTCATCAGCTCCAGAAAAGCTTTTATATGATCATAGCCGCCCCAGGAAACAGAATAACGGCTGACTGCTTTGCAGTTTTTTAAGGCATTTAATTTTTCTATTTCCTTGCCGCCGATTTCCCGGCTTTTTTTATCTACATGGATAAATACCTTATCCTTCTCGGATAAAAAAGAGGCCAGCTCATAAACTGCGGCAAAATCCTTATATGCAGTTATGAGATAGGCCTGTTTTTTTTCCATATGATATTATTCTCCAATCCCGGAACGCAGAATCTCTTTGGCGCGGTTCATCTGGTTGTCGGTACCGTCCTCGAGATACGCCTCCACATCCAGTTCCAGTTCTTCATCCGGCGCGATTCCCACACCGTGAATATCCGCTCCGCTGGGCGTATAGTAATGGCTGATGGTCAGTTTAACTGCGGAACCGTCGGAAATGGCAAAAATCTTTTGGACAATTCCTTTTCCAAAGGTAGTGGTTCCTAAAATAGTGCCTTTCTTATAATCCTTAATGGAACCTGCCAGAATTTCAGAAGCGGAAGCGCTGTTCCCGTTGACTAAAACCACCATGGGCACCTGCAGCTCATCCTTTCCGTCACATGTATACTCCTTCCGGTCTCCGTCCTTATCCTCGGTATAAACCACAAGACCTTTGGGAAGAATATGCCCTGCAATGGCTACAACCGTCTGGAGGCTTCCGCCGGGATTATCTCTCAAATCCAGAACAAGAGCCTTCATCCCGTCCTTCTTTGCCTGTGTAAGGTTTTCCTCAAACTGTCCTAAGGTTATTTCGTCAAATTCCGTAATCTGGATGGTAGCAATTTTGTCTTCATCCATACTGTAGACTACGGTAGGCGTTTCTATCTTTCTCCGTTCCACGGTAAAATCCAGATAATCCAGTTCTCCCTCGCGGTAAACCTTCAAATCCACGGTAGTCTTTTCAGGTCCCTTAATATAAGTAACAATTTCCGAAGTGGTAACATTTCTCATATCTTTTCCGTCCACTGCCACAAGAAGATCTTCCGCCCGAAGGCCTGCCTCCAGTGCAGGGGAATTATCCATTACCTTGACTATTTTACAATATCCCGTATCATTGTCAAAGCCGATATGGGCGCCGATACCGAAATATACGCCTTCATTAGCTTCCATGACCGCTTCCAGTTCCTCTTTGGAATAGTAGGTGGAATAAGGGTCTCCCAATCCTGCCACAAAGCCATGATACAGGCTTTCTTCCAAATCGTTTTTGCTTACGCTTTCCAGATAATACCTGTCAATGCTGTTTTCCAGAAGATGCAGCTTCTCCAGCACCGGATCCTCCAACATACTGTTTTCTTCCGCCGCAGCCGAGGTATTTAACGCCTCCGCTCCCACCAAAGATACCGATTTCTGATGGATAAATACCGCACTGGCAATTCCCATGATCAGGATTCCGGCCAGCAGTCCAACCACAAACCCTTTTATTCCGTTGCCGGATTTATGAGGTTTCTCAAATTCCTGTGAAAATTCTTTGTCTTCCACTATTATTTACCTTCTTACTATAAAAAATTCCTTGGATTTACATAGCTTCCGTTCTGGCGGACAGAAAAATGCAGGTGGGGCCCCGTACTACGTCCCGTAGAGCCTACAGCCGCTATTTTTTGTCCTCTGGTTACTTTCTGTCCCGTTGACACATATAATGCAGAGGCATGCATATAAATTGTATACAGACCATTGCCGTGATTTATCATAATGTAATTTCCCATGGAAGAATTGTATGTCGCCGCTACAACCGTTCCGCTTTCCGCCGCTAAAATCGGGCTTCCGTTAGGCGCCGCCATATCAATGCCGTTATGGAACTGCTGGACTCCAAGGGTAGGATGAATACGATTTCCGTAATCATCGGAAATTCTCGTATAGGACGGCGCCGGCCAGCAGAAGGTGCCTCCTCCGTAAAAGGGCGTTTCTCCCACATCGTTTCCCGAAACATCCGCCAGCTCCCTTTCGGTCTGGGCAATCTGCGCCTCTAAAGCTGCAATAGTGGCATTCTGCGCGGCAATTTCCGCCTCGTATTCTTTGATCGCTTTTTCTTTGTTGTTAATGTCCGTTTCGTAATTTTCAATCTGCTTTTCTTTCTGGTCTATTAAATCCGACATTTCGCCTTCTTTTTTGGCAGCCTCCTCCTGAGCCGACTGCAGCATTTCTTCTTCCTTTTCCAATTGTTCCTTCAAAAACACAATGGCTTCTTTGGTCTCCTGGTATTCTTTCAGCATTTCTCTGTCGTAATTGGAAATTTCCTCAATATATTCCGCTTTATTTAACATTTCGGAAAAATTTTCCGCTTCCAGAATTAAAGAAATATAGGCGGAATTTCCCCTCTCGTACATAAAACGGATACGCTGCTCCATGGCCTCATACTGATCCACTTCATTTTCCCGTGCCTCTTTTAACTGCTGCTCAATCTGGACAATTTCCTGTTCCTTTTCGGCAATCTTGATATCCAGCTCCGCAAGAGTTCCCTGAATAAATATTAACTGTCCGTCCAGTTCCACCACATATTCACTCAGGTCATTTTTGGCTTCTTCCAGTTTTACCTGCTGTTTCTTAATGTCGGAAAGAGTGCCTTGCATACTTCTTCTCTCATCCTGGGCATTCTGCAAATCCTGCTTGCTGTTTTCCAGGGCCTCTTTCTTTTCCTCATCCTCATCTACCTCTGCGGCATTAGCAACCAAAGGCACAGACCACAGCATAATAAAACACATGATAATACTTACCGGCTTTAATAGTTTCCTCATAGCATCGTTCCTCACTACACACGAATGTGTTTTCTAACCGTTGTAAAGCTTCCGATAAAACCGATTCCCACACCAATACAGACAGACACCGGTATCAGCGTATGGAAAATTTCATTTACCGGTATAAATTTTAAAATTGATGACAATACGGTAAATTTGTTTAATACATACCCGATTACGTTGCTGTAGATCAGATACACGATCCCCAAAGGTACCAGGGAACCAAAAGCGCCGATCAGTATTCCTTCAATGACAAAAGGAAATCTTACAAAGAAATCCGTAGCGCCTATGTACTTCATAATATTAATTTCTTCTTTTCTGACTGAAATACCGATGGTTACCGTGTTGGCAATCAGAAATACGGATACGCATAAAAGAATGATGATAATACCGATGGCCACATATCCCACAAGACTGTTAATGCTGGTCAATGTTTTGGCTGTTATTTCGGATTTATTAATCAGCCTGATACCCTCTGTAGACTCCAAATAGGAAACCAAAGCGGACTGCATGGAAACATCTCTTAAGTAAATTTCGTAATTGGATGAGTTCTTCAAGGGATTGTCTTTAAAACCATCTGCATACTCCCCTAAATACTCCTCCTTAAAGCCTTCCCACGCCTCATCTGCAGAAACAAAATTAACATGGTCTACTTCCGTCCTCGCTTCAATCAGGGAGCCAATCTCCGCAATGCGCTCCTGACTGAGACCTTCATCGAAAAATACGGTAACGGCTACGCCGTTTTGTGCCTCTTTTACAATATACTGGAAATTTGCAACAATAGAATAAAAAATTCCAAACATAAACAGGCAGGCGCCTATGGTAGCAATGGATGCAAGGGAATACCATTTGTTGCGGAATATGTTTGCGATACCCTGTTTTAATGTGTAAATAAATGTACTAAATCTCATCTATGTAAGAGCCTTCTTTCTGGTCGCTGACGATAACTCCCTTATTCATCGTAACAACCCTTTTTTTCATTGCGTTCACAATTTCCCTGTTATGGGTAACGACCAGCACCGTGGTTCCCTTTTCATTGATTTCCTCTAACAGCTTCATGATTTCCCATGAATTCTTGGGGTCCAGATTTCCGGTAGGCTCATCTGCCAGAAGAATGGGAGGATTATTGACCAAAGCCCTGGCAAGGGCAACCCTCTGCTGTTCGCCGCCGGAAAGCTGCTTGGGTCTTGCTTTGTATTTGCCTGCAAGTCCTACAATAGAAAGGACGGAGGGAACATTTTTCTTGATCTGTTTTCCGGGCACCTGTACAATTCTCTGGGCAAAAGCCACATTTTCATATACATTGCGATCCTTTAAAAGACGGAAATCCTGGAATACCACGCCAATATTCCTACGGAATTTGGGAATCTGGCGATGCTTAAGCTTCCCTACGTTCACGCCGTTTACTTCTATTGTTCCCGATGTGGGAAGCAGTTCTCTCAAAAGAAGCTTAATCAAAGTGGATTTACCGGAACCGCTGTCTCCTACAATAAACACAAACTCTCCCGTTTCGATATGTACACTGACGTCGTTCAGTGCCGGAGCGCCTGTGGAATAAGACTTGCTCACATGGTCTAAAGTTATCATCGTTGTTTTACCTGCTTTCCTTTAATAATCAAAGCTTTCCATATACTTCATATATTTTACTACCATCAATGCGATTTTAAAGGTAATCGCATCCTCAAACACCCTCAAATCCAGGCCTGTGCTCTTTTGCAGCTTATCCAGCCGGTATACCAGCGTATTCCTGTGAATAAACAACTGTCTGGAGGTTTCCGATACATTCAGGCTGTTTTCGAAAAACTTATGGATGGTAATAATGGTCTCTTCATCAAAATCATCCGGACTTTTCCCGCCGAATATTTCTCCGATAAACATTTTGCATAAGGGAATGGGAAGCTGGTAGATCAGCCTTCCGATGCCCAGTTCGCTATAAGCGATCACGCCCCGTTCCTCAAAGAAAATCTTGCCTACATCCATAGCCATCTTAGCTTCTTTGTAAGAACGGCTGACTTCCTTAATTTCATTTACGATATTACCGTATGCAACATGGATCTTGGAAATACCTTCTTTTTCCAGAAGCCCCTTAATGCCTAATGCGGTTTTTTCCAGCTCCGCTTTGGAATCGTTCTCCTGGATTTCCTTTACGATTACCACGCTGTTTTCATCCACTGCAGTAATAAAGTCCCTGCTGCCCGCAGCAAAAAAGCTACGCACCAGCTCTAACATATTGCTTTCCTTGCCGCCGGAGGGCTCCACGATTATAACCGTCCTTTTTGCCTCCGTAGGAATATGCAGCTTTTTGGAGCGGCTGTAAATATCCACAAGAAGCAGGTTGTCTAACAAAAGATTTTTGATAAAATTATCCTTGTCAAACCGCTCTTTGTACGCAACCATCAGACCCTGAAGCTGAAATGCCGCCATTTTACCTACCATATAGGAATCTTCTCCCGACCCGATTACCACCAGTATATATTCGGTAATCTGTTCGTCGTATATCTTAAAGAACTGATACCGGGAAAACTCCTGACTGTCTGCAGGAGATTTGACAAAATCCCTGGTAGCCGCCTTATAATCGCCTTCTTCCGTTGTAGTAGCCGCTACTTCATTCCCATCTGTATCCATTACAATGAAATCCACACGGGATATTGCCTTGAGTCCTTCAATTGTATTCTGCAGAATTTGGTTTGAAATCATAAACCCCGCTCCTTTTAGACAATTTTCACAACGCAAAAATCCCCCAATTTTTGATTTTTGCTCATTATGTAAACAATTTTAATATATTTTCACAAATAATGCTACCCAAAAGTGCAATTTTTTTATGCAAAATTATTGAAAATCGACAAATTTTTGGCAATTCTGCTGATTTTTGGAAAAAAATATATAAAAAAACCGTTTCCGAACAGATACATACACAAGTCCGTATGTATATCTTCTGTTTCGGAAACAGCCACATTTTTAGTCATCTTCTTTATTCATCTGCTCTTTGTAACGGGTAAGCCTTAACTGAAACCAGTATTTCATCAATTTATCGCAAATCCGTCTCACAGGCCCTTTAGCGCGGGTCTGCAAATCACGGTCCGCACGAAGCATCAGCCATATGCGCACATTCATCTTCATGTGGTTTTCTTTTAAAAACTGTTCGCGCTTGGGAGACTCCAGGTTGGAAATCAGAACCCATGGCACCTTCATGTTCATATCGTTAATGACAAAGTCATCATCATGTTCCAGATCGTCTATCGCCGCCTTGCCTACAATCCGCAGGCCTTCTTCGCAGGAAAGCAGGTCCTCTTCCAGCTTTTTGAGGGACTCCTCCGTCTGGCTCATGAGATAAACACTCTTTCGCTGCCGCACCAGCTTTTTAAAAAATTCGGAAACAAAAACATTATTTTCCACATCATGGATTCTGCTTCTGTAATTAATGTCCGCCGCATGCAAAATATCCGCATCTACGGCCACCGTCATATCCAGACTGCTCATCCATTCCTTGATCTCAGAAGAATCCTGTGCTTTAATCAGACCTTTCATGGTAATCAAAGCAATCGTGCTTACTTTTTCGTCCGCAAAGAACTGCTCCACTTTTTTCATGGATTCACGAATGGTTAAGTCCTTCATAGGGATTCCCAGTACTTCCATTTTTCTCATAGAATCACCTTACCCGTATGTTACAATCATAAAAAGAAAACTTAACACTACCGCAATAACCAGTGGTACAGACCAGAGAGATGCTTTCTTTCCACCCCCGGAACCTTTCTGTTTTCTTTTAAATATGCCCTTGAATTCACTGCCTTTTCCTTCAATAACGGCCATTCCATAGAGTAGCAGAACCGCCAGAGCCGTGGTAAAGAGCGCAATGACTCCGTATACTATGATCATTATTATTAAAAACTGTCCGTAAGAAAGCCCGGTCTCTGTCAGCAGTCCGTCGAGAATAGCTCTTGTATCCCCTCCCGTTTCCATCAGCATGTCCTTTTGCGCTATCATCTGTATAGCGCTGGTAGTATTGATACATGAATGGAATATCATAGTGCTGACAATACTGCCGGTTGCCTCTACCAAAAGAACCCCCATGATTCCTACTACAAAGGCATAACTCATCTGATTAAAATTCAGATGCATCAAACCAAACAGAAATGCCGACATTATCATTGCCGCCGGAATCCTTCCCGTTTTCCGGTAGCTCTGATAAAAAACGCCGCGGTATATAAACTCCTCGTTCATCGGTCCTAAAATGCCTACCACCAGAATGATCAGCCATGCCGGCGTCCCTGCTAAAGCTATTCCGATCTGATTGGCCGCATTGCTTACAAACAGCTGGGATATCATATTGACAACCGTGATCAACGGCATGCACAATCCCGTAAAAACAATACACAGAAAGGGGGTTGCCGGATGAATTCTCTTATGTGGGGCAACATCCGAAAACGCTGTTTTGGTTTTTATCAGGAAACAGACCGCAGGCACAAGGAAAATCAACTGGTTTAAAACCAGGGAACCTACAATACTTATCTGAAATTCTGTAATCCGCAATAACGCGATGACCGCCGCCTCAACTGCCAGAAAAACCAGAAACAGCCAGTTCGTTGCTTTTTTGTTCATTATTTTATCAACCGTTCATCATAAAATTCAGTAACTTGTTAATATCCTCCGGCTCGTACGCCAAAAGCTCCAGCTCTGCAATTGTTCCGTCAGAAAAAATATTTGCCATGGAAACATACTGGGAAAGCTTGGATTTTAAATTCAGGCGGTCGCCTTCGCCCGTTACCAGCTCCACCTTACCCTTGCAGCTGTTAATAACCTCAAAGAATTTTTCAATGTCTGTAATATTTTGTACCTTCATATTTTCAAGCTCCTTTCCGTTTTCTTAATCTTGATTATATATCAAATATATAAAAAAGCAAACTTTTTTACACAAGGCTGATTCTTTCCGGTGCTATTTTAATAATCTGCTTCTTATATAAACGTCCG
Source organism: Lachnospiraceae bacterium (assembly GCA_910574745.1). GTDB lineage: Bacteria > Bacillota > Clostridia > Lachnospirales > Lachnospiraceae > UBA2882. The sequence goes on along the minus strand of CAJTCE010000002.1, from coordinate 5,037 downwards.
ATGGCCCGCTTAAATTCGCCTTTACTCATACCCAGAGCTTCTTTGATTTCTTCGGGGGAGCTTTTGTCTCCCAGCGGAAGGCTGCCTCCCTTTTGCTTTAGCAAAGCAAGTATTTTTTCCCCGTCGGCATCCATCTGGATATACGCCTTCTCCCTCAGGCTTAAATCCAGCTTTCCATCCTCTTTAACCGCCGTTACCCGGGCATTGACCCGGTCTCCCGGTTGTATGTTGCCCCAAGGCTCTCTTGCGGGAACCATCCCCTGGTATCTGTCATCTACAGCCACATAAGCGCCATAGCCATCTGCTAACTGATATACCGTACCGGCTGCCAAATCGTCCTTTTTATAATCTTTTGCAATTTCCAGATAAGGGTAGAGCTTCATGGTCGCCGCAAGACGGCTGCTTTTATCAATATAAAGCGCCACCAGAATCTCTTCTCCTTCCTTAACCTTTCTCGTCTGCTCCTTAAAAGGAAGTAATAAATCCTTTTCCAGTCCCCAGTTGAGAAAGGCGCCGATTCCCGAAACCTGAACAACCTGAAGCCTTGCTATTTTGCCCAAAGTAATCAACGGCTCATTAACGGTGGCAATCAGTCTGTCTTTGGAATCCTTATATAAAAAGACCTCCAGCGAGTCCCCTACGTCAAATTCCTCGGGCACCTGCTTTACCGGAAGCAGAACCATCTCCATATCTTTTTCAGATTCTCCCCTTGCCGGCATATGCTCCGCAAGATATACACCAAAATCCACTTTTTTAACAATACTCAGCCGCTGTCTTTTTCCTAATTCCAACATCTTTCCTCCTACATGCGGATAAACTCCACGTTACAATATGCCGTACCCGCCTCATCCTGCAGGCTGACACCTGTTTTGTCTTCCGTTTCAAAAATAACGGGATACATTTCCGTTCCCAGAACCGCCTGTTTTTTGTATTCCGCCCGAAGCTGTCCGATGGGATAGCCCTCCGGCAGGTAATCCATGGCGATGCGCACATATTGTCCGTTATTGACATGCAGGTTGGTATCCAGATGATGCTGCATTACCGTCATTTTGGTTTCCGGCCTGCCCTCGCCTTCGAAAATGATTTTACGGTTTGCATAATCCATTTCCGCTTTGGGCGATAACACATATTTTTCCTGCATTTCCGGCGTTATCTTGACAGGCTTCCCGTCTCCCATATGAATCAGGCTCCAGATGGAATTGGCAACCGCTATTTCCCCGTCGTTTTCATCCCACATCCAGAAATTCCTGTATCCGATAAAGCCTTTGAAATCATAGGGCGCCGTTCCTATTTTAACAGACTCGCAATGATCGGGGTAACGTTTTATTACAATCTGCCAGAATGTCATTGCCCAGATCAGTTCCCTTTCTTTCAAATATTCCATGCCAAGCCCCAGCTCTTCCGAATGGAAAACGGAACAGTCCTGAAAATAGTCCAACAGCCCCGGCAGGCTCAGTCTGCCGCTGCTATCCATTTCGCTGTAGCGGATTCTGCTTTGAAATTGGTACATTTTTCCCGCCTCCTCTTTTGGGAATAAAAACGCCCGGCAGACGCTCTACCGGGCTTTTAGCTGGGCTACAAGGATTCGAACCTTGAAATGACGGAGTCAGAGTCCGTTGCCTTACCGTTTGGCGATAGCCCATCAACATTGGATAGTATACACAAATCTGAAAGAAAATGCAAGAGTTAATTTTGAAATTTTGTATTTTTTGTGTTTTTTCCTAATAGTCAGGCTTTCGTTTGAAAAAATGAACCGGAATTAATGCAATACTACAGCAGTTTGAGCTAAGGAAACACTGATTAATCAGCCTTATTCTCAGCATCGTCCGATTTTGTCAGGTTTTTAAGAAAACCAGCAGATTTTTACGCTGTGTTTCCTTAGGATATATACCCATGTGGAAAACCTTTCCTCCTTTCAGAGCACACTTATACCATATCCTTGGCATCTCGCCACCTCAACCTGCGCCGCAATACTCTCCACAAAGTTTGTTACTCCACCCGGATCATTTACTGACGAACTTCCGCCGCTAAACGTACCGGTTATCCCTCCTGTAGCCTGCGCAACGATATTTTCAGTCGTATTCGTTATGACTGCCGTATGGTTTCCTGTGGTACGGTTGATCGTATTCCGTGTGGTATTCTGCACGGTATTGATCGTGCTGGTTACCTTATCTACAACCGTCTGGGCTGCATTCCCTATAAGCCCTCCTATGCCGCTGTTTCTTCCTGTATTCCTTCCTCCTCCAAACATGTTCCCAATGGTCGTCCCAATCGTTATTTTATGTCCGCTGGGGTCCGCAAAGGTTACCGGATTATTCTCCGCATAAGTATACCGGTTCTGGCTTATGATATCCCGTACTCTTCCTGCATAAGTATCCCTGCTGGTAAAAGTTTTTGTCTCCATTTTCAGATACCTTGCCCTCAAGTACTGTAAGCCTACGTTTCCGTTGGTATATCCGGCATCAATCAATAGATAAATATTGATATGCACCATTTTGATATTTCAAGAAAAAATGAGTTTCATCCGTAAAAATTTCCAAATCATGATACCCATTTGTCTTACTATTCAGTATATATACTTGTCCAAATGGCAAACAATCATCAGTTGGATCTGATACAAGCCTCAATATATACCTATTTCATTTTCCGTATAACAATTTTTATTATTGAATAATATATCAAATGTATCTCCATGTGAACCCGAATGAAACGGTGAAAGAATTAATACTATCAAATCATTCATCCCATCATCGTTCAAATCTGTTTCATAATATCAAATTGCTATATATTTACTACGAGAAATCGTCATTACATCATTTATATCTTCTTGATAATAGTCAACAATTGCCGGATTTTCCATGCCGTCTTTTAGACATTCCAAAATATTTATATTTTCATCTACCTCATTACACGATATATTTACACAAAGATTATCGGGCATTTCTATTTGAGGAACATTAATATTTCCTTCAATATAGTTAGTATCTGCCTGTTTTTCTATAATACTTTTCATCGAACCCATTATTATCTCATTCTTGTCCCTTGCATTACCGTTTACGGCAATAATAAATACTATCAATACAATGAGCAGCAAATTAACACTTGCGATTCTCTTATTTAACGTCATTTAAGTTATAACCTCCAAAATTCTCCATATATTCCTTAGCCGGCACCTTATTTCCATCCATTTTAGAAAACAAATCCCCAGCCTCCAGCGCTTCTATTGTTCCTCCTACCTACTAAATGTATAGAAGCTGTGAGTCCTGATTCGGTAATTTTTACCCCATTCATTGTCTGCCCTATATATTGGTCTAAATTATACGCTCTAATATAACCCAAACCAACTCGTACATATAAATCAAAAGCAGCATCTTGAGCGTTTATATTATTTAAAAAATCATCCAAACTGTTTACCCCGTAACTTCTAGCCACTGCAAAGTTTCTCCTCTTGTTATTTCGCCGTTATGATTATCGTCCTTCTCATATTCATTACTTCTCTCTAAACAGCACATAGCCATCATCTTTACCCATCATATATATTTTCTATTGTACAAGCTCAATGACTCCTTGTGTATAATATCCGCTTATGTCGTCTGCCGTGTCCCATACAATTACGTATTTCCCATTTATATTACCAACAAAATCAAAAATAGGCTCAAGTCTTTGTTCTCCATACAAATTTATTAATCCATATTTCCGTATTTTCATAGCATCATCCGCATAAATATAAGCAGGAATTATATCATACTCTTGATTATAATCTAACGAACTGATAAAAAATTTGGAATTATTCCCGAAAAAAACATTGTTTCCGTTTTCATCAATAATGCTGTAGTATTCTTTTGATACAAATGCAATACCATTATGAAATTCTCCCACATAATTCATCAAACCACCTACTCCAAAATAATGGTCATAGTCAATTACAATTTCTCCTGATTCATCTATATATGCCCACGCATCCAGACCTTCCTGATATTCATTAACTTTAACCGCTGCCTTCCCCTCACTAAAATTCCCTGCATCATCAAATTGCAGGTTTATTCTAACAACTCCGGTATTATCGACAAATCCCCACTTGCTATCTTTCATCACGGCCGCATGATCTTCTTGAAAATCTTTTACCTCATCATATATACACTCAACCGCAAGTCTTCCTTCGCCATCGACAAATCCCCATTTTCCGTCCATCTTAACCGCCGAAAAGCCTTCTTGAAAATTTCTGACCTCATCAAACTTATAATCAACAAATAACTCTCCTGTTTTATCAATGAACCCCCACTTATCATTCTTTTTGACTGCTGCCAATCCTTCAGAAAAATTCTTCACTTCATCATATTGACAGGGTATGGTCATTTCTCCATTTAAATTTACAAATCCCCACAAATTTTCGACTTGAACTGCGCCCATTTCTTCCTGAAATCCATAAGCGTTGTCAAATTTTCTATCCCAAAGGGTTTCTCCCTCTTCGTTAATATAAAAGGCTTCTCCATTTAACTCTGCTTCTGCAATTCCATAATTGAATTTAGAAATATAATCGTAACAAAATGAAACAACAACTTCTCCTTCTGAATCGAATGCACCATATCGCCCTTCTTTGTCTACTGCCAAAATCATCCCGTTATTAGCAAATGATATCATTTGATATTCTCCCGGTTCTATAACCCATTTCCATGAAAACTCTCCATTAACAGAAGGTATTTGATTCTGTGAAATTTCGCTTCGATTACTCTCGTTTGACCAATCTGATACAGACTCATTTTCATCATTTAGATTCGTTTCCTGTTTCATATTTTGTTCGTTTATATTTGTCAAGCCACAGCCGCATATTCCGATACATAGAATTTCCAACATAATAAACAGTTTTATTTTTTTCATTATTAACACACCAATTATTACCTCGTTATTCATTTCTATTAAATAAATTACCCTAAATTATTCACGGCTGTGCCGTGAAAGTGGCTGAAAGCCACGTGGTTACTGTATTTAAGCTGTTTATTGCATTTTATCTGTTAAGTGAATAAAAAAGAGCATCCA
>CAJTCE010000001.1 GCA_910574745.1 Lachnospiraceae bacterium | reverse complement strand
GCCCAATTTTAAAGAAAGCACCCCCAAATAAAGGGTTATAACCTGGAAATATCCAATGATATTTCCGCTGGCTTTCTAAAAACTTGACAAAACGGGATAATGCTGAAAATAAAACTAATTAATCAGCGGTTCCTTAGACCAATTCATATCGCAAAATTAGTACAGTTAATTGCAATGGTTGCTTTAATGCATCCACTTATATATGAGTTGCCATGTGAAGAAAAATATTGGAAATTAAATTTGTCAAATTATAGTCGTTTAATTCCTAATAATTTTTATGGAAATAGAGTGTCTTTAAAACCGGAAGAATTGTTTAAAAAATGGAATGGACAATATAAAAAATACACACAAAAGGCCAACGATAATTTTAAGACATATCGTGCATCTAAAGAATATAAATATGAGTTGAAGTTGGATCTGGAGAATTTTTTTCCTTCGGTTAATCCGTTATTGGTTTATAGCATTCTAATTAAGAATATACCTGTTACTTTAGGTAGTAAGGAAAATTTAAATGTTTTCAAGACCATAATCTATAAACTTTTGGTATGCAAAGTGACAAATTTGAAAACAGAATTAGCAAAAATAAAATATTATGGAGATGGAGCAGTTAGCAAATGTTTTACAAGAGGCATTGCACAAGGATTACCACAGTCTTACTTTTTTGGTAACATGTGCATGATTGAAATTGCAAAGATTTTTGAAGAGGAATTTGGCGGAAATGCTTTATATTATGTAGATGATTCATATATATATACAAACGTTGAATTTGATGATAAAAAGTTTGTAAAAAAATTGGAAAGTATAAATAATGCAATAGGGAAGGTTTCAGAAACGAGTCTTAAAGAAATTGAAAATGATCGATTTATTGTTAATAGGAATGGATGTACTGAATGCTATCAAAAGCCAGAAAAGTATTCGATTAGAGTACATTCGGAGCTGAAAGGAAAAAGCACATATACTAAAATCCAAGATGCAAAAGAGGGGGAGGTATATTTAAAAATACTTAGTAGAGAAGCGTCACAAATAGGGATGGATATCACATCTACATATTCGGAAGAAGAAGATAGTACGATGCTTAGCAGGACAGAAAAATTGTTGGAATCAATAGAAGCGGAATTAAATGATAATTTAAGTGCTCAAGATGGATATCAAGAAAAACTAATTAGATATAGAAAATATTTTAAATATAGGGCATTGCGTCTTCGTCTAAAAACCGAAAGAACTTTAAATAAAAAATTATTCGAGGTACTGGTAAATGAAATTAGTGATGAAGAAATGAAAAATCCATATGAAGTGCTTGAAAAGGGGATAAGTGATGAAGAATTCTTTAATAATTTCAAAAAAGATATTTGGCAGGTTGCAGTTGATATACTGATATCAAATACAATCTATGAACAGGATAAAATACGAGGATATATAAGGAGTATTATAAAAAATATTTATCAAGAAGATTTATTACAATGTTCTTTTTTGGCAAAGATGTATGAAGATTATTTAAATAAAAGAGAAATAATAAATTTGCCGGATTCTTATAAAACACTAAACAGGAAAACAGCACAGAAAATGATAATGTATGCTAATATGCATAGTAAAGCCTTGAGAAAAGAGTTTAGTGGAATTAGATTAAAGGCTTTAAATGAAGATGTATTAAGTAGTTTTGATATTTGCTCAAAAGAATTTGTGGAAAAGATTAAAATTGTAAGTTCAAATTCAAATAGATTACAAAGAATGTTTTTAAATGCAATTTATTCAAGGATATTTAAAGTAAACTTATCAGAGGATGTGGTTTTAAGTTCTTATGATAAAAAAGGTATTACATACGGAGAGTTAAGGAGTTTGGTATACCTTAGAAATTCAAAATGTGATATTCAGCAGTTTTTTAATTGGCAAATGGATGTGATGTCACCTGATAATATGCAAAATGTTGATTATACATTATTTGAAGTATTAGGAGTATATAAAAGATATGTTAAAATGCCATCTAATGTAGATAATCTCATTTTGGTACATAAATATACATGTGATATTTGGAAAAATGGGGCAAAGCATCTATATTTTTATACGTTGCATAATCAAGAACATGCAGTTGATTTAGTAAAAAATATAATTAAAATAGTTAAGACATTTAGTTATTTAAAAATTACGAACTATGATTATTATCTATTGTTTATTGCTTGTTATCTTCACGACATTTCAATGGTTAGAATTGCATCAGCAAATGATTTTTTGCTCGATGAAGGTGTTTCAGAAGAAATGGCAACAGATTTTATTATGGAAAGGAGAAAAGACAAAAATACAGGAGAAATAAAAAAAGAAATAGTAGAAATTTATAAAAAGGTGGACGAGTTCTTCGAAAATAAAATTAGATCGAGACATGCTAAGGATAGTGCGGAAGAAATTCGTAAAAGAGATGAATTGTCTTTTTTAGAGGCGAGTGTAAGAGAAAGTGTTGCAGAAATTGCGGAAAGTCACATGATGGATGTAAAGGATATTTATTTTACTAAAGGAGATGCCAAATCCAAACTTATTAGTTATAAATTTGATAAAATTTTGTTGAGATTTGCAGATTTGTTGGATATGAGTGAGAGGAGAGTTTCAAAACCGATATTGAATCATAACATCGATAATATGTCATCAGTTTCAGCTTTTCACTGGATTTCGCATTTATTAATAGAAGGGTATGAGTTGACATCCGAATATATTAGTAATAGTGAAAAGAGTGATTCTCAAAAAGCTGGATATCTTTCACCAGAGAAAATTACTGAAAAAGTAACTCTTTCCGTCTATGTAAATCTTTCGCAGTTGTCAAGAATGGATGGCGATAAGTGTAATTGTGTCAAGATTGGTGGAGATAAAGTAACTGGAGACGGATTTGAATTAGAACTAAATCGTCCAGGGGAAAAGTGCTCATCTGAAAAATGTAATTTTTTATGTAAATGGTTTAATAAGAAAAATGACTATTTAGCAAAAGAAATGCAGGCATTACGGGCTTATTTATTGAGAGTGCCAAAAACAGAACGTTTTTATAATTCGGAAATTGTAATTAAAGTGATTGTTTCAAATCCGACAGACTTAACAGATGAACAATTTGAAATATTGAAACAGAAAATAGTATAGAAGTTGTGTCTTAAATGTATTTGAAATGATAGAAAGGACTTTATTTATGTACCTTCCCAAATCCGATAACCTGGATATCCAATACTTAAGCCGCCTTTTCGATAAAAAAAGCGAGTGCTACAAGCTATTCTGGTTTCAGGCAATAGTCAACCAAATCATAAATGGAAAAGACCATTTTACATACGAAGAATTAGTTGATGAAATGATAGCCGATGCATGGTATATGGTTTCAGAGTACCATTTAAACTTAGGGCCAAAGGACAATCTGGAAATGGCTGTTAAGCGCGTGCAGAGTATAAGCGGAATGAAACCCTCGGAAAAGAAAGAAATCCTTCTGGACTATTTACATATCTGTACCGACAAAGAGGTCAAACGGATAAAAAGAATACTGATTGAAAATGTACCTTACAGGCTGCAGGCTCCATTTTTAGAAAGCTTAAAGGGTAAAAACTGGGATGTGCCTAAAAAGGATTTGATTTCCAGAATCAATCAGGAACGGAGCCTGATATACTATTTCAGACTTTATGATGGAATGAACACAGTTATTACCATACAACCTAAATGGATGAATTATATTATAAAAAATCAGGAAATCATCAAAGGCTGGCTGCAGTATCATATGATTATTTATCTTCAAAAAAGAAATCCCAGCGTACCGGGAATTGCAGACAAATTGTACCCGCCTCAAGAGCGCAAGTTGGACAAGGTAAAGAAATACTGGAGAATATTAATAGAATTGCAGCCTGTTCATGAAATTTACGGAAACAAGGAATTAACAAAGGATGATATTTCTATTGATCATTTTGTGCCATGGTCCTATGTTGCCCATGATGAATTTTGGAATCTTCACCCCACAACAAGAAGCATTAACAGTAAAAAGAGCAATCATCTTCCCGATTGGGAGAAATATTTCTCTTCATTTTGTCAGATGGAGTATTTATCCTATTCTATGTTGTGGCAAAATGATGCGCTGCATAAAGAGTTTGACAAGTGTTCCAAGGAGCATCTGAACAATAGTGATATTAAGCAGAAGCTGTACAGGCCGGGGCTGAAAAAGGAAGAATTTTCTGAACAATTATCAGAAATAATTCTTCCGGTTTATCAGTCGGCAAAAAACAGCGGATTTTCAAATTGGGTGTTATGCGATGAACGGGCAGAATAAAACCATAGAATATTATAATAACCATGCGGAGGAATTTTGTGTTGCGACAAAAGATGCTGATATGAGTTATTGTTATGAAAAATTTGAGCAATATGTGAACCCCCAAGGAAAGATTTTGGATGTGGGATGTGGAAGCGGCAGAGACAGCAAGCGGTTTATAGAAGCCGGTTATCAGGTCGAAGCCATTGACGCATCGGAAGAAATATGTAAGTTTGCCAGTGAATATATAGGGCAGCAGGTAAAATGCCGGAGAGTTGAAGAGATTACATATGAGAATGAATTTGATGGGATATGGGCATGTGCGTCGCTTTTGCATATTAAAAAAGAAGAGATGTCTGCTGTTATTGAAAAATTGTGCAGGGCATTGAAGAAAAATGGGATATTATATGCTTCTTATAAACTGGGGAGCCAAGAACGCTTTGCAGACGGACGATTTTTTAATGATTATACAGAAAAAGAGATGAGAGAAATTTTTTCTAAGCAGAAAGGCCTTGAAATAATAGAATGCTTTGTGACAGAAGATGTGAGAAAAGAGCGGAAGTGCGAAAAATGGCTGAATATTATTGCGGAAGTAATATAGAATTTGATTAAAATATTTATAATTGATAACGTACAAAAATACTGAAAGGATACTTACCCATGCCATTCCAAAACATCTACCACCAATACCTCCAAAAGAAAGAAAAGGAAACAACATTTATAAAAGAGTCTATCACATCACTGGATTTTTCCCTATCTGAAGTGGCTCAACTCTTAGCCCAAAACGAATATCTATATCAATTTAACATTGCCAAAACCAAAGTACAACTGGATCAACTATCCCGGGACACAAAGCGGAAAATGTCAAACTCTATTACCGGTTTCAAAAAAATAATCTATGGGCTGTCAGCTATCCAAAAGCAATATGAAGAAAAACAGGAGGAGTTTGATGCAAGAATAAATTCCTTTTTTGAATCCGTAAGGCAACAAAACAAGCAATTCATGCATAAAGCAGTCGCGGATGCCAGAAAGATTATAGAAAATGTAGAAGGCAGACCTTTGGATGCCCAACAGATGGAGTGTATTATAAAAAATCCAAGGAATCAGCTTGTGATACCTTCAAGACTGACAACCGTCCTCTGTCTGCTGTTATCATACCACATTTGGAAGCGGATATCGTTTTTAAATATTTCCACATAGCTGACGGTTTTAAGTAAAAATCAAATTCTATGTTTATTTACATTACCATATATCAGGTTTCATAATCACAAAATCATATAGAGAATGCAGCCATTTTATGATAAAATCTTTTTAAATATTACTAACATCAACACAATTTTGAAAAATGTGTTCTTGAAACTCGATTACATTTGTATTACAATAGTATTCAAGAGGGAAAATGGATAATAAAATATTAAAAATTGAAGCAAAAAGATATAAGGAAGAATCGGTAGTAGTATCAGCAAGGATACCCAAGGATATGCTACAGGATATAGACTTTGTTGCAAAAGAATCAGGAAGGACAAGAAACGAGATTATTTCATTGTTTCTTGACTTTGCGCTAAAAAATACGGAAATAACTGAGAGATAAGAGGGGCAGGGGAAATGGCACTTTGCAGATGTAAAATGTGTGGCGGAGATTTAACAATTGTTGACAATTCGCCAGTGGCAGAATGCGAATATTGTGGAAGCAGGCAGACGATTTCTACTTCAGAAAGTGAAAAAGCAGCTAATTTATTTAACAGAGCTAACCGTTTGAGAATGGTCGGCGAATTTGATAAGGCTGCTTCTTTATATGAGAACTTAATTGTTGAATTCCCGGAAGATGCGGAAGCATATTGGGGATTGTGTTTATGCAATTACGGGATTGAATATGTTAATGATCCTGTAACAGGTAATAAAATACCTACATGCCACAGGGCATCATTTCAGAAGATATCACAGGATGAAAATTTTAACCTTGCAATGGAATATTCAGATGTAGTTGCGCAAAAAGTTTATCGTGATGAAGCCAGAAGAATTGATGAACTTATGGATGATATTCTGGCTATCAGTAAAAATGAGAAGCCCTATGATATTTTCATTTGTTATAAAGAAACCGATGAAAAAGGTAATAGAACAATAGATAGTGTTTTAGGACAGGAAATATATGATGCATTGACAGAAAAAGGGTATAAAGTATTTTTTGCCAGAATTTCATTAGAAGACAAATTGGGGCAACAATATGAACCGTACATTTTTTCTGCCCTGAGTTCCGCTAACATAATGCTTTCACTGGGGACTAAATATGAATACTTTCATGCAGTCTGGGTTAAGAATGAATGGTCACGTTTTTTGAAAATGATGCTGCGGGATAAGAAAAAATATTTAATTCCCTGTTATAAGGATATAGATGCCTATGACATGCCGGATGAGTTTAAAGGGATCCAGGCACAGGACATGGGGAAATTAGGCTTCATTCAGGATCTGATCAGGGGAATCCAAAAAATAAATTCGCCGGAGAATATCCAAAATCAGATAAATGAACAGACAAGCACCAATACACTTCCTTTATTAAAAAGAATTTCCATGTTTTTAGAGGATGAGGAATATGAGAAGGCTGATGAATTCTGTGAAAATGTTCTGAATCAGGACCCGGAAAATTCTCAGGCATATTTATACAAATTTATGGCATTGTATAAAATATCTAAAGAAGATAAGCTCTATTCCAGTTTATGCATTTCGATGGATGATAAATTGATTCAAAAAGCTTATCGTTTTGCTGCTGATGATATGAAAAATAAGCTGGATGAAATGATCAGAGCTTCGGCGGAATTAGCCAAAAGCAAACGGTATGAGAGCCTGAAGAAGGAGTATCAGGAAATACATACTATAGAAGATTATTTCAGGCTGAGAGCTGAATTTATTGCCTATGGAGATTATGAGGAATCTCCTGATTATGCAGATAAAATCTGGAACGAGGATTTAAAGAAATTTTTTGATTATGCAGTTGAAAAATATGAGAATGCCGGAAAGTATATAGATTATGTTCAGGCTCAGGAAATATTTATCAAACTTGGGGATTATCCCGAAGCGCTTAAATACGTTAGCCTGTGTGACAGGTATGTGGCTGGCTGGAGACCGGAATTGGAAAAGTTAGCGGCAGATGCGGAACAATTTTCTAATGCGAAAGAAATATATGAAGCAGTAAAAGAAATTGGTGCTCTTATGGCAAATCAAAAACATAAAGAATTTATTGAGAAGCTTGCAAGAACAGTTGAGATAGAGAAATTTTATGGAAATAAAAAAGCCAGAGCTATTAGTGAAGTAGAAGATTATTTAAGAAATGCGTAATTAATTTCTTAAATACAAGTGATATTAGTTAAAAAGATTAAAGAACAAATGAAGGAGCCTGCCATGAGTAAATTTGTAATTGAATGCCCTCAATGTGGTAATTTTGCAGAGGGAAGAACTGGTTTTTTTGCAAGAAAGAAAATTGACTGTACCTGTGGATATACCATAAATGTAAGAACCGATAAATTAATCAGCAGGGCTTGTCCGCATTGTGGGAATACAGTTGTATTTGACCAGGCAAAGGGAGAAAGGGCCAAATGTCCTGTATGCCATGAAACGATCAATACACTGATAGAGCAATCCCATTATGAAGAGTTTTCCTGTGAGCAGTGTGGCGTTCGGTTAATAGCAGGTAAGAGTGCGGATACATATGTCTGTCCGGTTTGTGATCATGTAAATAAAGTACAGGAACGCATGATGAGCGAAAAAATCAAAAGGGATGGACTTGCAAGTATTATAAAATATGAGGGAGATGAAGATACAATCGTATGGAAGCATCCCATTGAAGATTTTAATCTGGGTTCCCAGCTGATTGTACATGAAAGTCAGGAGGCTATCTTTTTCCGTGACGGACAGGCATTAGACTTGTTTGGAGCAGGCCGGTATACGCTGGAAACACAGCAATTGCCGATGTTGGAAAAATTATATAAGCTTCCCACTGATACAGAAGGCACCTTTCATTCGGAGGTATATTATATTAATTTGGCAACCATTATGGGTGTTAAATGGGGAACGGATTCAAAGGTCCGGATGTTTGACCCTGCCTCCGGGCTTCACATTGAAATCGGGGCTTGCGGGGAATTCAATATTCATGTTGTGAATTCAAGAAAGCTTTTAATAAAATTAGTAGGAACGTCGGGGAGTCTAAAACAGAGCCAGATTATTTCGGATGGACAGGGATATTTCCGTGCCATGATCATGACCCAGGTCAAAAGCTTTTTAGCACAGTCTATTAAGGAAAGTGGAATTAATATTCTGGAAATAGATGAAAAGCTCATGGAATTATCAGCTGCCCTGCGATTAAGACTAAATGAATATCTGGAAGCCTATGGTCTTGAAATGCCGGAATTCTTTGTCAGCCGCGTTATTACGCCTGATGACGATCCAAACTTTAAAAAACTGAAAGACCAGTATGCGGAACAATATCTTTTAGTCCGGCAGGAGCAGATTCGGCAAAAAGAAGCGGAAGCTGCTGCGGAAAGAAAGGCGGTTGAAGCCCAGACAGAAGCAAGGATGAAAATCATTGGGGCCCAGGGCGAGGCAGAGGCGCTTAAGATTCAAAAGCAGGCAGAGGCGGATGCATATCGTATGAAGGCGGAAGCAGAAGCCATGGAAATGGAAATAAAAGGTTTTACATACCAGCAGGAAACTTCCAGACAGGTTGGACTGGAAGCCATGAAAAATGGTTTAGGAGGCTCTGACGGCGGAGGAGCAATAGGCAATATTGCAGGTTTAGGCGTGGGTCTGGGAGCAATGGGCAGTGTCATCGGAATGACAAAAGAAGCTATGGAACCTTTGGCAAACATGGCAGGTCAAATGGGGCAGACCATGGGCAGCACAATTTCAGGTACATGGGATTGTCAGTGCGGAAATAAAGGAATAACCGGAAACTTTTGCTCCAACTGCGGGGAGAAACGTCCGGTAAAAATGGCTGCTCCGGGTACTTGGGACTGTACATGTGGAGCGAAAGGTAATAGAGGAAATTTTTGCTCCAATTGTGGGGCAGGAAAACCGGTAACAGGATTAGGAGTCTGGAATTGCAGCTGTGGAAAAACAGGGCTGACAGGAGCATTCTGCGATAACTGTGGAAAGAAAAGGGGGGATAACTGATGAATAAAAATCAAAAAAGGTATTTAGCTGTAGCCGCGATTGTTTTCATTGCATTTTCCGCCATAGTATTTGCAGCACCGTTTAAAATGAATGTGGTATTCTGGGCATCTTATGCTTTTTCCATAATAGCTATGGGCATACAGATTTGGGTTTTTAAAATTGCTTTTGGCGGGAAAGAAAGTGTAAGAAGTAAGTTTTATGGATTCCCCATTGCACGGATTGGAATTGCTTATCTGACCATTCAGATTATCTTAAGTTTTATTTTTATGGTTTTAGCCGCAGTTGTTCCTTTGTGGCTTGTGCTTATTCTCTATGTGGTTGCTTTGTCGGCTGCGGCAATCGGCCTTATTTCAACCGATGCAATGCGTGATGAAATTGAGAGACAGGACATAAAATTACAGGCAGACACTGATTGTATGCAAATGCTTCGCTCACAGATAGATTCCCTGCCGGCACAATGTGAAGATAACGATGCGGTTAAGGCACTGGAAAATCTGGCGGACGAATTTCGATATAGTGACCCCGTAAGCGGAGAGGCATTAAAAGATATTGAAAATGATCTTATGGCATTAATGTCAGAACTGCAGAAAGCCGTTATTGACAATGATGCTATGGGAGTAATGGGCTTATGTAAAAAGACCGGCGCTGTGTTAACTGAGCGGAATAGATTGTGCAAGCTTAATAAAAATAAATAACTGATAAATACGGAGGAGAAAACGTCATGTCTGTTTTTAATTGTAAAATGTGTGGCGGGAGTTTGGAGATAACAGAAGGACAGTTGGTTTGTAAATGTGAATATTGCGGAACGGAACAGACTTTACCTAAAGCTGAAAATGAGCAGATTATTAATCTTTTAAACAGGGCAAATCATTTTCGCCAATTGTTCGATTTTGATAAAGCTATGGAAATGTATGAGAAGGTTTTGGAGCGTGAAAGCGATGATGCGGAAATATATTGGTCGCTGGTATTATGCCGTTACGGGATTGAATATGTGGATGACCCTGTAACGCATGCCAAAATCGCTACATGTCATAGAACCCAGTATAAGTCTATTTTGGAAGATGCCGATTATCTTGAAGCTTTAAAGCGTGCCGATGTTATACAAAGAGGAATTTATGAAAGAGAAGCTGATTATATTGATAAAGTTCAAAAAGGTATTTTAGAGATTTCCAATAAAGAAGCTGCCTTTGATGTATTTATCTGCTATAAGGAAAGTGATGAAAGCGGTTCAAGAACTATAGACAGCGCGCTTGCACAGGACATATATTATGAATTGACAGAAGAAGGATTTAAGGTGTTCTTTTCCAGAATTACTCTGGAAAGTAAATTAGGCCGGCAGTATGAGCCATACATTTTTGCTGCATTGAATTCTGCTAAGGTAATGCTGGTTGTCGGAACCAAATCTGAATATTTCAATGCTGTATGGGTAAAAAACGAGTGGTCAAGATACTTGTCTATTATGCAGAATCAGAAAAACAGATTGATCATTCCGGTATATAGGGATATGGATCCATATGATTTGCCGGATGCACTGTCCTATTATCAGGCTCAGGATATGTCTAAAATCGGGTTTATTCAGGATTTAATCAGAGGAATAAAGAAGGTCCTTGAGGATAAAACGGCTGTTACCGAGAAAGACGACAGGGCCCAAAATGAATCCGGTTCAAATCTGGTGGCTTTATTAAAGAGAGGAGATATGGCTTTAGAAGATGGCGAATGGGATAAGGCATTTGGTCATTTTGATGAGGCCTTGAATATTGACGCCGAATGTGCACAGGCTTATTGGGGACAAAGTAAAGCATCGCATAAAGCCGCGAATTCAGAAGAATTTAAAAATATGCGGTTAGCGCTTTATGAAAGCGTTGATAAGACAGAACATACAAAAAGCATTGAAGAGGATATTCTGGAAAAAAGTAAAAACATATTGCAGGAAAGTCCCATCAGTGATGCCCAAAAAGGAAAAATCATGCAGGCGCTTCAAACGCCGGTCGCTTATGAAACGGAGCTGGAATGTCGCACGCAGCAATTGGAACAGGAGCAGAATTTCTTTAAAACAGATAAACTTTTAAGCAAGGCTTTTCGTTTTTCCAAAGATAAAGAGTTAGACTTGCTTAACAATGTTATGGAAGAAATTTTTGCTGCGTTGGAGAACCGTAAAATGGAAGCACAGCAGCATGATGCGGAAGAAGAAAGACGGGTTGATGACGAATTAAATGAAAAAATAGAGCAATTTAATATAAATTTGAAACTGGCCCTTGAGGAAAGGGAGAAGGATTACCAAAATGCCTGCAATCTGTATAGTCATAAACCGTGGGAAATGACAATAAATCAGATGTACAAATTGTTTGAAAGGTTGGGAACTTACAAGGACTCTGACAGAATACGAAGTGAAATAAAAAAGATTCTTGATGAAAAAGAGATTAAACGACAGGAACTTCGGGAAATGCAGTATAAAAAGAGTGAGATATACAATCAGTATAGCAATTTAGGAACATTAAATGTATTAAAGCGGAAGGATTTGAATGAGCAGCTAAAGCAGATTAATAGTAAACTGGCTCAAGAAGAGGCAGCCTTTGTGAAAATGTATGGTGAAGGGCCGTAAATATGACTGTTTTACAGGAAACTTTAATTTACGAAATCCTATCCGTAGTAGAAGAAATTCCCGAAGGCTGTGTGGCTACATACGGGCAGATCGCCAGGCTCATCGGAAGGGACAAAAATGCCAGGCTGGTGGGGAAGGTCTTAAGCATGGCGGAATATTACGGGGAATATCCCTGCCACAGAGTAGTCAATCATGCAGGAAGGCTGGTTCCCGGCTGGCATGAACAGGGAGAATTGCTGCAAAAAGAAGGTGTTCCTATGAAGGATGAATTTCATGTGGACCTGAAAAAATGCCGCTGGGAATGCTGAAAATGCTTAAAAGTACGAACTAAGCCAAGCAGGCGGGTTTGCACATACAATCGGCTTTAAAATACGACTAAAAGTAATAAAAATGAATTTGCACAAATAGAAGGAGAAAGATACCATGAGCAATCATTACACAGAAATTGATGAAAAAACATGGAAACGCGCCATGCATTGTATGGTATTTAGAAACAGCATAGAACCGGCTTTTTGCGTTACCTTTGATTTGGATATTACCAATTTTCTGCCCAAGGTAAAAGAAAAAAATTATTCCTTTACCATGGCAATGATATATGCGGTATCTAAATGTGCCAATGAAATAGAAGAATTCAGATATCGGTTTTTGGACGGAAAAGTGGTTTTGTTTAACCGCATTGATACTGCTTTTACTTATCTGAACCAAGAGACGGAACTTTTTAAGGTGGTAAATGTACCTATGTGCGATTCCATGGAAGATTATGTTTCTCTGGCGACAAAAACGGCAAAGGAGCAGGAGGAATATTTTACGGGGCCTTTGGGAAATGATGTTTTTCAGTTTTCTCCCATGCCCTGGGTTCCTTATACCCACATTTCCCATACCAATTCGGGAAAAAAAGACAACGCCACGCCTCTCTTTGACTGGGGCAGGTTTTATGAAAAGGACGGTAAGATTTTGCTGCCTTTTTCCGTTCAGGCCCATCACTCTTTTGTGGACGGACTTCATATTGGAAAGCTGTATGAGCTGGTGCAGAAGTATCTGGATGAATTTTAAAATTGAAAGGATGTAAATATTTCCTCTTGCAATTCCCCGCAATAGTCGGTAAAATGATAGCAAGCACTTGCGTGCAAAAAGAAACCTTGGAGAAAAAAGATGGATGAGACAAGTCAGAAAATAGTAGATGCGGCGATGTCATTAATCCGCGATAAAGGATATGTGGCTACGACGACAAAGGACATTGCCAGAGAGGCAGGGGTTAATGAATGTACCTTGTTTCGCAAATTTAAAGATAAAAAGGATATTGTTTTGAACGGCCTTTCTCAGGAAAAATGGAGAGGAAATATAACGCCGGACATTTTCAAAAATGTGAAATGGGAGTTAGAGCCGGATTTGGAAATGTTTATGACGGAATATATGAAGAGAATTACGCCGGATTTTGTAAATCTTTCCATTGGCTTGCGAGCGCCCCAGTTATACGAGGATACAGCATCCATGATCATGAAAGTGCCCGAGACTTTTTTGACGGCCCTCATTGAGTATTTTGAAAAAATGGAGGAAAAGGGGAGGCTGCCTCATTTGGATTTTGAATGTCTGGCGTTGACTGTCTTTACATCGACTTTCGGATATACTTTTTTAAAAGCGTCTTTTGATGAAAAATTGTCTTCGGTGGAACAAAAGGATTTTATTCAAAAAAGTGTCCGGGTATTTTGCAGGGGAATTTCACAGATGTAAAAAATAAATGGTACTATCTATGAGACAGCGGATAGTGCCATAAAAAATAAATTATATGCAAGCAAGTACATGCATTTTGCATAAAAGAATTTAATGATTAAAGAATTTTTTGATTTTGAAATGAGGATTTTGAAATAAGAATCGGATAGAGGTGCAGGTATATTTCCCTGCCCTATGGAGGTAAAAAAGGATGAATATTACAGGAGCAGAATTATTTGTAAAGGCATTAAAGGAGGAACATGTTGACGTTTTATTTGCTTATCCCGGAGGTCAGGCAATTGACTTATTTGATGCCTTATATGGAGAGGAAGCTATAGAGGTTATTTTACCCCGCCATGAGCAGGGACTGATTCATGCGGCAGACGGATATGCGCGTTCCACCGGGAAGGTAGGGGTATGTCTGGTAACAAGCGGGCCGGGCGCCACCAATCTGGTTACGGGGATTGCCACAGCTAACTATGACAGTGTGCCCCTGGTGTGTTTTACGGGGCAGGTTCCCACAAATCTCATGGGAAAGCATGCTTTTCAGGAAGTGGACATTGCGGATATAACAAAAAGCATTACCAAATATGCGGTAACGGTTAAGCGGAGAGAGGATTTGGGCAAAACAATAAAAAAGGCCTTTCATATTGCAAAAAATGGTAAGCCGGGAGTAGTGGTTGTAGATTTGCCCAAAGATATTCAAAAGGAATACGGGAGTAATATTTATCCGCCTGATGATTTTACGCCATATGAAAAAAGAAATATTTCCGCGTTTTCGGATCAGATAGAAAAAGCCTTAGGCATTTTGCATGAAGCAAAAAGGCCGGTATTTCTAATTGGAGGCGGGGTTAATATTGCCCGTGCCAATGAAGAAATGACACAGCTAGCAGAGATGACCGGTATCCCTGTGGTAACCACGATTATGGGAAAAGGGGCGATTCCCACAACTCACAGATTGTATGTTGGCAATCTGGGAATACACGGCAGTTGCGGGGCTAATTTTGCAATTACTCAATGTGACGTTTTATTTGCAATCGGTACCAGATTTAATGACCGCATAACGGGAAAAGTGCAGGAATTTGCCACAAATGCAGTCATTATTCATGCGGACATAGATGAAGACGTTATTTCGCGGAATGTGGCGGCGGATATTTCCATTGTGGCGGATGCAAAACAGGTTATAGATGCCTTACTCCATAAAGCCGTTTCTTTAAATACTACAAAATGGCTGGAAAAAATCGGGTCATGGAAAGAATGGCATCCCCTTTCCATGAAGGAGAAGGGAATAACGCCCCAAAGGATAATGGAGGCAATCAATGAGATTTTTAAAGAAGCGGTCATCACCACAGATGTAGGGCAAAATCAATTGTGGGCCACACAATTTCTGGAAATTGATGAGTATAAGACGATGCTGACTTCAGGCGGGTTAGGGACAATGGGATATGGCCTTCCTGCAGCCATCGGAGCGCAATTGGGAAACCCGGATAAAACGGTAATCGCCATATCGGGCGATGGGGGAATACAGATGAACATTCAGGAAATGGCGACGGCAATCGTATACGAACTGCCGGTTATTATTTGTATTTTAAACAATGGATATCTGGGGAATGTTCGTCAGTGGCAGGAAATGTTTTATGACAGGCGCTATTCTGCCACATGTATGCGCTACCGGAAGAGCTGTGCTTCCTATTGCAGCCGGCCTGAGGAAGAATGCCCGGAATATACGCCTGATTTTGTAAAACTGGCCGAAAGCTATGGCGCAAGAGGAATGCGTGTTACAGATGCCGATAATATAAAGACTGCGTTAATAGAGGCAAAACAAAATAGACAGACTCCGACAGTAATTGAATTTATAATTGCAAGGGAAGCAAATGTACTGCCCATTGTCCCGCCGGGAAGATCCCTTTCAGAAATGATATTTTAAACAATAGATGCTTTCGGGTTTCTTATGAACTATATATCCAAAGAATTGCTGTCTATTGTAAAGGAATTGTCAGAATCATGACCGCGATTATAAAGAATTCAAGGAAGAGGTATGCCGGGACTATGAAATTTATGTGCAGAAATTGCAAGACTTGAATTAATATGGTTAAGACGGAAAGAAATGATAGAAAGGAAAAAATTATGATATTTGCTATGGAAAATCCGCAAAATGCGGAGGAACTATTTAAAGACTGGCAGGAAACCATGATCTGGTCCTGCCTGCAGGGAGTTATGGGAGAGGTTTATGCAAAGGAGCAGATTTGTCCGGAATCCGCTGCTGCTATATTGGGAGATTTCTGTTTTTTTGCGGGTAAGCCGGATCAAGAGCTTGTGGCGTATAAGCCGGAAGGATGCGGAAAGGATTTCATGATCATGATTCCCCAAAACGAAGAGTGGGCGGCATTGATAGAAGCCGCTTATGGGGAAAAGGCAAAGAAGGTTATCAGGTATGCCATAAAAAAGGAGCCTGATATCTTTTTAAAGGAAGGTCATGGGAAAAGACTTGAAGAAATTGTGGAAGGCCTGCCTTTTGAATATACGATAAAGTCCATTGATAAAGAGATATTTTTATGGTGCAAAAAGCAGGAGTGGTGTAAAGACTGGATATCTACATATAAAGATTATGCGGAATATGAGGAAAAGGGACTGGGTATGGTCATTTTAAAGGACGGCTGTCCGGTTGCAGGAGCGTCCTCTTATTCAAGCTACAAAGGCGGAATTGAAATACAGATTGATACAAAGCCGGAATACAGGAGAAGAGGACTTGCTTCCATCAGTGGTGCGGCACTGATCCTTGCATGTTTGGAGAAAGGACTTTATCCCAGCTGGGACGCCCAAAACAAGGAGTCGGTAATGCTTGCCAAAAAGCTTGGTTACCATTATGACCATGACTATACGGCATATGAAATATGGGAATATTGATTTCTAAAAGCCAAATGCTATAGGGAAATGTCTGTAATATGACGAACAGTTGTCATATTACAGGCGTTATAATCTTTACATAAAAAGCGGCAGGCAGATCCGGTATTTTGTAAAGAAGTAAGTAACGGCTGATAGTGCCGCTAAACAAAGAAAGGAGCATTCATATGGCTTTTGATTACAAAAAGGAATATAAGGAATTTTATATGCCGGGAAAAAAACCGCAAATAGTTGAGATTCCCCCTATGAACTATATTGCAGTACGGGGGCAGGGAAATCCTAACGAGGAGAACGGCGCTTATAAGCAGGCAATCGGTCTTCTTTATGCCCTTGCCTTTACGATTAAAATGAGTCCAAAAGCAGGTTATAAGATAGCAGGTTATTTTGATTATGTTGTACCGCCGTTAGAAGGTTTCTGGTGGATGGCGGGGGAAAATGAAATTGACTACAGCCACAAGGAAAAATACCGGTGGATTTCTGCTATCAGGCTTCCGGATTTTGTGACCCGGAGGGATTTTGAATGGGCGGTAAGTGAAGTGGAGCGGAAGAAAAAAACAGACTGTTCCAAGGCGGAATTTATGACAGTTTGTGAAGGCTTGTGCGTACAGATCATGCACATAGGATCTTATGATAATGAGCCTGCCACCATCGCCTTAATGGATGACTTTTTGGAAAAAAACGGTTATGATAATGATATCACGGACGAGAGGCGTCATCATGAAATTTACCTTTCGGATCCGAGGAGAGTAACTCCTGAGCGATGCAAAACAGTCATACGTTGTCCTATAAGGAAAAGAGAGAGTTAAATGCAGATTAACAGGCTATTTGAGATTGTCTATATTCTTTTGGAAAAAGAAAAAGTTACCGCAAGGGAATTGGCGGAGCGTTTTGAAGTGTCCACAAGGACTGTCTACAGAGACATTGAAGTCTTGTCCGGTGTGGGAATCCCTGTCTATATGAGTAAAGGAAAAGGCGGCGGGGTGTCCCTGCTGCCGGGCTTTACTTTAAATAAAGCGGTTATCACAGAAGGGGAAAAGGCGGAAATTTTGTCCGCCTTAAAAGCGTTGGATGCTGTGAAACCGGAAGAAAAAGCAACGGCTCTGCGAAAGATGGGAAGTCTCCTTGGGGAATCAGACTATGATTGGATTGAAGTGGATTTTGGAATATGGTTTGATAAGAATCGTGAGGAAGCATTGTTTAACGATATAAAAAAAGCGGTAATTGAAAAAAGAGTCATCTGTTTTTCTTATGCTAACGCCAAAGGGCAGACGTCGGAGCGGGAGGCAGAACCTCTAAAGCTTTGTTTTAAGGGGGAGGCGTGGTATTTGTACGCCTGGTGCAGAAAGAAGAAGGAGGAACGGTTCTTTAAGCTGAAACGGATCCGTAAGCTCAAGCTGACGGAAGAAATTTTTCAAAGAACATATAAAGGGGCAGTTTTAAAGGAAGAATATAATCATTATTGGACAGACAGCATCCAACTGAAATTAAAGATTGCAAAAGAAGCGTCCTTCCGGGTTTATGAGGAATTTGAAGATTACGAAGAGCTTGAAGACGGAAGCTTTCTGGTAAAAATTTCTTTCCCTAAGGGAGAATGGATGCTTTATTATCTGCTTAGCTTCGGGCAGGCTTTGGAAGTGCTGGAACCTGTGGAAGTAAGGGAGCAGTTAAAAGGCGAATTGGAAAAGATGCTGGAGAAGTATTTGGATTAAAAGTCCAATGACAAATAGGTAGGAGTAGGGTATCCTCTGATTGTGAAGAAAGGAATCAGAAATATGGCATTATGGAGTGAAGTGCGGGAGCAACTAAATATAAGTGAAGAAGATGAAAATATTATTCAAATTGAGAAAGATTTAATTAGAACACTGGTAAAAATAAGAGAAGAAAAGGGAATGACACAGTCACAATTGGCAGAATTGTGTAATGTTAAACAGCCATTCATTGCCAGAATGGAAACCGCTTCACATTCTCCTCAAATTGATAGTTTGTTAAAAATATTAACCCCCCTTGGATATACATTGCAGATAGTACCACTGGCACAAAATGACATTACAGTAGAAAGGAAGCTTTGATGAAAGAGTCAAATGAAGTCTATACCAATATTAATCTAATAAGGACAGGAGAAAATTTAAAGTTAAGAATTACATCTGCGGGGTATTCTGTAAAAGATATTCAGCATTTTCTAAAGCTATCCTGTCCACAGCCGGTCTATCGCTGGTACAAAGGGCAAATACTACCGTCTGTTGACCATTTATATGCTCTGAGTAAATTGTTGCATTGTCATATGGAAGATTTATTATGTTCGGAAAAGAACGACATTTGCAATAATGAGGCTTTGTCTTTTCAGAAAAAAAGGCTATATAGATATTGGCTGCTTTTTAAAAACAAGGCTGCATAATTGCAATGGGGGTGCGATGATTCATTTTATGGTTGATTTTGAAAATGTAGGGAATAGGGGCCTGCAGGGGATAGAATATTTAAACGCAGATGATGCACTAACCATGTTTTATAGCCAATCGTGTACAAAACTGCAAAATGGATTTTTTACTCAGATAGTAAAATCAGGGGCTGAATTAAATATTTGTAAGCTTCATAATCAGGGAAAAAACGGAATTGATTTTTATATTGCATCAAAGATAGGAGAAGTTTTAGGAAATGGTTATAAAGGTACTGTTGCAATAGTAAGCAGTGATAAAGGTTTTAGGGCGGTACAGGATTATTGGAAACATTGTGCGGACGGCTGCTATAATATTATCTTAAAACATAATATTGAGCAATGTATAGTATCATCCAATGAAAATAGTGAGAGAAGACATTTTATTCAGGAAAAAATCCGTTATGTGGACATTGAGACTGCATATGAAGATTACAAAAAGAAAACGAGAATACATAATGAATTGAGTATATTATTTTCAAAAGAACAATGTAAAACAATTATCGAGTCAGTAACAAATATTATGAAAGAAGATGGCTCCAAAAGGACTATTTATTTAAATATTTTAAAACACTTTGGACGCAAAAACGGATTGCTTATTTATCGTAGGATCCAAGAACTTATATAATAACAATCTTTTATCTGTAAATTCTTTACAAATGTAATCACATGCTTACATTTGTGTAATTTCCGGGCGGTAGTAAATTCCTGTATTTTCTTTATAATCTATTTAAGAAACCATATATTAAAGAGCAGGAGGAAAGTGCTTTGGCGTTACATGACAACCTTTGTAAGATGAGGAAAAAGAAAGGATATTCCCAGGAGGATTTAGCATATAAACTAGGAATTGCCAGACAGACTGTGGGAAAATGGGAAAACGGACAAGCGGTCCCGGAACTGGCAGGCTTGATAAAACTGAGCGAAATTTATGGAGTTACCATAGACAGCATAGTAAAAGATAATGATGGATGCAGTTTGTTTCCTGAAAAGCAACAGCATTCGGACTCAGACGCAATTATACCATTTCTGATTCGCGGGCATCAGAAGATATGCCTTACAGAGGACCATGCATCTATACCGATGGAGATTACTACTATCACTGCATAGTGGAAGGTCATTTTTCCTGGTTTCAGGGCTATGAGGAAATATTCTACAGAAATCAGAAAATATACGAATGTCTATTTCACGGCGGCTCAGTAAAATAAAAAATGCAATAATCTCATTCCGGAGCCAACAATAGAGCCGCTTGGTTTTCGGGTTATGATTTGGGGGATGCAAAAACAAAAGTATTAAAGGAGCCCTTTAGAAAAGCGTCAGTGCTTGGCGAGGTTTTTTCGAGCCTAGCACTGTTACGCTTTTCTCAGAGCGCAAGCGTGGCGACGTAATATTTTGTTTTTGCATCCCCCAAATCATAACCCGAAAACCAAGCGTAACTACACCACCAATAACAGGAAAATACAGGTCATTGAAAGTAAAACAGCATTAATGTTAAAATAAAACAAAAAAGGCATGATACAAACGATGATTCAAAAGACAATAGACAACTTTAACTTGAAGCAAATCTGTAACTCCGGTCAGTGTTTTCGTATGAACCGGCAAGGAGAGAATCAATACACCCTTATTGCAAAAGACAAATATCTGGAGCTTGAGCAGTATGGAAAAGAATGCATTTTTCATTGTGACGAGAATAATTTTGAAAACTTTTGGAAGAAATACTTTGATTTAGAAGAAGATTACTCATCCTATATTGAAAAAATAAATCCCAAAGATGCTTATCTGGTTTCCGCATCGGGTTTTGGAAACGGAATCAGAATTTTGCACCAGGATTTATGGGAGATGATTGTTTCTTTCCTGATTTCCCAACAGAATAACATTGTACGGATTCGCCGCTGCATTCAAAATATCTGTGAAGCCTACGGAGAAAAGAAAATAAATCCGAATGGAGAAATATACAATGCTTTCCCGACGCCGGAAGCCTTGGCAAGACTGCAGGAAGACGACTTAAAAGAGTGCAATCTGGGCTACCGCAGTAAATATGTAGTGCGTACCGCAGAAAGCATTGCATCCGGTAAGACGGATTTGAAATATATCGGCAGCCTGCCTTATGAAAAGGCAAAAGAAGAATTGCTGCAGCTTTTTGGTGTGGGAGAAAAGGTGGCAGACTGTATTTGTCTCTTTGCGCTTCATCATTTACAGGCTTTCCCTGTAGATACCCATATCAACCAGGCTCTGGAAAAGCATTATAAAAAAGGATTCCCCAAAAGCCGCTATCACGGCTGTCAGGGAGTCATGCAACAATACATATTTTATTATGAATTATATAAGGATAAAAGCTATGATAATAAATAGTGCTTTATCTGCCTTTTGAAATAAGACTCAACAGTATAATGCCATAAGCTCTATTGGATGCTGATGCAGTTACCGATTCCGGCAATGGTATTTGATGTGTTGCTGGTATCCTTCTTGCCGGTCTGATCGGTTGTCGTAATCCACATGGCAAGAGGATTTTTTACACCGCCCTGATATGCCAGATAAATTTCACAGCCGGAGGAATGGGCGGATCTTAAGCGGGCTTCATAGGTACTCTGGTTTAAATCGGTCCACCCGATAGTATCCAGAATCTCGTCGTATAATTTAGAACCCGCAGGAATGCTTTCTAAAGTGCAGGGGGTTGTCAAACCGTCTATAAAAGTTTTGGATGCGGGATCCCCGGCAATATCAGCATCTGCCATGGCATAAACCGTTGCCTGATATATGGCATCCAGCATCTGCTGATCGGAAGAAATATTTGCCTTCTCAACATATTTAATCATAATCGGGGTTAAAACACCGATAAGCACTGCCATAATGGCAATAACAATAATTAATTCTACAAGTGAAAATCCCTTGTTATCTCCATTTTTCATTATAATTCCCCACCCTTTTATCAATTATTTTATGATAAATTTTTCCTATTTTCAGAATAACAGAGAGTGTGAATAAAATCAACACAAAAAAGCGTTGTATTGGGACTGAAATTTAGTTGTACCCAAATGATATGGGGTGTAAAGGAAACAACGGAAACGCAGGATAAGAAAGCCCCGGAATGTACGTAGAACAAGCTGTTATTTTAAAGGGAAATATATTATAATAGGTGTGTCAGTATATGGCTTACAGATTACGGATGCTAAAGGGAGAATATAAATATGAAGAAACGGACCTGGAGAGAAAAAATACAATATCAGTTTGACAATATTATGTCCAAGGGAACAATTGCGTTAATCGGACTTTTATTTGGAATTACCATGATTGTGGTAGGGTTAGCCGGAATTGTTGCAGTTATTTTCGGGGCGGACGGCGGTCTGGGCAGTCAGATCTGGGCCAGCGCCATGCATGTTTTGGATGCGGGAACCCTGACCGCAGATACATTAGACAGCATACCCTATGTAATCATCATGTCTGTAGTAACCCTGTGCGGACTGTTTGTAACAAGTATTTTAATCGGTATTATTACCACCGGTTTTGAAAGCAGGTTAAAAGAACTGCGAAAAGGAAAATCCATTGTATTAGAGGAACGGCATACGGTTATCATCGGATTTAACGATAATGTGTATACATTACTGAATGAGTTAATCGAAGCTAATTCCAATCATAAGAATCAGTGCATCGTAGTGGTGGGGACTCAGGAAAAGGAGGAGATGGAGGAGGCTATTGCATCCCGCATATCCGATTTTAAAACGTCCCATATCATTTGCCGGAGCGGTTCTTTGTCGGAAGCACATATTCTTGAGCGGTGTTCTGTGGAAAGAAGCCGTTCTGTCATCATTAATGTTTATGATGATGCGGAGGTCATTAAGATTATTTTATCTGTTTCCGCATATTTAAAGGATAAGGAATTGGTGGTAAAAGACTTATTTATGACTGCCGCCATTGAAGATGAGCAAAATGTGGAGGCTGCGAGAATTGCGGGAGAGGGCAGAGCGGAAATCATTCATGCCAATGACGCTATATCCCGTATTATTGCCCATACCTGCAGGCAGCCGGGATTATCCAATGTACTGGTGGAGCTTTTTGATTATGACGGAGACGAATTGTATTTTGAGGAGATTCCCCAGCTATACGGAAAAACTCTGCATGAAACCCTGAATCTGTTTCCCAAGGCGGTTGTATTCGGTATCCGCAAAGAAGACGGCCCTCATTTAAATCCGCCTATGGATACGGTGCTTGAGGAAGGGGATCTGATTATTTTACTGGAGGACGATGACGGCTCCTTTGAATTGGACTTGAACAAAGCGCCTGTACGGGAGGAGCTGATCATTAATTCCGGGGCGAAAAAAACAACGAACAGGGAAAGCTTGTTGATTCTGGGCTGTAACAGCATGATTGAACGAATTTTGCGGGAATATGACTGCTATGTGGAACCGGGCTCTACGGTTACCATTGTCTATCCCTATGAATTAGAATTGGATCAAACAAACTGCAAAAATATTGTGATCAACCAGGTTATGGGAACAGGAACAAACCGCAGGCTGTTGGAGGAATTATTAGCGTCGGATGTGGATGACATACTGGTCTTAAGCGACGACGAGCTGGAGGCAGAGGCGTCGGATTCCCAGACCCTGCTGCAATTGATTTTCCTGCGGGATATCTCAAAGAAAGCAGGGAAAAAGTTTACCATTACCAGTGAAATGAGAAAGAGTAACAACCAGCGCCTTGCGACTCAGGCAAGAGTGGAGGACTTTGTTATCGGTTCCAATATTGTGAATCTATTAATGACGCAGATTGCTGAAAACAGGGAGCTGACAGCACTTTTTGAGGATATTTTGGACGAAGAAGGTTCTGAGATTTATATGAAACCTGCTTCCGAATATGTGAAAACGGGAATTCCTGTGGATTTCTATACCGTAACGGAAAGCGCCGCCAGAAAGGGGCACATTGCCATAGGGTACAAAAAGATAAGGGACGGCGTTACTGAGATTGTAACGAATCCGCTGAAATCAGAGCAGACTGTATATGAAAATGAGGACTATATGATTGTCATTGCAGAGGACTGAGAATTGTGTATGATAGATTGAGCCTGACTGTTTTGCGAATCAAGACGTTAAGTAAGTCGCTCCTTTCCGCCCAAGAATCAAGGCGGCCTGCTTATTTTTGAAGTAGAAAATATGGAAAATTATAGCGCAAGTATAATGACAAAATAAATTTCCTATGCTATATTAAGGATTAGGTAAAGAAAAAGCGGTCAAAAGCTGACCCGGAAAGGAAACAACGACGATGAACACAATTTTTCGATTTGATTATCTGGAAGAAAGAAGTTATCAAGCGCTGAGAAACGATCAGAGCTTAACTTTTATGCGCTCATGTAAGATAAGGCAAAGATGCAGAATTGTGTGATGTTTGATTATTCATAGACTTCATGGATTTTAGGAACCGCTTATCTTATATGAAAGGTAGGCGGTTTTATTTTATTAAAAAAGGTAAATAACCGAATATCTTATCATGAAAGAACCACATTATAAACAGTAATAAAGAAATGAAGAGAAAGATGAGGAAAAGGGAAATGTTTGAAATTAAAGGAAAAATAAATACTGCCGTCTGCTATGCAAAAGTGGTGGAGGATGAAGCCATAGAGCAGATCAGACGGATGTGCGATTATGAATTTACCGAAGGGAGCAAAATCAGAATTATGCCTGATGTTCATGCGGGAAAAGGCTGCACCATCGGAACTACCATGACGGTTACGGATAAAGCCGTTCCCAATATAGTAGGAGTGGATATCGGATGCGGTATGTACACGGTAAATCTCGGAAAAGACGATATTGATTTTGGAAAATTGGATGAAGCCGCTCACTTTGTGCCCTCTGGCATGAATGTGTGGGAAGGCAGACAGGAAAGATTTGATTTAACGAAGCTTCGGTGCTACAGAAGCTTGAGAGATACAAAAAGACTGGAAAGAAGCCTTGGTACGTTAGGTGGAGGTAACCACTTTATAGAAGTGGACCGGGCAAAGGACGGAACCAATTATCTCGTAATACACAGCGGCAGCAGGAATCTTGGAAAACAGGTGGCGGAAATTTATCAGCAGTTAGCAATTGATTTAAACAAAGGGAAGGAAACTTATTTTAAGGAAAGAGACGACATCATCCGTGAGTACAAGGCTGCAGGCAGAAGAAAAGAAATCCAGGCGGCTTTGGAGGCAATTTCCTGGAATAAAAGGGAGGCTACCATGCCGGAAGACTTATGCTTTTTGTATGGGAGCTACTTGGAAGACTACCTTGCAGATGTGGAAATCTGCCAGACCTTTGCCAAAAGGAACCGTGAAAAAATAGCGGAAGTATTGTTGGAAAGAACCGGCATGAGCGGTACAGATTCCTTTCACACCATTCACAACTATATTGATACAGAAGAAATGATTTTAAGGAAAGGCGCGATTGCCGCCCACGAGGGGGAAAAAGTATTGATTCCCATTAACATGAGAGACGGAAGCGTATTAGCTGTGGGAAAAGGCAATTCCGAATGGAACTACTCCGCACCCCACGGAGCAGGAAGAATCATGTCCAGAAAAAAAGCAAAGGAAAATTTGAATCTGGACGATTACAAACACGAAATGGAAGGGATTTACACCACTTCCGTAAACGAAGCAACATTAGACGAAGCGCCTATGGCATACAAATCCTTAGAAGACATCATCGATGTCATCAAAGAATCCGTAACCGTCATAGACGTAATGAAACCGATTTATAACTTTAAGGCAAACTGAGACGTGCAAGATATATTTGTAAAGCATTTGCAGGGAAGCAGGCTTACCGGCAAATGCTTTACGAATATATCTTATAGGGCGAAGCCCGATAATCGCATGATTGCTTTGCAATTATGCGATTAAGGCACGTCGGTAAGGAGAAAAAGCTATTAATTCTTTAAGCCACATCGCACTCCCTCATTTGCCGGAACAGGAGGCCCTCAAAATGATACAAATTCCTACCATTGACATGGTTAAAACAGGACAGAATATTATACAGCTACGAAAAGAAAAAGGTCTATCCGTAAAAGATATCCAGGACATTTTCGGCTTTTCCACACCTCAGGCAATCTACAAATGGCAGCAGGGCACGGCTTTGCCCTCCGTAGATAATCTTGTAATACTGGCAATGATTTTTCAGGTACATGTGGATGATATTCTTGTTGTAAATATTGCGGCACCTGCACAAATTGGTGCATAAAACAAAGGGATACCGGCATTTTTCAACCGGAAATGCCGGGGCGTCCCCTTCAAAATAATCAGGATGGGTATGCCTAGCGGCGAGGGCAGGTAGAAATACCTGCTTTTGTAATATTTAAATATCCTGAATGGCGGGTGTGTAATTACAGAAAATAGAGAGAACAAAATGTAAAAAAGTGACGATTTACCATATACGGAATGGAAGGAAAACAAAATGTATTGTATAATCGTGTCAGATATTACAGGAATTACCGAATATTAAGGGCAACATATTTGCAGGTCGGCGCAGAATGTTTGTCAACAAATAGAGAAATTAGCGGAGAAACAAAGGAGATTTAGCATGGGCTTATTTACGAAGAAAATCGGACCGGTATTTTTGAAAGACACCAGCGATACGGCTGAATTTATTGAAAAGATGCAGAAACTGAAGGAAAGGGCGGCAGGAGATACAAGGAAGGCTGTTGAAAAGCAGATTAGTCTGGCTAAATATGGGGAAATCGGGGAAAACAATGTGGCTTTTGAGTTAAAGAGCAGCGGTATGGATATGTACATATTGCATGATATTTATTTAGAAACGGAAGCTTTATCCGCGCAGATAGATTATCTGGTAATAACCAGAAAACATATCTATGTTATTGAATGTAAAAATCTTATCGGGAATATAGAGATTGATAATAACGGAAATTTTATCAGGACATATGAACTGTTCGGAAGAAAACATAAAGAAGGTATTTATTCGCCAATAACACAGAATAAAAGACATTTACAGGTTTTAAAGGAAATCCGAAAAGAAAGTAAAGGCAATTTTTTGACAAAAATGCTTTTTGAGAGCGGATTTGATGATAATTATAAATCATTAGTCGTATTAGCCAATCCTAAAACATATTTAAATGCAAGATATGCAAAAAAAGAGGTTAAGGAACAGGTTATCAGGGCTGACCAGCTGATTGA
Organism: Lachnospiraceae bacterium; assembly: GCA_910574745.1. GTDB lineage: Bacteria > Bacillota > Clostridia > Lachnospirales > Lachnospiraceae > UBA2882. The sequence goes on along the minus strand of CAJTCE010000001.1, from coordinate 402,019 downwards.
GTATATAAGAAGGACAGATGAAGCCTCCAAAAATGCAACTATGAGTGAAAATGACATGTTGGGGACTGCTAATTTCTTTTTAGAGAAAAATAAATCCGAAAGGTCGGATTATGCCAGAAAATACGAAGAAATGTTAGCAACTGTAAATCAACCGGAGGGTAAAAAAGAAGCTGGAGTAAAGGAAAAAAACGAGACAAAGGCAGATAATAAGACAAAAGCAGAAACTGTAGATGTGGGAGAAAAATTTTCTGAAAAAACAAGTAATATAGATGATGTAAGACAACGATTAAAGGCGTGGCGTTTAGAAAAAAGCCGGAGTGAGGGATATAAGCCATATTATATCTTTAATGATGCGCAAATGGAGGACTTGATAGAGAAAAATCCAAAATCAAAAGAAGAATTATTAAAGGTATCCGGGTTTGGCGCCGTAAAGGTGGAAAAGTACGGGGAAGATATTTTGAAGATTCTTGCGAAGCGAATTTAGAATGTGGAGAAAATGGCAGGTGTAAGCTGCTTTATATTGGTGCAAGAGGGAGGAAGCCAAATTGATACAAATGCTTACATGCATTAAACAGGATAAGAATTTTGTGGGGCGTGATATGGTAATTAATACATTTCATGATGCCCGGTCTTTAGATGAATTTGATATAAATATTGTAAATCTAAATAGTGAAGCAGTATGGAGAAATGTAAGGGATGGCAAAGGAGCGATTAATGTCGAGAATGATTTGATAAGCTTATCCAGTATGATACAAAATAGTTCGAATACTCAAATTATTATTATATTTCCTCAAAATATAAATTTTAGCTACTACTATTATAATGGAAAATACAACAAGGCATGTGAATTAAAGAATATGCTTGAGTCTATAAAAAAGAATATCTTACCTTCATTGTATTTTCCCTTGAGTAGTCTTTCGTTGTTTTATGAAAACACAAAAACAAAAATAGGATCTAAAGAAATAGAGGCTTCATTTCATTTTTACAATTATGAGTCAACATTGCTTACCTCTGTAAAAAGTTGTAAAGCTACAGTAATAGAATGGCATGGAATAATTTTAACAACATTAAACATCAAAGACTATAATGACGTTATAGACTTTCTTTCAGCCGTAAATTTGCTGGAAAAGAAAGAAGCAATCCCCGAATGGTCAAAAGAAATCAAAATGTTTGACGATAATGTCCAGTCATCCATCATTGAAGCCAATCGTCTGGTCATTCAGGAAGCAGAGGGAAATATAGGAAAAGCCCGGGAAGTATTGGATAAAAATAACGAATACAAATCCATTCTTTACACACAGGGCGACGAACTGGTAAAAGTCGTTTTTGAAATCATTGAGCAGATGTTTGGATGTGATTTAAGTAATTTTGAAGACAAATATGACGAGGACTTTCTATTTCAGGCAGGCGGCTTTACTTTTATCGGGGAAATAAAGGGGGTAACGCCTAATGTTAAGAATGACAATATTTCCCAGATAGACAGGCACTGTCAGAATTATGTGGAAGACCATGAAGAAGAGGACGGCAGAATAAAAGGGCTTTTAATCATAAATCATCAGAGGAACAAGCCCCTGCAGGAAAGGGAGGCTGTTCATGAGCGGCAGGTCAGTCTGGCTGAACGGTATGAAGTCCTTATTATCGAAACGCCTGTTTTATTGAAGCTGTTTGAAAAATACCGTTTTGGAGAACTGAGCCGCGAAAAATGGTTGGAAACAGTAAAAGGCGCTACAGGTTTGCTTCGTATGGAAGATATGGGCTGATAAGTTTTTTACTCCTCCATTGGTAAGGCAAGCTTCACAGAGAAACCACCATATGAACTATGCCCGATACCGGTCGTACCGCCATGTGCAGCCGCAATTTGCTTTACAATGAGCAATCCCAAGCCGTGGCGCTGCATTGAGGTATTTTCATCGCAGAGCATGTAATGTGGAGAATGATTAAGCCTTTCAATCTGTTCATCGGTAGCTCCCGCTCCGTCATCGTCAACAGTTATCAGGCAGTTGTTTTCCCCGGTCGTTACGCGGACAAAGATATGGCAGCCCTGTTCGTTATGGTTCATACAGTTTTGGATAAGATTGCTTACCGCACGTTTGATCAGGTCTTTGTCAATATCTGCAAGGCAGACTGTGAGGGCTTCATCCGTTTCCCATGCAATGGGATGCTTGTCATCGATATCCATGTTGATAAAATCCACCACTACCTGACGGACAACGGCAACCAGGTTTTGTCTTGCGGGATTTATGGGCTGCATATTATATTCCAATTTGGACGCAAGATTAAGGTCGTTGATTAAATTTCGCATTCGCCGGCTCTGCTCTACAATAACCGCAGCCTTTTTGCGGTCGTCTTCCGATAAACCATTATCGCTCTCTAACTGACTTGCATAACCCATTACCATTGACAACGGCGTGCGTATATCGTGAGATACCCCGGCAATCCAGTTTGCCCTTGCTGTTTCTTTTTTTCGGAGCTGTTTGCGCTGAGAATGCAGAATTTCGGAGGTCTTGTTGATACTTTGTGCAAGCTCGGACAGCAACCCTTTTTCTTTTATATGAATGGTTTCTTCTGTAGGCAGAGACTGTATTCCCCCTACAATGGGCTTTACCGATTTCAACAGCCGGGAGTTGGCGATTATATAGATTATAAAAATCAGCGCGATATTAATTACCAAAACAGAAAGAAAGGTTTTAGGCAAATTGGCGATTAAGCTGTAATCCCAGCTGGGCCACATGTGTTTCCAAAAGCTGTCTTTCGGATAACCCAATACAACCAGTCCGTTTTCTGCTTCTCCTGTAAATGTGGGATACCCGTCTATATAACCCCTGGTCAGATGGGCAATATCCGAAATAGAATATGACATGGGCACGGTTTCGGGCAGGTTATCTGTCCGCCATACTACTCTCATCGTTGCATTGTCAATAAAAATCGCCCATGTATCATTTTTTTTCAATTCAATGGTAATGTCTTCCGGCAAAACATATCCGTTATCATTTTGAAATAAGTTATCGGCAACTTCTTGGGCAGTCTGCCAGGGCTGGGAGTTTGGCAGCTGGCTTACCGTATATAGGAATAACAATATAAAATTCAAAATAATAAGCAGAGCCGAAGATAAGAGCATAATGCCCACAAAACGTCGTATCAGTTTCAGTACGCTTTTCATATCATTTTCCCTCCACCATAAGCTTATAGCCGAGTCCTTTAATCGTGATCAAAGCAACAGGCGAAGAAGGATTAGCTTCAATCTTTTCCCTGATGCGGCGAATGTGCGCCATTAATGAGTTTTCATAACCAAAGGGATTATCGCCCCAGGCAGCCTCGCACAGAGCGTCAATAGTAACAATCCGCCCTGCATTCCGATACAAAGCAGCAAGAATGTTGTGTTCCTTTGCCGTAAGCGAGATGTGTTTTCCATTCTTTATGACCTCCGCACGGTCAAAGTCAATTTCGCAGCCCGGTAACTTTACAAGAGGGTTTTCATCTTTGTAACTCCTGCGCAGAATGGCATTGATACGGAACAGAAGCTCTTTTGGTAAAAAAGGCTTTACCATATAGTCGTCCGCCCCGAGACCAAAGCCGCGAAATTTGTCATCATCTTCTCCCCGGGCTGTTAAAAACAATACAGGATAATCAAAAGTACTTTTAAGCCGTTTAATAAGATTAAAACCGGTGTCATCGGGGAGCATCACATCAAGAATTGCAAACTCCGGTTGATAAGTTTCTGAAATCGCAATGGCTTTTGCCGCTGTTTTTGCTGTCTTAATATTTTGAAATCCGTCTTTTTGTAAGATAGATACTACCATATCTAAAAGCTCCTGCTCATCATCCACAAGCAAAATGCGTTTTTGCTTCAAATAATCAGAGTTCATATGAATACCTCCTTTGTACTTTCTATTATACCATGGAAATATGATTTTTTATGTTTGGCGGAGAAATGTAAGGTAAATGTAAGGATACGGGAAGGTTAGTGTAAGGTGGGAAAAGTACAATGTATTTACAACGATGAGAAAGGAGCACAATGCAATGAATATCATTGAAACAAAAAATTTAACAAAATCTTATGCTGATTTTACCGCAGTTTCGGACGTCAGTCTGCATATTCCCAAAGGTGCCGTTTATGGCTTTCTAGGGCCCAACGGCGCGGGAAAGTCCACCACAATGAAAATGTTTCTCGGACTTACCGGACCCACAAGCGGTTCATTTACCATTGACGGGAAAAGGTATCCCGAAAACAGAGTGGAGATTCTCAGAGAAGTCGGCTCGTTTATTGAAGCCCCTGCCTTTTACGGAAATTTAAGCGGCTGGGAAAATCTTGAAATTATCCAAAGGATATTGGGACTTCCCAAATCTTCTGTAGCAGAAGCGCTTGAAATTGTAGGATTGACACAGTTTAAGAAACGGCTTGCTAAAAATTATTCTCTTGGAATGAAGCAGAGATTAGGCCTTGCAAGCGCATTAATAGGAAAGCCGCCGATTTTGATTCTGGATGAGCCCACAAACGGACTTGATCCTGTGGGCATCCATGAAATCAGAACGCTTATCCGTTCATTACCGGAGAAATTCAACTGCACTGTTTTAGTATCGTCACACCTGCTGTCTGAAATAGAATTGATGGCTGATAGTATCGGTATCCTGAATCAGGGACGTCTGTTGTTTGAAGGGACACTTGATGAGCTGAAAATGAATGCTGATTTACAAGGTTATCCTACCGACAATCTTGAAGATACATTCCTTGCCCTGATTGATGCCGACAACCGGAAAAGAGGTGCCCTAAGATGAGCGTTTTTCTGGAATGTAAAAAAATGAAACGGACCGGCTTTTTACCCGCATTTATAGGCGGCGGTATTTTGGCTGCTGCTGTTCCTGTTATCAATATGGCCGTCCGTTCGGAAATGTATCAGACAAAGCAGGGGAATCCCATACAAATTCTGCTTAGCGCCAATTGGCAGATGATGGCCATGCTGAATGTGCTGCTTGTTGTAACGGGAGCCTGCCTTTTATATCATATCGAATATGCCGACAATGCCATGCAGAAAATGAAATCGCTCCCTGTGCGGGAAAGCTCTGTTTTTACCGGTAAAGTGATTTTAACAATTTTCATGAGTTTTCTGGTGCTTGCCATAGAGGCGGGAGCAATTGCCTTTTGCTCATACCACTGGTTTGAAATCGGAAATGGTTTTTTTAGCGGGTTATGCAAAAATTTCGGGTATGCTTTTTTGCTGATGCTGCCGTGTGTCATCTTATCCATTCTTATTTCGGAAGCCTGCAGGAATATGTGGATATCCCTTGGTATCGGTGTGGTTTGCGTTTTTACCGCAACAATGCTGCCGACAAATAATTTTGCTCTTTCGCTCTTTCCTTTTGCCACGCCGTTTCAGATGCTTGCAGGTACTGATATGGCACAGGCAGTGCGTTATATTTATGCGGCAGCCGTGGAGTTTTTTGCTTTTGGTCTGGCAGAGCTGCTATTCATAAAGGTAAGGAGGTCGTTTGAATGAATTTTTTATCACTTGTGGGCATGGAATTTAAGAAAATAAAACGCTCGAAGATATTTTTTATTCTGCTTGCAGCAACCGTCATTTTATGGATGCCCTCCATTTTAAATGCTCATATAAACTTTGAAATGCAGGCGGAGGGTATCTCTCCGGAAAATAATTTCTTTATTCAAGGCTTTATGGGAATGGCGTGGTTTATGTTTCCTGCAAGCATGGTAGTCGGTACGGTTCTTATAAGTCAGACGGAAAGGACCAATAAAGGAATTCTGAAAATGCTGGCGTTACCCATCAGTACGGCAAAGCTTTGTCTGGCTAAATTTGCTGTATTGCTCGGATTGGCGGCAACACAGATTTTTATGATGACGGGGATGTACTATATCAGCGCCGTTGTTTGTTCCAAAACGCAGGCCTATAGTTTTATCTTACCTCCATTATTTGTCGGAAAAGAAATCTTTTTATTGTTTCTGGCCGCGATACCCATGATCGCATTTTTCTGGATGCTGTCTGTATGCATCCCGACTCCGGTTTTTTCTATTGGTGTGGGCTTAGCCTCCATTGTGCCGTCTGTATTGGTCATTAATACAAAGATTTGGTTTGCCTATCCTATGTCATATCCGTTTTTTGTAATTACTTCGGAATACGGAAAACTGGCGGCAAATCTCAATACAGCGCAGGTAGAGCTGATACCGTGGATTCCGGTTGCCGTCGTCATTACAATTTTATGTTTAGCTGTTTCCTGCATCCGTTTCGGGCAGGCTGAAAGGAGATCATGATTATGAAAAATAAAATTTTAACTGCTATGAATACTCTTATACTTTTTGTGCCGTGGACTATTTTACCCTTAAGGTCTTTTGATTGGGCGCTGGAATCGCCTGTTGCCGAAATCATGATTTTCTGCTATGCGGCATTCATGATTTTGGGCGGAGTGTTCACAACTCTTTCTTATGTTAAGGCAAAGGTGCAAAACAATTTGATGAAGGTTTGCCTGATTGTGAACGGCCTTTATGCAGTCGGCGGCATTGTGGCATTAGCAATGATGGCCAGCACATATATTATGAAATAAACAGTTTTACAATCATTCCGTAATTTATTACAATAGTATTGTTATGAACAGTCTTTGAGGAAGCTGATGGAAGAGGTAAAAGGGAATACAGAAATGAAACTGAACAGAAGTTTTTATACCTGCGGCGTTTTAGAAGCATCGGAAAAGCTGCTGGGGAAAATCCTGGTGCACCGCACAAAGGAAGGCATTACCAAAGGAAGGATTGTGGAGCTGGAGGCCTACAACGGGGCCATAGACAAGGCGGCCCATTCTTATCCCAACCGGTGTACTGAGCGGACGAAGATACAATTTGGAGAAGGCGGCTATGCCTATATTTATTTTATATACGGAATGTACTATTGCATGAATATTGTGACCGGTCGCAGCAATGAGCCGGAATCAGTGCTGTTACGCGCTTTGGAGCCGGTAGAGGGAATCGAACTGATGAAAAAGAGGAGAGGCACTGATAAGCTTCGTAATCTTTGCAACGGTCCGGGAAAGCTGTGTCAGGCTATGGGGATTACCAAGGAGCAGTACGGAATGGATTTGTGCGGAGATATTTTGTATCTGGAGGATGCAGAGTCCGTTGAGCCGGAAAATATTTTGCGGACGAAGCGGATTAATGTGGATTATGCAGAAGAGGCAAAGGATTATTTGTGGAGATATATCATAAAGGATAATCCTTTCGTCTCTGTTAAAAGAACTGCTGGAACTTGATATTCCATGGGATAATCCCCCTGCATTATTAGTGGAAGTAATAAAATGACAAGGACGGAAAACTTTTGAAAAGGGCAAAGGAGCAAAAAATATGGCATCTTCAATGACTACAAGAAAACAGGCAGTTGATTTTTGCATGAAATTTAAAGATACCTATGAGGATTATCCCTTTCATGATGCGAATTGGACCTGTATGCGCATAAAAACCAATAAGCGCATTTTTGCATGGATTTATGAGAGAAATGACCATATCTGGGTCAATGTAAAATGCGACCCGGAATGGCGTGACTTTTGGAGAAACGCTTATGAATCTGTGCTGCCGGCTTACCATATGAATAAAGAACATTGGAATTCCATTGTTTTGGACAATACGATTCCTGATCAGGAAATTCAGAGAATGATAGGGGAAAGCTATGATTTATGCATAGGAAAGAAAAAGAAATCCCCCCGAAAGGATAAGAAAAATTAGAACTTATCTTTTGGGGGAATATTTCTTTCTTTTATGATATTTTAAAGAATCTCTGTCTGACAGCAGCTTTTGCCTTATACCTTAATCCATCCCATTGCTTCCGAAATAGCAAAGACTAATATCAAAATCAGGCAGATGGGAGCAACCCATTTCAACATAACGGTATAGAATTTTTTCATTTTAAAAGTACCGTTTGTCTCAATTTCATCATAAATAACCTGAGGTTTAATGAAATATCCGATGCTGACGCAGGTCAGGATTGCCACTATAGGCATAAGGATACTGTTGCTGAGGAAATCAAAGAAATCCAAAAGTCCCATTCCGATAATCTGGATAAAGTCTAAAATTCCAAATCCTAAAGATACAACCGCGCCTACAATCAGGACATAAACGGTTACTATAATCGTTGTTTTTCTGCGGCCCCATTTCAGCTTGTCATTCAGAATGGATACGTTGGTTTCCATTAATGAAATAGCAGAGGTCAGAGCGGCGAACAGAACGAGAACAAAAAATACGGCTCCGATAAAACCGCCCATTTTCATGTTGTCAAATACCTTGGGAAGCGTGATGAACATAAGGGAAGGTCCCTTGCTCAGCGCTTCTTCGTTTCCACCGGAGAAAACAAATACGGAAGGAACGATCATCAGACCCGCAAAAAAAGCAATTGCGGTGTCGAATATTTCAATCTGGCGGACAGATTTTTCTAAGCTGACTTCTTTTTTCATATAGGAGCCATAGGTAATCATGATTCCCATTGCAAGGGACATGGAATAGAATAGTTGTCCCATAGCGGCTAAAACGGTCGTAGGGGAAAAATGATTAAAATCGGGAAGCAGATAATATTTTACGCCTTCCAATGCCCCGGGCCTTGTAATACAAAATATGGAGATACCGATTGTCAGAACAACCAGAATCGGCATAAGGATACAGCTGGCCTTTTCAATTCCTTTTTCCACGCCGATAATAACTACCAGAGAGGTAAGGAGCACAAAAACTGCGAACCAGATTACCGGCTGTGCGGGCTCTGTGATAAATCCGGTAAAATACTCATCGCCTGCGGCGGCTGTTACGTTTCCGCTGATAAAGGTAATCAGATATTTGATAACCCAGCCTCCGATCACGCAATAGTAGGGGGTAATAATAAACGGGACTGCGCAGGCCAGATAGCCAACAAAGCCAAAACGTTTATCCAGCTTCTTGAAAGCGCCTATAGCGCTTAATCTTGTGTTTCTTCCAAGGGCAACCTCTGTAATCATCAGAGTAAAGCCAAGGGTAACGGCGAGGATTAAATAAATTAATATAAAAATGCCCCCTCCGTATTTGGCGGCCAGATAGGGGAACCGCCAAAGATTTCCCAGACCTACTGCAGAGCCTGCAGCCGCCAGAACGAATCCCAGCTTATTGGAAAATGCACCTCTCTTTTTTTCCATGTTTACGTCCTTTCTACATTACATATGTCTCTTTTTTTCGTATATGAATGTAATTATGCCATGACAGGACAAAAAATACAAGGCAAAAAACCAAAAGAGGATGGATTGCCTTGTTTTACAGTGACTTCTATAGTAAAATAACACTTATAAATTGATTTGCGCCGGCAGCATGTACCCGTTGTCAATGGCGGAAATATTGATTTATTGACGTGAGAACAAGAGGGAATAACAATGAATATCAAAGTGCAATGTTGCGGAATTGTTCTGATGCTGGTTATCTTATACTTTTATGCACGTCAGAAGACAATCCGTTTAAATACAGAAAAGGCATTTTTAAGAATGTATTGTATTATTATGACCGGGTTGGTTACGGATATCATTTCTTTGGCAGCTCTTACTCATATGGACAGTCTGCCGGTTTGGCTGGTTGATTTCGCCTGCAAGATTTATATTTCAACCTTGGTATTGGTAGCCTTAAGCGGCACGCAGTATGTCTGTGTGGACATATATAAAGACACTTCCCGTTATCGGAAGGTAACAGGGTTTTATTGCATTATAGCTGCAATCGGCGTTATCATGATTTTTCTTCTTCCTATTGACAAAACATGCCTGAATGAAACGGTCATGTATACTTCAGGACCCAGTGCGCTGGCTACCTATGCCTTTGCACTATTCTTCTTTGTGGCGACCATTGTTTTGATGGAGCATCACAAGAAGGAGATGAATTCCAGAAGGCGGGAGGCGGTTTATATCTGGATCGCCCTTTGGATGTTAGCGGCAATTATCCAGTTTTGGTTTAAGGAGCTGCTTATTGTGGGATATGCAGGCGCTGTTGCGGTTGTGATTATTTACCTGCTGTTGGAAAATCCGGAGACAAATCTGGACCGGCAGTCCGGCTTGTATAATCAGAATACGCTGTTGCAATATACCGCAGAGCTTTACGGAAAAAGAAAGGATTTTTTTCTGCTGTCGCTGATTTTTTCCCGTTCCCGCGTCAACAATATGGCGGCGAAGGAGGAACAACAGGTTCGAATGGAGGTTATCCGGTATATTTTGAATATCCAGGGGGCCTTTGCCTTTAAAAACGCGGAGGATGAAATTGTTATTTTATTCCGGGACGGGGCAAAGGCGGAAAAGTGCCGGGAGATATTAAAGAACCGTTTTGAACAGGGCTGGGGAAAGGAAGAGGATATTTTTGTGAACCCTTCCTGGATGTTTCTGCCGGATGCCCATGTGGTAAATAAGCCGGCGGATATTGCATATCTTTTAAGATATGCAAGGCAGAACAGCAGAGACTTTGTAGAGGATAACACAGTAGTTCTTGATAAAGCCCTTGCAGAGCGTATGTATGAGGAAAAGAAAACGGAACAGCTGCTGGCTGACGCTATAGATTATGACAGGGTGGAGGTTTATTACCAGCCGATTTTTGCCACCGGGGAACAGCGGTTTACCTCGGCGGAGGCTTTGATCCGTATCAGGGATAAATCCGGTAAAATTGTGCCGCCCAATACTTTTATTAATGTGGCGGAGCAGAACGGTATGATAATCAGGCTGGGAGAAATTGTATTTGAAAAGGTATGCCGTTTTTTGCAGGAATACCATCCCAAGCATCTGGGTCTGCATTATATAGAAGTCAATCTTTCCGCTGTGCAATGTACTTATGAGCATCTGGCTGAGAACTTTATCGGGATTATGAAAAAATATGAAATCGATCCTTCGTGGATAAACCTGGAAATTACCGAATCCGCTTCCGTAAGCTCTAAAAAAATCTTTTCGGAAAACATTAAAAAGCTGATGGCTTACGGCATTACATTTTCTCTGGATGATTTCGGGACCGGGCAGTCGAATCTGAATTATATTGTGGAAATGCCTGTTAATATTGTAAAATTTGACCGGAGTATGATTTCTGCTTATTTTGAAAACGGTAAGGCAAAATATGTTATGGATGCAGCAATGCATATGATTCGTGGAATGCGGCTGAAAATTGTGTCGGAGGGTATTGAGACCAAAGAGCAGTATGATACTATGAAAGAGCTGGGAATTCACTATATTCAGGGCTATTATTTTTCCAAGCCCCTGGCTGTTGAGGCCTTTGTGGAATTTATTCAAAACAGCAGACGACAGGAGAAACATGAAACGGTAAGCCGGGAGGATCAAAAATGTTGATTTTCAGAAGAGGAAAAGACATTAAAGCGGTAGATTCGAAGGCGGCAGATTCTAAGAAAGGACGGAAGAGAGATGGGATTTATTTTTAACCGCAAAAAGAAAGTTTCTAAAGACGGAACCAAGGTTGATGTGATCAGCTATGGGGATGAAGAACGCAGGGAATGGACGCCTCCGGCAGAAGCGGGCGTTTATCTGGATGAAATTCAGGCACATATTGATAAGATATATCCCTGTAAGGAAAAGGAACCTTACGTCTATCATGAGATAGCTTCTGATATTGTACATATTGATGTGAATGTGATACCGCCGGAAGGAGAGAGGGATTATTATGTACTCTGGACCAGCGGCATGAGCGACTTGCCCATGGACCTTCCCGACGGAAGCGAAAACCCCAGGGAATACAACAGGGCGGAGCTTTTAATGTATCTGCCGGGAGACTGGAAGCTGGGAGAAATAGGAGAAGACCCTTCTCAAATCGGGCAGGAATTTTACTGGCCGATTTACTGGATAAAATTTCTGGCAAGGTTTCCCCATGAATATCATACGTGGCTGGGAACCGGACACACTCTTCCAAACGGGGCGGAATATGCGCCTTTGGGAGCAGGAACCGAGATGAGCGGATTTTTCTTTCTTCCGGCGATTCCCTTAGGTCCGGCTTATCCCGGCGTAGACAGCTTAATCTGTAAGGACGGGACCAGGATCAATTTTCTTTGGGCGATTCCCATGTATAAAGAGGAGATTGAATTTAAGCTGGAAGAAGGCTTTGACGCCATGATGGAGCTGTTTTCCGAGAAGCAGTTTCCAAGGGTTTTAGACCCGAAACGGGAAAATTACAAAAAGTAGAAAAGTAAGGAAAATGCGGATGAGTACGGCAGCCATGCGATACATGCCGCAAAAGACAACCATGAAGGAGAAAAAATATGTTATTTGTTCAATACCCCAAATGTACCACCTGTCAGAAGGCCAAAAAGTGGCTGGATGAAAAGAAAGTCTCTTATGAGGAGCGCCATATAAAAGAAGAAAATCCCAGCTATGAGGAGATTAAAAAATGGCACAAAACCAGCGGTCTACCCCTAAAAAAATTTTTTAACACCAGCGGCCTTCTTTATAAGGAAATGCAGCTGAAAGATAAGCTGCCCCATATGAGCGAGGAAGAGCAATACCGTCTGCTTGCTACGGATGGGATGCTGGTAAAAAGACCTTTGATGGTAGGAGATGATTTTGTCCTCGTTGGGTTTAAGGAAACGGAATGGGAGGAAAAGCTTTGATACAGCCTGCTCAAATCTTAAAGAAATACTTCGGCTACGATTCTTTCAGGGAAGGGCAGGAATTGCTGATTCAAGGTATATTAGAGGGAAAAGATGTACTGGGCATTATGCCCACAGGGGCCGGAAAGTCTGTCTGCTATCAGATTCCGGCATTGATGCTGCCGGGCATTACCGTTGTAATTTCCCCTTTGATTTCTCTTATGAAGGATCAGGTCAGGGCCTTAAACGAGGCCGGTGTCCATGCGGCATACATCAACAGTTCTTTAACAGAAAGCCAAATCTCAAAAGCTCTTTATAATGCCCGATGCGGACAATACAAAATCATGTATGTGGCGCCGGAACGTCTGGAATCTTCCCTGTTCCGGGATTTTGCCATGCATACGGATATTTCCATGATAACCGTAGACGAGGCTCATTGTATTTCCCAGTGGGGACAGGATTTTAGACCCAGCTACTTAAATATTCTGAATCTGATTCATGCTCTGCCCCGCCGCCCCGTTATCAGCGCTTTTACGGCGACGGCAACAACTAAGGTAAAGGAAGATATAATCAGCGTTTTAGGTCTGGTAAATCCCAAGGTGCTGATTACCGGCTTTGACAGGAAGAATTTGTATTTTGAAGTAAAGGAATCCAAAAAAAAGGACGCCGCCCTTTTAAACTATTTGAACAGACATGCTGAGGAAAGCGGCATTATTTACTGTGCTACCCGCAAGAATGTGGATGCGGTATTTGAACTTCTTGTTAAGAAGGGATATCCCGTGGCAAAGTACCATGCGGGAATGGGCAGTGAGGAACGGAAAAAGAACCAGGATGATTTTATTTATGATAATAAGCCTCTGATCGTTGCCACCAATGCCTTCGGAATGGGAATAGACAAATCAAATGTCCGTTTTGTTATCCATTATAATATGCCCCAGAGCATGGAGAATTACTATCAGGAGGCGGGAAGAGCCGGACGCGACGGCGAAAAAGCGGACTGCATTCTGCTCTATTCCCCGCAGGACGTAGTCATTAACCAGTTTTTAATAGACAGTAAAGAAGTGCGGGCGGAGTTAGATGACAGAGAGGCTTATGCCCTGCGGGAGCGGGATGTCCTGAAGCTGCGCCAGATGGCGAATTACTGTATGTCCAGGGAATGTTTGAGGGAATATATTCTGCGGTATTTTGGAGAAGAGGTAAAAGGCGGCTGCGGGAACTGTTCTAACTGTCTGGGAGACTTTGAGGAAAAGGATATAACCAAGGAATGCATCCATATAATCAACTGCGTCATGGAAACCCGCCAGCGTTTTGGCATCAATATGATCATCAGCATATTGCGCGGGGAGAAAAATGCAAAGCTGCTTTCCTATCAGTTTGAAAGGCTGGACAGCTATGGAAAAGAAAAGGGCGCCAACAAGGATTATCTGAAGCAGATCATCCAACAGATGATTGTGGAGAGTATTGCACGTACCACCGAGGACCAGTACCCCATATTGAAGCTGACAAAAGAAGCAGAAGGCTTTTTATGGGGCGAAAAGCAACTGTTCATGAAGGTAAAGAAAGCTTCCGGACCTGTTGAACAAAAGGCATCGAAAAAGAGAACAGGGGCGGGAAGCGGAAACGCTGTCAATATGCATACAGCAGATTCTTTGGAACGTACCGGCTTATTTGAAAAACTTCGTCAGCTCCGCCTGGAGATTGCAAGGGAAGAGCATATGCCACCGTACATTATCTTTTCCGATAAAACCTTGGTGGATATGTGTGCAAGGCTTCCGGAAACAAAAGAGGAAATGCTGAGCGTTTTGGGAGTGGGAGAGGTAAAGTACCAGAAGTACGGAGAGCGGTTTCTGGAGGTTTTACAGAGAGAAAGGGAGTAGATGGTCCTGCAATCATAGGTTGACGGATTGAATGGTATTGCTGGTAGCAATGCAACCGCCGGTTCTGTTAAGATTCTGATATTAAAATGCAGGAGGACTTGATTATGAATATAGGAGACAGAATACACAGCTTACGGAAATCCAAAGGTATATCCCAAGAGGAGCTTGCGGATAAGATAGGAGTTTCCAGACAGGCGGTTTCCAAGTGGGAAAGTGAACAGAATACCCCGGATATTGAAAAAGTTATTTTGTTAAGCGATTATTTTGAAACAACAACCGACTATCTGTTAAAGGGGACTGAACCTGTAAAAGAAACCGGAAGCAAGTGGAGTGCAATGTTATTTTCCGCAGCCGGGACGATACTCAATGCAATAGGACTGGTCGCTTCCATAGCTATCTGGATTGAATGGCAGATGTCATATGCGGCAGGAATAGGACTTATCATTATGCTGCTGGGAACCGGAGTGTTTTTGACAGGGCAGATTATTGACAGCAGGGATAAAATAAAGGCAAAGAAAAAATTTGTCTCACTTAATGTATGGATCTTGCTGCTTATTCCGTCGGCCTGCTGCTTTAACATACTTGATGGATTATTGGGCGGATTTTCAGGAAGTATCGCACCGGTTCCCTGTCTGGGAAACTCCTTTTTGACATATATATTGTATTGGGCCGTTTATATAGGAGCATGTATTACAGTCGATATTGTAATGGCAAGGAGGGGCTAATGAGCTGTTATAATTGAATCGTTCATAATGTGAGAGCGTACAGAAAACAATCTATGCGCTTTCATTTATTTTATGCAAGGTACTTGACAATACCAAGTAGTAGGTATAATATAATTCCAGAAGGGAGGGAACCCGTTGAATGCACAATTTAAAAAAGGCGTACTGGAGTTGATTGTTCTGGAATCCGTCAAAAACAAAGATATGTACGGCTATGAACTGGTAGAAGAGGTTTCAAAGGTAATTGACGTCAATGAGGGCACCATTTATCCCCTGCTTCGGAGACTGACCAACGAACAATATTTTGAAACCTATCTGGTGGAGTCCAGCGAAGGACCTCCCCGGAAATATTACCATTTAACTGCAAAGGGAGTATTGTACAGCAATGCATTGTTTAAGGAATGGGATGCATTTCAGGCAAAGGTCAATGAATTTTTTAGAGGAGTAGAGCATGAATAAAGAAGAATTTATTACACAATTAAAGAAAAGCATCAGTATTCTGGATGATTCGGAGCAACAGTATTTCGTGGAAGAATACACCCAGCATATTGATATGAAAATGAGTCAGGGAATGTCCGAAGAAGAGGCAGTAAAAGAGATGGGACCGGTTGAAGAACTCAGTAAGGAAATATTGGAATCCTATCATGTAAAAATCAATGCCTTAGAGGACCAAAAGGCAAAAAGCGTAGATTATAAAAAGTTTTTCGGGAAAATCAAAAACCAGGCCGATAAGATATACGGAAAAATGGCCGCAGACTGCAAAAAATTTGCTTCGGGAATCAAAAAGTTCCTGACTGCATTAAAGGATTTCTGCCCCAAGCCCCTTAAAAGAAATCACAATGAGAACGTAACAGAAGAAATTTCAGGCATTCCAGAAAATACAGGCGCTTCGGCAAATGCAGGCGTTTCCTCAAGGGAAGGGACAGCTTTTGCAGAAAGAAAACAGGGCGGATTCTTCCGGGAAATCGGAAGAATGATAAAAGGATTTTTCAGGGGAATCAAAGAGCTTGTCAAAGGATGCTTAAGAGGTATGACATGGTTAGCAGGCAGATGCTTTTACATTGCCCTGTGGTGTTTGCTCATTATGTGGAACGCCTTCTGCATCGGCGCCGGAATAATCGGGATTTTCTTTACGGCAGTATTTATATTTTTGGTAGGATTATTCCTGGTTATGCTGACCCAGGGGTATCCTACGGCAGGCTTTACCCTGTGCGCTTTGGGAGCTTCCGTTTCCACAGGCTCGTTAGTAGTAGGATGTTTCATTTTGACGAGATGGAAAATTACAAAGGATGAAAAGCCGGAAGGAGGAGAGGTAAATGTTTAAAAAATGGATCATATTAGCCGGCTGTTTCTTTGGCGGAATTTTATTCTGCGGCCTGGGTGCGGGAGTAAGCTTTGTTGAATTTAGCGGTCTTACTTATGCAGGAGAAAGACAGATGGGGACAATTAAGGAAGCAACCCTGAATTGCCAGTTGTATGATTATGAAGATGCAAATACCTGCTTTATCGCTTATTATAACGGCAGAGGAGAGAGCAGGCCGGAGATGGTTTCCGATAATTCCCTGCCGGCAGGCAGTGTGGAAATGGATGTGGAATATAATGACGATTTTGAGAGGCCGCAACTGTATCAGACCAGTTCCTATGGCGAGACTGAAGATGGAGGGAATTATGTAAAGGAGATCGGTATTCATACTTCCCTGTACTCGGATCCGGTTAAAATCATGATGAAATATAAGGATATTTTTCTGGAGGATATGAAGAACGGCCAGATTGGTTCTTATTACATCGGCGATGAGGGTTACTTTAATATTAAGGAAATCAGATACAGTCCCGACCTGGAGGAAAAGATCAGGATTATTAATTGATAAACGCTGTTTTTGCATGCATCCTTTTAACCTTCTGTCGTTGAAATTTGTCCTTCCAACTGTTAAAATGGAAAAAAGTCTCTACAATACATTTTGAATAAGGAGAGAAGGGCATGAAAACTTATAATCACTTATTTGAAACACTGGAAAATTTTTATGATTTTTTGGACGGAATCGAGTTGGACAAAAGCAGTCAGGTATTATTGCGGATTCACAGCAATGTACATACTGCAGATATGATGGAAGAACTGACGGCGGAATTAAGAAAATTATTGCCGGATGCTGTGATGATCGGATGCAGCACATCCCATGTAATTTGCGAAGGAAAGGTTTTACAGGGAGCATGTCTGATTTCCCTCACAGTATTTGAGGAATCTGAAATCCGGATTGGCATGTTTAGCTGTGAACGGGAACCGGGAACAGAAAAAGACGGAGAAGCTCTGGCAACGGAAGTATCCGGGGAGCTTGTGAAAGGCGATAAAGGATTGATGCTGACCTTTTTCCCTTTATCCTACTATAAAACAGCGAAATTTGTGGAGCATATGGACCGGTTAAATGAAGGGCTGAATATAATAGGCGGCGTCGCTTATGTGGCGGACGGCGCTCATAGCGAGGCTGGGGAAAAAGCGTATGTTATAGGCCAGACAGAGGTTTCCGTCAGCAAAATGACGGCGGTCATGCTGGTGTCCCCTAAGCTTTCCATTTATGAAAATGTTATTTGCGGTGTGGAAAGCGTGGGAAGAAGCTATGAGGTAACAAAGGTTCACGGCCATTTTGTGGACGAAATAGAGGGTACTGATGCGGCAATCTGGTATCAGGAAATGCTCGGCAGGGAGGAACTGGAAAAAGATCCTACCCTGGCGGGCATATTTCCTCTTGTTCAGGAAGGAACGCAGATTGCCTATAATGTGGTATATGAGCCAGCCGATACATTGCCGGAGCCATGGAAATCAGAGAAAAGGGATAGAGTGAATCTCTTTAGTGAAATTTCCACGGGCATGAAGTTTGGGCTGGGATATTTCGCGCCCCAGAGAATCGTGGACCAGTTAAGCGCCGTATATGAAGAGTTGAGGGAAGCGCCGGTGGAAACCCTGTTTGCTTACGACTGCCTTTCCAGAATGTGGATGCTTCATGACTGCGCAACATGGGAAATGGGTCAGTTTTATACAACCAATATCAGCGGAGCCATGATGGCGGGAGAGATCGGTAATTTAAAAGGAAAGAATCTTTATGGAAATTCCAGTTTTATTATTGCGGGAATATCGGAAAAACCTAAAGCCCGTCTTTTATTGCGGGAAAAGGGGTTAAAGGACGTTTCAGGTCTGCAGCATGAAAATATGCAGATCATCAATTATCTTTTGATGACTGGAAACAGGCAGTTAAGCGAACAGCTGAGTCTGCAAAGGGATAAGATGAAGCAGGCAATGTTCTATCAGGCTGTGTTAGGCATGGATAACCAGGCAAAGTATATTTATGACAAAGACAGCTGCCATCTGGATAAGCTGGCGGTATTTTCCTTGAAAAACGAGCGGATGCTCCGGCTGTTTCTGGGACAGGAGGCTTTCTGGTCGGAATTAAAGAATATTTATGAGGAATTAAAAGAAGCCTTGGAGGAAAAAGAACGGGCTTTTGCGGATAAACTGCATTTTTACAGTTATGGCGAAAACGGACTTTTGATTGCGGCGGAAGCATCCCTGGCTGACGACGGAGATTTTGTGGAGTGCATAAGGGCGGCGTATGACTTTCTTAACGGAATTGCCTGCAGGGATTTCAGGCTTTCCTATGAATGCGCGGCGGTTATGCATGAGGAGGATGCGCTGCAGAAGGCGGATACTGCCCTTCAATACGGTGTAAAGAGTAAAAATCCTTTTGTCATATATAACCAGGTGCAGGAAGAAGTGGCGGATATGAAGGAAGAGATGCGCATTCTTCAGGTGGTCAGGGAAGCTTTGGTCCAGGATGGAATTGCACCTTATTTTCAGGGAATCTACGATAACCGTAAGGGCAGGATAGAGATGTATGAAGCCCTGATCCGTATAAAAGATGCTCAGGGAAATCTATATTATCCGAATCAGTTTTTGGCAATCGCCAAGGAATATGATCTTTATGAAGCCCTTTCCGTGATCATGGTCAAAAAAGTCATGGATATGTTCCTTCATAAGGATGTGAAGGTAACCATTAATCTGAATGTACAGGATATTTATGATGAAGAAATGATTGAGATGATCTTCCATTACTTAAAACAGGCCGACCATCCAAAAAACTTTGTGTTTGAGCTGGTAGAAAGCGAGGAAGTAAAGGATTACCAGTATATTGAGGAGTTTGCCGAAAGAATTCACGAGCACGGGGCAAAAATCGCCATTGATGATTTTGGAAGCGGCTTTTCCAATCTTTTACATATTATTAAAATCAATGCGGATATCTTAAAAATTGACGGGGAAATCATTAAGGTGGTCTGTCAGGATAAAAACTGCCGTGAATTTGTGACAATGATAAATGAGTGGTGTAAAAATACCGGGAAAGAGGTTGTAGGCGAATTTGTGGAGAATGGAAATATCCAACAGATCATGGAGAAGATTGGCATTGCCCATTCTCAGGGATATTATTTTGCAAAGCCTGTAAAGTGGGAGGATATAGCGAAAGAATAGACTTAGAGAAAAACAACTGGACAAAATGTATGAAAACGGGGGATGGAATGAAAAGCACAAGTGTGCGGGGAAAAATATGAAAATGAAAGAATGATTGCAGGGAGTATAATTTTACTCCCTTTTTCCATACTAATTTTAAGAATCAAAGAAGGCCGGTAGGAAGGTTTTAAAATTGCCGGATCATAAAAAGGAAGAGGAAGAAAAAATGAGCGATACGATCAGTCTTTTAGGAGAAGTGGATTCCGGCTGCAAAATGGCGATTGACAGTATGAACCGGATAAGCAGTTACAGTATGGATGGAAAGCTTTCCCGCGTCATTGACCATTATAAGTACAAGCATATGGAGCTGCAGAAGCAGGCAGACGGTATGCTGAGACAGAGTGGAGCGGCAGGAAAGGAACCGGGAGCCATGGCGGCTGCTATGGCAAGAATGACTGCCGGAGTCAAGATGTTTGTAAAGGATGATGATAACCAGGTGGCAAAAATCATGATGAACGGCTGCAATACCGGCATCCAGTCCATAGCGGAGAGCATTAACAAATATAAGCAGGCGTCAAAGGAAAGCATCGGTCTGGCCAAAAGTCTGATCAAGGCGGAAGAGGACTTCATGTGCGATTTGAAGCAGTTTTTATAGTATTTCAAAACCAGATAGAATTGATATGCCCGGATAAGCCGTTACCGTGAAAACAGGGACGGCTTTTTTGGTTAATTTCCACAAATGAAATTGTGAAAAATCTACAAACTTATGAAAGTACAAAAGTAAATCTTGCAAGCTGTTTTATAATACGATATAATACGTATGTAACGAATCAAAATGAATGCATTCAAACAATATGTATAGGAGCAGTTTAAAGGAGGAAAAATATGAGTAAGTTAGCAGATGTTACAACTCTTGAGGAGATCAAAGACATTATTGCAAAGGTTGTCGCAGAAAAAAATGAAAAAGGCGGCGTAAAAAATGTTTATTGCTTAGCCTGCGGCGGCTCTTATGCCAGCTTCTATCCAATGGAATATTTTTTGAGGAATGAAGCAGCCGACCTTCCGGTACATTCTGTTTCCGGCAATGAATTTGTTCATGCCACTCCAAAGGCTCTTGGGGAAAATACCGTAGTTTTTGCAATGTCCTTGGCAGGAGGAACAAAAGAAACCGTGGAAGCGGCAAAAAAGGCAAAAGCGGCAGGGGCGACGGTCATAGCTCTTTGTTCCATGCATGATGTGCCTTTAGAGGAGGCGGCAGATTATACGGTTATTTACCGGATCGATATCGGCTATCCGGTGGATGAGCAGAATCAGATTAAGATCCTCGCATTGGCAGTAGAGCTTTTAAACCAGACGGAAGGATATGAGCATTACGATAAAATGGTGGACGGCCTTTCCAAGATTTCCGGAATTTGTGCGAAAGCTATAGAGCAGGTAAAGACCAGCGCCATAAAATTCGGAGAAAAATATAAGGACGAGCCGATTATTTATACCATGGGCAGCGGCGCTTCGGCAAGAGTGGCCTATATGCAGGCAATCTGTATGTTTATGGAAATGGAATGGGTACATTCAAGCTCTATACATACAGGAGAATATTTCCATGGCCCCTTTGAGATCACAGATACCCAGACTCCCTTTATGATCTTTATGAGCGAAGGAAAGACAAGACCCCTTGATGAGAGAGCCCTTAAATTTTTACGCGGCTATGCAAAAAAGATCATCATTGTGGACAGCAAGGAATTTGGGATCAATACCATTGAGGACGAGGTCGTTGAATATTTCAATCCCATTCTGCATTGGGCGTTAGCCTTAGAATATTCCGAGGGGCTGGCAAAGGCGAAAAAGCATCCTCTGCTTATGCGCAGATATATGTATAAAGTGGAGTATTAATGCCGGAAACTTATTGTAATGTTATTGGGAGGTGCAAATTTGGTAAAGGAACAATTTCTTGGGGGCAACTATCAATATACAAAGCATTGTTTTTCTTATTTTCTGGAATCGATGAAGAGGTTGGGAATTTCACATATTGAATTGTACGGGGCGGCGCCGCATCTGTATCTTTATGACTACACGATAGGCAGGGTATACGAATTAAAACGGCAGATACAGGATGCGGGTATGACCGTAGAATGCTTTACACCCGAGCAATGCAATTATCCCATCAGCATGGCCATAGAAGATGAGGTTGTAAGGGAACGCTCCCTGCAATATTATGAAAAAGCTTTAGCAGCCGCAGCCGTTTTAGAGGTTCCTTATATGCAGATGATATCGGGAGGAGGTCTTATCGGCAGCAAGGAAGAGGAAAACTGGAAACGGGCGGCAGACGGATTTTACAGAATCGTTAAACAGGCGGAAAAGCTGGGAATTACCATTCTTTTGGAGGCGGATTTTACCTGTACGGTAAAAAATACGGCTGATGCATGCAGAATGCTTAAGGAAATAAACAGTCCCGCTTTTTCCGGCCTGCTGGATACAAATACCATTTACTTTTCGGGAGATGATTTTGAGGAATCGGTAAAGGCTCTTGGAGAGGATTTAAGACATGTGCATTTTATTGATGGTAAAAAACCGGACGCTTACTGCACAATTCCGGGGACAGGAACCATTCCGTTAAAGGAATATGCCGGTATTCTGGACAAGTACGGATATAAAGGTCGTCTTACGCCGGAGCTTTGGGGATGGCAGTATGTGGATATGGCGGAGGAAGCCATGAAGGACAGCTTTCAATTTGTCTGGTCTTTGTGTAAGGAGGGGACGGTATGAGAAAAGAACAATTATTAGGCTCCAATTATCATTATACAAAGCATCCGCTGTCTTATTTTATAGATTCCATGAAAAGAATGGGAATTGGACATATTGAATTTTACGGCGCTTCTCCTCATATGTATGTGGACGATTATACCATAGGGCAGGCCCGGTCTGTAAAAAGAATGCTTGATGCGGCCGGAATACAGGTGGAATGCTTTACTTCGGAGCAATGCGCATACCCTATCAGCTGTTCCATTTCAGAGCCGGTTATGAGGGAACGTTCCTTGAAATATTATGAAAAGGCATTAGAGCTTTCCTATGCCGTAGGCTCTCCCATTATGCAAATGATGGCAGGTCTTTCGTTGATCGAGGATGATAAGAAGGAAGCGTGGAAATGGGCGGCGGAAGGAATTTACAGGGTGTGTAAAAAAGCGGAAACCCTGGGTATGACCATTATTTTAGAAGCGGATCCTGTCTGTACGGTTGCAAATGCCTTCGATATACGGAGAATGTTAGATGAGCTGCAAATGCCGGTTTTAAAAGGCATGCTTGACTTTAACCAGATTTATAACGGAAAGGAAGATTTTGAAGAGGCTGTGGATGTGCTGAAGGAAGATTTATATCATGTGCATATGAATGACGCTGCGCCGGACGCCTTCTGTCTGATTCCGGGCCACGGAGAAATTCCGTTGATGAAATACTTTGAAATACTGGATAAAAAGGGCTATAGCAGATTTGTTTCCCCGGAGTTATGGGGAACCCGCTATGCGATGGCAGCTGATGAAGCCATGGAAGAGATCATAGAATATTTTGGAAACTACTTAAAGGAGCACAAAGCAGAGTAAGGAGGCAGTATGATACTTAAAGCCTTATGCATCGGCGATAACAATGTAGATATTTATGAAGAACAGGAAATCGTATATCCGGGCGGAAACTGCATCAACGTTTCGGTTTATATGAGCAGGAACGGATGCAAAACGGGATATATAGGCGTTGTGGGAAATGATTATATGGGAGACCTTCAGATAGATTCCATAAAAAAGGAAGGCGTGGCTGTGGACCGTGTAAAAAGATTTTCGGACTTTCCCACGGCTAATGCCATCATAACTCTTAAGGATGGAGACCGGGTATTCGGAGAATATCATCCCGAGCTTCATGAAGCCCATCCCGTCTGTCTTTTAGAGGAGGATATGGAATATATCCGGCAGTTCGCTCCGGACGTGATTCATTCCTGCTATTATAGCTTTTTGGAACCGGGAACCCTTGAACAACTGAAAAGAGCCGGGTACTTTATCTCTTATGATTACACGGAGGAATGGAAGGAAGAAGATTTTCCGAATAAAGCGCCCTATGTGGATATTGTGTTCTTATCCTGCCCTTTGGACAGAGAGGGAGACGTTAAGGCAATCTTAAAAAAGATTGTTTTGGACGGAGCAAAAATGGCTGTTATGACATTAGGGGCGAAGGGCTCTGTTTTATATGACGGACGGGAATTTTACGAACAGGAGGCATACAGGGTAGAACCTGTGGACACAATGGGAGCGGGGGATTCCTTCATTTCAAAATTTCTGGAAAGCTATTGTTATGGAATGAAGCAGACAGAGGAAGCTCTTAACAATATTGAAGGGACAGGACAAAAATGTCCGGATATCCGGTCCTATAAAGAAAATCTGATTCGCTACAGCCTGTCCCAGGCAGCGGTCTATGCGGCTTCCAATTGCATGAATAAGGGCGCTTTCGGGGAAGGCATTGCTTACAGAAAGGTGCCATAAGCAAAAGAGGTGATGGAATGGCAGATTATATTATTCAGTTAAAAGATATATCCAAAAACTACGGAGGAATCCAGGCGCTTAAAGATATTACTCTGGGCTTTGAGCGAGGAATGATTCATGCTTTGCTGGGAGAAAACGGAGCGGGCAAGTCTACCCTGATCAGAAGTCTTTCGGGAGTGGAAAAGCCTACCAAGGGAGATATTATTTTTGAAGGGAAGTCTACCCTAAAATTGTCTCCAAAGCAGATTCATGATTTGGGAATCAGCACGGTTTACCAGGAACCCATGCAGGCTCCCCATATGAGTGTTCTTGAAAATATTTATCTGGGCCGCATGGAGAAAAAGGGCGGGGTCTGGATTGATAAAAAGAAAATGAGGGAGAAGCTTTTAAGGCTTATGGAGGATACGGAGATCTATCTGGATCCGGATACGGGAATATGTAAGCTGGGCACGGCTCAGAGACAGATGGTGGAGATTTTAAAAGCATTGTCTAGCGATGCGAAGTTTGTCATTTTTGACGAACCCACATCTTCTCTGACAAATGATGAAACAGAGATTCTTTTTAACCAGATTAAGAGTATGAAGAAAAGGGGAATTACGGTTTTGTATATTTCCCATCGTATGGCGGAAATTTTTGAGCTTTGCGACAGGGTAACCATCTTTAGGGACGGTATGTACATAGAAAGTAATTATTTGTCGGAATATACCTCCGATAAACTGATCCAGACTATGATCGGGCGGGAAATCGGAGACTGGTTCTACAAAAAGGAAGTGAAAATCGGAGATGAGATTCTGTCGGCGGAGAAAATTTCCACGGGATATTTAAAGGATGTGTCCTTTAAGCTAAGAAAGGGCGAGATTATCGGATTTGCAGGTCTTGTGGGAGCGGGAAGGACAGAGGTTGCCAAGGTGCTTTTCGGACTGGACAAGTTTACGGGCAGCATTATGTTCGAAAACGAACAATATCATCCAAAAAGCCCACGGGACGCCATGAACAAAGGGGTGGTACTGGTTCCTGAGGACAGGAAAATAGAAGGCGTTGTCCATACCATGAACGTTCGGGAAAATATTACCCTTCCCAATCTGAAGGCTTTGAAAAAAGTGCTGTTTGTTGGTCGTAAGAGAGAAGCCGGAATGGGGCGGGAAATGATGGAGAGGCTGAAAATAAAAGCTTCCGGACTGCGGCAGCTCGTCAGCAATTTAAGCGGCGGAAATCAGCAGAAGGTAGTATTTGCCAAATGGCTGGCAACAGAACCTAAAATCATGATCTTAGATGAGCCTACCAGAGGGATAGATGTAGGTGCAAAGGCCGAAATCTACCGTATTATCAGCGACTTGGTAGAGCGTGGAATCAGCATTATATTAATGTCCTCCGAGATGCCGGAATTGATTGCTTTGTGCGACGGCATATATACCATGAAGGACGGAAAGATTACCGGCAGCCTTGACCGCAGGGAATTTAGCGAAAAGGCGATACTGACAAAAATAATAGAGGAGGATTAAGGGAATGAAAGAGAAAAGCAAACGATTGGCATTTATAAAAAATGCCTCCCAGTATTATGGTCTCATCATCATTTTAATCTTGATGTTTGCAGGCTTTTCCATAGCAAATAAAAATTTCTTTACCCTGGATAATTTAATAGCGATTTTGAAACAAAGCTCCATTTATGGCGTTATAGGGCTTGGTATGGGAATTTTGATCATCAATCATTTTTACGATTTGTCCGTAGGTGCGATTTTGGGTATGAGCGGCGCCGTTTTGGCAATGATAACGTCATCGGGACTGCCGGTAGTCTTAGGCGTTATGGCGGCTCTTGTCGTCGGAACGATTCTGGGTACGCTCAACGGTATCGGGGTGGCATTTACGGGAATTCCCGCCTTTATTCTTACCATGGCAACTACTCAGGTTTTCAGGGGCCTGGTCTACATTATAACAGGGGGAATGCCTATCAGTGGATTGCCGGACTCACTGCTTTATTTTGGAAAAGGCTATGTGGGAATCCTGCCTATAGCGGTAGTAGTTATGATCATTGTATATATTATCAGCTATATTTTTATGAACTACACGGAAACGGGAAGAAATATATTTGCTACCGGGGGTAACAGTGTGGCGGCGAGATATTCCGGCATTAATGTCAAGTGGACCGTTATTCTGACCTTTGCCATAAGCGGATTTTTAGCTGCTATCGGAGGAATTCTTCTGGTTGCAAAATTACAGTCAGCCCAGCCGGCAATGGGAAACAGCTATGAAATGGATGCTATTGCGGCGGCCGCTATCGGAGGAGTCAGCTTAGACGGCGGCGAAGGTTCGGTCTTAGGTATGTTTCTTGGAGCAATCATCCTTGGCGTGATCAATAACGGCATGGTTATGGTAGGCTTCGACTCTTATTGGCAGATGGTTGCCAAAGGTGTAATCATCATTCTTGCGGTAGGAATCGATGTTTATAGAAAAAAATTACAATCATAGGAGGTAGACAAATGAAAAAGAAGTTTATAGTAAGCGTATTGTGTTGGATTATGATTTTGGCGTTTGCAGGCTGCGGAAAGCAGGAAACGCCTGCACCGGAAGCAAGTGATGCTCCAAAGGAAGAGGCCCAGGGCAGCGAAAATGAAGAACAAACGACTCCGGCTTCGGGAGATGAAATCGAAGTAGGAATTCTTTACTGTACCCTTTATGAGGAGTTCGGGGTAAAGCTTCAGAAGGGCTTCCAGGAACAGGCTGCAGAGGAGGGCTATAAGCTCCATGAAGTAAACTATAACCTGGACGTTTCAAAGGGCTCGGACGAAATGGAGAATCTGATCAATATGGGAGTGGATGCTATTATACTCTGGCCTTCCGACCCCGCGGCTTTTGTAAGCTCGGTAGATAAGGCAATGGCGGCAGGAATCCCGGTAATCGTAGTAGACAGCTCCATTGAAACGGAATGCTCCGTATTTATTACATCCGACCATTATACCTGTGGAAAGCTTCAGGCAGAAGAAGTGGTAAAAATGATGGATGGCAAGGGAAAAGTACTTCTGATCACTTCTCCGCCGATCATGTCTTCCATGACCGACAGGGAGAACGGCGCATTGGATGTGTTCAAGGAGTATCCTGATATTGAGGTAATTTCCCAGTTAGACGACGCTATGCACGGAAGGGAAGGATTTGCCACCACTGTAGAAAATGCGCTGACGGCAAACCCGGATGTAGACTTTGTTATATCTTCCTGCTCCGACTGTGCATTGGGAGCGCTGACGGTTGTACAGGCTTATCCCGAGAAATATGCCAATGTTAAGATTACGGGAGGCGACTGCTCCGATGAAGTGGCTACGGCTATTAAAGATACGGACAGTATGGCGGTAGGATATTCCTTAAAGCCTGTTACCATTGCAAAAGAGGCTATGGGATATGTGAAGAAAACATTGGATGGATCAAAATTTGACACCGTATTTGTTGACGGAGAACTGTATACGGATGAAAATATTGATTCCTTTACAGAATAAAAGCCCTTACTTAAAAAGGAGTTCCGACGGAAAAGCTGTCGGAGCTCCTTTCTTTTCAGGATATTTACCGGTTAATTGGACAAATTGATATTTATATCAAAATAGAAATTGATGAATTCGCCGTTGCTGACCTGTTTTGAGAGAAACAGGGGTTCATGGTTGGGAGAGGTATAATGCCAGTCGCTTGTCAACAATAAAGGCGTATTTTTAGAAACATTGAGCAGGCTTTGTTCTTCCTTGGTTGGAAGGCAGGTGTTAAATTCAAATTTTCCCTGAAGTGTGGTAAAATGATAGCTGTCGGAAAGCAGCTGGTAAATGGAGGTTTCCAGTCTCTGGGTATCTTCATTCATAAGGGAAAACAGCTGTTTTGAAAAGTAGTTGTATTCCATGATGACCGGTTGGTCGTCGATATAGCGTAGACGTTTGATAAACAAGATTTTTTCGGCTTCCTCTATCTTAAAAAAACGTGCCAGCGTTCTGTCGGGAATGATGAGTTCAATGCTCAGAAGCTGGGTTCGCGGTTCTTTGCCCGCTTTTTTGCAGGATGCGGTAAAACCGGCGCAGTTATTTACGGACATAAAATAAGTAGATGTATTCACAAAGGTGCCGATTCCCTGTCTCCTTACAAGAACACCGTTATCCACCAGCTCCCGCATGGCAGCCCGCAGGGTTACTCGGCTGACATGGAACAGCTCCATTAATTCGGGCTCGGTTGGTAGTTTGTCGTGCTCCTTTAAGCGCCCTGACGAAATACTGTCGGATATGATCTGAATGATCTGAAGATATAATGGTGTGGTACTGTCCTCGGATAATCCGGCCTCGCCTACTTGAAATAATTGGTTTAAATTAGACATAATGATTTCTCCCCGTATGATATATTGATAACTTCATTTTAAAACATATTAATACGTATTGTCAAGAAATAATCTTTTTTGTTGCTGTTTTTTTTCTCTATTTAGAATGGTGTATACGGTAAAACAGACTTATAAATATACATTGTGCGCAGCTGGTAAATGCTTTATAATGCAGAGTATAAACAGGAGGTTTGGGGAGGTACGATTATGGGGGCACAATTCTTACAATCGTATTGTATTGGGAAGGCGGGGAAATTATATGTTTGGAAGAAAAAAGAAAGTCTTAAGTTACAATAAGGAGACGCAGAAGCTGGCAGTGAGGATAAGCATTTGCACGGGGGAAAAGATTGCATTTTTTCTGGTATCTTTATCCAAAAAAGCAGACCATATCGGCTTCTGTTTTCATATGTTGTAATAAAGATATAAAATAAAATGAGCTGATATTGGAAATATAAAAATAAAACTTTTATGTAGGAGGTATTTATGTACGATATGATTATTATCGGTGCGGGGCCGGCAGGACTGTCCGCAGCGATTTACGGAGTGAGAGCGGGAAAAAGCGTTCTGGTGCTGGAGGGAAAAACCTACGGCGGACAGATCATCAATACCCCTGAGGTGGAAAATTATCCCGGTATTCAGAAAATGTCCGGGTTTGAATTTGCAAAGGGGCTTTATGAGCAGGCAAAGAATCTGGGGGCACAGATTAAAATGGAAAAGGCGGTCTCTGTGGAAAAGAGGGAAACCGGGGAGCAGTCTGATATGGAGGCGGCTGAGGCCGATGAAAATGAAAGCGGGACCGACGCATCTGTTTTTGTGGTAAGTACATCAAAGAATTCCTATGAAGGCGGCGCTCTGATTCTGGCTATGGGGGCAAAGAACCGGATGCTTGGCCTTCCCGGGGAACAGGAATTGACAGGCGCAGGTATTTCCTACTGCGCAACCTGCGACGGCATGTTTTACAGGGATAAGGTTGTGGCAGTAAACGGAGGAGGAAGTACGGCTTTGGAGGACGCTCTCTTTTTGTCCAACTATTGCAAGGAGGTTTATCTGATTCACAGAAGGGATGCTTTCAGGGGAGAGCAGAAGCTGGTGGATGCCCTTACGAAAAGGGAGAATGTCCGTTTTATCTTAAATTCGGTTGTAACGGCTCTTATTGGGGATGGAAGACTTGAAGGCGTCAGCATAAAGAATAAGGACGGGGAAGAAAAGACGCTGAAAGTAGACGGTCTTTTTATTGCCATCGGGCAGGAACCGGAAACTGCTTTGACTAAGGAAATGGCGGACATGGATGAAAAGGGATATATTCAGGCAGGGGAAGACTGCCGGACTTCCGTTCCGGGTGTATTTGTGGCGGGAGACTGCCGGACCAAGACTGTCAGACAGTTAACTACGGCAGCGGCGGACGGGGCGGTAGCGGCGCTGATGGCGGTAGAATATCTGGGGTAAGTTATGAGGACGTAAAGCCTTTTATGGAAATGAAAACAGCAGGATAAATTGTGGAAAGAGAAGCATTTGTTATGCAGATGCTTCTCTTTTTCTATATTCTGTGGGGGTCATGCCGTTTACCTTTTTAAAGGTACGTATAAAATGTTCTACATTTTCATAGCCTACTTGCAGTCCGATATTCTGCACCGATAAGTTTGTGTCGACTAACAGAAAGGAAGCCCTTTCAATACGGACCTTTTGAAGAATAGTTTTGTAATTCATGCCAGTGGCTTCTTTTATCAATTTTGAAGTATACTCGGGCGTATAGTGAAACTTTGAGGCGATCATATCCAGATTGATATTCATATAATTGTCCTGGATATAGCGTATTAAGCCAAACCGCTGGGCGTCTATTTTTTTGGAGATGGAAGGCAGCTCTGCGCCCTTTTCATAATTGCGCAAAAGCAGTCCGAATATATTCATTGCCGTATTGATCATCATATTCTGCCAATAGTTTTCCCGATTGATATTTTCCGTCAGCATCATAAGAACAGCCGTTTTGATGTGGTAATCGCTGCCGGAATGAAAAATGATATAATCGTTGACATTCTGCGCATAAATGCTGTTGATAAAGAACATGGAAAGAATATTATCATTGGACAGGAAATTGGAAAAAATCCGCATTAATGTATTGGTCTTTACAGGTATCTGTATAATGACGCTTTCATTAAAAACAGAAATGGAATGTAACACGCCGGGAGGAATGATCATAAAATCCCCTGTGCGGATATCCACACGGCGCCCGTTTATTTTTTGTTTACAATACCCGTCATAGACATAGGTCAATTCAAAAAAGGTATGATCATGGGTAATGGCGGGCGTATAGCAGTTATGCTTGAGAGCCGAAATAGGCTGCCCCACATCGAAGATCCAGTAATCTTCATAAATCAGGGGAACGGTTTCGGGATATTCAGGGATGATCAGATGATGTTTTTTGATATAGGAGATATCCAGATTGGCTAAAAACTTCTGATAAGAGTATTCCTGCTGCTTTGCGTAATAGTATTTTTTGTAAAATAATTCTTCTTCATTCAATTCATAAATGCTTCTTTGTAAAGCGTCAAAGTCCATTTCAAATATCCTCTTTTAAATGAGATTAAAAATAATCAATATGTATAGATAAACTTTAACATGATGATTAAAAATAATCAACTATATTGATTAAATTAGACAATTGTATTGAGATAGAAAAGAAAATAGAATAAGAGACATAACAGATACGGAACAGTAAAAGACAATTATCAGGGATAGCGGAAATTGTATGAAGAGGGAAAGGCAGGACAAAATGGAGAACAAAGTAATAGTTGAAGTAACGGATATGACAAAGATGTTTGGTTCTACCGTAGCGCTGTCAGAGGTCAGCATGGTTGTCCGGACTGGAGAGATCTTGGGGCTGATCGGAGAAAACGGATCGGGAAAATCTACTGTAACATCAATTATTGCAGGGATGCAAAAAGCCAATGCGGGAAAAATGACCTATAAAGGTAAGGACTGGGAACCGGTATCCATGATCGACGCTTTAGAACATGGCGTTGGCATGATCGTTCAGGAAAGCGGGACGGTTGCGGGAATTACGGTTGCAGAAAACATATTCCTCGGAGAGATGTCGGGATTTAAAAATAAAGCGGGTCTTATTGACAGGAAGGCAATGAACAGGAAAACAGAAGAAATTCTGACCAATATCGGGATTGACCATATAAAAGGGGATATGATCTGCGGCAGTCTGGATTTCCAGGATCGAAAGCTCATAGAAATTGCCAAGGTCATGAGTAAAAACCCGGAGGTGCTGGTCGTGGATGAGACTACGACAGCCCTTTCCCAGAAGGGACGGGAAATCATCTATGAAATCGCAAAAAAAATGAAGAATGAAAACCGGGCGGTCATATTCATTTCCCACGATCTGGATGAGATCATGAATGTATGTGATGCGTTGACGGTTCTGCGGGATGGAAAGATCATCGTAACTTTCAGCAAGGATGAATTTGATGAGGATCTGATCAAGACAAGTATGATCGGCAGGGAATTAAAGGGCGATTATTACCGCAGCGATTATGACGGGAGCTATTCAGATGAAACGGTTCTGGAAATTGTGGACGGGAACCTGGGGAATCAGTTGATTCATTTTAACCTTTCCGTACATAAGGGAGAAATCCTGGGAGTCGGGGGATTATCCCACTGCGGAATGCACACCCTGGGTAAGGTTTTGTTTGGTGCGACGAAGCTGGAGCAGGGTAAGGTCTTGTGTGAAGGCAGGGAGATCAAAAATGAAGCCGATGCCATGAAACGTAAGATCGGATATGTGTCCAAGGATCGGGATGTGGAATCTTTGTACTTAAACGCCAGCATCAAAGACAATATTTCCGTAGGAGGCTTAGACGCTTTTGCAGTTAAGAATTTTTTGATTTTTTCAGGCAGAGAGAAGCGTTACGCGCAAAAGCAGATTGAGGATCTGAGCATTAAGTGCGGCAGCATGGAACATTATGTATCTACTCTTTCAGGAGGGAATAAGCAGAAGGTGGTATTTGGAAAGTGGATAGGGAGAGGAAGCGAAATACTGATTTTGGACTGCCCTACCAGAGGCGTGGATATCGGGGTCAAACAGGCCATGTATCAATTGATGTATAAGATGAAAAAAGAAGGAAAATCCATCGTTATCATTTCTGAAGAGATGACGGAACTGATCGGTATGGTTGACCGCCTGGTCATTATGAAGAACGGCATGATCACAGGGGAATTTCAAAGAAGCAGTAAGTTAAATGAAACCGATATTATCCAATCCATGATTTAGAGAGGGGAAGCGAATGATGAGAAAACAGAATTTTAAACAGCAGGTAATAAATCTGACACCTTTTATGGGATTGCTTCTGCTTTTTGCCGTATTCATGGTGTTAGGGACTATAAAGGATATTAATGTGGCATATGGAATGAAAACCATCGTCAATCAGTCCATTGTGGTGGCGATCATAGCTACAGGAGCAGTTTTCATCTACACGCTGGGGTCTTTTGATATCAGTCTTGGAGCCAGCGCCGCGGTCAGTGCCTTGACAGGAGGAATGGCATATAACGCCACAGGAAATCTATTTGTGGCATTTTTAGTCTGTATCGGTCTGGCGGTCATGATTTCTTTGTTTAATTCGATTCTGGCATCAGTATTTAATCTTCCGGTGTTTGTAACGACCATTGCCATGTTGAGCGTTTTAAACGCCCTGGTACTGGTGCTGATCAGGCTCAACGGCACGGGAGATGAGATCGCAGTCCCTTCTGCGGCGGTAAAACCTTTGGATACTATCGGCTTTAAGCTTGTTGTGTTAATAGTTTACTGGTGTCTCTGCGCATTTGTCTTCTGCTTTACCAAAATCGGGAGAAAGCAGAAGCTGCTGGGAGGCAACCCCATATGCGCCAAGCTGACGGGTATTTCCGATAAGAAAATGGCGATCATAGCTTTCGCCATGGCGGGCATCGGAGTAGGGCTGGGAGCTTTTGTTTCCATTGTATATGCGCCTACTCTTACAAGGAATACGGCGTCAAGCGTGGGCATGGATGTTATCATTGCGATCGTATTCGGGGGAATGCCGGTATCGGGAGGCGCGAGGAGCAAGATACAATCTGCGGTTATCGGAGCATTTTCCATGACGTTTTTGAGCCAGATCATGACAATTTTAAATCTGAATTCCGGAATAGGACAGATGGTAAAGGCGGCAATTTTCCTCTTGGTGGTATTTGTGGCTACGTTTAACCAAAGGAATAAAATGCTTCCCAGATAACAGGTATTTTGTCCGTAGGACAGAAACGGACTTTATACATAGAAACTCATTCATCATAAAAGAAGATTAGGAGGTCAATATGAAAAAGGTATTAGCACTTATGCTTTGTTTTGCACTGACGATCGGATGTCTCACAGGATGTGGAAAGGCACCTGCAGGAGAAGAAGCGCCGGCTGAAGGGCAAAATGAAACAACAGAAGAACAGGAAGGGGCACAGGCTCCTGAAAATGAAGATCCGGGCGTGGAACTGGATATGAGTAAGACCGTTAAAATCGGCGTGCTGGTTTCGGATTCCACAACGGCGGAGTCTCTGGCATTTCAAAGCTACTACAAGGATTACATTGCGTCAAATTATAATGTAGAGCTTGTCTATTCCGATGAATTGACAGATGCAGCGGGAGAAAAATCCGCCATTGACACATTTATAACCAATAACTGTAAGGCGGTCATTTCATTCTCATCCTTTGACCGTATGGCACAGCTGGAACAGTGCGCAGGCGCAGGAATCTACTATGCGGTCGCAACGGGAACCCTTACGGATGACGAATATGCACAGGTAAAAGACAATGAGTATTACGTAGGCGCTATCGGACCCTCCCTGGAGATTGAATTCCAGACAGGCTACGATATGGCAAAATACTATCTGGATCAGGGAAAAACCAGGTTTGCAATCTTTGGCGGAGCGATTCCCTACTATACAGAAATGCATATTTACCGTGCGGCAGGTATGCTGACAGCTATGGTTGAAGCAGGCGGCGGAGATTATCAGGGAGCTTCCGATAAAGACGCCATCATCGGAAAATTGTTTGAAACAGCTTCCATTGAAACCGGTTCTATCGGTTCTGTTGAAATCTTGGGCTATGTAGGCGGATACGACATGGATGATGCCTGGTTTGCAAAATGCGGACAGATGGCGCAGACAGAAGGTCTGGAAGTTATCCTGGCAGTAGGAAACGGTTCAGATTTCTTTGGAAGCAGCATTGCGGGAACCGATGTAAAAATTGCCAGTGTTGACGCTTATGCAACTGCATATGGCGAAGCAATGGAAGGCGGTATGTTAGATTATCTTGCAGGTAAATTTTCCGCCAGCATCGGACCGATCTTTATTGCAACCTACAGTGCGACGCTGGGAGCGCCTATCCGGACAGAAGATGGCTGTGCCCTTGCACTGAGCCAGGGTTACTGGGTGGCTACTTCTGCCGAGCAGTTCAACGAATTCTATGCGGTAGACAGCTCCACGGAAGCGCCTGCATATACAAAGAACATGCTTGATACGCTTTTAGGAACTGATTATGCGACATTCGAAGCGTTTGTCAGCAAGTACAGCTTTGAAGAAATTCAGACGATGCAGTAAATAGAAGCAATGTGAATGAGTAAAAGGATTTATGATCATCAGGGCTGCCGTACCGGAAACGGTTTGGCGGCCCTTTATCCAAATCTGGTGTGATACATTGGGAAAGGCATGGTATAGGACATGAAAAAGGGCAAAAAAATAACAACAAAAATATTGGGAATCGCCACGATTCCTACAGTCACATTCATTATTATGATAATTCTATGTGCGGTTAATGGAGTTAAACTGTTTGAAACCACAGGCAACTGGATTGCTTTTTTCAGAGCGGTTACCTCAGTAATGCTGACAACCTTTGCCTTGTCCATTAACCTGAATTCCGGAAGATTTGATTTTTCCATTGGTTCTATTTCTTTATTGTCATCAATCATCAGCTCTACGATCTGCATAAAAGCAGGCCTGACAACACCCTTTATGCTGTCTGTTTCATTGATATCCGGAATTGTACTCGGAGCGCTGTCGGGACTTGTGTATGTGTTGATAAAGCTGCCGCCGATTATTGTATCACTGGGAATTGCATTATTTTACGAGGGTTTGTCATTTGCCATTACAAACGGATACGGGGTCAGCTTCGTTGCAAATGCAGAATTGATTTCCTTTCCCAGCGTTGCCCATTATTTGGAAGTTATCATCATTGCGCTGTGCGTTATCATTATTCTGTTTGATTATACCCGGTTTGGATATAACTACAGGGCGCTGCTCTCGGGACAAAAGGTCTCGGTTAATATGGGAATCAAGGAAATACCTAATGCGATAGGTTGCTATGCCATTGCAGGAGGACTTATGGGAATCGTGGGATTTATCAGCGCAACAAATACGGGAAATATCCAGATGGCGCTGAACTTCGGATCCATCGGTGTTATGTTTACGGCATTTCTGCCTATGTTTATCGGAGGATTCATCGGAAGGTTCTGTAATGAGAGAATTGGATACGTATTAGGCGCAGTGACCACAGCCCTTATTTCCCTTATGTATGCAAGGCTGGATGTGGACTCTTCCGTTCAGCAGATCGTAACGGCGTTGATACTGGTAGGTTTCTTAATCTATCTTAACAATGAAAATAAATTGAAGGTATTGCTGATCGGAAAGCGGGGACTGCATAAATGAGATACAAGGCTATCATATTTGATTTGGACGGGGTCATCTGCTCAACGGACGAGTACCACTATCAGGCATGGAAAAAAATGGCGGATAAGATCGGTGTGTATTTTGACAGAGAAATCAATAACCGTTTACGGGGCGTCAGCAGGATGGAGAGTCTGGAGATCATTCTGGAAAACGGGGAAAAAACTTATTCCGAAGAAGAAAAGGAACAACTGGCAGAGCAGAAAAATGAGTACTATAAGGAGTTATTGCAAAATATGACTTCGGAGGATTTAAGCAGTGAAGTGAAAGATACGCTGGATGCATTGAGGGCAAAAGGTTTAAAATTGGCAATCGGCTCGTCCAGCAAGAATACAAAATTTATTTTAAAGCAAATTGGTCTGGAAGGATACTTTGACAAAATCAGCGACGGTACAAATATTGTCAACTCCAAGCCGGATCCCGAAGTATTTTTGAAAGCGGCGCAGTTTCTTGGATTGAGTCCCCGGGAATGTATGGTGGTAGAGGATGCGGAAGCGGGAATAAAAGCGGCGGACAGAGGCGGCTTTGAAAGCGCAGGACTGGGAGAAGCGGCAAAGTGCAGCCAGGTAACCTTCCCCATGGATAAATTTTCGGACTTACTTTCTGTTGTATAGGGAGGAACTTATGGATTTTAGCAGAAAACCATTCTATTTAAATAAAGAAGATATAAGCTGGGTGGAAGAAACCTTTGACAGAATGAGCCTTGAGGAAAAAATCGGCCAGTTATTCTGTCCCATCGGTTATTCCACGGAACCCGCATATCTGCAGCATGAACTTTTGGATAAGCATATCGGCGGTCTGTTTTTCAGGGACGGAATGGGAGAGGAAATGCATAATACATTTGCTTTTGCCCAGGCCCACTCCAGAATCCCGTTATTAATCCCTTCTAATCTGGAGGCAGGCGGAGACGGCGCTGCCATTGATGGAACTGCCTATGGGAAACAGATGGCGGCAGCGGCGGCAGACGATGAAAAATATGCTTACCGACTGGGGAAGATCGCATGCAGCGAGGCGGCTGCACTGGGGATCAACTGGGCGTTTGCGCCGGTTGTGGATATAGATATGAATTTTAGGAACCCCATTACCAATGTGCGGACTTACGGAAGTGACAGGGATAAGGTCATCCGTTACGCAAAAGCGTATATGAAAGGGGCGGCAGAAGCCAATGTGGCGGTTTCCATCAAGCATTTCCCCGGGGATGGCGTGGATGAAAGAGATCAGCATATTTTAACCAGCGTCAATTCTCTTTCTATGGAGGAATGGGACGGAACCTACGGGAAAATATACGGGGAATTGATTGAAGAAGGCGCATTGACCGTTATGGCGGGACACATTGCCCTGCCGGCATATCAGGAATTTTTCAATCCGGAAACCAAAGGGCAACTGATTCCTGCCAGCTTATCCAAAGAGCTTTTGCAGAATCTATTGCGGGAACAACTGGGATTTGAAGGTTTGGTCATTACAGACGCCACGCCTATGGTGGGTTATACGGCGGCCATGGAGCGAAACAGGGCAGTCCCTTACGCCATTGAGGCGGGATGCGATATGATCCTGTTCAACAAAGATCTGGATGAAGATTATGAATTTATGATGGAAGGATATAAGAAAGGGATTTTGTCGGAAGAAAGACTGACCCAGGCGGTTTTGAGGATTTTGGCGGCAAAAGCGGCGTTAGGGCTGCATAACCGGGAACGGGAGGGGACTTTGATCCCCCCTAAGGAGGCGCTTAAAATCCTGGGGTGCGAAAAGCACAGGGAATGGGCAGGAGAGCTTGCGGATAAAGCGATTACCCTGGTAAAGGATACCCAGGAGCTGCTGCCTGTTTCTCCGCAAAAGCATAAGAGGATCCTCTTAGAAATTTTAGGAGATTTTCCTTCCAATGAAAGAGTAAAAACAACTATTTTGAAAGAGCTGGAAAGACGTGGATTTGTGGTTACCTTGTATGAACCGGAGGATTTTTCCAAGGGTGTGGACAATGTCAGGATGATCAAGGAAAAGTATGATCTGGTGTTTTACATAGGAAATATAGAAAATGCCAGCAACAAAACCACCAACAGGCTGAACTGGTATACCTTTTTCGGACAGGGCAATAACGTGCCCTGGTTTGTAAAGGAAGTGCCTACCGTATTTGCCAGCCTGGCGAATCCCTATCATTTGTTTGATGTTCCCATGATACAGACGTACATTAACTGTTATTCCAATAATGACTGCTTTTTAAAGGCGTTGGTGGAGAAAATGTGTGGGGAAAGCGAGTTTAAGGGGAAAAGTCCCGTGGATCCCTTTTGCGGGAGAAAAGAATTGGCATATTGAGGGAAAAGTATGAAAATCGGAAATTTAAAGACAAACCATATGAAAAATCCTGTGGGATACGGTTATAAATATCTGCATTTTACGTGGAATGTATGGGATACAAAAGAGAAAACAGACAAATGGACCAGACTTCAGGTTGCTGTGGAAAAGGATTTTTCCGACGTGATATTGGATACGGGAAAAATGAGCTGTTATGGAAGCGTTTTTTACGATGCTGACCTTGTGCTTCTGCCTATGACCCGGTATTACTGGAAGGTTATGATTGGCGGGGAAAAAGAAGAGGCGGAAAGCGAACAGGCATATTTTGAAACAGGTAAAATGGACGAACCCTGGGAAGCGGATTTTATATCTACTCGGAAAGAAGGAGAAGCCATGCCTTTCCTGTTTAAAGAATTCGAAATAACAAAGGAAGTGGAAAGAGCCGTTTTATATTGCATGGGGCATGGTCTATACGAGCCTTATTTAAACGGAGAGCATATAGGCGGTGAGTATTTGCTGCCGGGTTATCATTCCTATGATCTTATATGGGAATATCAGACCTTTGATGTAACAGAATACTTGAAAGCGGGTTCCTGTGTTTTAGGATTTCTTTTAGGGGAAGGCTGGTACAAAGGGCGTTTTGTTTTTGAAGGCGGATACGAGAATTTGTACGGGGAACGAAAAAAAGTAATCGGGGAGCTTCATATTACATATAAAGACGGAACTTGTCAGGTTATCTGTACGGATGATTCTTGGAAGGGGGAGGAATCCTCAATCAGGGAAAACAGCATATATGATGGGGAAACGATTTGTGAGGATGCAGAAAAAAAGATACTGGAAGTGGAAAAGCTTTTGGAGGATAAGTCCT
The DNA here is from genome assembly GCA_910574745.1 of Lachnospiraceae bacterium. Taxonomy (GTDB): domain Bacteria; phylum Bacillota; class Clostridia; order Lachnospirales; family Lachnospiraceae; genus UBA2882. The sequence goes on along the minus strand of CAJTCE010000001.1, from coordinate 362,624 downwards.
TATTAAAGGAAAGGATGAATCCGCCCATTCATGGAGTGGAGCAGATCCCGGTGCGGGAGATGATTATAACACCTAAAGGGGAATGCGTTCTGGACTTTGGGGAAATGATTACAGGATGGGTAGAAATTATTTTACGGGAGCAGGCAGAAAAGGAAATCCGACTTTCTTTTGGGGAAGTTCTACAGGAAGGATGCTTTTACCGGGACAATCTGCGGACAGCAAAGGCGGAATTCAGAGTTAAGGGCTGTCAGGCTGGAAAAGTCCGTCCTCATTTTACTTATTTCGGATTTCGCTATGTAAAAGTAGAAGGTCTGGAAAATGTAAGAAAAGAAGATTTTATGGCGGTTAGGATTATGTCTGACATAGAAGTCACAGGAAACATTCGATGCGGAAATGAAAATGTGAACCGGCTGGTTGAGAATACTCTTCGTTCCCAGAAGTGCAATTTTTTGGATATTCCCACGGATTGTCCCCAGAGAGATGAGAGAATGGGATGGACAGGGGATATTGCGGCCTATGTGGATTCTGCCGGTTTCCATATGTATGTTCCGGGATTTACCCATCATTATATGAAGAATTTAATGCTGGAACAAAAAGAGCTGGGGGGATCAGTGCCGTTTTTTGTTCCCAGGCCCAAGCCGGATTATTATGAAGGAATGAATCTGTTCCTTTACACTCATGGGGTATGCGCATGGGGGGATGCGGCAGCTATTATACCATGGAGTGTATATCAGCATTATGGGGATAAAAATATGCTGGCAGAAGAATATGAAAGTATGTGTGCATGGGCGAATTATGTGACCAAAAGGACAAAGGAAAACAAAATTCCTTTTTTGTGGCAGAATGATAAACAGTTGGGAGACTGGCTGGCTCTTGATAACGGAAATATCCATAATCCTATCGGAAGAACGGATACGGGACTGCTTGCCAGCGCATATTACTATTATTCCGTATCTCTTTGCAAAAAAGCAGCGAAAGAATTGGAAATAAGGGAAGATGAAACGAAATGGGGAGAATTGGAACATCAGATTAAAGAAGCCTTTATCAGGGAATATCTGGATGACAGTGGAGAGGTAAAAGGAGAAAAAACCCAGACGGCATATGCCCTGCTCCTTATGTTCGGATTATATAAAAGTGGTAAAAAGGATGTGCTGGTAGCAGGACTTGAGAGAACATTAAGGGAATATAACAATCATTTATCAACCGGCTTTATCGGAACCGGTATGCTATGTCCGGCACTTTCGGAAAACGGAATGAACGAATTGGCATACACGGTGCTTTTACAGGAGGATTATCCCGGCTGGTTAATGGAGGTCAAGCTGGGGGCGACTACCATATGGGAACGATGGAATTCTCTTGATGAAAACGGGAAAATAAGCAAAGAGGGGATGAACAGCCTTAATCATTATGCCTATGGCAGCATTGTGGGGTGGATATACCGCTATGCCTGCGGTTTCCGCTGGGATGAGGAAAACAGATTCTATATCAGTCCCATGCCTGACGCAAGATTAAAAAGCATAAAGGGAAGCTTTTGTAATTCCTTCGGCCGGTTTATCAGTCAATGGGAAACGGAGGGGGACAAAAGGACAAAGTATACGGTTACGGTTCCTTTTCAGGCAAAGGTACCTTTTATACTGCCGGATGGAAGCCGTCATATTTTGGAAGCAGGAAAACATGTATTTATAGTTGATTCAGATAAGAGACAATGCACAAAAAATCACGAAGGAAAAGAGAGGATGAAAATATGAAAAGAAAGAGAATCAGAGAAATTCTGTTAGTAGCCTTATGTACGGCGATGCTTGCAATTTCTGTAGCAGGATGTGGTAACGAAGAAGCAGAAACGCCCAAAGTGCAGCCGGAGGAAGAAGCGGAAACGGAGGAAGCAGACGGGGATGGAGAGATGGGAACGGTAATCAATATCCATACTTCCGGAAATGAGCTTTATGAAAGAGTTATGCAGCTCTATCCCGCATACGAGGATTTGGGAAACGGAAAAGGAGCGATTGGGGACATCCGTGTAAATTGGATTATCACACCTAATGACGGTAATGCATATCAGACTGCATTGGATGAAAACTTATCCAATATAGAAACAACTCCTGCCGAGGATAGAATTGATTTATTTACGATTGAGGCCGATTATGCCAAAAAATATGTGCAGACGGCAAACCTTATGTCCATGGAAGAAATCGGGATTACTAAAGAAGATATGGCTGAGCAGTATGCTTACACAAAAGAGATTGCAAAAAATGCAGATGGAGAGATCTGCGCATCGGCATGGCAGTCTACTCCGGGATTTTTTATGTATAGAAGGTCTATTGCCAAGGAAGTGTTCGGAACAGACGAGCCGGATGATATTCAGGAGATATTATCGACTTGGGAGAAATTCGATGATGCCGCGGCAAGACTAAAAGACAGCGGCTATATGATGTTTTCGGCATATACGGATTCCTATTATCCTTTTAATGCAAATAAATCACAGCCTTGGGTGGATGAAAATCTGACGATTCATATGGATGACCATGTTTTGCAGTGGGTGGAGCAGACAAGGGAATATACAGAAAAGGGATATAATAACCAGAATGTGGAAATTTCCGATATTATACTGGATTTGAGGAAGGACGGCAAGGTTTTTGGAGCCTTTGCAGCGCCATGGTATATGGATTATGTGGAGTTTAGCTGTCTGGATGATCCCAAGGCCCCCCTGGAACTGGGTAACGGTTCTTATGCGGACTGGGCTGCTTGTACCGGACCGGAAAGCTATTATTGGGGCGGAACATGGCTGTGTGTACCGGAGGGATGTGACAATATAAGTGAGATCAGGGATTTGATCTATGCTTTAACCTGCGACGAGGCTGCCATGAAAAAGCTGGCGTTGGAAAATGGGGAATTTGTAAACAATGAAAAAGTAATGAAGGAACTGGCAGACAGCAATTACGAATGTGCTTTTCTGGGAGGACAAAATCATATTGCATTTTTGGAGGAAGCGGCAGGAAATATTGATATGTCCAACCAGACCATGTATGACCAGGGAGTGGGCGATGCCTGCAAGGCGGCGTTTAGGGATTATTTTGACGGCTATATCAGTCGGGAAGAAGCCTTGGAAGCATTTTATAAAGCTGCTGTTGTAAAGCATCCGGAGCTGAAAATACCGTAATAATCCGGAGAAGTCATTTTCGGGATAGGAAACAGAAACCGATGGACATAAGAGAAAAGGGGAACCGGTATGAAAGAAAGTAAGGTTTTAGAAGCATTGAAAATGGCATTGCCCTTGATAAAGCAGTTTTTGGAGCTGGATATGCAGATTTGTCTCTGTGACAGAGAGAAAACCATTGGCGTGTGGTATGGGGACAGCATTTATCTGAAAATTGAAGAAGGAACAAGATTTAACCCGGATTCCTCTGCCGACAGACAAATGCTCCGCGTTATGGAGATAGGAGAGAGGATGGAGAGCATACTTCCGTCCCAGGTATATGGCGTGCCGGTAAGGGGGATTCTCAGTCCTGTATATGATGAAGGCGAGGTAGTGGGAGTGATCAGCTTTGCCATATCTATACAGGAACAAAAGGAATTGGAAGCTTCTGCGGACAATCTGAATCAGAATATTACCCGCACCAACCAAAATTTCCAGAGGATTGCCCAGACAGCGTCGGATCTGGCAAAAAAGGCTCAGAATATTAACCACCACACGGAAGAAATCAGCGGATTGACGGAATCCACTTCCCAGATTGTGGGAGAGATTGAGAGAAATGCAAAACGTTCTAATATTCTGGCATTAAATGCCGCTATTGAATCGGCGAGGGCAGGAGATAAAGGAAAGGGATTTGCAGTTGTAGCGGGAGAGATGGGAAAATTATCCAAGGCAAGCGGGGAATCTGCCAAAGTGATAGGGGAAAAATTAAGCAATGTGTTTGAAAAATTGAAGGGCATCACAGCAGAGCTGGGGGAGATTTCCAATATTGTCATAGAACAGGCAGAAGGTGTGAATAGCATTGATGATTCTTTGAAAAATATCGAAAATGAAGCTTCTGCACTTTCCAATGCCGTAAAAATAAGCTCTTAATATTCGGAGGGAAAGATTATGAATCATTACTATCTTGCAATTGATATCGGAGCGTCCAGCGGAAGGCATATGCTGGGATACATAGAAGATGGGAGACTAAAGCTCAAGGAGATTTACCGGTTTCCCAATGAAATGGTAAAAAAGGATAACCGGCTCTGCTGGGATTTGGAAAGACTGTTTACAGAAATATTAAACGGTATGAAGAAATGCTGTCATCTGGGTAAAATTCCCCAAAGCGTGGGAATTGACACATGGGGGGTGGATTTTGTCTTATTGGATAAGGAAGATCGAATTCTTGGTAATGCTGTTGCATACCGGGATGACAGAACGCTCTCTATGGATAAAAAGGTAGCCGGGTATATAAGTGAAGAAAAACTGTATGAAAGAACCGGAATCCAGAAGCAGCAGTTTAACACTATTTATCAATTGATGGCGGTCAAAGAAGAACAGCCTGACCATTTAGCGCAGGCGGAGGCTTTTCTTATGATACCGGACTATTTTCACTATTTATTAACAGGAAAGAAAAGCAATGAATATACAAATGTCACAACGACCCAGCTTGTAAGTCCGGCTACCAAGAATTGGGACTGGGAATTGATCGAAAGGCTGGGCTACCCCGGCAAGATTTTTGGAAAAATTGCTTTGCCGGGAACGAAACTGGGAGGATTGAGAGCGGAAATCAAAAAGGAAGTCGGGTTTGACTGTAAAGTAATTCTTCCTGCAAGTCATGATACGGCATCGGCGGTTATGGCAGTACCCGGTAAATCAAAGGACATTCTATATATCAGTTCGGGAACATGGTCGCTTTTAGGAACAGAATTGTCAGAGGCTGCCTGTTCTGAAAAAAGCCGGATACACAATTTTACCAATGAGGGTGGTTATGATTACAGATTCCGGTATTTAAAAAATATTATGGGTTTGTGGATGATTCAGTCCATAAAGAAAGAAATCGGACAGGACTGGAGTTATAAGGATATCTGTGCTGCAGCGGAAAAAGAAAGGATTCCTTCTACTGTTGACTGCAACCAGAGCAGATTTCTGGCCCCGGCAAGTATGGTAAATGAAGTGAAGGAGGCATGTAAGGAATCAGGGCAGCAGGTGCCGGATTCCCTGGAAGAAACAGCATCGGTCGTTTATCAAAGTCTGGCAGAAAGCTATGGGAAAGCCGTGTGTGAGCTGGAGGAGATTATAGGAAAAAGCTATGGCTCCATCCATATTGTAGGAGGGGGTGCAAATGCGGAATATCTAAACAAAATGACGGCAAAGGCATGCGGGAAAAAAGTTCTGGCGGGGCCTATGGAGGCAACGGCGATCGGGAACCTTCTGGCACAGCTTATCAGTGAAGGAGAATTGGCAGGGATAAAAGAAGGAAGAGATTGTGTTTTTAATTCCTTTTCTATTCAATGTTATGAACTCGAGTGAAAGAAGAGGAGCGTAGGATTTCAGAAAAAAGGAGGATTAAAATGACAACGACGGAAAAATACCAATATGCAAAGGAAGCGTATGGAAAAACAGGGGTGGATACAGATGCAGCTATTGAGACTTTAAAGAAAATACCGGTATCTCTCCACTGCTGGCAGGGAGATGATGTAACAGGCTTTGATCATGAAGGCCCCTTGACAGGAGGGATTCAGACAACGGGAGATTATCCGGGAAGGGCCAGAACGCCGGAAGAACTGATGGCGGATTTGGATAAGGCATTGTCGTTAATGCCGGGAAGAAAAAAGTTAAATCTTCATGCCAGCTATGCGATTTTTGAAAAAGGAGAGCATGTGGACAGAGATAAGCTTGAACCGAGGCATTTTGAAAAATGGGTGGCATTTGCAAAGGAAAGAAATATGGGATTGGATTTTAACCCTACTTTTTTTTCCCACGATAAGATCAAGGATGGGCTGACTCTTTCAAGTCCGGATGAGGCAACCAGAAAATTTTGGATTGAACACGGGAAAGCATGTATCAGAATTTCAGAGTATTTTGCAAAGGAGACGGGAATGCCCTGTGTCATGAATATCTGGACGGGAGACGGTATGAAGGATATTCCCGGAGACCGTTTGGGTCCCCGTATGAGATACAAAGACTCCATAGAACAAATTTTGTCGGAGCCTTTTGATAAAAGTCTGGTTAAACCCTGCGTAGAATCCAAAGTATTTGGGATTGGAGTGGAATCTTATACGGCGGGATCGGGAGAATTTGCACTAAGCTTCGCAGCAACCCATAAAGGCTGTCTTCCCCTTATGGATAATGGACACTATCACCCCACGGAAATGGTATCGGATAAAATACCGGCGCTGTTATGCTTTTTCCAAGAAATTGCTTTACATATTACAAGGCCTGTGCGCTGGGACAGCGACCATGTGGTACTGTTTGATGATGAAACAAAGGAAATGGCAAAAGAGATTATCAGGAACGATGCGTGGAACAGAGTTTATATGGCGTTGGATTATTTTGACGCAGGGATCAACCGAATTTCAGCATGGGTAGTCGGTTTCAGGAGCTGGCAGAAAGCGTTGCTGTCGGCCTTGTGCACGCCGGGAAAGATGTTAAAGCAGTTGCAGGATGATAACCGTTTAACAGAACTGATGGTCATGCAGGAGGAATTGAAAACCTATCCTTTTGGAGAAGTATGGAAAGAATATTTAAGACAATGTGGATTGGATGATGACCTGAAATGGTTTGATCAGGTTAAGGAATATGAAAATGAGGTATTATTAAAACGGGTTTAGCCGGAAAGGGGCAGGTGTCAAATGAAAGTTATGGAAGCGGAGTTTGTAAAAGGATTTATCCGTATGGCGGCGGACGGATGGGAACAGGGCTGGCATGAAAGAAACGGAGGAAATCTCTCCTATCGCATAAAAGATGAGGAAGTGGAAAGCATAAAAGAACATCTGAAAGAAGGGGAATGGAGAGACATTGGAACAGTTGTGCCTAAGCTGGCAAAGGAGTATTTTCTGGTTACGGGAAGCGGGAAATATTTTCGGAATGTTCCATTAAATCTGGAGAATTCCGTATGTATAATCGAACTGGATGAAAAAGGAGAGAACTACCGGATTGTCTGGGGAATGGTAAACGGAGGAACGCCTACTAGTGAACTGCCGTCACATTTGATGAATCACGAGGTTAAAAAGGAACTTACCGAAGGCAGGTACAGAGTAATATATCATGCTCATACGACAAACATCATTGCCCTTACTTTTGTTCTGCCACTTAAAGATGAAATATTTACAAGAGAACTTTGGGAAATGGCAACGGAATGTCCGGTTGTATTTCCGGATGGTGTAGGCGTTGTTCCGTGGATGATTCCGGGAGGAAGAGAAATAGCTGAAGCTACAAGCAGGCTGATGAAAACTTATGATTTGGCAATCTGGGCTCATCACGGAACCTTTGCGGCGGGAGAAGATTTTGACCTGACTTTCGGATTGATGCATACAGTAGAGAAATCTGCAGAAATTCTTGTAAAGATGCTGTCTATGAGACCGGATAAGAGGCAGACTATAGAGCCTGAAGATTTCCGAAAACTGGCAGACGGATTTCAGGTAAAACTGCCCGAAAAATTTCTTTATGAAAAATGAAATAACGGGGAGTAAAAGTTGAAAAGTTTCTATGGGAAAAATAGATAAAACAAGCTATAATGGAAATAGTTGGTAACGGCATTTAATAAGACAATACAATGAAACTGTGCAATGAAAAAGGAGGAAAGGTATGGCAAACAGATTTGTACTGAATGAAACATCCTATCATGGAGTGGGGGCGATCAACGAAATAGCCGGCGAAGCAAAAGGAAGGAATTTTACAAAAGCATTTGTATGCTCCGACCCTGATCTGGTTAAATTCGGGGTAACGGCAAAGGTATTGAAGGTGTTGGATGATGCGAAGCTTTCTTATGAGCTTTATTCCAATATCAAACCCAATCCCACCATTGAAAATGTGCAGTCCGGTGTGGAGGCGTACAAAAAATCCGGGGCGGATTACATCATCGCTATTGGTGGCGGCTCATCCATGGATACCGCTAAGGCGGTGGGTATCATTATCAATAATCCCGACTTTGCAGATGTGAGAAGTTTAGAGGGTGTAGCTCCTACCACCAATAAGTGCGTGCCTATTTTTGCAGTTCCTACAACAGCGGGTACGGCAGCAGAGGTTACCATCAATTACGTAATTACCGATGTGGAAAAAAACCGCAAAATGGTATGCGTAGACCCTAAGGATATTCCCGTGGTGGCATTTGTGGATTCCGAAATGATGTCTTCCATGCCCAAGGGATTAACGGCGGCTACCGGTATGGACGCCCTGACTCATGCCATAGAAGGATATATTACCGCAGGCGCATGGGAATTGTCCGACATGTTCCATATAAAAGCAATTGAAATCATTGCCCGTTCTTTAAGAGGCGCAGTTGACAATACGCCGGAAGGAAGGGAAGGCATGGCCTTAGGACAGTATGTTGCAGGCATGGGCTTTTCCAATGTAGGCCTTGGTATTGTTCACTCTATGGCGCATCCTCTTGGCGCTTTATACGATACGCCCCACGGTGTGGCAAATGCGATTATTCTGCCTACGGTTATGGAATACAATGCGGAAGCCACCGGGGAGAAATATCGTGAAATTGCCAGAGCCATGGGTGTTAAAGACGTAGATTCCATGACTCAGGAGGAATACCGTAAGGCGGCGGTAGATGCTGTTAAACAGCTTTCCGTAGATGTGGGAATCCCCGCTGATTTAAAGGAAATTGTAAAGAAAGAGGATATTCCGTTCCTGGCGCAGTCCGCTTATGATGATGCCTGCAGACCGGGCAACCCCAAAGAGACCAGTGTGGAGGATATTACAAAGCTGTATGAATCTTTGATCTGATGAGATAGCGTATGCTTATATAAGAAATGTTAAAAAAGGCTGTCGTTTTAATGATTGGAAAATCGTGAATCGGCAGCCTTTTTATTCTGCAAACAAAGTCTTTGCCGATTCACAAAGGGATTTCCGGTCCGCCCATTCCATCCGCTTTCTTGCCGAGTGCACGAACAACAGGGGAACGCCTATATTCCGGCGTCTTCCCTCAAAGAGTAATATTGTAAGCAATTGCTGACTTCCTCTAAAGGAATTTTATCATCCATTTCCATAACAGGTCTTGTTTCATCATACAGACTGATAAATACCTGATCATAGCCGCCCGTTGCCCAGTCCGCATTGGAAGCAAGGGGAAGCAGTAAGACTCCGTCTCCTAAGTCTGTTAAAAGGCAGCTTTTTCCCTCCCAGCTTATGGTCATAATGGTATCTTCATTAAGCGTACCGCCAAAGCGGGTATTTAATGCCGCTATATCAATTTCCACATAGAGAAATTCTGAAGGCGTATCGGATGCAATGAGAACCGAAGCGCTCAGATTTTCCAGATTGTGTCCTAAGGACAAGGCGCATTTGCTCATATAAAGAGGCGCCGCCCAGGGCGAATCGGAAAGGCTTATAGCAGCATAGCTTTCTTCGCCGTATATGGAAACGTACAGTGTTTTCGGCAGATAAAATTCTGTAATAGAATCATAAACATAGCCCCTCTTTATCAGCTCCCGGCAAATATAATAATTGTTTAACGGACTTAAATCATTTCCTGCAACGGTGTGCTCGTCAAGCAGGGCGATAACCGCCTCTGCCGCCTCATGACTTTTGGCAAGGGAAACCTTCCCTGAATAAAGAGCGCTTTCATTTAATAAAAAATAATACATCTGCAGCTTATCCAGCGCCAAAAGCTTCAAATCTTCATCTGCCTTGTGAAGAATTTCCAATCTTTCATCATATGTATAAAGCTGTTCTCTAACGCCGGATTCCATAAAACCATAGCCCAGAGCAGGGAAACGTGCAGCATCTTCTTCACTGATGGGAACAAAGGAGGGAGAAACAGGGAATGGCGAGAGGTTTGCCGTGTATTCTCCTACACACGCACATTCTGCATTGGTTCTTCCGTCCAAGGCCGGAAACTGGTAATCTCCCATTTGATAAAAGGTAAGAAAAGGAACGCTTAAGGAAAAGGCGGTTAAAAGCGCAACAGAGGCTTCCTTTTGAAAAATCTGCTTTCCAAAGCGAATCAGGAGGATGGGGAGGAAAATACCAATGATCCAAAGGAAAATATGGCTGCTGCGGGAAAACAGCCGGCTGACCCAGGTTTCGTCCATAACGACTAAAGTGTAAGTGTAGCATACAGGCAGGATGAGGAAACCTGCAGATAAGCCTAAAAACGCAGGCTCTTTATATGGCTTTTTCTCTTTGTTTTGATAATAGAAAGAAAGCAGCAACAGAAGAAAGAGCCATACAGGAAGCATACAGCCTAAAAAGCGCAGGGCATAATAGGCGCCGCTTCTGATTTGTTCAAAAGAAGATAAATATGGCAGAAACCACTGGGGAACAGATATGGAACTTAATGATAATCCGTCCGCAAGAAGGGTCTGATGGGAATATGTCAGAATATGGGACGCCATTTTTATCAATAAAGGAATGGATAAAATAATGGGAACCAGAAGAATAAGCGTTTCTACATAAAAGGATTTTTTCTTTACTTCGGTTAAGAATTCTTTGTCTTTCAAATAAGAAAAAAAGCAGACTAAGGCATAGGGCATTCCCGCCACGATCAACGCCAGACCGAACAGCGGATAATAAAGTCCGCTTAAAAAGCCGCAAAAAACATAGAGATAGAGAAAACGCCTTTTATTATGAATGACAGAGGGAAGTAAAAGCAACAGCAATACCGGAAGAATGATCCAGGTCCGGCAATAAACGGGCATGTGGAAAAGAAAAGCGAAAAGGAGCGTCCATTTTCCGTTTACGTGAAGAGAAATCATGCATACTGTCAATGTTCCAAACAATATGAACAGAATGACAAAGGCGGCTCCGTAGGTAGAGGCCTTTCCACCGAAGAATAGCTGGTTAATGCCGCCTGTCGGCATGGGAAACAGTCCTGATACCGGGGCGTAATCCTTATAAGGAGAATTGCCAAGAGAGACGATCTGCTGCCAGGGGAGCATTTGTTCGCCGTAATGATGCATATCCGAAGGGATTATCAAAGCTGCCGGAATGTAAGAGCCGTAGAGGAAAATGGAAATTGCCGAAGCGGCAGCGATAAAAGGCTTTATGCTTTTATCGGATTTACGAAAAAAGTAGTATTGAAGGAAAAATCCTATGTACAGAGCCAGCATGAAAAAAGCTATAAAAATTATGTAGCTTTTAGGATGATGAAGCTGTAATATTTGTTCCTGATAACGGTAAGAATGTTTTAAATATAAAATCAGCAAAAGCGGCAGAGGAAGCTGGCTTGCAAAGAAAATTTTATCAAATACTCCGTAAAAATGGAAATAGAAAATAAGGGCAAAGCTGAAAATAACCGCTCCGGCTGCGAAAATCAATAAATCGGAGTGAAGATATTTGCCGATGACAAATGCTGCAATCAGATTGATTACATGAACGTCAAAATAGAGAAACAAAAAAAGGGAAATACATTTTCCGCAATCTTTTTTAAAAATGAACATCAGAAGGCTGAAGGTCAGGGCAAAAAGCCAAAGGGACAAAGAAACCTTTCCGTAGCATATCAGCTGTATGACGGGAGGAAAGAAACAGAGGACACATATTAAGGGAAGGGGTACTTTTTCAAAGGAAGAAGTGAAATCCCATGAAGACGTATCATGGGCGGAGGGCAATTCGGAACCGCATTTTCCCGCCGTAGAACCCAAAAAGCTTCTACCCATGAGAAAAAGCCCCAGAATACAAAAACAACCGAGCCAGAGCAGTCCCCAGAAAAATTCCCATTCTCCGGTTTTGTTGCTGCCGTCCATAGCAATCTGGTCGATGATCAGATCATGCATACGGGAAGTACCCGGAAAATAAATGTCTTTGAACTGAAGATAAAGAACGGAGATCAAAATGCAGGGCAAAATAAACACAAAGGGAAGGGGTAGGGACCATTTGAGATTTTTGTTGCCGGATTTTGCTGTTTTATTTCTTTTATCGTTTGTGTTCCGCACCATTTTGCAAGAGTTTCCTTAAATAATCAATCTATTAGCAGGGATCTGTTCAGATAGTCCGTTTTGCAGCAATTATAAATTTCTTTTCAGGCAGCAGAACATTTTTATTTGTATACGGAACCTATCTAAAATCAATATTTGTCGAAGCGGCAGTATTTGGTTTCCTAAGGCTAACGGAAATAAATCCGTACCGCAAGAAAAATAGCCAGATACATGTGATGCTTCATAAAAAAGAGAAATAGCTTTTCCGCCATGGTAAGCTGCGGCATATCATATACCTTTAAGGCATGGAGCACATCCGGGTCATGGCAGATTGTTTTCATATCGTTTTTATGCTCCTTATAGGGAGCGTTTTTCTTTTTATAAATACCGCCCTTTATATGGAGAACGGTCAGGCAGAGAAAATCATTCCAAATCTGTCTGCTGAAATCATAGCCGCCTTTTTCTTTGCTGATCCGTAACAGGTTTTTGTTTAGAATCTTGATTTTTTCCATATAATGACTGTCGTATTTCATAGTCATGGAGCTATTGTTCATGTAGTAGTAGTAGGGAAAATAATCCTTTAAAATCACTACCCTTTTGGCGTCTAAAAACATGCAGAGGGAAAACTGGAAATCTTCGCCTATTGAAACCTCGTTGCTGCACAAAGACAGATTTTTCTTTACAAGGGAAGCTTTGACTAGCTTTGTAACCCGGTTGGGATGGAGCTTTCTGCCCATAAAGCTGCCGTCATTAATAAGCGCCGGAAACATTTCTTTTTCTAAAGAGAAAGGTTCAAATACATCCGTGGGAAAATCCATCTGGTCATCCCACTCATCATGATTGCCGTCCTCATAAATATGGTGCAGACCGCAGCAGGCAATATCCGCCCCTTCTTCTTCAATACGGGCAAACATTCTTTCATACATATCCGGCAGGATAAAATCATCGCTGTCCACATAGCCGATATAACGCCCTTTTGCAATGGCGCTTCCCGCCTTCCAGGCAGAGGTCAGCCCGCCGTTTTCCTTGTGAAGGACACGGATTTTATCAGGGTGGGCGGCAGCGTAATCGTCGCACATGGCAACGGAACGGTCGCTTCCTCCGTCATCCACCAGAATAATTTCGATATTTTGAAGACTCTGGGCAAGAACGCTTTTTACGCACCGGTCCAGATAGGCTTCCATATTGTATACGGGAATGACGATTGATACGTCAAAAATTTTTTCGGACATTGTTTTCTCGCTTTCTTAACCTATTATATAAGAAGGAAGGGGATTTTTCAATATTTTACCAGCAGCGGAGAACAGAGAAGGAATTGATCCTTTAAAATTAGTTGACAAAGGCAACAAAATCGATCATATAAAATTTATCTGACAGCAAAAGGAAGGCGTATCAGTGAGGAGCTGATTCAAAAAACAAATCAGGAAATAGAATGTATTATCCATTCATTATCTGAAAGCAAATGTGTGCAGCTAGAGAATGCAAGGAACATAATCCGGAAAATATTAGCAGAAAGGAATTGAGTTTGTGAAAATGATACCTTATGATTCAAAATATAAAGACAAATTTATATAATATAACACAGACTGGATCATAGATAATTTTGGTTTTCTGGAAAAAGAGGATAAGGAAATCTTTGCAAATATTGAACAGGATATAGGAAATGGCGCCATGATATACTTTGCCGTCGAGGAAGAAACCGTACTTGCAACCTGCATGGCAAAGCATATGCAGGACGATACATGGGAAATCTGTAAATTGGCGTCTAACAAGCACCAGACCCATAAAGGGTGCGGAAGCGCAGTTTTTGAATCGGCTATGCAGTGGGCGGTAGAGCATGGGGCCGTAAGATTGTTCATCATTTCTAACAGCAAGTTGAAACCGGCCCTTCATATTTATGAAAAGTTTGGATTCAAAGAAATCAAACTTGGCGACTACGAATATGTCCGGGGAGACATTGCGTTTGAGAAAATAGTAGAATATAGGATTTGATAATTTATGAAAGAGTATTACGATACCTTAATGTACAGATTAGAATGATTCATATAAAAGCTTAAGCATTTCCAAAAGCCGTCCAAAGTAAATCTGCACAGGGCGGCTTTATCCACTGCACTTTCCAAAAACTACTGAATGAAAACATCCTATAAATAAGACCTGTTAATTGCGGTATGATAAATACGTAATTGTGAGAAAAAGAGGAATTTTCATAAAAGAAAAAATGATGTAATAAAAGAAGGCTTTCCTGTGTCTAATAAGTGAAGGGAGGTTAAAACATAATGCCGGCAGAACAATTTTTAGAAAGATTAATGGATGAATATGGCAACACGGTCTTAAGGATGTGCTATTTATATCTGAAAGACTATCAACTTGCAGAAGACGCTGTTCAGGAGACTTTTATTAAGGCGATGAAATCCTATGAGTCATTTGAACACAAATCAAGTGAAAAGACATGGCTGATACGCATTGCGATCAATTGCTGCAAAAATATCATGAGAAACCGCTGGTTTAAAATCAGGCAAAATAATCCGGAAGAAAATGCAGAACGGACAGGTAATGATTCCATCGATGATTTTCTGGAAAAGGACAGTATATCAGCGGCTGTTATGAAATTGCAGGCAAATGACAGACAGATCATAGTGCTGCATTATTACCAGGAGTTGTCAGTCAAAGAGATTGCGTCAGTAATTGGGAAAACGGAAAATACAACGAGACAGCGTTTGAACAGGGCAAGAGGTAAAATGAGAAAAATTTTGACGGAGGCAGGATATGAAGAAAATTGAAATAAAAGAAGTGATAGACCGGGAACTTAGGCAGATAGAATTGAAGGATGATATCAAAAATAATATCAGAAATGGCGTTACTGCTTTAAGACCTGACCGGATATGGAAAAATATTGCGGCGTCTGCCGCTGCTTTCGCTGCGGTTATTATTTTAGGAGGAACTACTGTTTTTGCGGGATATTATATGCTGAACAGAGTGTGGGTAAATGAAGAAGTGCTGCCCGAACTGGATTCCATGCAGATTGTGCAAATGAATGAGCCGGGGACTGCGCCTGATGAATACGGAATGATTTATGAAGACTACGCGGATTATGCTGCAATGCAGGAGGCGCTGGGGCTAGAAATGCTGGATACAAGGTTATCTGATGATAATCCTTATATGCTGTGCCGGCTCAAGACAGATGCAAAGGATTTTGCAATTATCACGGTAGATAATTATATTACGGGAGATACAGGTAATTACCAATATATGAAGGAAGAGAACCGGTATGCCTATGATAACGGAAAAGAATATTATACTCCGGTTTCATTAACCGCTGACCTGGTTTTGAGCGAATCCCAGCTGGATAACGGATGGGATACGGATTATCTGGGGATGTACCGGTTTGCGGAAAACTATACGTCGGAACAGGGATATAAGGTAAATATTATAGAAGATACCATTGAAGAAGAATTGGAAGATTATGTATCGGAAAAGGCAGCTGTTTTTGTGGCAGGCGGAATACGATATACTTTGAAGGGAAGGGTTTCCATAGATACTATGAAGAATATTGTTGATACTATGAGGTAGAATGTCCGTTTTAACATACAAGCAGGTATTTGCCTGCTGATTAGTAAGCCTTTCTATAACAGTTTTGTCATGATATAATGTCATATCATAGATAGTCCATTTTATATTGCTCTATATTGACATCGAAAAGAAACTTAATGACTCAGGAAAAAGTATCAAAGAATTTCATGGAATGGAAAGCTTAAAATTCTAATTAAGCTTTTCATTCCATATTAGAATTTATAGGTAAAAATAATGTTAAAAGCAATTATTATCGGAAGTCCCGGCGCAGGGAAAAGTACATTTGCAAGAAAATTGAGAGATATTACGAATCTTCCCCTTTATTATCTGGATATGCTGTGGCACAAGCCGGATGGAACAAATATTTCCAGGGAAGAATTTGATTTGCAATTGAGCGAAATCCTCAAAAAGCACCGCTGGATTATTGACGGGAATTACCGGCGCACACTGGAAACCCGTTTAAAAGAGTGCCATACGGTATTTTTACTGGATTTTCCTTTGGAAGTCTGTCTTTTGGGAGCTAAGTCCCGCATCGGAAAAAAGCGGGAAGATTTACCCTGGGTGGAAACGGAATTTGATGAGGAATTTAGGCAGTGGATCATGGACTTTTCCAAAGACCAGTTGCCGCAGATTTACGAGCTGTTGGAGAAATATCAAAAGGATAAAAATGTTATTATCTTCAAATCAAGAAAAGAAGCGGATGATTATTTGGAAGTTTTACTAAAACAGCAGTGAGATATTGAACCGGATGTAAAAGAATTAAGAAGAAAAGGGAAAGCTTGTTGCGATAATGCGCATTATTTATAATAGTCAGTATAGAAAAAAAGCAGACAGCATGATATGATTGATTCAGACGGCCGGGGGTAAAATAAGGTTGAAGATTGATTAGGGAGAAAAGTAAATGAAGAGAGTCATAAGGTGTTTTTTATATATCATGATGTTTGTTTTTTTAACGGGATGCGCCGGCAAAGCAGACCAAAGGGATCATACTGAGGAAATTAAGGATGGAGCAGATTCTGTAGCTGCCTCATTTTCTGAAAACCCGGCAGGTACAAATGAACCGGAGGCTTTACGAAAACTGTATGTTGATTTCCCGCAGACGGCAAATTATCAGGAGGCGGTATCCTTTATTCAGGAATCAGAACTGCCTTACGCCGAAAAAAAGCAAAACGGAAGCAGGTATATTAAAATTGCATTGGAAAAGTCTGACACAGCTATGGAAGATGCGGCTTCCAATACTTTTGAAGATTATGATTATATTGAGATCAGTTATCTGTATCCCAAGCAGGAAAATGACAATAATGATGAATTGGAAAAGTATTCTTTCGCGGGTATTTTATATGTATCGTCAAAAGGAAATTATCAGTTAGAGAGTCATGCTGAAAGCACATTTATTACGATGGAGGGAGAGGTAATAGATTCCGGTATGGATCGTCAGGAGCAGGTGGATTTTCTAAAAGAGCATACGGGCTCGGATATAAATGAAAGGGGATTTTTTAAGATACCGGAAATGGCCCGAAAAATGATTTAAATGAACTTAAGCGGATAAATATTTTGTATGAGAATACAGATAAAATATCGAGGCGGAACAAAAAATATGGCGGATTTGAATTTAACCCCGAAAGAGGCGGAACAACTGAATAAAATCAAAAGCCTTGCGTCCCATATCATGAAGCTTGCTTCCGACAGCATTGTAGTGAACATGCGTTTTTTGGATGTGGCAGTTTCCGCATTGACCGGCGAAGCACGGATTGGCATGGGCGGGGCGGCTACGGACGGGGTAAAACTGTATTATGACCCGGTGTGGCTTTTAAAGCATTATGAAAGAGAACCTGCCTTTGCAGTAAGGATGTACCTTCACATATTGTTTCACTGCATTTTTTACCACAGCTACCGGTACGGCAAATTAGATAAGGCTGACTGGGATCTGGCGGTGGACCTTGCGGTAGAAAATACCATTTTGGAGCTTGGCATACACAGCGCTTCCATGAAAAAGGACGACAGACTTTTGGAAGCCGTCAGAAATCTGCGGGATTATATGAACGGCAAAGGAAGCGCCGAGGAATATGCAAGGCAGGTTTCATGGAACCAGACAGGACGGAATGAGACGGAAAAAAAGAAAAGGATTCCTTTTACGGCGGAGCACATTTACCGCTATCTGCAAAAGAATTCTTTAAGGCCGGATGAAAGAAAGGAACTGGTTTCCTTAAGCCATGTGGATGAGCATGTGACATGGAATGTCAAAGAGGAAATGACCATAGGGCAGGAGCAGTTTCAGAGGATCAGTGAAAGGGTTAAGGCGGACTTAAAGAGCTTTTCCAAAAACAAATCCAAATCGGAAAGTTTATCTGCCAATCTGGGGGAGGCAACCAAGGAGCGTTATGATTACAGCCATATTTTGAGTCGTTTTACCCAGCTTTCGGAGGATATGTCCGTTAACGATGAGGAATTTGATTATATTTATTATACCTACGGACTTTCCACCTATGGCAATATGCCTTTGGTGGAGCCTTTAGAATATAAGGATGTAAAAAAAGTCAAGGAGTTTGTCATTGCTATCGATACCTCCGCATCCTGCAGAGGCCCGCTGGTGCAGGCGTTTTTGCGAAAAACCTATGATATTTTAAAGCAGAGTGAAAGCTTCTTTCATAAAATTAACGTACACATCATCCAGTGTGATATGGAGGTGCAGTCGGATACAAAAATTACCTGTGACGAGGACTTTGACGCCTTCATTGCGTCAGGGAAATTAAAGGGCTTCGGTTCCACGGATTTCCGCCCGGTATTCGATTATGTAGATGAACAGATTTTAAAGGGAGAGTTTGAAAATCTCAAGGGATTGATTTATTTTACCGACGGTTACGGAATTTATCCGGACAGAATGCCGGATTACGATACAATATTTGTGTTTCTTAATGAGGACGACAAAAAGCCCCGGGTTCCGGTCTGGGCAATTCAGGTTGTGCTAAGCGAACCGGAAATAGAAGCGTTTGAGGAAGAGGAGAAGAAAAATGAATATCAGACAGGCGAAGGAATATATTAAGGATTCCGTCAGATTATATTTGAAGAAGGATGCATTCGGGGAATACCGGATACCCATAGTCAGACAGCGTCCTATTTTCTTATTAGGGGCGCCCGGTATCGGCAAGACCGCTATTATGGAACAGGTGGCGTCGGAGCTTTCCATTGCACTGGTGTCCTATTCCATGACCCATCATACAAGACAGTCCGCCCTGGGACTTCCTTATATCGAAGAAAAGGAATATGAGGGAGAAAAATTCCGGGTTTCGGAATATACTATGAGTGAGATCATCGCTTCCATCTATGAGACTATGGAAGGCAGCGGCATCAAGGAGGGAATCCTGTTTCTGGATGAGATCAACTGTGTCTCCGAGACTCTTGCACCCTCCATGCTGCAGTTTTTGCAGTACAAAACCTTTGGAAAGCACAGGGTTCCTGAAGGCTGGATTATTGTTACCGCCGGTAATCCGCCGGAATACAACAAATCCGTCAGGGAATTTGATGTGGTTACCATGGATCGTTTAAAGGTGCTTGCGGTGGAAGCGGATTATGACGCATGGAAGACTTATGCCAGAGAGATGGGTATCCACGGAGCGATAGTAAGCTTCCTGGAACTGAAGAAGGAATATTTTTACCATATTGAGACAACGGTCAAGGGCAGGCTTTATGTAACTGCAAGGGGCTGGGAGGATCTTTCCCAGATTTTATATCTTTATGAAGAGGAAAAGCTTCCCGTATCGGAAGCTCTTATAGAACAATATATCCGTAATGATAAGATTGTAAAAGAATTCGGGGCGTATTATGACCTGTACCAGAAATACAAAAAGGATTATCATGTGGATGAAATTTTGGGAGGAACGGTAACGGAAGCAATTGTGAAAAAAGCGGAGGAAGCGCCCTTTGATGAGCGGCTTTCCCTTCTTGGCATGCTTATGGATAAGATGCTTGCGGATATAAAAGAGAATATGGAAACAGGAGCTTATCTGCAGGATATGATGGCGCCTTTGAGGGCGGTAAAGGATGCGGAAGACGGACTGGATATGCTGGATAAACAAATACAGGCACGGGAAAAAATAATGCAGAATCTGGCAAAGGGTGGTTCCCTTTCCCCGGCAGATAAAAAGAAGCATAAAAGAATCCTGCATTTCCTTGAAAATTGTAAGAAAGAAGCGGTTACCCATAAGAAGACCGCCACGGATCAGGTGTTCGTCCTGATCAAATCCCGTTTTGATGAAGAAGTTAGCCGGATGAAACAAGATACAGAGCTTTGCCAGAGCAGGCTTTCGGCATTGTTTGATTTTGTAGAGAAAGCATTTTCCCAAGGGAATGAAATGCTGATTCTGGTAACGGAGCTGACGGTCAACAATGATTCCTCCAGATTTATCGCCACCTTTGGCTGCGAGGCTTACCAGAGGCAGAATAAGCAGCTGATGCTGTCTGAAAGAACGGAGCAGCTGGCGCAGGAAATAAGGGAATTAAACTTGTAAGATGATAGCTTGATAAGATGAAGCGGCAAAACGGAGTAATGGAAAGAAACAGTACCTGAGCAAAAAAAGGAACCATGAAATAAGCAAAATCAGGACGGGTAAATTTACATGAAAGAGAAACGGTTTGAACAGGGGGGAGCCCTGTATCATTATATAATTTCAGAAAAAAGCGTGACCATTACCGGTTATGAAGGAAATAAAATAGAGCTTGTGATTCCGAAGGCTATAGATGACCTTCCGGTAACCGCTATTGAAAAGAAGGCTTTTTTTAATGTTTCCGGCTTATACAGAATCTATCTGCCCAATACCCTTGAAAGCATCGGGGACTGGGCGTTCGCCCATTGCAGGGATTTGGAGGAGATCTATCTTTCCAGGAAAGAATATGTGCTGGGGAAATCCCTTTTTATGGAGTGTGCTGCGTTAAAACGTATCTGCCTGACAGAGAAAGAGAACGGGAATGCCAGAGAAGATGAGGTATGCCGCGGCTTTGGCTCTTTGCTCTCGTCTACCTGCGGCGTTTTAGATGCATCCTACTTATTTCAGACGACGAAGGTAGATGATGCGGAATGGCTTGCCCTGTGGGATGCAAGGATGTTGACGATTCTTCACGGCGATGATATGGAAGGATATACCAGGCTGCTTTTATGCGGGGAAGAGGATTATGGCAGCAGGGAAAACAACCTGGAGTATTTTCTGGAAGAAAAGAGAAAGAGAAAGGTCAGGGTAGCATTTCTGAGGCTTTTGTATGACAAAGGATTAGAGGAAGCCAACAGGAAGGAGCTGACCGGCTATCTGGTTTCCCATACGAAGGGATGTGAAAGTGAAGAAACCTGGCTGGTGTTAAAGGAAGAACACGGAGAGGATATGGAATATATTTCTCTCTTTGCAGATTTAGAATGTTTGACAACGGATAATTTTGAGGACATACTTTTGGATTTGGGGGCGGAGCATCCCCAGATGAAAGCGTTTTTGATGAAATACAAGGAAGAACATCTGGAGAAAAGCGATTTCTTTGGGAAGCTGTCTCTGGATTTGTAATAGACAAAAGCTATATTTTATGACAGAATATGGGAAAGATAAAATAAGAAAAACAACGGGTTTTTTGGAATTTTTTTCATAGTAAGAAGAGAGAGCTTGTTTGGGTAACGGCGAAAGGAGAATTGACATTGAATTATAATCAGGCTTTGGAAAAATTAACACAATATGATCAGATACATTTGTTAAAATTTTATAAGGAATTGGATGATGATAAGCAAAGAGAATTGCTTTTGCAGATAGAGGAGACGGATTTTTCCATTGTAGAAAATCTGAAGCATCGGGCAAGCGAGACGAAGCGGGGGAAGATCACTCCCATTGCGTCCATGGAAATAGATGAAATCGAGAAAAATAAGTCCCGTTTTGAAAGTCTGGGGCTGGATGCGATTAAGCGGCAGAAGGTAGGGGCCGTACTATTGGCCGGAGGAATGGGAACCCGCTTAGGCAGCGATGAACCAAAAGGGGTTTACAATATAGGGCTGACAAAGGATTTGTACATTTTTGAATGTCTTATGAACAATCTTATGGATGTGGTAAATAAGGCCGGAAAATGGGTGCCTCTGTTTATCATGACCAGTGATAAAAACCATGAAAGAACGGTCGGCTTTTTTAAGGAGCATGATTTCTTCGGATATAAAGATGATATGGTATGGTTTTTTAAACAGGAAATGGCGCCTGCAGTGGACTTTGAGGGAAAGGTGCTTTTAGAGACAAAAAGTAAGATTTCAACCTCTCCCAACGGAAACGGCGGCTGGTTTGTATCCCTTGACAGAAACGGACTGGTAGATAAAATCCATGAAATGGGCATTGAATGGTTAAATATCTTTGCCGTAGATAATGTTTTACAGAAAATAGCGGACCCTGTTTTTATAGGCGCTTCCATTGACAGCGCCGTGGAAGTGGGGGCAAAGGTAGTCCGCAAGGCTGCTCCTGATGAAAAGGTCGGGGTCATGTGTTTGGAAGACGGCAGGCCTTCTATTGTGGAGTATTATGAACTAACAGAGCAGATGCGTGCCGAACGCAATGAGAAAGGGGAATATGCCTATAATTTTGGCGTGATCTTGAACTACCTGTTTTCCGTTTCCGCCTTAGAGCGTATTATGTCCCATAAGCTCTGTCTTCATATTGTGGAAAAGAAAATCAGCTGTCTGGATGAAGCGGGGAATGAAATAAAGCCTAACGAGCCTAACGGCTATAAGTTTGAGCAGCTGGTGCTGGATATGATTCATGAACTGGAGAGCTGTCTGCCTTTTGAAGTGATCAGAGAAAAAGAGTTCGCTCCCATCAAAAACGCCACAGGCGTGGACAGTGTTGAGACGGCGAGAGAACTCTTAAAGAAAAACGGCATAGAATTATAATTAAATCACATATTGATACATGAAGATAAAGTGACAGAAGCTTCCTGCCATAATAAAAAGGTGGAAGATTTCGTGGGAGCCGAAGTAGGCATGCTTTTCATTAAAAACCTTTAGCTTCAGCGCATAAATAACACCCCCCACGGTGTACAGAAGTCCTCCTGCAAGCAGCCACATAAAGGCCGAAAGAGATAAAGTGTGAATGATCGGTTTTATGGCGCTGATGCAGATCCATCCCATTCCGATATAGAGAATGGAAGAAAACCATTTGGGGCAGGTTATCCAAAGGGCTTTTATCAAAATGCCGAACAGGGCAACGCCCCATACTCCCAACAGCATCCTGCTGCCTGTGTGCTTATCCAGTACCAAAAGGCAGACGGGAGTGTAAGAACCGGCAATCATAATGAAAATCATCATATGGTCAATTTTTCGGAAGATCTTTATGATATTGGGAGCTACAGTAACGGAATGATAAGTTGCGCTGGCTCCATACAGCAAAACCATACTGCCGATAAAAACAAACATGGCAATGACGGAAAGCGGTCCGAATTCCGATGCTTTCATTAATAAAGGGACGGCGCTTCCCATGGCAAGAACCATGGCAATGAAATGAGTAATGGCGCTTCCGGGTTCACGAATAGATATATGCATAATATGACCTCCTTAAAACACATCATGTAGTTTTGAAAACTATGTTCTGATATAATGATGTTACAACATATTATTTCGAGTGTCAATTATTTTATGCATAGAGTTTTAATTAATCTTCTTCAATAATCTGTATTTCCAGATAATCGAAGGGGATTTCTTCTATAAAATTATCCTGGGAAAACCGTGCCTTATCATGACGCTTAAATTCCGCAACGGTTTTATCCAGCCAGATCGGTTTACCCAGGTCGAACTCATAACAGATTTCTTCCAGTCCGCGGAAGATTTTATGGGTTCGGGTATCCGTGCTGTCTTCTTCAAATACGGTATCTTTTAACAGGTGGTTATCTTTCCAGATTTTACCCCACAAACGAAACATAAATGCCCCTTTCTGTGTGCTCGTGGACACTGATGTATTTACATGGGATATTATAACAGAGGATGGAAGGGCGGACAATGGATAAATAAAAATGAAAAAACGGAAAAATTTATGTCTTATTTGTGCATAAATTGAAGAAATGTGGTAAAATGTTCTTGTAGAATCAGCAACAGAGGTGAGGCTATTGGAATTAAAATTTGAAAAAGAGAATGACATAAAAAGCTGGGAAGAGGTTGTTTTAATATACAATTCCGCCTTAAAGGAAGTGGGCACCAAACTGGAGATACTAAATGACGAATTTCAACACGTGCACCAGTACAATCCCATTGAACATATTAAGTCGCGGATTAAGACGCCTCAGAGCATAGTAAAGAAGTTAAAAAAGCAC
Organism: Lachnospiraceae bacterium; assembly: GCA_910574745.1. Taxonomy (GTDB): domain Bacteria; phylum Bacillota; class Clostridia; order Lachnospirales; family Lachnospiraceae; genus UBA2882. The sequence continues at coordinate 338,702 of CAJTCE010000001.1, read as the reverse complement.
CATTATGAATCAACCATTGCAAACATGGTGGAGTATGTGAATGATATAGCGGGCATCAGAGTGATCTGTTCCTTTATATCCGACATTTACCGGATAGCGGAAATGCTGATCAAGCAAAATGACATCAGGGTAATCTCCGTAAAGGATTACATTCAGAATCCCAAACCCAGCGGTTATAAAAGCTATCATTTACTGGTTACCATCCCGATTTTTTTGTCGGACAGGATTGTGGACACTAAAGTAGAAATCCAGATTCGGACAGTTGCAATGGATTTCTGGGCGAGCTTAGAGCACAAGATTCATTATAAGTTTGAAGGGAATGTCCCAGAGCATATAAAAAAGGAACTGATTGAATGTGCTGCTATGGTCTATGATTTAGACTCCAAGATGCTTGCCTTAAACAAAGAAGTACAAAAGCTTGCAGATCAGGCAGAAGAAAAGGCCGAGGTAACCGAGGTGCTGGAACCGCAGCAAACACAGTCGCCTCTATCCGGTACTCGAGGTGCGGCAATCTGATCCCTTTCTTTCTAAAGAAGTAACCACCGGCCGGTTTTACAAATAATACCGGAACCGGTGGTTTTTTTGGTAACCCTTGGGCAGATGTTCTCTTAGGTTACTTACCATTCACATTAGAGTGATGTTTGTTCTATTCTTGTTCCCCAATACAGCTCCAATACGCCCCTCTAAAATGAGGAGTGCCCAGATGCCTTTCGGCACCCGGGCTATTATGAAAAAATTTATCTATGTCTGTAATGATGAACATTACGTCGTTCGTTGTTGTTAAATTTATAATAATCCAAAGATGTGAATAAACTATGAACAAGGAGTGAAAAAATAGTTAATATTAACAATGGAATGGAAAAAATAAATATTTTACTATACAAATTCCACAAAAAAATACAGAGAATGTGCGAAAAGCCGGAGGTTGTAAAAGAAAATAATACATGATAAAATAGAAACGATACATATACACCGTATGAAAAGGACACGGAGGGTATTATTGTGGATAATTTTATGGATAAACTGGCAAAAAGATTTAATGCCGGGGAAATAATAAAGGCAAACAGTCAGGCGGAAGCGAGAGATATGAGAAGAATGCAGGAACGCACAGCGGAGTATGAGCGTATGATGCAGGAGATGCGCCGTCTGAATTTGAAAAATGTGGAATTGACGGAGCAGGTACAGCAGTTGATTCAGTGCGGCATTGAGCAGCTGGAAAGCTATGGAAGCGGAGAAGAGCTGCTGGGTAATAAAATAGATGAAACCGGGACAAGCCTCAAAACGGAGGCGGCATCCATACAGGAAGCCCTTAAGGAAAATACAGACTCTGTTAAAGGAAATATAGAATCCATAAAAACAGATGTGGCCTCCGTAAAAGAAGAAATTGAGCCGGTTAAGAATTACATGTATTCCGTAAAATACAGTGTGGATTCCGTAAAGGAACATGTAGATTCCGTAATGGATCATATGGGTTCCGTAAAGGAATCTGTAGATTCCATGAAGGATAGCATGGATACCGTAAAAGGTCATGTGAATCCCATGAAGGATAGTATGGATACGGTAAAAGGTCATGTAGATTCCATGAAGGATAGTATGGATTCTGTAAAAGACCATATAGATTCCATGAAGGATAGTATGGATGCCGTAAAAGGTCATGTAGATTCCATGAAGGATAGTATGGATTTCGTAAAAAACCATGTGGATTCCATGAAGGATAGCATGGATTCTGTAAAAGGCAATATGGATTCCGTGAAGAGCAGTATAGATTCCGTAAAAGATAATGTGGAAATTCTCAAAGGCAGCGTTTCCGATGCGGTTTATAAAAGCGACGATGGTTTTTACCGCGTGTCCGGAAGGCTGGATGAAATGGAACGGGCTATTAATGAAGAATTACAGCAAAACCATCAGGCTGTTTTCATAGCTCTCAGGGATTTAGAGGATAAAGCGGGTAATGACGGCGAAATGAAAGAGTCCATAAGGACTATGAAAGAGCTTCTGGTAGGGCTTCGTCTGAGTTTGGAGGAAGGGCAGAAGCATCTGGAGGAGCATGTACACAAGGAAAATGTCCGCGTCTACCGCAACGTACAGGCTGCGCTGTCGGAAGAGGCAACGAGAAAAGCCAGAGAGTTGGGCGAAAGAATGGATCGGCTGGAAAGCGGCATGAAGAAAAACAGTGGAATAAAACCCATTGTGATCATTACGCTGCTCTTAGCGCTGGCAAGCCTTGGTATGCAGGTTGCACAGATTCTGCAGCTGCTTTGATTTTTAGAGCCAGACCGCTAATGAGTGCGGGCGGAGCATTGATTTAGGAGAACTGATATGGCAAAAATATCATTTAAACCGGGGAATATGTTATATCCCCTTCCGGCTGTTTTGGTCACTGTGACGGATAAAGCGGGCAATGACAATGTGCTTACGATCGGATGGACAGGCACAATCTGTTCAGATCCGGCTATGGTGTCTATTTCTGTAAGACCGGAAAGACATTCCTACCATATGATAAAGGAAACGGGAGAATTTGTCATTAATCTGACAACCGGTAAGTTAGCTTTTGCTACGGATTACTGCGGAGTGAAAAGCGGCAGGGATGTGGACAAATTTAAAGAAATGCATTTAACCAAGCTTCCGGCGCAAAAGGTAGGGGCGCCGCTTATTGGGGAAAGCCCTGTAAATATAGAATGCCGTGTTACCCAGACCATAGAGCTGGGAACCCATGTTATGTTTTTGGCAACAGTGGAAGCGGTTACGGTGGACGATGCCTATATGGATGAAAAGAACACCTTTCATTTAAGGAAGGCAGATCCCATTGTTTATTCCCACGGCGAATATTATACATTGGACAAAATGATTGGAAAATTTGGCTATAGCGTCAGAAAGAAAGCCGGAAACAAAAAGTAACGGAAAAATTCCGACATGAAAATATTGGAAAAACCTATGAAAAAAATTACGAAATATTATCTTGAAATAAGAATTGCCCATTTAAGGGCGGCAACGTTTGTGTCATTGGCATGTTTTCTTTTATTCCCCGGCTTTCATAAAATTGAAAGTACGGGAAATAATATGTATACCGTTTTTTTAAATGGAGAAGAGGCCGGGCTGGTAGACAGTGAAGAAACGGCCGATGAATATTTAAGGCAGGCACGTACCGATTTGGCACGGGAAGCGGGCAGCCTTGTTTTTGTGGACGCAGATTTAAAAACGGAGGGCAGAGAACTGCTTGTGGGAAAAGTTGACAGTAAGGAAACGGTGGTTGAAAACATGTGCCGGATTCTGCAGAAGGACAAAATTACCGACAGAAGTCTTGCCTATACTATCAAAATTAATGAATTTACCGTCAACATCCGGAATGCGGAAGGCGTTATAGAAATTTTGCAGGCGGCCTTAAGCAAATATGATCCGGACAATGAATTTCAGATTGAACTTGTATTGGATCCGGAACGGGAAATCAATGTGCTGACAACCAGGATTACAACCTCGGATGTAAGGGCGAAAGAAGCCTATGAACTGCCAAAGGCGGGAGTGGAAAAGGCGTTTTATGAAATGGATGAGCTTTCCGAAGCCAATCTGCAAATGAGCTTTGATGATTTTGACTACGGGCTTGTGGATCTGTATTATGAGGATGAAATCGAGGTTATTGAAACCTATCTGGGTGCAGAAGAACTGACGGATGTGAATACGGCCAAGGAAATTCTTACAAAGGACCAGGAAAAAAATACCGTTTATGAAGTACAGCCGGGAGATACTCTTTCTGAGATCTCTCTGGAAACGGAAATTCCCCTTGACCGGATTATTGAGATGAATGAGACTTTGGAAGATGAGAATTCCACAATCCGCGCAGGGGATGAATTGATCATTACCATTCCTGAGCCTGAGCTTTCTGTTGGCAGGCGGGAAGAAATTTATTACGAAGAGGATTATGATGCGCCTATTGAGTATATATACAATGACGCATGGTATACCACCGATTCGGTAGTAAGGCAGCAGCCTTCGGCGGGACACAGAAATGTTGCGGCGGTAGTGACCTATAGAAATGCTTCCGTAACGGATACGGAGATATTAAAGGAAGAGGTGACCATTGCACCGGTTCCCAAAATTGTGGAAATCGGTACAAGAATACCGCCTACCTATATTAAACCCATTTCCGGCGGCAGGATTTCTTCCAGATTCGGGCGCAGAAGCGCACCTACAAGAGGAGCGTCCACCTACCATAGAGGAATTGACTGGGCAACGCCCATAGGAACCGCGGTTTCCGCATCCTGTTCAGGCACGGTTACAAGAGCCGGCTGGGGAAGCGGATACGGATATGTGGTTTACATTAACCATGAGGACGGAAGGCAGACCAGGTACGGTCATCTGAGCAAGGTGCTTGTTAAAGTAGGGCAGAGAGTAAATCAGGGAGATAAGATTGCTCTTAGCGGAAATACCGGAAGAAGTACGGGGCCTCACCTCCATTTTGAAATTTTAATAGGAGGATCTCAGGTCAATCCATTAGATTATCTGAATTAATTACAAAAAAATTGATTCGATTGTGCAAATTTAACGATTTTTAAATTGAAAGTTTACAATGAAGCCTTTTTGGGTATATAATGAAAGATGTAGTTGTAAAAATTTATGTTCGAGGTGCATTATGGAGCAATATGCAATTAAGGGGGGGAATCCTCTGGTAGGCGAAGTCGAAATAGGCGGAGCTAAAAATGCAGCGCTTGCGATTCTGGCTGCTTCCATTATGACGGATGAAACAGTTATTATAGAAAATTTGCCTGATGTAAGAGATACGAATGTATTGCTGCAGGCAATCAAAAGCGTAGGAGCTACGATTGAAAGAATTGACCGGCATAGTGTCAAAATTAATGGTTCGACCATTCATGATGTTGTGATTGAAGACGATTATATAAAGAAAATCCGGGCATCTTACTATTTATTAGGTGCGCTGCTTGGAAAGTATAAAAGAGCGGAAGTAGCGCTTCCGGGGGGCTGTAATATCGGAAGCCGTCCCATAGACCAGCATATTAAGGGGTTCAAAGCTCTTGGTGCGGAGGTTAAGATTTCCCACGGACTGATTGTTGCGGAGGCGGAGCATTTAAAAGGCAGCCATATTTATCTGGATGTGGTTTCCGTAGGGGCAACAATCAATATCATGATGGCCGCATCCTTAGCGGAAGGACAAACCATTATTGAGAATGCGGCAAAGGAACCGCATGTGGTTGATTTGGCCAACTTTTTAAACAGCATGGGAGCTAATATTAAAGGTGCCGGTACGGACGTCATCCGTATTAAGGGCGTGGAGAAGCTTCACAAAACGGAATATTCCGTTATTCCTGATCAGATTGAGGCCGGTACGTTTATGCTGGCTGCTGCAGCCACAAAAGGCGACGTTACGATCAAAAATGTTATTCCCAAGCACTTAGAGTCTATCAGTGCCAAATTAATAGAAATCGGATGCGAGATAGAAGAGTCTGATGATGCGGTAAGAGTGGTATCTTCCAAGCCCTTATCCCACACACAGGTAAAGACCCTTCCTTATCCTGGTTTTCCTACGGATATGCAGCCACAGATTACGGTCACCTTGGCTCTTTCCAATGGAAGCAGTATTGTAACGGAAAGCATATTTGAAAACAGATTTAAGTACGTAGATGAGCTTACCAGAATGGGTGCGTCCATAAAGGTGGAAGGAAATACGGCAATCATTAACGGAGTGCCCAAGTATACCGGTGCACACATAAGCGCGCCGGATTTGCGTGCGGGCGCGGCTCTTGTGATTGCAGCCCTTGCGGCAGAAGGCTTTTCCGTAGTAGACGATATTTTCTATATTGAAAGAGGCTATGAAGATTTTGAAGTAAAATTAAAAAGTCTGGGAGCCCAGATAGAAAAGGTTACGGAAGAAAAAGATGTGCTCAAATTTAGAATGCAGGTGTCCTGAGTCTGCGGAGGGTTCCGGGCATATTGAGTTTAGCCGAGGTATTTCTATTTGTAGAGTGCCTGCGTTCTTTAGAGTGTTTGTTCTCTGTAGAGTATTTATGCTCTTTCATGTATGGTTTACAAAAATAAAAGCTCCTTACGGACATGGGAATCAATTTTTCCATATCCGTAAGGAGTTTATTTGATTGCTAAGACGGCAGATAAAGGATAGCCGCTTCAAATTGCCGGATTAAATAATCTGCTCAATATAAATATTAGGAGTTTTGGTAAGGTCAATAAAATTACTGCCGGATTTAATCATTGGCCGGGACAGGCGGGCGTGGTTGATAAAAACGATATCGCCTTTTGTTCCGTCTGATAAACGCACGCGGTGGTTCATATAGGTCATAACAACATTTTCTAAGAATTTCAGGATATAAGCCGCTTCATATTTTTGAAGCCCTTCTTTTTCAAAAATATCGATAACCTGAAAAGGGCAGAGCGGACCGCGGTAGACTCTTGCCGCTGTCATGGCTTCATATACATCGGCAATGCCGACGATTTTGGCAAAGGGGTCGATTTTGCTGCCGTCGATGCCCAAGGGATAACCGCTGCCGTCGCATTTTTCGTGATGCATCAGAGCGGAATTTTTAATATGTATGCTGATATCCTTGTCCTTTAATAGGTTAAAACCGGCAACGGTATGGGTTTTTACGATTTCATATTCCTCATCTGTCAGCTGGGAAGGCTTTTTAATAATATGGTCAGGAATGGAGAGCTTCCCGATGTCATGAAGCAGTCCGCACAAGGTAGCCGTTTCGATATCTTCCTTGGACATGCCCAGCCATCCGGCAAGAACATTGCTGATGAGAGCAACGTTCATGCAATGGGCAAAGGTAAGGTCATCATACTGCCGCATGTTGTGAAGAATATGGAAAAACCCGGAAACGGTAGAGGTATCTTTTATTAAAGCGGTGGCCTGATTCAGCAGTTCATCGGTATTGATATCCGCGCCTTTTTGTACAATATCATTAATATTATCTTTAAATTCGTCTATGGTTTCGTCAAAGTCCTGCTTGTACTTTTTAAATTCGGGACTGGACTGAATCAAAGCGGAATAGGCAAAGCTTTCCCCTTCAGTGCTAACGGGGGCTGGGCGTCGTGAAAGGCGCCGTTTTCGGACTCTGCAATTTTTACATAAGGTACAGAATAAAATTCCAGGCGTGTAATCATGGTATCTGTCAGAACGACGCCTTTGGAAATGACCAACTGATTGGAATAACTGTATACATCTTCGCCGACAATCATACCCGGGCGAAGTTGTCCGGCATAGATACGTTTCAATTGACTGTTCTCCTTTTCTGCTTTTTTCCATTCGACTATATTATCGGAGTTTATACCTGCTATAATAATAAAATAAATTAATTTTATGTGAATTTTTAAAATTCATGTGCAGAATACTTGACGAAGGAAGGGCGATATTATATAGTATTCCTAGATGTAAAAACTCAATATTGTGAAGTCTCTTATTCAGAGTGGTGGAGATACAAAGGATCTATGAAGCCACGGCAACCCCGACAGACAAAGGAAGGTGCCAACCTGAGCGAACAATCGAACAATAAGAGGATCTTTATGTCTGAACGGTCCGCTTATGAAATGAAGCGGATTTTTTTATTTCCAAAAGGACTATTTCCCCCGCTGTCTGCAGGGGAGTCAAATGAAAGAAAAACAAGGAGGATAAAACAATGGAAAAACGTTTATTTACTTCGGAATCTGTGACAGAAGGACATCCCGACAAGGTTTGCGATGCCGTTTCTGATGCAATTCTGGATGCATGCATGGAGCAGGATCCTATGAGCCGCGTGGCATGTGAGACCTGCTGCTGTACCGGATTCGTGCTGGTAACCGGCGAATTGACTACAAAGGCACAGTTGGATATTCCCGCAATTGTACGAAGCACTGTGGAAGAAATCGGTTATAATAAAGGCGAAATCGGCTTTGATTCCAATACTTGTGCGGTAATGGTGGCTCTTGATAAGCAGTCTGCCGATATTGCAATGGGTGTGGATAAGGCTTTAGAAGCAAAGGAAAACAAAATGTCCGACGAAGAGATTGAGGCAACCGGTGCCGGAGATCAGGGCATGATGTTCGGATATGCAACCAATGAGACGGAAGAATTGATGCCTTACCCCATCAGCCTTGCCCATAAGCTGGCCTTACAGCTTACAAAGGTTCGTAAGGATGGTACATTACCTTATCTGAGACCGGACGGCAAAAGCCAGGTTTCTGTTGAATATGATGAGAACGGCAAGCCTCTTCGCTTGGAAGCCGTAGTTCTTTCCACGCAGCATGATGCGGACGTTACCCAGGAGCAGATTCATGAGGATATTAAAAAATATGTTTTTGATCCGGTACTGCCCAAGGATATGCTGGATGAAAATACCAAATATTTCATTAATCCTACAGGCCGCTTTGTTATCGGCGGACCTCACGGCGATGCAGGACTTACGGGAAGAAAGATCATTGTAGATACCTATGGCGGATATGCACGTCACGGCGGCGGCGCTTTTTCCGGAAAGGACTGCACCAAGGTTGATCGTTCCGCTGCCTATGCGGCAAGATACGTGGCAAAGAACATTGTGGCGGCAGGCATTGCGGAGAAATGTGAAATTCAGTTATCCTATGCTATCGGTGTTGCACAGCCCACTTCCGTTATGGTAGATACTTTCGGAACAGGCAAGATTGCCGATGACAAGCTGGTGGACATTGTGCGCGAGAATTTCGATCTGCGTCCTGCAGGTATCATTAAAATGCTGGATCTGCGCAGACCGATTTATAAACAGACTGCTGCTTACGGACACTTCGGACGTAATGATTTAGACCTTCCCTGGGAGAAAGTGGATAAGGTTGAGGAGCTGAAGAAATACTTATAAAAATATTTGCAGGCAAATATTCATAAAGCGAAGTTTGTATGAGAGATCAAGAAAAAATCTGCAAACGAAAGTACGGGCATCCGGATTTGAAACATGAATCCGGGTGTCTTTTTATTTGCCATGAAATTAGAATCTGCAAGGGAAAAGAAAGACCTGAAAATATTAATCTGGGTTTAAAGAAGGATTCAGAAAAAACGTACGTAAAATTTGGATAAGCTTTGTGTATATTACACTATTGACAAAGAATGACTACAGATGTAGACTTATTATGTCTACATAGGTAGACAGCAAAAGGATGCAGTATACAATAACGTTTAAACAAGGAGATTGAAAGAAGAACATATGGATGCAAATACAACAGTAAGCAATGCAGAACTGGAAATTCTGGAAACTCTCTGGTCGGCAGGAAGACCTTTGAACGCGGGAGAAATCAGAAATTTTCTTAATGAAAACAGAAAGTGGGAGCGCACCACGGTGCTGACTCTGATTCAGCGGCTTTTAAAAAAGGGCGTCATCAGCCAGGAAAAGAAAGAAGTATACTACTATGCGCCCTGCGTAAAGCGAAGCGACTACGTAAATGCGGAAATGAAAAGCTTTGTCAATAAATTTTTTGGGGGAAGCAGCCGCAGTCTTGCCGCAGCTTTAGTGGAAAATGAGGATTTAAGCAAAGAGGATATTGAAGAATTACGGGATTATTTTAACAAGGGGCTGGAACAAAAGAAGGACAGATAGGAGGCGCGTATGGAAAAACTGTTTTTGAATATCTTGTCATTGTCATTATCAGGGGCGGTAATCGGAGGAATTTTAATACTGTTTCATCCCCTGACCAGGAAATGCTTTTCCAAAAAATGGAACTACTATATCTGGCTGATTCTGGCACTGCGCCTGATTATTCCCACAAATTTCGGGCTTTCGCCTTTTCGCATTACTTATCCCTTTTCGAACGCCGGCAGCGGGAATGCGGTGGTAAATGCTGAGAGCAGCTCTGAAAACCAAGAAAATATTGGATCTGAGAAAGCAGAGCGGCAGGAAAGAATAAAATTGGGAGAAATAGGAAGCATAGGCGAACCGGAAATGGCGAAAGAAGCAGATGCACAGGAAGGCTTTACGGAAGCCATGGGAGAAGAGCCGGAAGGTATGAAGGGAACGGGAAATGCGGCAGTAATGGGCCAAGGAAGAGAGCGGATTATCTATGCGTTAGGACTGCTGTGGCTGTTCGGAGCCGCGACAACGTTATTTGTAAAAATGATTCGTTATCATAGGCTGATTAAAAAAACAAAAGCTTCCTGCAGAGCGGTTACGGATGGAGATATGATTGTAACGGCAAATATAGTTGCATTAAGACTGGGTTTAGGGAAAAATGTAGCCATTTATGAGAGTCCCCGGGTATCGGGACCGGTTACCATGGGCTTACTCAATCCCTTCGTAGTTTTACCCGTAGAGGAGAGAAAGATAGGGGATGCCGCTCTGATTTTTCATCATGAGCTGCTTCACGTAAAAAGAAAGGATTTGTGGTATAAGTGGTTCTGGCAGCTTATATTATGTATTCACTGGTTTAATCCTGTGCTTTCCCGGGTTCAAAAATTTATTTCCGAGGATTGCGAGCTTTCCTGCGACGAGCAGATCTTAATGCAGCTTTCGGATAACGGGAAAAAAACATATGGAAACATTCTTTTAAATACGGCAGAAAAGAATCTGCAATTTGGAGAAACCGTATTTTTAACCACATTATTGGAGGAGAAGAAAGCTTTGAAAGAACGATTAAAAGGTATTATAGAATATAAAAAGCAAAGCGCATTAAAAACATTTGCAGCTATGTGCGTCATGATTTTAGTCATGAGCCTAAGCGCCTGCGGAACCATCATCATATCCGGCGATATGGAAGACGTAAGCGGAAATTACGATTATGAAACAGAGGATGACGAGTGGTCTTTCTGGGACATTTTCAAGATGGACGAGGATGATTTTCTAAATAGCCATCCCCGCATCGATGAATCAGGAGAAGCTTACTGCACCTATAATTCTGATGAAATGATTGCGGGAGTGGATCGAAACGACCTGTGGATGGCGTTTTATTATAACGGAGGCGATGAAATCAGATGCAGAGGATTTAACTTTAACGGTTCTGACAGCATCTATATCATATACGTTAAAGAGGATACAACAGTGGAAATCTCCTCTGAATTTCAAATCATAGAAGGAAACTTCAAAATTGTGCACGTAACTCCGGATTGCAGCGTTTCCGTATTAAATGATACAGGAGATTCCAATAAAGTTGCCGTACAATTAAAAGAAGGACGCAACGTTATCAAAATGGTAGGAAGGGCTGCAAAGCTAAAAAATATAGAAATCAGCCACTCTGCGTTTGATATGGATGCGATTGAAAATATCTATTATTCCCCGGAAGAAGAATATGCAGAAAATGTCCTTTGGAACATCCAAAAAGGAAATATAGATAAGACAAAGATATGGGAAGCCTTGACTTATATGGATGATAAAACCGTCAGCGAAATTCTCAAGGAATTATGCAAGCAAGGCGTATCCCTCACAAAAGACGAACTGGAAGACATTTTCATATACGGCGACGAAGAACTGGCGGGACGATATCTTTCAGAAGCCATAAAAAACAAAGAAATACAACCCTTAACCGGCGAAATGCTCCGCTCTATCATGTACTATACGGAAAGCGACACTCTGGCGGAGCTCATCAAGACTATGGACAAAGAAGAACTGACCTTTGACATATTAACAGACGTCATTGACTACCTAGACCAAGAAGAAGCCGATGGCTGCCTTACGTACTATATACAACTCGGAAACACCCTTACCTATTCCCAATACGACAGAATCAGCTACTGCCTAAGCGACAAAATGAGACAAAAAATAGAATCAGAAATGAAATTTTAGTAACGCCAACCCATTCCCCTCAGAAAAAAGCCGTTTCGTTGTAAAGCCAGGGCTTTACAACGAAACGTATTTTTTCCACTTTTTGAAGTTTAAAAAGACCTCCTCCCACACTGGTAAAGCCTCTCTTTTTTTGGTAAAATGAAAAAGACGGCACAGATGCATTTTATTTTACAATTTCTATAGAAAAAAGTCAGGAAGAGAGAACAAAAACACATGGCATTTACCCACCTTCACGTCCATACGGAGTATTCCCTTCTGGATGGTTCCAATAAAATTAAAGAATGCGTGAAACGAGTTAAAGAACTCGGCATGGACAGCGTGGCAATTACAGATCATGGAGTTATGTACGGCGTTATTGACTTTTATAAAGCGGCAAAAGAAATGGGCATAAGACCTGTTTTGGGCTGCGAGGTTTACGTTGCGCCCAACTCACGCTTTGACAAGGAACTGACCGGCGGAGATGACCGCTATTACCATCTGGTTTTACTGGCGGAAAACAACCGGGGGTATTCCAACCTGATGAAAATTGTCAGCAAGGGCTTTACGGAAGGCTATTATTATAAACCCCGTGTGGATATGGAGGTTTTACAGGAATACCACGAGGGTATTATTGCCCTGTCCGCCTGTCTGGCAGGAGAGGTCCAGCGTTATATTACAAAAGGACTTGTGGAGGAGGCCAAAAGAGCAGCCTTAAAATATGAGGCCAGCTTTGGAAAAGGCAATTATTTTCTGGAGCTGCAGGATCATGGCATTCCCCAGCAAAAGACGGTTAATACGGCGCTTCTTAGCATGAGCAGGGAGCTGGATATTCCCCTGGTTGCCACCAATGATGTGCATTATACCTATGCGGAGGATGAAAAACCCCATGATATCCTTCTCTGTCTGCAGACCGGCAAGAAGCTGGCGGATGAGGACAGGATGCGTTATGAAGGCGGACAGTATTATATTAAAAGCGAAGAAGAGATGAAGCAGCTTTTTCCTTATGCATTGGAAGCGTTGGAAAATACTCACAAAATCGCAGAGCGTTGTAATGTGGAAATTGAATTCGGCGTGACCAAGTTGCCCAGGTTTGAAGTGCCAAAGGGGTATGATTCCTGGGGGTATCTGAATAAACTGTGTTCCGACGGTTTAGAGGAGCGTTACCCGGAAGATGACGGAACCCTGAGAGCAAGACTGGATTATGAGCTTTCCGTCATAAAGGAAATGGGCTATGTGGATTATTTCCTGATCGTATGGGACTTTATTAATTATGCAAGGCAAAATGATATCATGGTGGGGCCGGGACGCGGTTCTGCGGCGGGCAGTATCGTTTCTTACTGTTTAAAAATTACCAATATCGATCCGATTGAATATAATCTGCTTTTTGAGCGTTTTTTAAATCCTGAGCGCGTATCCATGCCGGATATCGATATTGACTTCTGCTTTGAAAGAAGGCAGGAGGTTATAGACTATGTGGGCAGAAAATACGGCGCCGACAAGGTGGTACAGATTGTTACCTTCGGTACTTTAGCGGCAAAGGGTGTGATCAGGGACGTGGCAAGGGTTATGGATCTGCCCTATGCTTTTGCGGATTCCCTGGCTAAAATGATACCTAATGAATTGAATATTACCTTAGAGCGGGCGCTTTTTGTCAATCCTGAACTTCGCGGTCTGTATGAAAAGGACGAACAGGTAAAAGAACTGCTTGATATGTGCAAGCGTTTAGAGGGGCTTCCCAGACATACATCCATGCATGCGGCGGGCGTAGTAATCTGCAGGGAGCCGGCGGATGAATTCGTTCCCCTTTCAAGGGGCTCGGACGGTTCTATTACTACCCAGTTTACCATGACTACCATTGAAGAGCTGGGGCTTCTCAAAATGGACTTTTTGGGACTGCGTACCCTGACAGTTATCCAGAATGCGTGTAAGCTGGTGGAAATGAGCCAGGGGATTCGGATTGATATAGATCAAATAGATTTTGATGACAAAGCGGTCTATGATTCTTTGGGAACGGGCAGGACCGACGGAGTGTTCCAGCTGGAAAGCGCGGGAATGAAAAGCTTTATGAAGGAACTAAAGCCCCGGAACTTAGAGGACGTTATTGCGGGAATTTCTCTTTACCGGCCCGGGCCCATGGATTTTATCCCCAAATATATTGAGGGAAAAAACAATCAGCAAAGCGTGACTTATTCCTGTCCGGAACTGCAGCCCATATTGGAACCTACCTACGGCTGTATTGTTTATCAGGAGCAGGTTATGCAGATTGTAAGGGATTTGGGCGGCTATACGCTTGGCAGAAGCGATCTTGTCCGTCGTGCCATGAGTAAAAAAAAGCAGTCTGTTATGGAAAAAGAACGTGCCAATTTTGTTCACGGCAATCCAAAGGAGGGCGTGCCGGGCTGCGTTTCCAAGGGAATTCCTGAAAACGTGGCGGAACAGATTTACAATGATATGATGGATTTTGCCAAATATGCTTTCAACAAATCCCACGCGGCTGCCTATGCGGTAGTGGCATATGAAACGGCGTATTTGAAACATTATTATCCGGTGGAATTTATGGCGGCTCTTTTGACTTCCGTCATTGACAATGCGGGAAAGGTTTCTTCCTATATTATGGTATGCCGTTCCTTGGACATCAAAATCCTGCCGCCGGATGTCAATGAAGGGCTGGTGGGATTTTCCGTAAAGGACGGCGCCATCGTCTACGCTTTGAATGCCATTAAGGGCGTAGGGCGAAATATTATTGATTTGCTTGTAAAAGAAAGGGAAGAGCGAGGACCTTACAAAAACCTGAAGGATTTTATTACCAGACTGGCAGAGGGGGATATCAATAAGCGGCTGGTGGAAAATTTTATCAAAGCAGGGGCCTTTGACTGTCTGCCGGGCACCAGAAAACAGCAGATGAGCGTCTATGTCCAGATTATGGACAGTATTATCAAGGATAAGAAAAATAATATGGCTGGCCAGATGTCTCTTTTTGATTTTGCAGGAGAAGAGGAAAAGGCGGATTATGATATTAAAATGCCGGAAGTGGGAGAATATAAAAAAGAAGTCCTTTTAAGCTTTGAAAAAGAAGTGATCGGTTTTTATATCAGTGGACATCCTTTAGAGGAGTATGAAGCTATCTGGAAACGTCAAATCTCTGCCACTACGGCAGAGTTTATGCTGGATGAAGAGCTGGGACACGCCAAAATAGACGACGGTAAGAAAGTAGTAATAGGCGGCATTATTGCCGGGAAAACCGTTAAGTATACCAAAAATGACAAAATGATGGCTTTTCTGACTGTTGAGGATTTGGCGGGCAGTGTGGAAATCGTCGTGTTTCCCAGGGATTATGAAAAGTATGCCGGGAAGCTTTTAGAGGAAGAGAAGGTATTTATTACCGGGCGGACCAGTATTGAGGAGGATAAGGACGGTAAGGTCATTTTGGAATCCATGATAACTTTTGACGAGGCTCCCAAGAAGCTCTGGATTAAATTTGCCTCCATAGAAGAATACGTACAGAAGGAAAAGGTGCTTTCTGCCATACTCGCCTTGTCCGAGGGAAATGATACGGTAATCATATACTGTGAAAAGGAGAAGCAGCAGAAAAAGCTGCCGAAAAACCAAAATGTGAAATCGGATGAACAGCTTTTGGGAAGCCTGAAAAGCGCCTTTGGGGAGTCCAATATTAAAGTAACCTGAAAATTTGCCCTAAATGAATTGAAAAGGGCGTAAAAATGGATTAAAATATAACAGACGTTTGAATGGAAACGGAGGATGAATCATGGCGAAAGAAATTAAGACGATCGGTATTTTAACCAGCGGAGGAGATGCACCGGGCATGAATGCCGCAATACGTGCCGTATGCAGAAAGGCAATTGACAACGGCATAACGGTAAAGGGCATCAAAAAGGGTTATCAGGGACTTTTAAATGAGGAGATCATCGATCTGGAGAAACGGGATGTTTCCGATACGATCCAACGGGGAGGAACCATTCTCGGAACGGCAAGATGTACTGAATTCCGCACGTTGGAAGGGCAGGAAAAGGGAGCTGAAATCTGCAGAAAGCATGGGATTGACGGCATTGTCGTTATTGGAGGAGACGGCTCTTACAGAGGGGCGCAGGCTCTTTCCAAACAGGGAATCAATACCATCGGGCTTCCGGGAACCATTGATCTGGATATTGCATGTACGGACTATACCATCGGTTTCGATACGGCAATCAATACCGCCATGGATGCCATAGATAAGGTAAGGGATACTTCCTCTTCCCACGAACGCTGCAGTATTATCGAGGTAATGGGCAGAAATGCCGGGTATATTGCTCTCTGGTGCGGCGTGGCAAGCGGAGCGGAGGACATTTTGCTGCCGGAAAAATATGATTACAATGAGCAGGCGATCATTAACAATATCATTAAAAGCAGAAAAGTGGGAAAAACCCATCATCTGATTATCAACGCAGAGGGAATCGGTCATTCCACCTCCATGGCAAGGAGAATAGAGGCGGCAACGGGTATCGAGACCAGAGCTACCATTCTCGGTTACATGCAGCGCGGCGGAAGCCCTACCTGTAAAGACCGTTACTACGCTTCCATTATGGGAGCCTATGCGGCGGATATTCTTTGCCAGGGAAAGACCAACAGGGTAGTGGCCCATGCAAAGGGCGGTTTTGTGGATTATGATCTGGATGAAGTTCTGGCTATGCAAAAGAACATCAATTCCTATCAGTTTGAGGTAAGCAAAGCCCTTTCTAATTAAAATTCAGGCACGGACATGAGGAAATTTCCAAATGTCCTGTGCAGATAATAAAAAGCCGGTTTTTCAGATTGCACTTTTTTAACCGGCGGTAACAACAGGAATTCGGAGAAGTATATGATTACATCGGCAGCAAATAAAGGAATTAAAAATGTTATGCTTTTGCTGTCCAAGGCGAAAGAGCGCAGAAAGCAGAAAGCATTTGCAGCGGAAGGCATAAAGATGTTTTTAGAGGCGCCTGTTTCCAGAATAAGCCAGGTTTACATTTCGGAGCAGCTGGCAAAAGAACTGGAAACAGCTGCCTCTTTTGCTGTGAAAACGGCGGCTTCATTGGAAAAAGAAGCGTCTGCCCTTTCGGACAAGCTGGCCTCTTTGAAGCAATCGGGACAGGCTGTGGCGGAAGTGGTTAAGACGGATCTTTTTAATAAGATGTGCGATACAAAAACGCCCCAGGGGATTTTGTGCGTTGTCCGTATGCCGGAATATCGCCTGGAGGAAATGCTTGAAGGGGATGGCGGGCTTTATCTGATCTTGGAGGATATACAGGACCCGGGAAATCTGGGGACCATGATTCGGACAGGAGAGGGAGCGGGGCTTTCGGGAGTGATCATGAGCAGTCATACCGTGGACATTTTTAATCCCAAAACCATCCGTGCCACCATGGGCAGCATTTACAGAGTACCTTATGTTTATGTTGACGATCTGGCAGATGCAATTGAGTCTGTAAAGGCGGCGGGGGTTAAAACTTATGCGGCGCATCTGGATGGCAGGATTGCCTATGACAAGGAGAATTATTGCGGGGCGGCGGCATTTCTTATAGGAAATGAAGGAAACGGACTGCGCAGGGAAACAGCGGATATGGCGGATCGATATGTGCGTATTCCAATGTTGGGAAAAGTTGAATCATTAAACGCGGCGATTGCCGGCGCTTTATTTATGTATGAGGCGGCGAGGCAGAGGAGGAATTAAAGTGAAAATAGGGTTTATAGGACTGGGCAACATGGCAACGGCAATGATAGGCGGAATTATAAAGGAAGGAATTGTAAAGCCCGGAGATATTCTGGGCTCTTCCAAAACAGAAGAAACTCTTCAAAAGGCGGTCGATGCTTTTGGAATCTGCGGGATGGAAAGGAATGCTTTCGTGGCAGGGGAAGCGGATATTCTCATACTTGCGGTAAAACCCCAGATGTATGAAGGAGTGATCAGGGAAATACAACAGGATATAAAACCCTCGGGACTGATTGTCAGCATAGCGCCGGGAAGGACCATTGCCTGGCTGCAAAGTGTTTTGGAAGACGAAAAGGGAGAAAGAAAGCTTACAAGATGCATGCCCAATACGCCTGCCATGGTAGGAGAAGGCTGTACGGGTGTGTGCTTTTCCGAGAGTATGACGGAGGATGAAAAGGATCTGATTCTGAAGGTGCTTAACAGCTTCGGCAAAGCCATGGAAGTGCCTGAAAGCCTTATGGATGTTGTGGTAGGAGTGAGCGGAAGCTCCCCGGCTTATGTGTTTCTTTTTATTGAAGCCATGGCGGATGCGGCTGTTGCCGACGGAATGCCGCGGAAGCTGGCCTATGAATTTGCGGCCCAGGCAGTATACGGTAGCGCTAAAATGATGCTGGAAACAGGTCTGCATCCCGGGCAGTTAAAGGACATGGTGTGCTCTCCCGGAGGGACTACGATTGAGGCCATAAGGGTGCTTGAAGAAAAGGGACTGCGCAGCAGCATTATAGAAGCCCAGAGGGCGTGTGTAAAGAAATCTAAAAAAATGTAGCTGGTTAAATTTGACAAATTAACGATTATTTGCTATGATATCTTCACTTCCGATAGTTAACATTTCTGTAATATATTGAAACAGAAATGAAATATAAGTTAACAGGAATCGGAGAATTTTGGAGGTTATCATGAGAAGAGTAGGCAAAAAGTCTCTTCGTCAAATGTTTGCCATTGCAGTTTCGGTTACGGCATTTATGATGATGGGCACTGTTGCGCAAGCGGAGGAAGTGGACCTGAATATCGGTGCAGCCGCAGTTCTTGATTCTGATGAAACAACTAAGGAGACAAATCAAGAGGTTTTGATTACTGCAGGCGCCATGGCGGACGAATCCCTTATTCCTGCAGGCAGCGATGATGCAGACGAAACAGAGCAATCGGATGAGGAAAGGGAAACAGAACAGGAGGAAAACGAATCAGAAGATTTTTCCTTTGCCATGGCAAATGTGGATAACAGTGTGAACGTCAGAGAGGAGCCCGGCGAGGAAGCGCCTGTAGCAGGAAAGCTGTTTAAAAACTGCGGCGCAACCGTATTGGAACAGGGAGAAGGCTGGACAAAGATTCAGAGCGGAAATCTGACAGGCTGGGTCAGCAATGACTATCTTATTTTTGGCGAAGAAGCAAAAACTATGATGGAAGAGGTTGGCACCTTGAAGGCAACTGTTTTAACGGATGCTTTAAGAGTCAGAAAGGATGCCAGCGAGGATGCGGGCGTATATAAGCTCGTGAAAAACGGAGAAGTTCTAACGGCTGTGGAAGAACTGGACGGCTGGGTATCCGTACAGGTGGACAGCGAAACCATCGGTTATGTATCGTCGGAGTTCGTGTCGGTAGAGTTTGCTACAGAGCACGGCAAGACAACCCAGGAAATTGCCGATGAAGAAAGAGAAAAGGAACTGGCAAAATTAAGTAAAAACAGAGGCGCGGTTCCCACCAGTGTATCGGATGTTACCGTTTTGGCGGCATTGATTCAGGCGGAAGCAGGCAATCAGCCTTATGAAGGAAAGCTGGCAGTTGGCGCGGTAGTTATGAACCGTGTAAGAAGCGGCGGCTATCCCAATACGATCATTGAAGTTATTACAGCACCGGGACAATTCCCGCCGGCAACCAACGGAACAGTGGCGGCTATTGCGGCAAGAGGACCTTCCTCATCATGTATGCAGGCGGCACAGGCGGCAGTTGACGGTCAGACCACGGTAGGCGGCGCTTTACACTTTGGACGTGTGGGCAAGGCTGCAGGAATTGTAATCGGCAGTCACGTTTTCTATTAAGATTACGTTAAAATGAAATAATGCAACAGGCGAAAAGGAACTTTCCATAAGGGAGGTTCCTTTTCGCTACTTGAAGTTGCACAGGGAACCTAAATTTCTACAAGTCATTTTTTTGCGATTCATTGAATATTTTATGAAAATATAGTATGATGGGAATACTACAAAAGGAGGAAAGGAGAATCAATATGGTAACAATGTTTGGAGTATCCGTGTCGACAATATTATTTTGGCTGGCGGTAATGGTCATTATGCTTGCGATTGAGATTGCCACTTTGGGAATTACCACTATTTGGTTTGCAGGCGGCGCATTGATCGCATTTGTGTTGGCGATGCTGAATGCTCCGTTTCTTGTTCAGATAATTGCCTTTTTAATTGTTTCGCTGATATTACTGATTTTTACAAGACCTGTTGCGATAAAATATTTTAACAAAGACAGGGCGAGAACCAATGTCGAGGGCGTGATAGGCAGGCAGGCCATTGTGGTCAGCGAGGTCGACAACCTTCAGGGAATCGGCCGCGTAACGGTAGGCGGTCAGGAATGGTCGGCCCGTACCCCGCAGGACGGAGTCACACTGCAGGTGGGCGCTGTGGTGGATGTAAAAGCTGTTCATGGTGTGAAACTGATTGTAGAAGAGAGAATAGAGAATAAAAAAGCAGAAAGAAAAGAGGAAGATTAAATGGGAGCAGTTGTTGGAATTATTGTATTGATTATTATCGTAATCTGGGTGTTGGCGTCCTGCATCAAAATTGTCCCTCAGGCTCATGCATACGTTGTGGAAAGACTGGGAGCATATCAAGGCACATGGTCTGTAGGAATGCATTTCAAAACTCCTTTTATCGATAAAATCGCAAAAAAAGTTTTGTTGAAAGAGCAGGTGGTGGATTTTGCACCCCAGCCCGTTATTACTAAGGATAATGTTACCATGAGAATTGATACGATCGTATTCTTCCAGATTACGGACCCTAAGCTTTATGCATACGGTGTTGAGAATCCGATCATGGCCATCGAAAACCTGACGGCAACAACCCTTCGTAACATCATCGGCGATATGGAGTTAGACCAGACCTTAAACTCCAGGGAAATCATCAATGCAAAGATGAGCAGTACCTTAGATGCGGCAACCGACCCCTGGGGTATCAAGGTTAACCGTGTAGAGTTAAAGAACATCATTCCTCCTGCGGGCATTCAGGACGCCATGGAGAAACAGATGAAGGCAGAGCGTGAACGCCGTGAGGCAATCCTTCGTGCAGAGGGCGAGAAGAAATCCACCGTTCTGGTTGCAGAAGGTCAGAAGGAATCCGCGATTCTGGAAGCACAGGCTGAAAAAGAAGCGGCAATTCTTCGTGCGGAAGCCCAGAAGGAAAAGATGATCCGTGAGGCGGAAGGTCAGGCTGAAGCGATTATGAAGGTACAGCAGGCTACTGCAGATGGTATCAGAATGTTAAAAGAAGCAGGCGCGGATGATGCGGTTCTGCAGTTGAAGAGTCTGGAGGCCTTTGGTAAGGCGGCAGATGGCAAGGCTACCAAGATTATTATTCCTTCTGATATTCAGGGGCTTGCGGGGCTTGCTACCAGTTTTAAGGAAGTTATAACAGAGAAGTAGTTTGATTCGGGGATTCGTGGGATGCCCGGTAGATGGAAAAGGATTTTGCCTCCGCGGCTTTGCTTTGGCTTGGCCCCGGGGGCTTTCTTTTGCAAAAAAAGTATATTTATTTCAGGAACACGCTTGCGCTCCGACAAAAGCGTAACGGCACGTAAGATTGCAAAGGACGCAATCTAAGTGCCGACGCTTTTGCAGGGTTCCTTCAATTAAATATATTTTTTGCAAAAGAAAGCCCCCAGGGCCAAGCCAAAGCAAAGCCGCGGAGGCAAAATCCTTTTCCACTTTCCGGGCGTTAAGCGAATTCCGGCTCAAAAGGGAGGGGCTTAATGGAGTGTGTTGGAGGGGGGTAGGGAATTTGCGGCGCTTCACAATTTTTCTCATTGGATTCGTAAAAAAACAACTTGTAGTGATAAGCATACAAGTTATATCATTTAATTATATTAGAGACCGTAAAATGTGATGAAGGAGGTATTTTGTATGTTGCAGAAAAAGGAGTACAAGTTTTGGTTTTGTACCGGTTCCCAGGATCTTTATGGAGACGAATGTCTGAAAAAGGTTGCAGAGCATTCACGCAAAATTGTGGAGGGGTTAAATAACTCGGGAATTCTTCCCTATGAGGTTGTGTGGAAACCCACTTTAATTACCAATGAGTTGATACGTAAGACTTTTAACGAAGCGAATCTGGATGATACCTGTGCAGGGGTTATTACATGGATGCATACTTTTTCTCCGGCAAAGTCCTGGATATTGGGATTGCAGGAGTATAGAAAGCCGCTGCTTCATTTACATACGCAGTTTAATGAAGAGCTTCCTTACGACACCATCAATATGGATTTCATGAATGAAAACCAGTCTGCCCACGGAGATCGTGAATATGGGCATATTGTGAGCAGAATGCGCATTGAAAGAAAGGTTGTGGTAGGTCACTAGTCCGATCCTGTTGTTGAGGGGAAGATCGCTATGTGGATGAGAACGGCGGTGGGTATTGTTGAAAGCAGCCATATCCGTGTTATGCGTGTGGCTGACAATATGCGGAATGTGGCAGTTACAGAGGGCGACAAGGTTGAGGCACAGATTAAATTCGGCTGGGAAGTGGATGCTTATCCAGTTAATGAAATTGCAAAGAGCGTGGATCGTGTTTCGGCAGGAGACGTCAACGCTTTGGTGGAAGAATATTATGATAAATATGAAATTTTATTAGAGGGCCGGGATGCAGAGGAGTTCAAAAAGCATGTTGCTGTTCAGGCACAGATTGAAATCGGCTTTGAGAGATTTTTGGAGGAAAAGAATTATCAGGCTATCGTGACTCATTTTGGAGATTTGGGGGCCTTGAAGCAGCTTCCGGGTCTGGCGATTCAGAGACTGATGGAGAAGGGCTACGGTTTTGGAGCAGAAGGCGACTGGAAGGTAGCGGCTATGGTACGCCTTATGAAGATTATGACCTCAGATTTGAAAAACCCTAAGGGAACTTCTATGCTGGAGGATTATACCTATAATCTGGTAAAAGGGAAAGAAGGAATTTTGCAGGCGCACATGCTTGAAATCTGTCCTACTATTGCAGAGGGTCCTATCAGTATTAAGTGCCGGCCCTTAAGCATGGGAGACAGAGAGGATCCTGCAAGGCTGGTGTTTGCTTCAAAAGAGGGACGCGGCATTGCAACCTCCCTGATTGATCTGGGCAACAGGTTCCGTCTGATCATCAATGACGTGGAGTGTAAAAAGATTGAAAAGCCCATGCCGAATCTGCCGGTGGCAAGTAATTTCTGGACGCCGGAGCCGGATATGTATACAGGGGCGGAAGCATGGATTCTGGCAGGAGGAGCTCATCATACTGCGTTTACCTATGACCTTACGGCGGAGCAGATGGGAGAATGGGCAAACGCAATGGGCATTGAAGCGGTTTATATTGATAAGGATACAAAAATCCGCGATTTCAAAAGGGATCTTATGTTGGGAGAGGTTTTTTATAAATAATGCGTATAAGGGGAGGAACGAAACCGGATACGGACGTTTGCCTTTGTGATATAATAGGCATTAGTGAGAAGGAACTGAAAACAAGGCAGATAATTTTGAGAAAATGGAGAGTGGGACATGGACAAGAAATTATTAATTGAAGAAGGAAAAACTTTTCTGGGTATTGAGCTTGGCTCTACAAGGATCAAAGGAGTTCTGATCGATGAAAAAGGAGCTCCCTTAGCGGCAGGCAGTTATGAATGGGAAAACCAATATGTGGACGGCATATGGACCTATTCCTTGGAAGAGGTCTGGAAGGGCATGCAGGGATGCTATCAGGATTTGTTAAAGGATGTAAAGGAGCAGTACGGCGTGACCGTTACCAAAATCGGTTCGATGGGATTTTCCGCTATGATGCACGGCTATCTGGCATTTGACAAAGAGGATAACCTTTTAGTGCCTTTCAGGACATGGAGAAATACCATTACCGAAGAAGCGGCTTCTAAGCTGACAAAAGAATTTAACTATAATATTCCCCAAAGATGGAGCATTGCCCATTTGTATCAGGCAATCTTAAATAAAGAAGAGCATGTGAAAGACGTTGCTTTCTTTACCACGCTGGCGGGATATGTACATTTTAAACTGACGGGACAGAGAGTCTTAGGAGTAGGAGACGCTTCGGGCATGTTTCCCATTGATATAAAGAGCGGCGATTATGATAAGACCATGATTAATAAATTCAATAAGCTGACGGAAGCGGAAGGATTTGCATGGAAATTGGAAGATATTCTGCCTAAGGTTCTGACGGCAGGAGAAAATGCCGGAGAGCTTACAAAAGAAGGAGCGGCGCTTTTGGATGTTACCGGGAATCTTCAGGCGGGCATTCCCGTATGTCCTCCCGAAGGAGATGCGGGAACGGGAATGGCGGCTACCAACAGCGTTGGTAAAAGGACGGGAAATGTTTCTGCGGGTACCAGTGTTTTTGCCATGATCGTTCTGGAGAAAGAGCTTACAAAGGTTTATCCCCAGATTGACCTTGTGACAACACCGGACGGCGCCCTTGTGGCAATGGTACATTGCAATAACTGTACCTCGGATTTGAATGCATGGGTCAATATATTTGATGAATTTGCACAAAGCATGGGCAGCAGGGTAGATAAAAATAAGCTGTTTTCCGTACTTTATAATAAAGCCATGGAAGGAGACGCAGATTGCGGCGGTCTGATTTCCTACAACTATTTCTCCGGCGAGCCTGTAACAGGCTTTGACGAAGGAGCTCCTTTGTTTGTGAGAAAAGCAGAGGATAAGTTTAATCTTGCTAACTTTATGAGAGCCCATTTATATTCTTCCCTTGCAGCGTTGAAAGCGGGTCTGGATCTTTTGTTTAAAGAGGAAGCCGTAGAAGTAGACGAAATGTTTGGACACGGCGGTTTGTTTAAGACAAAGGGCGTAGGACAGAGAGTTGCGGCTGCGGCAATGAATACCTCCGTATCCGTTATGGAAACGGCCGGGGAAGGCGGCGCATGGGGAATTGCCCTGCTTGCAGCATATATGCAGAATAAAGAAGATTGGGAGGGTCTGGGAGATTACCTGAAAAATAAAATCTTTGCCGGACAGAGCGGCAGCAGTATGGAGCCTGTGAAAGAGGACGTGGAAGGCTTTGAGAAGTTCATGAAACGTTATATGGACGGCTTGGCCATTGAGCATGCGGCTGTAGATGCGCTTTAATAATAAATGACAACCAACTTTAAAAACTGTTTATAGCTTTTATATAAGATGCTTCGGACAACTGCCGATTGCGAATCATTGCGGTTGTCCGGCTGTCATATGGAGGAACATTATGTTAGAAGAATTAAAAAAACAGGTATATGAAGCGAATATGTTGCTGCCCCATTACGGTCTGGTTACCTTTACATGGGGCAACGTGAGCGGAATTGACAGAGAGAAGGGCTTGTTTGTCATTAAGCCTTCCGGCGTGGATTATGATAAGTTAACGCCTGACGATATGGTCGTTATGGATTTAGCGGGCAATCGGGTTGAAGGAAAATATAAACCGTCCTCCGATACGCCTACCCATTTAGAGCTTTATAAAGCATTTCCCGAAATCGGCGGCGTCGTCCATACCCATTCCTCTTATGCCACAAGCTGGGCCCAGGCAGGAAGGAGCATCCCCTGCTACGGAACCACCCATGCCGATTATATTTATGGAGAAGTGCCCTGTCTAAGATGCCTGACAGAGGAGGAAATAGAGGCGGCGTATGAAGAAAATACCGGTCATCTGATTGTTGATGAATTTAAAAGATTGGAAAAAGATCCCATGGCAGTGCCTGCCGTTTTATGCAAAAACCACGGTCCGTTCTCATGGGGAAAGGATGCGTTAGAAGCTGTCCATAACGCAGTAGTTCTGGAAGAAGTGGCTAAAATGGCTTACCGGACGGAAACCATCTATCCGCAGGTGGAGCCTGCGCCCAAGGAATTGCAGGATAAGCATTATTTTAGAAAACACGGGGCAAACGCTTATTACGGACAGAATTAGAAATAGAATTTTTGAAAGAGAGTTAGGAATTTTACCCCCGGCTTTGCTTCGGCTTGGCTCGGGGGACTTTTTTGTAAAAAGAATATTTATTTCAGGAACACGCTTTCGCTCCGGAAAAGGACGTAACAGCACATAGGATTGCAAAGAACGCAATCTTAGTGCTGACGCCTTTGCAAGGGTTCCTTCAATTAAATATTTTTTTACAAAAAAGCCCCCCGGAGCCAAGCCAAAGCAAAGCCGGGGGCTAAATTAAGGGACTGTTTTGGAGGGGTTATGGGAAATAATGTTTTTTACAGTTCATAACGCCGCCAGGCGTCGGGAGCAGTAATTCTTTTGTGCAAAAGCGCTGTTGCTCCTAAAATGAAAATGCAGATCAAAGCTTTGAAAAGAGCGTAGTATTCCTGAGAAATCAGAAAGATAATTACAGCGCATACGGCTGAAAGGAAGACGCCTCCCATGCCGCCTAGTATGGCGGAAATGCTTTGTTTTACGATGGTTATTTCGTTTTCCCAGTTTAATACGGGAAAGTGCAGGTTGACGGCAATACCGTATACGCAGGAAAACAGAATAATGACGGCGGGTATCAGACAAAGGAAAAATCCGTCGAAAAAGGTTTCCGGTTTCAGTGCAGGAATCAACAGGACTTCGGATATCAGGTAAAACGGGAGCATCAGAAGCAGATTCATGAGGATTTTGGCATTTAAAACGGATTTGGGGGATAAGGGCAGACTTTTTAAAATCCACCAGTTTTTGCCTTCCATGGAAATGGAGGTTGCCGTGGTCGTCATCATACAAAAGATTCCTGAAAAGACGAAAGGGGCAAAGGTGCAGATATCAAGAGGAATGGGCAGGGATTTTGTAATAACATCCGTGCCGGTAAAAAGGAGGGCGCCGGAGAGAATGCATCCCAGAATAGGACCGATAATGGTGTTAGTCACATAAATGCTGGATGAAAAATAGCGTCTAAATTCCCGCTTGCACAGGGAAGATAATACAGAAGACTTTTTCAGCGTTTTTAATTCATAATTATGTCTGGCAGAGGTTGTGCAGAGACTTTGGCTGATGGCGTGGAAAAAAATGGAGACTATGGCTGCAGCAGCTGCAAAAACTGCGAGAAAAGCGCCGGCGCAGATAAAGCATGGCATAAAGCTGCCTGCTATGACGGCCCTGCCCAGCCAGACGGCAGGGGGATATACTTTTTCAAGGGTTCCCATTATGACGGAGGATAATTCCCTGAGCATTTCGGGGGTAATGGTTTCTTCCATAATAGAAAGCCTGGAAGAACCGTACATGATCAACAGGACAAAGAGAACGGACAGACCTGCCGCCGCCAGACTTTTATGCTTCATTCTGGAGGAAATGCCCATAATCACAGCGCCTATCAGGATGGAAGCCGTTATGGGCACAAGGGGAAGGATAAGTATGCTGAGAGCGCCAAGGATATAAAAAGCCGCCCCGGGCTTTAAAAACCATGCATAGACAAAAAGTCCCGGCATTACGATCAGGAATGCGATGACCAGGTTTTCAACATACAGGCGCAGGAAGCGGCCGACGACAATAGCGGTACGGTTTATAGGCAGGGAGCAAAGGATATCATAACCGTTTTTCCGGAAAATAGTATTTCCTGCTTTGAAAATACCAAAGAAAAAAATGAGCAGGCTGGCAACCGTGATCAGGTAAGCAGGAATCAGACTGCCAAGCTCCAGCCTAAGCAGGCCGTAGGAAAGATTACTTACATAAAAAATAAGCATGACAATCAGGAACAGCCAGAGCATCATAACGGAAAGATCTTTTTTCTTCCTTCGGCTGTTTTTGGAAAAACGGAGGACATTCAGGTTATAAATATTACAAAGCTCCAGTTTGGTAAGAAGTTTTATCTGTTTAAGCATTTTTGACCACCTCCATAAAAATAGATTCCAGAGACTCTCCCTGCTTCAGTATTTCCTCCATGCTGCCGGAAGCAATCAGGCTTCCGTCTTTGATGATCGCGACTTTATTACATAGTCTTTCCGCCACGTCCAGAACATGGGTGGAGAAAAAAATAGCTCCGCCGCCGTCACAGATTTCCCGCATGATATTTTTTAAGATTACGGATGCTTTTGGATCAAGCCCTACGAAGGGCTCGTCTAAGATCAGCAGCTTCGGCTGGTGAATCAGTGCGGAAATGATGGCCAGCTTTTGTTTCATGCCGTGGGAATAGGTGGAGATTAAATCCCCCAGGGAGGATGTGATCTCAAATTCGTTTCCGTAACGTCCGATGAGCTCCTCCCGTATGCGGGCAGGGACGTTAAAAACGTCGGCAATGAAATTCAGATACTGAATACCGGTCAGATATTCGTACAAATCGGGGTTATCCGGAATATAGGCAAATCTGCTTTTGCATAGAAGCGGACTTTCCCGGATGCTGCTTCCGTCTATCAGGATTTTTCCGGAATCAAAATCGTGAATGCCGGCAACGCATTTTATAGTCGTTGTCTTGCCGGCGCCGTTGTGGCCGATAAAGGCGTAGATATCGCCTGCTTCAATTTCCAGGCAGATATCGGTAACGCCTTTATTGCTGCCCTTGTAATGTTTGGTTAAATGATCGATCGTAAGCATAGTGTTTTCCTCCTACATTATGTTTCCTTTTTGATAAGGATTGGTTTTTAGCAGAGGCCGGGCCGGTTGGGCCTTGCCTGCTTAGAAGGATGCTTCAAAGACTTCCTGTCTCTTTTGGCTCCTCTGCAAACGTATTTTATACTATGCCCTCAGGGCAAAGGCAATAGGTGCCCCAGGGGGAGGGTAATGAATTTGTTGTTTTTGGGATGGAAAATTTTTTTGCCATACCTGAGAATAGTTTAACCATTGTAAGGAAATTGTAATCCCTGTCAGATTCCATGCTTTGTGATTTCCGATGCTTTATTAGGCTTGCAACAAAGGGAAGGATAAGTTAAGATAGGAAAAGAGCGAGATTTATGAATCATTTTATGATGAGCTGCAGATGATTTTGAGGAGGATGGAAAAATGGCAGATTTGAAAGGAAAGCATTTTTTGAAGCTGTTGGATTATACGCCGGAGGAGATTACCTATCTGTTGGATCTGGCGGCTGAATATAAGGACAAAAAGAAAAAAGGAATTCCGGTGGATACCTTAAGGGGAAAGAATGTAGCCTTGATTTTTGAAAAAACCAGTACCCGTACAAGATGTTCCTTTGAGGTGGCGGCACATGACCTTGGCATGGGGACTACCTATTTAGATCCCTCCGGTTCCCAGATCGGGAAAAAGGAGAGCATTGCGGATACTGCAAGAGTACTGGGAAGAATGTATGAAGGGATTGAATACAGAGGGTTCGAACAGTCGATTGTGGAGGAGCTGGCAAAGTATGCAGGAGTTCCTGTATGGAACGGATTGACCAATGAGTTTCATCCCACACAGATGCTGGCGGATCTTTTGACCATCAGGGAGCATTTGGGAGGCTTAAAAGGGAAAAAGGTGGCGTATATGGGAGACGCCCGTTATAATATGGGCAATTCCTGGATGGTAACCTGTGCGAAAATGGGCATGGACTTTGTGGCCTGTGCGCCAAAGAAGTATTTTCCCTCTAAAGAGCTGGTAAAAACCTGTGAGCAGATTGCAAAGGAAAACGGCGGCGCCATTACCCTTACGGAAGACGCTATGGCAGGAACCAGGGATGCAGATGTGATTTATACGGACGTATGGGTTTCCATGGGCGAACCGGACGAGGTATGGGAGGAAAGAATCAAAGAGCTTTCTCCTTATCAGGTCAACGGCAGGATTATGGCAAATGCAAAGGATACGGCGATTTTTATGCACTGTCTGCCTGCTTTCCACGATTTAAAGACAAAGATCGGCATACAGATGGGAGAAAAATTCGGCATTACGGAAATGGAAGTGACCGACGAGGTTTTTGAATCTTCCCAGTCAGTGGTCTTTGATGAGGCGGAAAACCGTATGCATACCATCAAAGCGGTTATGGCGGCAACTTTGGGCGCATAGGCTTTTTGCAGAACGCAGGAGAGAATATAGGATGCGGGTAAAAGAACCGTGAGAAGCCAAGAGCGTATGGAATGATTTAGGAGATGCTTACATGAAAGCAGAAATATTAACACTACTGCGGGAAAGGGACGGCTATATTTCGGGACAGGAGCTTTGTCATAAGTTCGGCGTTTCCCGGACGGCGGTGTGGAAGGCGATTAACCAGTTAAAGGAAAGCGGTTATGAAATAGAAGCTGTTCCCAACAAGGGCTATCATCTTGTGGGACAGGAGGATGTTTTAAATGAAAATGAAATAGCCAGCAGGCTGAAAACAAAGTGGGTAGGAAGAGAACTCCATTATGCAAAGGTAACCGGCTCCACTAATCTGGATGCCAAAAGCTACCTTGAAAACGGCGCGCCGGAGGGCGTTCTGGCGGTTGCGGGAGAGCAGAACCAGGGCAGGGGCAGAAGGGGCAGAAGCTGGCAGTCTCCGCCGGATACCAATATTTATATGACCTTGGGACTCCGTCCGGATTTCCGGCCGGATCTGGCGCCCATGATTACATTGATCGACGCCATGGCTGTGGCGGAAGCGGTAGAGGAAATCTGCGGGCTGAAGGTACAGATTAAATGGCCCAACGACGTAGTGATCGACGGGAAGAAAATCTGCGGTATTCTTACGGAGATGAGCACGGAGGCGACAGGCTATATCCAATATGTAGTCATCGGCACCGGCATTAATGTAAATGTTACGGAATTTCCTGAGGAAATCAGGGATAAGGCCACTTCCTTATGTATAGAAAAGGGAGAAAAGGTTTTGCGGGCGCCTATTGTGGCAAAATGCATGGAGTGCTTTGAAAAATACTATGAGAGATTTTTGCAGACTATGGATTTGTCCCTTCTCATGGAAGACTATGGAAAGCGGCTGGTCAATAAAGACGAAAAGGTCAGGGTATTAGACCCGCAGAATGAATTTGAAGGAATCGCAAGAGGCATTGACAAAAAAGGCGAGCTTTTGGTAGAAAAGGAAGACGGCAGTATAGAAGCCGTTTATGCGGGCGAGGTCAGTGTCAGGGGTGTTTACGGATATGTATAAGAGGTATCTGGGATATTCGTACAAAAGAGGGGCGGCATCCGATGGCTTTACAAAGACGCTGCGGACAGATACGGCGTTATTGCACTATGTTTAGAAATGGCGGATGAATTGGAGAGACAGCAAAAGGAAAAGGATAGAAAAGACAGAGGTTTAGGCAATGAGTGATAATCTGGAAAATATAAAAAATGATGAGGGTAGAACCCCCGACGGGCGTATGGTCTTGTGTGCGGCAAATAAATATGAAATGAAATATTTTTTTAACAAGACCTTTCAGTCTCTGCCGGAATCCATCCAGAATGAACTTCATATTATAAGCGTTCTGTTTGCCCAGGAAGCGGGCGGGATTTTTAAAATTATTTTTGAGGAAGACGGGGACATTACCATAGAAACGGAAGCGTCGGAGGATGATGTTCTCTATGATGAAATTTCCGCCGGGCTTTTAGTGGCGGAAATCAAAAGAACAAGACAGGAAATGTTTGAATCCTTAAGCTTGTATTATAAGGTTTTTGTTTTAAAGGAAAACCCGGCGGATTTGCTGGAAGAAGAAATGTGATTCGTGCAATTGCTGTGGGATGAAGAACCATGGCTGTTTATGAGCGGAATATAAGACGGAAAAATAGCCGCAGGATACTATAAAATAAACGGAGTACAGAATGAAAACATTGAAAATAGGCGGATTAACCTTGGACAGTCCGGTAATTTTAGCTCCCATGGCAGGCGTTACGGACCTGCCATTTCGTTTGCTTTGCAAAAGGAAGGGAGCGGGACTCTTGTGTATGGAAATGGTCAGCGCCAAGGCAATCCATTATCATAACCGCAATACGGAGGAGCTTTTGCGAATCCATCCGGAGGAAGTGCCGGTTTCCCTGCAGCTTTTCGGCTCCCAGCCGGAGTTGATGGCGGAAATAGCAAAAAGGATAGAGGAAAGGCCTTTTTCCGTACTGGATATTAATATGGGATGCCCGGTTCCCAAGGTGGTAAACAACAAGGAAGGCTCAGCCCTTATGAAAAATCCCCAACTGGCAAGAAAGATTATGGCTGCGGTGGCAAAGGCCGTCAAAAAGCCTGTTACGGTTAAAATCAGGAAGGGCTTTGATGATGAGCATATCAATGCCGTGGAGTTAGCAAGGATTGCGGAGGACTGCGGCGTGGCTGGCGTTGCAGTTCACGGGCGTACAAGGGAGCAGTATTACAGCGGCAGTGCAGACTGGGACATTATCAGACAGGTAAAAGAAGCGGTTTCCATTCCTGTTATCGGTAACGGGGATGTAAAAGACCCTGAAAGCGCAAAGGCATTGCTGGAGGAAACCGGCTGCGACGGCATTATGATAGGCAGGGCGGCAAGAGGAAATCCGTGGATTTTTAAGCAGATAGACGATTATCTTTCCAAAGGAATCCTGCCTGAACCTGTTTCGAAAGAAGAAATCCGGCAAACGATTCTGGAACATGCAGAACTGATGACGGAATATAAGGGAGAATATATTGCGGTCAGGGAAATGAGAAAGCATGTATCCTGGTATACGACGGGGATGCACGATTCGGCAAGATTCCGGGGGAAAATCAACGAGATGGAGACCATGGAGGAATTGAAGGAAGGCGTGAACGCATTATTCGGCGCTTAAAGGAATCATAAATTTGAGGGTCAGACATAAAATGAACTATGAAAAGAAAATTTTTTTTGAATCATCATGATGCCGCAAAGGGTGAAGAGACCTTTATTGAAATCCCGGTAAAAACCAAATATATTTTATGTTTCCCGCCCAGAGAAATGCTGGCGGGAAATTTTTTCAACCAGGCGAAAAAGGTTATTTTGTGGAAGCCCTGTGCAAGGAACCGGTTTGCGTACGAACCGTCTTCCGTAGGAGAAAAGGAAGAAGTACGGGAATCAGGGGTACGGGTTCGGATTGGAGACATGGTATGTATTTTCATGGAAAACGCGCCGGAAACCGGTAAAGGAGATTTTTTTACAAAAAGGTGGATAGACCGGAAGGTAAAAAAATATGCACAGAAGATAGAAGAAGGGAGGGAAGCTTGTAAAAGCGGAAATTCTACAATCAGGCAGAAAAGGAACGGCGAAAATTACGGCAGGGAAGGCGGTGGGAGTGATGATAAGGAAGCCGTCAGTGAAAAGAACCGGGAGGAAATAGGGCAGAATAAAGTCTGCGACGTTTATCAAATGAAACACAGGCAGGACTATCCCTACAGTCTGCGTCTGCATTTTGCTGAAGACTTTCTGGAAAAAATGAATTTCGGTAAAAGAATCCGGATTGGAATTGTAGAGGGGGATATGTTAAGAAGACGGGATTTAATCGCCCTGATCAGAAGATGCTATGACAAAATCAATTTCCTTATTATTTTTTCAAAAGAAAAGGCCCGGTATCAGGAGCTGGTAGAGGATGCATGGGAGCAGTACGGACTTGCCATTACGGTCACGGCGTCTTTTGGGGAACTGGCGTTTTGCGATTATGTGCTGGATTGTACAAGGATGCCTTTTGAGAGCAATATCCGGTGCCGCAAGGGCTGTTTTTTCTTCTCGATTTTCGGAGATCAGAAAAAAATAAGGAGTCTGAGAAAGGCGGGAGAAGAAATAACTTTTGATTCCTGTGCTAACATTCTTGACAGGGCTTTTCATAATAAGGTATAATACCTTAGTTAATCGGGGCGGCATATATCTTTATTTGCAAGGATGTATACCGGAACCTATAGAAAGAAGGGTATCTCATGGAAGCAAAGAAGAATATATTAACGTACGAAGGCTTAAAAAAATACGAAGATGAATTACATGATTTGAAGGTAGTCAAAAGACAGGAAGTCGCCCAGAAAATCAAAGAGGCGAGAGAGCAGGGCGATTTATCCGAAAACGCCGAATATGATGCTGCAAAAGACGAACAGCGTGATTTGGAGGCCCGTATTGAAGAGCTGGAGAAAATATTAAAGAATGCGGAAGTTGTTGTAGAGGATGAAGTGGACCTGGACAAAATCAACATCGGCTGCGTCGTTAAGATTAAAGATATGGAAATGAAACAGGACTTAACCTACAAAATTGTAGGTTCCACTGAGGCAAACAGCTTAAAGGGCAAGATTTCCAACGAGTCTCCCGTAGGAAAAGCGCTGATGGGCGCTAAGGTAGGAGAGACTGTTAAGGTTGAAGTGCCTGCAGGCGTATTGAAATATAAGGTTTTGGAAATTCAGAGAGCATCCGAGGCATAAAAACGAAGCCTAGGGATCAGAAGTACCGTTATGGTAATAGGAGAAAAGAAATGGCAGAACAGAACAAGCAGAATCAACAGCCTAAGGAGCAGGATATAAACCAGCTTTTAAAAGTGCGCAGGGAAAAGCTGGCGGCTCTTACGGAAGCGGGAAAGGACCCTTTCCGGATCACAAAATTTGACGTGACGCATCACAGCATGGATATCAAGGATAATTTTGAAGAACTGGAAGGGAAAAAAGTAACGGTGGCAGGACGAATTATGTCCAAACGTGTTATGGGTAAAGCTTCCTTTTGCAACGTGCAGGATTTGAAAGGAAATATCCAGTCCTATGTGGCAAGGGACAGCGTGGGGGAAGAATCCTATGCTGATTTCAAAAAATATGACGTAGGCGATATTGTCGGTATTTCGGGAGAGGTATTTAAGACAAAAACCGAAGAAATTTCCATTCATGCAGAAAATGTGACCTTGCTTTCCAAGAGTCTGCAGATACTGCCGGAGAAATACCATGGATTGACCAATACGGATATCCGTTACCGTCAGCGTTATACGGATCTGATTATGAATCAGGAAGTAAAGGAAACGTTTGTAAAGCGTTCCAGAATTATTTCTTCTATCAGAAGGTTTCTGGATGAACAGGGCTTTATGGAAGTAGAGACCCCTATGCTTGTATCCAATGCAGGCGGCGCTGCGGCAAGACCCTTTGAAAGCCATTATAATGCTTTGGATGAGGATGTGAAGCTGCGTATTTCCTTAGAGCTCCCCTTAAAGAGACTGATTGTAGGAGGGCTTGAAAAGGTTTATGAAATCGGACGGGTATTCCGTAACGAAGGATTGGACACCAGACATAATCCGGAGTTTACCTTGATGGAGTTATATCAGGCTTATACTGACTATAACGGTATGATGGAGCTGACAGAAAACATGTTCCGTCATGTGGCTAAAGAGGTATGCGGCACCACAACAGTCCCT
Source organism: Lachnospiraceae bacterium (assembly GCA_910574745.1). Taxonomy (GTDB): domain Bacteria; phylum Bacillota; class Clostridia; order Lachnospirales; family Lachnospiraceae; genus UBA2882. The sequence goes on along the minus strand of CAJTCE010000001.1, from coordinate 303,858 downwards.
TACGGGGAATATATGATCGATCTCGGCAGGCCTTTTGAGCGTATGACCATGATTGAGGCGGTTAAAAAATATACAGGTATTGATTTTGATGAAGTTGCCGATACGGAAGCGGCTAAGAAGCTGGCGGATGAAAAGGATGTTCATTACGAAGACAGGCACACAAAGGGCGATATTTTAAATCTGTTCTTTGAAGAGTTTGTGGAAGAGAACCTGATTCAGCCCACATTTATTATGGATCATCCGGTGGAAATCAGTCCTTTGACCAAGAGGAAACCGGACAAGCCCGATTATGTGGAGCGTTTCGAACTGTTTATTACCGCTAGGGAAATGTGCAATGCATATTCTGAGTTAAATGACCCCATTGACCAGAGGGAGCGTTTCAAAGCCCAGGAAGCAGCCCTGGCAGCAGGCGATGAAGAAGCCAACACCACGGACGAGGATTTCCTCAATGCGCTGGAAATCGGTATGCCTCCTACAGGAGGTATCGGATACGGTATCGACAGACTGGTCATGCTGTTGACCAATGCACCGGCGATCAGGGATGTTTTGTTGTTCCCGACGATGAAGACACTCGACAAGTAGCATAATAAAAGACTTCTCTTTTTGGGGAAGTCTTTTTTATAAAATTTTAGTAATCGGTAGAGATTGAACTATGAGTATGAGAGCGACTATTATCATAAGGCAACAATCTATTTGAAAGAGGCGGGAGTATTGCTGAAGGACTCAGATTGATTACAGAAATTGGAATAATTTAAGTTTCGGATATATCGGGGTAGTGGGAAACAATTTTTGTTATAAATATGAAAGGGAGACAGATAGTATGAAAAGATTATTCAGTACGCCAAAGAGAGCAGTTATTTCAGTGATTTGTATGGTAGTTGTTATTGCGGCCATTATTGCAATAGCAGTTAAGAGTACTCTGATTACCAAGACAGAGGCAAAGGCCGTCGCCCTGGGGGATGCAGGTTTGAACGAAGCAGAAGCATCGGCTCTGCGCATCAGGCTTGAATTTGATGACGGACGTTTTCAGTACGAAGTTGAATTCTACAACAATGGTTCAGAGTATGAATATTTCATTCAGGCCAAGGATGGAGCTATTATTGCAAGGGACATTGAAGGAGGAGCAGACGGTAACAATTATGAACAGAATCTGCTGCCGGATGCAGGAAACCAATCTGCTGCGGATGGAAACAGCTCTGCGCAGCTACAGGAAGATAAAGGAAATCAACCCGTTATAGACGGAAATGGTGCCGCACAGTCACAAGAGTATTCTCTTGATGAGGCGAAGGCGGCAGCTCTTACAGACGCGGGTTTGTCAGAATCAGATGTCACGTTTAAAAAGGCAGAGCTTGATTATGACAAAGGAATGCAGGTGTATGATATTAAATTTTACACTTCCGATGCAGAATACGATTATGAAATCAATGCTTCTGATAAGACGGTGCTTGAAAAGAGCGTTGAGCCATTTCAGATTCGGGAGAATCCGGTAAACAGTGCCCCAAACAGCTCCGACAATCATTATATCGGAGTTGACCGTGCGAAGGAGATTGCGTTGAATCATGCAAATCTGAGCGAGACGGATGTGGTATTTACAAAAGAAAAGTTAGAGAATGATGACGGAGGAGCGGAATATGAAATTGAATTCCATTCCGGCAGAACAGAGTATGATTATACGATTGATGCAGCTTCAGGGAATATTATCGAGTATGATGTGGATTATGATTGATTAGAGAAGATGCCCGGATGCATTACTGAATGCCAATAAAAAACAGTTGTCATTATCGATTCCGTCACTTAAAATAAAGAAGTATAACATTCCGTGCAGTAGGAAAGGTTTAGGAAAAGACAGATAACAAACGAGAAAATTCGCAGGGGGGACACGTATAGGAGGAAGGTAGGCTATGCTGAAAGTATTGATTGCGGACGATGAAATAAAAGTAAGTCAGCTTGTTTTTCATTTAATCCACTGGGAAGAACTGGGGATGGAAGTAATAGGAATCGTGAATGACGGAGTAAAAGCCTATGAAATAATTGTAGAGAAACAACCGGATATTGTGATCACGGATATCAGAATGCCCGGTATGGACGGAATCGAACTTGTCGAAAAGACAATAAGGGAATTGGAATTTGGCAAAAAGGTTTTCTTTGTGATCATCAGTGGTTACAGTCAGTTTGAATATGCGCAGCAGGCGGTTAAGCTTGGAGTCGAGGATTATCTTCTGAAACCGATCAAGAAGAAAGAACTGGGAGCTGTTTTGCATAAAATATTGGAAAAACATAACGCAACTGCCAATGCGTTGGAAGAAAAAGAAAATCTGCGCAATCATCTTCAAATGACACAGCAGAAGGTAAAAAACAGTTTTTTGTCAGAACTGGTTGACAATTACAGGCAATCAATGCTGATGATGGACGGGGAAGACATCTATAGAGAATTTGAATGCAGATTTTCGGGAAAATATTTTACGCATGTGGTTGTTCATTTATTTACGAATACTGTAATGGAAGATAACGAAGAATATGGTTTTCTGCTTCCAAAGATACAGAAAATGATGAGGGAACGGTTGGAAAAATATTGTTCAGAATGGATGAGCATTGTTCATGATGAAGAAGTAATCTGTCTTTTCAATTCTGCAGAGGACAGAAGAGAAGAGTTTATCGGTCAGCTGTATAGGCTGAAGGTGGACATATCTAATATTAAAGCTCTATTCCCCGGATCCAGGGTTGTGATCAGTGTGGGAAGAACTGTAGATCAATTGGAGCGGTATGGCGAAAGCATGAGTACTGCCGATAAAGCAATGCAAAACAGGTTCAGTAAAGAAAAAGAGTTCCTGCTGGAAGACGTCGGGGAAGCTGCGGGAGATATGCAGACGGCAGATATTGTGACGATGGAAAGAAAGAAAAGTCTGCTGAGAAATATAGAACTGATAGATGTGGAAGAATTTCGTGCAACGCTGTATAAGATTAAAGAAAAATTGTCCGGTTATCTGAATAATGGAGAACTGATTTACGGCGTATATCGCGAATTGGTGGAAACATTTGTCTTGGGGGTAAATAACTGGTTTAGTTCGGAAGTAAAGATTACATCCCATAAATTGATGAAGGGCTATTTGTATCTGTACGGCTTTGATGAAGTCTTTGACTGGCTGACAGATAACTGCTGCAAGATCCTGGCCCAATATGCGGAGGTGCAGAAGAATCAGGAGATAAGACCGATTCGTCTGGCTAAGCAATATATTAATGAAAATTATAATAAGACGATCAGCCTGGAGAACGTAAGCAATCATATTGGTTTTAATCCGGCATACTTTTCCAGTATGTTCAAGAAATCCACAGGTCAGAATTTTATGGATTATGTGATTGAAATCCGGATCCTGAATGCCAAAAATCTTCTGGTGCAGACTAACCAGGATGTAGCGAATATTGCAGCTGAAGTCGGGTATACAGATCTTAAATATTTTTCCAGAATATTTAAAAAGCTGACGAACCTGACGCCATCGGAATATAGAAAATTGTACAGTTGATTTCTGCAGCGTGGATGACAGAAACGTACCGGTTTGACGAATGGCGGGGAAATCATGGAAAAAAAGTATTATTTTACAATGATAAAGATATTCTGCGTTATGCAGATACTTTTTTTAACAGCGGCAATGACAGTGAACTTACTGTCTTTGTTTGGAGTATGGAAGCTGAGTGTACAAGTGCTGATATGTTTGATTTTGCTTGTAGTATGTTTTATGGCGGCAGACATTTCGGGACTGTGCTTTCTATTAAAAAAAGAAAAGTATTACAGGGATTTATGCGAGAGATTTTCAGAGGGAAAGATTTATCAGGAGTTTATTGACCATATAGGGAATCTGTTTCCGATGCTGGCGCCGGCGGTGGAGCGTTTGGACGGACTTTTGGAACGGCAGTATACGATACAGCTTTCAACGAAGCAGGCTGAGTTTCTGGCTTTGCAGAATCAGATCAATCCGCATTTCCTTTATAACACACTTGAGGCAATAAGAGGCGATGCACTGTGTGCCGGAATGGATAATATCGCGGATATTACAGAGACGTTATCCTCATTTTTCCGCTATACGATTACGGAGAACAGCAATCTGGTTACAATCAGAGAGGAACTGGATAATGTAGAGAATTATTTTAAGATCCAGCAGTATCGTTTTGGCGAGAAATTATCCATAGAAGTCCGGATTTGTGATGAAGAGGAGAATATTCTTCGGATGCAGTGTCCGAAACTGTCTTTGCAGCCGATAATCGAGAATGCGATTTTTCATGGATTGGAAAGGAAGCGCGAAAAAGGACGGATCAGCCTGGTGCTTGAGCTGGTAGATGATGATCTGCATATTTGTATCAGTGATAACGGCGTGGGAATTGAGGAAAAGAAGCTTTCAGAACTGAGCGAACGGTTAGATCGTGTGTCTGTAGGCTATATTGTAGAGGATGGAGAAGGGAAGATGGGGGGAATAGCCCTGAAAAATGTATGCCGGCGAATCAAGCTCCTATTTGGGGAAAGGTATGGGATTCGTGTGGACAGCATTGTGGGAATAGGAACGAAGGTAACCCTGATACTTCCGGCCTTATATAAGAAGGATAAGGTTTAAAAGATGAAAAAAGAACTGTTTGCATTGGAAGAGACTACGCTGAGAGAAAATGCCAAAGAAATCATTCGTGGATTTAATATGCACTTGTATGAAGGAGATGTTTACGGGATTATCTGCGACAGTATAGACGAAAGAAACACTCTGCTGGACTTTTTTGAGGGAGGATGCGAAGTTGTCAGAGGAAGAGTCAGATTCCGGCATAGTCTTGTTAAAAATGGAAATGCGATTCAGATGCTGGCTCGTGAATTTTCGGTCATAGAAAAAAAGAGCAAACTGCTGACGTCCTTATCCATTGCGGAGAATGTTTGTATTTTTGCGGATAAAAGCAATATTGTACATAAGAAAAAATACTATGAGATGACAAAAGAATATTGTGATATTTTTGATGTTTTCATGCAGCTGAACAAGCCGGTTAAGTCTTTGACAGTAAAAGAGAGAGTGGTCATAGAACTGATTAAAGCCTATGCAGAGAAGAAGAGTGTTGTTGTTCTGGCGGATCTGACAGGATTTCTTCAGAAGAACGAACGAGCGGAAATATATCGCCTTTTGCTGAAATTGAAGCAGAAGGGGCTGAGCTTTATTTTGCTGGAGACTTTTGATGATATTGCATTTAATTGGACCAATCAGTTATTGATCATAAAGAATGGCAAAGATATGGGATGCTTTGAGCCGGAATTTGTTGACAAACAGAAACTGTATGACTTTTTGGCGGGCAGGCAGGAAGGAACGGAAAAGAAACCGGAGCCCGGATTAAGGATGGGAGAAATAGAAGACGCTGAAGATACAGTGTTCCGGATGGAAAAGATATGTACGCCGGAATTGAAAGATATCTCATTTTCTGCAGAAAGAGGAGAAGTCCTTAAGATTTTCTTTATCAATGCGGGAAATATGGAAGACTTCAAAGAGATTTTTATGGATGGAGGAAGGATTCAATCAGGTGCGGTTTATCTGGAAGAGAAAAAGGTGCATTGCAGAAATATTCGGGAATGGAGAAAGAAAGGCTTACGTTACAGCGGGGAAATGCCATATAGGAGCATGCTGATACAGGATATGACGGTTGCGGACAATCTTATGCTGGAACTGACAGAAAAGGTGGGAATGCTCTGGATGATGCCTAAATACAGAAAGAGTGTATACCAGTATATTGAGAACAACCTTGGGGAAGGGATGGCGAATCGGAAACTGAGGAATTTATCGCCGGATGTCCTCCAGAAAATTCAGTTGGGCAAATATTATTTGGCGGCGCCTAAAGTGCTTATCTGCGAAAAGCCGTTTCTGGAACTGGATATTCATATCAGAAAAGTAACCTTGGAGATGTTTGCAAAGCTGCAGGACAGAGGAATCACAATTATTGCGTTGACGACGAATTTATCAGATTTGAATCTGATGGAAGGGAGTAATATTTATATCAGGGACGGCCATATGGTAGATGAGAATGAGATTTACCAGCTGCTATACAGCGAATAAGACGGGAAAAAAGAAACAGGCATGGAAACATGTCTGTTTTTGTGTGAAAAGGACTGCTTTGGTTACTTTGATGTTATATTTTCGTAAACTTTGCACAAAAATAAGGTTGGATTATTTTATAAGTATAGCGTCAACAATCTGCTTAATAAGGAAACCGTAAAAAATAACAAATAATTTTTTTATGCAAATAAAAAACTGGTCAAATTGTATATTTCTAAAAATCATCCCCCCTAATCTAAAGATAGAAAGTATGAAATTAAAGGGGCAAATGCTATATTAAATGTACAAAATAACCAGGGAGGTAAAAACATGAGAAAAAAAGCAATTAGTATTATTTTATCCGCTGCCATGATTGCAGCTATGCTTGCAGGCTGTGGAAGCACACCGGCGCAGGAAGAACAGCAACAGGTAACGGAAGAAAATGTGGACACAGAAAATGTGTCTGAAGCGCCTCAGGAAGAGGAGAATGCGAAAGAAGCTGCAAGTACAGGCGATTTACCGATTTTAGGAGCGGGCATTTACTCATCTACAGATAACTTTAACTCTTATCTTGCAAAGGCAATTGCCAATTCCAGCGACGGAGTGTTTCAGGTAAATGTAGATGACGGACAGCTGGATCAGACAACTCAGCTGAATCAGATTGATACCGCGCTGGCAAAAGGTGCAGTTGCAGTCTGCGTGTCTGTAGTAGATATTACCGCAGCGCCTGTTATCGTTCAGAAGTGTAAGGACGCAGGCGATGTACCGGTTATCTTCTTCAATAAAGAAATTACGGATAAAGATGTGGTAGCTTCCTATGATAACCTGTATCAGGTAACATCTACAGGCGGTGACTATGGTGCAGCAATCCAGGGAGAGATGATTGTAGAGTACTGGAAGGCACATCCGGAAATGGATAAGAATGGAGACGGTAAGCTGCAGATCATTAATGTTATGGGCGATCCGGGACATACCGCAAGCCAGCCTAGAGCTGATTATGTGGAATCTACGATTACGGATGCCGGCATCGAAATTGAAGTGCTGGAAAGAGACACGGGTATGTGGGACACCGCAAAGGCAAAAGAGAAAATGGATGCATGGATTTCCAAGTATGACGACGATATAGAAATCATTATTTGCGGAAATGACGCAATGGCGCTTGGCGTACTGCAGTCTATTGAAGCTGCGGGATTTAATTTAGACGGAGCAGAAAGTGAACGTTATATTCCGATTATCGGAATAGATGCATTGCCTGAAATGCTGGCAAAGATTGAAAGCGGAGAAGTAATAGGTTCTGTTTTGCAGGATGCTGCTACACAGGGCAAGGTAATTGTTAAAATTGCAGAAAATGTATCCCAGGGTAAAGATCCCTTGGACGGATTAGACTTCGAATTCGATACGGACGGATCCAAGGCGGTACGTGTTCCTTATGCTGCGATTACAGCGGAGAACGTAGATGTAGCGGCTGCAAACTATACTGAATAAAAAAATGTAACAGCGAAAGAGCCTGAGTTGTTGCAAAGCTAAAGTATTTTGCCCCGAAAGCTTGATATTCCTGCAAGGAGGAGGCTTTTGGGGCAGTTTATTATTTTCCGAAAAATAGAAAACGGAAGAAAGGAAACGGATGGATGGTGTGAATAAGTATATTCTGGAGATGAAAAATATCACAAAAGCATTTCCCGGAGTCAAAGCATTAGACGATGTGACATTGAAGGTAAGACCGGGAACCGTTCATTCCTTAATGGGGGAAAACGGTGCAGGTAAGTCCACATTGATGAAATGTCTGTTTGGAATCTATGCCTTGGATCAGGGAGAAATTATTCTGGACAATGAAAAAGTAAATTTCAGCGGACCGGCAGAAGCGCTGAGGAATCACATTTCCATGGTACATCAGGAATTAAATCAGGTGCTGGACCGCAGCGTGATGGAAAATGTCTGGCTGGGGAGATTTCCCATGAAGCGGGGGCTGGTAAATCATAAAAAAATGTATGATGATACAAAAAAGATATTTGATGAATTTGAGATCAATGTAGATCCGTCGGTAAAAACAGGAAAGCTGCAGGTGGCGCAGAGACAGATGATCGAGATTGCCAAGGCGGTGTCCTATGATGCAAAAGTAATTGTTATGGACGAGCCCACGTCTTCCCTGACGGAAAATGAGGTTGAGCATTTATTTAAGATAATAAATAAATTAAGGAGCAACGGTGTCAGCATTATCTATATTTCCCATAAGATGGAAGAAATTCTGCAAATTTCGGATGAGGTTACTGTCATGAGGGACGGAAAGTGGGTAGCAACCGAGCCGAAAGAAGAATTGAGCACAGATTCTTTGATCCGGATGATGGTAGGACGTGAACTGAAAGAAAGATATCCGCAGAGAAATGTGACTCCCGGCGAAGTAGTATTAAAGGTAGAGAATCTTGCTACCCTGACGCCGGCATTAAAGGATGTAAATTTTGAACTGAGAAAAGGAGAAATTCTCGGTATAGCAGGACTGGTTGGCGCGGGAAGGACAGAAGTGCTGGAAACCTTGTTTGGTATCAGGGAAAAAGGAGCAGGGAAGATTATATACAAAGGAAAGGAAATTCAGAACAGAACGCCGAGGGAAGCAATGGAACACGGATTTGCAATGCTGACGGAGGAAAGAAGAAAAGACGGTATCTTTCAGGACTTAAGTGTCTCCTTCAACACGATTATTGCCAATCTCGATATTTACCGGAAGAATGGCTTTTTAAACAACAAGAAAATTAAAAAGAATGTGGATGAAATGATTCAAAAAATACACGTTAAAACACCCTCTGACAGTACCAAGATAGGAAATCTGTCAGGAGGAAACCAGCAAAAGGTAATTTTGGGACGGTGGCTTTTGACCGATCCGGAAATCCTGCTTCTGGATGAACCTACGCGAGGTATTGATGTAGGGGCAAAATATGAAATATATCAATTGATGAATCAACTGGTGCAAGAAGATAAAAGCATTATAGTGGTCAGTTCGGAAATGCCGGAACTTTTCGGGATATGTGACAGAATTATGGTCATGAGCAACGGAACACAGGCAGGAACCTTTAATGCAAAAGAAGCGACTCAGTTTGAAATAATGGAAGCTTCGGCAAAATACATATAATGGGAGGGGACAAAAGTGGAAAAGATTAAAAAAACCCTTGTAGGAGAAAATTTTTCTTTGAAAGATTTCTTGATGGAAAAAATTATTTATCTGGTATTGCTGGTGCTGATTATTGTAGTAATCTGTATCGAGCCCAGATTTCTATCCATCGTAAATTTTAAAAACATTTTGGCGCAGTCATCAACAAGAATTATCATTGCCCTGGCAGCAGGAATGGTTCTGATGATACGCGGGTGCGATTTGTCAACCGGACGTATGATAGGTCTGGCGGCAGTTATTTCTGCTTCCATGCTGCAGTCTGCCAGCTATGCATACCGGATGTATCCGAACCTTGCAGAGCTCCCGGTCATCGTACCTTTTTTGGTAGTCGCGGCGATTTGTGCGGTACTGGGAATGCTGTCAGGTATTTGTGTGGCAGTTTTAAAGGTACCCCCGATCATTGCCACACTGGCTATGCAGCTTGTGCTTTATGGCGCGGCGTCTATTTATTTCGACAGGGAACCTTACGGCGCACAGCCCATTGGCGGAATTACCAACAGAATTACGGATATTTGTATCAAGAGTTTGAAGATAGGTCCGCTACAGATTCCGTACTTAATCATTATAGCAGCGGTTATTGTTGCTGCCATGTGGATTTTGTGGAATAAGACGAAATTTGGGAAATATATGTATGCCATCGGAGGTAACCCGGAGGCAGCTCAGGTATCAGGCGTAAATGTAGTGAAAATTCAAGTTTCCATCTATGCCCTGGCGGCGATTCTTTATGCTTTTGCAGCGGTGCTGGAGGTAGGAAGAATCGGAAGCGCATCCAATACGACAGGAAACGGATATGAAATGGATGCTATTGCATCCTGCGTAGTAGGCGGCGTGTCCATGTCCGGCGGTATCGGTACGGTAGGCGGTATCGTAATCGGTGTTCTTATTTTTACAGTCATTAACTATGGCCTGTCGTTTATCGGCGTGAACATGTATTGGCAGTATATTGTGAAAGGTCTGATTATTCTGTTGGCAGTAATAATCGATATGAGAAAATATGCGAAGCGTAAATAGTAAAGCGGTATACATATACGCCCGGGTACCCGGAAAAATTCATATTACAGGCAAAAGCTGATATTAAAAGGAGGACGGAATGAGAGAAGTAGTAAAAAACACAAAATTAACAGAAAACTGTAGCAAAGAAATGATCAGTACATTTGTGGAAGAATTGCTTCCAAAGCTGACGGTGGATGAGAAGATCGGAATTATGTCCGGACAGGTAACGGAGCAGAAGCTTCTGGACGATTTGTTTCTGATTGAACATTACAATGTAAAGCCTTACCCTACAATGGAAGTTAAAAGACTGGGACTGCCTAATGTGCGGTTTGTGGATGGACCTAGAGGTGTAGTTGCGGGTTCTGCCACTTGTTTTCCTGTATCTATGGCAAGAGGAGCTACTTTTGACCGGGAACTGGAAGAAGAGATCGGGAAGGTAATCGGTGCAGAGGTAAGGGCTGTAGGCGGCAATTATTTTGGCGGAATATGTATTAACCTTCCAAGAAATCCCAGATGGGGCCGTGCTCAGGAATGCTATGGCGAGGATCAGTATCATCTGGGAGAAATGGGCGCTGCCCTGACAAGAGGCGTACAGAGTCAGAATGTTATGGCATGCATTAAGCATTTTGCGCTGAACAGTATTGAGAATGCCCGTTTTAAAGCAGACGTTCAAATATCGAAGCGTGCACTGCATGAAGTATTCCTTCCTCATTTTAAGCGCTGTATAGAAGAAGGAGCGGCATCGGTAATGGGAGCTTATAATAAGGTGCTTGGCCGGCAGGCATCGGAAAGCAGTTTTCTCCTTCGGGATATTCTCCGTGACAAATGGGGGTTTGAAGGATTTACCTTATCGGACTTTTTGTGGGCTGTACATGATGGGGTAGAAGGCGTAAAGGGCGGTATGAACATAGAGATGCCATGCTTTTGTCATTATATGGAAGATATCCCGAAGGCCCTGGAAGACGGACGGCTGGAAATGGCAGATTTGGATGAGGCTGTCGGATATATTTTACGGACAACGCTCTACTATGAGACGAGAAAAGATCCTCAGGAGTATGGGGAGGAGATTCTGGCCTGTGATAAGCATGTGGCAGTGGCTAAGCGTGCAGCACAGGAGTCTATGGTGCTTTTGAAAAATGAAGGAAATGTTCTTCCCTTTGATAAGGAAAACACAGAAAAGATAGTGGTGTTGGGCGTATTGGGAGACATTGAGAATATCGGCGATCATGGTTCGAGTAAAGTACATCCTTACTATACGGTAACTCCCTTCAAGGGAATGATGAAGAAAATGCCGAAGGCACAGATTCTTTTTAACGATGGAAAAGATATCAAGCGGGCAAAAGAACTTGCGGCAGATGCGGATGCAGTAGTGATCGTGGCCGGATACATACACAGTGATGAGGGAGAATTTCTGGCAGACAGAAGCGATATTGCCGAAGTTGGCGGCGACCGTGTGTCCATGAGACTGCATCAGAGAGATATTGACCTGATTGAAGGAGTAAAAGGAATCTGTAAGAATACGGTTGTATCGATTGTAGGCAGCAGCGCTATTCTGATCGATGAGTGGGAGAAAGACATTCCGGCCATAGTTTTCTCGTTCTACAGTGGAATGGAAGGTGGAAATGCGCTGGCAGATATTCTTTTTGGAGATGTGTGTCCCGGTGGAAAGCTTCCTTATACCGTGGCTTACAGTGAAGAGGATTATCCGTACTTTGATCCGGACTGTGAAGAAATCGAATATGAATATTATCATGGATATTGCAAGATGGAAAAAGAGGGCAGGAAGGTACTCTACCCCTTTGGCTATGGACTTTCCTACACTGAGTTTTCCTTTGGTAAACCGGAGGCGGAGGTTTTTGCCGATACAGCAAAAATCAGCATATCTTTGAAAAATACCGGCAGCGTAAAAGGAGCGGAGGTAGTACAGCTTTATGTGGGCTGTCGGGAAAGCAAAGTAGACAGACCGGTAAAAGCGCTGAAGGATTTTGCACGTGTGGAGCTTGAGCCGGGAGAAGAAACGAAGGTGTCCCTGAGCGTATCAAAAAGGGATATGGCATATTTTGATGAGGAGAAGGATGAATTTGTGACGGAAGATATCAAGTATGTCGCATATATCGGCAACTGCAGCGCGGAAGCTGCATTGCAGAAGATAGAGTTTACTTTCTGATTTGGAATTGTAAGTGAAAGGACTTGAACAGAAGGAGAAGATTGAGATGAGGATAGGCGTGGATTATTATCCCGAACATTGGGAGAAGAAGCGTTGGAAAACGGATATGGATATGATGCATCAGGCGGGAATCGGGGTTGTGCGAATCGGCGAGTTTGACTGGAGCCTGTATGAATCAAAAGAAGATGTTTACCATTTCGAATGGATGGATGAAATTCTGGACTTTCTCCATACAAATAATATGACAGTCGTTTTCGGTACACCGTCGGCAACGCCGCCGAAATGGATGACAGATAAATACGGAGATGCCATTTACCAGGCGGATATAAACGGAAACAGCAAAATATTCGGAACCAGGAAACATTATTGCTTTAATAGTGATGTTTACAGGGAAAAAGTAAGAAAATTAACAGAAAAAATTGCGGAAAGGTATGCGGGACATCCCGCAATTGAAGGCTGGCAGATTGACAATGAACTGGGCTGGGCGGATACGGTAAGGTGCTACTGCGATAAATGTGAAAAGAAATTCAGGGAGTTTCTGAAAGACAAATATGGGACCATCGATAAGCTGAATGAGACATACGGCACTGTTTTCTGGAGCCAGACTTACAATAGCTTTGACGAGGTCATCATACCGCGGGCAGGAGCATGCTATGACTGCTGTCACGATACACAGGGACAAAATCCGAGCCTGCTTCTGGATTATGACAGATTTTGCAGTGAATCGGTAATCAGCTTTATGAATGAACAGGTGGATATTATCAGAAAACACAGTGATAGGCCGATTACCACCAATATGCTGGATGCGGCGGTAAATTCCGGTACGGGAATCGATTATTTTAAGATGTCAAAGACCCTTGATTTTGTGACCTGGGATAATTATATTGAATTCCAGTGGGGAAAAGCTAAAGATGAGACGGTATCCAGAGATCATGCGCTGCTGCGCAGTTATAAGCATCAGCCGTTCTGGGTAATGGAGCAGCAGAGCGGTCCCTGCGGGTGGAGTAAAATGGGACCCACTCCTACACCGGGTAAACTTCGCCTGTGGACCTACCAGGCGGTAGCCAACGGTTCGGATACGGTCGTATACTTCAGATGGCGGGCCTGCCCTTTCGGCACGGAAGAATACTGGCACGGGATTCTGGGACATGACGGGAGGCCGAACAGGAGATTTGAGGAAATCTCCAAAGTAGGAGAAGAGATGAAGCGGCTGAGTCAGACTTATGGCCCTTTGCAGCCGAAAGCCAAGGCAGCGATTCTGAAATCTTTTGACAGTGAGTGGAGCCACGAGATCCATAAGCATGTGGAAGGCTTCCATTATGATTCCCTGCTGCTGGATTACTATAGGGCGTTTTACCGCATGGGAATACCTGTAGAGTTTGCAGCGCCGGAAGAAGATTTGACGGCTTATAGTCTGGTATTGGCGCCTGCGCTCTTGATGGTAAATAAGGAACAAAAGGAAAATCTGGAAAATTACGCAAAAAATGGCGGAAACCTTCTGATTTCCTTTAGAAGCGGCGTTAAGACCATGGAAAATACGTTCCTTACGGAAACCATACCGGGAGATTTTGGAAAGATGGCCGGAATAGAAATTCATGATTTTGATCCCCTGCTTGAAAAGGAAACAAAAGTGTCCGGCGTATTCGGTACAGGTACGGCCAAGCTCTGGTGTGATATTATCAGTCCGGTCACAGCCAAGGAAGCGGGCAGATACATTGAAGATTTCTATATGGACAAACCATGTATGACGGTAAATGCATATGGGAACGGTAGAGTTTATTACCTGGGATGCGATCTGGATGAAAAGGCGATGGAAAATCTGATGAAATATCTTTGCAGCCAGTCGGATATTCCTGTCGGATCGTATGCTATAGAAGGGGTTGAATGTGTTCCTGCCACCGATGGAGCGAACGAAGCGCTGTTTCTTATGAACCATAATGCTCATTCCGTAATCGTTCCGGTAGAAAAAGAATATACGGAGATGATAACGGGAGAGAAAGTTAAGGGAACGGTCAGCCTTGGGGCTTACGATGTAGCTGTATTAAAGTAGATTTTACAATCATATAAGGAAAAAGCGAAGAGCTGCCGCCACGGCCTTTTGGCCGGACGGCAGTTTTGCCATTTGAGAAAATTACAAACAAAGCCGCATAATGGAAAAATATTTTGAAAGACTGTAAGGAAAAGAATGGCGGAAACCGAAAAAATATATGACTGAAAATGATGAAGCGGGGGAACGAATATGAAAAGCGGACAAAACAAAACATACAAATTTTACGGCTGGGAGCATGCGGATGTTTCTGCCATTACGGATCAGTACAAGGGAATCGAAACGCCCAGGGATTTATATGATGCCCTTTCGGATATCTTTTGTGCAAATACCTGCGCGCCCAGAATGCGCCATGAATGGTCGCCGGAAAATAAAACCCTCGGCCAATGCTCCATTACCGCATTTCTGGCACAGGATATTTTTGGCGGCAAGGTGTACGGGGTTTTAAGACCCGGCGGAAATTACCACTGCTACAACGTAATCGGGGATTGCTGCTTTGACTTAACCAGCGAGCAGTTTGGGGATGAAATTCTGGTATACGAGAATAATCCGGAGCAATTCAGGGAGGTTCATTTTGCCAAAGAGGAAAAACGCAAAAGATATGAGTATCTGAAGGAAGCGTTAAAAAGGAAAATGAAATAATTCCCCTCATTGCTAAAGAAATTACAAAATCTGCCGATACTAATAATAAGACATAGCACAATCCATGGAAGGAGGAGAGTCTTATGCGTATTGGATCATATACACAGATACAGCAGGTTTACAATACAACCAAATCGGCAAAGGTATCTAAAACACAGAAGAAGGGATTCTCAGATGCGTTATCTATTTCGGGTACCGGAAAGGATATGCAGACTGCAAAGAGTGCTTTATCGGAGACGCCGGATATCAGAACGGAACTGGTAAATGATATTAAAGCACAGATAGATGCAGGAGCTTATGGAGTAAGCGGAGAAAGCTTTGCTGACAAGCTCTTAGAGAAATTCAATCAGGGCGGCTTTGCTCTGTAGGAAATGAGGTAATTCCAATGGCTAGTTTAGTGGAAAATCTGATCGATCTTCTGGAACAGGAAAATAGTGAATATGAAAAGCTGTTGGAATTATCCATGAAGAAAACCCCCGTTATTATTGAAGGGGATATTTCAAAACTGGAAGAAATCACGGATGAGGAACAAATTATTGTAGGCAAGGTAAACCGTCTTGACAAAGAGCGGGAGCAGGTAATGCAGGATATTGCCGCAGTATTGAACAAGGATGTTCAGACACTGAAGCTGAGTAAGCTAACAGCGCTTTTGTCGGGAAGACCGGCTGAACAGAGGAAGCTGTCTGAAATTCATGCCAAATTGAAAATTACCATGAATCAGATGGTGCGGGTCAATAACCAGAACAGGGAATTGATTCAAAGCTCTCTGGAGATGGTGCAGTACAATATGAATGTACTAAAAAGCATGAAAGCGGCTCCGGAAACCGCTAATTATACGCGGGAGGCATACAATTCGGGAAGTACCATGGGGTACAGCCAGAAAGGATTCGATGCCAAACAATAGCTGGTAGAGAGGTGATATCTTATGGGATTATTTGGAAGTTTATATATAGGTGCATCCGGATTACAAACAAGTCAAAATGCTCTTAATACTGTAGCCCACAACCTGTCCAATGTGGATACACAGGGGTATACAAGGCAGCAGGTTGCCCAGGCTGACAGAAGCTATAATAACATATCTAAAGATGCAAAAATCGTTTCCTATAAACAAACAGGACTGGGAGTATACTACTCCAGGGTAAGACAGGTCAGGGATTATTTTCTGGATCAGACATACAGAAGAGAAGTGGGACGTATGTCTTTCTATCAGGTTTCTTATTCCACTTTTACTCAGGTTGAGGATTTATTGGGAGAATTTACCGGCAAATCCTTTAGTGAGTCCCTGGGGAATTTAAAAGAAGCTGTGGATGAACTGGCAAAAGAGCCGGCCAGCACTGTTAAGCAGGGATTGCTGATACAGCGTGTATCCCAGTTTTTGAAGCGCGCCAAAACCACCTATAACGATTTGTGCGATTTGCAGGACAATTACAATGTTCAGGTAAAAAACGGAATTGACAGGGTCAATACAATTTCAAGCAGGATTCATGAATTGAATAAGCAGATTTGCAGCATAGAGATAGCGGGCTTTGAGCATGCAAATGATTTAAGAGATGAAAGAAATTCCCTTCTGGATGAACTGGGGGGACTTATCAATATAGAATATAAAGAAGATTATGACGGCGCCATTATTGTTAAAGCGGAGGGACATCAGCTCATTTCGAGAACAGCAGTCTATGAACTGGCGGTCACTGCCGATGCGGATAACGGCTTCTATACACCTTACTGGAAAATGGATGCCAAGACAATTACTCTGGCCAACGGTACGGAGGTACCGGATATAAGCAACTGCAAGGTGTTCGATTTAACCCAGGTTATGTCTACGGAGAAGAATACGGACGTTGGTTCTATTAAGGCGCAGCTTCTTGCCAGAGGGGATCACAGGGCGAATTACACGGATCTGGAGACGGATACCGATACCTATAACACCAATATTTCCCAGTCCATCATTATGAACGTTCAGGCGGAATTTGATAAGCTGGTACATATTGTTGCAACAAAAATGAATGAGGTGCTTGCCTCTGCCGCAGATGCGGATAACGGCTATCTTGTGGATAAAGACGGAAATCCCCTGCAGCTGTTCCAGAAGATTACTTCTCCGGGATATGATGAAAACGGCAATTACATACCGGAGGATGCGTCGCCGGGGCAGGCAAACACTTTGTATACCACGGCAAATATGATTGTCAATCCCGATTTGGTAAAGTCGCCGTCGCTTCTTAAGTTTATTAACGGCGAAAAGAAAGAGGATTATGCGACAGCGAAGCTTTTGCAGGATGTCTTTACTGATGAGGAATATGTTTTGAATCCTAATAATACAAACCGGTGCAATGTATTGGATTTTTACTCCAATATTGTGGATCAGATATCAATCGGCGGTTCGGTATTCAAAAGCTATTATGATAACCAGACCACGACGGTGGAAAGTACCGAGTATAAGAGACAGCAAGTGGTGGGAGTGTCTGATGATGAGGAACTGAACAATATGATTAAGTTCCAGAATGCTTATAACGCTTCCAGCCGGTACATAAATGCGATTGACGAGATGATTGAACACATTATCAATACACTGGGAGCATAAGGAAGGAAGTGGATAAATGCCATCTACATTTTTTGGATTAAATATTGCATATACAGGGCTTACGGCGGCAAATGCGGGGCTGAATACGACCGGCAATAACATCTCGAATGTTAATACGGAAGGCTATTCCAGACAGGTTGTAACCCAGCAGGCAAACAATGCCTTAAGAACTTATACTACATACGGATGTGCCGGAAGCGGTGTTGATACCATAGGCATTGAGAGACAAAGAGACGCATTTTATGATTTTAAATACTGGAATAATAACGCTCAGCTTGGAGAATTTGAAGAGTTGAAATATTATATGAAGCAGATTGAAGATTATTTTAAAGATGATACTACAATCAAGGGCTTTTCCACAGTTTTCGAAGAAATGTACGCTGCGTTGGAGGAATTGAAAAAAAATGCGGGAGATTCCACTACCAAAGAGCAGTTTATCGGATATGCCGGAAATTTGACTTACTATTTCAACACGATGGCGGCAAATCTGGAGCGTATGCAGGATGATGTGAATTTAGAGCTTAAAAATCAGATCGAGCAGATTAATTCCTATGCATCCGAAATTGCTTCCTTAAATAAGCAGATCAATGTGATTGAAATAAATGGCGGAAGGGCAAATGAATTAAGGGACCGCAGGGATTTGATCATTGATAAACTTTCCAGAATTGTAGATACTAAAGTGGAAGAGCAGATAATTTATGATTTAAATGATCCTACCAGAGCTACGGGAGCGACCCGTTATATTGTTAAAATTGCGGGAGGGCAGACGTTGGTAGATTCCTCCAGATACAGCCAGTTGATTTGTGAGGCAAAGCCCCATTATGCCAGCAATAACCAGAGCGATGCGGAAGGCCTTTATGACGTTCGCTGGGATGACGGAAGGGATTTTTCCATTTACGGCGGAAATATCGGCGGAGCATTGCGTGGATTGATTGAAATGCGTGACGGAAATAACGGGGAAAACTTTCAGGGAACGGTTGCAGATGTGACCAGAGCCCAGGGTAAAACCCAGGTAAAAGTAGATGTTACGGCTGATTACTTAAAGAGCCTTTCCAGTTGTACCCTGCCGGGACAGGGCGTTGTCAGACTGGGCAGTTATGAATATTATTATGACAGCTTCAGTGTGACCTATAATGCTGCCGGGGAAATTGAAAGCTATACCTTTACTTTAAGCGATGACGTGACTAAAAACAAACAGCTTCCGGATGCCGGACGTATCGGAAAAGAAGCTGCTGTGGGAAATGCGGTGGAATATCAGGGCATTCCCTATTATCAGGAGCAGTTAACCGAATGGGTCAGAGTCTTTTCTGAAGTCTTCAACAAGATACTGACACAGGATGGCAGCGTTGACGGCTATGAGCAGCCTGCGGATGTGCTTTTTGTAGCCAATGATGCAACGGACGTTGAACAGCATAAATTTATAGATTCCAGAAGGGGCGTTACCGCGGGAACGGTTATTTCCAGTACGGATGACAGCTATTACTATCTGACGGCAAAGAATTTTGCCATAAGTATGGATATGCTGGATGATCCCCAAAAGCTTGCGACGCGTACGGTGGATACAGACGGAGAGAGCAAGTATAACATTGTGGATGAATTGTTGAAATTAAAGACGGATACTTCCATGATGAGCTTCAGGGGATGTAATGCCGGAGACTTCTTACAATGTATTCTGGCTGACGTGGCGTTAAATGCCCAGAGCGCCAATACACTGACGGACAGCTATACCAGCATAGCGGGAACGATAGACAACCAGAGACTGTCTGTGAGCGGCGTGGACTCTGACGAAGAGGCGCTCAGCCTGGTACAGTTCCAGCATGCTTACAACCTGGCGTCTCAGATGATTTCGGTTTTGACGGAAGTATATGACAGATTAATCCTGCAGACGGGAGTATAACGTAAATAAGGGTTTCTAAATGGAGGGACAACATGAGAATTACCAACAAAATTATTCAAAACAATGCCATAACAAATATTAACGGAAATAAGATTCTGGAAGATAAACTAAATACTCAGCTGGCTACGGGAAGTAAAGTAAACAGACCCAGTGACGATCCGGTTGTTGCGATCAGGGCTTTAAGGCTCAGAGGCAATTTGAGCGAGGTAAATCAGTTTTATAAGAAAAATGTGCCGGATGCCCAGAGCTGGTTGAAGATTACGGAAAGCGCCATAGATACGGCTATCCGTGTTATTACCGATATGTACAACGATTGTACAACAGGCTCCGTGGGATTCAAGACAGCTGAAGACAGGCAGAAGATTCTGGAAAACATGAAGGGCCTCCGCGATGAGATCTATGCGATCGGTAATGCTGAAACAGCAGGACGTTATGTGTTTACCGGATACAGGACCAATGTGTCTCTGGCTTTTGAAAAGGATACCAAGCTAAACTATACTATTACGGAACAGTTAACCTCTGACAGCGTTTCGGATTATACTTATATTGATACAAAGGATTTGGGCGATATTACGGATTCCAATGCGTTAGGTATAACAACAACCGATCAGGATGTTACTACAAACACCGTGCACAGGCTGCGTCTTGCATACAATAATTGCACAGGAACCGCGCCTACCATCCAGTACTATGACAGTACAGGCACGTTGCAGACTGTTACGGCGACTACAATGTCCATTAACGGCGGAACGGATCCCTATCTGGCGATGCAGGGAGCAGGAGGCAACGCGGCTGTATTCATTCCTGAGACAGGAGAATTGATTTTAAGCGACGGACTCTATTCCGATTTGCAGAATGTAAGGGATATACCGGGAACCAAAGATGCGGCAGGCAATGAGATCAATGAAGGCGAAATCCGCGTTACCTACGAAAAAGAGGATTGGAAGAAGAACGATATTCGTCCGGAGCACTATTTCTATTGTGAAACACCTGCAAATAACCCTTCGGGAAAGCTCGTTTATAACGCACAATATCTGACGAACCAGAAAGATGATGATACCAGACAGATCATATCCTATGATGTGGGATTTGGCCAGGAGGTACGTGTCAATACTCTTGCCAATGAAGTGTTCAGTCATGATATTGCCCGCGATTTGGATAATATGATAGCGAATGTAGAGGCTGTCATTGAAATGGAAGGAATTGTTTCAACCCTGGAAGGACTGATTAAAAAGGAGACGGATCCGGGTAATCTGGACAGCTTGAATGACAGGCTGAAGGCGGCCAACAAAGCTCTTACTTATCTGCAAGATAAAATGGAGAAGGATTTCGAAAGCGGAATTACACGGAGTCAGGGTTATTTAAGCCGCGCCAATACTGCTTTGACCGGTGCGGGTAACAGAGGAGCAAGGCTTGACCTGGTGGAAAACCGTTTATCATCCCAACAGAGCAACTTCAAGACACTGGCAGAAGAAAATGAAGGAATAGATCCGGCAGAAGTGGCAATCGATTTAAGCAGCGTAGAAATGACTTATAATGCGGCATTAATGGCTACTGGTAAGATTACACAGACAACCTTACTGAATTACCTATAATATGTGCATGCGGGAAGGCAAAAGGGAGGCGCAAAAATGGAAGTAAAAACTAGATTGTTTGACAGCATTAACATTGAGGAAGATAAGATTATTCGCTTTGTCAACGGATTGGTGGGATTTCCGGAACTTAAGGACTTTGCCTTGGTTCATGACACAGACAGCGAAAGCGGAAAGGGCATCCAGTGGCTTCAGTCCATGCAGGATGGAAACTTTGCGATTCCCGTGGTAAATCCGTTACAGATTCTGGATAATTATGATCCGGTTGTGGAAGACGAACTTCTAACTCCCTTGGGCGAGCTTGCCGTAGAAGATATGCTGGTGCTGGTAACCATTACCGTTCCGGAAGATATTACAAAAATGACCGTCAATTTAAAGGGTCCCATCGTAATTAATGCAAAAAATTGCATGGCCTGCCAGGTCATAGCGGAAAATGAAGGCCTAGAGGTAAAATTTCCCGTTTATGATATTTTAAAGGCAAAAAAGGAGGGCAAGTGATATGTTAGCATTATCCAGAAAAAAAGGAGAAGCCCTTGTTGTCAACAATGACATCGAAATAACCGTCCTTGAGGTAAAGGGCGAACAGGTTAAACTGGGAATCACTGCACCTAAGGAAGTTCCCATATACCGCAAGGAGGTATATGTACAGATTCAGGAGTCCACAAAGGAGGCGGCAGCGTCTGAATCACTTGATGCCTTAAAGAAGCTGTTTTAAATACATTGCAAATTCATGGAAAAATGTTTATGATATTTCTAAACATTTTTCTTTTTTTGCCGATATACATTACAAGATAACAGAAATTGCGTGAGTATCGCAAAAAGTAACAAACAACATTTTTTCACATGGAGGTGGAGAATATGGCAATTGAACCATTAGGAAGTATTATGACAGTTCAGGCAACTGCAAAGGTTGAGCCTGTACAGCCCGTTTCGGGAAGCACGGAAGCGAATCCCCGGGTTGAAAAGATTGCTCCGGATCCCACAACGGTCGTTGTGGCAAAAGCGGACGGCAAAAAAGACGGAACCTCTAACGAGGCCCAATATCAGAATCAGCAGCCCAGCAACGAACAGATTAAGCAGGCAGTTGAAAAGCTCAATAAGAGTATGACCAATTCGGAAGCGGTATTTGGCATTCACGAAGCGACGCAGAGAGTGACCATTAAGATTATCGACAAAGAGTCCAAAGAGGTTATTAAAGAGCTGCCCCCGGAAAAAACCCTTGATATGATAGCAAAGGTCTGGGAGATGGCTGGAATATTAGTAGATGAGAGAAGATAGGAGGAGTTTTCATGGCAATAAGAATAACAGGATTAAATTCCGGATTGGATACAGAGAGTATGATTACCCAGCTGGTCAGCGCAAAAAAGACATCTCTTAACAATTTGAAAAAGGCACAGACCAAATTAAGCTGGAAGGTTGACGCGTGGAAATCGCTGAATACAAAGATTCTCAGCTTAAACAGTACAATTGATAAATTGCGTTTTGATAATGCATATGTAAAGAAAAAATCAACAGTTTCCCAGACGGGTATCTTATCTGTAGTTGCAGGGGCAACGTCTGTTAACGGCGTGCAGACTGCCACGGTACAGAGCCTTGCGAAGGCAGGTTATCTTACAGGCGGTAAGTTACAGACGGCAGACGGTGGAAAGGTAACGGCTGACACCAAAGTGACAGATTTAGGCATTGCAGCAGGCTCTACCTTTAAAATTAATGATACGGAAGTTACCATTGATGCAGATACAACCATGTCAGGTCTTGTAAGCCAGTTAAAGGCAGGCGGGGTAGACGTTAACTTTGACGAAAGTCAGCAGAGATTGTATATCAGCGC
The DNA here is from genome assembly GCA_910574745.1 of Lachnospiraceae bacterium. Classification (GTDB taxonomy): domain Bacteria; phylum Bacillota; class Clostridia; order Lachnospirales; family Lachnospiraceae; genus UBA2882. The sequence goes on along the minus strand of CAJTCE010000001.1, from coordinate 280,901 downwards.
TAAGGAAACAGGCAAGGACAACGACTTTTCCTTTACAGGAGATGACGCTTTGTTAAAAACTTTAGGACTGGTAGAGGATGCTTCTAATCCTGACGGCGCTGTTAAGATTCAAGGCGAAAATGCGGTTATGTACTTAAATGGTGCGAGATATGAATCCACCACCAATACATTCCAGATTAACGGAACCACATATACGGCAACCGGCTTATCCGATAAAAATGCGGACGGTTCCTTCAAGGAACTCAGCATTACCACTATGGATGATTATGATGGTATTTATGATACTATCAGAGATTTCTTTAATCAGTACAACAGCCTGATCAATGAGATGGATAAATTGTATAATGCTGAATCTTCAAAAGGCTACGAGCCGTTGCTTTCTGAAGAAAAAGAGGCGTTGACGGATTCAGAGGTTGAGGAATGGGAGAAAAAGATCAAGGAGTCTCTGCTCAGAAAGGATTCCTCTTTAAATTCGGTTATTTCCGCAATGACAACCACTATGATGGGAAGCGTTACAGTAGACGGCAAGGAGATGTATCTGTCCAGCTTCGGTATTGCTACATTAGGATATTTCAATACGGATGCAAATGAGAGACATGCATATCATATTGCAGGAGATCCTAAAGACACCAGTACTTCTGAGAGCACGGACATTTTAAAATCAATGATAGCCAGCGATCCCGAGACGGTTCAGTCTTTCTTCTCACAATTGGCGAATAATTTATATAGTTCCATGAGTGAGACCTTAGAAAGAATACCGGATTTTAAGAGCTATAAAAAGGCATATAACGACATACAGTTAAACAAAGAATTAGAGGAATATAAAACCAAGATACAAAAAGCGGAAGAGGCATTGACGGCTTATGAAGATAAGTGGTATGATAAGTTTGCTGCAATGGAGACGGCGCTTGCGCAGCTTTCCTCCAAGCAGAATGCAATCAGTTCACTGTTTTCTTCATAAAGTTATATGAAATGCAAAACGGTTCTATATGGCTGTAATTCATAAGGAGTAACAAAAATGGCAATGATTGGAAACCCATATGCGAAATATCAGGACAGTAAGATTTTAACCGCAACGCCTGCGGAATTGACATTAATGCTGTATGAGGGGATTATTAAGTTTACGAATATAGCTATTGCGGCCGTTGAGAATAAGGAATTTCAAAAGGCAAATACTAATATTATGAAAGCGGAGCGGATAGTGGATCATCTATCCGCTACGCTTAATGATAAATATCCTGTAGCAAAGGATTTTCGCAATGTATATAACTGTATCATGCAGGCATTGATTCAGGGCAACATGAAAAAAGATGTGGCAGAGCTGGAGCGTGCATTGGAATACAGCCGAATGATTCGGGATACATGGAAAGACGTTATGAAGACAGTTGAAAAGGGGCATGAAACGTGACAAACGAATTGCAGCTGCTTATAGAGGTGTTAGAGAAGAAAGAAAGAATTTTACGGCAAATCCTTGACAAAAGCAAGATTCAGTTGAACGTTGCGGAAGCAGAAACACTGGATGTAGAGCGTTTTGATAAATTGGTTGATGATAAGGCCTCGCTGCTTGACGAGATGGTAAAGCTGGACGAGGGCTTTGACAGTACATATCAGCGTGTCAAAGATGAATTGCTGACGCAAAAGGATAAGTATAAAAAAGAAATTGTAGTATTACAAAAGCTGATTGAAAATGGTGTTGATTTGGGCGCTCGAATTTCTGCTGCTGAAACAAGAACCAAAAATAAGCTGTCTGTTTCTTTGACAAGAAGTAAAAAGGAACTGGTACAGAAGAGAGTTTCCACCAAGGTTGCATCCGACTATTATAAGACCAGCAATAATTTTAAACATGCAAGCTCCTTTTTTTTGGATAAGAAAAAATAGCGGGTAAATATTTTAAGGCCTCTGCTCCAAGACGAGAAGAGGCATTTTTTTAGCAAAAGTAAATAAAGAATTAATTTGCAGGAGATATGCTATGAACCCGGATGAAATGAAAAGGATTCTGATTATATCGGATATCCATGGTAATGCGGCTGCTTTGGACTCGGTATTACATGCGGCTTTCCAAAAAGAAACAGATGGTATAATACTGTTGGGTGATTTAATCGATTATGGTCCTGACTCAAATGAAGTAATAGAAAGAATATCAAATATTCCAAAAGAGAAAATAGTTGTTAATATCTGGGGAAATCATGAGCATGCTGTAATAAATAAAGATTTCGGACGTTTTTCCAGCGAACGGGGAAAAACATCCGCAAAGTATACAAGAACCCGGCTGACGGAATATTCTTTGGAGTATTTAATGGGTATAAATCAAAAGGGAATGGAAGTTTTTTGCATAAAAGGGAAAAGATGTCTTGCTGTTCATGGTTCTTTAGAAGATTTTTTCTGGAAAAGCATTGTGGCGGGGGAAGGTTTTTCACAATATAAGGAATTTGATTATGTATTTTCGGGTCATTCCCATATTCCGCATGATTATCAATACTTTTATGAAAGTGATGACAAGAGCTTAAGATACAGGAAAAGGACTGTTTTTATTAATCCCGGTTCGGTAGGACAACCAAGGAATCATAACCCCAACGCACATTTTGCCATATGGGATACAGATGATGAATCGGTAGAACTTCTGACTGTAAAATATGATATCGAATCAGAGATAAAGAAATTTACCGACGATGTAGACGTATTTTACAAAGAAAGGATAAGAAAGGGAATTTAAAATGAAAAAAGTATATATGTGTTTATCTACGGATATTATCCATACGGGCCACATTAATATCATCAAGAAAGCAGCGGAATACGGAGAAGTGACAGTAGGAGTCTTAAGCGATGAATATGTAGCGTTATATGAGACATCCCCCATTATATCCCTGACCGAGCGTATGAAGATCATTGAAAATATAAAAGGCGTATCCCACGTAATTGTACAGAACGACATTTTCTATGATGAAAATTTGAAAAAGGTCAGACCGGATTATATCATACACGGCGACAACTGGAATCAGGGATACCAAAAAGAGGTAAAAGAGCGGGCCGCCAGGGTCATGGCTGAATGGGGAGGAGAGATTATCGAAATCCCCTATTATGAAAATGAAGGACTTTCTTTATTTAACAGTTATTTGAAGGATAGCAGAGGAATGCCGGAGCAGCGGAGACAAAAGCTGAGGCAGCTGCTAAATAGGGGAGAGCTGGTAAAAATCATGGTTGCCCATGACGGTCTCAGCGCATTGATCGTGGAAAAGGTACATTCTGAAAATAACGGAAAACGTCGGAGCTTTGACGGAATATGGCTCTCCAGCCTGTGTGATTCCACCATAAAGGGAAAGCCGGATATTGAACTGGTGGATTTGACATCCAGGATTCAAAATCTTGAAGATATTATGGAGGTAACATCCAAGCCCATTATTTTTGACGCCGATACGGGAGGACTTATCGAGCATTTTGCTTATAATATCAAAACCTTAGAGCGTGTGGGTGTTTCGGCGGTTATTATCGAGGATAAAATCGGACTGAAAAGAAATTCTCTGTTGGGGAATGACGTTGAACAACACCAGGATGGCATTGAAAATTTCTGCAGAAAAATAAGAACGGGAAAAAAATCTGTTATTTCCAGCAATTTTATGCTGATTGCCAGAGTGGAAAGTCTGATTCTTGAAGCGGGAATGGAAGACGCCCTTGAAAGAGCTTTTGCTTATGTGGAGGCCGGGGCAGACGGAATTATGATACACAGCAGAAAAAGCACTCCTGATGAAATATTTGAGTTTGCAGACCGTTTTAGAAGTAAAAACACTAAAACACCTTTAGTAGTAGTGCCTACTTCATATAGCTGTGTGTATGAGGATCAGCTTAAAGCTCACGGAATCAATATTGTTATTTATGCAAATCATTTGCTGAGAGCAGCTTTTCCGGCAATGAAAAAAGTAGCTTGTTCTATATTGGAAAATGAGCGTTGTTATGAATCAGGACAGGATTGCATGTCTATTAAAGAGATATTATCACTGATACCAATGAAATAATTGGAGGCGGAAATGATGAAGGAATTATATGTTATAAGCGGGATGACGGGAATGACAGGCAATGAGCTGGCGCGTCAGATTATTGCCAGAGGGGAAACTGTTATCGGATTCGACAATTTCTTTGCTTCCTCCAGACATACCATTGCGGATATTGAAAATTCCCCTTCCCTTGATTTTTTTGAGGGAGATATCAATGATGCGCCTACAATGGAAATGCTGGAGAAGAAGGTGCTTGCGGCAAAGGAAAACTATGACAGGGTAATTTATATAAACTGTGCCGCAGTTGTTCATACGGAGTATTTTTATGATGTGGAAGCAACCTTTCAGACTAATGTAATAGGAATGAAGGAATTTCTGGAGCAGGCAGTCAGAGTAGGGGCGGACGTTTATATTAACTGTTCCACTTCGGAGGTTTATTCCATGCAGTCATGGAATGAAAATGGCGTTAAGGAAGATGATTACATATTATTTGCAACGGCGGAACACAGTCAGAGGACCAGCTATGCCGCAGGAAAGCTTTTGACGGAATTTTTTATGAAGGATGCAGTAGACAAGGGGCGGATTAAAGGCTGCTCCCTTCGTTTTGCAAATGTATACAGTGACAACGAGTTGTATGCAAAGCATATTGTTCCCCATATTATTACGGAGCTGATAGAAAAACAGTCGGTTAAGCTCTTAGAAAATTCCAGAAAAAATAAAAGAACATTTCTGCATAATCAGGACAGCTGTTCGGCGGTGCTTGCGGTTATTGACGGAAAAGATACGCTGGACGGAACGGTGTATAATGTTGCCACCGAAGAAGAAGTATCTATATTGGAGCTGGTGGATATTTGTGCAAAGGCTCTGAAGCTGGAAAAGTATGATATAGAATTTGAAGGATATCGTTCTGCAGATCCTGAAAGAAGATTACTGTCTTCTAAAAAGCTCTGTGAAAGGACAAAGTGGCAGCCTGCGGTTTCCCTGCGTGAAGGAATTGAGAGATGTGTAAAATATCGTTTAGATAAAAAGGAAGATTAGCATGAGATATGTGATTATTACAGTGGCAGGCTGTTCGGAAAGGTTTAATCAGAACATAGAAATCCCTTCTCTTAAATGTATCTTTTATCAGGAAGAAAAGAGGAAGACATTATTGTATTCCATGCTGAAAAAGTGTATGGGATATGACAAAGCGGTTGTGGTGGGCGGATATCAATATGAAGCCTTACAAGCCTATATCAGGGAATTTGAAGACGAGTTTCCTTTTTCCATAGAAACGGTTTATAATGATTCCTTTAAGCAATACGGATCGGGTTACAGTCTTTATAAAGGAATCAGGACATGTCTGCAGGACGAGAACTGTTCTGAAATTCTTTTTGCGGAAGGCGATCTGGCTGTCTTGGGAGAAGAGCTTGAGAAGATTAAGCAGTCGGAGAAAAGCTGTCTGACTGTCAACTGTGAGGATATACGTTCTGATAAATCTGTTATTATCTATATCAATGATAAAGATGAAATAAGATATCAGTATGATACCTCCCATGGCTTTTTTCAGATCAGGGAACCATTTTCCAGAATTTATAACTCGGGTCAAATCTGGAAAATGAAAGACAGGCAAGCAGTGGAAACCATTGTAGGGAAAATGCCGGAAGAAGAATGGCAGGGAACAAATCTTATATTTATTGAAAAATATTTTAATGCGGTAAAGAGAGAGAACATAGAAATCGTTCCTTTAAAATATTGGGTAAACTGTAACACCAGAGAAGATTTTGAAGATTGCGAAGGAGATTTGTAAGGATTCAGATGAGGCTGTTATTGAAAAATAATATTATGAAAATGCTGGATCTCATGGAACATGTTCAAGGAATTGTTTCACAGCAATGGGAGAACAGAGACGAGTCACAGCTTTTTGAGTGGCTTACACAATTGCAGGAGTCGGCAATGGAAATCGGGAAAGCCGTTGAAGCCCGGGAACAGACGGATAAAGGGCTTATTTGCCTTTTGGAGGAATATTGCGAGCTGCTTTATCTGTTGAGTCAGACTATGGAAAATGGGAAAGACGCTGATATTCTGACCGCTGATTGCGGCAGGAAGCTGGAAGAAATCCGCCGGCATGTAAAGCAGACGGACGTGCAGATAAAAATTGCATTTTTCCCCTATAAATATTCCATGTGGGACAGTCTGGAAAGTATATGGAAGGCGGCCGGAAAGGATAAAAGATGCGAATGTCAGGTAATTCCCGTTCCCTATTATGACAAAGGGGAAGATGGGAAATTAGAAGGGATGCATTATGAAGGCGGGAGCTTTCCGGAGGAGATACATATTCTGGATTATCATAATTACAGCATAGAAGTGGAAAATCCGGACATTGTATATATTCACAATCCCTATGATGAATATAATCAAGTTACTTGTATTCATCCTGCATTTTTTATGGAAAATCTTAAAAAATGGGGAGCGGTCATGGTATATGTTCCTTATTATATGGCCAGCGCCTGCAGTAAATTTGAAACTTTGGGAATCGGCTACAGAACAAAGGGGGCGGTTCAAAGCGATTATGTAGTACTTCAATCCGACAAATTAAAGACTGCCTATGAATACAGCGGGATTGACGGTAAAAAGATTCTTGTTACCGGAAGCCCCAAAATTGACAAGATATGCGAGTTAAAAGAATTGGGCAGAAAAGGGAAAGAGGAATGGCAGCCGGTCATTAAGGATCGAAAGGTTTTGCTTTTTTGTTCCAGCATCAATGATCTGCTGTCAGATGATAATTGGATATTTCAGACAAATACTGTGATAGACAGGATTCTGTCGGATCAGTCTCTTGCGCTCATATGGAGGCCGCATCCTTTACTGCTTCAGACTTTGCGAATGATGAAGAAGGATTGGATGGAGGAGTATCAGATAATTTATGAGAAGGTACAGAAGGCAGAAAATGGAATCGTAGATGAAAACGGGGATTCCGGAGAGAGCCTGACAGCATCAGATGGAATGATTGGCGATTTCAGTTCCCTGGTTCTTCAATATACTTTTTTGGAAAAGCCGGCATTACTTTTGAGGGGAAACAGTAAGGGCAGGAAACATCAGGTTTTTTGCGATTTCTATTCTCATTATTTTGTATCCGAGGGAACGACGGTGGAAGATTTTATTCAAATGATAAAAGATGGGAAAGACGAAAAAAAGGAAGAGCGGATGCGTTTTGCAAGGGCTTCTATAGTAAATCCGGATGGTACATGCGGAGTGAGAACCCATGAGGCGGTTATCAAAAAAATTTGCTACTGGGAATAAAAATAAATGATGTGGGAGATTTGACATGAAAGAATCAGAAATAAAGCTTAAAGCCTTAAAAGAGCATGTGGAAGAAAAAAATATTACTATCATGATTATGGGATTGGGCAGCGTAGGAACTTATTTGTTAGACTATCTTTTAAGCAGGAATGATGAAGGCATTCGGGTTGTGGTAGTAGGCAGAAGCGCCGATAAGATGGAAAGCAATGTGAATATTATCCGCATCGGGGCGCTCATAAGAGGGCTGAATAAATCTTCCGTTGTCATAGAGCCGGGTGTGGACTTTAATAATACACAGCAGATGGCGGAGGTATTTGGAAAATATCAGCCGGATATTATCGTAAATTCCAGCAGGGTTTATTCCGGGCTGAAATATGGAAGCATTTCATGGTCCAATCTTCGAGCGTATGGGATATGGACGCCTTTGTCCGTTAAATATATCAAAAATATGATGGAAGCTTACGGTATGGCGGAATCAAAGGCGATCGTCATGAATACCTCCTATTCAGATGCGGTTATTCCGTGGCTGAAAACGGCAGGAAAAAATTATCCGGATTTCGGAAGCGGAAACTTAAATCATCTGATTCCGAGAATCAAATATGCCGCTGCTGAGCTAATGGGAATAAAAGATTTCTGGAATGTGGATGTGGTACTGGCAACAGCTCACTTCCACGATGTTGTGATCAGCAAAGAAGGACACACGGAAGGAATGGAGCAGCTTCTGAAGGTTTTCTATCAAGGAAAAGAGGCAGAGCTTTCACAGAAGGATATTTTTGAAAAATGTAAGATTGCCATGCCGGTGGACGGGAAACGGAACATTATGAACGCCTCTAGCAATTATGAAATTATAAAGGATATCATAGACGGAATCAGGGAAAAAGAAGTAAGGCGTTTTTTCTCGCCGGGAGCCTTTGGAGAAATCGGAGGATATCCGGTAATTTTGGACGCATCAAAGGACTGTGTTGATATGAGAATCGATACTTCCGTATTTTCCATGGAAGCTATGAGAAATGCCAACAGACAGTCCATTGCTTTTGACGGAATAGAAAATGTTGCGGACGGCAGACTTGTCTATACGGATCAGCTGTTACAAAAAGTAAAAGACCGGTTTGGAGTTACGCTTCCCAAGGAAGTGGCATTTGAGGAAATTGATCCTGTTGCAGAATTGTTGATTGAAAAAATTATTAAACCTGCTATTGAAGCATAAAGCATTGAAATAATACGGAGAGCGAAATGGAAACAGCATTTTTTCTTGAACAATTAAGGAAATTAAATATGGATACCATTACGGGTGTGCCAGATTCGGCGTTGAAAGGCTTTTGCAATCATATAAATGCACATGCCGACAGTTCTTTTCGGCATTTTGTATCTGCCAATGAGGGAGCGGCTGTAGGAATTGCAATCGGAAGCTATTTATCTTCGGGAAAGCCGGCGTGCGTTTATATGCAAAACAGCGGTCTGGGAAATACCGTAAATCCAATTACGTCTCTTGCTAACGAAAAGGTATATGGCATTCCTATGCTATTGTTGATCGGATGGAGGGGACAGCCGGGCAAAAAGGATGAGCCCCAGCATAAGTTTATGGGTACGGTTACGCTGCCCATGTTGGAGGTTTTGGACATTCCTTATGACGTTATTTCCCCGGACACAACGGAAACAGAGCTTGTGGAAATCATGGCAAAGGCCGGGAAAGAACTGGATTGTAACAGGCAGTATGCAATTGTTGCCGTTCCGGGAACTTTCAGAGAAGAAGGAGCTTTGGAATACAGGAATTCCCATTCTATTATCAGAGAAGATGCTATTAAAGAAATACTAAAAGGCCTGAATAAAAACGATATAGTCGTATCGACTACAGGTAAAATTTCCAGAGAGGTTTATGAGCAGAGCAATCAATTGTTTGGCGGGCATTCGGAATGCTTTATGACTGTGGGAGGAATGGGGCATGCATCCATGATTGCCTTTGGAATTGCTTCTAACAGACCGGATAGAAGAGTGATCTGTATTGAGGGGGATGGCGCTCTTATGATGCATATGGGCTCTCTGGCATTTCTTGGAAAACAGAAGCCGGAGAATCTGGTACATATATGCTTAAATAACGAAGCCCATGAATCTGTAGGAGGAATGCCTGCTGGCGCAGCGCCTGATTACTGGAGGGCTGCAAAGGAAATGGGATATGACTTCTATGAGGAAATTAAAAGTCATGAAGAACTGGAAAAAGTTATTCCGCAGATTTTAGATAAAAAAGGCATGGTTTTTGTGGAAATCAAAGTCGCAATGGACTCCAGAAAAGACCTTGGACGTCCGGTTGAAACGGCGCAGGAAAACAAAAAGGAATTTATGAAATATTTAGCCGGAAATTAAAAACGGGGATATAAGCGGGTCATAAGGAGGATTGAAAATGGAATTTCCTAAAAGTTATTTTGAGGATGAGGTTAGAGACGGATTTTACGTTCCCTCAATGATGAAAAGAGCATGGGCGGCGCAGCTGGAAGTTTTGGAAGATATTGAGAAGATATGCAGGAAGCATAATATTCATTATCAGGCTGATTACGGAACCTTAATCGGAGCCATACGTCATGGCGGTTTTATACCGTGGGACGATGATATGGATATCAGTATGCTGCGAAAGGATTATGACATATTCAATAAGGTGGCTCTGGATGAGCTGCCGGAAGGATATGGGATTTTGAATTTCGATCATTCCCAGGACGGCAGCCATGATGATTATCTGACACGTCTTTATAATAGCCGGAGGATCAGGATAGACAGGGCTTTTTTAAACAAATTTCATGGATTTCCCTTTGTGGCAGGGATGGATATCTTTCCGCTGGACTATATTCCGCCTACAGAGGAAGAGGATAAAATGCTGACCAAACAGATTGGCGCAATATCTACAGTGGCCGATATGTTTGGGGGAGAGAAACAGGAAGAAGTGGACGGATATCTGAAACAGATCGAGGACATTTATGGTATTAAGCTGGATAAAAATCAGCCCATAAAGCGTCAGCTCTTTCAGATGGCGGAAAATCTGTGCAGGGAATATACGGGCGAAGGCTCCGAATATCTTACCAATGCGGCAAGCCGTACGAAATGGGATTATAAAGAACCGGTAAAGTATTACAAAAAAACAATCAGCCTTCCTTTTGAGGTGGGACATATAGACGTACCCATAGCATATGATGGCGCCATGAGACATAAAAGCGTTGAATATATGCAGCCTGTACGGCAGTATGGCGGACATGGTTATCCTTTTTATAAGAAATTGGAGAAGGATTTGGATTCAAAACTGACACTGTTTAAAAAATATATTTTTTCGGAAGCGGATTTAAATAGGGAAGAATGCGGAGAAGAAAGCGTAGGGATTAAGTCTTATGCGCAGGAAATGCTCCATCTGTTCCAAATGGTAAGGGAAAGCGTTGTCCGGGAGATTAGTCAGGGAAATCCGGAGTCAGCGTTGGAACTTTTGGAAGATTGTCAGGAGGGAGCTATTACATTAGGAGGCCGGATAGAAGAAGTTAAAGGTCAGGGATATATTACGGTAGGTATTCTGGAGCAGTTTTGTGAAGTGCTTTATAATGTGCATGAAATGATTGCGGAAGGGAGCGAGACAGATGCAGATGAGATTGATAAGCTGTTTGAAGAAATTCTTGCCAGACTTTCGGACAGCGTGCAGAAAGATATCATAGAGCGAAAAGTGATAGTATTTATGCCTTATAAGGCTTCCTTGTGGGATTCTCTTGAAAGCATCTGGAAGGCGGCTGTTTCGGATCCGTCCTGTGATGTATATGTAGTTCCGCTCCCTTATTGTGAAAGGGAATTTGACGGTACGCTGGGAGAAGTATGCTATGAAGGCGAACAGTTCCCGGGGGAAGTTTCGGTTATTAATTTTGAAACCTTTAATTTTACTTTGCAGCATCCGGATATGATATTCATACATAATCCTTATGATGAATATAGCATTGTGTCGACTATCCCGCCGATGTTCTATGCAAAGGAGCTGCTAAAGTATACGGATAAACTGGTATACGTACCGTGGTTTGTGCTGGATGATTTTGAGGAAGAGGATACGGGGGCGTTTTCAATGATGGACTATTACTGTACGATGCCCGGAGTTGTGTGTGCCGATAAGGTTATTGTGCAGTCTGAGCAGATGAGGAAAATGTATATTAAAAAGCTGACCGAATTTGCAGGAGAAGATACCGAGGCGGTTTGGGAAGAAAAGATTTTAGGTCTGGGTTCTCCTAAATGTGATAAGGTAAGGGAGAGAAGGAACGCCGTTAAGATGCCGGAAGAATGGAAAAAGATGCTATTTAAAGGCGATGGAAGCCGGAAGAAAGTGATTTTATATAATACGGTTCCGGAAGCTATTTTAGAACACGGCGACGCAATGATTGATAAGATCAGAAATACTTTGGCAGTTTTTGAAGGACAGAAAGAAGAGATTGCGCTTTTATGGTGCGCAAATTTGTCAAAATCCGACTTTGTAAAAGAGATGGAGCCGAAGCTGTGGAAAAAATATCAGCAGCTGGTAAAGGAATATTCCGGCGCAGGCTGGGGAATCTGCTGCGATTTGACCAAGGATGAAGAGAGAGAGGCGATCCTGAAATTCGGTCACGGATATTATGGAGACCCGGATACCGTTGTAAGACTGTGCAGGAAGAGCAATATGGCTGTGCTTTTTCAGAACGTAAGGGTATTATATGACAGACAGGGCAGTGAGAGTGTGGTCTTGGCGGATGATTCTGCTGACGATTCTTCCGTGAATGAGATTTATCAGAAACTGGAAAAGGAAGTTCTCAGGGAGAGCGCAGATGGTACATTGATTCAGATGGAGCAGTTCCTGATGCGCGGAAAAGAAGAAGTGCAGGAGGAAGAACCTTTAAAAACATATGGAGAAGTGATATTTGCAGCTTTGAAATAGGAAAAAACATTTTATTCTAACATCCCCTCGTATTCAAAAGGCGATTATTATGTTTTAAATTATAATAATTTGAGATATAAAAATTGCTTTTTGAATACGAGGGGATGTTTATATGGATAAATTTATTTACCGTAAATCAAAAATGAAAACGCTGCAAAATGATCTTATTCGTAACGTTTCTAATTTAAGCTGGGATAAGACGCTGAAGGAAAAATCTGTTATGCTTATTTTCTGCAACAAAAAGAAGTATCAGAAATAAGCAGTTATTTTCCCCAATTTCCCAATGAAAAATCGTTTAACTTATATTTGTTGGACTGGTCTATGTCCCAAGGAAAGCAAACTTCTCCATCTTCAAAGGAGTAGTAACTTTTATTCAGATAAAGTACTTCTATAGTATTTGGCACAATCATGTCGTTTTCATATTCTGCATAATTACAATTATTTCCGTGAACCCAGACAGCCTGGTGTGTTTCATTTAACTTTTCCAATGCTTTTTTTATTTTATCCCGATTCTCTAATTTGGTAATATTGTGCAGCTCAAACACCATCTGCTTAAAATTATTAATGATTGCAGAAGATGTATTCTCCAGAAAATCATACTCAGCGCCTTCTACGTCCATCTTCAAAATTAAGTTTTTATTTTCTGCATCTCCATTGTTTTTTAAGAGGGTTTCCATGGAGAAAACCTGATTTGCAAAATCGTCCTTACCGGAAATACCTGCTTTAAAGTAGTGGAATTTTTTGTGATATTCCGGCAGCTTTGAAATTGTATGGTCATACATAAAGATGTTTATTTCATATCTGTCAGCCATTTCCTTATCCCAAGAAACATCATCACATATTCCGAAACTGTAGGCATTCATTCCGGCATGAAAATCATCTAACATTACATAGCCGCCATCGTTCATCCTTCCGATTCTGATATACTCTCTATCAGAAACAAGGCGTTTTACCTTTAGCAGTGCTTTAAACTCTTTAAACCATTTTTCTTTATTTTCCACCGGTATGATTAAGGGCTCCAGCACATTGATGATTTCGGAATCAGGAAGCTCTGTTTTAATTTTGTTATATAGTTCACAATTCAGCTCCTTATCTGTTGCGACTAAAAAGAAGAGCAGATTTTTACCATCCATATTTTCCAAGGCTTTAAAGGGTAAAATATCTTTATTATATTTATATAGTCCGTTGTCGATGATATAGCTTTCCTGTATACCATAAGCGGAATTTAAAATGTTCTTAAACACCATTCCTTGCTCGCCAAAAGGAAAAATAACCAGTTTCTTCCCGGAATATCTATTTATGTTTTCCTTAATTATCTGCAAATAATGTGAATAAAAGTCCATACGCATATCTAGTTTTCCTCCTGCTATCATTGAAAAACTTCAATATTTTTAATAGCTATTCCAAAAGGTCTCGCATCATCCGTCCCATATACTTCCCGGGGACTCCACAGTTTGTCAACTTCAATATCCACTTTTAAAATATCCCCGAAGGAATAATCATGCTCAATAACAGGGAAAATACTTTGTTCGCCCTTTTTGATATCAGAAAAGGTCTGCTTTTTTCCGCCCTCGATACAAACAATTATTTCAAGTCCTTCTATTTCATTATCAAAGGTTATTTTTGCCTTTTTGGGCATATCTACTGAACTGTGTAAAAAAGATTCGCAATTATGTCCTCTCATCCACTGCAAAACAAATTTCCCATCCTCATCGTATTCGGGCTTGTAAAATCCGTTATGTAAAATAAAGCTGTCGCCTGAAATATCAAAATCTCCGGCCATTCCTTCTCCGGAATATCTGAGACAGGTTTTTGGCGGATGACCGCTTATAAATTTGAGATATTTGTATCGTACCGGATTATATAACATCTCTGCAGTTGCAGGCTCTACAAATTTGTGTTCTACTAAATCCTTTCTCACAAAAAAGGCGTTTGCTCCTGAAATATTTGTTCCAACCAGAGCGTATCCTAGTTGTTCTCCCAATATTTCATATGCCTTGAGTGATGCCCCGTGCCTATCTGTTCCACGCCAGATATAATTTTCATTGTAGGGCATGATCCATTCCAAATGCGGTGGGAATTTTGCATTATACTCGATTACGACAACGCGGGGATTTAAACACTTTAATGCATTCCATACATGATAATCATTTCCGTCAATATCAATGCTTAATAAGTCAATTTCTCCGGTAAATCCGGATTCTTCAAATAATTGGTTAATATTGCTTCTGGTAACATATGAATTTAAGACCTTTAACTGTCCGGACTGAATAACCGAATGGAATTTTTGATTGATAAAATTATAATATTTTTTCTCCCCTTCGATCCAGAGTCCGCGCCAATCTTCGTAAAGAAGACAGTGGGTATTGCTTTCCAGACCGTCTTGGACGCCAAATTCGATAAAACGTTTGTCAGTACAGCCGATACGTTTAAATATTTCATGAATTATACCGTCTTCATCATTCTGGGAATATACTTTATATCCATATGGCTCCAGATATAAGGGATTTTTGAATCTGTCCTGTAGCGTTACATCCCAACAGAACCCTGCAGTAACAATAAAATTTTCATTCAACATATAGATTCCTCTTTTCCTGATATTATTTTGTATCATTAATCAGGCGTTTTTAAAACGCCTAAACATAATCCGCAAGGGAAATACCGTAATGCTTTTCAACAAGTTTTATAAGCAGATCATTTTGATTACTGGCGACATTCGTATTGCTGAGAGCGCTGGTATTGTCGGTAACCACCGGCATCGGCTGATCATATTCTCCTTTGACGTACACTACCGGGGTATTGTTTAAAATCTGCATAAATTTCAGCCATATATCGTCATTTTTCATACAGATATCTTTAAACACTTCTTTACTAAAAACTTCCTCCGGCATACAATGAGGAGGATAGAGAACGCCTCCCACACCGAGTGCAAACAACCCCATGGATGGTTCAAGAACACTTTTACATTCTTCGTCCCACATATTATAGTCTAAAAGATTTTCGTTTTTGTCTTTTAACATTTTATGAACTCTTCTGGCTGATACGGCGTGGGGATAACGCTGATAGCTTTCCAGCAGCGAAGCTATCAGTTCCTTTTCATAATAAATATCATCATCAACCGTAATAACAATATCTTCAGAATTTTCCTTTATTGCGTAATAATATTTTTTATGAACGCCTATATTTTCCGGTCGAATCTGTATATCCAAGCCGCGTTTCTGCATATCAAGCAGGCGCTTTGGAATCTGTTCGTCCTTATCCAGGTATAATATTATCCTGTCTGCTTTAACACTTTGTTCCAATATGCTTTCGATTGCCAGGTAAGTTCTCGGCAGCCTTTTCGAATAGCTTGTCAGGGATACGATTATTTTCCGGTCTCTATATTCTTCGGTATTGACTCCCGAATTTTGTGAAAACATCTTGAGAAGTTTATTTTTTGAAAAAAAATACCGGAACATTTCAACTCTCATGATTCGGTCATTTAAGTACCATTCATCAATGACATCGTAGAGTGTCTTAAGATATTCTACAGCTTCCCCGCCTGCTGACATAGCCATAATAATGTAATCAATATCATCTAATACTAATTCTGATGCAGGATTTACTTTATAACCGTAAAATTCGGATGTGGTCGGAGTGGTCTCAGTAAAACATTTTACGGTTATGATGTCTTTATTCTGTTGGAAAAAATCTATGTTCTCCCTGGCAATTTCCCCGGTTCCATAAATAATTACGTTCATAAAAGCCCTTTCCCGGATTACCGCTTAAAGTCTCCAATACAGATATCCGTTATCCTCATATTCCTGCCGGTTTAAAATTCCTTTGATATCTATCAACACCTTTTTACCTTTGAACATCTTATCGAAGGTATCCTTTGGAAGCCTTTTAAACTCGTCATGCGCCACCGCAAGAATTAGCGCATCCAGATTCTGAAAAGCATCCATGCCTGCAAACTCTACGCCATACAGGCGCTTTGCCTCATCCTTGTCCGCAATGGGGTCATAAATAGCAGGATTAATGTTGTATTCTTTTAATTCGTTCACAATATCGATGATTTTTGTGTTTCTGGTATCCGGACAGTTTTCCTTAAAAGTAAGCCCCAGCATTCCCACCTTAGCGTTTTTAACGGGGATGTCCGCCTTGATTAAACTTTTAATTACATTTTCCGCAATATAACGCCCCATATCGTCGTTAATCCTGCGCCCGGAAAGAATGATCTGGGAATGATAGCCCACTTCTTCCGCCCGGTAGGTCAGATAGTACGGATCCACTCCGATACAGTGTCCGCCTACCAACCCCGGCGTGAAATGCAAAAAATTCCATTTGGTTCCGGCGGCTTTCAAAACCTCCTGGGTGTCAATGCCCAGCTTATTGAAAATCATGGACAGCTCATTCATGAAAGCAATATTAATATCGCGCTGTGAATTTTCGATTACCTTTGCAGCTTCCGCCACTTTGATGCTTTCTGCCCGGTGCACACCGGCTTCAATGACCAGCTCGTACACCTTTGCCACTGTTTCCAGAGTTTCCGCATCCATTCCTGAGACAATTTTGACAATGCTCTCCAGACGGTGTACCTTGTCTCCCGGATTGATTCTTTCCGGCGAGTATCCCACTTTAAAATCCTTTCCGCACTTTAAGCCGGAGGCTTTTTCCAGAATTGGGACACAAATATCCTCTGTTACGCCGGGATAAACGGTTGATTCATAAACCACAACGGAGCCTTTTGTTAAATTCCGTCCTACGATTTCACTTGCTCCCTGAACTGCCGACAGGCCGGGGGTATGGTCATCATTTACCGGCGTGGGCACCGCCACAATATGGAATTTTGCTGACCTTAACATCGTTTCATCTGATGTGAATTCAACGGAACATGCCGAAATAACCTCATTTCCTACTTCCAGAGTCGGGTCGATTCCCATTTTATATAAGGAAATTTTTTCGTTGTTTGTATCAAATCCGATTACACCGGCTTTTTTGGAAAAGGCTACCGCTATGGGCATCCCTACATATCCTAATCCTACCAGACTGATTTTTTCTTCCTTTTTCAAAATTTTTTCATATAAGTCCATTATGTCCTCCGGTTTCATCCTTTTTCATTTGCATATCAGTACTGCTTAAGCAGGTATCCAACAGTTCCTGACTGATGGCATCGGGGTCCATGCAGGCTATTTTGGATTCATCTATATTCAGATCAGTAAGAAGAAAGACCTTTACCTTTTTGGCAACTGTGAAATCTTGAATGGCGATTGCGATATAATCATATTCCACCTCGTGGATATGTTCAGGAGCACAGGGAGAGAAACCTCCAATCTCTTTATCCTTTACATTCTGGTCTATCCATGCAGAAACAGGATATTTGTTATCTTTGGTTACACTCTCCATAATTCTGATGCCGGTAAGCCCTGCTCCATAGACAATAATCCGGCTGCCTTCCTTTATAGATGAATATGGATATAAAAAACCGTTAAAATGTCGATAGAAAATGTCATAATCGACCTCGATCAGCATTCTGGTTATCATGAAAAGAAGCCGTCTATACATAATGGCGTTACAGTGATGCTTATCCAAGCCCTCTTTAATGGACTGATAAACAAGGGGAATACTTTGGCGTGTACGGCTGCCAGGCAAGTGAGTAATAGAAGTCTGTCTCATGACATAGTAATAGCCGGTTTCTCTCAGAACATAAATACTGTCTGCCTCCAAAAGGCACAGCCAGAAAAAGACCTGGTCGCTGGTTGTAAGAATGCGGTCGTCTATCATCATTTGTATCCGGAGATTCAAATCCCTTTTGATTCCCCAGCATCCCATAGACGGAAAAAGGTTTCTGACAAAGCATACATCTGCATCCTGAAGATAAGAACAGATTTCATCGGAAGAGTAGTAGCCGTTTTCAATCTGCGGTTCCTCCAAAGCATATTCCTCGCCCCATTGTATATAGCGGCCATTTAAATAAATCATGTCCGCGCCCGATGTGACACCTTTTCGCACTAAAGTTTCAATTCGGGTATTTCCGATCCAGTCATCCCCATCCACGCCGATTACATATTCGCCGGTTGCAGCCTTAGCGCCTGCTTTGCGTGCGCCTACTACCGTGCCTTCATTTTCCTTATGGATCACAACAATACGAGAATCCTGCCCGGCATATGTATCACATATCCTTCCGCTTCCGTCTGTGGAGCCGTCGTCTACCAGAATGATTTCCAGATTCCGGTAGGTCTGGTTGATAATACTTTCTATGCACTTCACAAGATAATCTTCTACATTATATATGGGTACTATAATGCTGATCAGTATATCGTTATTCATGCTCATTTTTTCCTCCAATATCTGAATTCATCATCTAATGCTGATTAAGAACAGTTCAGTGCAAGGCGCAGTTGAAGAAGAACCCTTTCCATAATGTCCTTCGGGCCTATGGTTATTCTCAGCCGGAGAGCATCCTTATCCGTGAAAAGGCGGATTAATATTCCGTTTTCTTCCATAAATACGCGCACCCTGTCAGCATCCGCATTGTCGAGTTTTATAAACACAAAATTGGAACCTGTCGCATAGGCTTTTACATCATCCATTTTGTTCAATTCATCAATAAACCAGTCTCTTACAAGCTTTGTTTCAGCCCGCATTTTGTCATAGTACTCCGTATCCTTGATTGCTTCTATGGCAATTTTCCTGGAAATGCCGCTTGCCCGAAACAGTGGAAGATCAAGACCAATCGTTCTTCTTAAAGGATAGCTGCAAAGGCCGTAGCCGATTCTGACATTTGCCAGACCGTAGAACTTTGAAAAGGTCCTCGTAATGACCACATTGCTGTATTGGGTAATGATGTTTTTCTCGAATTTATTGGAGAAGTCTTCATATCCCCAATATGCTTCATCAAGCATAATGATCGAATTCTGGTTTTCCCGGATGATCCTTTCAATATCATCATGGGAAATTTCACAGCCTGTAGGCATTTGGGGAGATGTTATCACGATCATTTTGGGAGAATACTCATTGGCTTTGGACATAATATCTTCAATATTATATTCATAAGAAGCTTTGCCTTCTTTTACTTCATAAGCCACGCATTTGGCGAATTTAGCATCTGCCACACTTTTGTAGTAGCTCCATCCCGGATTTGGAATTAAAACAACATCATTTTCATTTAACAAAATACTGAATATTGATTTGATTACCTCGGAAGAGCCGTTATGTACAAAGATATTATTAGCGGAGATGCCGCTGTACTTTGCTATGGTATCTGCCAGTTCGTCCTTATGGGTAAGGTCGTATAAATACAAATCTTCCGGTGTGATACTCTTTAACACATCAAAGCATTTGGGCGACGGACCAAACAGATTCTCATTAAGATGAAGCCTTCCGCTTAACTGCTCCGTAGGAACGGAATGATATGATTTGATCTCCGAATATTTATACAGAACATGATTGACTTCATTATCTGCATCAAGATTTTCCTGCTCAAATTTAATAAAGCTTTTATCAAAAGCCCTGATTTCCTCCAGAGTATCAAACTCTAAAATACTATTCTCCATACGTTCTTTCTTTTTAAAACGCAATACATCCAGATGCTTGATCTGGAAATCATCCATAAGCATCCCACGGACATTGAGATCGGACCATTCATCATTCATCAGCTTTTTAAATTTTCCGGAATAGTCCGCATCAAAATAGCAGTCGCCAATGGTATACCAAGCATGTTCCCCGCCACGGTGGATGTTGTTAATATCGCCGTCTGGCGCCACCTCTGTTACACAATATTCGTCGCAGAATTTCTCGGAATAAACGCAGGAATAGTACGGGAAGAGCACATATTTGTGGAATACGTTCTCTTCATAATAGTTATCAGAACAAAGGACATAGGAATTATTTAAATATTCCTGTGCCGCATACAAAGACGACATGTTGTTATATTTGTCATAGTCGGCATTATGAACAAGTTTGACATGGAATTTATCCTTCAGATAATCAAATTTATCACTTAGATATCCGGTTACTACAACGATTTCTTCAATGCCGGCTTCCCGAAGCTGCTCAATTTCCCTTTCAATTAAGATTTCGCCCTTTATACGGAAGAGACCCTTGGGCAGCACGCTGGAAAGGGGCATACACCGTGCGCTGTAGCCAGCAGCCATAATAACGGCGTTATCTACCCTGTGTTTTTCAAGTTCGGCATTGCCTTTTTCGGTTATCGTTCCATTGGCAGCATACCCGTTCCTTTCTAATGCCCTGACAGCCAGCTTATATTCTTCTATTTCAGTCCAGATATCAGGATATTTTCTCAATTCTTTTTCTTTCATATCCCTTAATAAGTTAAACTCAAGCTCTTTCATTTTTGATTCTCCTGAATATTGTTAAATAGAGGTAAGTGTAAAAGTGCATAGTATGTTAGACGCTGTAAGCTTTTATTCCGGTTTCCGTTTATAATTCCACTTTACTTGCCGGGTGTACCTGTCGTTTTTCCGGTGGCGGCAGTACCATATAATCCCCGTACAGCATCTTCAAATATTTGTCATATTGCTTAAAAATCTTGAAAGAATGTCCCACAAAATCCTTTTCGACGGATTGCTCAAAGAATTTCCGGGGGATTCCATATCGGCACCGCTTAGGCAGGGGGAAGGTTACGTGGCGGACCAACTTCGTTCTTTTGCGGTTCAGTCTATGAGCCAGCAGCTCCAGCTGCCAGAACCAGAAATTTCTGGGAAACTTACTGATCAGGGAATACCATGCCCGTAGAAGAGGGGACTTTTCCGTTTTCTGACCGACTTTCGAGTATTGCCCTTTACGAAGACAATAGCAGTAGAAGTAATGCAGCCGGCGCAGAAGCGGGTCATCGGGAATATTGTCACAGTAAAAGATATCAATGCATACACCGGTATGACATTTGATATGTTCCTGTCCTTCCCTGAGAAAAGTAGTATGATTCCGCCTCATTTTGGCGAATCCCCAAAGATAGTGCTTATCCGTACGATAGTCCTGAAGAAAAAAACGTTCTGTATCCAGTTCTTTTTTGCATGCCTTACAAAACTTTTCATATTCTCCACGCAGCATGATGATATCTGCATCATCATCCCAGGGTATAAAGCCGTTATGGCGGATAGCGCCAAGTAAAGTGCCGCCGTCCAGAAAATATTGAATTTCATATTTTCTGCAAATACGGTCTACCTCTATGAGCATTTCAAGTTCTGTCATCTGGAGTTTGCGTAACAGTTCGCCTTCTATCTTGACCATTTTCTGTTCTTTCCTTATTGATTTTTGGGGGTGGATATGGAATGAATAACCCTGATAGTACTTAGGGGATGGGACATTAATTTCGCAGATTGGATTAATCTGCGAAATATTGCCAGAGAAATCAGAAAATCTTTTGAAGGGAAATATAAAAATAGGATACTTTGCGCACTGCCAAGAATCAAAAAACAACCGTACATGCTGTATTTGATTAAGACAATAAGGTCAAAAAATATCGGTATGCTTATAAGTATCCGCAAATACGTTAATCTGATGGATTTTGGAATCAAAGGAAGGGTGGACATATCGGTTTAATGTAGTATTTACATCGGCATGTCCGAGAATTTCGCTCAAGCATTTGGGATCCATACCACTCTCAATGCAGTTAGTTGCAAATGTGTGACGCAAAGAATGAAAATGTTTCCCTCTAATAGATAATGCCAAGAAATATTGTTTTAATCTATATTGATATGTTCGTGGCTCTAATGGTTTTTTACCAAGTAAATATTCGGTTTGCGACATGTGATCCAAAAGAAGTTTAAGAAGAAAGTCGCATAGGGGAACCTCCCGCTTTGATGATGCTGTTTTGGGGTCGGAAATGATCAATTGGGTTTTTCGCTTTTCGCCATCTGCTTTTATTCTTTGTACAGTCTGATTTACATAGATGCATTTTCGTGCAAAATCTATATCGCTTGTCCTTAATGCACATATTTCTCCAAGTCTTAAGCCTGTATACAGACAGACCAGCACTCCGATTTTATAAGAATCAACATCCTGCAATAAAAATGAATTCAATTTAGTCTGTTCCTCTTTTGTCAAGACTGCCGTATTTAATTGGTTATGACATACGGCAGGAAAACTCTTTTTAATTTTCTGAATAAAAACCGGACTTTCAGCATAATTCAAAATCTGAAATAGTACAATTTTAATGCTGTTATAGGTGCTCTGGGATATTGTTTTTTCCCGATACTTTCCATAAGCTGTTTTCAGAATCTGTTGACATTCTGCAGTTGTTATCTCATCGGTATGTCTGTTTCCTATAAAGGAACGAATATATTTATTATATATATTTTGATACTTTACATAGGTGGAATATTTTTTTGTAAATTGGACGTACTGCAGCCATTGTTCCGTAACGGTATTAAAGTTATTTGTGTCTTGGTTTTCTTTCATCATGCGGACTCCTCCATTGTAATCATACCATTTCTTTTTTCTTTCGTACTATTTGCTAATATAATCGGTTCAAAGTAATGGGGCAATACTGTATCATCATATTGTATCAGTTTGTTTCAGAATTACGTATTAACGTAAAACGGTATATTGACACACATCAAGTCAAATGTTAGGATCAAACAAAAGCATATGTTTCAAATTTATATCAATTCAAATATTCAAGATTTTTCTTAGTCCCTCAAGGACATCGAAACAATTCGTGCTTTTATTCCCAACAAACAATTGAATAAGGCAGAAGGTTTCGGAATCCGTAGAACAGATGCTAAAAGCGGAAGAACCGGAGCCGGTAGAAACTGTCGCGACAAAGACAGGTAAAGAAAGCACAGTAGAGTGTACAAGTGATATTGTCATGCGCCAGAAGACCACAGGGGATTTATTTGCATTGTGGATTCTGGAAAATCAGGAAACGATTGATTAAAGTATGCCAGTACGGGTTATGTTAAAAGAGACACTGGAGTATGACAGACAGGTAAAAGAACTCAAACGCAAAAATGTAGCAGAATATAAAAAGCATCAGGAGTCAAACAATACCGGAAGGATTCCTGTTACATCAGGAGAGTATTCATATAAAATCCGAAAAGAAGAACGAATTTATCCTGTAAACACACTCATTGTATACTGGGGTAAAGAACCTTGGAACAGTCCTAAAAGCCTCCATGATTTTCTGGATTTTGGAAGGGAGGACATAAAGCTTCAAAGAGAATTGAAAAAACTGGTGCCGGAATATCCGTTACATATTCTGGATTTGAATACGGTCACAGATTATTCAAAATTCCAGACGGAGCTCCGGCCAGTATTTGAGCTGTATAGTTGTAGAAATAATAGAGAAGAATTTAAAAAGTATGTAGAAGGATGGCATTCCATCAGGATGTTAAATCCAAAGACTATGTAATCAGCCAGAATGATTGAATTGTAGGAAACTTCAAATCATACGGAGGAATTGTAAAATGGCAAAATCAATTTTTGAGAGGTTAAGCGGCGAATATGAACAGCAAGAAGATTAAATTTATACATTAACACCTCCTCTCATTGCCGGGTAACGCAATCCGATGCTCGCTATCCCTGTGGACATCCCGAAAGAAGCCATTTTGGAAAAAATGGCTTCTTTCGGCAAGTAAAGTTGAATATATTTTTGAGTTTTGTCCTTTTCCAGTGTCATGCTTAGCAAAAGTTCTAATCTGTATTATCCTGGTATTTTTACATCACTGGCCTAAAATTACCCTGTCTAAATTGCATCAGTCTTTTTCATATCCATTTCTTCGATAAAGTACTAAAAATACAAGAATGCTAATGATTAATTCTCCGATAAGCACTGCGATATCCAGAGGTTTTAACGTATATGGCATTCCCTCTGCAAATCCACTTGCCATTTCTGCCAACACTCCAGTAAACAAAAACCCTGAGATATGGTGCAATTTTTCGGAAAGATTTCCAAACATTGGAATCATCATAAACACGATCATCAATGGATAAGAAATCAAATTTGCATTCATCTGATTTTTGGCGCAGAGACCAACAATCATTCCTATTACACAACTAATCAGAGAGGCTAGCGCACTGACCAGTAAGAAAGCCACAACAGATACCTGGCTTATAGAAATACCACTAATCAGCAATACCACAATATTGATTATATTTATCAACACAAATGGAAATAGAATACTTCCGATAAAATACTGTATTCCATTGACTGATGACGTCATTAAGACCCGCAACGTATGTTTCTCTTTCTCTTCTGCAATGGCAGTTCCTACCATCAGGAATCCATCCATACACAAATTAAGGGAAATTCCCATACTCAGGATCAAAGACACCAGAACGGGTGATAAATTACCTCCCGAATTGATGCTATATAAAATTTTGACCATCCATACCATCGCCACGGTTAGAAGGGGACCGATCATAATTGCTGTATTGCGGGTAATACAAATCCATTTAATCTGTGCAACTGCTGTTAATTTATTGATATTATCCATATTAAAACTCCTCTCACATACTGGCTAATCCAAGGGATGCCCCTGTTACTTGTAAAAATACATGTTCCAATGTTGGCTCGCAAGAATGAATACACTGTATTTCATCTCTCTGCATCCATTCTGAAATTTTTGCAATATTTTGAGGACTTTGCTCTAAGACGACTTCTTCCTGATTATTCAAAAGCAGATGATATTTTTTATTTTGATTATATTTCAGGCAAAGTTCTTTGGGCGAGCCACACTCCACAATTTTCCCCTGATACAAAAGTGCAACTCTATCACAAAGTTTAGTGGCTTCTTCCATATTATGTGTAGTCAAAAAAATTGACATGCCTTCTTCTTTCAGCCCCAACAACATCTTATGAATAGATACTGCAGTCGATGGATCTAATCCGCTTGTCGGCTCGTCAAGAAATAAAATTCTTGGCTTATGAAGGACTGCCCTGGCCAAAACAAGTCTTTGCGTCTGCCCTTTGGAAAGCTTACCTGCCGGCTTTTTACGATGTTCATACAATTTTACCTGATGTAAGACTTCCTCCACTCTTACACTGGGAACACGCCATATTTTTGCAAACATACTTAAATTCTGCCATACTGTCATTTTCTCATAAATTCCGCTCTGATCAGAAACTACGCCAATTTTTTCATAAATTGATTCATCAATATTAACCGTATCTGTATCAAGAATTTTCGCCTCTCCAGATGTTTGCCTTAACTGTCCTGTGATTATTTTAATCGTGGTAGTTTTTCCAGCGCCCGACGGCCCTAAAAATCCAAGAATTTCGCCTTTATGAAGCGTAATATTGATATCCTTAAGCGCCAATTCCGTCTTATAGCGCTTAGAAATATGTGATAAATCCAGTAATACATTTTGTTCCATAACATAACCCTCTTTCTAAATATTTTCTTTATAATTGCCCTGTTTTTCTATCGCAGAGTAATTATGATGGAAGTATCGTATCATGTTTTATCACCTTTATGCTGAGTTCTGCCTGAATGATATACTATATTGCCTGAAATGGCTTGTTAAACGCTGTCGTCTAAATTCTGCTCAACAATTCCCCCTTCATATTTTTAGAAAACAGACATTTTTCTCCGTTATCCATAAGAATTTCCCGATGCTTTAAATCTAACTCCTGAATCTTATTTACATTGACTAGATATGACCTGTGAACCCTTAAAAAATGCTCCCTAAACTGCTCTTGCAGCTCCTGCATGCTGCCAATAAAATCAATACAGTCATTCTTCGCATGAAGTTCTATTCTGTGTGTACGGACACTTGTCTCAAAAAACATAATTTCATCCACTGGTACATGCTTGACAATATCCAACACCCTTACTGTAAAGTATTCCTTTTGCTTTCCTTGCTCCTTACACATCCGCTCAGTAATGATCGCAAGGTTTTTGTGCATTCCAGTCAGCATTTTTTCAGAATTGCCCTTTACTATATAATCCAGCGTTTCCAGGTGATAACGAAATGTCTCAAATGCCAGATCTGGAAAGGAAGTCACATAGATTAGAAAACCTCTGGTATCAAACTTTCGAATCTGTTGTCCCAGCGTAAATCCATCCATCGGCTCATCCTTAAGCTCCACATCCAGAAAATAAATTCCTCTCTTTGGATCCGCTGCCACCGCTGCAATAATTTCCTGGGGATGCCTGCTGCACAGAGCAATCTGCATATCATAACCTTCCATCATAATTTGTTTTTCTAAAAACTTTTTCTGTGCAGCGAGTATCATCGCATCATCTTCACAAATATAAATTGGAAGCATATTTTTTCCTCCACATTTTTTAACACTTCTTATTCCTGTATCTTTAATTCCTGAATAAAATAGCCATCCTTGATTGTTGTTAGAGAGAAGACATTTTCATAATGTTCTAAAATACTTTTATAACTTGCAAGGCCAATTCCTCTGTCCGCCCCTCTGGTAGAATAACCTTGCTGCCAGATTTTGTGAAAATCAATGTTTGAATACAATGGATTTCTTACTTGAAATGTTGTGCATTCTTCCTGGCTGCTAATCATAATATGTATCTGAGGTTTTGGCTTCTTACCTTTTTTTCCTTGTACTTCATCAATAGCATTGTCAATCAGTATCCCCAGGCATCTGCACAAGTCGGTCGTTTTCAGCCGCGTTTTATCAAATGGACGCAATACTTCCAGTTCACAGGAAATCTGCTCCTGCTGCATTTTTTCCATTTTCCCCAACAGCAGCCCTTTTACCTCAAGCATATGAATATTTCCAAGCTGTGTCAATCTGCGTATCTGTTCCCCCACCTGATAATCAAAATCACTTGTCATATCCTGGATAAAATTCTGCACTGCTTCCGTATTTCCCTCTTTTGCCTGAAGGTACATGCCAGACATCATATTTTTATAATCATGACGGAATCTTCGCATTTCACTCTGCAGTTTTTCTAAACTCTCAATATAAGCATTTTGCTGCTGCATACTAATCTGCTGAGTCCGAATCTGCTTCTTTTGCATTTCCTGACGCCCTGCATAACCGAAAATAATAAAAACAATCAGTAGATATAACAGAGAAACGACTGCATTATCGTTACCAACTCGTTCTCCTATTTGCACCATATAATAAAGTATTTCAGACAAAATCGGGTATAAACTAATAAAAATAATACTTACCTTTTTCGATTCTTTCCGTTCAATCCACATTCGGAACATTTTCCCAACTCCGGTTTTATATAGAAGCAGCACCCAGATAATCTCTATGAGTGGTGTGAATACATACAGAAAAAAATAATATATTAACCGTTCTCCCAAAATATCCAAATGAAAGGTCATATTAGGTGAAAAAAAAACTCCTATATGTACTGCAAACGATTCCAACATTTCTAAAAAAACAGCCGAAATCCAACAAGTCAGCAGATTTTCCCGATAGAGAAAATATAAATAAGACATTGCTCCTGTCATTCCCATATAGGTAAACAAGATTTGTCCTGCTTTATACCTCCATCTAAAGATACCTGCTTTATAAAAAACTGTCCCTATCAATGCCCAGACACAGATAAATAATATAGTACAAGCAATTATTTTCACTTTGCGCGCTCTTATTTGATATGGTTTTCGCTCCAAAAGTAACATAGAGATCCAGAGCATAAATAGCACGCTTATTGTCAAACCAAAGGTATTACTGCAGAAAAGCTCCCAAAAACTCATAATCCTCTTTTACCTCCTACAACTTCTCACAATCCTGGCAATCCAGGATTTGCATTTCTCTTACTGATGATACAAATCCACCACACAAAACGGATTTCCATTGTTCAAAATCCTTCTTTCTGGCGCTGAATCCTCAGTTCCTTCCTACTCTTTGCTGTCTCCCATTCTGCTTTTTCAACCTCAGTTAAAAAAGAATGCGCTCTGCGCATTCTTCGCGCCCGAGCGGTGCCGTTCACGGCTAATTTTACCTCTGCGAGGTGCGCATCCTGCCCGGAGGGCTTTTTGTGATATAGAAATCCGGAGGAATTTCCTATTATCACAAGCAAAAAGGCTGACACCTTCCCGGGAACATTATTGGAATCTACCGCCACCAAGGTCAAATATGCCCGATTGATTGGTTTTCTTGTTCCCTGAAAGTCTTCCATATAAGTATCGACTCTTATTTCCATTGAGTTGTTGCCTGCATAAGTCGCCTTTGCCATCAATACAATCAAAACAGCGTAGATCTAAGGCCACATTGTCTACATAGTATCATATCATTTAGTCTTTGAAGAAACAATATTCTTACGGAATACTATCCAAAGGCATGAAGAATGCAGACATCTGGATGAAGAGAGCTACAGGATAATCGGAAGGCTGACGAATACAGAGAAACTGCTGTTAGCGGCTGATAAAGACAAGAAAGAGGCAGGAAATATGAGTAATGTGATTGAGGAACTTATAGAAGATGGAAGACTTGAGGGGCTCAGTCGGGGAATTATAGAAACCTGCAAAGAATTTGGATGTTCAAAGGAAGAAATTGTTTTAAAACGGATGGAAAAGCTTTCCGTGTCTCAAAATGAAGCGGAGAAATGTGTGGAAGAAAGGGCATGATGGGATTTTCTAAAGAATAATCGCAATATGTACGATAAATACTATAGTGGTGCGAGGGTAATTTCACATTTACGGAAATAAGTTGATAAAGTTGAAATTATAAATTATAATTACAATGGGCACGACAAAATGTTGCATAGAATTTCGCAGATTAATCCAATCTGCGAAATTAATGTATCAGATATTAGAACATGTTCCATGGATAATAAAAGTATTCTAAGGATGGGAAGAATGGGAAAAGACATGAAGTTCTTAAATAATGATGAATGCAAAAAGCTGTTTACAGGTAGAGAAATATATGTATTTGGAGCAGGCGCCTTTGGGGAAATTTTTCATAAAAAATTAGGAGATGACATTACCGTTTGTGCTTTTATTGACAATCACAGAAGCGGTCAGGGGAACTATTTATGTGGAAAAGAAATCATTAGTTTGGAGCAATATAAATTAAGAAGGACTAAAGATCAGCCAATTGTAGTTTCGGCATACAGGCATGCCGCAGACATATCAAATCAGTTGGAGAATGAAGGCTTGGTTTCGGGGGAAGACTTCTTTATCTGGGATAATATGTGTATTTTTCACGCAGATGAGATTACAAAAAGATATATAAATTTTATGTCAGATATATGGAAGAATAAGAAACGACAGTCAGATAGGATAATTTTGATTCCTTTTGACAGCCATCATGACCAGCTTACTGTATTGAATGCATATTGTTCTAACTATCTGGCAGAAAAATATGATGCTTCTATCTACGGGTATTGCCGATTCGGTGTGCCGGCTAAAAATTCTTCTCCGGTTGTTTTAGATGTATACCGGTCTTTTAATATGGTTTCAAATATTGACAGTTCTCTTACGAAAGAACAGCAAAAAGAGTCGGAAAATATACTGGCTGCTTTATGGAAAAACTTATATACATGGGAAGATTATAAAAATATTACTGTGTACGGAATATGTTTTGGAACTACGATCATCAGGGATTTTTTGCGTGAAAACATACCGGATTATGACCTAAGGTCCGATAGGATGCATTCGTTTTTAAAGGCGACTGTTGATACGATTGTTTTTTGGTATCACTACATACAAGAGCATGATATTGTAACGGTGCTTTTAGCAGATGGCGTGTGCTGGGAAGGATATATCAGGGATATTGCCGTGACCAAAGGGATTCCGGTATATGTACAGGAAGCAATGACGAAAGCTTATCTGGATTATCATGCAAAAGCCCCCTTTTTATATTTTAAAGAAATGTGGAAAACGTTGACGCCCGAGGAACAGCAATATGGAATGGATTGGGCTAAAGAACACATTGATAAGAGGATAAGAGGGGACGTGGAGGAAGTAGGTCTGCTTGATAAAAAGCATTATAGCTTTGCAGAAAAGGCGACAGAAGAAAGGGTTTTGGAGGATGATGAAAAAATAAAAATAGTAATTTGCCCACATATTTTTGAAGAGGATTCCTATTTTTATGGCGATCAGATATTTGATAACAGTTATATGTCGTGGCTTTGTCATCTTGGAGAACTGTCTGAAAAAACGCCAAATTATCATTGGTATTTAAAGGTTCATCCCTATGCACGAAGAAGGGACGTAATCATTATGGAAAATTTTGTAAAGCACTATCCTAAAATAAGATTGCTCCCGTTACATATTTCGCCTATTCAATTAAAAAAAGAGGGAGTAAGATTTGCTCTTACTGTTCATGGAACTATCGGACATGAATATCCGGCTATTGGCATTCAGGTTATCAATGCGGCGGTAAATCCCCATTCTGCATATGATTTTACCTGGAATCCAACAACAAAAGAGGAATATGATGATTTGATCATGAATCTGGACAAATTGGAGTTTAAAGATGATAGGGAGGGACTCTATCAATTTTATTGTATGCATTATCTGTTTTATGACTATGAATACATTCCCTTTAAAAAGATGTTTTTTGAAAATCCGCTTCTCCCCATGGAAAGAGAACAGCTAGAGGTATACGGAAAAGACGAAGGAACTTGGAAGTATGAGGAATATATGAAGGAATGGACAAAAGAAAAACATGACCGGCTTTGGGGGGAATTGGAATCTATTTTCCGCAAAATGGATGAATGGAGACCGGATGTTTTTTATAGGAGAACGTCAGAAAGCTAACCGTAAAGAAGGGAAAATGTAAATGGATTCGGAACGTATTTTTGAAATCATAAGAAGTCGGCTGGAATGTAAAAAGATGTCTGATGACCCGGTGGCATGGAATATTATTGAAAATGAGAGAAAAAATTTGGTTCCGGTCAGTCATGCATATCAATTTGTACTTTATCAGAACGAGTATTTTAAGGAATGCTGCGATGAATACATAAATTGTTCGATTGTATTGTACAACAAAAAAGAGGCAATTGGTATATGGCCGCTGTCCGTTTCATTAAAAGGAGAACAGTGGAGGCTTAGCAGTTGGGATGGGGATTTTGTACTTCCGCCGGTTCTTCTGGATATTTTGGGGGTTAAAGGAAAACGAAAGATTTTTTCACAATGCTTTGAAATATGTGATGAAATTTGCCGGGAATTAAAAATAGACCGGTGGGCCAGCAAAGAAAGCGGAATAAGCGGAGAAGTATCCCTGTGGATTCGTATGCTGCTCGAGAGAAAAAATTGCTGCCAAAGAATGAGCGTGGAAGCTTATGTGGATTTGAGCGAGGAAGAGAACAAAATCTTTTCTTCTTTCAGAAAAAGCTACAAATCATGTATTACCAAGGGGGAACGCCTGTGGGTTCCTGAGATTATTAACAGAAGCTGTAGTGAAGAAAAAATAGAATCCTGTTTTAATAGTTTTGAGGAGCTGCATATTGAAGTTGCAGGCAGAAGGACAAGAACGCATGAAAC
The DNA here is from genome assembly GCA_910574745.1 of Lachnospiraceae bacterium. Lineage (GTDB taxonomy): Bacteria > Bacillota > Clostridia > Lachnospirales > Lachnospiraceae > UBA2882. The sequence goes on along the minus strand of CAJTCE010000001.1, from coordinate 249,356 downwards.
CTGGGCAAGGCAATGCTGTTCAGTCAAGCAGACAAACGATTTTGCAGTTCTTCTTTATGATAAAGAGCGAAAATTAGTTGGAGCTTCTCTTTATAATACATCCGGAGCGTTCGGATATTACGGGGTAGGCGCTTATAAAAGAGAACTTTTTGAGTTTCCGCTTGCCCACGTATCCCAATGGGAGGCAATTAAATATATGAAAGAGATAGGTTTAAAATGGTACCATTTGGGGACCCGCTTTTATGAAGCGGATTGGAATGAACCGACGCCTAAGGAAATCTCTATTGGTCATTTTAAGGAAGGATTTGCGAACCGTTTCTTTCCTTCCTTTTACATAATCATAAAAATATAAGGGTTAATAAAAGCTTTAGGAGGAATAAAGAATGGCAGAATTGTGTCTCGGGACAGTTCAATTTGGTATGAAATACGGAATTAACAATACATTGGGGCAACCGACGGAAGAAGCTGTCTTTGAAATGCTGGATACAGCGGTTGAAAATGGTATAAATGTAATAGATACAGCCCGTGCCTACGGTACTGCCGAAATGGTTTTGGGTAAATACCTTGAAAGTAGAAGAGGAACTGATTGTTTGAGGATTATTTCCAAGCTGCGTCCCAATGTAGTAGCAGACGGGGAAAAGGATGTATGGGGTGTTGTGAGAAGGGAGTTTGAGGATACTTTAGGGCGGCTGCGTATTCAGCGGTTAGACGGCTATTTGCTGCATACGCCTCAGTATATCTATCATGAACAAATCTTGGAAAGCCTGAGAAAATTGAAGGAAGAGCGCTTAATAGAGCATATGGGTGTGTCTATCTATGATTTAGAAGAAGGATATGCCGCATTGGAAACAGAAGGAATTGATTATATTCAATTACCATACAGCGTTCTGGATCAAAGGGGAACGCAGGATGATTTTATAGGGAAAGCAAAGAAAAAGGGCGTAGTCGTTTTTACCAGAAGCGCCTTTTTGCAAGGCCTTTTTATGATGGAGCGGGAGACTATTCCTAAGCATCTTAAACATGTTGTTCCATATCTGGATAAATTGGATAAGCTGTTGGAAAAGTATTCCATAAATAGGATTGCGGCTCTCATACATTTTGTAAAACAGGAAAAAGACATAGACTATCTTGTATTTGGAGTGGATACAAGGGAACAGCTGCTTCAGGACATAAATTCATTTAATCATGATTCGGTTCCGGAAGAATTAATAAAAGAATTGAAGAAAGAGTTTGACAATATTGAAAAAAGTATTATTTTTCCCAGTCTTTGGTCTAATGGGAAAAAGGCGGAATAGAGGGTGGATTTATGAAATATTTGGTGTTGATTCAGGCAAGATGCGGTTCTTCCAGACTACCGGAAAAAGTAATGCTGGATTTATGTGGGAAACCGGATTTGCAAAGAGTGGTTGAACGGGTGCAAAGAAGCCGTTATGTGGACGAAGTAATCGTAGTTACGTCCATCGAAAAAAGTAATTTGCCGCTTATAAAGCTTTGCGCTGAAATGGGCATAAGAGTCTTTACGGGTTCCGAGGAGGATGTGCTTGACAGGTATTGGCAGGCTGCTAAGTTATTGAATCCCGAGTATGTTATTAGAGTTACTGCCGACTGTCCCTTGTATGATTGGCGTTATTTGGATATGGCAATAGAACAAATGCAGGAAGACACAGATTATATGACGGAGCTGACAGAGACCTTTCCTGACGGGGAGGATATAGAAATCATAAAACTTTCCGCTCTCAAGGAAGCTTGGAAGGAAGCAAAGATGGCATCCGAAAGAGAGCATGTGACATTATATATTAGAAATCATTCCGATAAGTTTCATATTCAAAATCTGGAATGTCCAATACCGGGAATCGGAGAAAAAAGATGGACTTTGGATGAGGAAGAAGATTATCAGTTGATTTGTGCCATCTATGAATATTTTATCTCCAGAGGAAAAGAAGATTTTGTAACAGAAGATATATTGTCATTTCTTTCAAAAAATCCGGAATTGGAAAAAGTAAATGCAATGTATAAAAGAAACGAAGGATTACTGAAATCAATTAAAGAAGACAAATCTGTAATAGATGAATGAAGGAGTCGGTAAAATGGGTCGGGGACAAGAACTTTATGAACAGGCGAAGAAAATTATACCGGGAGGCACACAGTTGCTCAGCAAGCGGCCGGAAATGTGGCTGCCGGATTTGTGGCCGGCATATTACAGCAAGGCAAAGGGATGCGAAGTATGGGATTTGGACGGGAATCATTATTATGACCTGAGCATTATGGGCGTGGGGGCAAATGTGTTTGGCTATGCTTTTGACGAGATTGATGAAGCGGCAAAAACAGCTATTGACTATGGAGGTATGTGTACATTGAATGCACCCGAGGAGGTAGAAGTGGCGGAAACGCTTTTAAAACTGCATCCCTGGGCAGGCATGGTACGATATGCAAAAGCAGGCGGGGAAGCAATGACAATGGCTGCCAGGATTGCAAGAGCATATACAGGAAAAGATATTGTATTAGTTTGCGGATATCATGGGTGGCACGATTGGTATCTTGCGGCCAATCTGGTACAAGGGGATCCTCTGGCGGATGTTCATTTAAAAGGTCTGATTCCCGCAGGCGTGCCAAGAGGGCTTGCCGGAACGAACCGGATTTTTCATTACAACAAAATAGAAGAATTTATGGAGTTAATACAGGAAAATAAAGGGAATATTGCAGCCGTAATTATGGAACCCATAAGGAATGACTATCCAAAAGACGGATATCTGGAAATGATAAGGGAAATTACTCAAAAAGAAAAGATTGTACTTGTTTTTGATGAGATCACGGCAGGATTCCGACTCTGCCCGGGAGGAAGTCATTTGGCCTTAGGAATAAATCCTGATATTGCAGTTTTTGGAAAGGCTATGACAAACGGGTATCCGTTGTCGGCGGTTATAGGAAGAAAAGACATTATGCAGGCGGCGCAGGAAACATTTATCAGCAGCACTTTCTGGACGGAACGAATCGCTCTGGCAGCAGCCTTAAGGTCGATTCAATGCTACCAGAAATATAAAGTCCATGAAGCGCTTGAAGCTGTGGGGGGAAAGGTAAAAGATGGATGGATGCGGATATGCAAAGATACAGGAGTTGGGATTCGTATATCCGGAATACTTCCTCTTATCCATTTCGAGTTCGATTATCCTGAAAAATTGGTGTATAAAACGTATTTTACCCAGGAAATGTTAAAGCAAGGGTTTTTAGCAGCGACTGGCGTATATGCGTCTTTGATGCATACTGATAAGATTATCGATTCATATTTGGAAGCATGTAGAAAAGTATTTCATCAAATTAAGGTATGCCATGACCGGGGCATAGATCTTGAAAGCCAATTATCCGGTCCGGTGTGCCATAGCGGTTTCGAGCGTTTAAATTAAAGGCATTGCGGCATTTTGTAGAATATCATTATTGTAAACAATCAACAATTTGATAGGGAAAGGTACGATATTATGTTAAATGATAAAACTATTTTGATTACTGGTGGGACGGGCTCCTTTGGGAAAAAATTTTTAACTAAAATATTTGCGTCATATGAGCCGAAGAAAGTCATCATATATTCCAGGGATGAATTTAAGCAAAGTGTAATGAAGGCGGAATATATGGATAAAGTGGATATGTCCCGAGTGCGCTTTTTTATTGGAGATGTAAGGGATCGAGAACGTTTATCCCGAGCATTTGAAGGAGTGGACTATGTCATTCATGCAGCGGCGATGAAGCAAGTGCCGACTTGTGAGTATAATCCTATGGAAGCCGTAAAGACCAATATTCATGGAGCTCAGAATGTGATTAATGCAGCATTGGACAGCGGAGTGGAAAAGGTAGTGGCATTATCTACGGACAAAGCGGTAAATCCCATTAATCTTTATGGCGGCACAAAATTGGTTTCTGATAAATTGTTTATTGCGGCAAATGCATACCGTGGAGAAAATTATAAAACTGTATTCTCCGTAGTTCGATATGGAAATGTTGCGGGAAGCAGGGGCTCTGTTATTCCTATATGGAAAAAAATAATCAGTGACGGCGGAGATACTCTGGGAGTTACGGATATGCGAATGACAAGATTCTGGATCACCTTAGATGAAGGGGTGGAGTTGGTCTTTAAAGCGCTTCGGGAATCCAAGGGAGGGGAAACATATATATCTAAGATTCCTTCTTTCCATATCGGAGATCTGGCAAAGGCAATGCTGCCAAATTGTAAAATAGATGAGTTTGGTATTCGTGAAGGAGAAAAGCTGCATGAGGTCATGGTAACAAAAGATGATTCCTATCTGACTTATGAGTACGAAAAACATTATATTATATATCCTCATTTTGACTGGTGGGATTTAAAAAAGGGATTTACTGAAGGCGGGAAAAAGGTTCCTGACGGTTTTGAGTATAATTCCGGCACAAATGTAGAATGGTTAGATGTGGAAGCGTTGAAAGAGGCATTAAGAAATATTTGACAAACTTTATGGAGGGCTATGAAATGGAAAAATTTAAAGTGCTGTTTGTTTTTCCCAATACGTATTTGAATATTGGAATACCTCAGGGAATTGCAATATTATCCGCATGTCTGAAAGAGGCTGGATTTGAAACGGATCTATTTGACTATACATTTGTTAAAACAGAAGAAATAGAACGAAGCGAAGAACGTCAAAATTTTTTGCCAACAGAATATACGTTATACGACCTTGTAAAAGATGACCCTGTTGTAAACCTGGATGAAATGTTTCGGAACAAAATAAAAGATTTCAAACCTGATCTTATTGCAGTAAGCGTAATGTCATCGACTTATGATGATGGCGTTAAATTGTTGTGCAATAATCGGGATAGCGTCAATTGCCCTGTTGTATTTGGCGGGGTTCATGCAACTTTAGATCCAAAGGATACTTTGAATAATGATATTGTGAACTATGCCATTGTAGGAGAAGGGGATGAGGCAATCGTTGATTTGGCGAACTGCCTAAGCCGTAATACGGACCCGTCAAATCTGGATAATCTGGCTTATAAGGACAATGATGGAAACGTAGTTGTGAATAAGCTTCGAAGTTTTGTTGATTTAAATACTCTGCCGTGCCCGGATTGGTCGATTTTTGATAAAAGGCATTTTTTCAGACCTTTTATGGGAAAAATTTATACAGGAAGCTTTTATACAATGTCCAGAGGATGTCCGTATGCCTGCAATTATTGTGTAAATAGTACATTAAAAGTAATCCAAAAAGAATGTGGCAGATATTTCAGGCTTCAATCTGCAAAGAAAACCATCTCGGATTTAAAGCAGCTGAAAGAAAAATATGGTGTAAACTGGATAAAATTTGCTGACGATTCCATTATGAGTATGAGCATAGAGTATCTGAAAGAATTGCGCGACGGTTTAAAAGAACTGGATATTATGTTTGGCTGTTCTGTGCGCCCTGAGACAACTACGGACGAAAAGGTTTCCATTCTGAAAGATATGGGATGCGTTGCAATGTCCGTTGGGATTGAAAGCGGCAATGAAGAGCTAAGAAAGGTTCAGTTAGGCAGGAGGATGTCCAACGAGCAAATTATTAATGCTATTAAGATTATGAATGATTATGATATTCGGGTTTCTACATTTAACATGGTAGGATTACCGGGAGAAAAAAGGGAAAATGTTTTTGAGACGATTGAATTGAACAGAAAACTAAAAGTAAGCTCCTGCAATTGTTATATCGTGTATCCTTATCCGGGTACGCCGATTGCAATAAAATATCAGACAGCTTATCGGAATGATAACGGAGAATTTATTCCGGTTGAGGAAGCAAGTACATTCCGGTTATCGGAAATGAATCCCGATGAAGTGGAAGGTTTGCAAAAAACATTCAATTTATATCTGCATTTGCCAAAAGAATTATGGCCTGTCATTGAATTGGCGGAAAAAGATGATGCTGACGCAGGGGTAATCCTGAATTCTTTAAATGAGCTTACGGATAAATATTATCTGTAAATGTTTCTGATGGGATTGGAAAAGGAGCAGATAGGATGAATGAAAAGGTAACTTTGTCTCCAAAGGAATTAAGGAATCTGCAGTTAATTGAATTGGAGATGCTGGTGGAAGTAGATCGCATCTGCCGAAAATACAAAATTGAGTATTCCCTTGACGGAGGAACGCTTTTAGGGGCGGTCCGGCATAAGGGCTTTATTCCATGGGATGATGATGCGGATGTAATATTTACTCGTCACGAGTATGCCAGATTTTATAAGGCATGCAGGAAAGAACTGGATACGGAACGTTTCTTTCTGCAGGACTACCGTACAGATGAAAATTATCGGTGGGGATATGCAAAGCTTAGGAGGAACGGAACGGAACTGATCAGGTATGGACAGGAGCATATGAAGTATCGCACAGGTGTATACATTGATGTTTTTGTAGTCGACCATGTACCGGACGGATGGCTGTCCCGAAGACTCTATTACGGATTTAATTTCTGCATTCGGAAAGTCCTGTATTCGGAACTGGGAATGAAGGCGGCGGGAAATACATGGATTCGGATGTTTTACCGCCTTTTATATAAGCTGCCTAAAAACACCATGTTTCATATGAGAAATTGTCTTGCCGCCGGGTGTAACAGGAAAGAAACAGAGTTGGTTAGCCATTTGCTTTATCAATATCCCTCCAAAGAAACGAAATACGGAATGCCGGCAGAGTGTTTTACGCAGTATCGAGATATGGAATTTGAGGGGATGCAGTTTAGGACGTTTGTGGATTATGACAGATACCTAACGTTGCTTTACCATGATTATATGACACTTCCTCCTGTGGGAAAAAGAAACCATGAGGCGGGAGAGGCGTCTGCCATCGGTCTGATAGATGTGACTATCGAAGAAATACGGGAGAGAAAACAGAAGGCGGATGAGGAATTGGCTGAAAAAGGGAGAATGCCATGAATATAGCGATGCTTATTGCAGGCGGGAGAGGTGCCCGCATGAATCAGGATATTCCAAAGCAATTTTTACATATAAAAGATAAACCGGTTATTATATACACATTGCAGACGTTTCAGCAACATCCTGAAATAGATGCGATTATCGTGGTATGTATTGAAGGATGGCAGACCATATTGGAGGCGTATGCAAAACAGTTTGGCATTACGAAGCTTAAATGGATTGTTGAAGGCGGGGAAAATGGTCAGAGTTCTATCCGTAACGGAATAGAGGAATTGAAAAAGCATTGCGCTCCGGAGGATATGGTATTGATCCATGATGCAATCAGACCTAACGTATCCCAAGAAATCATCTCAAGCTGTATTGCGGTGTCTAAAACAAAAGGTTCCGCAATAACAGTTATTCCTTGTGCGGAAGCGATGCTTCTGCGTTGCGGGGATGGAGGAGAGGCAGAAGAAACCGTTGACAGGAATTCCCTGGCAAGAACTCAGACACCCCAGGCATTTACTCTGGGGAAACTTATCTGGGCTCATAAAGAGGCGGAGGAGCGGGGGATTACGGATTCCGTGGCCACCTGTACTCTGATGATAGAGCTTGGCGAGAAGGTATATTTTTGTGCAGGCTCGGAAAAAAACGTTAAAATCACAACAACAGAAGATATAGAAATTTTTAAAGCGCTTTTAACAGAAAAGAAAGATGAGTGGATTAAATAAGGAAACAAATGAAACTATTAAAAGGAAAGGCATAAAATGTTTGATGCATACTGTTATGAAAAGCAACTAAAAGATATGACCGCAAAGCTGAATAATATCTGGCGCATATTGGAGGGAAAGAGCATTTTGGTTACGGGGGCAACCGGGTTAATCGGTTCTGCAGTTGTTGACCTTCTTTGTTTTGCAAGAAAAGCTCATTTAGCAGACGTGGAAGTTTATGCTGCCTCGCGGAGTCTGATAAAACTGCAACAGCGTTTTAAAGTATGGGAAGATCTTTGTTTTTTGGAATATGAAGCAGTCCATAGGCCTCAATGGAACAGGAAATTCGACTGTATCATACATTGTGCGGGAAATGCACATCCGGCTGAATTCGGAAAGCATCCGGTTGAGACGGTTATGGAGGGGATAGAAGGAATTTATTATCTGCTCGATTATGTCAAAAGAACCGGAAGCAGGAGCAGGACGCTGTATGTTTCTTCCAGCGAGGTCTATGGAATACGTGATAGCGGTTGCGGGGAGTGGTATTCTGAGGAAGATTTCGGCAGGGTTGATTTTCTGAAGGCAAGAGCCTGCTATCCATCTGCAAAAAGAACAGCGGAAACCTTATGCGCATCTTTTGTGCAGGAATATGGGCTGGATGTTGTGATTGCGCGTCCGGGACATATATACGGTCCAAATGTAACTGATTCGGACAGCAGGGCGTTTGCGCAGTTTTTTCGTGATGTTATGGCGGACAGGGACATTGTGATGAAGAGTGAAGGAAACCAATTACGTTCCTACTGTTATGTTCTTGATTGCGCATCCGCATTATTGACTATTTTAAGCTTTGGAGAGACGGGAAAAGCTTACAATGTTTCCAATAAGGAATCAGTGGTTACAATCAGGCAGTTGGCGGAAGAGATTGCAAAACAGTCGGGCAGGAGTATTGTGAATGTCAAGCCGACGGATTTAGAGGAGCGAAGCCGTAATTTCATGGAGCTTTCGGCTCTTAATGCGAAAAGCTTAGAGGCTCTCGGATGGTGCGGACATTATGATTTACAGGCAGGAGTAAGGGCTACCCTTGAGGCGTTAAGGAGATAAGGAGAAGGTATGAGGCTTTTTGATAAATTGTCTAAACAAACATATATTATTGCTGAAATGTCTGCCAACCATGCAGGCAGCTTTGAACGTGCAAAGGAGATTGTTCATGCGGCAAAGGAATCCGGCGCAGATTGCATTAAGCTTCAGACTTATACGCCGGATACCATGACAATTGATTGCAATGCAGATTACTTTCATATCGGCAGCGGAACCTGGTCCGGCGAAAATTTATATCAGCTATATCAAAAAGCATATACACCATGGGAATGGCAGGCGGCGTTAAAGGAAGAAGCCGACAGGATTGGCATTGACTTTCTTTCTACGCCTTTTGACCGCTCTGCAGTTGATTTTTTGGAAGATATAGGCGTGGAATTTTATAAAATTGCATCTTTTGAGCTGGTGGATATACCGCTTATAGAATATGTTGCCTCCAGAAAAAAACCGATTATCATGTCTACTGGCATGGCAACATTAGGAGAAATCGAAGATGCGGTGCGGGCTGTCCGCGGCATGGGTAATGAACAATTAGTCTTGCTGCGATGCGCAAGCGCATATCCGGCAATTACCAATGAAATGAATTTGAAGACTATGGTAAATATGAGAGAAACATTCCAAGTAGAAGTTGGTCTGTCCGACCATTCCATGGGTTCCATCGGGGCAGTCACGGCTGTTGCTTTGGGGGCTTCTGTAATAGAAAAGCATTTTTGCCTCGGCAGGGAGATTGAAAATCCTGATTCTACCTTTTCCATGAACCCCAAAGAATTTGGACAGATGGTAGCGGATATCCGTCAGGCGGAGAAAGCAATCGGTACAATCAGCTACGGACCGTCAAGGCAGGAAAAGGACAATATTACATTCAGACGCTCAATTTTTTGCGTAAAGGACATACGAAGGGGAGAACCGATTACTGAACAGAATATACAGGTTATCCGGCCGGGATATGGAATGGCGCCTAAATATTATAAAGAAATTCTGGGACAAACCGCATTGGTGGATATAAAAAGAGGAACTCCCTTAAAAATGGAAATGATTGGAAAAGTTTAAAATTTGGGAAAGTCGATTATATAGGCTATGAAAATTGTTATCGCAACGTTAAAATCATGGAATATAAAAAATGCAGAAAAACTAAAGGCTTGCAATAAGGAAAAGCATGAAATCAAGATTATAACACAAAAGGAAGACTTAAATCCTAAAGCAATTAAGGAATTTGAGCCGGATTTGATTTTTTTTCCGCATTGGTCTTATTTGATTCCGCAGGATATTTATGAAAATTATGTATGTGTTGTTTTTCACATGACAGACCTGCCCTTTGGAAGAGGGGGGAGTCCTCTTCAAAATCTGATTATCAGGGGTTTTAAGGAAACTAAGATATCAGCCATACGGGTACAGGAAGAAATAGATGCAGGACCTGTGTATATAAAAGAAAAAGTTTCTTTGGATGGAAATGCCGATGAGATATTCAAAAGAATATCAGATATTATATTTGAAAAGATGATCCCGCGTTTTTGGAATGAAAAATTAGAACCAATAGAACAAATGGGAACTCCTACTTTTTTTAGGCGCAGAAAGCCTGAAGAAAGTGAATTAAGGGAGAACATGGAAGTATCGGAAATTTATGATTATATTCGTATGATGGATGCAGAGGGATATCCCAATGCTTTCATAAAATATGGAGGATTCAAGATTTCCTTCCGAAACGCAAAGCTGGAAGATGGCAGATTGTTTGCAGAAATAATTATGGAGAAAATTGAATGAGCGTGATATTAGTTGTAGCAGCACATCCGGATGATGAGATATTAGGCGTAGGTGGTACCATTGCACGAAGGGTTCGGCAAGGGGATACTGCCTTTGCATTAATTTTGGGAGAGGGGCAAACGTCAAGAGGGGAGAAACGGGACCTGATTGACAAAGAAACAATCCGGGAATTACATAGGGATTCAGAGTCAGCTTCCAAAATAATTGGCTATAAGAATATCTATTTTTCGGATTTGCCGGATAATCGATTTGACAGTGTTGACTTGCTGGATATTATCAAACAGGTAGAAAAATATGTGAATGAGATCCAGCCGGATATTATATACACACACCATGCTCATGATTTAAATATTGACCATAGAAGAACCTGTGAGGCAGTACTTACAGCGACGAGACCGATAGCAGGTAATCCTGTAAAAGAAATATATGAATTTGAAACGGTTTCATCTACAGAGTGGAATTTTGGGAATAAAGAAGGATGCTTTTTCCCTAATGTATTTATAGATGTTGAGAATGTTTTTCATATTAAATGTGATGCAATGAGACAGTATAAATCAGAATTATGCGAGTTTCCGCATCCCAGATCGCTAAAGATGTTAGAATATGCTGCTAAGAGATGGGGAGGAATTGTAGGAAAAAATTATGCGGAGGCGTTTGAATTGGTTAGAAAGGTTGAGTGATTTTAAAAGTTATTTTTTTTCATGTTGATACAAGGAGCGCGTTTGAATAATTATGGGATATTTAAGAAATGCAATGAAACAGGATATGGAGCTGCTGTTTGACTGGGCAAATGAAGATTTGGTCAGGAAAAATGCATTTTCCACCGAAAAGATTTCTTATGAGGACCATAAAAAATGGTTTAGAAATCTTTTATCAAGAGATGATGTACGACAGTATATCTATGTGGATAATGATGAAAATGTTGGACAGGTAAGAGTAACGGTAGAAGGTTTAAGTGCAGAAATTGATTATAGTGTATGTTCCAAGAAAAGAGACAGGGGATATGGGAAAGAGATGATTCACTTGTTGGCGGAACAGGTAAGAAAAGATTTTCCGGAGGTTAAAAGACTGGTTGCTAAGGTAAAGCCTGAGAATGCTGCTTCCTCAAAAGTATTTTTAGACTCAGGATATGTTGAAAAATATCGATTCTATGAATTAGAAATGGATCTATCCGGAAATATAGAGTAAATAGGAAAAATAAGATGTTATATATTAGAGCGGATATGAATGAAATAATGGCGACGGGGCACATAATGCGCTGCCTTGCAATAGCAGATGCCGCAAGGGAGCTTGGCAGGGATACAACCTTTATCCTTGCTGATGAACAGGCGGTTTTGTTGGTTCGGAAACGGGGATATCATTCCATTGTTCTTGATACCGGATGGGATAAAATGGATATGGAACTGCCAATATTGCAAAAAGTAATAACCGAATATGGTATTCAATCATTATTAGTGGATAGTTACATGGTTACCTCCAATTATTTGCAGATTTTGTCGAATTGGGTAAAGGTTATATACATTGACGATTTAGATTCGTATATTTATCCTGTTCATACTTTAATCCGCTATACAGGCAGTTGGGAAGATTCTGTTTATAAAGAACGCTACAAAGGGAAAAAACTGTTGCTCGGGCTGCAATATGCGCCTTTAAGGGCGGCTTTTTCAAACCGTCCTCCTAAAGTCATAAAATCCAAAGCGGAGCATTTGCTGCTTTTATCGGGAGGAAGCGACCCGTTTCACATGTTGGAGCATTTAATCAAGGAAATAAGGAAAGACCGATATAAAAGGATAGACGTTATTTGTGGAAAATATTATATGGACTATGATGCAATCTGCGCTCGGTACAGTCAATATAGAAATGTATATTTTCATAAAGAAGTAAACAATATCGAAGATTATATGACAAAAGCGGATATGGCGGTTTCTGCGGGAGGAACTACATTATATGAATTGTGTGCGTGCGGTACCCCGGTAATTTCCTATTCTTTTGCAGATAATCAGTTAGACAATGTGAAAGGTTTTCAAAAGGCTGGTCTTATCGACTATGCAGGAGATGCCAGATATGATAAAGTCCGAGAGAAGATATTGCAGTATCTGGATATATATATGGAAGATATGCATTTGCGGATGAGGCGGTCCAAAAGAATGCAAGAGATAGTTGACGGCAAAGGCGCATTACGGATCGCAAGGGAATTATGAGAATTATGGAGGGATAGTGTGATGGAAAAACTGGCAATTATGGGAGGCGCTCCCGTCCGACAGACAAGGATATCCTATGGTCATCAGTTTATTGATGAAAAAGATATAGAAGCAGTAGTAAGGGTGTTAAAAAGCGATTATCTGACCTGTGGGCCGGAAATCGAAAAGCTGGAAAGAAAGCTTTGCAAACTTACGGGGGCAAAATATGCGGTCGCGCTAAGTAATGGTACGGCAGCGCTTCATGGCGCATGTTATGCGGCGGGCATAAAGAAAGGCGATGAGGTAATCACAACGCCCATAACATTTGTCGCCTCGGCAAATTGCGCATTATATTGCGGGGCGGTTCCGGTATTTGCAGACATCAATGAAGAAACCTTCAATATTGATCCGGAGAGGATTGCCGAGAAGGTTACCCCTAAGACCAGAGCCGTAGTGGCGGTTGACTATACCGGACAAGCGGTGGAGCTTGATAAGATCAGAGAAATATGCCATAGAAAAGGTCTGGTGCTGATTGAAGATGGGGCGCATTCTATTGGGACCATGTATAAAGGAATTCCTGTGGGACGGATTGCGGATATGACTACCTTTAGCTTTCATCCGGTAAAAACGGTTACAGGTGGGGAAGGGGGAGCGGTATTAACGAATGATGAGGAATACTATAAACGGCTTCTGCTCTTTCGCACTCACGGAATTACAAGAGAGCCCGGCTTGATGAATGGTTTGTCGTCAGGGGATTGGTATTATCAGCAGATTGACTTAGGATACAATTATCGAATGACGGATATACAGGCGGCTCTGATAAGCAGTCAGTTGGATAAACTGCCGTTGTTTAAGCGACGCCGGCAGGAAATTGTAAAACGTTATGATGAAGCATTTGACGGAATGCAGGGGATTATTCTCCAGAAAGAGATTAAAGAATCCGATACGGTAAGGCATCTGTATATCTTACGGCTGGATTTAGAGGCTTTAAACGCATCCAGAAAGGATATTTTTAATGCGCTTAAGGCTGAAAATATTTTCTGTAATGTGCACTATATCCCAGTCTATTATTTTGAATATTATCAAAAGCTGGGATATAATAAAGGGATTTGCCCTAAGGCGGAACGATTGTATGAACAGATCATAACGCTGCCGCTTTATTTTTCTATGACTGATGAAGATGTTGAAAGCGTGATCAGCGGTGTAAAAAAAGTATTGGGCTACTATAGAAAATGAATCATTTCGATATATAAGGGGATCGGAAAGGTTATAAATAAAAAATATTAAAAAAATAAAAATTTTTTCAAAAAAGGGGTTAAGTAATAGAAAAACCCACCGATATATAATACAAGTAAAACAAATTACTTCAAAACATAGTGATTGCGGAGCGGATGGGAAGCGTACGGTCTTGGATGCGATGTAATTACACCCCAAAATAGTCGCATGGATGCGACACTAAATTCAAGGAGGAATAAATTATGGTAGTACAACACAATATGAGAGCGATGAACTCTAACAGAATGCTCGGCTTAACAGGTCAGACACAGAACAAGACAACAGAGAAGTTATCTTCCGGTTATAGAATCAACCGTGCAGCTGATGATGCAGCAGGCTTATCTATTTCCGAATCCATGAGACGTCAGATCAGAGGTCTTACACAGGCTTCCAGAAACGCTCAGGATGGTGTTTCTTTCGCACAGACAGCTGAAGGTGCATTAGCAGAAGTTCAGGATATGTTACAGAGAATGAACGAGTTATTGGTTCAGGCTGCTAACGGAACAAACAGTGGTACACAGATTGGTTACATCAACGATGAGATTGATAACCTGAAATCTGAAATCGACAGAATCGGTAGCGATACAACATTCAACGGACAGAAACTTTTCGCTTCTTCCAATGCAAGAGCAATCTTCGTTGGTGCTGAAAGTAAGGATGCTGATATCACAATCAGTGTTCATGACTTGTCCGCTTCTGCATTAAAGATCGCTAGCGTAGGAACAGCTTCTACAAACTCTGCTTCTAAAGCTTCTATCAATGCTGTTAAGAGCGCTTTGGAGACTATCTCTTCTTGGAGATCCGAGCTTGGTGCTAAACAGAACCGTTTAGAGCACAGCATTAACAACCTGGATAACATTGTTGAGAACACCACAGCAGCTGAGTCTCGTATCCGTGATACAGACATGGCTACAACGATGGTTCAGTACAGCAATGCTCAGATTCTTGCTCAGGCAGGTCAGGCAATGCTTGCACAGTCCAATCAGGCTAACCAGGGCGTATTATCCTTACTTCAGTAAGAGAGAGTTTAAACGCAAAACTACCAGGAGGGTTGGAATTATTCCAGCCCTCTTTTTTCTTGTATTTTAAAATTGTTTCAATATATTGAAAATGTAAAAGACGATATGACGAGGGAAAAACTATGAGAAAAGTATTATATCTGCAATGGGATTGCTTTGGGGAAGAATATATATGTGAAAGTTTAAAAAAAGCCGGATTGATTGTGGAAATGTATCCGATTCCCTATGGCAAAGTGAGCATGCGTCATGATGAAGCGTTTGAAAATAAGCTGGAAAGTCATCTGTCAGGAGGGGAATATGAATTTGTTTTTTCTTTCAATTTTTTTCCCGCAGTGGCTCTTGTCTGCCATAAAGCAAATCATAAGTATGTTTCCTGGACCTATGACAGCCCTTTTATGTTTGTATATTCTACGACCATTGCCCTGAAGACAAACCTTGCCTTTATATTTGACAAAGCGACGGTGGATGAGCTTTGGAAGAAAGGGATTGACACAGTGCATTATCTTCCCATGGCAGCGCCTGTTGCTTATTATGATTCCCTTTACAGCAGTTTTAATGTCCGCAAAAAATATCAATCGGACATTTCTTTTGTGGGATCTTTGTATACAGAAGACCGGCAGAACCAGATGAAGCGTTTGAAGGGGATTACTCAGGAAACGGAAAAATACCTGGAGATGCTTATAGGCTTGCAGCTACAGTCTTATGCAATGCCCATTTTTGAAAAGTTTTTGAATCCGGCGGTTATTGCCGATTTGCAGAGGGTGTGTCCCATTCCGCTGGGAGAGGATGAGATGCAGTCGGATGCATGGATGTACGCCAATTATTTTCTGGCAAGGCAGACAACCGCCATAGAGCGTACAATGCTTCTTGAAGCAATCGGTAATGAGCATCAGCTTAAATTGTATACACCGGAGCCGACGCCGCAGTTTCCCAATGTGGACAACAGAGGACCGGTAGACTATTGTAATGAGATGCCCTATGTATTTAAAAACTCCAAAATTAATCTGAATATTACTTTAAAGAGCATTTATTCGGGAATTCCCCTTCGGGCCTTTGATATCATGGGCTGTAAGGGCTTTCTGATTTCGGACTTTCAGGCGGATTTTGGAGGAATTTTTATTCCTGATGAGGATTATGTTTTTTATACGACGCCGGAAGACTTGTACGGAAAGATTGCATACTATCTGGAACATGAGGACAAGAGGGAACAGATTGCATTAAGAGGATATGAAAAGGTTAAAGCAGAGCATACTTATGATCATAGAGTTGCGCAAATTCTGCAAATGCTGTAGCGCAAAAAATCCAGTGAATAAGGTTGAAAGAAAATCTTTCAACCTTGATTTGAGGGTCAAATGAACATGCAAGCATGTTCGCTTGCCTCATGGAGACAAAAATGGAAAAAGGTGGTTGGTTTAAAGAACGGTTGCGGCATGCTGTGCATTTATGATGTCAATGCGCGCAGGCGCTCCATGGAAGGGGCAAAATCTCCGCACTTTTTATAGTATTGAATCGCTTTATCCTTATATCCGCTGCATTCATAAATAACGCCCAGATTATGCCATGCACGGAAGGAATTGGCGCCCACCACTTCGGCGGTGTCAAAGGTGGTGGCTTTTTTAAACTGAGCTACCGCATCTTCGAAAAAGCCGTTATTCAAATAAATCATACCCATTAAAAACACGAAATCAGCTCTGTTCCCGAAGGTATCGTAAACGCCTTCCAGGTCCAGGGCTTTTTTGAATTGCTTGAGGTTTAAAAGAGTGTAGCCGTAGGAGACTACCATGGTATTTATATAGTCCAGTCTGGGGTCCACATCTTCAGCCAATCCCAAATCATAATAATAAAGAGCTGTTTCAAAGTCTTCAATCATGTAATAGCTTTGCCCTAATTGAAACAGGAGATAGGGATCATGGGGATTCTTCCGGTGTTCCTCCTTCAAAAGCCGGATATTGCGTTTCGATTTAGCCATAAGCTCTTCGGGGCTTCCGGAGTAAGAAAAATGGTCGGCTTTTATATCCAGCATAAAGCAGGGATGTCCTAATTCCGGGGAAAAAGGTTCAAGCTGCTCATGAATGGGACGCTCGAAATGAAAATGCTTACGGTTATACAGCCTGTATACCTTGGCGTTTGAATCGTACCGGTTGGCTTTGGTGCCGCAGGCGCACAATAAGGAAAAGCCGCCGATAGCTTTTTCGTGTTTTGAGATCCGGTTTTGTAAATCCTGTTCGTTCCATGATGTAATGAATTCATCGCTGTCGATACAGAGAATCCAGTCGTTTACGGCATGCTCTGCGGCAAAGTTTCTCGCTGCGGAAAAATCATTGATCCATGGAAACTCATAAACGCTTTCCGTATATGCTTTGCACATTTCGATGGTATCGTCCCTTGAGCCGGTGTCAACCACCAGAATTTCATGTCCGCCACATTGAGCATGGGGCTTTAAACGTTCTAAACATTGTTTTAAAAGACTGCTCTCATCCTTGGTAATGATACAGATGGAAATGGAATGATTTTCTGCCATAAGCTGCCTGTTCCTTTCGGTTTCTTTCTGCCGGCGTCAAAGGTACTCTTTAGGGTGCTGCTTGTAAAGGGGCATTTGACAATGCAGGGTATTTCGTTCCCTTTTGTAAGGTAATTTGTGCTATAATGATTATAACAGTTTTAAAAAAGAGTGTCGATAGAAGAAAGTAGAGGAAAGTTCAGATAAAAGAGCAAAAAAGGATAAAAGGGAGACCATAAAATGGATGGAAAAACTATTGAAGCAAAAGATGAAGAGCAGAGCCAACTAATAAGCGTTATCATTCCTACCTACAATCGTGTGGGCTTGTTGGAGCGTTCTGTTAAAAGCGTATTGTCACAGACTTATACAAATCTGGAGCTTTTGATTATTGATGATGGTTCGAATGACGCCACGGAAGAGTTTGTAAAAGGGCTTTCGGATAAGCGGATCCGCTATTACCGGAATGAGCGGAATATGGGATCTGCTGCATCCAGAAACAGGGGGGCTTCTCTGGCCGGAGGAGAGCTTCTGGCATTTCAGGATGATGATGACGAGTGGCTACCCAATAAGCTTATGCGCCTGATGGAAGTCTGGAAAAACGAAGGAAGTGCGGAAACGGGAATGATTTACCACGAGATGCAGGAACAGGGTGCATCTACATTTATTCCGTCAAAAGATTTTCCTCTGGAGTGGAAATCAAAAGAGATATTCCGGTATATGCTCTTATATCCCATGATAGGCGCAACGGCGTCCTTAATCAGGAAATCCTGCCTGGACGAATTGGGCGGATTTAATGAAAAACTGAAAAGTATTGAAGATTATGAGTTCTATTTGAGAATGGCAGGGAAATACAGGATTTTATTTGTGGAAGAGCCTCTTATGATTATTTATGACACTCCGGGAAGCGTCAATAAGAGATTCAAAAGCAAAATAGATACGGAACTGTATGTTTTGTATACTATGTATGATTCTCTGTGCCGGTATGATATTCTGCAGAAAAAGGTAAATTTAATCAGACAACAGGCAGAAAACTATGACTGCGAGGACTATTTTTATGAGCAGGCGCTGCAGTTGTGTGAACGGCTTAAAGAGGAAGCTTACGGGAACGGGGCAGAGGAGAATGCAGGCAATAACCATAAAAGAGCGGATGCCGCCTATTATCTTGACAAAGGAAGGCGTATCAGGGAATGCATAAGTAATGCTGCAAGGGAAATGGGCTGCGACGGAGGCGGAGACAGGGCGGAATATTACCAGAATGCGGCAGGGCAGATTCAAAGAGTGGTGGAAGGGTTAGCCAGACTGCAGGAAAATCTGAATAAGAATCCGGCGGCGCTGTCAAAGAACAAAATGGATGTTGTCGCGGCTCTTTCGGATATTATAAAGAGTCTGGGAGATTATACCGATTTAGCCCTTCATCCGGCACCCCAGAAACAAAGAATGGATGAGCTTTTGGAAAAACTGACAGAGGGACGGGACTTCAACGGGGTCATAAAGGCTGTTCTGGATGATGCATTAAAAGAAGCAAAAAAGTTACTTTCCCAGATCGGGAAAGCAAAATGCCTCTGCACGGTATGTGGGAAGGAAGTGCGCTTTTTGCCGCCGTCTCCTTATAAAAGAGTTATACGGGAGCATTATGGTTATAAAGGGGAGAGCGTGGAGTTTCTTTTTGAAGGAGAAGAGGACCGCTGTCCTGTCTGTGGAGCGCCGGAAAATATCAGATTTTTGCTGGGCTTTTTGGAAGATGTACAGCCTGAAAGAGACGAGAAATTGAAAATATGCTGTATAGAAGCATCGGATGATAAAGAAACAGGTATGCAGGAATGGATCAGAAAGTATGCATCCATTAAGGAGTATATGGAATATGTTTCGCCAAAGGACATAGAGGCGGCAGAAGGAAAAATAGATGTAATAGTGTGTATTGACGTACTTGAATGGGTGGCGGATGATACCAAAATACCGGAGAAAATCCGGGAACTGCTGGGAGAAGGCGGAGTGTGTATCGTCATGACGCAGGCTCTTTTAAAAGAAGCTTACGCCGATTTGGCTGAGGGGAATTCTATAGATTCTGCAAAAAGCGTTTCTTCCGGTTCCGCTACAGGCACTTTGGGAAAGGAGTCCGGGGAAAATGAGGATGAAGCTTATGGCGCTGTCGGTTTAAAACGGTTCGGACTAGAAGGCGTCAGACGGATTTACAGGGAGAGCGAATTAGCGGCAAAGCTTGAAGAAGCGGGCTTTAACGTTGAAATTGTAGATGAAAACTGGTTTGGCAGGGATTATTATGAGCAGTGTGGATTTGGAGAAAAGGCGAAAATGTTTATGCTGACAAAGAAATTGCAGAGGGATATATAAATGATAATCAGCGAACGGATTTTTGAATTGCTGGAGGAAAAGAAAATTTCCCGGAAGGATTTTTCGGAACGGACGGGAATATCCCAGAGTACCATCAGCGATTGGAAAAGAAAAAAGACGAATCCGGCATCGGATAAAATTATGTTGATATGCCAGGCGCTGGAAGTAACGCCTTATGAATTGCTGTCCGGCACAAAATGCGGCTGTTGCGAACCGGATTATGTTCTGATTGGAAAAGGAACGGACGAGCATACATTGATAGAGCAGTACCGTTCCTTAAAGCAAATGGATAAGGGAAGAATCCTCGGGTATCTGCAAATGTTGCAGGAATGTGAAAGGAAGAAGTGACGGGGATATGAGGGTGACTTTTTAAATCATGCTTCGCAATAAGAATTTTTTGAAATATATGCCCAAACATAATTTGAAATATAATTTTAAAATTGCAAGCAGAAATGAAAGATAGAAAAATCTTTGAGAACATAATTCGAAACATAATTGCAAATTCGTGTTGACAGTTTATGAATATGGGGCTACAATACGTATATACGAAATTTCAAATGTTTATACGTATAGAATATTATTAAATTTACCTAAAAAAACTATTTTCTCCCCTAATTCCTATATACTTCTGCCTTCAAATCCTATATAATAAATTTGCCCCAATCTGTTTAATGGGCATTGCACAAGGATATTGGAGGAAAATAGTATGACAGCATTGGCAAAATCAAAAATTTTAAAAAAAGAAATATTAAATCAGTACAAGAGCATAAGACAGTTCGCATTGGAAATGGGAATTCCTTACAGTACGTTGGTCACTGCTCTTGATCGTGGTATTGAAGGTATGGCGTATGGAACCGTCATCAGAATATGTGATAAATTAAATTTAAATCCTGTGACATTCAAAGCATTAGAGGACACAACTGTTTCCGAACAGCTTCTGGAAAATCAGGTTATGTCCTATTATGTAAAATTAAACCAGGAAGGTAAGGATAAGATTCTCGGCTTAATGGAGGACTTTATTTCCATTAAGAAGTACAGGTTAAAATAATGCATTATGATTATCTGGTAGTCGGCGCAGGCATTTTTGGAGCGGTTTTTGCTTATGAAATGAAGAAAAAAGGCAGAAGCTGTCTTGTGATCGACAAGAGGAGCCATATTGCCGGCAATATATATACAGAAGCTGTAAATGATATTCAGGTACACAAATATGGTGCGCATATTTTTCACACATCGGATAAAGAGGTATGGGATTATGTGCAGCAGTTTGCGTGCTTTAATCACTACATAAATTCTCCTGTGGCGGTTTATAAGGACGAATTGTACAATCTTCCCTTTAATATGAATACGTTCTCTAAAATGTGGGGGATTCGTACGCCGGAACAGGCAAAAAAAATAATTGCTTCTCAGATTGCAGAGGCGGGAATCACAGAGCCGGGAAATTTGGAGGAGCAGGCTATTTCCCTTGTGGGATATGATGTGTATGAAAAGCTGATAAAGGGATACACAAGAAAGCAATGGGGGCGGGACTGCAAAGAACTGCCGGCGTTTATTATTAAACGGCTGCCCCTTCGTTTTGTATACGACAATAACTATTTTAATGATCCTTACCAAGGAATTCCAAAGGGCGGTTACACGCAGATTGTAGAGAAAATGTTAGAAGGCATTCCGGTGCTGCTTGATACGGAATACAAGGATTTTATAAAGGAATCAGGCGGAGATACCTTTGGAAAGATTCTTTATACGGGAATGATTGACGCCTATTACGATTATTGTTTTGGTGCGCTAGAATACAGATCTCTCCGTTTTGAAGAAGAGGTTTTGCCAAATTGTGACAATTATCAGGGCAATGCCGTGGTTAATTACACGGAATGGGAGATTCCCTATACACGGATTATCGAACACAAGCATTTTGAGTTCGGAAAAGGAGCGGGAACGGTTGTTACACGGGAGTATCCCGCATCGTGGCAAAAGGGAGACGAGCCTTATTATCCGGTTAACAACGAGGAAAATAATGCTCTTTATCAAAAATATAAAGAGCTGGCAGATAAGGAATCCTGTGTCATATTTGGCGGCAGGCTGGGACAGTATCAGTATTTTGATATGGATAAGGTAATTCGCTGTGCGCTGGATATGTCCAAAAAGGAATTGGCAGCATTATGATGAAACAATTAAAACACACAGAGCTCCTGATTGAGGTGGGCGTCTGTGTGTTCTTTAATTTTTGCGTTTTGCATGTTTATTAATTTGCACATCTGTACATTCCGATAGGTTTTACGTATGGATTACATACATTTATGAAATTTTCTCTTGCAAAAACCAAATCGTCTGCTATAATAGTTTGAGAATCAAAATATTTGAATTGTAAATGATATGAAACTCAAATTATGGAGGTTGAAAGATGAATTGGGATGACGCAATTAAGGAGCTGGATGCCCGAAGGGAAAAGGCCTTACTTGGCGGCGGAGCGGCAAAAATTGAAAAACAGCATAAGATCGGTAAGCTGACAGCCAGGGAAAGAATTGAGATTCTTTTGGATAAAGACACATTTGTGGAACTGGATAACTTCATCGAATCCCGCATTGATGATTTTGACCTGGATAAAAGGCGTGTGCCCGGAGACGGTGTGGTAACGGGATACGGTAAGATTGACGGAAGGCAGGTGTTTGTTGCCAGCGAGGATTTTACGGTTATCGGCGGGACTTTAGGAGAGTATCATTCTTTTAAGATTACAAGGATTCAGGATATGGCCATGGAGATGAAAGCGCCCCTGATCTGCATTAATGACAGCGGCGGAGCCAGAATTGAAGAAGGCATTTCTTCTCTGAGCGGCTATTCGGGGATGTTTTTGCGGCATACGCAGGCGTCGGGAATGATTCCTCAGATTGCGGTTATTTTAGGACCCTGCTCCGGTGGGGCATGTTATGCTCCCGCTATCTGTGATTTTATTTTTATGGTAAAGGAAACATCTAAAATGTTTATTACCGGTCCTAATGTGGTAAAGACGGTAATCAATGAAGAAGTAACGGTGGAAGAGCTGGGCGGAGCCATGGTTCACGGGGTTAAATCAGGCGTTTCTCATTTTACCTATGACGATGAGCGGGAATGCCTCATGGGGGTACGAAAGCTGCTGTGCTATCTGCCGGGGAATTGGGAAGAAAAACCGCCGGTTATAAAGATAAGCGGGGAAGAAAGCAAAAACGGCATTCAAAGAATGCTTGGAAGATTAAATAAAAATGCAGGGAATGCAGCGAAAGCCTGCACAAAGCTTCAAAAAATCGTGCCGGATAATTCCCGTCACGCCTATGACGTCCATGAGGTTTTGGAGTGTATTGTGGATAAAAATTCCTTCTTTGAGGTACAAAAGGACTTTGCGCCTAATGCGGTAATCGGTTTTGGCAGAATGGAAGGAAAAAGCGTAGGCTTTGTCTGCAACCAGCCGGCAGTGATGGGCGGCTCCATTGACTATCATGCTTCAGATAAAATGGCGCGTTTTATCCGTTTTTGCGACTGCTTTAATATTCCTTTGATTACGCTGGTGGATGTGCCCGCGTTTTTGCCGGGAACCAAACAGGAGCATAACGGTATTATCCGCCACGGGGCAAAGGTTTTGTACGCTTATTCGGAGGCGACGGTTCCGAAGATTACACTGATCATGCGGAAGGCTTACGGAGGCGCGTATATCGCGATGAACTCTAAGGAAATGGGCGCGGATCTGGTATTTGCGTGGCCCATCGCGGAGATTGCGGTAATGGGAGCCGACGGAGCGGTTAACATCGCCTTTAAGCGGAAAATCAAGGAGTCTTATGACCCTGCAGCGGCAAAGGAGAGCTATAAAAAGGAATATGAAAAACGCTTTTTAAACCCATATGTGGCGGCGGCCAGAGGATATGTAAATGAAGTGATCAAGCCGGAAGAGACGAGGGATAAGCTGCTGAAAGCCTTAAACGGACTGAAAAGCAAGAAAGTAAAAAATCCCCAAAAGAAGCATGGTAATATTCCTTTATAGAAATATTAAGTATATATCAGATAAGTAAACGATTTTCGTTATACGCCAAAAGCCTATTGAAAAATAGGCTTTTCTATTTTATAATGCAACCATGCCTGCTCCACTAAGATGTACTTTAAGACACGGCGGAGATAAAGCGCCGGGCGGATATGGTATTTCGTAATAAATTTGCAAAAGGACATTGCAGGGAATCGGAAAAACAGAAAACGGCATATTAGAAAAGAAAATAAAACATCATAATCAAACAATAAGTAAAAAGTGAGTAAAAAATCAAACGGAAACTAGAGGAAAAGAATATGGTAACAGAAAAGAAAATTCTGGCGGTCATTCCTGCCAGAAGCGGTTCTAAAAGCGTGAAAAATAAAAATATCAGAATGATTAACGGAAAACCCATGCTGGCTTATTCCATTGAACATGCCAAGGCCAGTCGGTATATCAACCGGATCATTGTGACTACGGACAGCGAAGAGTACGCCGCAATTGCCAGAGAATACGGAGCGGAAACTCCATTTATCAGGCCGGCGGAATATGCTACGGATACGGCCCTCGATATTGATGTTTTCCGCCATGCGTTATCATGGCTTCGGGATCATGAAGATTATGAGCCGGATATTGTCGTGCAGCTGCGCCCTACGGATCCTTTCCGGGATGCGGAGGATATTGATAAGATGATTGAGCTGATGCTAGAGGATGAAACGGTGGATGCGGTCAGAAGCATTAAGGAAAACGAAGTCGTACCTCATAAAATGTGGTATTTGGGAGAGGACGGACTGATTGAGCCCATTCTGAAAGATATCCCGGAGGCTTATAATATGCCGAGGCAGGAGCTTCCTAAGACCTATTATCAGAATGGAAATGTGGATTTGCTGCGTCCGTCCAACATTTGGAATTACAATTCCATGACAGGAAAGAAAATAAAAGGCTATGTCATGAAAGAAATGTATGATGTGGATTCGGAAAAGGACTTTGACCGGGTGGCGGAGTTTATGCAGATTAAAGAGGGCGGCAGGCAGTTTGTTTTTGACATTGACGGCGTGATTGCGCTAAAAAGAGAAGACTTGGATTATGGACAGGCGCTGCCGAATGAAAGGATGATTTCCATAGTCAACAGGCTCTATGATATGGGAAACCATATTGTACTTTTTACGGCAAGAGGGTATGTGACCGGGATTGACTGGAAGGTAACAACGGAGCGGCAGATGAAAGAGTGGGGGGTAAAATACCATGAACTGAAAATGGGAAAACCCAACGCAGATTTCTATATTGATGATAAGTTTCTGGACATGAATTTTCTGTATAAAGAATTTGGCGATTGATAAGCCGGAATGCCGGCTTTTGGTTACGGTGCAGAAAAAGCAGACGAAAGATAAAGAAGAATGGGAAACCGGAAGAGTATGCTTTGAATGGGGGCAGAAAGAAAAACGGTAAAAAATAAGGAAATGAGAAAAATATCATCTCATTTCCTTATTTGATTTTGTTCCCTGAGCTTTGGTTGTAATAAGAATGATCAGCAATAGCTGTTAAAAAGCATTCCGCTGTATGCGCTTGTGATGTAAGGCGAAGCGTAATTTCTGCCGGGGTTTTTGTAAGCCACAATGGTTTTTTCCACATAGGACATAGGATTTAGGGATACCTGGCTGGATTTGCGAAACAGCGCTTTGGTAAAATCCTTAATCCGGTCAAAATCTTTTTCGACATTTCCGGCTAAAACCGATTGCTGCAATAAATCTTCATTGATTTCGATAGCTCCGCTTTCGTTGATGTTCATGCCGATATCGGATAGCGGTTCTGCAAAGCCTCCTACAAGATGCCACATCTCGCTTACTAACTGGTTGCTTTTCGGGTGATTTTGCGTATACTCCATTGCCGAACGGAGAAAATGATTATAACCGCCCGCTAACTGGCGCAGGTTTGCGGTTAAGCTCTCTATGTCGGTTTTCATGCCCACATTAACGGGAGTGCCGTCTTCCGGGGTAAGGCCCTGTAAAGTAATACGGTAATTTTTCTCTACCGTAAAAGTGTTGGAGGGTTCCGAATGAGGAACGCCGTCAATGGAAAATTCTGCATTGGAGGGAACGCGGGTTGTGGCGCCGATTCCCAAATATTCAACTATGCCTGAGGTTTTGCTTGTTTCGCCGTCGGAAATATGGAAAACATGTTCTTCGCCGGATGAAAGACCGCTTTTTTGAGAGGTCAGCTTCAGGCTGGAATTGTCTTCGTCATCCTTTATGATCTCTGCTTTAAGTCCGATATTTGCATTATTGATCAGCCGGGTAAGGCGATTCTGAATATCCAGATTGGTATCCGTATCCCGGACTTCAAATTGAAATTCGTAGTTTAAATCGTTAATATTTAAATCAAAAGAGTAGGTTTCGGGCTTTAAATCCACCGACGAATCGGAAGGAATAAAATGCCCCATATTTACCTGCGGGGAAGCCAGAGAATGAACCTCCAAAGAAAGAGTAGGCGCATCTGCGGCAGCTTCCCTGCTTCCGATATAGGAAACGGACGCAATGGAATCGTCGCTGGAAAAGGCTTCTTTCTTTTTGAGAAGAGCGGCTTCATCCAGACCGCCTAAAGAGGCTATTGTGTTCTGGAGCTGTCTTGCATCTTCCTTTAAATCAATGGCAAAAATCTTTGATTCATTGCTGTTGTTAGGAAGATACAGGGGAGACTCTTTATTGAGTTTGACAATTGAATTGTAAATATTGCGCAGTTCGCTTTTCTTATGAGTATCAAAAGATGTTGAACCCTTTGACGCATATGAAGTAAGATAGTGATTGTATACACTGAGTGCGAGTATATCAGCCATATTGCCCCCTCCTTTCTTCCTTGAATGAATATAGACAGTATGACAAATCCGTTGTCCTGTCCGGGCATAATAACCTACTTTCTTACATCTATAATAGCACTCGTAAAAGTCAAATGCAAGAATTTAATATCAGAAAAATGCCATATTTTGCAAAGAAAAAACTTATAGAAAATAGAAATGATATTTGGAACAGAAGAGCAATAATATTGTCAAAATGTTCTGAAAAACCCTGTGAAATTTTAGAAACTTTTTATTGACGGACGGACATCCTTATGATATATTAAGCAAATGAAGAGATTTAGCTCTTTTTTTTGTGCAAAAAAATGAAAAGGGCGGCCTTCAAATATAGAATGAACAGGACGAATAGCACGCGGAGGTGGAAAAGAGATGCGTACAAAAATTACTTTAGCATGTACAGAGTGCAAAAATCGTAACTATAACTTAACAAAGGATAAAAAGACACATCCCGACAGGATGGAGACAAAGAAATACTGCAGATTCTGTAAAACTCATACATTACACAAAGAAACCAAGTAAATTCGATTGAAACGAGGAAGTGAAAATATGGGAGAAACAAGCAGCAACAAAAAACAATCTAAGCTGGGCAGCTTTTTTAACGGCTTAAGCGCTGAGTTTAAAAAGGTTATCTGGCCCGATAAAACAACTTTGTTAAAGCAGACGGTTACAGTAACGGTTGCTTCTGTTGTTTTAGGTCTTTTGATTGCTTTAATCGATACAATCGTTCAATATGGTGTAAACTTCTTGACAATGTAAGGATGAGGAAAAGAGCATGGCAGAAGCAAATTGGTATGTAGTCCATACCTATTCCGGGTATGAGAACAAAGTAAAAGCCAATATTGAAAAGACCATCGAAAACAGGCATCTGGAAGAGGAAATTCTGGAAGTCAGGGTTCCCATGCAGGATGTGGTGGAAGTGAAAAACGGAGCCAAGAAAACGGTTTCCAAGAAGCTGTTTCCGGGCTATGTTTTAATCAATATGGTTATGAATGATGACACCTGGTATGTCGTAAGAAATACCCGTGGTGTAACCGGATTTGTGGGACCGGGAAGCAAACCGGTGCCTCTTTCCGAAGCGGAGATGAAGCCTTTGGGAATCAAGGTTGAAAATATTTCCGTTGATTTTAAAGAAGGAGATTCAATCGCAGTTGTTGCCGGCGTTTGGAAGGATACGGTGGGAATTGTCCAGAGAATGGACTTTGGCAAACAGACCGCCACCATCAATGTGGAAATGTTCGGCAGAGAGACTCCTGTGGAAATCAGTTTTGCAGAAGTCCGCAAAATGTAAATTGTACAGCCTGTTTGGCGTATGATTCCGGTTTGTATGTTCGGGTTGCATTTTTGTGCAATTTGGAATATAGTAACAAGTGACGTTCATAGAAGAATCCCGTCTGGTATATTACATGAATCAATGGTCAGATTTTCGCCGGATGATTCCTACGTGGATGAAGATAATCTGATTCATGGATAATGCAGATTATCAGGAAGGGTTTGGGTATGAGCTGTGGGAGGGTTTCTTCGACCCGCCACTACCACAATTTATTAGGAGGTGCCACAAATGGCAAAGAAAGTAGAAGGATACATTAAGTTACAGATCCCTGCTGGTAAAGCTACACCAGCACCACCGGTTGGTCCTGCATTAGGTCAGCATGGTGTAAACATCGTTGAATTCACAAAGCAGTTCAACGCAAAGACAGCTGATCAGGGAGATATGATCATCCCTGTAGTTATCACAGTTTATGCAGACAGAAGTTTCAGTTTTGTTACCAAAACTCCCCCTGCTGCAGTTCTTTTAAAGAAAGCCTGCAACATTAAATCGGGTTCCGCAACACCTAACAAGACCAAGGTTGCAACGATTTCCAAAGCAGATCTTCAGAAGATTGCAGAGACAAAGATGCCTGATTTGAATGCGGGAAGCTTAGAAGCGGCAATCAGCATGATCGCAGGTACTGCGAGAAGTATGGGAATCGCAGTTGAAGAGTAACGGTTAATACGTGGGAGGAGCTGTCAGCTCCGCCACTACCACAAGGAGGGAATACAAAATGAAACATGGTAAAAAATATAGTGATGCGGCAAAAGCAATTGACCGTATGACACAGTATGAGCCTACAGAAGCAATTGCATTGGCGAAAAAAGCAGCTGTGGCAAAATTTGATGAGACAATTGAAGTGCATATCAGAACAGGCTGCGACGGACGTCATGCAGACCAGCAGATTCGTGGAGCAGTTGTACTTCCTAACGGAACCGGTAAGACAGTTAAGGTTCTGGTATTCGCAAAAGGCGATAAGCTCAATGAGGCTGAAGCGGCAGGAGCTGATTTCGTCGGCGGCGAAGAGCTGATTCCGAAGATTCAGAATGACGGTTGGCTTGACTTTGACGTAGTTGTTGCTACACCTGATATGATGGGTGTTGTAGGTCGTCTGGGTAAGGTTCTGGGACCGAAAGGTTTGATGCCCAACCCCAAAGCAGGTACTGTTACAATGGATGTCACAAAGGCTGTCAATGATATTAAGGCAGGTAAAATCGAGTATAGGCTCGACAAGTCCAATATCATCCATGCGCCTGTAGGAAAAGCTTCTTTCACGGAAGAGCAGTTAAAAGAAAACTTTGACGCTTTGATGGAAGCGATTGTAAAGGCAAAACCCAGCACTTTAAAGGGACAGTATTTAAGAAGCATTTCTCTGGCTCCTACCATGGGCCCCGGAGTAAAAGTAAGCACTGCAAAGTTCTAATTTGATATGGTATAATAGGGTACGGCAATGGTCGTGCCCTTTTTATATGTATAGGGTTGATAAACCGGCAATTTTGTAACAAGTGTTATTTTTGTTGGACAGCAGGTATATTTGCCGGGAATACTGGTAAAAGCTGTATAAAATGTCCGGTCTTGGATACGGGAGCAAAAGAATGCGGGAGGAGCTATGAACAGAAGGAAACGCAGAAAACGACAATTAGCATATTTTTTGATGACTCTGATGATTGTAACAGGCGTGGGAGCTGCGGCTCTGTATTTGATTTCAAAAGCTTCGGGAGGAGCAGTGAAACCGGTACCTTCGGAAAAGCAGCAGGCGGAAAGCGGGGAGCAGGCGCCGAATGAGGGACGGGGCGGGAGCGTTGGGCTTCCGGAAACGTCTGAACTGATTAAGCCGGAAAATAAAGAGAAAGAATCGGAAGAAAGTAATGTGCCGGAGCCAATTACGAAAATCAAACCCGTAACGATGGCCTTTGGCGGAGACGTATGTTTTCATGACGAATATGCAAATATGCATTCCCTGAAAAACAGGGGCGGCAAAATGGATAGTTCCCTTTCTGCAGATTTGCTGGGGGAAATGCGGCAGGCTGATATTCTCATGGTCAATAATGAATTTTCTTATTCTCTGCGGGGAGAACCGCTGCCGGAAAAGGCCTTTACCTTTAGAAGCCGTCCTGAAAATGTGGAGCTTCTCCATGAAATGGGCGTGGATATTGTTTCCCTTGCCAATAATCATGTATACGATTGGGGCGAGGATGCCCTTTTTGACACTCTTGATACCTTAAAAAATGCGGGAATTCCCTATATAGGAGCGGGAAGGAATCTGGATGAGGCAAAGGAACCTTACTATTTTGAAATAAACGGAAGAACCATCGCCTACGTTTCCGCAACTCAGGTGGAGAGAAATGATAACCCGGATACCAAAGGCGCCACAGAGGTAACGGCTGGAACCTTCCGCTGTTTTTCCGAAGAGGAATTCGGGAGACTTTTGGAGGTTGTAAAAGAAGCGGATGCAAAGGCGGATATAACGGTGGTATATATTCACTGGGGAACGGAAAACACGGATGAACTGCATTGGGCCCAGGAATGGCAGGCGCCGGAGCTTGTGAAGGCGGGAGCCGATCTGATCGTGGGGGATCATCCCCATTGTCTTCAGGGAATTGATTTTATTGAGGGCGTGCCCGTTTTCTATAGTATCGGAAATTTTTGGTTTAATTCCAAAAGTCTTGATACGGGTCTTTTAAAGGTGGTATTGGATGAAGCGGGCGGTCTGACCTGCCAGTTTCTGCCTGCGCTTCAGCATGAATGTAGGACGGATATGGCGTCGGGGGCGGAAAAGCAGAGGATTCTTCAGTATCTGCAATGCATTTCCCCGGATGTGACCATAGATGAGAACGGATTTATTAAGGATGCGCCTTACGGCGGACCGCCTATTGATTATGATGCGGTGCAAAGGGTGCCTAAGAAAAGGGAAGAGCCGGTGCAGGAAGGCACAGGAACAGAGGCGGGAGATTCTGCATCCGAAGGGGTAACGACAGAATGAGCAGGAACTGTCGCAAGAGAAGTGTCAGGCAGTGAAACCGCAGAGTGTTTAAAGTGATAGGAGTGCCCGAAATAATGAGAATGGGTATAGAATCTAAAATAGGGCAAAAATAGATTCTAAAATAAATTCTAAAATAGATTCCCAAATAAATTCTAAAGTATTGACAGCATAGATTTTCTGTGTTAAGTTAGTTAAGGTCTTACGAGACTTTGCCGAAGACAGCAGGTGCCCGTTTTCAGGGCGTAAGCGAATCGCCTGCCGAGGAAAGAAAGAGTATGTTTATGACTTTTTGCCTTCCGGTCTTCCGGGAGGCTTTTTATATTTATGGCGCAAGCCGTGAAAACATAAATACTCCTATCGGCAACAAAATCTATAAGGAGGTAAATGTGAAATGGCAAAGGTTGAATTAAAACAGCCAATCGTGGAAGAAATTTCCGGTTATCTGAAAGAAGCGCAGTCTGTTGTGTTAGTTGATTACCGCGGACTTACCGTTGAGCAGGACACACAGCTTCGTAAAGCTATGCGTGAAGCCGGCGTGGTATACAAGGTATACAAAAACACAATGATGAACTTTGCGTTCAAGGGTACAGATTATGAAGCACTGGCACCCTATCTGGAAGGACCCAGCGCAGTTGCGATCGCAAAAGACGATGCAACGGCACCGGCAAGAATCCTTGGCAAATATGCAAAGAATATTGAAGCGTTGGAAATCAAAGGCGGCGTAGTGGAAGGTATTGCATATGACGCTAAGGGAATCAGCGCAATCGCAAGCATTCCCGGCAGAGAAGAACTGCTCTCCAAATTGCTTGGAAGTCTCCAGTCTCCTATTACGAACTTGGCCCGCGTATTGAACCAGGTAGCGGAAAAGGGTGGCGCAGGAGAAGCGGCGCCGGCTGAGGAAGCAAAAGCGGAAGAAGCAGCAGAAGCTCCTGCAGAGACTCCCGCAGAATAAGTGCAAAAAATGTTGAAAAATAAAATTAAACGGAGGAAATGAAAATGGCAAAATTAACAACAGCAGAATTTATTGATGCTATTAAAGAGTTAACAGTTTTAGAATTAAATGATTTAGTTAAAGCTTGTGAAGAAGAGTTCGGCGTATCCGCAGCAGCAGGCGTTGTAGTTGCAGCAGCAGGCGGCGCAGCAGACGGCGGTGCAGAAGAGAAGACCGAGTTTGATGTTGAATTAACAGAGGTTGGTCCTAACA
Organism: Lachnospiraceae bacterium; assembly: GCA_910574745.1. Taxonomy (GTDB): domain Bacteria; phylum Bacillota; class Clostridia; order Lachnospirales; family Lachnospiraceae; genus UBA2882. Next base: position 217,241 of record CAJTCE010000001.1, on the reverse strand, counting down.
AGGTTAAAGTTATCAAGGTTGTACGTGAAGCAACAGGCCTTGGCTTAAAAGAAGCGAAAGACGTAGTTGACGGAGCTCCTAAGGTAATCAAGGAAGCTGCATCCAAAGAAGAAGCAGACGATATCAAGGCTAAATTAGAAGCAGAAGGCGCTAAAGTTACTCTTAAGTAATCAAAGTGACAAAAAGTCTTTTATATTCGGAATGAACAAAAGAGCTGTCAGGGACTTTGAAGAGCAAGGTCCAGCGGCTCTTTTTCATTTTTTTAGAATATTTTTATTGACTTGTGATTTGTCTTGTAGTAGAATGGATGATGCACTATTGTGGTGTGTTAGGCTTATTTGTGCAGGAGATTGCATCAGTGCGGCCGATTAATTGAAAGAACGGGGTGAAATGTCAATGGAAAAGAACAGAATACGTCCAATCGCATCCGGTAAAGACGTACGTATGAGCTATCAGAGACAAGAAGAAGTTTTGGAGATGCCGAATCTGATCGAGGTTCAGAAAAATTCCTATAACTGGTTCCTGAAAGAGGGATTGAAAGAAGTATTTGACGATATTTCTCCGATTACCGACTACAGCGGACACTTGAGTCTGGAGTTTGTGGATTTTGAATTATGCGAGGATGACGTAAAGTATTCTATTGAAAAATGCAAAGAGAGAGATGCAACTTACGCAGCGCCACTGAAGGTAAAAGTACGTCTCTACAACAAAGAGAAGGATGAAATCAGCGAGCATGAGATTTTCATGGGCGATCTTCCTTTGATGACAGAGACAGGCACATTTGTAATTAATGGTGCGGAGCGTGTTATCGTAAGCCAGTTAGTGCGTTCCCCGGGTATTTATTACGGAATCGGCCATGACAAAATCGGTAAAGAGCTGTATTCCTGTACGGTTATCCCCAATCGTGGTGCATGGTTGGAGTATGAGACAGATTCCAATGACGTTTTCAGCGTTCGTGTAGACAGGACAAGAAAGGTGCCCATTACTGTATTTATTCGTGCTCTGGGTATCGGCACAAATGAAGAAATCAGAGAATTATTCGGAGACGAGCCAAAGATCGAAGCCAGCTTCGCAAAGGATCCTTCCATTACGGAAAAGAATCCCAGCGGAAGCTATGAAGACGGTCTTTTAGAGCTGTACAAAAAAATCCGTCCCGGCGAGCCTTTAAGCGTGGACAGCGCCGAAAGCCTGATCACGGCCATGTTTTTTGACCCCAGAAGATATGACCTTGCCAAGGTGGGACGTTATAAATTCAACAAAAAGCTGATGCTCAGGAACCGTATCAGAAATCATGAGCTTGGCGAGGACGTTATGGATCCTTATACAGGCGAGTTGATTGCCGCTGCGGGAACCGTGGTTACGGCAGAGTTAGCGGATCAGATTCAGAATGCGGCTGTTCCGTATGTTTATATACAGACAGAGGAAAAGAATGAGAAAGTATTGTCCAACATGATGGTAGACATTACTCATTTTGTTGACTGCAATCCCAAGGAACTGGGCGTAACGGAACTGGTTTATTTCCCTGTGCTGCAGCAGATTCTGGAGGAGTACGGCGAGAAGGCGGATGAGCTTGCCGGCGCTATTAAGAGAAATATCCATGATCTGATTCCCAAGCATGTTACAAAGGAGGATATCATTGCTTCCATTAACTATAACATGCATCTGGAATACGGCATCGGCAATGACGATGATATTGACCATTTGGGCAACAGACGTATCCGTGCGGTAGGCGAGCTTTTGCAGAACCAGTACAGGGTAGGTCTGACCAGACTGGAAAGAGTTGTCCGTGAGAGAATGACGACTCATGATGCAGAGGAGGTATCTCCTCAGGTATTGATCAATATTAAGCCTGTGCAGGCTGCGGTTAAGGAATTCTTCGGTTCCTCCCAGCTGTCACAGTTTATGGACCAGAACAATCCTTTGGGCGAGCTGACCCACAAGAGACGTTTGTCTGCATTGGGACCGGGCGGTTTATCCAGGGACAGAGCCGGATTCGAGGTTCGTGACGTACATTATTCCCACTATGGAAGAATGTGTCCTATTGAGACTCCCGAGGGTCCGAATATCGGTTTGATCAACTCCCTTGCTTCCTATGCAAGGATTAATGAATACGGCTTCGTAGAGGCTCCTTACCGTAAAATTGATAAGACGGATGCGGAGAATCCTGTTGTAACAAACGAAGTTGTGTATATGACGGCGGACGAAGAGGACAATTACCATGTTGCCCAGGCTTCCGAGCCTTTGGATGCGGAAGGCCACTTTAAGAGAAACTGGGTTTCCGGCCGTTATCTGGATGAGACACAGGAATATCCCAAGGCTTTGTTTGATTACATGGATGTATCCCCTAAGATGATTTTTTCCGTTGCAACGGCCTTGATTCCCTTTTTGCAGAATGACGACGCTAACCGTGCCCTGATGGGCTCCAACATGCAGCGTCAGGCGGTTCCCCTCCTGTTTACGGAGGCTCCCGTAGTAGGAACCGGTATTGAGACAAAGGCTGCCGTTGACTCCGGCGTCTGTGTTGTGGCAAAGAAAGCGGGAACTATCGATTATGTTTCTTCCAAGATTATACGTATGACTTATGATGACGGGGAGAGGGATGAATACCGTCTGACCAAGTTCTCAAGGAGCAACCAGTCCAACTGCTACAATCAGAAGCCCATTGTATTTAAGGGAAATCACGTTGCGGCAGGCCAGGTTATTGCGGACGGACCTTCCACCAGTGAAGGCGAGCTCGCTTTAGGCAAAAACCCTCTTATCGGATTTATGACCTGGGAAGGTTACAACTACGAGGATGCGGTTTTATTAAGTGAAAGATTAGTTCAGGATGATGTTTACACATCCGTTCATATTGAAGAATACGAGGCTGAGGCCCGTGATACCAAGCTGGGACCGGAAGAAATCACAAGAGACGTTCCCGGTGTGGGCGACGACGCTTTAAAGGATTTGGATGAAAGAGGTATTATCCGAATCGGCGCTGAGGTTCGCGCAGGAGATATTCTGGTGGGTAAGGTAACTCCCAAGGGAGAGACGGAACTGACCGCAGAGGAAAGACTGCTCCGTGCTATTTTCGGCGAGAAAGCCCGTGAAGTAAGGGATACTTCTTTAAAGGTTCCCCACGGCGAATACGGTATTGTAGTGGATGCCAAGGTATTCACAAGAGAGAATGGAGACGAGTTATCTCCGGGTGTTAACCAGGCAGTCCGTATCTATATTGCCCAGAAGAGAAAGATTTCCGTAGGCGATAAGATGGCAGGCCGTCACGGTAACAAGGGTGTTGTTTCCAGAGTGCTTCCGGTTGAGGATATGCCTTATCTGCCCAACGGACGTCCTTTGGATATCGTGTTGAATCCCCTGGGTGTGCCTTCCCGTATGAATATCGGACAGGTACTTGAGATTCATCTTTCCCTGGCTGCAAAAGCCCTTGGCTTTAATGTTGCCACTCCGGTATTTGACGGAGCAAAGGAAAATGACATTATGGACACCTTAGACCTTGCTAACGATTATGTAAATTTAAGCTGGGAAGAATTTGAGAAAAAACACGGCGATGAATTATTGCCGGAGGTATTGCAGTATTTATCCGATAACAGAGACCACAGAGAGCTTTGGAAGGGAGTGCCCATTTCCAGAAACGGAAAAGTAAGGCTTAGAGACGGACGTACAGGCGAGTATTTTGATTCGCCCGTTACCATCGGACATATGCATTACTTAAAACTCCATCATCTGGTTGATGATAAGATTCATGCCCGTTCCACAGGTCCTTACTCCTTAGTAACCCAGCAGCCTTTAGGCGGAAAAGCGCAGTTTGGCGGACAGCGTTTCGGAGAGATGGAGGTTTGGGCGTTAGAGGCTTACGGTGCGGCTTACACCCTTCAGGAAATCCTGACCGTAAAATCCGATGACGTTATCGGACGTGTTAAGACTTATGAGGCAATCATTAAAGGCGATAATATTCCTGAACCGGGAATTCCGGAATCCTTCAAGGTAATGCTTAAGGAGCTGCAGTCCTTAGGTCTGGATGTAAAAGTCTTAAATGAAGAACAGCAGGAAATTGAAATTATGGAGACCATCGACTACGGCGATAACGATTTACGCCGGGAGCTTGAAAATGAATCCAGAAACTATAATTACGAAAACGAATCCTTTGAATCCATGGGTTACCAGAAACAGGAGTTTGACGATGACGCTGAAGAACTGGTAAGTGTGGAAGAAGACATTGAATTGGAAGAGGATTTTGACGAATCTGAGTTTGCGGAATCTTTTGACGAGTAAGGATAAGTAAACGTAATTGGAAGGAGTGCCATTCATGCCAGAAATGAATAATGAAGTTTATCAGCCCATGACTTTCGATGCCATTAAAATCGGTTTAGCATCTCCCGAGAAAATCAGGGAATGGTCGAGAGGCGAGGTTACAAAACCTGAAACAATCAACTACAGAACCTTAAAGCCGGAAAAAGACGGTCTGTTCTGTGAAAGAATTTTCGGACCCAGCAAGGACTGGGAGTGTCATTGTGGTAAATATAAGAAGATCAGATATAAAGGCGTTATCTGCGACCGTTGTGGCGTTGAGGTTACCAAGTCAAATGTCCGCAGGGAGCGTATGGGGCATATTGAGCTTGCGGCTCCTGTTTCCCATATCTGGTATTTTAAAGGAATTCCCAGCCGTATGGGACTGATTCTGGATTTGTCTCCCAGAGTGCTGGAAAAGGTATTATACTTTGCGAACTATATTGTTTTAGATCCCGGTAATTCAGGATTGGAATATAAGCAGGTATTGACGGAAAGAGAGTATCAGGATGCAAGAGAAAACCAGGAGGCATCCTTCCGTGTGGGAATGGGCGCTGAGGCCATTAAAGAGTTGCTTCAGGCAATCGATCTGGAAAAGGAATCGGTGGAGTTAAAGGAAGAACTGAAAAATTCCACAGGTCAGAAGAGAGCGCGTATTATCAAGAGACTGGAGGTTGTAGAGGCCTTCAGGGAGTCTGATAATAAGCCTGAATGGATGATCATGGATGCGATTCCGGTTATTCCTCCGGATTTACGTCCTATGGTACAGCTTGACGGCGGACGTTTTGCAACCAGCGATCTGAATGACTTGTACCGTCGTATTATTAACAGAAATAACCGTTTGAACAGACTTCTGGAACTGGGGGCGCCGGATATTATCGTGCGCAACGAGAAACGTATGCTTCAGGAGGCGGTGGATGCCTTGATCGACAACGGCCGCCGTGGACGTCCCGTTACGGGACCCGGAAACAGGGCGTTAAAGTCCTTATCCGATATGTTAAAGGGGAAATCCGGACGTTTCCGTCAGAACCTTCTTGGTAAGCGTGTAGACTATTCAGGACGTTCCGTTATCGTAGTAGGACCGGAATTAAAGATTTATCAGTGCGGTCTTCCCAAGGAAATGGCAATCGAGCTCTTTAAGCCCTTTGTTATGAAGGAGCTGGTGGCAAGAGGCATTTCCCAGAATATCAAAAATGCTAAGAAATTGGTAGAGAAACTGGATTCCCAGGTATGGGATGTACTGGAAGAGGTTATTAAGGAGCATCCGGTTATGTTAAACCGTGCGCCTACTTTGCACAGGCTGGGTATTCAGGCTTTCGAGCCCATTCTGGTAGAAGGTAAGGCTATTAAGCTGCATCCTTTGGTATGTACGGCTTTTAATGCCGATTTTGACGGCGACCAGATGGCGGTTCATCTTCCTTTAACAGTGGAAGCGCAGGCGGAATGCAGATTCCTTCTGCTGTCTCCCAACAACCTGTTAAAGCCTTCCGACGGAGGTCCTGTAGCGGTTCCTTCACAGGATATGGTTCTGGGTATTTATTATCTGACCCAGGAGAGAGAAAATGCAGAAGGCTCCGGAAAGCATTTTAAAAATGTTAACGAAGCGATTCTGGCCTATGAAAATGGAGCGGTTACCCTGCATTCCCGTATTAAAGTAAGAGTGACCAAAACGGACGCAGAGGGAAATGAAGTAAGCGGAACCGTGGAATCCACTCTGGGAAGATTTATCTTTAATGAAATCATTCCTCAGGATTTAGGCTTTGTAGACAGAAGTCAGCGGGAAAACTTCCTGTTGCCGGAAATTGATTTCCATGTAGGAAAGAAGGGCTTAAAACAGATTCTGGAAAAGGTTATTAATACCCATGGAGCAACCAGAACGGCGGAAGTGCTGGATGATATCAAATCCATCGGTTACAAATATTCTACCAAAGCGGCTATGACCGTATCTATTTCCGATATGACCGTGCCGGAGAAAAAACCTGAAATGCTTGCTGCGGCTCAGGATACCGTTGATATGATTACCAAAAACTTCAACCGCGGTCTTATTACAGAGGAAGAGCGTTACAGAGCGGTTGTGGAAACATGGAATGAAACGGATAAAGAACTGACAGATGTATTGTTGAAGGGTCTGGATAAATATAACAACATCTTTATGATGGCGGATTCCGGCGCCCGTGGTTCCAACCAGCAGATCAAACAGCTGGCAGGTATGCGTGGTCTGATGGCCGACACCACAGGACGTACCATTGAGCTGCCTATTAAATCCAACTTCCGTGAAGGTCTTGACGTTTTGGAATATTTCATGTCCGCCCACGGAGCGCGTAAAGGTCTTTCCGATACAGCTCTTCGTACAGCCGATTCCGGTTACCTGACCAGACGTATGGTTGACGTATCACAGGAATTGATCATCCGTGAGGTTGACTGCTGCGAAGGCAAGGACGATATTCCGGGAATGGTTGTAAAGGCGTTCATGGACGGAAAAGAAACGATTGAAGGATTAAAGGACAGAATTACAGGAAGATATTCCTGTGAGGATATTAAAGATAAAGACGGCAATCTGATTGTTAAGAGAAACCATATGATCACGCCTAAGCGCGCCTCCCAGATTTTGAGTGTGGGCGTGGATGAAAAAGGCGGACCGGTTGAAGCCGTTAAAATCCGTACAATCTTAAGCTGCCGCTGCCATAACGGCATCTGCTCTAAGTGCTACGGTGCAAACATGGCTACAGGAGAATCCGTTCAGGTAGGCGAGGCAGTAGGTATTATCGCAGCCCAGTCTATCGGCGAGCCCGGTACACAGCTTACCATGCGTACCTTCCATACCGGCGGTGTTGCCGGCGACGATATTACACAGGGTCTTCCCCGTGTAGAGGAGCTTTTTGAGGCGCGTAAGCCGAAAGGACTTGCAATCATTGCAGAGTTTGGCGGCGTGGCGACTATCAAGGATTCCAAGAAAAAGCGCGAGGTCGTTGTTACTAATGAGGAAACCGGAGAAAGCAAGACGTATCTGATTCCTTACGGCTCCCGTATTAAGATTATGGACGGGGCAACCTTAGAGGCCGGCGATGAGCTGACAGAGGGTAGTGTAAATCCCCATGATTTACTTCGTATTAAAGGCATCAGAGCGGTTCAGGATTATATGATCCGTGAGGTTCAGAGGGTGTACCGTTTACAGGGTGTTGATATTTCCGATAAGCACGTTGAAGTTATTGTGCGCCAGATGTTGAAGAAGGTTCGCATTGAAAATGCAGGAGATACGGAATATCTGCCGGGAACTCTGGTAGACGTATTGGACTTTGAAGATATGAATGCAGAGCTGACGGCAGAGGGTAAGGAACCGGCAGAAGGAAAGCAGGTTATGTTAGGTATTACGAAGGCAGCTCTTGCAACAAATTCCTTCTTATCCGCAGCATCTTTCCAGGAGACTACAAAAGTCTTGACAGAGGCTGCAATTAAAGGAAAAGTAGACCCCTTGATCGGTCTGAAGGAAAATGTTATTATCGGTAAGCTGATTCCTGCGGGAACGGGTATGAAGAGATACCGCAACGTCCTGTTAGATTCCGATATGAAGTTAAACGATACTATTTCTTTTGATGAAGCTATGGAAATAGAGGAAGATGTGGAGGAGCTTCAGGAGGAAGAAACTATGGAAGAGGACGCAGAAGGCGTAACCTTATATCCCAATGGAGCAGACGACAGCTTTGAAAAAGAACAGCTGGAAGTAATTGAATAAGAAGGAACTTTAAAGGTTCCGTAAAAACACGCCGCAATACTTGGCCGGGAAAGGAAAGCCTTTTAACGGACCGGAGTATGGCGGCGTGGCTTTTTATTTTGATTCTCAGACGCTGGTCTCTTTATTGATTTTTGCCGTGATTTTCGGAAATTTCCAGGATTTTCCGTGATTTATAAAATTTATCTATTGACAACTAAAAACTCAGTCTATATACTAAACTAGTGTGCGTGTGAATGCATGTTTCTTTTTGTGTGTGAATTTTGTATTTACTGCAGAAACAGTATATAAACGCATTACAGTAAAACATGAATTCAGAAGAAACGAGGTGAAAAAGAATGCCAACATTTAACCAGTTAGTTAGAAAAGGACGTCAGACATCTGTAAAGAAATCTACAGCTCCCGCATTACAGAAGGGTTATAACTCCCTGCAGAAAAGAGCTACGGATACACCTTCTCCCCAGAAAAGAGGTGTTTGTACAGCTGTTAAGACTGCTACACCTAAAAAACCTAACTCAGCTCTCAGAAAGATCGCCAGAGTTCGTCTTTCCAACGGAATCGAAGTAACAAGCTACATTCCCGGAGAAGGCCACAACTTACAGGAGCATAGCGTTGTTTTGATCAGAGGCGGCCGTGTTAAGGACTTACCCGGTACCAGATATCATATCATCAGAGGTACTTTGGATACAGCCGGCGTTGCCAACAGAAAACAGGCTCGTTCCAAATATGGCGCTAAGAGACCGAAAGCAGGCAAATAATAGCGTGATGATCACGAACCTGCGTACCACAATTTAAAACTAATTAGTGTTGGGATTCTAAATTTCACAGATTTGTGGATATAAATGGAAATACCGCACGAACACATTAGTGGTTTATATGTGAGTACCTATGATTTAATGATTATTAAGGAGGGAAGAACCGTGCCACGTAAAGGACATATTCAGAAAAGAGACGTGTTAGCAGATCCTTTATACAATGACAAAGTGGTTACCAAGCTTATCAATAACATCATGTTAGACGGTAAGAAGGGCGTAGCCCAGAAAATTGTATACGGAGCATTTGCACGCGTAGAAGAGAAGGCAGGCAAGCCTGCACTTGAAGTATTTGAAGAGGCAATGAATAACGTGATGCCCGTATTGGAAGTAAAAGCAAGACGTATCGGTGGTGCTACCTATCAGGTGCCCATCGAAGTAAGGGCTGACAGACGTCAGGCTTTAGGCCTCCGCTGGTTAACCGCTTATTCTCGTAAGAGAAACGAGAAGACCATGCAGGAGCGACTTGCTAACGAAATTCTGGATGCAGCAGCAAATACCGGCGCTGCAGTAAAGAAAAAAGAAGAAGTACACAAAATGGCAGAAGCAAACAAAGCATTTGCTCATTACAGATTCTAATAGGAGGACAAAACCTTGGCTGGAAGAGAATATCCACTTGAGAGAACCAGAAATATCGGTATTATGGCTCATATTGATGCAGGTAAGACTACATTGACAGAGCGTATCCTGTATTATACTGGTGTTAACTACAAGATTGGCGATACTCATGAAGGTACTGCTACCATGGACTGGATGGAACAGGAGCAGGAAAGAGGTATCACAATCACATCAGCCGCTACGACTTGTCACTGGACATTGGAAGAGAACTGTAAACCGAAACCGGGCGCATTAGAGCACCGTATCAATATTATCGATACCCCAGGCCACGTTGACTTTACAGTAGAAGTAGAGCGTTCTCTTCGTGTGCTTGACGGTGCCGTAGGTGTTTTCTGTGCAAAGGGCGGTGTTGAGCCACAGTCAGAAAACGTATGGCGTCAGGCTGACACTTATAACGTACCTCGTATGGCTTTCATCAATAAGATGGACATTCTGGGTGCAAATTTCTATGGTGCAGTTGACCAGATCAGAACAAGACTCGGTAAGAATGCAATCGTATTGCAGATACCGATCGGTAAGGAAGATGATTTCCAGGGAATCATTGACTTATTTGAAATGAAAGCATATATCTACAATGACGACAAGGGAGATGACATTTCCATTACGGATATCCCTGACGACATGAAGGATGATGCTGAATTATATCATGGAGAGTTAGTAGAGAAAATCTGCGAACTGGATGATGATTTAATGATGATGTATCTGGAAGGAGAAGAGCCTTCTATAGACGAAATGAAGGCAGTACTGAGAAAGGCTACATGCGAGTGTACGGCCGTTCCCGTATGCTGCGGTTCCGCTTATAGAAACAAAGGCGTTCAGAAGCTTTTAGATGCAGTTTTAGAGTTTATGCCCGCTCCTATCGACATCCCCGCTATTAAGGGTGTTGACCTGGACGGCAATGAAATTGAAAGACATTCTTCTGATGAAGAGCCTTTCTCAGCTTTGGCATTTAAGATCATGGCTGACCCCTTCGTAGGTAAGCTGGCATTCTTCCGTGTTTATTCCGGAACGATCAATTCCGGTTCCTACGTATTAAATGCAACGAAAGACAAAAAAGAGCGTGTTGGACGTATCCTTCAGATGCATGCTAATAAGAGAGCGGAGTTAGATAAGGTTTACTCCGGAGATATTGCCGCTGCGGTAGGTTTCAAATTTACGACTACAGGCGATACCATCTGTGATGAACAGCATCCCGTAATCTTAGAGTCCATGGAATTCCCTGAGCCCGTTATCGAGCTGGCTATCGAGCCTAAGACAAAAGCAGGACAGGGCAAGATGGGCGAGGCTTTGGCAAAGCTTGCTGAAGAAGATCCTACATTCCGTGCTCATACTGATCAGGAGACAGGTCAGACAATCATCGCCGGAATGGGCGAGCTGCACTTAGAGATCATCGTTGACCGTCTGCTTCGTGAATTTAAGGTAGAAGCAAATGTCGGCGCTCCTCAGGTAGCTTATAAAGAGACCTTTACAAAACCTGTTGATCAGGAATACAAATATGCTAAGCAGTCCGGTGGACGTGGACAGTACGGACACTGTAAAGTTAAATTCGAGCCTATGGATCCTAACGGAGAGGAAACATTCAAATTCAGTTCTTCCGTAGTAGGCGGTGCGATTCCGAAGGAATACATCCCTGCAGTAGGCGAAGGTATCGAAGAAGCTGCTCAGGCAGGTATCCTTGGAGGATTCCCTGTACTCGGTGTTTCAGCTAACGTATACGATGGTTCTTACCATGAAGTCGATTCTTCCGAAATGGCATTCCATATTGCCGGTTCCATGGCATTCAAGGAAGCTATGAAGAAAGCGGGTCCGGTTTTATTAGAGCCTATCATGAGAGTTGAAGTAACAATGCCTGAAGAGTATATGGGAGACGTTATTGGCGATATTAACGCACGCCGCGGACGTATCGAGGGTATGGATGATATCGGCGGCGGCAAGATGGTAAAAGGCTTTGTACCCCTTGCTGAAATGTTCGGTTACTCCACAGACCTTCGTTCCAAGACCCAGGGACGTGGTAACTACTCCATGTTCTTTGATAAATACGAGCAGGTTCCCAAGTCAGTACAGGAAAAAGTATTGGCTGCAAAAACGAAATAATGCTTGAAAATCTGGGTATTATTTAATATAATCAAAGATAGCCGAGCAAAATTGGAAAATTTGAACAAATTAATTTAAGATTATTTAAAGGAGGACTTTTGAAATGGCTAAAGCTAAATTCGAAAGAAGCAAACCACATTGTAACATTGGTACCATTGGACACGTTGACCATGGTAAAACAACCTTAACAGCTGCAATCACTAAAGTACTTTCCGAAAGAGTTGCTGGTAATGCAGCAGTTGATTTCGCAAATATTGATAAAGCTCCGGAAGAAAGAGAGCGTGGTATCACAATTTCTACAGCTCACGTTGAGTACGAGACAGACAAGAGACATTATGCTCACGTTGACTGCCCCGGCCATGCTGACTATGTAAAGAACATGATTACCGGTGCTGCTCAGATGGACGGCGCTATCTTAGTAGTAGCTGCTACTGACGGTGTTATGGCTCAGACAAAAGAGCACATCTTACTTTCCCGTCAGGTAGGCGTACCTTATATCGTAGTATTCATGAACAAATGCGATATGGTAGACGATCCTGAATTATTAGAGTTAGTTGAAATGGAAATCACAGAGCAGCTTGAAGAGTATGAATTCGAAGGATGCCCTATCATCCAGGGTTCCGCTTTAAAAGCTCTTGAAGATCCTAAGGGAGAATGGGGCGACAAGATCATGGAATTAATGTCCACAGTTGACGATTATATTCCGGATCCTCAGCGTGATACAGACAAACCTTTCTTAATGCCTATCGAGGACGTATTCTCTATTACAGGTCGTGGTACTGTTGCTACCGGTAGAGTAGAGCGTGGTGTTCTTCATATGTCTGATGAAGTTGAAATCATCGGTGTTAAGGAAGAGACACAGAAGACTGTTGTTACTGGTATCGAGATGTTCCGTAAGCTGTTAGACGAGGCTCAGGCCGGCGATAACATCGGTGCATTACTTCGTGGTATCCAGAGAACAGACATCGAAAGAGGTCAGGTTCTTGCAAAACCCGGCACAGTAACATGCCACAAGAAATTTACAGCTCAGGTTTACGTTTTAACAAAAGATGAAGGTGGACGTCATACTCCTTTCTTCAACAACTACAGACCTCAGTTCTATTTCAGAACAACCGATATTACCGGTGTTTGCGAATTACCTGCAGGTACAGAAATGTGCATGCCTGGCGATAACGTAGAGATGACGATCGAATTGATCCATCCTATCGCTATGGAGCAGGGTCTTACTTTCGCTATTCGTGAGGGTGGACGTACCGTAGGATCTGGAAGGGTTGCTACGATTATTGAGTAATCAGTAAAAAGCTAGATTTTATGGGGCTTTCTGATGTTTCAGAAAGCCCTTTTTTGATAAAATATCAATCTTGATTTGTAAGGTGGCTCTAAAATGGCTCTAAAAAATTAGTCTTATTCATTTTTTATGGGACAAGCTAGGGAAAAAATGTTATAATAAGTATAGAAAAGTATCGACATATAACAAAAAATCTGCTAATGTTATGTCAATTCTCAATATTTTGGGCATACTCTATAAAAGGAGGTGCTTATGAGAAAAGGAGGTTTTAATATGTATTTAACTAAGGAAAAGCCAAAGACATCATTATATAAAGACTATGAGCCAAGATTTCCAAAGCATAAAGATGTAGAAATCCAAGCGTATGTTGCATATACAGTAGGAAATGATATGTCTAACAAAATGCAGTCAACCATAAGAAGTATGACGAAAATGATTGTTCGGGGATTTTCTAAGGAGGCGAATTAGTTTTGGAAGAAAATAAGGAACAAAATGATAAAGAAGCACAGCTTTTAGATAATATAGATAAAGATAATTTGGAAGAAGCTGAGTTAGAAGATGTTCTTGAAAGTGTACCACCAGAACATAGAAAAGTTATAGAAAGAATGATGATTTCTTCATCTATTCAAATGCGCAGTATATCTTCTCCTGAAACTGCCGTAATGAAAAAATTAACACCAGATCACATTTCTAAGTATTTAGATGGTGCAGAATTAGAAATGAAAAATAGCTATGCCGAGAAATTTCACAGAAAGGTATTTACCTTTTTAACAATGATTGTGGCTATGGTATTTTTTATTCTTTTAGTTATTTTGCTGAAAGATATCCCAGATGTTATGGAAAAGATTATATATATAGTTGGGGGCGTTGTGATTGGTGCCTTTGGTGGATATGGTTTTGGTAAAAATAGAAATGATGAATAATGAAGGGACTGATTTAGAGATTTTAAATCAGTCCCTTTTGCAATAGAATTTGAGTAGTGTATGAAAACTATTCGCTGTCACTCTGATTTTTCTTAAATTGCCGCTCTAAATGTTCATTTCGGAGTTTCACTCTTGTAGCATTGTCTATATCCTCATACACTTTCTTTGTCACTGGCAAGGTGGAGTAATCAGCAATTTTCTGCTTTTTCCAAATATCAAACATATCCTTTGGCGTAAAGTAGGATTCAAAACTTTCCCGGCTCTCATTCAGTGAAGCAAGGAATTGACACACATCCGCATTATATAAGTGTCCTTTTTCATTTCCATAGAATTTAATATTGGCATACCAACGGTTATCTTCGGTTTCTATGTCATTGAAAAATTTATCGTTAATTTCCAGTTCATAGCGCAATTCTTTTAATTCGTTCAACTCCAATAGAAAACTGATAATATCGCCCATAGACGATAAAGAAAATTCATTGTCTGAAATGCCAAAAAGCCAATCCAAAGAAACGTGATATTGCTTTGCTATGGCATAGAGTACCTCGTTGGACGGAGATACCGTTCCATTCTCATAACTGGATAGGGTGGATTGCTTTATGCCTAGCTTTTTGCAAAATTCACTTTGGTTCAAACCTAGATTTTTGCGAAGTTGTTTTATTCGTTCTGCTATCTGAATTGTATTATCCATGCCGTTACCTCTTTTCTTTTTCGCTTTCTTATAGTATAGCACTTTCAATAAATATTGACAACAATAATAAATATGAAAAATACAAATAAAAATTATTGACATAAATGATAGAGGGTGATAGAATATCATTAACACTAATAAATAGTGAAATAAATGATAAGGAGAGGTTGCATGAACGGACAGAACTACTTATTGACTGCCGGAGAAGTTGCGGAAACATTGGGTGTTTCCAAAGGACACGCTTACAAACTGATAAGAGAATTAAATGAAGAATTACAGAGCAAAGGCTATCTTATTGTTGCCGGGAAAGTGCCAAAGGCATTTTGGGAAACAAAGTTTTATGGTTACAATCAGCCGAACCAAACCGCATGAAAGGGGGATAAGGAATGTCTGCTTCAAGAGATGAAAAGACCGGGAAATGGACTGCTCAATGCTATTACGAAAATTGGAAAGGGGAGAAGAAGCACAAAAAGAAGCGTGGTTTTGCCACGAAAAAAGAAGCGTTGGAATGGGAAAGAGAATTTCTGAAAAGTACATCTGCCAATATGGATATGATGTTAGGCGCATTTGTTGATGTGTATTTCCGGGATAAGGCAGGAGAACTAAAGGAGCGCACGATAAAAAATAAGCGTTACATGATAGAAGCCCATGTATTACCGTATTTTGAGAATAAGCAAATGAACGAAATAAGCCCCGCTGATATTATCCAGTGGCAGAACGCTATCAGAGCAAAAGGGTATTCGCAGACTTATTTGCGTATGGTGCAAAATCAGATTACTGCATGGGGCGGCATGGCGTACAGTGGAAACAGCTAGGAACACATAATAAGCATTTGTCCGTACTCGATTTTGAGAAGCAGGAGCGGCAGAAAGAGGTTGCGGAACTGGAACCGACAATCTCCGGCAGTAAAGAAGAATTATCTTCTATTCTTCATCAGCAGATAGTGGCAGGGCAGGAAACGGAGCAGATACGGAAAGAGGGCGAAGCGAACCGGCAGGAAGTATCAGAACTTTCCGTTACAAATCTTCTTTTGAAAGAGCAGATGGAAACACTGGCAGGAGATAAAGCAAAGCTGTTATCCGAAAATGAAGAGTTGGAGAAACAGCAGAAAAAGTTACAGCAGGAAATAAATAAAATGGTACAGTCAAAGGAAGTCATGGAGAGAAATATACACGCCTATGATGAAGATGTGAAATGGCAGTTGGCAGAACCGGGGGCATTGATGAGCGCAAAGAATTATCGGGATAAAAAAGCACTTCCGCTTGTAGAGAAATTGAAAGAGGTCGTTAAAAATTTAACTATCAAATGCGTACAGCTTACGGAGCAAGGCAAGAAGCTGACCGCCAAAGTGGACGGGCAACAAAAACAGATTAGCCGCTTGACTGACAAGGTTATGGAGCAGAGCGACACCATAGACCGATTGCAGGAAAAAGCGTCTGATTTGGGGCGTTTGGAACGTCATCTCGGCAGGGAACAGGTACAGTCGATAGTAGAACGGTCAAAGGTATTAGAACAGGCAGAAAGGGCAAATAAATGCCCGAAACGTGTCTTTGAAATGAGCCGATAGGAAAGAGAGGATTGATTTGACAGATATGGAGAAAAAAGTTATGATACGACTGTGCGCTAAAATCGTAGCAGATACAGACCTTTACGAAACGGACAGGGAAGTGCAAAATCTGATAGGCTGGGTATGCCTGTCGGAGCAGATAAAGGAAAACAATAATATAATCCGTAATCTGACAGGGGAATATAAGAAGATAGAGCCGGATTGCCGGGAGGGAGTGCGGGCGCAGTTGGAACGCATGAAGGAACTCTGTAAAGAGCGCAATAATCTATATGAGAAGCAGAATGATTTGAAAGGACAAAAGTGGAAGATTGAGAAAGCGTTAGAGTGATAGAAAGTGGGGCATGGTGATTGCCATGCTCTTTATATTATGGTGGCAAATGAGGGGTAAAAGTGGTATAATCAAAAAAATTTAGGATTTGAAGGGAAAAGTAATATGAGTAAAGATCTGGTACCATTTTGGGAAGAGTCATATCAAGAATATGATACAGTTGCATTTTCCATTGAACCTAAGTGATGCTATAACAGAGATGAATGTTTTGCGGGAAGAGGCGGGCTATTCTGCCCCAAATTTGAAACAGGCATTACATACGGAGGCTGTTAAAGCTATTATTGATACGGCAAAAGAGGAGTATGCTTCAGATATGAAGGCATCTACCCGAAACCAGATAGAGCGTAAATTGAAAGATGAAACGGATTCGCTTGTTAATAAGGCGTTTAGCAATTATAAGATTGAAGCGAATACCATAGAAAAGGAGAGGCAGGATGCTTTAGACAATTGCGTAACCACCAACAGGAGCGAGGAAGAAGTCAATCAAGAGTTTGACAGGCGTCAGGAAGAAGCTGCTTCAAAATTACAGGAAACTTTAAATTCATCAATCAGCGATTTTGTAAAATCTGCCAGTGAGGAAGTGGTAAGAACAGTAGAAACCAGCAAAAAAGAACGAGAGAAAAAGGGAATAGAGGATTCTGTAAAAGACCATTTGAGAGGATTTTCAAGAACGATACCGTCATTTCTTATGGCGTATGGAACAGAAGAAACGACTCTTGAAAATTTCGACACGAATATTCTGGGTGAAGTATTTAAGGAAGTAACAAGCATTTCACTTGCGCAATTTCGATTTTTAAGAGACGGAGGTGTTTATACCAACAAGCAGACAGGCGAGGAGGAACTGTTTGAGGGCAAGATGTTTGATGCGGTTGTGTTTAACGATTCTGTCAGAGAGTTCTTGAATTTAAAAAGAAAATTGGCAGATTATTTTGATGAGGACAGCACATAAGATATTTTTGACTATATTCCACCGCAGAAAACAAACCAGATTTTTACGCCGAAGCAGGTAGTGAAGAAGATGGTTGACATGCTGGAACAGGAAAATCCAGGCTGCTTTGATATGCCGGACAAGACATTTATTGATTTGTATATGAAGTCCGGTTTATATATGACGGAAATTATAAAGCGGCTGTATCAGAGCAATGTTTTGAAAGAACAGTTTCCGGAGAAAGAGGAACGGTTACAGCATATTTTTGAGAAACAGGTATACGGTCTGGCACCAACGGAAATTATCTATAAGATTGCAACGAATTATATTCTTGGATTTGATGAGAGTAACGGCATTGGTATCACTGGATATATTAAGGACATGGAACAAGAACCAAATGGAGATTTTTATGTTGATGGATGGGAAAAAGATTATTTGCAACTTAAGCATTATCGGTATATACGGAATCAGATTGCCCACGAAAACTATGCTCACGAAAGTGATATGTGTTCGTTCAAGGATACGGCATGGCTGGATGAATTTTATCAGCGTATTATTGGGCAAATAGATCCGCTTGCATTGTGTTATAAAAAGACCAGATTTCATTCCTCGCAGAAATTTACTGAAGCAAAGAAGAATTCAACAGTTCAATATGCTCCATCCCCTTCAAAATTGAGTCAACAGGGAAATCAACTCAGACTTTGGAGTATACTGTTGCTAATTGTAATCATTTTTGCCGTATTGATATTTTTTTTGCTTTAATGGTTATAACTATCGAGAAAGAGAGCAAAGCTAATAAACAATTATACCATGAAAAATCTGAGAAAATTTATAGGAAGTGGGGAAACATATGATACAGCCAGATAAAGTGAGAGCAGAAGCTAAGAAAAAGGAGAACGAAAATTTTAAGTTTCGCACTTTCTTAAAATGCCATGCAGATGAGAAAGAGTTAGACAGGCAATTCCTACACTTACATAAAGAACTCTTTGCAGACTATGATTGCAGCAAATGCAGAAACTGCTGTAAGATGTATAAAGGGAGCATTCCGACAGAAGATATTGACAGGGATGCACAATTTTTAGAAATAACACCCGAACAGTTTATTGATACTTACTTGGAAAAAGAAGATTATGGCATAAACTATCAGACCAAGCATAAACCATGTGATTTTTTGCAGGAAGACGGTAACTGTAAATTGGGCGATTGTAAACCTGATAGCTGCAAAAAATATCCATATACCGACCAGCCTGAAAGATTGTCAAGTTTGCTGAGTATATTAGATACGATAGAAATATGTCCGGTAGCTTTTGAAATATTTGAGAGATTAAAGCAGGAGTATAGATTTAGAACACGCAGATAAATCATTTAATGAATGTCAGAAAATAGTGTGTGGTAAATATATAATGGAGATGGGCAGGATGAATTTAAAAGATATTATTGGTGAGGCAACAGATTATGATAAAAAACTTGCGTTAGAAGTGAAAAGACCAAAAAGTTGGTGCAAAAGTGTCAGCGCTTTTGCAAATGGCGTTGGTGGAACTTTGATTTTTGGCGTCTCAAATGATAATGAAGTAAGAGGACTTTTGGATGCAGAGAAAGATGCAGAGATTATCAGTGAGCAGATAAAGACACGCCTTGACCCGATTCCGGAATTTCATCTTAGTTTTTTTAGAACGGAAGATAATAAAACAATGATTTTGTTAAACATTCGACAGGGGGAGGAAACTCCGTATTATTATTTGGCAGACGGTGTAATGGAAGCATATGTCCGTCTGGGGAATGAGAGTGTGAAAGCAGACGCAACAGAATTAAAGCGATTGGTGCTGCGTGGAAAGAATTCATCCTATGATGCGTTGGGTACAACCTACAGCGTATCGGATTATGCGTTCAGCAAATTACGCGAGCGGTATAAAGCATGGACAGGAGAAAGCTTGGAAGATAAAGAGCTGGTGTCATTTGGTTTAGTAGATGATAAGGGAAAACTTACAAATGCCGGAGCATTGCTGGCAGATGATTCGCCTATTAGATGGTCAAGGGTTTTCTGCACAAGATGGAATGGATTGGATAAGGGTGGCGGCATTATGGATGCTTTTGATGATGCAGAATATTCAGGAAGTTTAATCAGTCTTTTGAATGAAGGAGCTGCATTTATCAAAAGAAATATGAAAACAATGTGGAAAAAGACAGCCAATTCGAGGATTGATATGCCGGAATATTGTGAACGGAGTTATTTTGAAGCATTAGTTAATGCATTGGTGCATCGAGATTATTTGGTAAATGGCAGTGAAGTCCATATAGATATGTTTGATGATCGTATGGTGATATACTCGCCTGGAGGAATGCCGGACGGAACCTTGGTACAGGAACGGGTTATAGATGCAATTCCTTCGACAAGGCGCAATCCTGTTCTGGCAGATGTGTTTCAGCGGTTAGGATATATGGAGCGTAAGGGCAGTGGACTGACGAAGATAATAAATGCGTACAAGAATGCAAATAATTATGATGAAAGTAAAGCGCCGCAGTTTATCTCATCAAGAGTGGAATTTACAGTTATATTGAAAAATTTGAATTATGGGGAAAACAGAGATAATAAAAGTGAAATAAATGATGTTTCACAAGCAGCTGAACAATATGTCCAACGCACAGAAGAAGTATTTCTGAATGCTTTGCGTAATAATCCGTATATTTCAAGAAAGGAATTATCAAAGCTGTTAATGATTTCAGAAGATGGCGTGAAATATCAGTTAAAAAAATTGAAAAGTAAAGGATTGATCGAGCATATAGGTGCTTCACGGGGAGGCTATTGGGAAGTAAAATGATTTTGGCTATTGCACTCCAATTACCCCAAAACTACCCCAAAATGACTCCAAAACTACCCCAAAATATCTATGGTGTCTGAAATGGGAAAATTGAAAATGATAAAGGCATATAACAATAGAGATTGAAATGCTTTCGTGATAACACCATGATAACAAAAATTTACAAAACCTCAGATACAAGGTGCATATCAAAGAAAAAAACACCGAAAAAGTCCTGAAAATCACACAAAATCACCCAGATTTCCCCCACCGAAAACCGTGAGGGGGGTAGAATAGTTGGTTCTGGCCGAGTGGCGACAATCATCGAATAATCCGGTAAAATCAAGGATTTCGGGCTTTTTAAAACGGATTTTGCAACAAAATTGCAAAGCATAATGCTGAATAATGCGTGATAATGCGTTTTTAGCATTATGTGAGTGAATTCAATTTCATAAAATTTTGTATCAAATGGACACTTTCCAAGTGAAAACTAGGAGGATGTCCTTTTTGTGTGTGCGCCCAGTATGGGCGCAATCTAATCGGTAAAAGTCCGTAACACGCCCTGGTAGTGGGAAGATAATTCATATACATATATATACTATGAGAAGAGTAATGAAGATTTTTTCTATTCCCGTTTGAGGGAAATTGGTTTGAATAATGTAAAAATTATTGCATAACAGTTAATTGTCTTTTCGTGGAATACTCCTACATATACGATAACTCCATTATGGCTAAGAGTTGAGTCAAAAGAATTCAAGTGGGTTCCATTATTTCCAAGAATTGATAAATAAGCCAGAGAGAAGAAATTTGAATAAAGTTCTTCTCTCCCATTTATTTTATCAATAATGATTAAATAAATTCTTCTTACGCGGATTCAAATGTGTTTTAAAAAGTAAAATCTTGATCGCTTCAACCATTTTACATTATAAAATTTTTAACAACAAACTTTGGTAAAATCGGATTTTCCTAAAATATCATCAGCAATGGACAAATGATGATGTGGTTCTATTTTGGTTTTAAAAAATTTGATAACCGCAATTACGTAAGCGCCTAATTTCAGGGATACACCCAAATTAGGCGCTTACGTTAATTATGCTCTGGTCTATATGGATTCCCTGGTTTGAATGTGCTACAATGAATTATCTAAAGATGTGTATGGAAAAGAGTATGATGTTTGCGACCTTTGTAAATTGTTGGGCTTCAAGGAAAGTTGTACAAGGGGTATTTTGAAATGAGTTGTGGAGAAATATCAAATAATGATGTCATTTGATGGTTATGATGGAAGGAGACGAATGTGTTTCATATTATAGATGAACATTTTTTTGTGCCATTGGCATCTCCCAATAAGGTGGTATATTGGGAATGTATCTGTAAGTTATTTTCCGTCATGGATCATCAACTTTCATTTGGTGTGGAAAGAGATGTTCTGATAGAGGAATTACAATACTATTTTGAAGCATCACAGGCGGCTGAGCTTGAAGGGGAAGAGGTAGAAGGAAAGTCTTCAAGAGACAAGGCAAATTGGATGCTTCGTAAACTGGAAAATTATGGATGGATTGATATTGAAACAGATAAAAGTTATGTGCAAAGAGTTAATTTTAAGGAATATGCAGTCAAGGTAATCAGGACGCTCCTTGAGATTGCAGAGGGAAAACAGATTGAATATCAGGGGTATATCTATACAATATATAGTCTGGTTCGAAGTACGACGGATAATCCGGGTATTGTCCTTTTGTCAATAGTTGAAAATACAGATATGCTGATTATCGGTTTGAAAAACTTGAGCTCCAGTATCAAGCATTATATAGATGAACTGACCAGATATAAAACGCCTGCTGAGATTATGGATGTGCTCTTTAATGATTATATTGAGAATATAGTGGACAAGGCTTATCATCGCTTACTTACCTCGGACAATGTCTCAAAGTTTCGCCCGGAGATTATAGAAAGATTGGAAAGTAAAAGCCGGAGTAAGTCTTACGTGGATAAAGCGAGTGAAGAACTGGCGGGCATCCGGGAAATTTCAAAGGATGAGGCGGAGGAACTGGTTTATCATTACATTCATCAGGTAATAGATTCTTTTCAAAATATGGATGAGATTTTGTCAGAAATTAATCGCAAGAATACGCAGTATCAAAGAGCGGCAATTAACCGGGCGAAGTTCTATCTGATAGGTGGGGAAGATGTCAGAGGACAAATCAAGGAAATCCTATCGGGGATGAACGAAGAAATCAATCGGCATGATATGGATTTAAATGGGATTTATCGGATTGGCTTCATGGATGAATTAATCCGAATTTACAGTTCTGCCGTATTGGATGAAAAGTCTCTATATACGCCGCTTGAAGGGAAGAGAGCATTTGAACCTGAAATGCTTCTGGATGAAGAACCGGATCAGGAACTTCGAAATGAAAAAATGAGACGGATGCTGGAAAAAATGGCAAGAGTTTTAAATCCGGAAAAGATAAATAATTATGTGGAAAAACAGCTTGGGAGCAGAAAGGAAATGTCAGCTTCAGAGCTTCCATTGGAAAACACAGATGATTTTGTCAAGATGATCTACATCAGGCTTTATGGACAGAGAAAAAATATGAAGTATAGGATTGCCATAAAAGAGATGGTAAAAAAAGATGGCTACCGATTTACTGATTTTATAATACACAGGAAGGAGTATTGATCGAAATGGATATTCTGAACGGGATGCTGCAACGGGATAAAGACGATTTCTCAAGAATCTGCAACCGATTGTTAAGTTCTTGCTTTCTTTGTAAGAGAAATACGACAACTAAGTCAGATTACTATTTTGTGATGAAATACAAAGAAAAATTTTCGGAATGTTTTGCTCTTTTGGGATATCGTCTGGAAATCAATGAGGAATATGGTGTCATTCAGCTGACAAATCCGCAGAATTATAATCGCTATAATATGAAACTGTTTGAATCCATTCTCTTGCTCATTCTTCGAATCCTTTATGACGAAAAGAGAAGAGAACTTTCTGTTTCGGATGAGGTTATTGTAAATGTGGGGGATATTCATGAAAAATTTTTAAGCCTGAAGATCAGGGATAAGATGATTGATAAAACAACTTTTCGCAATGCAATTAGAACATTAAAAAGATTTCAGATTATTGAAGCCCTCGATTCTGATCTGATAGATGAAGAAGCACGCATCATTATCTTTGATGCAATCCTGATGGCCGTTCGGGTGGAAGATATTAAGACTGCTTATGAGAAAGTGGAAATTTACAGAAAAGGGGGGAAAAGCAGTGAAGAAGCTGATGAGAGTGAAACTGATTAACTGGCATCGTTTTACAAATGTAACAATAGAATTTGAAAAATCTGCTTTGATATCCGGAGAGAACGGCGCAGGAAAATCTACTCTTTTAGATGCTATCCAGTTTGTAGTAATCTGTTCTACAAATTATTTCAATAAAGCGGCGCACGAGAATGGAAAGAGAAAACTGACGGGATATATTCGCTGTAAAACGGGACGGGAAAACAAACCGTATGAACGTATCGGTGAAATCAGTGCACATATTGCGTTGGAATTCTACGAAGAAAAAAGAGATAAGTATTTTGTGGTAGGTGCAGTGGTCGATTCTGCTTCTGAAGGACAGGAAAAAACGGCAAGGTACCTGATGGATGGCATTCGTCTCGAGGATTTTCTCTTTTTTCAAGGAAAAACACCGAAGTCAATCAATCAGTTCAGAACAACGAATGCTAAGAAGATTAAGCAATGGTGTACGACGGACAAAGAGGCCAGGTCTATGATGAAAAACAGGTTTGGACGAATTGAGGATAAGTTTTTCAGACTGATTCCCAAAGCACTGGCTTTCAGACCAATTGATGATATCAAGGATTTTGTTTATTCATATGTATTAGATGAAAAAGAAGTGAACGTTGATGTGTTGCGCGAAAATGTACGTACATATCAGGATTTACAACGTACATTGGAGAATGTAAAAATCCGTATTAACAGATTGGAAAAAATCAATGCAATGCATGATCAGGCAGTGGATGGTATGCGAAAGGACAGCCAGTACGAATATTATCTTGCCAGAGTGGAAGCTGATCTGATTAGCGAAGATATAAATAGGAAACAAACGGAAATACAGTCGGATACTTTCAGATTGGAAGAGCAGAACAGACAGATTGGTCTGGTAAGATCAGAGCAGACGGAAAAGCAACGGATTAGGGATGATTTGAGGGCTGAGCTTGCAACAGATAAGGATTTTCTGGCAAAGGATGAACAGGAAAGAAAGCTGCAATCATTGGTACGCCAAAGAGAGGAAATGCAGGCAGAACGTAAAATACTTCAGAGCAGCATGGATGAGGCAAAGGAGCAATTGAAGAAACTGTTAGAAGTCAGAGACGTAGATGATTCTGTAAAAATATATTACGAATATCTTTGCAAGCAAGATAAAGATATCAGTCTTTCAGATATGAAGGATACGCTTCTACATGTGATTGCCTATAAAAATAATATGCGTGATAAGATATTCAAAAAGAGGGCTGAAGTATCTGCCGAAGAAGCAAGGATTAGCAGCCAGAAGAAAGAACTGGACAGAAAAATAGATCGATTGATGAAGAAAAAGCGGTCCTATGCAGAAGATGTTGAACGTGTTAGAACGGCTATAAAAGAAGAGTTTCAGCGCATTGGAAGGACCCCGGAGCCACGCATTTTATGTGAGATGTTAGAAATTACAGATGATTCCTGGAGAAACGCAGTAGAGGGTTATTTGAATACACAGAGATTTTACATTTTGGTGGAACCGGAGAATTTTGACATTGCTCTGGGAATATATGACAGACTTCGGAAAGAGAAAAAGGCATATGGGGTTGGACTCATTAATACGCAGAATCTGGATCAGTATGATTCAGCACCGGAGGGCTCCCTGGCTGCAGTTGTAATTTCAAAAAATAAATATGCAAAGCGCTATATCAATATGATTTTGGGAAAAGTGCATATGTGCACACATTACCGAGATTTAAAAAACCATAAAACCTCTATTACAAAAGAGTGTATGAAATATCAGAATAATGTGGCCAGTGCCATAAAGCCGGCTATTTATAAAACCCCATATATCGGTCAGGACGCACTGAAGGTGCAGTTAGAACAGGCCAGAGAAAGCCGGGAGGAGATTAAAAAACAATTGGACCGGCTTCACGACAAATTGGAACAGTTGGAATTTGTTCTGAAACCTTTGGAAACAGAGGCTGATACAGATATTAAGTATAGATTGGACGTCATTGGCAATTTGCGGTATGTTGATTTGGAAATCAATAAATGCAAAGAAAATATTGCTACTTTGGAGAAGAACTCTAATATGATTATGAAACAGTTACAACTTTCAGAATTAGAAAAAATATTGGAAGAGCTGGCTGTTAAATTGGATTCTTTGAACAGAGCAGCAGGCAAAACGGAAGAAAGAATCAGTCTGACAAAGGAGCAGGTGGCAAATGGGCAGATAGTTCATGCCCAAAAAGCAGTCTTTTATGAGGAATTAGGAACGAAAGCCGGAGATTCCCTGCCTGTTTGGAAGCAGGAATATGAGAAACAGACGGAGGATAAGTCTTTCTCGCAGTTTCGGGATAATTATCTGAGACGGAGAAAAGCGAATCAGACGATTGTGGATAAGGCTGTGGATTCCATGAAGGAATCAATGGGCGAATATAAAACAGCCCATGATTTCGGGGCGCCGGCCACGATGGAAGGTTATCCGGATTTTGAAATAGAATACTTGAAACTTAAGAATTCGGAACTTCTGCAGTATGAAGGGAAAGTAGATGCTGCCAGACAGGCAGCGGAGGAAGAGTTCAGAGAACAGTTTTTGTCCAAACTGCAGGAAAATATGAAGATTGCGCAGGCAGAGTTTAAAGAACTGAATAAGGCGCTTGATGATATTGTGTTTAGCAATGAAAAGTATGAGTTCTTATATATGCCAAGTAAAAGATATAGACAATATTATGAGATGATTATGGATGATTTTAATGCTATGCAGGGAGAATCCATTTTCAGTGGGCTGTTCCATGAAAATCACAAAGCAGTAATTGAAGAATTGTTTGAACGGTTGGCGCTGGATAATGAGAATAATGCAAAGGCTTTAGACGAATTTACGGATTATCGAACCTATATGGATTATGATATCCGTATCATTCATAGTGACGGAAATTATTCGTTGTATTCCAAGGTATGTGAGGAGAAGAGCGGCGGCGAGACGCAGACGCCATTTTATGTGACGGTGGCTGCATCTTTTGTTCAGCTATATAAAAATAATATCGGTGGAGAAGCAATAGGTCTTGTGCTTTTTGATGAGGCTTTTAACAACATGGATGACGAAAGGATCGGTGGCGTTTTGGAATTCCTAAGAAGACTGCCATTACAGATTTTGATTGCAGCTCCTCCTGATAAAATACAGTATATCAGTCCGTTCGTTGAAGAAACGTTATTGGTAATGACGGACGAAAAGGTAAGCTTTGTAGAGAGGTATATCAATGGTGCAGTATGATCGTAAGGTATTAAATCATCTGTTAGATACATATGAGAATAGTTTGTTGTCCACAGGAGAGAATAAGCGGACGATACAGATAGAATTTCGTTTTACGAAAACAGCAATACCATCTTATTATGATGAGAGTTCTGACGAATATGAAAGAATTCATGTTTTGATGAAGTTATTGGAAAGCAGAAAGCTGATTCGTATTATCTGGAAGGATAACAAGCAGGATTATCTGATTAAGAAAGTCAGACTAATGACAGATTACGTAGAGGAGGCTTATCGATATGTGGGGCGTAGGCCAAAGCGAGGATTGGAAGAAGAAAATATTACTTTGCTTCAGAAATATTTGGATGTGGAAGCGCCCATTATAAAGGCTTTTGTCAGATATCTTTTGGAACGGCTACGAAACCACCAGTCAGTAAAAGAGTATATTGCGTTGGAGAATCTGAAGGAAACAGAGAAGTTCCTTCAGGCATGCGTACTTGTGGAGAAAAATAGAAAGCCATGCTATATAAGGGAATTTTCTATCAGGCATTTTTGTGATTCTAAGTATTTTGAGCAGATAGAAAATCGTATTGCTAAAGTATTTCGGCAATTTTCAGAGGAATATGTGGAAATGGATACTATGGAACTGTTAGCGGAATGTGGTATTTATAGAACTCCAAACTATGTGTATTTTAAGGGAGAGGCCAGAATATTAATTGGTAAAGAAATAGTAGATTTATCCCCATTAAAACAGGGGATGGGTATTTCAGGAGAAGATCTTTCGAGTATTCGATTCTCTGATCTGAGCAGGATAAAGAAAGTGATTACTATTGAAAATCTTACTTCCTTTTTCAGATATTGGAAGGAAGATAGTTTTCTTATATACCTTGGGGGATATCATAACAGGATTCGAAGAACCTTATTAAAAATGGTTTATGAGATAATTCCGAATGCCGAGTACTATCATTTTGGAGATATTGATGCGGGAGGATTTTCCATTCTGTTGGATTTGCGAGAAAAGACGGGGATTCCATTTATGAGTTATCACATGGATTTGGATACGTTGAAACAATATAGACAATATGGAAAATGCTTGACTGAGTCAGATCGAAAACGATTGAAGAAAATAGGTAAAGAGAAAGAATTTTGTGAAGTAATTGAATTTATGTTGAAAGAAAATGTAAAGCTGGAGCAGGAATGCATTATTTAAATGGAGGCTGGCTATGAACCTGACTAATTTTTTAAAACAAACAGATACTCTGACGTCGCAATATTCAACAGAACAGCTTATCGCTTTTATTCATGATATCGGGAGGGTTTGCCCGGAGCATTGCAGAGAAGGCTTTCTGGAAATGTTGGAATCTGCCGGGAGACAGGCAGAAAAAGCGGCAAACAAAAATGCGGAAAAGGATGCGGATTTTGATGAAATGTACAGTCATATCAGGGATAGTTTAAAGCGCATTGACTCACAGGAAATTACTATAACCGGAATATTGAACGAAGAATATGATGACTGGTATGATGACAGTGATGAAGAATTTTATTATGAGGACAAGAGCGGCATTTCGGATATGCTGGAGGAAGCCTGTGATTTTGTGCATATCTGTATGGATAGAGGGAGATATAAAGAAGGCTTTGCAGTTGGAAAGCAAATGTTGGAAATGGAGATTCTGTGCGATAATGAGTATGGCGATGAAGAATTTTCACTTGGGGATATGGTGTATCATGAGCTTTTGCACTGCGATCTGAAACAGGTAATTCTTGATACAGCATATTGCGCATATCATGCAGTGCCGCCTGCCAAACGCCCGGAGGCGCTGTATGGAATTATTGCAAATGCGGAGGAGGACGCAGTCACAGTAGAAGCAGTTATGCAGCATGGAGATGAAGAATTGCCTGAGATTGGAGAATTTCTTTCGTCTTGGGTTATATATCTTGGCGATAGGATAGGGCATGATGCGGATCGTCTTATTTTGGAAGCCGTTGATTTGTTAAATGATATATCTTTGAAGGTGCAGTATGCGGAAAAATATGCCGACATCCATCCGGGATTATATTTGGATATATTGGAAAATGGGAAACATATGTCGGCAGATGATATGGTATCTATAGGAATCAAAGCAATGAAAACGATACCGAAGAATTATATTATACGCAGCAAAGTAGCATTGAAAACGGCTGAGTATGTTATTGCGGCAGATGAGGAATTGTCTTTGTTGGAGAATTGCTA
This sequence comes from Lachnospiraceae bacterium, assembly GCA_910574745.1. Classification (GTDB taxonomy): domain Bacteria; phylum Bacillota; class Clostridia; order Lachnospirales; family Lachnospiraceae; genus UBA2882. Next base: position 188,463 of record CAJTCE010000001.1, on the reverse strand, counting down.
TTTTATCGCATGTGAATCGGATACATCCGCACAAAATTACCTTCGTGCGTTGTTAAACGGGTATGAAAACGGAAAGAAAAGGGAAGAACTTCAAAAGTTATTCAGGGCATTTCCCAAGGATAAGAGCGATGGTGCTCATACGTTGTTTGAAGGGAATCATTTCCGATATGGGAGTGGTACATATTTTGAGAGAGAGGTAAACAAGTCGGACAGAAATATGGTTTTAACGCTCAGGTTTTTAGACGGGCAGTTTGCGGAGGTGTTGGGCAAGGGATTGAATAAATCGGAAGCGCTGGGGTGGACGGGAACCTTTATGAAACAAGGAATTGCCCTGTTTCTGCTATGTCTTTATGAAGGAAAATGGAACGGTAAGGGCATCGCCGCTATGGCAGAGACAGCAAAAAGCGCAATGAGATTTTCCGCAGAAGAATATCGAAAAGGTACTTGTAAACATGAAGGAATAGACGAAAATGATTTGTTTTTTCAATTAATTTTACAATGGAAGTCTGTGGTGCCAATGTCATCTGATATTAGGAACCGTGCCATAAAAAGGATCACAGAATTGCTGGAAAAGCGGACTGCGGGAATTATGGATGCAAACCGCAGAAATTATTATGGGGAATGCGCTGCGTATATCGCAGCTTTGGGCGAAGTGCGGGAATCCATGGGAGAGATGGGAGCAAAACAGAGACTTATGACATCGTATATCGATGCGTATCCACGAAGAAGTGCATTTCGGGAAGAAATGAGGGAGTATGGCTGGATCGATACTAAGAGAAAATAAGTATGTATCAGAACTGGAAAAAAGAATCCGCTGCCTGGAAAAGGAAAATCAATATTTGAAACATCTGTTGACGGATGCAGGAATTTCCTATTCTGAAAAAGAGACCGACGACATCGTTCACGAATATGATCCGGACCAGGGCTCCAGAATTATACCAAGAGACATTACGGAAACAGATGCAAAAGTGTTCTTTAGTATGTTTTGGGGGCGTACGGATGTATACAGTAAGCGTACCATAAAGAAATCTACAGGGGAGGTAAATTACTATACACAGTGCTATAACTTTTGGAAAAACGGTTGCCCGAGAATTAGTGGGAGCAAGATAAAATGTCAGGATTGTCAGAGACAGGCATATAAAGAATTGAAAAAGGAGCAAATCATCGCGCACCTGAAAGGGACTGCAGAGGATGGTACGGATGTTATAGGTATCTTTCCACTTTTGACAGATGATACCTGCAGATTTGTAGTCTTTGATTTTGATAATCATGAAAAAGGCGCAGAAAAAAATGATTTTGCCAATATTGACGATCTGTGGAGAGATGAAGTAGAGGATCATCTTCCGGCAGGCGGAGTGGGCAATCTGATTGCACTGCCATTGCAGGGACAGGCGTTAAAAGCGGGGAACAGCGCGTTTATAGATGAACACTGGAATGCATACCCTGACCAGTGGGAAGTGTTGTTGAGTAAGAAAAAACTTTCAAAAGAGTTTATTGAAAATAAGATAAAAGAATGGTCTGGGGGAAGTCTTGATATTGCCGCGGACTGTAGAGATATTTTTGAGAACGATAGCGAAAAGCCGTGGGACAAAACAAAGCATTTTCAAAAGGAAGATGTGGATGAAATCATGATGATAACATTGTCAGATGGCGTGTATGTGAATACGGTAAGTTTACAGCCGAGAATACAGAATCAAATCAGAAGGATGACGGCATTCTCTAATCCTGTCTTTTATAAAAACCAGGTTATGGGGTTGTCTAATTTTGAAAACTACAGATATATCTATCTTGGAAGTGATGAAGGCGGTTTCATCAAGGTTCCGAGAGGCATCTTGGAAAATATAACAAAAGAGTGCCAAAAAGCCGGTATTGCATATGAAATAGATGATAAGCGGAGTGAGGGGCATCCGATTCATGTGGAATTTACAGGAGAATTGAAAGAGTCACAGATACCCGCAGTAGAAAAGCTTATGCAAAATGATAATGGAATTTTGAATGCAGCTACAGCATTTGGAAAAACGGTTGTGTGCTGTAATGTGATAGCAAAAAGACAGGTAAACACATTGATTCTTCTTCAGTCATCGGCACTGATGGAACAATGGCAGGAAGCGCTTACAAAGTTTTTACATATTGATGAGGAATTGCCGGAATACGAGACGCCCACGGGTCGTAAAAAGAGACGAAAAAGTGTTATTGGGAAATTACAGGGAGCCCACGATTCCACTACGGGAATTATTGATATTGCAATGGCTGGCTCAGTCTGCAGGAATGGGGAATACCACAGACGGTTAAAGGAGTATGGGCTGATATTGGTGGATGAGTGCCATCATGCCGCTTCAGATACAATAGTGGATATTTTACAGGAGGCGAATGCAAAATATGTATATGGGGTAACAGCTACGCCGTTTAGGGGAGATGGCCTTGAAAAAATAAACTACATGCTCCTTGGACCAATTCGTTATAGGTACACTTCAAAGGACAGGACAAAGGAGCAGGGGATAGAGCATCTTGTTTATCCGCGGTTTACAAGAGCAGTTGCTCCGAGATTTTCACAGGATAAAATGCATCCCAATGAGGCATATGAAATTATCTGTAATAATGAAGACAGAGACGACTTGATCATAAGAGATGTAAAACAATGCGTGGAGAATGGAAGAACCCCGGTGGTTCTTTCCAAATATGTGGAACATTCACAGCGGTTGTATCAGCGTCTGATCAATTGTGCGGACAGAGTTTTTTTGCTGTCCGGTGCCAATTCAAAGAAAGAACATAGAGAAATTTTAAAACAAATGAATCAGGTTACGCCTAATGAGAGCATGATCCTTGTTGCAACGGGAAAGCTGATAGGAGAAGGATTTGATTATCCGAGGCTGGATACGCTTATCATGGCAACACCTGTGGCGTGGAAGGGAGTAGTGGAGCAGTATGCCGGACGGTTAAACAGGGATTATGACGGAAAGAAAAGCGTGATTATATATGATTATGTGGATAGTCATATAGCCATGTTTGACAGGATGTATCAAAAAAGGCTTAAGGCGTACAAACAGATTGGATACGATATTTTTTCCGGAACCGGGGCACAGAAACAAACGACCAATGCTATTTTTGACATAGATACTTATGCAGACATCTATCTGAATGATTTGCTTACAGCTGAGAAAGAAATTATTATTTCAAGTCCGGCTATTAGTGGACAAAAAGTATATGATATGATTCATTTACTAAAGGAAAAGCAAGAGGCAGGAATTAAAATTGTTATTGTTACATGGAAACCGAACAGTTATGGGTATGGAGACAGTGCATACTGGTTGGAGCTGCAGGAACGGATGCGAAAGGCAGGATTCGAGATGAATCTTGTAGAGGATTACTGCGAGCATTATTGCATTATAGACCATCAGATAGTTTGGTACGGAAGTATGAATTTCCTGGGGAAAGAAGATGCAGAAGATAATTTGATGCGTATTTCAGACAGAAAGATTGCAAACGAACTGCTTGAAATGACATTTGGAAGTGAAAGGTATCAGGGGGAGACAATGTAAAATAAATTTGAGTTTATCCATCCTTTTGCTGATAGCAATGGTCGGACAGGGAGGTTGTGGCAGTCGCTGATTTTGCAGAAATGGAAAGAAATTTTTGCATGGATTCCGATAGAAGCGCTTGTGCATGAAAACCAGGAGGAATATTATAAGGTACTGCAACGGGCTGACATTGTCAGAGCTTCTACTGAATTTGTAGAGTTTATGCTTAGGATGATCCGCAATGTTTTAAAAGAGATTAGTAAGGCACATAATAGAGCAAATGTCGGTATAAATGTCGTAACAAATGAGGAAAAAGTAATAGCTCTTTTGAGACAGAATGGCAATATGTCAGCAAATATGCTGTCTGTATCGGTAGGAATTACCGGAAGACAAGTACAGCGTATTCTGGCGAAATTAAAGGCGGAAGGGAAAATAATAAGGCATGGAGCAAATAAAAACGGTTACTGGGAAGTAATATAATCAAATTAATGAAGCGGGAATTCGAATGGGAGAAAAATAAATGATCCAAAAAGAAGTTCTACAGGGCGGAAGGAAAGATAAAATATTAAAAGAAGATAAAGTAATCCGTCCGAGAAATAAATGGACTCCCTATGTTATGAAAGAGTAGAGCTTCTTGTAGAGCAGATGAAAGCCGGATCAGGGATTACGGAAGAATTAAAAGCTACCGATCAGATGAAGTGGGTAGGGCGGATGAATAATGTGAGAAGTTCGGCAGAGGAAATCGTATTAAAAGAGTTGATATATGTGTAGTGTGAGTGCGGAGCGTAATGCGGGACCGGATCATTATATTGATATGGAAAAGTTTGCGATGGGGAAAGTCCGGGCAAGAAGATACAGAAATCCTAAGATTGGAGAGTTTTTCAAGGAAATTGATTTGTCTGAGAAGAAATCAAAGGGTATATCAAAAATTTTGCGTAAACTAAAAAGAAACGGTTCGCCTATGCCGAAGTTTGAAACGGATGCGAACAGAACTTATATGATTAGAGGAACTTCATGCATCAAGACTGAATAACGGGGAAAATCCGCCGGAATTTTTTATCATAGATTCTCAAGGACAAACATCAGCGAGTAAGAGATAATATATTATTTACAATTGTGCAGACGGTCTGCACAAATGAATTAGAAAGAGTTTCATGATAACACCATGATAACAAAAATCTGCAAAACGTCAGATACAAGGTGCATATCAAAGAAAAAAGCACCGAAAAAGCTCTGAAAATTACCTAAAATCACACCGATTTCCCTCACAGAAAACCGTGAGGGTGGTAGAACTGTTGGTTCTGGAAGGGTTGCTACTATCATCGAGTAATTATAAGTTATTCAGTAAATTCAAGGCTTTCGGGGATTTCTCCGAAAGCCTTTTTGCGTGCAGAAATGGTGGAGATGAGAGTAAGAGATGCCATTATCCATTATATTTGAAATACTCAAAAATGATAAAATGTGTTATATTAAGAATAAGATATACGATAAATGTATTAAAGCCATAAGAAAATTTTTCTTAATTATATCTTAGCCAAAATGGTTAGGATATATGTCAAAGGCAAAAAGCAGGAGATAGAAATATGAGCGACACATATACGCCTCCTTTTACAATGACAGAGGAGATAACGAACCTTGTAATAGAAATAGGCGAGCAGGTTGGTGTGGTTGTAACTTATGACACACTACAGCCGAATCCGAAATTGCGTCGTGAGAGCAGGATTAAGTCCATTCATTCATCCCTTGCCATAGAGCAAAATACGTTGACTTTGGAGCAGGTAACGGATGTTATAAACGGAAAAACGGTACTTGGACCACTACAGGACATCAGGGAAGTAAAGAATGCATATGAAGCATACGAGAGGATATCAGGACTTGACCCGTATAGTGTGAAAAACCTGTTGTTGGCACATAAGATTATGATGGAGGGCTTGGTTAAGGAGGCTGGGCGTTTTAGGAGCGGAAATGTAGGTGTATATGCCGGAAAACAACTGATACACGCAGGTTCTCCTGCAAACTATGTGCCGGATCTGATGAAGCAGTTATTTGATTGGATGAAGAAGTCAAAGCTTCATCCGTTAATAAAGTCTTGCATATTTCATTATGAGTTTGAGTTTATTCATCCTTTTGCTGATGGTAACGGCCGTACCGGCAGACTATGGCAGTCCCTGATTTTGCAGAGATGGAAAGATTTCTTTGCTTGGATGCCGATTGAGACACTGATATATGCAAAGCAGGAGGGATATTATAAGGCGCTCAATGTTTCCAATACTGCAGGGGAATCAACAGTTTTTGTAAATTTTATGTTGGAAGTTATTAGGGACGCATTAAGAAATGTAATAAATAGCCAAAATGGACCACAGGACGTAGGAGTAAATATTGGGACAAGTGTCGGTGTAAATGTCGGAACAAATGTCGGTGTAAATGTCGGGACAAATGAAGAGAAAGTGCTGGCACTCCTTAGGCATGATCGCAAGTTAACCGCAAAAACATTGGCTTCGACGCTAGGATTGACAGACAGACAGGTGGAAAGAATTTTGTCAAAGTTAAAAGCAGATGAAAAAATAGCCCGTCATGGAGCGAGTAAGAACGGATATTGGGAAGTATTATAGGAGAGAGTATTAATATGGCTATGAGAAAGGTACTTTATGGTCCGGAAGGCATAATGCTTAAGCATGTTCTGAGGCTGTACGATAAAGAGAGTCTTTTGAATTATGCAAGAGATTTGGATATAAGAAGAACATCAGGTTTTAAAAAGGATGAACTTGCAGAGAAAATAGCAAATGAGTTGTTGGCGCCATCAGTAATGAGAAGACGTATTGCTGCACTCTCTCCAGAGTGTAGAGCATTGTTGGAACGTGCGATGAAGGAACCATTTGTTCCGGCATCTGGAGAAATGGAGGACGCTTTATATCTTAATGAAAGAGATTATGCGTTTCTGAATAAGAAGGATCAGCTTGATATTCCGGTAGATGTGAAAAAAGCGTATGAAAAGCTGAATACGCCGGAATTTCGTAAGTATGCCCGTAAAATGTCATGGTTATCTCAGTGCCTTGACTTTGGAGAAGCGTTCTATGGTATCTTTGATAAAGACGTACTCCGGGAAATGTTTAATGTAAAAAAAGGGTTTCATATTTCTGAGGAAGAACTGGAAAGATTATGTAATGAATTTCCGGCTGATATGACGGAATGCCATTTGGAAAAGGGACAAAGATTTATTGTTGCGGAGTATTTGATATATGATGAGCGTTATAAAGATCTATTAGACATACAAGCGGGCAAGGATTTTTATATTCCTAATGAACAGGAAATAGTGGATTATGCCAGGAATCTTTATTTATCTCAGGAACCTGCATATCAAAACTTCAGAGAGTTTTTACAGCATGAAATTGGAATGACATATGAAGATGCAGATGATGTCGCATTGGACATATGGGATAAAATACAATTTGATATGGCTTTTACTGATATTATTCGATATCTTATGGATGATTATGAGGAGTTATTAGACGATACTAAGATGGAACAATTTATGCAATTGCTCCAAGAGTTAAATAATAATACCAGAATGCAGATACATAGGGGACATACGCCGAACGAAATGATACAAAAGGAAATGGAAGAAGAGCATTTTGCTCCGATGCCAATAGTTGTTTCGGGAAGTACAAAGGCAGATCATTCTTTCAAAAAAATTTATCCCAATGATCCATGTCCATGTGGTTCAGGCAAAAAGTTTAAGAAATGTTGTGGAAAACACGATAAATTATAAATAGATTGAATAAGGGAGTGGCGGTTTCTCTAATTCAATAGGATGCATATTACCAATGTAGAATAGTTGATAACCTCAACATTGATAAAATTGCGGACTCAGTTGTTCCGATTTCCTCTTTTGATGTAATGAAAGTTGGTACTTTCCATTAGCATCGATAAAAGAAGAGGAACGAATAGTGGAGAAAATAGAGGAATTATTATCGCTCATTTAGTAGGTAATGAATATGAAATATAACTTTTTCTACGATGAAACAGAGCATAGCAGAAAGATAAATTATCAGAGTGGTTGCGTAATAAGGAAGATGTAATCAATAGATTGCGTAACCATCAGAATATGACAAATATACAAAAAAGACAAATGCATTATTTAGAGAAAATAATGTTTACTAAAGATATTGTTTGGAAATATGAAAAGGAATATCGAATTGTAACACGAAATCATTTGGACATTGCAAATGGTAAATTTGATGCTTATAAGAATCAAAAAGGAAGCATACATAATACGGAAGAATTTGATTTGATGCTGTCTAAAATTTATTTAGGAATGAATTGTACAGAGGAAAATCGGGAATTTATTGTAAATGCGATAAGAAAAGTCAATGATAAGCGATTAAAGAATGCAATAGGTCGTAGTAAAAAAGACAAGTTGCGAATGTATCATGTCCTATATGATATGGGAGAGATTATTACTGTATGGGAAGTGTATGCGGATAATGATTTGAGATTAAAAAGGAGAAGGCTAAATGTTGATCTTATTTCATGAAATAGTGACATGCTATCCGGAAATATGAAGGCTTTAACCCCTTAATTGTATTTAATGTGATTGGAGTAGTGTCTGTGAAAAAGGTTGATTTTCCTTTTTGGGCTGATGAAACTGAAAAAGCAATAACTGAGATATACCGAGTAAAAAGTCAAGTACAAAGTGTAGGTAACAAGTTGAAAACTAATCATGTTTCTAATAATGATTTTCAACTGTTTTTAGACAATGTATACCAAACACTGAATTACTGGACAGGAAATACCTATATAGGACGTAAAAAAGATAAATCTGTTCAGAAAGCATTTCAAACTTTTTTTGAAGCATTATATGATTTTCTTTTTATTTGTCGAGATCTTGATAATCCTATGCTTTGGACTATTGCCGACAAAGTTTTGTATCGTGGTTCTTTATATAGATATTTAGGACATGGATCGACAATATGCAATACTAATAACGGAATAGAGCCTCAATATAACAATATTTATGTTTCGTGGAGCAAGGCTCCCAAAAACTACTACATTGAAAGTAAGTTGTATGGCACAATGACATGGTTGGCTTGCAAAATAGATGAGCCATACTACGGAATTGACTTAGAGGCTTTTGGTGTTGCTCGTGGTAAGGAAGCAGAAGTTGTATTTCCTACAATCAAAGAGACAATAACAGAGGTGCGATATATCAAAGAATAGGCATTTAAGGAGAGAGATGAAGGATGGAGTATATAGAAATTGATAAAAAGATATTCGTACAATTATTTCGATATGAGGATATAGAAGAATTTTAAAACTATGTGAACGGTTTCGTGAAGATAATTATTTAGCCATTAAAAAAATATGGAACTCAGGAATAGAAGTGGCGCTTATATATAAAAGTTTTTTGGGAATAATCAGCAACAATATTGGTTTTATTTCGACAATAAATTGCGGACAGTTAAGCAATAATGAAAAAAATATAATTACGTTATTAGGTATACCAGAAAAATATAATGGAATTTTTATTAATGATATGAGAATGTCAAAACCATACAGGTACAAAGGAATAGGAACGAAAGTCGTTACAAAGATGTTGCGAAATGACAAATCTTATTTGTTGGAGCCGATAGAGGATGGTAAAGTTTTTTGGAAGAAGTTTGGTTTTAAAGAAATGGATAAGTTAGCGATTCGAGAAAAAGTTGATTGAAATTTGGTTGGAGTATTTTGTTATACGGCGAGTAAAAATTTATTTATATATAATATACGTTTTCACTGGCATTAGGGAAAGCAGCAACATTTGACTGCCGCGCGGTTACGCTTCCCAATAAGGACAGGGTCGCAGACTACTTTGTGTGGAGACAGGAGGATGCGCATAGAAATTCCTTAAATGCGCACTGTTATTGGGCTCTCCGTAAAGAGGGGAAAAGCCAGAATGATGCTACAATAGAATTAGAAGGGAAGAGGGCTTTAATCCGGTAAAAAAAGAAAATGTCATAGCACAGAGAAGAGAGCTGTTTGTAGATTATGAGATTCCGCTTGGCGAAGATTACAGGGAATTTGTATTGCAGTTTCTTGATGAGGATTGACAGCAAGGTATGTGCAATGATACAGTATTAAACAGAAGAAAATACACGGAATCAATAAGGGAATTTGCCTATGTGTGCAGATTCCCGGTTTTTAAGAATGGAGGATATTTATGCCGCGTAGAACAGATATACATAAGGTGCTAATCATTGGATCAGGTCCAATTATCATAGGACAGGCATGTGAATTTGATTATTCTGGAACCCAGGCATGCAAAGCGCTTAGGAAACTGGGATATGAAATCGTATTGGTCAATTCCAATCCGGCAACCATTATGACGGACCCTGAGACAGCAGATGTGACTTATATAGAGCCCCTTAATGTAGAACGATTAGAACAGATTATTGCAAAAGAACGCCCTGATGCTTTGCTTCCGAATTTGGGAGGACAGTCCGGGCTTAATTTGTGTGCAGAGTTAAGTAAGGCCGGTATTTTGGATAAATATGATGTGAAGGTTATCGGCGTGCAGGTGGACGCCATTGAGCGTGGAGAAGACCGCATTGAATTTAAGAAGACAATGGATGAGCTGGGCATTGAGATGGCGCGCAGCGAAGTTGCCTATTCGGTGGATGAGGCACTTGGTATTGCGGAGAAGCTGGGATATCCGGTAGTTCTGCGTCCCGCTTACACTATGGGCGGTGCAGGAGGCGGCCTGGTTTATAATAAAGAAGAATTGAAGGTAGTTTGTGCCAGAGGACTTCAGGCAAGTCTGGTGGGACAGGTTCTGGTGGAGGAATCCGTTCTGGGCTGGGAAGAATTGGAGCTTGAAGTAGTCCGTGATGCGGAAAATAATATTATTACGGTCTGCTTTATTGAGAATATCGATCCCTTGGGCGTTCATACAGGGGATTCTTTCTGCTCGGCGCCAATGCTTACCATTTCGGAAGATTGCCAGAAGAGACTGCAGGAACAGGCATACAAGATTGTGGAAGCGGTTAAGGTAATCGGGGGAACCAATGTACAGTTTGCACATGACCCGGTAACAGACCGTATCATTGTTATAGAGATTAATCCCCGTACCTCACGTTCATCGGCACTGGCTTCCAAGGCGACAGGATTCCCCATTGCGCTGGTATCCTCTATGCTGGCGGCAGGGCTGACGTTGAAGGATATTCCATGCGGTAAGTATGGAACTTTGGATAAGTATGTGCCCGATGGCGACTATGTGGTAATTAAGTTTGCACGCTGGGCTTTTGAGAAGTTTAAAGGAGTGGAGGATAAGCTTGGAACCCAGATGCGTGCAGTCGGCGAGGTTATGAGTATCGGAAAGACCTACAAGGAAGCGTTTCAGAAAGCCATCCGCTCATTGGAAACAGGGCGTTATGGATTAGGACATGTTAATGATTTTGATTCCTTGCCCAAGGAAGAATTGTTAAGACGTTTGGCATCGCCATCCAGCGAACGCCATTTCCTCATGTATGAAGCGCTTCGTAAGGGAGCGACTGTTGATGAAATATTTGAAATAACCAAGATTAAGACGTATTTCATTGAGCAGATGAAGGAGCTTGTGGAAGAGGAAGAAGCAATTATAAAATATAAAGGCGGTCTTCCCACAGATAAAATGCTGATTACTGCCAAAAAGGACGGTTTTTCAGATAAATACTTAAGTCTGATTTTGGAAATTCCGGAGGAGGTTGTTCGCAACCGCCGTATAGAATTAGGCGTGGAGGAAGCATGGGAAGGCGTTCATGTAAGCGGGACGGAGGATAGTGCATACTTTTATTCTACTTACAATGCGCCGGATAAGAATCCGGTCAATGAAGATAAACCGAAGATTATGATTCTCGGAGGAGGACCGAACCGAATCGGCCAGGGAATTGAGTTTGATTATTGTTGCGTTCACGCCGCTATAGCATTAAGGCAGTTGGGATTTGAGACGATCATTGTCAATTGTAATCCGGAGACGGTTTCCACTGACTATGATACCTCCGACAAATTATATTTTGAACCGCTTACTCTGGAAGATGTATTGAGCATTTATAAAAAAGAAAAGCCGGTTGGCGTGATTGCGCAGTTTGGCGGACAGACGCCGTTGAATCTGGCGTCAGAGCTGGAGAAGAACGGAGTCAGGATTCTGGGGACTTCTCCTGCTGTCATTGATCTGGCTGAAGATCGGGATCAATTCCGCGCTATGATGGATAAGCTTGAGATTCCAATGCCGGAATCGGGCATGGCAACGACTGTGGAGGAAGCGCTTTCCATAGCGAAGGAAATCGGATATCCGGTTATGGTTCGTCCGTCCTATGTCCTTGGCGGCAGAGGCATGGAAGTGGTTTATGATGATGAGAGCATGAGAGAATATATGGAAGCGGCAGTAGGCGTTACCCCGGACCGTCCGATTTTGATTGACCGGTTCCTGAGCCATGCTTTAGAGTGCGAGGCAGACGCCATCAGCGACGGAACACATGCCTTTGTACCTGCCGTTATGGAGCATATTGAGCTTGCAGGTATTCATTCGGGAGACTCTGCATGTATTATTCCGTCTGTACATATTCAGCCTGAAAATGTGGAGACGATTAAGGAATATACGAGAAAAATCGCAGAGGAAATGCATGTTAAGGGGCTTATGAACATGCAGTATGCCATTGAAAACGGAAAGGTTTTTGTTTTGGAAGCTAACCCAAGGGCGTCACGTACGGTACCGCTGGTGTCAAAGGTATGCAATATTCGCATGGTTCCCCTTGCAACAGAGATTATTACTTCCGAAATTACGGGAAATCCTTCGCCCGTTCCGGGTCTGAAGGAAAAAGTGATTCCTTATTATGGAGTGAAGGAGGCAGTGTTCCCCTTTAATATGTTCCCGGAGGTGGACCCCATTCTCGGACCGGAAATGCGTTCTACGGGAGAGGTCCTTGGTCTGTCCGGCTCTTACGGCGAAGCATTTTTTAAAGCTCAGGAAGCGATTCAGTCAAAACTTCCGTTGGAAGGAACTGTGTTGATTTCAGTAAATAAAAAGGATAAGGATGAAGTAGTGGAGATTGCAGGAAGCCTTGCCAAAGATGGTTTTGAAATCGTAGCAACAGACGGAACCTGTGACCTTATTACCGCAGCAGGAATTCCGGCTAAGAAGGTAAAGAAGCTTTATGAAGGAAGACCTAATGTGGGGGATATGATTACCAATGGCGATTTTGCTCTTATCATTAACTCTCCCATAGGGAAAAACAGCGTTTACGATGACAGTTACCTGCGAAAGGCGGCAATCAAGGCAAAAACACCTTATATTACTACAGTTGCGGCAGCCAAAGTAACTGCTGAGGGAATTCATTATCTGAAAACTCATGAAGGAAGCGAAGTGAAATCGCTGCAGGAATTGCATAGTGAGATTCATGATAAGGTGTGTGATTAGGGAAGAGCGGTTATAGAGAAAGTGTTTATGGATATTGGGACAGGCAGGGGAAACCTTGCCTGTTTCTATACAGTGACAAAGCAGAGCAAAGCCCTTATAGCTTATTTATAGGGAAAGGCTATGATAAGGAGTAAAGATGGCATTCTATTATGGGCAGGTTGAGCGAAGGAATTTAGTAGCCACTGGAAGCAGATGAATAATCCTGTTAGACATGAGAGGTTAGCAGCCATAGGGGAAATGGGATACTGATTTGCCTCCATAAAAAGGATGACGTTTTATTTCGTGTACCTTTTTGATTGGAAACGAAGTACATTGAAACAGAAATGGCACAGTTTTTGCCCATTATCAAATGTAGAATCAGTGTTGTAACTTTATAAAACATTGCATAAGCGGCTAAAATAAAGGTCTTTTGTGTAAAATGTATAAGAAAGTATAGAGAAGAAATATGAAAGCGGATTATATTAAAGAGATTATAAATCAGTATGGAAAGTTGCCTTATAAATGTATTTTGTTTGATGGCCCTTGGGGAGTCGGAAAATCGTATGCTATTGATCAGGCATTAAGTGATAACAATAATGTTTGTTATATTTCAATGTTTGGAATGACGGATGCTCAGGAAATCTATCATGAAGCTTTCTTTCGGTTAGCAATGAAGGACAAACGTAAAATTAGTGAGTTGTTATTTAAGGCAATGAATGTGTTGGATATTATATCAAAAAAAATGAATGTTGCTAAAAGAATAATTGCTGCTTTTGTAAAAGAAAAGGAATTATTTTTAGATATTTCTAAAACATTTAATGAGTTTCATTTTATAGTCATAGACGATTTAGAAAGAATGAACGACAGTATTGAGTTGGAAGAAGTGTTTGGTATTATAGAAGAATTAAAAAAATGCAACTATGTTAAAGTGATTCTTGTAGCGCATACAACAGAATTATTAAAGAAAGATTTATTTGATAAATATAGTGAGAAAGTCATTGATAGAACATATTATATAACTGAGCGTCCTGAAAATGTTGATTGGGTAAAGTTAAACATTCATCATGGATTTATTACTCGTTTTCTGGATGTTCATGATGTAAAGAATTTGCGAACTCTTCAAAAGGCACAAAATCTATATGATGACGTAAAATTAAAATTAAAAGAGGGCTATCTGGATGAGTTTTATGACGAAATACGATTGGCATGTTTTGGAATAGTTGTAGAGTCGACTGATAATTTGTATTATAAAGATCCTGAGAAAAGTAAAAAAGATTCAATGGTACAGAGGATGCAAAATGCTAGTAATAGGCTTGAATTTCGAATTAATAACTATTATCTCCGAGGAACACGGATTAGTAGCAATATGGTTAAACTATTGAAAAAATATTATGAAAATGAAATAGAATTACAAGAAGATGATATTGAAACGGAATATCAAATTTTTATTCATGCAGGAGAAAAAGCCAATTTTTATAAATCGGATAATGAATTGAAAAATGTATTACCTGGTTTAGCTGAAAATATTAGGAAAGAGACAAATATTGCAAAGTTATTAAGATATGCTGATGAGTATATAATCTGGAGTGAGCATTTGCAAATTGATATAAGTAAATTACTGGATGAGTACAAGGCGAAACTGCATGATATGATTTTTGCAGAAGTAATGAAGGGTAATAAAGAGTATTTAACATACGGAATTGAATCAATTTATATACAGTCTCAAACAAATAAGAACATAGTGAAACAGCTAAATGAAACTATTATAATTGAAGCTGTAAAAGCTTATACGGAATATCTCTCATTAAATATGGAGGGAAAACAAGCTTATCAATATTCATGCTTTTTGAGAGATTTTGCTAACAATACATTTTTAAAAGAGGCTATATCTGAGAATATAGATTTATTATATAGTAAAAACTCATTTCCCATTTATGATGTAACTGAAGTGAAATATAGAATATCATATAATATTATGTATGTATTATATCATAATGATAAGGACAGGCTTTTGGCATATTGTGATAATGTTAAGGAGGAGTGTGATAATATGGCGGCTCATAGAATTGATGTAATATTGGAAGAACTTACAAAAGATGGAACATGATAGGCAAAATGTATGGGATTCTAAGGATAAATAGGCACTAAGAGGTGGCTTAAACCTAAAACTTATCAATGATTTTTCTGTTACAGTTCTTTGTCTAAAAGAGCAGCAGAAAATAGCCAATTTTCTCTCCGTTTATGACGAAGCTATTACCTCTGCAAAGCAGGAACTTGATAAGTAGAGGAAACTAAAAAAGGGCTTTTGTAGCAGATGTTTGTGTGATAGGGATGGTTGTTTATGGCAGACAAAAATAAAGAGCTTGAATGTCTTGAAAAAGTATTAAAATGTAAGACAGTAAAAGGTCAATTTGCGAGAGATATACGTAATATATTGCTTCAGAAAAAGGAATACATTGATTGTAGCGGCGAAAGACCTGATATTATAATTCGGGATGACTTTGAAGTTATCGGCATAGAGCACTGTCAAGTAGATGTGCTATTTAGGAAGAAGAAGAAAAAGGCGCAATCTATGGTAGGAAAGCAAAATAATCAAATCAAAGAATTGATTGAGAAATACAAGGATGAAGAATTGCTTGAAAAGGATATAAGTAATGGAACAGCATTGACATCTGTTTTGCAACTGGTTGAAGAAAGAGTTGATTATAGAAATTTATTCAAGTATTCTGATTTTATCGATAATTTTAGGAGGGTTTGTGGGGAACATAATAACAACTGCGGGGGTTATAGAGAAAAATTGAATGCTATTGCCGCGGAGAAAAATATTACTCTTGCTTGCTTGGTAGAAATACCATATTCAAAGGAAAGGGTATATCGTATTACTGATGCTAATGGAATACGAAATCAAGCGATAAATGGATTGCCTATAACAGAGGATATGTTGCTTGCAATTCAGAATATGGATGGCTTTGACTTTGTGATTCTATGTATGTACTGCTTAAATGATCCGAAGAAAGAGAAAGATATAATCTGTTATTTCTTTTTGCCCCGTGCAGTTATGCTGGGTATAAAGCAGCAGAACATAAAACCAGTTTACTCATTTGAACTCATGAACTCATTTGGACTCCCTTTTAAAACAGATGTGAGATTCCCAGCAGACGAATACAAAATAGATAATGGGAAAATAACTTTTAAAGCAGTATTCACGAAAAAAAGGAAATGATACTAATGTCAAATATCAGGGGAGTGTCGGATAAGAGAAATTGTCATGGTCAATAACATATTACACACGTCAAGGTGTATCGAAATGGAGCAAAGAAATTCAATGTGATACACCTTTCTTAGGGGTTATTATCAAGTGATTAAATATTTTTAAGATATCAATTAATTTAAAAGGCTCATCCCTTTATATACAAGGGAGTGAGCCTTTTAAATATGACCAAAGTCACCCCCAACTCCTCCCTTTTCTCACTACCCCTCCCTCCCCCATATTTATTATAATACCCCTATACCCAAAACCACCAACAAAAGGAGCGCACCATGTCAGACATCATCTTAAAAACCAAAGACCTAACCAAAAAATACAACAACAAAGCCGTTGTTGATAATCTAAACATCGAAATCCGAAAAGGCGAGATTTTCGGCCTGTTAGGCCCCAACGGAGCAGGCAAGAGCACAACCATGAACATGATCTGTTCCATTGTACGTCCCACAGCAGGCGAAATTGAGCTGTTGGGCAAGAACCCATGGAAGCAGAAAAAGGATGTCATCCACAAAATCGGCTACATCCCCCAGGAGCTTGCCATTCACGGAAACCTGAAGGCATGGGAGAATGTGGAATTATTTACCTCCCTTTACGGAATAAAGGGGCAGCAGTTAAAAAATGCAGTAAATGAATCCTTGGAGTACGTCGGCTTGTTAGAACGCAGGCAGGAATTTGCAAAGAATTTTTCCGGCGGTATGAAGAGAAGATTAAATATAGCCTGTGCCCTTGGTCATAACCCCGAATTGCTGATTTTTGATGAGCCTACCGTAGGCATTGACCCCCAGTCCAGAAACTTTATTCTGGATAAGATTAAAGATTCAAACCACAAAGGCGCTACGGTTATTTACACAAGCCATTATATGGAAGAAGTGGAAGCAATCTGTACACGGATCGCTATTATGGATAACGGAAAAATTATTGCGTGCGGAACCAGTGGGGAATTGAAAAAGCTGGTTAACGGCGGAGATGAAAATATTACATTAGAGGAAGTATTCCTGACGCTGACAGGTAAGAAACTCAGAGATTATGCGGAATAGTGAGGGAGAGATATGATTCGTTATTTGATAAAAAACAATTTTAAACTCATGTTCCGCAATACATGGAGCGTGGTTGTTATGCTGTTAGGTCCCATATTGGTCATAATGGTATTATCCAGCGCCTTTTCTGAGCTGATGAAATCCTACGAAAAAGTGGATGAGTTTTCAGTGGGATACAGGATGCAGGAGACGGCGGAATACCAAGGGATGATGGAGTCTGCCAAAGCGGCGGGAGAGGAAGCAGGCATTCTTTTTTACGAATATCCGGAAGGCGAAATAGAGGATGTTATGGAGAAGAACGGACTTGCAGGATTCGTGGAGTTTTTGGGGGATACCTATGTGGTATACAAGAGTGGGGATTATGAGGTAGAAGGGATTACCCTGGAATACTTTATGAACAAAATGATGAATGCAGGCGTGAACGCTTTCCTGCAGCTGCAGGAGCAGGAGGAGATTGTTTTGCCCACAGAAGAACTGGAATTCATGCCGGCAGTTAATGCAAGAGACTATTATGGAATTATATATATTGTTTACTTTTGCTGGTGTGGAATGATATGTGCAACGGGCGTTCTCAGCAATGAAAAGAAATACGGAATTGTGAGGAGATTTCAGATTTCCAATATATCCGAGCCGAAAAATTACCTGGGAAAGTTCATTCCCATCACTTTGACGGTGTCAGCCGGTATGGCGGCTGCAACGGCAATTACCGTATTACTTTATGATATACATTGGGGCAGTCCTGCTTTATCCGTACTGATTGTTTTTATGATGATATCAGCGGGAAATGCATTGGGAATGATGCTCTACAATATTTCAGACAGCCTGGTCATTACCATCATTATGGAATTTACTATAGTGTGGTTTTTGGGATTCTTTGGCGGCAGCTTTGAAACTTATATGTTTTCAAGAATGCCGGATGCGTTGAAGCATTTATCGCCGATTTATCATGGTAACCGGGCGTTGGTAGAACTTTCCTGCATGGGTAAAAGTAATTATACAGCCAGCGCTGTATGGTATTCTTTAGGAATCATTGCGGTTTGCTCTGCAATTGCTATATTGGCAGGCAGTATCAGAAAGAGAGGTAGAGCATGATAGAATTAGTGAAAACAAGCCTCAAACTGTTGTTAAGAAATAAAGGATTTCTGTTTTTTTTATTAGCCACGCCCGCATTATCAGCATTTATCCTGAGTGTGAAAATGGATCATGCAATTTATGCTGATGATTCGGAGAAGGAAGTTATTTTGGAATTAAAGGATTGTACGGACAAGGCGGTTTATACGGGGGATACATCGGCGTGCATCATAAAAGCTTATGATGCATCAAACTCGGAATTGTCGGAATATGTCTTAAATCAAATGGCTGCCACCGGTATGTTTTCGGTTTGCCGTGCCGATGCAAGTAACCTGACAGAGGATGAGGTAGAAGAAATTGCTAAAAAGGATGCCTTTGACGACAGGTCAGGAATGCTGCTTTATCTGAAAGCGGATTTCGATGAGGCGGTGTTGGATGGCGCATGGGAACAGAGCGTGCAACTATATGTTGTATCGGAAGATGAGCGTCAGGAACTTTTTGTGACGGAGATTACGGATTTATTTGCCAGAATAAAACAGGTGCAAAGCTTTACGGGAAATGATATAACTGCAATATTAAAAATGCTTACAGATATTCAGGATAAGCTGCCCGAAAAGAGGATAGTGAATCTGGCAGGCAGAGAAGAGCTTGCGCTGACTGAACGGCAAATAAATCAACGGACTCAGATTGGTTATGCGTTCGCCTTTATCACTTTGGGATTTCTCTTTTGCGGCGTCTGCGTGGCGCATTCCGTCATTGAGGAGCAGAATAACAAGGTATTTACCAGAATCATGCTGACAAAATTAAGCAGCAGGGACTATTTTATATCCAAATTTGTGGTAGCTGTTATCATCAGTGTAATGCAGACCTTAGTGCTTGCAGTATGCTTATCCTTTATCCGGGGACTGGATGTGGGAATGAGCGGCGTGAGTTTTCTTGTGGTAATCTTCCTGTTAGGTCTCATCTTTGGTACAGTAAGTCTTTTGCTGGGAGTGATTCTCGGGGATGTTATGAGTTCTAATTACGCAGTGTTTGCGATTTGGAGCATTTCAGCATTGCTGGCAGGTCTGTACTTCCCATTGGATGATACGACGAAGGCGTTGAAAGCGCTTTCCTATCTTATGCCCCAGAGATGGTTTATGGATGCGTCGGAATTACTGTTAGTAGGGGACAAAAGTGCTTATTCCATGTTATTATGTGTTACAGCAGCCTACTTAATCATTATTATCAGTGTGGGCGGTGTGGGACTTAAAGTCAAATACCACAAGGGAGGCATCTGACCCTGGGGCAGCTGCCGGATGTGTAGCAGGCATACCCGCTTACAGTCTTTAGATGATTGCTTGCGGGAATCAAGAGGTACGAATAGAAAGGAACGGCGCATGGAAGAGCGATTCAGGGAATCCTATTTTGTCCTGCTTCGAATTGTATTATTGCTGATATTGGAAATATATATTGCTTTATCTCAGTCTGTATTGACAGGGGCGTCTGTAAAGGTGCTCCTGATTCTTGCGTTATTTATCGGAGTGATTGCAGGCAAGGAACTGGTAGAACGCCGGATTCGGGTTTGGTTTTTGGGGGTATCAGGAGTTCTGGCATTTTTTATTATATTAACGATGGGGACGACCTTTACTTTGTTAGGTATTTTCCTGTGCTATGAAGCGTTAACCTATTTTAGGCCCAGGCTGTTATGGTATTTGATTCCATTGGGATTTGCCTGCGTACCCGGTACCATAGAAGCTTCGATGCAGCTGATGATCGCAGCTCTAATGGGAATTGTTTATTTCCAGCATGATTTTGTGGTGGAACCCTATCGAAAACAGACGAAGGAAGATACCATTACGGAACAGGAATTGAAGCACAGCATGAGCCGAAGGGAGCATGAAATGCAAGAGGAGGTTCGCAAGGGCTTATTGATGGCGGAAAATCAAATGCTGGAGGAGCGGGCGGAGCTTTCCCAGACCCTGCACGATAAGCTGGGGCATAATATTAATGGCTCGGTATATCAGCTGGAAGCAGTAAAGGTGTTGATGGAGAAGGAACCGGAAACATCTAAGAAAATGATACAGGCAGTCATTGACCAGCTTCGCGGCGGAATGGATGAGATTCGGGTTATTCTCAGAAAAGAGCGTCCCAAGAGGTATAAGCTTGCAATATTACAGCTGGAGAAATTGTGTGAAGACTGCAGGTTAAAGGGAGTAGAGGCTGAGCTGACCACAGAAGGAGAGCTGAAGGAGATTCCGGAGAGACATTTGGAAGTGATTTTGGACAATGCTTATGAAGCGGTTTCCAATTCCTTAAAATATGCAAAGTGCAGCAGGATAAAAATCAGTGTGCATGTACTAAATCAGATGATACGCTGCAGTATATCGGATAACGGCGTAGGCTGTAGGGAAGTAATTGACGGAATGGGGATTTCGGGTATGAGAAAAAGGGTGCGGGAAGTCAACGGCATTCTGGACTTTGAGACAGAGGCGGGATTTGCAATCAATATGCTGCTGCCCTTATAGGAAGGTGTGAGGATATGGAGAAGATTAGAATCATTATTGCTGAAGACAGTGATTTTGTAAGAGACGGAATGAGAATCATATTGGATGTGGATGAAGATTTTGAAGTGATCGGCTGTGCAAAAAACGGGCGGGAGGCCATTGAAATTGCTAAGGATAATGCGCCGGATATTTTTCTGATGGATATCCAGATGCCTGAGATGGATGGAATCGAGGCTACGAAGTATATTGTGGAAAATAATCTGGGAAAGGTTTTGATCCTGACTACCTTTGATGATGATGAGCTGGTGCAGGGAGCCTTGAGGAATGGCGCAAAGGGGTATCTGATTAAGAACCACACGCCGGAGCATTTAAAGCAAATGATAAAATCCGTATACAATGGCACCGGCGTTATGGAAGAAGCTATTTTAGAAAATCTTGCGAAGAATACGGAGGTCAGGGCAAGCGGTTTTTGTGAAGAAGGTTATACCCCGCGGGAAATGGATATTATTAAGGCAGTAGCGGAGGGACTATCCAATAAGGAAATTGCGAACCGCCTTTTTATTACGGAAGGCACCGTGAAAAACTATATCACTTCCATTCTGTCAAAGGAGAATTTATCCCATCGCACGGCGCTGGCGGTATATTATCTGACAGGGAGAAAGCAGGGATAGCTGCAATGAAAATATGCGGATTGCTGCTTTTGGGTAAATTGTATGATATATGTAGATTTTATTCCCGACGGAACGTGAAGACGGCAGAAGATTTTTTATTCTGCAACAGCTCCGCCTGATGTCTCAGCCGTTTCTTCAAAAGCTCCAGAAAGCTTTCGTTCCCCACTACCTTTAACATGGGTCCAAAAGACAGAATTTCTATCAAGAGCTCGGTTTCCGTTCTTTTATTATAGTAGATCAGGCATTCGTAAGTATCGTCATTTAACTTTCGCGTGCTTTTCTCGTAATTGGCAAATTGCAGCATGGCCCGTTCCAAAGCATTGCGTTGGTTTTTGATGATAACCCGCACGGGCTCGCGGTAGTAAGAACGACGCAGGGATTTATTGATGTCGGGAAGTCGCTTGACGGTCTGCCCTGTTGGGGTAACTGCCTTGATGCGGTTTAGGTTTAAGGTTTCCACTTTCGGGTGTCTCGTTAGAGGGGATTCCACAAAAAGCAGACGGAAGCGGTCGTTTTTTATGGAATATTCAATGCGGCATGGCAGGCAGTTATGGCATATGATGTGGTGGAGCCGCGATTCATATTGAATATCCAGGTATTCATGGTTTTGGATGGCGGCTATGATCGTCTGGAAGTGCTTCCGATAATCGGAATCAGCATAGTCGTCTTTATCGGAAAAGCGGTCATAGTAGTAGAAATCATCAGGCGTATAGAGCGGGCTGACGTCAGAAAGAAGGACGTTGATATTCTCAATTTCTTCATCGCTGAGAAAAAGCCTGATTTTTTCATCCATAAGGATTGCCTTGAGATAGGATTTTTGTAAATCCGTTAAAGGCACGTAGAAATCCTCTGACAAATTTGGATAAAGAAGACCATCCTGCTTTTCAAAAAATCCCCATCCGTTTTCCGTAAGCTTAGGAAGAAGATAGAGGATGCTTTCTTCAAAGCAGTCGTTCTGAATACGGAAATTCAGTTCCTTTTCCGATATAGGGCCATGCTTTCCAATCAGGGATTGAATGACCTGAAAATAGCAGTTGTACACTTCAAAAAATAATTCCGTCATTGGTTACTCCTTATATGGTAAGTCTGCAGATTCTTTAAAGTACATCCGATACATTGCAGGGAAATCTCTTTCAAAGAAACGGGCCAGCTTTTGGCAGTCCGATTCGATTGCAAGGATTCTTCCTGTAAAAGTGCGAATCCAGGGCAGCATTTCATTGGCGTCAAATACCTGTGTTTCGTAAGTAAAGGTATCCGGGGCAATGCGGCTTATGGTGCCGCTTCGACCTTCCCGCTTCAGCCGGTTTAAGATGAAGCCTTCGGAGTTCTCGTCAATATGCAGGGTTAATTTCACGCGCTCTAAATGTCTGTGGCCGCAGTTTTGGAAAGAAACGCCCCAGACAAGGTCTTTATTCTTTTCCAATTTTTCTTTTACCTTTGAGTAATCGGAAAAGGGCTCTTTTAGCTTTACCTCCTTTATGGCGTCCAAACGTGCGCTGGCAAAACGTCTGCTCCGGGGCAGATAGAGGCACAAAAAGCGTCTGCCGGTCCGGGTGCTGATAAAGATTTTCAAGGGAACGCCTTCAGTCTCCCGGAAATTTTCCGATTTCGTACTCTTAATCCTTAAGAATACAGCCTTATGATCATGCATAGCTGAAAGAAGAGAAAGGAGAATTTCATCCTCTAAGGTATAGACGAAGAAGCTGTGCTTGATGCGGAAGATATTATTTTTTAATGAGGCGTTATCCATTATGGTATTCCCTATGATTCCCAAAGGAGAGGAAAGCTGGTAAAGCTTTAGGGCGTGCTTTAAACCGGGATAGGACAATAAATTTTTTTGGAAAGAAGGAGCAAGGCGGTACAGGACTTCTTTGCCGCTTTTTTCCTTCAGCAGTATATCGGCGTCGGTATATTTATTACATTTCCGCCGTACCATTTGCACATCAAACATTTTGTCATATTCGGAAAGAATGCCGTCGGTTATTTCATCGGCGCTCTGTTTGCCGGAATGGTTCAAATAATCCAAAATATAAAAATGCAGCATAATATCATTATCCGTAAAGCTTTTTGCTTTCCATACCCGATACAAGGGATTGGTATCTGACAGATTGCTGTCAATGGATAAATAGATATTTTTTCCCTTCCCGCTGTAATCCTGTCTGACATGGCCGGACAGCCAGCTCTCCAGCCTGCGCCGTTCATTATCATAGGTGCGGCCGCTCCAGCCCGTAAATTCCTCCCGGGTTTTAAAGCCGTACACAAAAAAGTCACGGGCGTATTCCCTGCTTTTAGAAAATGATTTAATAAGTTCTTTGAATTCTGACATAACACCACCGTTTTTATTGTAACATATCCTCGCAACTTTTTTGAAATGATTCTTGATAAGGAATGTTGTATCTTATATTCAGACGAAGGAAAACAACGGAAAGCTGTTTTTGCAGTAGCTCAGATGGTAGAGCGCGAAAGAACAGGTCTTGGCAAAGGCCTTAACAGCAAAACAGATCACCTTTGGAGTGCGTTGTCGCAGGTTCGAATCCTGCCTCAGAAACAGCTTTTCAAATGTTTTCCCAGTCAAAAGCAGCCTTACTGTGGGAAATAAGTCTTGAAAAAGGCTTTCACAGCAATCCTTAGGTGGCACTGAGCCGGTTCGAATCCGGCCCCGGTAAGGCTGCAGAAAGTTAGGAGGAATGAGATATGGGTTTTATGGAAAAGTTACATATTGTTTTGGATAATTGTGTGAAATTGACGGAAAACGGAGCCTTAGGCTATGAAACAACGGGCAAGGCTCTTGTGGATCTGAATTTTGCAGTTGCATCCCTTCGGAATCAGGATGAAGAGGAAATCGTAAAGAGATTTATTCCTGCTTTTTATGAGGATAGAATGCTTGCCATGAAATGGCTGTTTTTCTTAAGGGATGTAAGAGGCGGACTGGGCGAGAGGAGAACCTTCCGCGTAATCATGAAATACCTGGCAAAGAGCTTTCCTGAAATGGTAAACGCTCTTGTGGGAATCATGGCTGAATACGGCAGGTTTGACGATCTGTTATGTCTGTTTGATACGCCTGTAGAGGAAACGGCATTGCTGGTATTAAGGGAACAGTTGGAAAAAGACGTACAAAATATGGAGAACGGCGAAAGCGTTTCCCTTTGCGCAAAATGGATACCCGGCAACAATACTTCTTCTGAAGAATCCCAGAGAATGGCTGCAAAGCTTCAGGGTTTTATGGGATTGACCGATAAGGAATATAGAAAATTACTGGCTTCTTTAAGGAAATATCTGCATGTGACAGAGGTATTTATGAGCGGTAACCGCTGGAATGAAATTGATTACGGCAGAGTTGCTTCCAGGGCAAATCTTCTTTATAGAAAGGCATTTTTGGTTCACGATGAAGAGCGCAGGAAAAATTTCCTGAAAGATGTGGAGGAAAAAGGCGCAGTCATGCATGCAGGTGTGTTGATGCCTCATGAAATTGTCATGCAGTATACCGTACGTAACGGCTGGAGACTGAATGTGAATAAAGAGGATACGGCATTGGAGGCGTTATGGAAAAATCTTTCCGATACTGTGGCAGGAGCCGAAAATGTTCTTTGTGTGGTTGACGGATCCGGCAGTATGCTGTGTCCGGTAGGGGAAGGAAACACCACGGCGCTTCATGTGTCCAACGCTTTGGGCGTTTATTTTGCCGAACGTATGGGCGGTGCATACCACAACCGTTTTATTACCTTTTCCAATACACCCAAGTATGTGGACTTGTCTTCTTGCAGAACCTTAAAGGAAAAGCTGGAACTGGCGTTTTCCAATAATGATTGTACTAATACCAATATAGAAGCTACTTTTCGTTTGATTTTGGAAACAGCGGTAAGAAACCGTTTAAGACAGGAAGAGCTTCCGGCAACTATTCTGATTATTTCCGATATGGAATTTGACCAGGCAATGTGGGGGAGAAATACCGATACGCTTTTTGGTATAATAAAAAAGAAGTTTGCAGCCCATGGCTATAAAGTGCCGAAGCTGGTATTCTGGAATGTAAACAGCAGGACGAATGTGATTCCTGTCCGTGAAAACAGACTGGGCGTAGGCCTGGTCAGCGGATTTTCCGTTAATATTTGTAATATGGTTTTATCCAATGAGCTGGATCCCTTTGCTTGTCTGAAGAAAGCTTTAGAAGGAGAACGGTACAGAAAGGTTGAGGAGTGTATACATTTCTGACATACTATACAGGGGTAAAAAGAACGGTTACAGGTAAAGAAAAAACGAGAGGTTAAAACAGCCGGAAGCTTTCATATGGTAAGTATTGGATTAATATGATATAATCTGTTTTCAGAGTATTGATATGAAATAAAGGAAATTGTTTGTAGGGATAAACAACCGAAGGGAATGTATGATGAACAAAAAAAGAAAAGCCATCATTGCAGGCAACGAAATATCAGAGCTTTACACTTTTCAATTAGGCGGTTATGAGCAGAAGGTATTAATAGAGGGAAAAACCGGGGAGCTTCCCGTTGTGGTTACCCTGCACGGAGGACCGGGAACCCCCATTCCCTTTTCCGTAGGCTGTCGGGGATTGTTTCCTGAATTTACGAATCGGTTCATCATGGTCTATTGGGATCAGTTAGGATGCGGCATCAATAACCATAAGATCGATGAGCGCTTTACCATTGAAAGCTTTGTGGACATGACGGCGGATCTGCTGCGGGAAATACAGAAGATGTTTCCCCACAACAAAATATATATATTTGCCACTTCATGGGGGTCCATCCTGAGCGCCAAGGCTTTAGAACGATGTGGGGATATCGTAAACGGCGTTGTGGCATGCGGGCAGATCATAAAAGAAGTGTTTTTAAATGAAGAGGTATTTACTGCTCTGGAGCGTTCGGCTTTGCCGCCTCAAAAGCTGGAGATCATTAAGAAAATGAACGTTGAAAGGATTACAGCGGCGGAGATGCAGCTGATATCCTCCGGCGTCCGGAAATATACGGAAGGCTATGTCAATAAATCCGGCAGGAAGGCGCCGGTGGGAACGATAATCAGAGGCCTTATAACAAGCCCGGATTACAGCATGAAGGATTTTAAAGCAGTCATGGTAAATGGCTATCGGAATCATATATCGTTGTGGAAGGAAATCTTAAAGCTGGATTTATCCGAAGCTTTGAAAAGGACAAAGGTTCCCTACATGATGATTCAAGGGGACACGGACATTGTGGCATCTACAGAGAATGTAAAAAATCTGGTAGAAAGCAGCCAAAATCCCTGCTTGCAGTATTCTGTCGTGAAACATACAGGTCATATGCCGGGGATGGATATGATGGATCGGGTTTTTAATCTGTTGAAAGAACAGACGGAAGAACAGACGGAAAATACTTCAAACGTTGACAACCCTGTCAATATATGACATAATAGGCTGACAAAACCCATATGGGAGTGGATTTTTTAAGAGAAATCTTTTTTCGCCACGCAATTACTGATCGGTAATTGTGTGGCTTTTATCATGTTCAAAAAAGGAGAAACAGAAATGAATCAGGAATTTATGAAAGAAAAAAAGGTATTGCCTTTGGTTGTGTCTATGTCTTTACCCATGGTCATTTCCATGGCGGTAAATGCCTTATACAATATTGTAGACAGTTATTTTGTGGCCAAATTAAGCGAAAACGCCATGACTGCCCTGGCGTTGGTTTATCCGGTGCAGAATCTGATCACTGCCATTGCAGTGGGATTTGGCGTAGGGATGAATGCCAATGTGGCGTTTTATCTGGGAGCGGATGATGAGATCCGGGGGAATAAGGCGGCAGCCCAGGGAATTCTTTTTAATTTTCTTCATGGTATCCTGCTGACGTTTTTGTGCATTGGGGGAATGCCCTTATTTTTAAAATTGTTTTCCTCTGAACAAGAAACGGTAAAGATGGCGCTTATTTATGCCAACAGGGCTTTTTTGTTTTCAGCGGTGGTTACTTTGGGAATCTCTTTTGAAAAGCTGTTTCAGGCTGTAGGCAGAATGAAGATGACAATGATTGGCATGATGTGCGGTTTTATTGCCAATATTATTCTGGATCCTTTGATGATTTTTGGGATCGGCATATTTCCGGCTATGGGAATTGCAGGTGCCGCCTATGCAACGGGAATAGGGCAATGCATTACCTTGCTTGTGTACCTGCTTTCTTATATAAAAACTACGATGCCTGTCAGCATAAAAAAAGAATATATACGCCCCGAAAAAGAAATTTTAGGGAAGCTGTATTCCGTAGGAATCCCTGCCACATTGAATATGGCGCTACCGTCTCTGCTGATTTCAGCCTTGAACGGAATTCTGGCGGAATTTTCGGAAAAATATGTGCTGGTACTTGGCGTTTATTATAAACTGCAGACCTTCATTTATTTGACGGCAAACGGGATTATCCAGGGAATCAGGCCGTTAATCGGATATAACTATGGCGCGGGAGAATATGAACGGGTAAATGAGATTTATAAAACAACCCTGAAACTGATTATGGGTGTGATGACGGCAGGCTTGATTTTATCATGGGCAATTCCGGGAAGTTTGATCGGGCTGTTTACCCCCAATGAAAAAACCATTGAGATTGGTATCAGCGCTTTGCGCATCATCAGTCTGGGCTTTGTGATATCGGCAGTTTCCGTTACCTGCT
Organism: Lachnospiraceae bacterium; assembly: GCA_910574745.1. Lineage (GTDB taxonomy): Bacteria > Bacillota > Clostridia > Lachnospirales > Lachnospiraceae > UBA2882. Next base: position 160,365 of record CAJTCE010000001.1, on the reverse strand, counting down.
GCGGAGCGTTGGAAGGCTTGGGGAAAGGAGCGCCGTCTTTATATATTTCCCTGGCCAGATATGTGGTTGTGATCATACCGGCGGCGTTTCTGCTCAGCAGGTTTGCGAAAGCTGAGGGCGTGTGGTATGCCTTTTGCCTTACGGAATTTTTAACGGCAGGCTTTTCCCGGCTGGTTTTTAAGAAGGAAGTGATAGGAAAAATCAGATGATCGCCAGAAGGATATGAGCGAAAGAATCAAATGACAAAACATCCAATGGTTGTATAATTAAGAAAATTAAAATAGGTTAAGTTTACCCTACAGTTTTCGGAAGTAAAGGCAGGGATCGGGATGTTTAAAATATTTTTGGTAGAAGATGAATTTGTAGTGCGTGAGGGAATTAAAAATAACATTGACTGGGAAGCGCACGGATATGAATTCTGCGGGGAGGCAAGCGACGGGGAGCTGGCGTTTCCCATGATTTGGAAATTAAAGCCGGACATTGTCATAACGGATATCAGAATGCCCTTTATGGACGGACTTGCCTTGAGCAGGCTGATCAAAAAGGAGCTGCCCTTAACGGAAATCATTGTTCTGACAGGGTATGAAGAGTTTGAATATGCAAAAGAAGGCATTAATATCGGAATAGCCCGCTATCTTTCCAAGCCGGTTAACGGGGAAGAGCTGTTAAAGGAAGTGGACGCTATCGCGGCAAAAATAGAAGAAAAACAAAAGGAACGTGAGATTAACGAAAAGTATAAGAAGGAAATGGAGGAAAGTGTCCAAAAGGACAGAAAGGAGTTATTCCACTATCTGGTTACCGGTTCCAAATCCGTATCAGAGCTTCTGGAAATTGCAAAGGATATGGATATGGATATTTCCGCCATATGGTATAACATTATTTTGCTGATCATCCAGTCTATGGATCATACCCAGGAGGAATATTCAAACAATCTGGTAGAAATAGAGGAGGATTTGAAAAAGCTGAATGAGGAGACGCACCTTTTGGTCTTTGACCGAAATCTGGAAGGAAAGGCGCTTCTCTTTAAAGGAGATTCTAAGGAGGAGCTTCATAAGCTGCAAAGCGATTACATAGGAAAAATGAAGGAAAAGCTGGGAAATTATAAGCAGATCCGTTACTTTTGCGGAATTGGCCATCCTGTTAACCGGTTGGGAGAACTGCCCCTTTCTTTTGAAAAGGCCAGTCATGCTTTTGCACACCGTTATCTCGTAAAGGAAAGCCGCATACTTGACAGCGCCCAAATGGAACCGGAAGTTTATCTGGAAAAAGAAGAATTTAACATAAGCAATGTAGACCCCAAACAGATTGACAGGGGAAAGATCAAGGAGTTTCTCAAGTTTGGAGACCGGGCAGAGGTTGTTTATTTTGTGGAAGAGTTTTTTAATAATCTGGGAAACCACGCAATGAAGTCCAACCTATTCAGGCAGTATATAACCATGGATGCATATTTTTGTGTTGTTGAGTTTCTGGAAGGGCTGCAGCTTCCCAGAGAAGAAGTAGAGCCCATTGATATTGCTTCGGGTATTTTACAAAATGAAGAAAGCGCCGTGAGCTATATTGTCGGAATCCTGCAAAGGGCTTTAGAGCTTCGGGAACAAAAAGCCAGCAACAGATATGAGGATGTTGTGGATGAAGTAAAGGTCTATATTGAAAAGCATTACGGCGAAGATGAATTATCCCTGAATCTTCTTGCATCCCATGTGAATTTTTCGCCCAACCATTTGAGTACGATCTTCAGCCAGCAGACAGGCCGGACCTTCAGCAGATATCTGACCGATTACAGAATGAATAAAGCGAAAGAACTGCTGCGGTGTACGAATAAAAAAGCCAGTGTCATCAGTATGGAGGTGGGATATAAAGACCCGCATTATTTTTCTTACTTATTTAAAAAGACACAAGGAATGACGCCTACGCAATACAGAAGCGGTAAAGAGATGAAGGGAGACGAATAGATGAGACAAAAGCTTAAGCAGCTTTATGATAATTCTACTCTTGCAACTAAAATCAGATACTCCTACTTTTTATTGCTGGTACCGGTGTTGGCTTTTTCCATATTTTGCTTTTATAATCTTTGGATTGTGAACCGCAATTATGAAGATATGCTGGATTCTACTGCGGCTGCCAGTGAGTTCAGTCTGGACTTTAAAAAAGATTTTGATTATGAAACATATCTTTTGATCGTAGAAAACAAGTCTATAGAGGAATCCAATCTGGATGATATGTTAAGCGACGCCAAACGTATTGTGAACAGCCTGGAGGAGGTTACCAATTCCCGGGATAACAGGGAGCGTTTAGACAGCGCTGAAAAATATTTGAAAAATCTGGAAAGCTATAAAGAACGTATAGAAGAAAACCTGCGGGAAGGAAATAAATATGAGGATAATATGGAAATCTGGGAAAATGATGTTCAGATTGTGACATCATTGTTTCGGGAAACCATTTTCCAGTATATTTATTATGAAATCAGCCAGCTGCAACAGCTTCGTGCGGAATATCAGAATGTCTTTTTGGCAACCCTCGGATTCCTGCTGGCAGCCATGGCATGTATTCTGGTAGTTATTATCTATGTTTCTTACCATATCCCCTTAAGTATTACAAGACCGATCAGAAAATTGAGCGAGGTAACAGATCAGGTGGCAAAAGGAAATCTGGACGTGCGATCCGAAATAAAAGGCGGCATAGAGGTCAGTATGCTCAGCGATTCCTTAAATACCATGATTGATAAAATCAATGAGCTGATAGAACAGGTTACCAAAGAACAAATCAGGCTGCGGAAGGCGGAATTTGAGCTTTTGCAGTCGCAGATCAATCCCCATTTCTTATATAATACCCTGGATGCGATTATATGGCTGGCGGAAGCGGGAGAGCAGAAGAAGGTGGTGGATATGGTAGGAAGCCTGTCGGAATTTTTCAGGACTTCCCTAAACAGAGGAAAGGATATTATTACAATAGAAGAAGAACTGAATCATGTCAGGAGCTATCTTGAAATCCAACAGGTACGGTATCAGGATATCCTGGAATATGAGATTTGTGTGCCGGAGGAATTTAATAAATACCTGATTCCGAAAATCACGATCCAGCCCCTTGTTGAAAATGCTTTATATCATGGAATCAAAAATAAAAGGGGGCAGGGAAGGATTCTGGTAAAAGCGGAAAAGGAAGAAAAATTCTTTTATATACAGATTGAGGATAACGGCATCGGCATAAAGGAAGAACGCTTAGAGCAGGTCAGGGCAGGCATCAGGGACCGGGTTTTAACGGGAAAGGATATTTACGGGTTATATAATGTAAATGAGCGGATTCGCCTGAATTTCGGAGAGAAGTACGGTATTTTTATTGAGAGCGTGTATGAAGAAATGACGGTTGTAAGTATTGCACTTCCTTATGCGGAAACCCTGTCTTGAAAAAACAAACTCCTGTAATAGAAAAATCAACCTATTCATATATTTGAATAAAAAAATGAACATTTCTATAATTTATCTGCATGGATTCACTAAAAAATAAGTTATAAAATGTCATTATCAAAAAAATGATTCTTTGAAAAAAATTTTATGGGAGGATTAATATGAAGAAAAAAATTTTGGCAGTCATTTTGGCAGCAACAATGGTATTTGGATTAACGGCATGCGGCAACGATGCGGGACAGACATCAGCTCCCGCAGACGATGCAGGTACGGAAGCACCCGCTGATGAAGAAGCGGAGGCTCCTGCAGATGACGCGGGTACAGAAGCGCCGGCGGCAAGCTCAGGAGAATTGATTAAAGTCGGAATTATCAACAATGACCCGAATGAATCCGGTTATCGTACAGCGAACGATAAGGATTTGAAGGCAATGTTTACGGAAGAAAACGGATATGATGCACAGTTTGCTTACAGCAAGAAGAACGAAGAGCAGATTACATCAGCACAGAAATTCATTCAGGACGGCGTTGACTATCTTCTTCTTTCCGCGGCAGATACATCAGGCTGGGATTCCGTATTGCAGGATGCGCAGGATGCAGGTATCAGGGTAATCTTATTTGACCGTGTAATCGATGCGGACCCTTCACTTTATGAGGCTGCCGTTGTTTCCGATATGGCACAGGAAGGTCAGACAGCAGTTGACTGGTTAGAGAGCCAGGGACTTGAAGAATATAACATCATCCATCTTCAGGGTGTAATGGGCAGCGCTGCACAGATCGGACGTACAGGCGCTCTTAACGATAAGGTTGAGGCAACTGACAACTGGAATCTCGTAACACAGCAGACAGGCGACTGGAACGCAGAAAATGCACAGCAGATCGTACAGTCCATTATTGATTCCAAAGAGCCTTTCAATGTTATTTATGCAGAGAATGACGATATGGCAAAAGGCGCCGTAGCAGCGCTTGATAATGCAAATATTTCCCACGGCGTTGGCAAAGACGTAATCATTATGGGCTTTGACTGCAACGCATGGGCGCTGGAAGAACTTGTGAAAGGCAACTGGAACTATGACGGACAGTGTAATCCTTTCCAGGCGGCAACTCTTGACGATATCATTAAAACACTTCAGAATGGTGGAACAATTGCTGAAAAAGAAGTCATTATGGAAGAAAGAGGCTTTGACGCTACAACCATTACAGAAGATGACGTTACCAAATACGGTATTTAAACCGGATTTTGAATTAAGTAAATGATAAAAGGGCGCGGTGCGGCGTTGATTGGTACGCTTGCTCCGCGCCTGTTTTAAAAAATGGAAGGGGTGAAGCACTGGTGAACGAGAAATCTGTATTGGAATTAAGAGATATTCATAAAAGCTTTCCCGGGGTGCGCGCACTGCAGGGAGTGGATTTTACCCTGTGCGAGGGAGAGATTCATGCCCTGATGGGCGAAAACGGCGCCGGAAAATCAACCCTCATCAAGGTTTTAACCGGAGTTTACGGAAAAGATGAGGGGCATATTTTCTTAAAAGGGAATGAGGGCGAAGTATCCATACGTTCGCCTCAGGACGCACAGAATCTGGGTATCAGTACTGTGTATCAGGAAATTACGCTCTGTCCCAATCTGTCGGTGGCTGAAAATATGTACATAGGCCGTACAAAAGGATTTGGACAGAACTGGAAAAAAATGAACGCGGATGCGGATAAAATCCTTGAATCCCTTGAAATTCCTGCAAAGGCAAGCCAGCAGCTGGCAAGCTGTTCCTTAGCGGTACAGCAGATGGTTGCCATTGCCCGCGCAGTGGATATGGATTGTAAGGTATTGATTTTAGATGAGCCTACATCCTCTTTGGATGAGCAGGAGGTTGAAAAGCTGTTTAAGCTGATGCGGGATCTGAAGGCAAGAAAGGTAGGAATCATCTTTGTTACCCACTTTTTGGATCAGGTCTATGAGGTCTGCGACAGGATTACCGTTTTACGTGACGGAAAGCTTGTGGGTCAGTATGACATCAAAGAGCTTCCCAGGGTACAGCTGGTTTCCAAGATGTTAGGAAAAGAGATGGATGACTTGTCCGATATCAAGGGAGAACAGAAGGAATATAAGGATAAGGAAGGAAAAGCGCCTGTATTTGAAGCAGAAGGTCTTGTGAGCAATGCGGGAATCAAACCCTTTGATTTCCATATAAAGAAGGGCGAGGTAAACGGCTTTACAGGACTGTTAGGCTCCGGCAGAAGCGAATGTGTCCGCGCTATTTTCGGCGCCGACAGGGTACTTGGCGGAAACGTGAAGATGAACGGAAAAAGCGTAAAAATAGCAAAGCCTTTAGACGCCATGAAAAACGGGATCGCATACCTTCCCGAAGACCGTAAAAAGGACGGTATCGTAGGAGACCTTTCGGTACGCGAAAATATTATTCTTGCGGCACAGGTATTAAAAGGATTTTTTAAGCCCTTTAAAAAGTCGGATACTTATAAGTTTGCAGATGAATATATTAAGCTTTTAGACATTAAGACGGCCTCTGCGGATACGCCGATAAAATCTCTTTCCGGAGGAAACCAGCAGAAGGTAATTCTGGGGCGCTGGCTTCTTACCCATCCGGAATATCTGATTTTGGATGAGCCTACAAGGGGTATTGACGTAGGAACCAAGGTAGATATACAGAAATTAGTGTTGAAGCTGGCTTCGGAAGGCATGAGCGTTACCTTTATTTCTTCCGAGACAGACGAAATGCTTCGTACCTGTTCGCGTTTGGTTGTTATGAGAGATCGCAAGGTAGTAGGCGAGCTTTCAGGCGAAGAACTGTCTCAGAATATGATTATGAGTACAATTGCCGGAGGTGACAAAGAATAATGGAAAATAAAGAGATCAAAAAGAAATCAGGAACGGCCGGATTTTTAAACGGGCTGTTCAGACGACAGATATTTATTCCCATAGCGGCTTTATTGGCGCTGGCTTTGTTCAACCTGATCATGGATCCATCCTTTTTCAGGGTAAACTTAGACTATAGCAGTACCGGAAGTCTGGTATTATCCGGTAATCTGATCACGATTCTGGACTATGGTTCTGAGCTGGCGATTCTGGCTATCGGCATGACGTTAGTTACGGCAGCTTCCGGCGGACAGGATATCAGCGTAGGCGCTGCTGTTGCCATCAGCGGCAGCGTGATCTTCAGAGTGCTCTGTGGGACCAATTCCAGACCGGATACATTGAGAACGCCTATTTTTGTGGCTTTTCTGGTAAGCTGTGTGGTAGCAATGATTTTTGGCGCCTTTAACGGAGTGCTGGTAGCATATTTTAAGATACAGCCTATGGTAGCCACATTGATTCTCTATACGGCGGGACGTTCCATAGCGGCATGGATTAACAATAATGAGCTGCCGATTATCAGCGAACCTTCCTTCGGATACTTCGGAGGATTCATTCCGGGTGTTCCCATTCCCACGCCGTTTTTTATCGCGGTGGCATGTATGGTCATCATAGCGCTGGTGCTTCGCTTTACCAATTTGGGATTATATACGCAGTCGGTAGGTATTAATGAGAATTCCTCCAGGTTAAATGGTCTGAATCCTACCTTTATTAAGTTTTTATCCTTTGTAATTCTGGGTCTGTGCGTTGCGGTGGTAGGTTTGATCAAGGTAAGCCGTTTTTCTACCATCAACTATTCCGTTGTGGCAAAGGATATTGAAATGGATGCCATTCTTGCAGTTGCTTTAGGCGGAAACGCATTAAGCGGCGGAAAATTTAATATGGCGGCATCCATTCTGGGGGCTTACGTTATCCAGTTTTTGACCACTACTCTTTACAAATATAAGGTACAGTCCGATGCGCTGCCTGCATATAAGGCGGTAGTCGTTATTTTACTGGTTGTTTTAAGCGCGCCTGCAGTAAGAAATTATCTTTCCGGCTTGTGGAAAAAGCTGAAAGCAGGACAGAAAGTAAAGGAGGTGGCTTAATATGGCATCATCGAATAAATCATCTTCGGCCGGCGGCGGATTTTCTGATAAAATGAAGAACATGACGGATACCAATCTGCTTCTGACCATTACCATAGTGGTTTTCTTTGCCATGTATATCGGAGCAATATTATTTCAAGGAAAAGGCTTCTTAAAGCCTCAGACCTTCTTTAATATTTTAAATGCAAATGCAGCGTTGATCATAGTATCCTGCGGGATGAGCATCGTTATGATTACCGGGGGAATTGATATTTCCGTAGGCGGCGTTACGGCACTGGTCAGCATGTGCTGCGCGGTTTATCTGGATTACAAGGGCGGAAATGTTTTCGTATCCCTTTTGATAGCGCTATCAATCGGTCTGGCCTTTGGCGCAGTACAGGGATTTCTGGTTGCTTATCTGGATATCCAGCCCTTCATCGTCACATTGGCGGGCATGTTCTTTGCAAGGGGTATGACGACCATTGTAAATTCCAACCCTTTCAATGTGCAAAACGAGGCCTTTGTAGCGTTGAAAAATACCCGTATTGTAGTTCCGGGCATGGGCTCTGTCAATAAGCTGGGAAAATATGTAAATGCGTATGTGGAAATCGGCGTCATTGTGGCGATCATCATTGTGGTTTTGTTCTTCTGTATATTACGCTGGTCAAAACTGGGGCGTAAATTCTATGCGGTAGGCGGAAACAGCCAGAGTGCTCTGATGCTGGGCATCAATGTTAGAAAAACCAAATTCCTTTCCCATTTAATCTGCGGTCTTTTAGCGGGTATCGGTGGATATGTTTATTTCCTGCATGTAGGCTCCGGTGCGCCGTCCCATGCAAGCGGAATGGAAATGAACGCCATTGCATCCTCTATTATCGGCGGCACTATGCTGACTGGCGGCGTAGGCAACATAATCGGAACCTTTTTCGGCGTGCTTTCTTTAAGCACGATTCAGAATATTGTTTCATCTGCAGGTTTTGAAGAAGCGTGGTGGACGGGAATTACCATTGCGGCAATGCTCTGTCTGTTCTTAGTAGTTCAGAGCATTGTTATGGCACGCAAGAAACGGGCGTTAAAGGTTAAGGTTGATTAAATTATTCAAGAACACAAAATCGGGGAAAAGGGGTGGCTGCAGGTATGCGGCGGCCTCTTTTTCACACATATGCTTAAGGATATAGTATAATAGAAAAAATGGAAAAGACAAAAAATTATAAATATGAAGAATGCATGGTGTTTTGTAAATGATGAAATGGAAGAAGAAAACGATAAGCAAAGAGAAAGTGATAGATAAAAACATATTGATATTACTTGTACTTTTCATGCTTGGCATATTGGCAGCCGGCTGCCGGCACAGTCTGGCGCTGCAGGACGGAAGCGGAAATAAGAAAGATGGCCTGACACAGGAAAACGGAGAATCGGATAAGGATACCATTGTAGTGGGATTTTCCCAGGTCGGTGCGGAATCTGACTGGAGAAGCGCCAATACAGAATCCATGAAATCTGCTTTTTCCAGAGAAAACGGATACGAACTGATTTTTGAGGACGGTCAGCAGAAGCAGACGAACCAGATCATGGCAATCCGTACATTTATTCAGCGGGAAGTGGATTATATTGTTCTGGCGCCGGTTACGGAAACGGGATGGGACACCGTTTTGCAGGAAGCAAAGGATGCGGACATTCCGGTCATCATTATTGACAGAAGGGTGGATGTGGCAGATGAAAGCCTGTTTACCTGCTGGGTAGGCTCAGACTTTGAATTGGAAGGGAAAAAGGCGGCGGAATGGCTGAACCGGTATGCCCGGACAAAGGGAATTGCACCGGAGGATATCCATATTGTGAATATTCAGGGAACCATCGGTTCATCTGCGCAGATCGGGAGGACCAAAGCTCTTTCAAATGCTGCAAGGGAATACGGATGGGACCTGATAGCGGAAATGCCCGGGGATTTTACCCAGGCAAAGGGGAAAGAGGTCATGGAGTCCGTTTTGAGACAATATGATAACATAAATGTGGTTTATTGTGAAAATGATAATGAGGCTTTAGGGGCTATTGCGGCTATTGAGGCGGCAGGAAAAAGAGCCGGGTCGGATATTACAAACGGGGAAATCATGGTCATTTCTTTTGACGGAGTTAATGCGGATGCTTTAGGTTATGTGAAGAAGGACAAGATTACCGCGATTGTAGAATGCAATCCTTTTCACGGGCCAAGGGTTGCATCTATCATTCAGCAGCTGGAAGCGGGGAAGACGCCGGAGAAGTTCTCCTATGTAGATGAAGAGGTTTTCAGCGCAAACAAAACGGTTATATCTCTTTCGGTAGATGGTAAGGATTATGACGTAACGATTCTGTCAGAGGAGAATTGACATTATGGAAAAGAGTATGCTGAAAGAAAATACAGTTCATGGAAGCAACATTTATCCATACGCCGTTTACCGGTGGAACGGTCAAAGCGCATCGGCAGTTCCCCTGCGCTGGCATGGGGAAACAGAGATTATCTACTGAAAGGCGGGCACATTTTCATTTTCGGTTAATACAAAGGAATATGAGCAAGAGGCGCCGGCTCTCCAATATATCAGAAGTCATTATGACGGCAGACTGACTGTGGAGGAAATTGCAGATGCAGCGGGATTGAACGTTCAATATTTCTGCCGTTATTTCAAGAAAAATACCGGCAAGACGGTTACGGAATACATCAATGAGATCAGGATCAACCATGCGGCCAAAATGCTTTTGGAAAGTGAGGATAAGATCATTGATATTGCAGGTCAGTGCGGCTATGACAATGTGGGCTATTTTATAAAAAGGTTCCGGCAATGTAAGGGGATAACCCCATCTGATTATCGAAAAGGAAATAGAGAAAAAGTCAATATAGTGTAAGAATTCCACAAAATAAAGAAAGAGGCCTTTCGGAAATGTAGTATAATGTAAGTATGATAAAACATTGAATCGGGAGGCTTTTACTATGCAGAAAAAATGGTGGCATGAAAAAATCGCATATCAGATTTATCCTAAAAGTTTTATGGACGGCAACGGGGACGGAATCGGAGATTTAGCGGGAATCATCGAAAAACTGGATTATTTAAAGGAGCTTGGCATTGATATCGTATGGCTGTCGCCTGTTTATCAGTCTCCTTTTGTGGATCAGGGATATGATATTTCCGATTATTACAGTATTGCGGAAGAATTCGGAACAATGGAAGACTTTGACCGGCTTTTGGAAGAGGCAAAAAAGAGGAATATCGATATTATCATGGATCTGGTTATCAATCATTGTTCAGACCGCCATGAATGGTTTCAAAAAGCATTGGCAGAGCCTGACGGGGAATACGGGGAATATTTCTATTTTGAAAAAGGGAAAGACGGCAATCCTCCCAGTAATTACCGTTCTTATTTTGGAGGAAGCGCATGGGAGAAAGTGCCGGGAACAGACAAATATTATCTGCATATGTTTGCAAAGGAGCAGCCCGACTTAAACTGGGAGAATCCTGTGGTCAGGCAGAAGCTTTTTGATATGGTAAACTGGTGGCTTGAGAAGGGGATTGCGGGTTTTCGCATCGACGCCATTATCAATATAAAGAAGGATTTAAATTTCCCGGATTTTGAACCGGACGGTCCCGACGGACTCTGCGCCTGCACGAAGATGGTAGAGCAGGCAGAGGGCATCGGGGAATTTCTGGGAGAATTAAAAGAAAATACATTTGCGCCCCACGATGCTTTTACGGTAGGAGAAGTGTTTAATATGAAGGAAGACGCCCTTGAGGAATTTGTGGGGGACAACGGGTATTTCAGCAGCATGTTTGACTTTGCGCCCCATATTCTTTCCATGGGGAAAAACGGCTGGTATGATGCAAAGGATATCAATTTTGCCCAATGGAAAAAGGCTATCATTGATTCCCAGCTAAACTGCCAGGGAAAAGCCTATCTTGCCAATATCATTGAAAATCATGATGAGCCGAGAGGGGCAAGCCGTTATCTCCCGGCACATGCCAGAAATAAAGAAGGCGTTAAGATGCTTGGAACGGTAAGCCTTTTGCTTAGGGGAATTCCCTTTTTGTATCAGGGACAGGAAATCGGTATGACAAACTGTAGGATGAGTGATATTTCCGAATATGATGATATCGATACCCGCAACCAGTATCAAACGGCATTGGACGCAGGATTTTCCAAGGAGGAAGCACTTAAGATATGCTATAAATACAGCAGGGATAACGCAAGAACCCCTATGCAGTGGAGCAGCGAAGAAAACGCCGGGTTTACCGGAGGCAGACCGTGGATGAAGGTTAATGATAATTACAAGGAAATCAATGTTAAGGATCAGCAGGGAGATAAAAATTCCGTGCTCTCCTATTACAAAAAGCTGATCGCTTTGAGAAAATCCCCGGAATGGAAGGATGTATTTGTCTATGGGGAGTTTGTACCGGAATTTGAGGAAAGCGACAACGTATTTGCCTATTGGCGTATATCGGGAGAAAAAAAGGCGCTGATTCTGGCAAATTTCGGAATGGAAAAAGAGACTTTGAAGCTTTCCGCCTGTGCAAAAGAGATTTTGCTCTGTAACAGGGAACGGGCCGGCAATTTGAAGGTAAAGGACTGCATAGAATTAGAGCCTTCTGAAGTTCTGGTTTTACGGATGGAAGCTTAGGAAGGGCTGTGGATTTCATTTCCCCTTTATGATATGATAAGTAATGTGTAGATATCAAAAGGTATATAGGGGGAGCGGAAGCATGGAAATAAGGGATTATGAAGTAGTTTTGAATTCTATGCATACCATAGGAGTCTATGTTATCAGGGAGGATGACCATCGGATTTTATATTTTAATCAGCGGGTAAAGGATGTGTATCCCGACATGCGTCCGGGACTGGTCTGTCATGAAATCTGGCCCGGAGTCTGTTCCAATTGCCCGCTTATTTACATAGGAGGCAAAAAAGAGTACAAAACTGTTAATTATAACAATCCTTTCGGGAAAATTGTAGATATTGTGGCGACCCGGATTACCTGGGAGGAATCCGTTTCCGCTTTTCTGATTACCGTAATGCCTCATGTGGAAGCGGTCAGCAATGCCTATAATAAAATTTTGAAAGTAAATTTAACGGAGGATACCTATGAGGTAGTTAAAATGAACCCTGAGGACAGGAAGTATACGGATTTGCAAAACTCAAGCCTGTCAAAGAACATCAGGGACTTTATTGACAGTGGATATATCTATGCAGGCGACGTGGAACGTCTGAAAAAATTTATAGATTTGCAATCGATTCAGGAGGAAATGAAAAATGACAGGCATGTGCTCATCTGCACCTACAGGAGGCTGATTCATGGCAGTTACAGATGGTATACTACGGAAATTGTTCCGGATGCCGATTATTCGGAGCAAAACCAAGTTGTCATGTTATATGAGAGAGACGTGCATGATGTCTACGGAAAAGGTCTGGATTTAGAAAAGATGAGCATTCAAAACGACAGGCGGATGGCGGTCATCATTAAATCCAGATTTGATGTGATGAATACCATAGATTTGGATACAGGTATGTGCGAGCGCATTTACCTGGGTGTTGAGGACGAAGGCAGCAGGATACGGACAGGAGATTACGACTATTATATTGAAAAAGCTGTCAAGGAAGTGATTTGTGAGGAGGACATTGATAAGTTCAAAAGCGCGCTTTCTTTAGACAGTCTCCGAAAAAAAGCGGAGAAAGTAGAGGATCGTTGTGAAGAGGTATGCCGGTACCGGGTTAAGCATTCCCAGACGGAATGGGTAGAGGAAAGAATCTTTTTTATCCGTCAAAACGGAACGGTTCTTGTAAATATATTGGGAAGGGATATTACAAAAGAAAAACAGAAAGAGGCAGCGGATAAGAAGGCAAAGACGGAACGGGCAAATATTATCTACAGTTTAAGCAGCCTGTTCTTCGCAACATATTATATGAACTTAAAGGCGGGAACCTTCCGTATGATAAAGCAAATGGATGCGGTAGGCGAGGTTTTGGGAGCGGAAACCAATTATGATGAAGCAATTCGCAGATATGCCGGACATTTTGTTCATCCCGATGACAGGGAGGAATATTTGGGAAAAATGGATTACAGCAATCTGATGGATACATTGGATGAAGAGCATCCCCTTCTGGCAGTGGAGTATCGGAGGATAAAGGAAAATGAGGACGGTTCCTTTTCGGAATACGGCTGGGTCAGGGCGACGATCGTTCTTGCGGATTCAGAGGAAGGAAAACCAACGACTGCTTTGTATACCGCCCTGGATGTGACAGACAGCAAGCAGAAGGAGGAAAAGGAGCATCAGGCATTAAAAGAGGCGTGCGAGGCGGCGACCCGCGCCAATGCTTCCAAAAGTGAGTTTTTATCCAGAATGAGCCATGACATCCGTACGCCGATGAACGCCATTATCGGTATGACGGCCATAGCCGGGACTCATTTGAATGAGAAGGAGCGGGTTGCGGACTGTCTGAATAAGATTACTGTGTCCAGCAAGCATCTTCTTTCCCTTATTAATGAAGTGCTGGATATGAGCAAAATAGAGTCGGGTAAGATAGATTTGGAGGAAGAGGAATTTCAGCTTCCGGCGCTGGTACAGAATCTTATGACCATTATCCGGCCTTCCGTTTTGAAAAAAAACCATGATTTGAGGATTCATATCGGAGGCGTAGAGCATGAGGATGTGATCGGAGATGTCATGAGACTGCAGCAGGTCTTTGTAAATATTCTCGGCAATGCGGTAAAATATACTCCTCCCGGCGGAAAGCTGGAGGTGGAAATAGCAGAGAAGCCTTCCAGACTTTTTGGATACGGATGCTATGAATTCGTTTTCCGGGATAACGGTATCGGCATGTCCGATGAATATCAGAAGAAGATATTTGAACCCTTCAGCCGGGCAGAGGATTCCCGTATCAGCAAAATTGAAGGAACGGGACTGGGAATGGCCATTGCCATGAATATCATTCGCATGATGAACGGCGCCATTACTCTGGAAAGTGAGCTGGGCAAGGGCTCCCAGTTTACCGTAACGGTTTTTCTCAAACAGGGGAATACAGCGGCGCCTGATGTGGAGCGGTTTGTGAATCTGCCGGTTTTAGTGGCGGATGACGACAGGGAATCCGGCGAAACGGCCTGCCGGATATTGGATGAACTGGGAATGAAGAGCCAATGGGTGTTAAGCGGCATGGAAGCTGTAAAATGCGTAAGGGCTGCCCACGAGATGGAGGAGGACTTCTTTGCGGTAATACTGGATTGGCAGATGCCGGATATGGACGGAATTGCGACCGCAAAGGAAATACGGAAACAGGTGGGACCGGATGTACCGATTATTATTCTTTCCGCCTATAATTGGAGCAGGATAGAGGAGGAAGCCAGAGAAGCGGGAGTGGACGGATTTATTTCTAAACCCTTGTTCCGTTCTAAGCTGGTATATTTATTTAAACAGCTTACAGGAGGGGAAGAAAATGAGGGGTTGGAAAAAGCCGAAAGACCTCTAAGCCGGAATTTTACGGGAAGTCGGGTGCTTTTAGTGGAGGATAATGAACTGAACCGGGAAATTGCGGAAGAAGTCATAGGCGGCACCGGTGCTATGATAGAAAGTGTTGAAAACGGCAGACTTGCGGTAGAGCGCTTTGAGGATGTGGAAGACGGATACTATGATCTGATTTTTATGGATATCCAGATGCCGGTTATGAACGGCTATGAAGCCGCCAGAGCCATAAGGGGAAGCGCAAAAAAAGACGGTAAACGGATTCCCATTATTGCCATGACGGCAAATGCCTTTGTGGATGATGTGATGGACAGCAAAAGGGCAGGGATGAATGAGCATATTGCAAAGCCCCTGGATTTTGACCGGTTGATAGAATGTATGAACCGGTGGCTCCAGACGGAAGACGGTAAAGGGGCGGAATTACTGTAGAGAAGCGGGTCCCGCCAGTTCTTCCCTGGTTACATAGAGACCCATATCGTTTCTGGCGCTTAGGATCCATTTAACCAGTCGGATCTGCTTTCTTTCTATTTCCAGACAGGTAATGCCGTAGGGGTGCACACAGCTTCCGCTGTTGTAATACCAGCTGTCTGTATCGGACAGAGCGGGGCGGTGGGTATGCCCTGTAATCAAAATGTGGTTTTCCTGTTCTGCCCAATGATGAAGACGTTCTTCTGCCTTGCGCTTCTTTGTATAATTTTTGGCGGCGCTGGTGGGATCCAGAACACCGTAATGCTCCAAGGGTTTCCAGAGGTATCTGACAAGGAAACAGTTAATGCGCCACAGGGTGGAGTTGAATAAGTCCGTCTGATGTCCGTGGGTCAGATAAACGTCTCTGGAATCAGGGCAGTCATTTTCTAAAATGATGCCGCTGTGGAACTTCATATCGGGCAGGAGGGGCTGTTTTTCCCAGTAAGTGTTGTTACAGCAGCTACAGTGATAGGTACAGCAGTTTTTTTCCCTGTAGCGTTGGCTTTTTTTAATCATGTCATGGTTGCCGTAAAGCATATACAGGCGGTTTTGCCGGTGGAAAAGGGACAAAAGTTCGAATACGCCGTCATGGGCTTCGATAATTTGCTGCATACTGCGGTTTTCCCATAATTCATCCCCGTCCCCTAACTCTATATAAGTATAGCCCTGTCTGTAATAGTGTCTGAGGGCAGCGAAATATAAATTCTGGTTTTTCAAAAAATTATCGTTGGCAGTTCCCGTGCCTCTATGGCAGTCGCTGATTAATACATATTTGGTGCGGTTATGAAGAGGGAGCCTCAAGGCTCCCTCAAATGACTTGGAAAGTCGGGAATAATAACTCATGATTTTCTCCTCTTTCCCGGTTTGATTTTTTTATATTTTCTGATACGAAGCATTTTGCGGAAGGCAAAAGGCAAATAGTAGTACAGATAAAGAATTCTGTCTATGGAAAGGCAGAAGGGTCTGGTTATGAACAGATAAACCCTGCACCAGAAACGATTCACGCACTGGGCGATGTTTCTCAAGAGCCGTTTCCATATATGATAGAAGGCGTCAGCTTCCCCAAAGGTAAAGGAAACGGTGCCGCAGCAGAGACGGATATCTTCCTGCCTGTAGCCTGCTTTTATCAGTCCGCGGATAAAAGCCTCTGCCATATCTTCATTATGGAAGGTAATGGAAACCCTCATAGTCAGGTCTGACGGCTTGGAGAAACAGCCGATGGAAAAGGCTGTGAGCCACCAATGTATCTTGCACAGATGAGCAATATTCTGACCGTTCCGATAAAGGTTAAAGTATAGCTTCAGCATATTTTCATTATCAGCGCATTGGAACAGCTCGTGTTTTAATTCTTCTTCCTTCAATATACGGTCCGCATAGTAAACTCCGATTTCACAGCCGGTATTAATACCGTACTGGCCTTTCCAGAGTTCAATCATCCATGTCCGGCCTTCATAATTAAAATAAACCGGCAGACAATCAAAAATCATATTGAAATGCGGGGCGGCCTCGTCATAAAGATGACAGTAGCCGAATTGTCTCTGCCAAGCATCAATACGGGAAGTAAAAATGTCCTGGGAGAGAACATAGGCGTATCCGAAGGGCTCTATCAAATCGCTTAATATGCGGCATTTTTCATCCATGCACATAGAGCAGATTTTTTTGATGATTTTCTTTCTGCGAAAATGATTGACACAGAAAAAGAAAAGAAGTATCAGAAAAAAGATACCGAAAAACAGATACATATGCGTAGTCCTTATCAATTGGTTTGATATATTTTATGTTTTGGTGTCGAAAAAGGTGTTATATGATACCTGTATTTTCTAAATGGGAGTAATCTGGTACAATGGTAAAATAATAAGACTATGTATGTTTTGCTTTCAGGCAACTTCTGGTACTGTAAAATTAAGTAAAAAGGAGCATCTAAAGGTTATGACAGAAAATAAAGAATATACAACAAAAGAATTGATGAAAAGGTTTATACCCTATTACAGACCATATGTAAAAACGATGGTATTTGATTTGTTCTGTGCATCCCTGACAACGATCTGCGAGCTGGTTCTGCCGTTGATCATGCGTTATATTACCAATCAGGCGCTTTCGGAGGTTATGACCCTTACGGTAAGAACAGTAGGGGGTTTGGGACTTTTATATCTGGGACTGCGTGTGCTGGACTGTCTGGCAAATTTTTATATGGCGGATATGGGTCATGTTATGGGAGCCAAGATAGAAACCGACATGCGAAGAGACGCCTATGGTCATTTACAGCAGCTTTCCAATACTTATTATAATAACACCAAAGTAGGACAGATTATGGGAAGGATTACCAACGACCTCTTTGATGTGACGGAATTTGCCCATCATTGCCCCGAAGAGTTTTTTATTGCCTTTGTTAAGGCTTTAGGCGGATTTATCATTCTCGGGAGTATTAATTTACTGTTGACGATTCTTATTTTTATCATTGTTCCGGTTATGCTTTTTACCTGTATGGGATTAAACCGCCGGATGAAAAAAGCCTTCGCAAAGCAGAGAAACCAGATTGGGGAACTGAACGCCCGGATTGAAGACAGCCTTCTGGGGCAGAAGGTGGTTAAGGCGTTTACCAATGAAGAGATGGAAAAGGCTAAGTTTGAAAAAGATAATATAAGCTTCTTAGACATTAAAAAGGAAACCTATGTCTATATGGCGGGATTTCAGACTACCACCAGATTTTTTGACGGCATTATGTATCTGGCAGTGATCCTGGCGGGAGGGATCTTCCTTGTGAGGGGCTTTATCAGCCCGGGGGATTTGGTGGCTTATCTTCTGTATGTAACCACATTGATTGCCACAATCCGCAGGATTATTGAGTTTGCCGAGCAGTTTCAGCGAGGCATGACGGGAATCGAGCGGTTTTTACAGATCATGGATGCGGATATTGAAATTTTTGATGAGCCGGATGCAGTACCTGTGAATGAACTGAAAGGAAATATTTGCTTTGAGGACGTTACCTTTGAGTATCCCGATGACCATAATCAGGTATTTGAGCATTTAAATCTTTCTATCGGACAGGGAGAAAAGGTAGCGATTGTGGGACCTTCCGGCGGAGGAAAGACAACCCTTTGCAATTTGATTCCCCGGTTTTACGATACAACCTGCGGCACCATAACCATAGACGGGATGGACATTAAGGGGATTGCTCTTAAAAGCTTAAGAGGGCATATCGGTATGGTCCAACAGGAGGTTTATCTGTTTTCCGGCACGGTTTTTGAAAACATAGCGTACGGGAAACCGGGAGCTTCACGGAGTGAGGTTATAGAGGCGGCTAAAAAGGCAGGCGCCCATGAATTCATAGAGGAATTAAAGGAGGGCTATGACACCTATGTAGGCGAAAGAGGAGTTAAGCTTTCCGGCGGACAGAAGCAGAGGATCAGCATTGCCAGAGTATTTTTGAAAAATCCTTCTATTATTATTCTGGACGAAGCTACAAGCGCCCTTGATAATGAAAGTGAGTTTGCGGTAGCAAAATCCTTAAATGCTCTTGCAAAAGGAAGAACGACCCTGACCATAGCCCACCGGCTATCCAGTATTCAGAATGCCGACAGAATCCTGGTTCTGACACAGGATGGTATTGTAGAGGAAGGAAACCATACGCAGTTGATGGATTTGAAAGGAATTTACTACCGCTACTATACGGCGGCAAGTGAAATCCGGTAATAAATGGTTTTTACCAATACTGATTCCGGGTGGACAGGGTATTGCAGAACACTTATTTTGACCGTATGCGTTGCGGTCAAATAAGTGTGTGATAAATTTAATATAGTTCATACTTGTAATAAAAAACAGAATGTGATAAAATGACTCTAAATAAAGGACAAATCTAAAATTCTTACAAGGCTTGTTCAAAAGCCTGTATCTATGCAGAGCTATCTCTGCGGGAAATCCTTCATGACAACTAAAACCGCAGAGAGTACAAGAACAGAATATGCCTCTCTGCCTTATTAAGAAAGAGAGGAATTATTATGCAACAAAAAGTAACGGAAGAGGTGGAAGCACAGGGCGTGGATACGCCAAAGCTTCTGGAAAACTATCAGCTTAATTTAAGCGATTTTGCACTATTCATGTCAGTCATGAAAGTGAAAAGGGCTTATGAAGATGTGTTGAGCATTATCCTGGATGAACCGGATTTAAGACTCAAAGAAGTAAAAGCAGAACAGGTTGTTTTAAACAAATCAGGAAAACGGGCTATACGTTTGGATGCATGGGCGCTGGACGCGAAGGAGCGTCAGTTTGATATGGAAATGCAAAATGATTCCGGCAGCGATGATATCCGCAAGCGTTCCAGATTCTATCAGGGATTGATTGACACGCCCGTTTTGAAATCGGGCAAAGAGACACGATATAAACATCTGCCGTCAACAGTCATTATCTTTATTACAAGGGAAGACATTTTCGGTAAGAATCTGGCAAAATATACTTTCAGTGAACGGTGTGAGGAAGTGCCCGATTTGCCTTTGGATGATGGAACAAGTAAAATATTTTTGAATATGACCAGTTTGAATGGACGGGAAGAACTGGTCAGCCTGCTGCAGTATATGAAGAATACCACTTTAAAGAATCCGGATATTACGGTACGGGATGAACGTATTCTGGATTTGGACAGAATTGTAACGGAAGTAAAGCAATCAGAAGAATGGGAGGCTGTGAGGATGAATATTCTTGAGATTGGACTGGCACAGGGCAGAAAGCTGGGAATGGAGCAAGGAAGAGTAGAAGGGATAGAACAAGGATTGGAGCAAGGCATAGCAAACACTCTGGTAAAAAATGTAGAAGCTGCAATGAAAAATTTTGGTATAGATTTGCAAAGAGCCTGTGAGGGACTTGGGGTATCTGTTGAAGAGTATGAAAGCGCCAAAGAACAGATTGCTTCATGGAAGAAGCTTGAAAGAAAATCTTTCAACCTTGATTTGAGAGTCAAATGAACATGCAAGCATGTTCGCTTGTCCCATGGAGACAAAAATGGTAAAAAAGCGTGAATTGCAATTCGAGATTCCCGTTGTAAGAGGAAAGCGAAATATAAAGGGAATAAAATTAATTACAAAAAGAAGCCGGTTGGTTACATCAGGCTTCTTTTTTTGGTTAAGAGGACGAAATAAAAAAGGACAGGATTGTGGCAGGAGGAAATGAAATGGATATTGGAGAAATAGGTCTGACAAGTTTTATGGCGAGATACAAAACAGAAAATCATACGTCTAAAAGAAGTTTTTCGGGATACTTGGGCAGTGAAGCGGATAAAGCAAGCGTTAGTTCGCGCAAGGCTCAGGCGGGAAATGATATTTACTCTTATAAGGGGATGGATAAAAACGAACGAAGGAAAAGTCTTTTTGGTATTTCTAATATGCAAGAGACAAATTTTTCTTATACATCTTTTGAGTCAAAAAATTACAGAATTATACCGGATAATGAAAACGGCTGTTTTGATATTTTTACCGGAGAGGGAGAAAGAATTGGTGCATTTCTGTATTCGGATATTAAAATCAGACAGGATCAGGCTACAGGAACCAGGCTTTTGATTTCCGAATATGGAACAGGCTCATTTTACAATGCTATTATTATGGATGAGGAATTGGAAAACGGATTGATGAAAGCTATGGGCGTGGAGAGTCTGGAAAAAGAAGTATTACAAGGGTATCAGGTAAAAAAGCATGCTGAAACAGGTATAAAATTTGTCGTTAAGGATGGAGAAGAGGGCAGAGGAGGAAGGTGCCTTCTGGCAACGGAAGATGATAGAAGAAAATATGAAGAATTAGCAGAGACCTATTGTAAAAAATATCCCAATCTGGTTAAGGATAAAAATGCGGGTTATTTCTGGGCAAGTAATGAAATCAGAGGGCTTGCCTTGCAAAGCGGTCAGGGCATTTTATCTGTCCACTATGATGGAATGTCCTATTCCCATAATAGTAATGACAGGAAAAACTGGTGTATTAAGTTTTCCGGTAATACCTACAACTATATTTATGAGTGGATTCAGAACAACAGAGGACGCTTGGAAGAGATGCAAAAATTCGCTGTTTGGGACGTGATTTTTGCGGATATGGGAAGTCGATATGAACGAATATGGTCCAGAGAAGAAGAACTGCAGGGGTATTTGAATCAGTAACCTGTGAGTGTGGCTGTTTTCGTGGATGCTTTTCTTCTGAAAGGGTTTCCGGGTTTAGAGGGAATATAGAGAAAGGACTGTTAAAATAAAATGAAATACCTTATGGAAGCAGGATATACTCATGTACGGAAATTTATATGCAAGAGAGAAGAAAGGACAGGGCGTAAAACCGGAGTATCGATTTATAAAAATGTTTATTCTTTGTTTGATAACAGGTTTACTGTTTTTGACAGGATATGAAAATGACCGGATTATGCAGGAGATTTCATCGGAGCTTCAGAACGAGAGCTTTTTGGGAGAAACTGCAGGAGAAAAGAAGGAGGGAAAAATCAGAATTATTTTGGATGTCGGACATGGCGGAAGGGATGTAGGCAGCTCTTATGAAGGAATATACGAGAAAGACATTAATTATGAAGTTGCCAAGGATTTGCAGAAGTACTTAGAAAGTATGGGAGCAGAGGCAATTTTGTCCGGAAATGGAGATACCTTGACGGGAGAATATGAAAGAATAAAGGTGGCAAATGGCAAAACAGCAGATTTGTTTATCAGTATTCATTGCGACTGCCATAGGGAAGATGCGGGAATGTCCGGTATGGAATTTTATTATGACGGAAGTGGATATCCGGGAATGGAATATGCGGATGCCCTGGCAGCAGCCTTGCATCAAAATGGAGGGATAAAATGTAACGGCATAAGGCAGGGAAATTTTTATGTTCTGAAAAATACCTATATGCCTGCGGTTTTAGTAAAATTAGGTTCCTTATCCGATTCAGAGGACAGACGGAAATTAACAGAGGCGGATTACAGGGAGCGGCTGGCAGAGAAACTTGCAGAGTCTATTATGCTGCTTTTCTAGCAGCTCACAATGTGTTATGATAAAGCAAAAATGCTATCCGGAGGGGAAGAATATTATGAGGAGAAGGCTTTATAGTTTTACGTCGGGCGCATTAGCCCTGATTCTGACGGCTTGTGGTTTTAACGGTAATCCCAATGAAGGGGAAAGCGGTACGGAAAATGTAACAGAAGAAAATATGGAATGTTATGTTTATCGAAGCGGCTCCAGTTCCCTTTGCGAGGGATTTACCATTTATGAATATAAAGGGGAATTCATTTTTGCGGCGGACTATTTCAATTGCGGCGATGAATTGGTGGAGACTTATTCTTTGCAGGAGAGGGAGGTAAAGCTTTTTTTAGAGGAAGCAAATGTCGTTTTTGCAAAAGGGACACAAGGAGAAACGAAAGAGGAAGATTTCGATAGAGCCGGCGCTTATTTGGAAAGGTCATATATGGTTGTAGACGGTGTTTTTTATTCTGTGGAGAAAATAGATTTTGAGGTCTTGGGAATTGATGTAACAGATGCCCATGAAGTGAAATATCCTTTAGATGAAGAAACGACGGAATATAAAATAGAAGAGCTTCCTAAACTTCAGGAGACAACCCAGTGGAAGGAACAGCCTGTGTTTATAAGCGTCGGAGAATTTCAGAGATGTGTGGGAAAACAAATTGAAGAGCGGACGGGAGAAGAAATTGAGCGGATGGCAATTGATGGTTTGGGGGATGAGGACTTTATGATAAAGGCTGAAATGCAAAACGGGGAACACTATACTGTGACGGTTACTTATTTGGGGTATGTGGTAAAAACAGAAAAAGAATAGAGAAACGGAATGTGGCAGGAGTACTTGCGGGAGGGCGTAAAGCTTCTCTTGCAGGAGCTTCTGCTTTTTTGTATGGATAAGTATATTTTGCCTTTTGGATAGACTGTGATAAAATAGATGTACTTGATGGAGTACTTTGCGAAGGGCGTCTGTTATGAAAGAAAAAGGGGCTGGGAATGGAGAGCTTCCCGGCAGATGCTTCAGGCTATAGTAATTCCCTTAGACGGACCGGAAAATGATTTGGAGAAAAATAGGAACAAAGCGATGATTGAGATTTGTAATATTACGAAAAAATATGATGATTTTACATGTCTGGAACAAGTCTCCCTGACGATTCCCGACGGGACTGTTTACGGTCTGGTAGGCGAGAATGGAGCAGGCAAGAGCACTCTTATCAGGTTGATCGCGGGAGTGTATAAAGCGGACAGCGGGGAAATCAGGATAGACGGGAAAAAGCTTCCCGACATAAAGGCAAAGCAGGAAATCTTCTATATGCCGGATACGCAATACTATGAAAAAAACGCTACGGCTCTTACCATCGGTGATTTTTATAAAACCTTTTATCCGGGCTTCGAAATGGAAGATTATCGTTATCTTTTGGAGCAGTTCGGATTGGAAGAAAACGCTTTCGTGGATTCTTTTTCCAAAGGAATGAAAAAGCAGATGTTTATTGCGGCGGCAATTTGTGCAGGTACAAAGTACCTGCTATGCGACGAGGTTTTTGACGGACTGGATCCTTGGGTCAGAAAGACGGTTAATGAACTTTTAAAAAGTGCGGTAACAGGCAGAAACAGAACTGTTTTTATTGTTTCCCATTATCTGGAGGAGCTTCATAAAATATGTACGGAAAAAGGCTTTTTACATAGAGGGAAGGTTCTGACGCAAAAGGAATGGAATGATTTGATGACAAAAGCAGGGGAGGAAGCATGAAAAGGGCAAAAATGTTTGCGGGGCTTCTGAAAGAAGATCTTAAGAATAAATTATGGCTGGTTTTATTAATTTGGTATGTGTTTGGTATGCTCTTATTTTTGTTTGCTGCCAAAGCAACCATACCTGCAGGAGAGGTCAGAAGTCTTTATGTGGGGGCGGGAAATACGTCTTTTTTTATGGCAATGATTAGTTTGGGCATTTTAATGGGGATTTTAGGCTTTCCATATCTGTACTCCCATAAAAAAGCAGATCTGTACTTTAGCCTGCCTTTTTCAAGAAATCAGCTGTTTTTAGCGGGGTGTATCAATAATTTCCTGATTTTTTCTTTTCCTGTTGTAATCTGTAAGCTGCTTTTCTTTAAACTTTCCCTCTCTATGGGATATTGTAAATATGAGGAAAGTGTTACGGCTGTATGGATCAGTTGCATTGTGCTGATTTTTGGCTGGATGTTTTTGTACGGTCTTTCTATGCTTTCGGCTTTTTTGACGCAGAGTACAGGATATACGGTCGGAATGCTGGTACTGCTTTTGCTAGGTCCATCCGGGGGCTTTCATCTGACAGAAAAAATGATGAAAATCTGTATTGAAACATTTTATAAATCTGAAAAGCTGGATTGGATTAAGGGATATCTCTCTCCGATCGCGCTGCTGAAAAATGCAACCGGCATTGAAGAGTATACTGACGGCGCTTTATGGAATCTAAACGCTCATCTGCCTTATATTCTTTTTCTGGCAGTGGCAGCGGTTCTGTTGACAATCTTAAACGGCGTTCTTTTCTGCAAACGTCCGGTGGAGCGGGGAAGAAACCTGTTTTCTTTCCGGTTTGCGGAATGGATTGTACGTTATGCCTGCGTTTTGTTAGCCGTATTTTGGATTGTCAGCAGTTTACAGATTTTCACAAGGGGAGATTTTTCTGCGGGACTGGCTGTTTTTGGCATTGTATGTGGAGTTCCTCTTGTACATGGAGCGTTAAATGTGCTGCTGTCCTTTAATATAAAAAAGTTTATTTCGGGTAAATGGCATCTGCTCATGGAATTTGTATTGATGTTTGCGGTTCTGGGTATTTTTTCCGTGGGAGGAAAAGGTGCCGGAAAGTTTCCTGATAAAGACAGGACCGAGTCTGCAGCGGTAGTTTTGACGGCGTTAGGAAGCAAAGATGAAGCGGATGAAGTCTTATCCAATATGAATTTAACCGGAGACGAACTTTCTTATGCATGGGAATGGATTGAAAAAAATTGTGTGGATGAACAAAGTCTGCCGGGACCGGGAGCGGAAACCTGTGAAATGTTAGTGAAATGCCGGTTAAAAGACGGCGGAGTAAAATATTATAAATATAAGCTTCCGTGGCTTATGGTGGATGAATTCGGGGAAATCTTTAACGGAGAGGAATTTAAAGAAGGGACCTATGCCGCCCTGCGCCTGGATTCCTTGAAGTATTATGAAATCCGATGGTCTAACGGGATGGAAACCTATACGCTGGATTTAAACGATGAGGAGAGACAGGAATTATGGGAAATCTATAAAGCAGATTTTATGAAACTGACTTTTTCCGATATCAGGGAACAGACGCCTATAGGCAGTTTTACGTTTTGCTCCACGAAAAATCAGGGAGAAGCTACGGGATATATCTATCCCTGTTTTACAGAAGTGCTGAAGATTCTTTCGGAATACGGTATTGACGGAAATAAGACCCTGAAGGATTATCCGGTTCATAAGATTGTGATTGATAAATATCTGGTTACAGAAGGTCTGTTATACGATGTCCGGTATCTGGAATGGAAAAAGGAAATTACAGATGAAGAATCTATTGCCGGGCTGGTTTGGAACCTTTGCTATAAGGATTTCTGCACGGATTACCTGTTGAACAATATGGATACATCTATGGAAATTACTGTGTATTACCGGGATTCTTCCGGAAAAACAGTGAATAGGGCTTCTTTTATGATAAACAAAAAATGGAACATGGATTGAGCGCTCTGTCATTGTTTTAGGAGCTATATACAACAGTGAATATTATCTGCTGTTTTTTGACGGTAACCTTGAGATTTACCATTACTTGTTATAAAATTTGAATATATAGGAGAGGGAAATAATGGCACATTCAGAAGAAAAACTGGGCACGGAAAAAATAGGAAAGCTTATTTTGTCCATGGGACTTCCTACTTTAATCGCTCAGATCATCAATCTTTTATATAATATCGTGGACAGAATGTATATCGGGCACATTGTGGGACCGGAGGCACTGACCGGCGTAGGTCTGACTCTTCCTGTCATTATGCTGATTTCTGCATTCAGCGCATTTGTGGGTTCGGGCGGCGCACCTCTTGCAGCCATTGCTATGGGACAGGGAAATAAAAAGCGGGCGGAAACCATTTTGTCCAATGTAGTTACCATGCTTTGCTTTTTTACGGTAATGCTGATGATTTTGTTCTTTTTTATAGAAAAGCCTTTTTTGTACCTGATCGGGGCAAGCGATGTGACCTATCCCTTTGCGGGGGCATATTTGCGCATCTATCTTCTGGGGACTCTTTTTGTACAGGTTGTCATTGGCTTAAATCCTTTTATTACGGCACAAGGCCAGTCTAAGATTGCTATGCTGTCAGTGCTCATCGGGGCGGTTTTGAATATTGCCTTGGACCCGGTTTTTATCTTTGTATTCAAGATGGGAGTAAGAGGAGCGGCCTTAGCCACTATTATTTCCCAGTTTGCCAGTGCGCTGTGGACCATCCGGTTTTTAAGCTCTAAAAAGACCTCTCTGCGCATACATATGGAATATTTAAAGCCGGATATAAAAATCATCGGCAGCGTGGCGGCGTTGGGGGTTTCGCCCTTTATTATGCAGAGTACGGAAAGCCTGATTTCCGTTGTACTAAGCAGCGGGCTTCAGAAGTATGGCGGGGATGTTTATGTAGGCTCTTTGACGATTTTGCAAAGTGTTATGCAGCTGATCAATACGCCTATATCCGGTTTTACCCAGGGAGTGCAGCCTATTTTAAGTTATAATTACGGGGCGGGCAATATAGAACGTGTGAAAAAAACTTATAAAAGAGTTATCGGAATTACCGCAGCAACCTCTTTTTGCATTACCTTATCGGCAATGCTTTTGCCGGGAATGTATGCCCGCGTGTTTACGGATGATGTGGAACTGATCGGAGTGGTGCGCCGCGTCATGCCCGTTTTTGTGGCGGGAATGTTGATTTTTGGTATACAAATGGGATGCCAGACTACCTTTATGGGATTGGGGCAGGCAAAGATTTCCCTGTTTATGGCTCTTCTTAGGAAGGTATTTCTGTTAGTGCCTTTTGCCATTATTTTTCCTATGGTAACAAAGGATGTTATGAGCATTTATTATGCGGAATGTAGTGCGGACGTTATTGCGGCAATTGTTTGCGGAACGGTATTTTTATGCAATATCAAAAAAATTCTGGCAAGAGGGCCTGCAAAAACAAAGGAGTGAACAAGGAATGGGAGGGAGAAAAGATATGAAAAAGAAATGTTTTATAGCTGTAGTAATGCTTATTGCGGCAATCATAGGGACAGGGTGTTCTTTAGGAGGCGGTATGACGGGACAAGGGGCAGCTGAGCCGGAGGAGGAGATTAAGGCATGGCAAAGGGCGGAGCCTTCAGAGTTTGAAACGGAGGAAATTTTTTGGTTTGATTTGCAATCTCATAATGAAGATACAGAAAAAACAGAAGATATTTCAATAGATATGTATCAGCCCGAGGATGCCCAGGCAACGCTCAATGGGGAGAAATACGAGTTAAGTGTGGAACAGTGTAATGAGTTGAGACAACTTATTTTAGAGTATAGTCAGACGGTTAAGGAACAGGAGGATGAGTATTGGCCGGACACGGATGAATATCCCGATATGCTTGTCTTGTTCAAATTTGAAATGACGGGAGAGAAAAAACGGTATAGGGCCAGCGGAGCCCTCTGCTATCCTGACGGATGGGAAGAATTTGTAGAAAATCTGAAAGAAATTATTTTATAAAAAATCCGGTTATAAGATATAATGAAAAGAGAATGAGTTTTATTTAATGAAAGAGAATAGGGGAAAGAGGATCTATGGCATATAATTCTTGCAAAGAAAACGGCAATGTGCTATTCTTTAGAAAAACATATAACACGCTATTTTTAAGAAAGGGGAAAAGTTATGCAGACGTATAATCCCAATAATAATCAGGGAAATCAAACCGATAACTATCAGAATAATTATAATTATGGCGGGAATAACTACGGCGACGGTACAAGCGGTTATACCAATTATGACGCCAATTACAATTATGGCAACCAGAATCAATATCAAAATCCATACAACAATCAGGGCTACATGGATATGAATTCCGGCTTTGGAGCAGACAATCCGGCAATGAGCGGAATGCAGAATTTAAAGACCATTGCAACTCAGGAGGTTGTGGCAAAATCATTTTTGTTTATGGTAGTAGCTTTGATCATTACCGCAGTAGCGTCTCTTACCACTTCTCCGTTGGTGGCATACAGGATGCTGACGGGCAACGGATTCTTTGTCCTGCTTATTGCGGAACTGGCAATTGTTATGGTATCTAACTGGGCCGTTTCCAAAAATAATGCAATCCTTGCCGGCGTTTTATTTGCAGTATATTCGTATTTGACAGGCGTTACCTTTTCCATTCTGTTTTTGGCGTATACAACGGCGTCCATTACCATTATTTTCCTGGTAACGGCGGCAATTTTTGGTATTATGGCTATTTACGGACTGGTAACCAAAAAGGATTTGAGCAGTGCAGGAAGCATACTGATGATGGGATTGATCGGAATTATCATTGTCAGCGCTGTGAATCTGCTTCTGTTAAAGAGCAGTATGGTAGATACGGTTATCTGTGCGATCGGCGTATTGATTTTTGTGGGATTGACTGCATATGATACCCAGAAGATCAAACGTCTCGTGGCAATATCCAATGACAGCAATGTTTTATCACTGGCTTTATTGGGCGCCTTTGAATTGTATCTGGATTTCATTAACTTATTCCTGAAACTGTTAAGATTATTTGGCAAAAAAAGATCATAAAAGCCGCCGGGCTTTTTCATAAAACAGGCTGCATGGTAAAGGATGATTGATTCCTTGCCGTGCAGCCTGTTTTTGTGTGATCACAGATTTCCCAAGTGTTCCAGTAAAATTTTGATTCCCATCAATACAAGGATGAGTCCGCCTGCAAATTCTGCCTTTGCCTTGTATCTGGTGCCGAAAACATTTCCTATTTTTAATCCCGCTCCCGATAATATAAAAGTGATGATGCCGATGAAGGAAACGGCAGCGGCAATATTTACGTCAGGCAGCAGGGCAAAGGTTATGCCGACTGCCAAGGCGTCGATGCTGGTGGCTACTGCCATGATAAACATGGTTTTTACGGAGAAGGAAGCATCATGGCATTCCTCGTTTTTAGAGAGAGCTTCCCTTATCATATTGCCTCCGATCAAAGCTAACAGAATAAAGGCGATCCAATGGTCTAGATGGGAGATATATTGCTCGAAACCGGAACCGAGAGAATAACCAAGGGCGGGCATAAGCGCCTGGAATCCTCCAAACCATAATCCTACAATCAAAAAATGCCTTATATCTATTTTTTTTGTGGCCAGTCCCTTACAGACAGATACGGCAAAAGCGTCCATGGAAAGACCTGCCGCAATGAGAAACAATTCCAATAGATTCATACGCTCATCTCCTTGTAAAAATGAAATAGAGAAAGTCCATGTGGTAAAATACCCTGCAAAAGCGCTTTTATTCGACTCTGCTTACATTGTTTTGCGTGGAAATGCAAAATAAAAGAGGCCCAGGTACAGTATGCTGTACCATGAGTCTCGTTATTTAAGGCAAGCCAGATTCCATGAATCAGTATGTTGACTTGTCACGGCATATTGCGCTAACTACTCCCTCAAAGTTTTTAAATTGTATCATGTGGTATAGAAAAAGTCAATAAGTGCAACTTAGAAATTGATTGTGGCAGCTTAAGCAGTCCGATATTGTGGAACAGAAATGATTTTGCTATATTGATTGGGAAAGGAAGTGGGCGTTTGGAAATCGTTATATATTCGGACAGCGATGTAGAAGAAATGAAGATAAATATTTATTGTCGTAAATTAACGCCGGAGCTTGAGAGGGTTGTGGCTGTGTTGAAAATGCTTGAACAAAAGCTGACGGGCATATATGAGGGGGAAACCTGTTTTCTTGATCCGGATAAGGTGCTTTATATTGATACGGCAGATAAAAAAACTTTTCTCTATACGACGGATAAAGTGTATGAAACGGCATTGAAACTGTATGAGCTGGAGGAGCAGTTATCCTGTGCCGGATTTTTTCGAGGTGGAAAATCTACCATTATTAACTTAAGGCATATTGAATCCCTGAGGGCGGACTTAAACAGGAGAATACAGGTAACCTTGGATAATGGAGAAAAGCTTCTGGTTTCCAGGCAATATGCAGAGGAACTGAAACGAAGATTGGGGGTTAAATAAATGGAAGAGAAAAAAACAATATTTGATTTTGGAACTCGTGTTTTTTGTTCCTTTGGATTTTCCATGATGTTTATGGCTGTTTTCAGCGGACTGGTGGGAGACGAGGCAAAAGAAGTTTCTACCCTGTTTGCTTTGGGAACAAAGGGAGTACCGGTTTATGTTATCTGGCAGTTTTTAGGGATAAATATTTTGATTGGGGGATTTAACTTCCTTTTTTTCTCGGAACGAATAATCCGGGAGATGTCTGTTTTCGTAAGAACGTTGTGTATGCTGGGAAGCGTTGTTGTACTAATAGGGTTTTTTGCTTATTTCTTCGGATGGTTTCCCATTGATATGTGGCAGGCCTGGCTGGGCTTTTTTGTCTCTTTCGGGACTTGCTTTGCCATAAGCCTTTTTATTATGAAGTGGAAGGAAAAAGTGGAAAACAGAAAGATGGAGGAAGGCTTGAAACGAGTAAAAGAAAAATTGGAGGATGCCGATTTTTGAAAGCATCCTCCGGAAATTTTAACAGTTTATTATAATATCTGCCCGCCTTTGGTAACAGGTGCAACCATTCTGGTGCGTACAGAGCCTGTATTGCTCTTATAGGTCTGTTTTACGGTGCTGAATGCCCCTACGATCATTAATACAAGTCCGATTGCCATATCCCGGAAAACAGCGCCTGCAGCTTCAGGATCTGTCAGTAAAAGGGGAACATCCTCTAAGGCGTCAAAAATGCTTACGGATAGCACCCGGGTATTTTCGTTATATATTTTATAGATTTCAAGGCCAAGACAAAGATATTCCGCCACAAAAAGCATGGCTACGGAAATAATGCAGGTAACCGTAATTCCCAGAGCATTCAGACGTCCTCCTAAAAGCTCATAGCCCTTCATGGTACAGATTACCATAAGAAGGCCGCCCAAAGCCGAAATATAACCGGCCTGGTAAATGAGAATCCATGCGGCAGCGCCTAAAAGGGAACCCAACAGCGCACCGATGATGCCGCCGATCACATTGCCGCTTCCCTGTTGTTTTTTGCGGGCAGTGTTTTGCTGAATCTGGCCGGATACTTTATCATAACAGCCGGAACAGAACATATGGCTTACGCCGTCTACCTGATACAGGTTCAGACCGTATTCCGTACCACAGGATTCGCAGCAGGGCATCAGGCCGTTATTCTGACAATAGCCGGTTATTTCTTTTAAAAATCCATCCAGACAGGGAACATATTTTTTGCCCCACTGGAATCCTAATCCTTGGAATTCAGCGGTAATTTTTGCACCGTTATAGGATGTGGACTGTAGATACTCAAAGCGGGATGAACACTGGTTTAAATAGTCTAAAGTAGCAGGAACGGGCTGGATGTTTCCGGGCTTTGCCCAGAGATAAACGCTGTGTCCGGCTGAAGTATTGGGGCGCTGCTGGATCAGGACAAAATAGCCGTTTATAAGGCCATATGCCAGTCCGGCCCTTTCATCAACGGCAAGACCGATATTTTGCGCATACTGTTTTACTTTTTTGTACATGGGTGTGACCTCCTCATTTGAATTTTATATAAGATATTCTACCATAATCTTTGGAGAAAGGGAAAATATAATTATGAAAGAAACGGAAAGAAGGATAGTAGAGAATATGAAGAGAAAAAATGAAATGTTACGGGATAATGTATCAAAGGAGAATGCGCCTGTTGACATTCAGAACGTATCCCATGCATTCGGAAAAAATAAAGTGCTGCAAGGGATTGAACTGAAAATCGGGAAAGGCGAGATATTCGGACTCTTAGGACCTTCCGGAGCGGGAAAGACTACATTGATCAAGATTTTGACAGGGCAGCTGCAGCAGACGGAAGGAGAAGCTTTTCTGTTAAAGGAGAATACAAAAAAAATGAGCAACGAGGCTTATAAAAGGCTGGGCGTTATGTTGGAAAATCTGGGACTGTATGAGAGATTGAGCTGTTATGATAATTTAAAGATATTTGCGGATATTTACGGAGTGGAAAAAGAGGCTGTTGAAACCGTTTTAAATCGCGTAGGACTTTATGAGGCCAAAAAAAGGGCGGTTAAGGATATTTCAAAGGGAATGCGTCAGCGTCTTTTGTTTGCCAGGGCAATTCTTCACAATCCGAAAGTGCTTTTTTTGGATGAACCCACTGCAGGGCTTGACCCGGGAGTTATGCAGGAAATCCATAAGTTGATCGAAGGGCAGAAGGAAGAGGGAACCACGGTTTTTCTCACGACCCATAATATGGAGGAGGCAGAAAAGCTTTGCGACAGAATCGGCCTTTTATGCAAAGGAAAAATCGTGGAATGCGGCAGGCCTAAAGAGGTGTGCGCTAAATATGACCACCAGAGACGGATCGGGATTATGCTGGAGTCGGGAGAAAAAATGTGGCTTTCAAACGGTCCGGAAACGGCGGAAAAAATGAAACAGCTTCTATTAACGGAAAGGATAGCCGAAATGCATACAACAGAGCCGAATCTGGAAACGGTATTTCTGGAATTGACGGGAACAGATTTGAACTGCTGAAAGGAAGGAAAACAAGAATGAGTAAAGTAAGGACAATTTTTTTGAAACAGATAAAGGATATCATAAAGAACAAAGCGGTTTTTATCCAGTTCGTATTACTTCCGCTTATGGCGGTTATCATGGAGAATGCAGTGGAGATAAAGGATATGCCAAAGCATTTTTTTGTATTGATGTTTTCAGCCATGTATGTGGGAATGGCGCCTCTTTCATGTATTTCCGCCATTATTTCCGAGGAAAAGGAAACGGGAACCCTTGGAATGCTTCGGATGTCAAACGTAAAGGCATGGGAATATTTGGCAGGAACCGGGTTTTGTGTTTTTGCGCTGTGTATGGCGGGAGGCTGTGTGTTTGTCTGGGCGGGAGAATATAAAGGCTGGCGGATAGGCGTGTTTTTGGGAATTTTGGCAGTAGGGATACTTATCAGCATGTTCATAGGAGCGATCATCGGCCTTATGAGCAATAATCAGATGGGCGCCACTTCTGTTACGGTACCCGTTACAATGGTTTTTTCCTTTCTTCCCATGCTCTCCCTCTTTAATGAAAAGATCCGGGAAATAGCAAAATTTGTATATTCCTACCAGATACAGGATGCTTTGGGCAGGATCCGGGAAACGGAAGGAATGAAAGAGCTGATAAGGGGAGGGCGTTACGAAATTCTGGCTGTCAATCTGCTCCTTGCGGCAGCTTTGTTCGGATTTGTCTATAAACGGTGCAGATAAATAAATTTCGTTACATAGAAAATGCTTTTGGTTACAATTTCAATAATGATTTTCCGAATTCTTTACGATAATATTTGAAATGAAAGAAACGGAGGACATACGTATGACATTATCTGTAAGCGATACAAAATATACTGCGGGAGTGGACGGTACGGACTGCGATAAGACAACCGGGGATATTGAAATAAGGACTTATTCCTATGAAAACGGAAAAGGACAGGAAAAGGTATATCAGGCAAAAGATTGTGTGGAGCTTTCACTGGAATCCTATACCATTCCCATAGGATGTGAGACCTATGAAAAAATAAAAAGCCAGATGAAGTCTTTGCCCTGCTTTGCTCATAATAAAATGTTTTATGAAACGGCAGAGGTCATGAAAGATTATTATGACGGAAAGCTTCAAAAAGACGAGGTTAAGGAAATCTTTAAGGAGTACTTCTATCATGCCATAGGAGAACCTTCTGATACCGATCATGTTTATCAGCAAAAAAGAGCAACGCAGGCTCTGGCAGAGCTTTACGAATTTTTCAGCAGGGCGAATACAAGGGCGGCTAATAATCTGAATGCGCAGGAGGCTAAGGAGCTTTTGGCAGGCAGCGGCGTTTCTGTATCGGGTTATGTATATTACAATGCCGATTATTATTGGCAGTGTGAGGAAATGCAGGAAATGTTCCGGGAAGCGGCGGATGAACTTGCCAGTGAATACGGGGCAGAGACTGTTGATTATGAATACGTGGAGAAAAATACAAAATTTGTGCTGGATGGAGGAATTACCTATAACGGTGTGTGGAACGCCACAGCAGAGCAGAACAACTATACGGGAAACATGAGAGGCGCGGGAATTACGGATAAAGAGGCCGCACCGCCCAAAGGATTTTTGTATTGCAGGATATTTGATAACGGGAAACTGGAAGAGGCGCAGGAAAGGCTGATGAAAGGAATTGACGAACTGGGTAAGAGGCGGTACGGGGATTCGAATAGCTTCAAGATTTTAAGCGGAATCAGAAACGGAAGCAGTCCCTTGCAGAGCAAAAACGGATTTTTAAAGTTTTTTGCCGTTGACTCAAGATATAAACGAAACTATATGGAAATTTTGAGAATGAAATTATAACGAAAATAAAATACGGGACTCAAGTTCAAAGCCGCTTACAAAATGTGAAACTCGATTACAAAACGGGAAGGTCGGATTGCAATCGACCGCAATCGACCTCAACGAAAAAGACAGGAAAGCATTCATTACAAAATCAGGTCGGTTGGTTACATCCGGCTTGATTTTTTTTTGCTAAATGACGAAATAATAGTAGCAACATAGGAGTGATAAAATGACGATAGCGGTTTGCGACGATGATGAGAAAATCAGGAAGCATCTGGTAAAGATGATCCGCTCATTTACAGATGAAGCAGAAAATCCTGTTTTGATATTGGAGTTTTCGGGAGGAGAAAAGCTTTTGGCATGTGAAGTGCAGCCGGACATTGTGATTATGGATATTGGAATGGGCGGCATGAATGGAATGGAGACTGCCGATAAGCTCCGCAAAATATCAAATCCTATTTTGATTTTTGTCACGGCTTTAAAGGATTATGTGTTTGACGCTTTTGATGTAGGCGCCTTTCATTATCTTTTGAAGCCGGTGGATGAAAATAAATTTTTTGAAGTCTTAGAACGGGCATTAGGGGAAATTGAGGCAAGAGGCAGTAAGAAACACGCAGGCTTTACCGTAAAAACGTTGGAAGGCTTCCGCACGGTAAAATGCAATGATATTTATTATGCGGAAAATATTGCCAGGAAGATTGTACTCCACACAAAAGAAGGCAACATTGCTTACTACGAAAAAATGGAGCATCTGGAAAAGCAGCTGGGAAACGGTTTTTTCAGATGCCACAGGGGATATCTGGTATCTTTGGATAAGGTAAAGCAGTATGACAGCAGAGAAATAGAGCTTATAAACGGAGACATCATTTTGCTGTCAAGACAAAAGTATTCTGACTTTGTGCAGGCTTACATGAAGTATATGGTGGAAGAGGAAAGATGAAAGAATTCATTTATGCGGTCTTTAATCTTTTAGAATATACGGTCCGGGCCCTTCTGCTTTTAAAAATCTTCAAAGCATGGCTGCCCTTTCGGAAATCCTTTGAAAGAACGGGAAAGTACATCTTATGTGTACAATGCGTTGCTACGCAGTATCTGTTATCTGAAACCCGCTTTTTAAGAAGGATCCTCTACGGAGAAAACATGATGGTGGACCGGAGCATAAAATCGGCGATTATCGTTATTTTATGCGCGGCAGTTACTTTTTGCTTTTCCATGTGGTTGTTTGAAGGGAAGAAAACGGTAAAAGGGTATCTGACGGCAAATTTTTATGCGTTGCTGGAGCTGTGTCGTTTTTTATGGTATTCCCTTTGCATACCTCTTTTGAGTCAGAGCGCTTCCTTAATCAGCCGGCGCATAATGGAAGAAGCTGCTTCCTTGGAAAAAGTGGATTTGTGGCTGGGGATGGCGGAGGTCATGTGGAATTTTCTGATGGGAGCCGGGAATTGTATTCTTTTGTATCTGGTAATCAGATGGTATTGCCGGACTCTTGAGGACATAGAGAAAAAGTATTCCTCGGCAGAGCTTTTGTTTCTTGCCTTTCCCAGCATTACCGGATTTGTTTTCTGCATTTTTTTGAGAGGAATTCTTTATTCCCAGCGGGAGACGGAAATCAGGTTCCTTTTTGAGGATTATCCGGGAACACGCATACTGGTGCTTGTCCTTACATTTTTGCTTGTGGGGCTGATATTAGTCAGCATAAAAGCCTTTACGGAGTTGATAAAGCGTCATGAGGAAAAGAGCAGACTGATTGTTTATGAAAATCAGATAGAGGAAATGGCACAGCATGTAAGGGATATAGAAAACTTATATGACGGAATCCGCGGAATGCGCCATGATATGAAAAATAATATCTATGCAATCAAAATCCTATTAAAGGAAGATCCGCAGGAGAAGAACCGGGAAACCCGCAGGGAAGCTCAGAAATACCTGATGCAGATGGAAGAGAGCTTAGATGGGATGGATTATCCCGTTCACAGCGGAAATCCCGTTACGGATGTGGTTTTGGGGCGGATTTACAGGGAGTGCCGGAAGGAGGAAATTACTTTTACATGTGATTTTTGTTTCCCGGGGAAGGAAGAATTCCCGGTTTTTGATATCTGCATCCTGCTGAATAACGCTTTGGACAACGCTGTGGAAGCTTGTACCGGGCTTACTGAAAAGGAGGCCGAAAGAAAAAGAATTTCTTTACGTTCTTATAAAAAAAGAAATCTGTTCTTTATTGAAGTAAAGAACGGTTTTGACGGAAAGCTTCTTAAGGATGATAACGGTAATTTCCTTACGACTAAGAAGAATGAGGGAATTCACGGGATCGGTATACAGAATATGAAAAAATGTGTGGAAAAGTATTTTGGAAGAATAGAGTTTTCTGTAGATAGAGAGTATTTTACGACACAGATCATGCTTCAGGAGAGAAAGGAGAAAAGAAATGAGTGAGATGGTTTTAAATGCCGCTACAAGAGCTTATCAGAAGTATTTGCAGACATTTCAGCCGGGACATACAAAAAATACTTCCAAAACAGCCGGAGCAAAGGGATTTGATGAAAGCCGGTTTCGCTTTGGGGATTTCAGGACAAAGCTGAATGTGGCAGCGGATTCTGCCGCAATAAAATCAAATAAGCTTTCGGCATCGAATAAAAGCGGCATGGTAAAAAATTCCAACAAAACAAATGCGGCGGTATCGGATTTAAAGAAGGTTTCCGTTGAAAACATGACCATGGATGAGTATAAGGCATATATCAGACAGCGCATTTACGCTTTGCCCGTAAATTCCACCCAGGCTTTAAATTCCGTGGCTGTTGATATTACGGACGAAGGGTTTGCCGCTATGAAGGCTGACCCGGAATATGAAAAATGGGTATTAGGAACATTAAAGGTGGATTTTGCTACGACAGACCCATGGAGCGGCATAACCGGAGGACGTTATGTGATACATCATTTCGGCGCCTCGAAAGACGAGTATCGTGGAAACAGCTGGAATTTGGATGAAAACGGGGGCATGGGACAGAGCATTTTCAATGCAACCGCAAAGAAAAGCTTTTGGCAGCGCCGTTCCGAGTCCGTACAGTCTTATTTGAAGGCACAGGAATTACTCAATTTGCAGCAGCGCCGGATGGAAAGACTTGGCGGAGACTATTATTCCATGGACGGCTACAGCACCGGTTTTTTACAAAATTTAAGGAGGCTTTATTATGCGAGTTACAACACAAATGTTAAATGAATCAGCCAGAAAAGCGGGATTGCCCCTTCATGACACGTCCCTGCTCAATTACATCAACAAAGAAAACGGCGGAAACGGTTTATTGGATGCCATTTCTAACAAGAATGGCCAGAATAACGGAAATGTCAGCAGAATGCAGAAGTACGGCTATGAAAAGATGGAGAAGACGGCAGGAGGACTTTGTCAAAGTGCGGAAGCTCTTTTGGCTAAGGAGAACAGTCTTTTTGATAAGGCGAAGGAAAGCGGCGATACGAAGGATGTGGTAAAGGGCATTGAGGATATGGTAAATGCCTACAATGAAACATTGCAGGCGCTGCGAAAGGAAACCGGCTCTATAAACAGACTGTATCTGGAATCCTTAAAAAGCGCTGTAAAAGAAAATGCCACAGCATTAAAGAATGCCGGAGTCACAGTGGCTTCAGACGGACAATTGGTCATTGATAAAGAAAAGCTTTCGGCGGCTGATCTGGAAACGCTGGAAAAAGCATTCGGACCATCAGGAGATTTCACATCAAAGGTTTCCTATGTGGCGGGCAAAGTAGAAGATAATGCCGCAGCCAATCTGGCCAGTATTTCCAATCAATATACATCCGGAGGAAATGCTTATACGGCGGCAATGCTTCGACGATACGACAGCAGGGGATGAGAACTTATCATAGCTTAAGCTGACATCCTCTAACGATGATTTAACCGGAAGTTAAGTTTCTTTCCCATAAGTTTACATTTGTTCAATTGTGTCTTATAAGTTTGTTGGATATAATGAATATAACAAAAGGCCTTTTGAAATGAAAGAAAAAAGGAGATATAAAATGGTAATGAATCAGATTATCAGGGAAAGAAGAAAAGCATTGGGACTTACCCAGGAAGAGGTAGCGGATTATCTGGGAGTATCCACACCGGCAGTAAACAAATGGGAAACGGGGAAGAGTTATCCTGACATTACGATGATTCCCGCTTTGGCAAGGCTGCTGCAGACAGACGCCAACAGTCTGCTTTCTTTTGAAGCGGATCTGACAAAGGAAAAGGAAGCGGAAATCATCCATGATGCATATAAGATTTTGGAGAAGGAAGGCTATGAGGCTGCTTACCGTACGCTGATTCAGAAAATGAAAGAGTATCCTGAAAGCCATTCCTTAATTTTGAGCGGGGCGCTTTTTTTGGAAGGCGGCCTGCTTTTCTTGAGCGATATTTCAGAAAAAGAGCGTTATCTCAATGAATTTGAAAAAATGTATGAGAGGGCAATGGAAAGCGATGACTTGGAGGTACGGGCACAGGCGGCAACACTGTTAGTCTCCAAATATATAAACCGTCAGGAATTTAATAAAGCAGAGGAACTTTTAGAGGGATTTCCGGAAATGACCTTTCAAAAGAACCAACTTTGGGCCAACCTTTTAACAGTTAAAGGAGAATATGCCAAAGCTGTTGAAATGATGGAGAGCCAGCTGCTGATAGATGTGACAAATGTTTATAACAGACTGGTAACTTTGCTGGAGCTTTCTTTAAAGGAAGAAGATACAAAAACGGCGGAGTATTTGGCCGATATGTGTGAAAAAACGGCGGAAATGTACGGTTGTTCCAACTATTCCCGTCATGTGCCAATGGTGCTGCTTTACGGGGCGTTAAAGGATAAGGAAAAGTGCATGGAAAAGCTAAAGCTTTTGCTTTTATCCTTAAAGGATAACTGGAACCCCAAGGATTTTCCGCTTTATTCCCGTATATTACCTGCAAAAGAAGGGGGAATGTTGAATGGGGATTCCCTGAAATCCGGTATCATTCGGAGTCTGAAGGAAGAGGAAGAATTTGCATTTTTAAGAGATGACCCGGAATTCCGGGCGCTGATACAGGGATAAAAGGCGCATTGCTTGCATAATGAAAGCAAAAATGGTAAAATCTTTTTTATGTAATGTGAATTGTGTATGATGCTATTTGTTTTCCATGTACGTGTGTGTTAGTGTGAAAAAGGAATGAAAAGATTGGAAACAGAAAAGAGGATATACAATTATGGATAAAAAAGATAAGCTGGAAGGAGCTCAGATCCAGAAGGGATTAGAAGACTTTCTGGAACAGGAACTGTACGGCGCGGCCGGGAATCCTGCTATGGGACAAGGCGAAGCGGGGAGTAAGTCTTCATCCCGTAAGGGAGGAGAATTGGATTTATCTCTGGCACAGCCGTCAAATGAGACGGATTTACGGATCTCATATCAACCGGATGAACTGGATATATCTTTGGCAAAGCCTGTATCCCGCAGCGGGGGGGATCGCGACAGTGCGGGCATGAGGCGGGAAGAAAGCGGTAAAGCGCCTTCTGCCAATATGCGGCGGGAGGATAGCGGTAGAACCATTCGCACAAATGCACGGCTGGAAAAGGATGGCAGGACCGGACAGCCAGAGAAAAGAACGGATTCCAGAGAAAGCGGTCAAAGAGAAATGTCTCAGAAGAAAAAGCAGGCTGATACAAGAAATAGGAAAAAGAATTCCACTGCGGGAAAGAGGAAAGAACCCCAATCGGTAAAGGGTAAAAATAAAAAACAGGAAAAATCAAAAAAGAAGAAAAACAGGGTCGTTAAAGTTCTGGTCTTTATTGCGGCTCTGTTTGTCGTTGGAATTTTTATTCTTCACGGACTGGTGGGAAGTGTATACAAGAAAATGGAATATAAAGAGGCAGAAGGGTTTACCTCTGAGCCCATGAAGGAAGACGGGGTAATTAATGTACTTCTCATTGGGAATGATTCCCGTCTGGCCGGAGATGACGGAAGATCTGATGCCATGATTTTAGTATCCATCAGTGATAAGACAAAGACCATTACCATGACCTCCTTTTTGAGGGATATGTATGTGGAAATTCCGGGTCATGACGGGAACCGTCTGAATGCCGCCTATGCTTATGGCGGAGCGGAGCTTTTGATGGAAACTATTGAGCTGAATTTCGGCATTCCTATCCATCGTTATGCTTTGGTAAACTTCCAGGCCTTTGCTAATCTGGTGGATGCTGTAGGCGGTATTGATCTGGACTTAACTAACGATGAGGTTAACTGGATAAACGCATATCTGATGGAATATAATCAGTTAGAGGGAAAGGACCTTGCCACGGATTTCCTGGATCCGTCTTTGAGCGGCAATCTTCATTTAAACGGACCGCAGGCTCTTGCCTTTACCAGAAACCGTTATATCGGCACGGATTTCGGAAGGACGGAAAGACAGCGGAAGGTATTGTCGGCTGTTATCAAAAAGCTTCCGGGAACGGTTCTCACAAACGGAGGAGAACTGGCAGACGGCTTATTCCCCAATCTGACTACGAATTTAAAGCAGGGGGAATGCTTTAATCTTTCCCTGAATGCGTGGAAATTTTTGGGTTATGAAATGGTTCAGCAGTGCGTTCCGCTGGAAGGGACCTATTCCAATGCGGATATCAGGGGAATGGCGGTTCTTCAGGTGGATTTTGACACCAATAAGCAATTCCTAAAGTCTACGCTGTATGGAGAATGATCTTTTGAAAAATAAAGTGCTGTTAAGGAAGGGGAAAATATGCCAAACGGAGAGCTGCGTATTGTCGGACAAAACAAACGTATTTTAAATATTCTGACTCTGATTCTGGTTTTAGGAGTGGGGTTATTGATCCGAAAGGAGTTTATCTGGTATGTTTCCAGGGACTGGACAGGCTTTTTTGAGCTGTGGATAAATGAAATTTCAAATCAGGGCTTTAAAGCCCTTGCAGGGGACTTTTATGATTATGCCCCTGCTTATATGTATCTGCTCATAATTGCAGCACAGTTTGGGGCAAAAAGCATGGTTGCCATGAAACTGATTTCGGTCTGCTTTGATTTTGTAGTGGCAGTTGCTGCAGGATTGGTTGTATATGAAATCCGAAAAAAGGAATCCCTGTCCATGCTGGTCTTTTCCATTGTATGGCTTGCGCCTACGGTAATTTCCAACAGCAGCATGTGGGGGCAGTGCGATGCGGTATATGCATCGTTTCTGATGCTTACGGTTCTATTTTTTGTGAAGGATCAGAGCAGAGTGGCTATGATCTTTTACGGAATCGCCTTTGCTTTTAAGCTGCAGGCTTTTTTCTGGCTGCCTGTTATCATCCTGCTCTGGCTTTTCAAAAAAATTAAGACCATAGATTTTTTGTGGATTCCGCTTATGTATTTTATAAGCATTGTTCCGGCATGGATGGCAGGAAGGCCTTTTTCGGAGCTTTTGGGAATTTATTTTGCCCAGGTGGGAGTGGATACCAACCGTTTATCCATGAAATACCCTAATATTTATTATATTATCGGGGAATTGAATCTTCCGGAATGGTATACCCATGCGGGAAAGTATTTTGCAGTAGGCGTTATCCTGCTGTTTATGGTGGCTTTGATTTACAAATTGATGAAAACAAGGCTGACGCCGGAGCTTTTATTGCTGATTTGTTATTCACAGGGGGCGCTGGCTTTGTATTTTCTACCTCAGATGCATGAGAGATACGGTTATTTTATTGAGATTAT
Source organism: Lachnospiraceae bacterium (assembly GCA_910574745.1). Lineage (GTDB taxonomy): Bacteria > Bacillota > Clostridia > Lachnospirales > Lachnospiraceae > UBA2882. Next base: position 117,848 of record CAJTCE010000001.1, on the reverse strand, counting down.
TGCGATTATTCTGGGCGTTTTGTGCATAAAAATGTTCTGGGTGCCTGTTGTGCATATTTTGATTACGTTTATTACATACAGCTATTATTACAATTATGACCGTCCCAAGAACATACCGATTTTTGTGCTGGCGTTGTGTATGCTGGCCCTGATGTTGTTTATGATATATAAGACGGTCGTTTATAGGGAAAAGGGAGAGAGCGCAGATTATGAAACGGCGGGGGAAATCTAGACTGATAAAAGTGCTGGGAGTTCTTTTTCTGTTCCTTGCGGTAACCGGCTGCGGGGGATTGGAAGAAAAAAATCAGGAAGCAGACAGCAACGGTTTCATAGAGCCTGTTGCAGAGCAGGGCGCTGTAGTCGTGTCGGAAAATACAGGCGTTTTGGCGGACGCCGTGCTTTTGGCAGGAGCGGAAGTTGTATGGGATTCGGTTTCGGCAAATGGAAGCGGCGGCGAAGAGGAGCCGGAGATAGAAGATACGGTGCATGTCATTGAGGAAAAGGAACCGGCGGAGGGAGAAAATGCGGAAGAAGCAAAAGAACCTCAAAGCAATGGTTATCTGGTTGCCATAGACCCCGGTCATCAGGCGAAAGGAAATAGTGAAAAGGAACCCATAGGCCCCGGCGCGGCGGAAACAAAGGCAAAGGTGGCGGGAGGCACAAGGGGAGTGGCTACGGGAGTCAGTGAGTATCAGCTTACTCTGGATGTTTCCTTAAAGCTTAAGGAGGAACTGGAAGCACGTGGTTATAGGGTATCTATGATACGGGAAACGAATGACGTCAATATCAGTAACGCAGAAAGGGCTGTTATGGCGGCTGATGCCGGAGCGGATATTTTTATAAGGATTCATGCCAATGGTTCGGAAAACTCCTCGGCCAGCGGAACCATGACAATCTGCCCCACAGCGTCAAATCCTTATTGCAGCAGTATTTATTCTGACAGCAGAAGGCTTTCCGACCACGTACTTGAGAATATGCTGGCAGCTACGGGAGCAGTCAGTAAAGGGGTCTGGGAAACGGATACCATGAGTGGAATTAATTGGTGCAGCATACCTGTTACCATTGTGGAAATGGGATTTATGAGCAATCCCGCGGAGGATGCGCTGATGCAGACTGCGGAATACCAGCAAAAAATGGTAAAGGGGATGGCGGATGGCATTGATGCTTATTTTGCGGAGGAATAATTGAAGGGAGCGTCTATGGCAGGAAGTATTGAGGATATCGTAATGCAGTACGGAAGCAGAGGAATGAATACGTTGTATCCTTTTTTACCCAAAGAAAGCTACCGCAAGGCGGCGGAAGATATTTTAAAGCTTTCCAGAGGCAATTTTCCGGTCACAACAGGATTTTATGCTAAGGGCGCAGGAGAGACGGACGGCCCCCTGGGAGCGTGGATCTTGATTCAGGTATTTGAGAAGCTGGGATTTTTGCCGATTCTTGTTACAGACCAATATACATATTATTATTTTTCCGGAGAAAAAGTGAAATGCGTCCGTGTGCCCTTAAGGAACAGCCGGGAGTATAATAAAATCCTATCCATGGAAACAATTCTTGGCAGACTGAATCCTGTGGGTATGCTTTCCGTCGAACGTTGTGGAAAAAACGGAGATGGGGATTACACCAACATGAAAGGCGAAAGCATCGGAATTCATACGGCGCCCATAGATGAATTATTTGAACTGGCGCCAAAATACGGTATTAAGACTTTTGGGATCGGAGACGGGGGAAATGAAATAGGGATGGGAAAGCTTTCAGAGGAAATCAGCCGTTACCTTTCCCTTAGTCCCTGCATTGTCAAAACGGATCATCTGCTGATCGCCACGGTATCCAACTGGGCGGCCTATGGCCTTGGAAGAGCGTTGGAGGTAGTAAGCGGCAAGCATCTTATGCCGCCGGTAAATGACCTGAAGTACTTTTTTGACCGGATTGTGCGTATGGGCAGTGTAGATGGAATAACGGGAGAAAATACCATGACTGTAGACGGATTTCCCCAAGGAAAAGAAGTGGAAATGTATCTTGAAATATTGAGCTTTTCCTGAATTCGGGTTTGGTAAAATGAATAGGATACAGAGAGCGGAACTGCTGAATTTTAACCATGGCAGTTCCTTTTTATTTTTTGGTTGACACCATGAATGGAAATATGTTATTTTATGTGTACTAACACAGATAGTACACATGGGAATATACAGGAGAACGGATATCTGAAGAATCCGAGTTAAAAGGAATGCCATTTATTAAAGGAGAGAAAATAATGATTTGGATTGATTATACAGATGCCACTCCGATTTATGAGCAAATTGTAACCAAGTATAAAAATCTCATAGTCAGAGGGGTGCTTGCACCGAATGAAAAGATGCCATCAGTCAGGTCTCTGGCTATGGAGCTTTCCATAAATCCAAATACGATTCAAAAAGCTTATGCCGAGCTGGAAAGACAGGGCTTTGTCTATACGGTTAAGGGCAGGGGGAATTTTGTCGCGGATAACAGTGGACTGAAGGAAATGAAGGAAAAGGAAATTATTCAAAAACTGGAAACGGTAGTTGTTGAAGCAGAAGAAGCAGGGGTGGATTTATTGCTGCTTTCCCGGTATTTGAACAATAGAATGGATGCGGGAGGAAAATAGGAATGATTGCTGTAAAAGGCATTACGAAGAAATTTGACAATTTTGTTGCAGTTAATCAGATTGATTTTGAAATGAGGGAAGGCATGGTGTTTGGCCTGATTGGTACAAACGGAGCCGGAAAATCCACTCTTTTGCGTATGATAAGCGGAGTGTGCAGGGCTGATGCGGGAGAAATTCTGATAGATGAGCTTTCGGTATATGACAATCCTGCGGCAAAGGAAAAAGTGTTTTTTATTGCCGATGAGCCTTACTTTTTTGCCCATTCCAATGCCGTTGATATGGAAAAATACTATGCGATGGTCTATAAAACCTTTAATAAGGATGAGTTTTATAAACTGATGACACAATTCGGATTGGATGCGAAAAGGAAAATAGCTACTTATTCCAAGGGCATGAAAAAGCAGCTGGCCTTTATTCTGGGTCTTTCTGCCAGAACGGACTATCTCTTGTGTGACGAGACCTTCGACGGATTGGATCCGGTTATGCGGCAGGCCATTAAAAGCCTTCTGGCCAAGGAGATGGGAGAAAGAGGCTTAACGCCTGTGATTGCGTCCCACAATTTAAGAGAGCTGGAAGATATTTGCGATACAGTGGGACTTTTGCATAAAGGCGGCGTGCTATTATCAAAGGATCTGGATGAGATGAAATGCTGCATCCAGAAGGTACAGTGCGTCTTTAAGGATGAAACGGAATATGAAAAGGCGGCGGCAATCTGCCGGATTATGAAAACAGAGCGGAGAGGTTCCCTATATACCTTGACCATCAGGGGAGAAAAGGATGAGACTCTCCAAAAGTTTGATTCTTTGGAAACCATATTCTGCGAGGTGCTTCCCCTGACTTTGGAAGAAATATTTATAAGCGAAACGGAGGTGGTTGGATATGACATCAAAAAACTCATTCTGGAAATTTAGCAGGTGGAATTTCAAAAAAAGAGCGTGGGTGTTGGCGGTTTTACTTGTTGTCTGGTTTTTTGCCCTTCCGGTTTCCGTTTTTTCAAAGGCGGGAACTATGATAAGGGGGATGCAGCAAAGCATTCAACCGTTGGAGAAACAGATGGAATGGGCTGTTAATATGATTGTTAACCGCAGCGTTTCGGGAAACGGGCTGTATGGGGCTTTTACTCTGGCCATGGGAATTTTTCTGGCATTGCAGGGATTTTCCTGGAACAACCATCAAAGCCGGGTGGATATGTACAAATCGGTGCCTGTAAAAGAAAATACCCGTTTCTTTTATATAAATTTTAACAGCTTTTTGATATTCTGTTTAAGTTTTGGCATCAATATGGTTCTTGCAAATATATCGGCGGTTCTATGGGGGGTATGGAGCGGACGGCTTTTGGCTGTATCGGTATTTTCGTTTTTTATACATCTTATGCTTTTTGCATCGGTGTATTTTGTAACCCTGATCGCCCAGATGCTTACCGGAAATATTGCTCTGGGATTTTGCGGGGCATCCGTGATCTTGCTCATAGAGCCTGCATGTTTCCTGCTTGGCAGGAGTCTGATGTCCTTGTTTTATAAGACCTATATGGGACGAGAGATTTATGATGTGCTTCGGAAAGGCGTTGTTTCTCCATTGTCGGTTTATATAGGGATGTACAAGTCTGTTTCCCTGAAAAATATGGGTTTTGCAAACATGAAGAATTACGGAGGAATATGGAAATACATTATGATATTTCTGATTCAGATAATCCTGTATGGAAGCATTGCTTATATCCTTCATCGGAAAAGACCGGCCCAGACGGGAGGAAAGACCATCATATTTTCCAAAACCAAGCCGGTTATCAAGTGCAGTATTATGATTTTGGGAAGTCTGGCTTTTGGCATCTTTTTGGCGAAATTTGATGAGAGAGCAAAAGCATGGTATGGATTTTTCGGGGTTCTTTGCGCACTTATGATTTTACAGGTGGTTTTACAGGCGGTTTTAGAAGGGGATTTTAAGGAAATCCTGAAAGGAAAAACATCCTTTGGCATTGCGGCGGTTGTTACACTAGTGATTTTTTCCGTTTTTGTGTTTGATTTGACCGGTTTTGATTCTTATCTGCCAAAGGAGGAAAAAGTGGATAGTTTTGCCTTTGTCCGCGCCAATGATTATTGCCACTATTTTTATAATGAAGACAAGGTTTCCGTATCTTCCCGGGAGTATTTGCTGGAAAACATGAAAATTGAAGATGAAGAAGCCAAACGGATACTTTTTTCGGAATTGAGGCAGGCAATTGAAAATGATGATTACTATTATAAGGAAGATAATGGAAATGCCGGGACAGAATTGAAAAAGGACATGCCTTCGGATGCGGAAGACGCTTCAACGGCCTATGAAGACGGGAACATTAAGGAGCCGGTTTATGTAAAATTCTGTCTGGAAAACGGAAAAGAGATAATACGCAGTTATTATCTGCCCCTTTATAGAATCAGAAACTGCTATTGTTATTTATATGACCTGGAAGAATATAAGGAGAGTGTTTATAGTGCCTTAAAGGGATATATCGCTGACGAAATTTTAAATCGGGATAATAGTAATTATGCATATTACCGTTCTTATCCTTCCATGGTTACGAGTGACAACAATACCAAGGATCCTGTTCTTGTGGAGAAGCTATTCCTTGCCATGCAGTCGGATTTAAGAAACAGAACCAGTGAAACGGTTATGACTATGGCGCCGGTGGGAGAACTGAATATTGCCACCAACTATAAAAATGATCTGCAGAACAGAAGTATTTATCTGAGCATGCCGGTTTATACGGTAGATGAAGAAATGGTGGCATTGCTAAAAGAGAACGGTTGGTTCCGTCTGGCGGATATAGACAAAGAAAGCGTCAGTGTTATCCGGGTTTTCCAGTATCAGGAGGGTAGTGACAGCAGTAAGAGAAAAGTTTTGGAAATATATCCCAAGGAGCCGCTTTTTGATCCTGTCATGGAAGCCTTCTGTCTTTCCGAAAGGTTGAACGATGTGGTGGATTCCAATGCTTTTACAAAGATCGGTTATTATGTTGAAATAGAAACGGTGGATGGCTACAGTTCTTATTCGGGCATTCTTTTTCGGGAAAAATTCCCGAAAGAACTGGAGAAGGCGTTTGAGAATGCCGACTATGATGAAGAGTTTCTTCCCGGTATGGGATAGTGAAGACAGATAAAGAAAGCCGTAGTAAAAATGGAGCAGGGCTTGACGGAAAATCCGTCATGTCCTGCTCCATCTGCCGCTGGCGCCACAGGGAAGGATTAATCCTGTGGAAGTGACGGGCAGGCCGATTTCTTCAGATTCTACTTTGCCCCCAAACCGTTCAGCTATAACAGTGTGCAGCATATAGGAAAGAACGGCGGGCTGCAAGCCGGTAGTGTAGGAATTGATTAAAAAGAAAACGGAATCCGGATGCAGGAGGCTGGAGGCCAGCTTTATAAAAGGGTAAATGGATTCTTCCATCTTCCAGACTTCTCCTTTTGGGCCGCGTCCATAAGAGGGCGGGTCCATAATAATGCCGTCGTAGGTGTTGCCCCGGCGGATTTCCCTTTCCACGAATTTGACGCAGTCATCCACCAGCCAGCGTATGGGGGCTTTAGAAAGACCGCTGGCAATGGCGTTTTCTTTTGCCCAGCCAACCATGCCTTTTGAAGCGTCCACATGGGTTACCGAAGCGCCGGCTTTGGCGGCGGAAACAGTAGCGCCGCCGGTGTAGGCAAAGAGATTTAATATTTTAAGGGGATGGTCTGCCGCTTTTATTTTTTCGCTGCACCAGTCCCAGTTTACCGCCTGTTCAGGAAAAAGACCTGTGTGCTTAAAACTAAAGGGCTTTAAATGAAAGGTCAAATCCCTGTAACCGATGGTCCATTCCTTGGGAAGGTTGTGAAATTCCCATTCTCCGCCGCCCTTATTGCTGCGATGGTAATGCCCGTTTTTTTGTTTCCAGGCAGAATGCTCGTGTCCGGTGTTCCAAATTACCTGGGGATCGGGGCGTACCAGAATATAATCGCCCCAGCGCTCGCATTTTTCGCCCGAACAAGTGTCTATTACCTCATAATCCTTCCATTGATCCGCAATCCACATAATGAATCCTCCAATCATAAAACTTCCAATATTTTGCATAAGCGTCGGAAATGCTCTAAAAGAGCCTGCCAAGCTGCTTTCCGGTCTGTTATATTTTTTGTGTCATAAGTACCTGAGGCAGATTAACGGCAGAATCGGTTAATTCCCCCAGATAATCTATTCCAAATTTTAGCAGAAGAAAATTCCGGATAAAAAAGAAGCTTACCAGAATAATCAGAAATGCCCAGAGAAATCCCAAATGGATGGGAAAAAATGCGTCTCCATGCTGACGGATTAGTTCAATCAGGGCTTTCAGCCAGTAATATATAAGAGAAATTGCCATAAAAAGCACAAGGGGATTACAGAGCAGGGACTGCATGAAACGCAGATGGAGCAGATGCTCCAGGGCCCGTGTTCCACCGCAGCCGGGACAGTAAAGATGAAAAAAGCTCTTCAAACCGCAGGGTGGAAAAAAAGCCGGGTACTGCTTGGAGGCTGTGATATAGCCATATGCCAGAACAGGAACCAGAAGCGTAAAAAACGTGATCAGTATGAAATTACTCTTTTTAATATGTGCATGGTAATACATTTTCTTTCTCCATAGGTCGGGAGATATGATTTTTCTCCTGTTTCCTTCCGTATCCGGTAAATGAAAAGCCTTTACCGTAATGGACTGCATTACTAATGTACCTTATTTTTGTATATTAGTCAAAGAAAGTTGAATTCTTTTGGAATGTAGTTTATAATATTTTTTACTAGCTGTAAAAGCGGAATTATGTTTTTTTAAAGGAGAGATAAGAAAATGGATAACAATAATATGATGAATAATGGAAATTCTGATTTTAACAATCAGCCTTATCAGCAGCAACCTTACCAGCAGCCTGGCGGGCAGCCATATCAGCAACAGTCCGGGCAGCCAACCTATCAGCAGTCCGGATACTCTCAGGACAGTATCTATGCGCAGCCCGGCGAAAACAGGTCCAGAGTAAAAGAGATTCTGGCTTTGGTTTTTGGTATTCTGGCAATATTGATTTCCTGCTGCTGTACTTATTTGGGAATCGGATTGGGAATTGCCGGTATTGTAATGGCTGTTCTTTCCAAAAATGATAATAACGGTCAAATGCCCGGAATGGCGCTGGGCGGTATGATTTGCTCCATTCTGGCTATTGTAATCTGCGTAGTATCTATTGTACTGGTATTAACGGGTGTAGTAACGTTAGATGTAACCCAATATTTAAATGGATTATAAGAAGACGGGAATATGACTTTGAGGAGCGGGCATGGATAACAATATGATGAATCAGGGACAGGATAATCCTGACAATTTATACAGTCAGCCGGATGGAAATAATGGCTATAATATGAATGGTCAGTCTGGTACGGGTAATGAATATAATAGGAACGGCCAGCCCGGTATGAATAGCGGGTATAATTTGAATGGTTACTCTGGTATGGATAACGGCTGCAATATGAATGATCAGTCCGGTATGAATAGTGGCTATAACAGGAATGGTCAGCCCGGTATGAATAGCGGATATAATGTGAATGGTCAGCCGGGTATGAATAGCGGATATAATGTGAATAGTCAGCCTGGTATGGATAACAGCTATAATATGAACGGTCAGTCCGGCATGAATAGTAGCTACAATATGAGTGGTCAGTCCGGTATGGATAATCCCTATTATATAAACGGACAGTATAATGCAGGTAATTCCTATGGACAAAATAATCCTTACGGTACTCCCGATCCTTATTATCAGTCCTATCAGGAAAACATTTATGCACAGTCCGGAAAATCAGGAGGAACCGGTGCAATGGCAATCATTTCGCTGATTTGCGGAATTGCTTCTATCGTATGTTGCTGTACCAATATTATTTCTGTAACTTTGGGAATTGCGGCAATTGTTCTTGCAGTATTATCCAAAAAGGATAATAGGGGCGAAATGCCGGGGATGTCGATTGCAGGTATGATCTGCGGCATTATAGGAGTGATACTGGGAGCGATTATATTGTTTGGGATGCTGGTTGATATATAAGAAATAAAATTGGGCCTTTAGCAGATAATTAAAAAATGATTGATAAAAAGAGCAGGCTGTATATATGCAGTACTGTTCTTTTTTTCTTGTGTTGACAGTATAACCTGTGCTATTATGGGAAAAGTGAGTATAAAAAGTGAAAAATGACAGTAAAATGAGAGAGGAGTAGAGTTACATATGACAACGTCAAATATTTGTATTTTGATTACAATTATTGTATATTTGCTGTTGGTAATCTGGATTGGAGTTGTATTTTCAAAAAAGAATAAGACAACGGATGACTTTTATTTAGGAGGAAGAAGGCTGGGGCCTTTTGTTACGGCAATGAGTGCGGAAGCTTCTGACATGAGCAGCTGGCTGTTAATGGGACTGCCCGGCGTGGCATATTTAACGGGTGTGGCAGACGCTTTCTGGACTGCAGCAGGTCTTGCCATAGGTACTTATATTAATTGGCTGATCGTGGCAAAAAGGCTTCGGAAGTATACGGTAGCCTGCAACAATTCCACAACCCTTCCGGTTTTCTTTTCCAACCGCTACAGGGATGAAAAAAGAATCTTATCTATCATTGCGGCGATTGTAATTATTATTTTCTTTGTTCCTTATACGGCATCGGGATTTGCTGCCTGTGGAAAGTTGTTTGCGTCTTTATTTAATATAGACTATTTTGTGGCTATGATAATCAGTGCGGTTGTTATTGTGGGCTATACTACTTTGGGCGGCTTTTTAGCGGCGAGTACTTCGGACTTCTTGCAAAGTATTGTTATGACAATTGCGATTTTTGTAGTGCTCGGCTATGGCGTTGTTACCGCAGGCGGAGTGGACAATGTGCTTGCCAATGCGAATACCATGGCGGGATATTTCAGCCTGACGTCCATTTACGATACGGCAAGCGGCGTAGCGGGAGATTATGGTATTATGAATATTTTTTCCATGCTGGCGTGGGGGCTTGGATATTTTGGCATGCCTCATGTACTTTTGCGGTTTATGGCGATAGAAGATCCTCAGAAATTAAAAATGTCCAGAAGAATTGCTTCTGTATGGGTTGTGATTTCTTTGGGCGTGGCAATTGCCATCGGTGTTGTAGGCAACGCTATGAGCAAAGGCGGGGTAATTCCTGAATTGACAGATTCGGAAACCATTATTATTGCTATTGCTACGGTTATCAGCAGACACGGCGTTTTGGCGGCGCTGGTTGCAGGACTGATTCTGGCGGGTATTCTGGCGGCAACCATGTCCACGGCGGATTCCCAGCTTTTGGCGGCATCCTCCAGCGTGTCCCAGAACATTATAAAGGAAGTATTTTTTAAGGATTTGTCGGAAAAGGCGGCTATGATGATTGCCAGAATATCGGTGGTCATTATTTCTGTAATTGCAGTATTTATCGCATGGGATCCGAACAGTTCGGTGTTTGATATTGTTTCCTTTGCCTGGGCGGGCTTTGGAGCTGCATTCGGACCGGTTGTGCTTTTGGCGTTGTTCTGGAAACGTTCTAATAAATGGGGGGCTCTTGCAGGAATGTTTACCGGAGGCGTTATGGTGTTTGTATGGAAGTTTTTAGTAAAGCCCGTAGGAGGAATCTGGGGGATTTATGAACTGCTTCCGGCGTTTGTTGTGGCGATTGCGGTAAATGTGATAGTCAGTCTGGCGACTGGAGCGCCCGGGCAGGATGTTATGGACGAGTTTGAGAGGGTTAAGGCAGAGTGTAAGGCGAAGTAAGGGTATTATATAGAAGGAAACGGAATGAGAAGGTGAAATGCAGCCGGCGGGGAACGGGGTTATGCCGGTAAGGAAAAAGTCTTTTTGTTTTTCATAGCCGGCTTCCAATCGGTGTTTTTCTAACAGATTTTTCTTTACCGGCATACCCTCATTCCCCACCGGCTGCATTTCACTTTCTCATTCCGGCTTAGTTCTTAGGGGGAAGGGTTTGTGGTATAGCAAAAAATTATGGAATAGGAAGGGCGTGGGTAGAGAGGGAGTTGTTGGGCGTAACGAAAAAACGTTGATGAATTTGTTGATATTATATTGACAAAGAGAAATGTCTTATTTTATAATACATAGAAAAGTAGAAGAGGTTCTGCTTTGTGTGAAAGTCTTGGTCCCGTTCGGGGCTTAATATACCGGCTTGTCCGGTTCCGGCGATTCAGCCATGTTTCACAAATCATAATTTAATAATGGCTGATGAAAGGCGGGCAGAGAATTTTTCTAAACTGTTTTTTGTGCGGCCGGAAAGGAATGCAATGGGAAAGAAGGATGTTTATACAAGGCCGTATTTTGCGGATAAGAAAAGATTTGCGGATTTTATTAATGTGCATCTATACGGCGGAAAGGAAATTGTAATGGAAGGTGCACTTGTGAAGATACGGGGGATATATCCGTCTGCGGGAAGTTTTGCGGGAGAGAAAAGCAGGGATGTTTTCATGGAGCATGAAAAGCTCCGGATGCGCTATGGCATAGAATTGGAAACAGAGAGCGACTATGGGATGCCGGAGCGGATTATGGTCTATGACGGCGGAGAGTATGAGAAGCAGATTGGGGAAAAGGACAAGAAGCATCGTAGTGAAAAGGAGTATGCGGAGTACATAGAGAAGAAGAGCAGAATGAAGGAATCAGACCGGCTTGTACCTGTCATCAGCATTGTGCTGTATCTGGGAGAAGGAAAATGGAGAGGTCCTAGGAGGCTTAAGGAGATGCTGGAGGTTCCGAAAGAATTGAAGGAATGCTCAGAGGAATATCTGCAGGACTATAAGATATGTGTCATAGAGGCAGATTTTGTGGATGCGGGAGCATACCGGACTGATTTAAAGGAATTTTTTCAGGCGCTACAATGTCGGAATGACAGGGAAAGGCTTAGAGAATTATTGGGAAGTGAAGGTTTTCGGAATTTGGAACGGGAGACGGAAATGGCAATCGCGGTCAACTTGAGTTTAAAACCGATTATCAGGAAAATAGAAGAGGAGGAAAAGGGTATGTGCAGAGCATTTGAAGAATTAATGATGGAGCAGGAGGAAATAGGGATTGAGAAGGGGAAGAGCGAAGGAATAAAAGAAGGAATAAAAGAGAGTATAAAGGCGCTGATAGAAACTTGTAAGGAATTGGGCGTATCCAGGGAGGACACGGAATCCAGAATTATTATGAAATTAGATGTTTCCCGGGATGATGCGATGGATTATGTAAATCAATATTGGGGGTAATGTGGTAAAATAGTTTATTAATACGGGGAAATAGAGTGGTTTGCACAGAAAATAGGAAGCGGGCAGAAGAAAAAACGGATTGTTTCTCAAAAAATACAATATTTTTTATGCCTTTGAAAAAAAAAGCTTGCAAACCGCCCTTTTTTCCTATATACTAGCAATTGCTGTGGCATTGATAGCTATGAAGCGCGAGGTTGCTGCACGTGTTGCAGGTTTTCCGTGGAGCGAATGTCAAGTTAGGAAACTGACGACAAGTCACTGTACAAACGTAAAATGTCTATCGGAGAGATAGAAACAACGTGTGAAAGTCTTTAGGACACACACGGGAGAGTGTACAGTCACCGCTTGTCGTACTTAAAGTAAAAAGTGCGAAAAGGAGGCGACTTTTTTTATGGCAAATCAGCAGGTAATGAGAATTACATTAAAAGCCTACGATCATCAGTTGGTTGATGCATCTGCCAAAAAAATCATCGAAACAGTCAAAAAGAACGGATCTCAGGTAAGCGGACCGGTACCCCTTCCTACCAAGAAGGAAGTAGTAACCATCTTAAGAGCTACTCACAAGTACAAAGATTCCCGTGAGCAGTTTGAGCAGAGAACCCACAAGAGATTGATCGACGTAATCACACCCACACAGAAAACCGTGGATGCATTACAGAGACTGGAGATGCCTGCCGGTGTTTTCATCGGTATCAAAATGAAATGATTTTGAAAAGCAACAGATTAGATCCTGAAATTAGGTTTATATAGAAGCAACGAAAAGTTCCACTTATATGTACCTGGATCTAGTATGAACGGCGAGGGAAACCTATGACCCGTTCCGCTGTAGAAACAAGGAGGTAACAAAATGAAGAAAGCTATTTTAGCAACAAAAGTCGGAATGACTCAAATCTTCGATGAAGACGGCGCATTAATTCCTGTTACCGTTCTTCAGGCAGGACCTTGTGTTGTAACCCAGATCAAGACAGTAGACAACGACGGTTACAGTGCAGTACAGGTCGGCTTTGTTGATAAGAAAGAAAAGATTGTCAACAAAGATAAAGCAGGAAAGAAAGAAATCGTACACAGACATGGCGTAAACAAAGCCTTAAAAGGTCATTTTGACAAGGCAGGCGTTTCCGCCAAGAGATATGTGAGGGAATTTAAGTTTGAAAACGCGGACGAGTATACGCTCGGCGCAGAAATCAAAGCTGACATCTTTGAAGCCGGCGACAAGATTGACGCAAGCGCAATTTCCAAAGGTAAAGGCTTCCAGGGTGCGATCAAGAGATTCGGACAGCACAGAGGACCTATGGCTCACGGTTCCAAGTTCCACCGTCATCAGGGTTCCAACGGCGCATGTTCTTCCCCTTCCAAGGTGTTCAAAGGGAAAGGAATGCCCGGACATATGGGATGCAAGAAAGTAACGATCCAGAATCTTCAGGTTGTAAGAGTTGATGCTGAGAAGAATTTACTTTTAATCAAAGGTGCAGTACCGGGACCTAAAAAAGCATTAGTAACAATCAAAGAAACCGTTAAGGTTGAAGCTTAATTAGGACGAAAGGAGGACCATTCAGATGGCAAACGTATCTGTTTATAATATGGAAGGCAAGGAAGTCGGCAAAATGGACTTAAACGATGCGGTATTCGGTGTTGAAGTAAATGAACATCTGGTACATTTGGCAGTCGTTGCACAGCTTGCCAACAAACGTCAGGGAACACAGAAGGCAAAAACACGTTCTGAAGTTTCCGGCGGCGGAAGAAAACCCTGGAGACAGAAAGGAACCGGTCATGCAAGACAGGGTTCAACAAGATCTCCCCAGTGGACAGGAGGCGGCGTTGTATTCGCTCCCACACCCAGAGATTACACAATCAGATTAAATAAGAAAGAAAGACGCGCTGCATTGAAATCTGCTTTAACAAGCAAGGTGCAGGACGGAAATTTAATCGTTGTTGATGAATTAAAATTAGATGAAATTAAAACAAAAGCTTTCAAAGCTGTTATGGATAACTTACAGGTTGAAAACGGTCTGGTAGTTTTGGCTGATAACGATGCAAATATTGTTATGAGTGCAAGAAACTTAAATAAGATCAATACGGCTCTGACAAATACCATCAATGTATACGATGTTATGAAAGCGAAAAAAGTAGTTCTTACCAAGGACTCCGCCAAAAAGCTTGAGGAGGTGTATGCATAATGGCAGCAATCCAGTATTATGACGTTATCTTAAAACCGGTTATTACCGAAAAGAGTATGGCCGGCATGGGAGAGAAGAAATACACATTCTTAGTACACCCGGAAGCAAATAAAAGCATGATTAAAGAAGCTGTTGAAAAAATGTTTGAAGGCGCTAAGGTAGCCAAGGTCAACACAATGAATTGCGAAGGCAAGAAAAAAAGACGCGGCATGACAGTGGGAAAAACCGCTAAGACAAAGAAAGCCATGGTCTGGTTGACAGAAGACAGCAAGGACATCGAGATTTTCGCAGGTCTCTAAGATGTCAAACCATACGCACACAAGCGTGATGACAAATGCAATCGAAAGGAGAAACAACCATGGGAATTAAGACATATAACCCATATACACCATCCAGAAGGAATATGACTGGTTCCGATTTTTCCGAAATTACCAAGACAACACCGGAAAAATCCCTTTGCACTTCCTTGAGCAAGAATGCCGGTCGTAACAATCAGGGTAAAATCACAGTCAGACACCGCGGAGGCGGAAACAGGAGAAAATACAGAATCATCGATTTCAAGAGAAATAAAGACGGCATCCCCGCAAAAGTAATCGGTATCGAGTATGATCCTAACCGTTCCGCTAATATCGCTTTAATCTGCTATGCAGACGGCGAGAAAGCATATATCCTTGCTCCCGAGGGCTTAACAGACGGCATGACCGTTATGAACGGCGCAACAGCTGAAGTAAAAGTAGGCAACTGCCTGCCTTTAACAGCAATTCCCGTAGGTACTCAGGTTCACAATATTGAGCTGCAGCCCGGCAAGGGCGGACAGATGGTTCGTTCAGCAGGAAACAGCGCACAGTTAATGGCTAAGGAAGGAAAATATGCAACCCTTCGTTTACCTTCCGGCGAAATGAGAATGGTGCCTATCGGATGCCGCGCAACAATCGGTGTAGTAGGCAATGGTGATCACAACCTTATCAAAATCGGTAAAGCAGGACGCAAACGCCATATGGGTATCCGCCCTACAGTTCGTGGTTCTGTTATGAACCCCAACGACCATCCGCACGGCGGTGGAGAAGGAAAGACCGGAATCGGTCGTCCCGGACCATGCACACCTTGGGGTAAACCTGCTCTCGGTCTTAAGACTCGTAAGAAAAAGAAACAATCCAACAAGTTAATCGTAAGACGTAGAGACGGCAGAGCTATTAAGTAGATAAGGAGGAATCAAAATGGCAAGATCACTGAAAAAAGGACCGTTTGCAGATGCAAGCTTACTGAAAAAAGTAGATGCTATGAATGAAGCAGGACAGAAACAAGTTATCAAAACCTGGTCCCGTCGTTCCACGATATTCCCTTCCTTCGTAGGACACACCTTTGCTGTCCATGACGGAAGAAAACATGTACCTGTATATGTTACAGAGGATATGGTTGGTCACAAGTTAGGTGAGTTCGTAGCAACCAGAACTTATAGAGGACATGGAAAAGACGAAAAGAAATCAAGAGTTAGATAATTTGAAAGGAGGTTTCATCCATGGCAAAAGGACATAGATCCCAGATCAAAAGGGAGAGAAACAGTAATAAAGACACAAGACCCAGCGCAAAGGTTTCTTATGCCAGAATTCCGGCGCAAAAGGCTTGTTTTGTATTAGATGCCATCAGAGGCAAGGATGTTGAAACTGCTTTGGGTATTTTAGCTTACAATCCCAGATACGCATCCAGCGTTATCAAGAAGTTATTAGAATCCGCAATCGCAAATGCGGAGAACAACAACCATATGAGCGCTGATAAGCTTTATATTGCAGAGTGCTACGCAAACCAGGGGCCTACCATGAAGCGTGTACAGCCAAGAGCGCAGGGCAGGGCTTACAGAATCTTAAAAAGAACAAGTCACATCACAATCGTGCTTGATGAAAGATAGGAGGAAAAGTAATGGGACAGAAAGTTAATCCTCACGGCTTAAGGGTCGGCGTTATTAAAGATTGGGATTCCAGATGGTATGCTGATGGTGAGTTCGCTGATTACTTAGTAGAAGATTACAACATCAGAAAATACCTTAAGAAAAAATTATACAGTGCGGGCGTTTCCAAGATTGAAATCGAGAGAGCATCCGACAGAGTAAAGGTTATCCTCTATACAGCAAAACCGGGCGTTGTTATCGGAAAAGGCGGTGCGGAAATCGAGGTAACCAAAAAAGAACTTTCCAAGCTGACAGACAAGAAAGTTTTAGTAGATATTAAAGAAATCAAGAAACCCGACAGAGATGCACAGTTAGTTGCAGAGAACATTGCCGGACAGTTAGAGAACCGTGTATCCTTCAGACGTGCCATGAAATCCTGCATGGGCAGAACCATGAAGGGCGGAGCGCTTGGTATCAAGGCAAGCGTCAGCGGACGTTTAGGCGGCGCTGATATGGCTCGTACAGAGTTCTACAGCGAAGGAACCATTCCTCTTCAGACACTGAGAGCAGATATTGACTATGGATTCGCTGAGGCAGATACAACCTACGGCAAGGTAGGCGTAAAGGTTTGGATCTACAAAGGCGAAGTACTTCCTACTAAAGGAAATCAGGAAGGGAGCGATAAATAATGTTAATGCCGAAAAGAGTAAAACGTCGTAAACAGTTCCGCGGTTCCATGGCGGGAAAATGTACAAAGGGTAATACGATTACCTACGGCGAATATGGTATCGTGGCTTTAGAGCCATGTTGGATCAAATCTAATCAGATTGAAGCAGCCCGTGTTGCCATGACTCGTTATATCAAACGTGGCGGCCGAGTATGGATTAAGATTTTCCCGGATAAACCAGTAACTAACAAACCAGCAGAAACACGTATGGGTTCCGGTAAAGGTACTCTTGAATACTGGGTAGCAGTTGTTAAGCCAGGCCGCGTAATGTTTGAAATCGCCGGAGTACCGGAAGAGGTAGCAAGGGAAGCATTACGTCTTGCAACACATAAGCTTCCATGTAAATGTAAAATCGTTTCTAAAGCAGACTTGGAAGGCGGTGTATCAAATGAAAACTAATAAATATGTAGAAGATTTAAAGGCAAAATCAGCTGCAGAGTTAGCAGATGAGTTAGTAGCTGCTAAAAAAGAACTTTTCAATTTGAGATTCCAAAATGCAACCAATCAGTTAGATAATACCAGCAGAATCAAAGAGGTTCGTAAGAACATTGCCAGAATTCGTACGGTTATTACCCAGAAAACTAAAGTTGCAGAATAATTCTCGACAGGAAGGAGAATAGATCGTGGAAGAAAGAAATTTAAGAAAAACACGTACCGGTAGGGTCGTAAGTAATAAAATGCAGAAAACCATCGTTGTTGCTGTGGAAGATCATGTAAAACATCCTCTTTACAAGAAAATTGTGAAAAGAACCTACAAGTTAAAAGCTCACGATGAAAACAACGAATGTAACATCGGCGATACCGTAAAAGTAATGGAAACAAGACCTTTATCCAAGGATAAGAGATGGAGACTTGTTGAAATCGTAGAGAGAGCTAAATAAGCATTCAGGAAGGAGAATTGGCATGATTCAACAGGAAAGCAGATTGAAGGTTGCTGATAACACCGGTGCGAAAGAGTTGCTTTGTATCCGTGTTATGGGTGGATCAACAAGAAGATATGCCGGCATTGGTGATATAATCGTTGCTACCGTTAAAGATGCAACACCAGGCGGCGTTGTAAAAAAAGGCGATGTAGTAAAAGCTGTAGTAGTCCGCACAGTGAAAGGCGCTCGTCGTAAAGACGGTTCCTATATCAGATTTGATGAAAATGCTGCTGTTATTATAAAAGAGGACAAAACTCCCAGAGGAACCCGTATTTTTGGACCGGTAGCAAGAGAGCTTCGTGACAAACAGTTCATGAAAATCGTATCCTTAGCTCCCGAAGTATTATAGGAGGTGCCGTATGTTAAAGATTAAGAAAGGCGATACCGTTAAGGTTATTGCCGGCAAAGATAAAGACAAAGAAGGCAAGGTTGTTTCCGTAGACCCTAAAAGCGGCAGGGTTGTTGTGGAAGGAATCAATATGATTACAAAGCATATGAAACCTTCGGCAGCCAACCAGAACGGCGGAAGAATTGAAAAAGAAGCACCCATTGACGCATCAAACGTAATGCTGGTTGTAAACGGAAAAGCTACAAGAGTGGGCTTTAAAGTAGAAGACGGCAAAAAGGTTCGTTTTGCAAAAGCAACGGGTGAGGTAATCGACAAATAGGAGAGGAGGTCTTAATCCGTGAGTAGACTGAAAGATTTATACAAAGACGAGATTGTTGACGCTATGGTCAAGAAGTTCGGATACAAAAATATCATGGAAGTACCAAAGCTTGAAAAAATCGTTATCAATATGGGCGTTGGCGAAGCAAAAGACAACGCAAAGGCTTTGGAATCTGCTGTGAAAGATTTAGAGACCATTGCTGGTCAGAAGGTTGTTACAACAAAGGCAAAGAAGAGTGTTGCCAACTTTAAATTAAGAGAAGGTCAGGCAATCGGCTGCAAGGTAACCTTGAGAGGCGAGAAAATGTATGAGTTTCTGGATCGTTTGGTAAACCTCGCATTACCTCGTGTACGTGACTTCAGAGGTGTAAACCCCAACGCGTTTGACGGCAGAGGCAATTATGCACTGGGCATCAAGGAGCAGATTATCTTCCCTGAAATCGAGTACGATAAGGTTGACAAGGTAAGAGGTATGGATGTTATTTTCGTAACAACAGCCAAAACCGACGAAGAAGCCCGTGAGTTGTTGACATTATTCAATATGCCGTTTGCAAAATAGAAGGAGGTAAATTCGCATGGCTAAGAAAGCAATGAAGATTAAACAGCAGCGTCCTGCTAAATTCTCCACAAGAGAATATACACGCTGCAGAATCTGTGGACGTCCACATGCATACTTAAGAAAATATGGTATTTGTAGAGTTTGCTTCCGTGAGTTAGCATACAAAGGACAAATTCCAGGCGTAAAGAAAGCCAGTTGGTAAGAGATAGAAAAGGAGGCAACATACAATGGCAATGAGTGATCCAATTGCAGATATGCTTACAAGAATCCGTAACGCGAATACTGCAAAACATGATACAGTAGATGTACCTTCATCCAAGATGAAACTGGCTATCGCAGACATCTTAGTTGATGAAGGATATATCAGAAAATATGACTTAATCGAAGATGGTAACTTCAAGACTATCCGTATTACCTTAAAATACGGTGCAGATAAGAATGAAAAGATCATTTCCGGTATCAAGAGAATTTCCAAACCCGGTTTACGTGTGTATGCAGGCAAGGAAGAGCTTCCTAAAGTATTAGGCGGACTCGGTATTGCGATCATTTCCACAAACCAGGGCGTTGTAACTGACAAGAAAGCAAGAGAACTTCAGGTAGGCGGAGAAGTTTTAGCGTTTGTATGGTAAATCTAGAGCGCTTAACGAGGTATTTCACGAGTTTAGTGCGAAGATTGCTCGAAGGGATTCAGAGCACTTGATGAGGTTTTTTCGAATCTAGTGCGAGAATTGCTCGAAGGAACTTGGCGAGGTATTTCACGAGCCTGGTGAATCGAGCTTCCTTAACCCTTTACTTGTAATTACCATTAATTAATTCAAACATTATAGGAGGTACGGGCATGTCACGTATAGGAAGAATGCCAATCGCGGTTCCCGCAGGCGTAACTGTGGAAATTGCAGAAAATAACAAAGTGACTGTAAAAGGTCCCAAGGGTACTCTTGAAAGAGTATTACCCGCTGAAATGGAAATCAAGAAGGACGGCGAACAGATCGTTGTTTCCAGACCTAATGATTTAAAGAAAATGAAATCCCTGCATGGTCTGACAAGAACACTGATCAACAACATGGTTGTTGGCGTAACGGAAGGCTACGAAAAGAAGCTGGAAGTAAACGGTGTAGGTTACAGAGCGGCAAAACAGGGTAAGACATTAACATTAAACCTGGGTTACTCTCATCCGGTTGAAATGACGGATCCCGAAGGCATTGAGACTGTCTTAGACGGACAGAACATCATTATTGTCAAGGGCATTGATAAAGAAAAAGTTGGTCAGTTTGCAGCTGAAATCAGAGATAAGAGAAGACCTGAACCTTATAAGGGCAAGGGTATAAAATATGCTGATGAAGTTATCAGACGTAAAGTCGGCAAGACTGGTAAGAAATAGATAAGGAGAGTGTGAAAATGATTAATAAAGAATCAAGACAGAAAATTCGTGTAAAAAAGCACAACAGATTGCGCAATTCTTTAAGCGGAACACCTGAAAGACCGCGTCTGTCCGTGTTTAGAAGTAATAATCATATGTATGCTCAAATTATCGACGATACCGTTGGAAATACATTAGTTGCAGCTTCTACCCTTGAGAAGGACGTAAAGGCTGAATTAAAGAAAACCAATGACGTTGAAGCGGCAGCATATTTAGGAACTGTAATTGCGAAGAAAGCATTAGAAAAGGGTATTACAACCGTAGTCTTTGACAGAGGCGGCTTTATATACCAGGGCAAAATCGCAGCATTGGCAGAGGCAGCAAGAGAAGCTGGTCTGGAATTTTAGGAAGGGAGAAAAGACACATGAAACGTTCAATCATAGATACAAGTAATATGGAACTTACTGAAAAAGTTGTTTCCATTAAACGTGTAACAAAGGTTGTTAAAGGTGGTCGTAACATGCGTTTTACAGCATTGGTTGTTGTAGGCGACGGTAACGGACACGTTGGCGCTGGTCTTGGAAAAGCTACTGAAATTCCGGAAGCAATCCGTAAAGGAAAAGAAGATGCTACAAAGAGACTCGTAAGCGTTGCTTTAGATGAAAACAACAGTATTACACATGACATTTACGGAAAGTTCGGAAGCGCAAGCGTGCTTTTAAAGAGAGCTCCCGAAGGTACCGGTGTAATCGCCGGAGGTCCTGCCCGTAACGTGTGTGAGCTTGCAGGAATTAAAAATATCCGTACAAAATCTTTGGGTTCCAACAATAAGCAGAACGTTGTTCTTGCAACAATTGAAGGATTAAGCCAGTTAAAGACTCCTGAAGAAGTAGCTAAGAACCGCGGTAAAGCTGTAAGCGATATCATGGCTTAAGGAGGAAACGAAAATGGCAGACAAGAAATTAAAAATAACTTTAGTAAAATCTACGATCGGCGCTATTCCCAAGCACAAAGCAACGGTTGCCGCATTAGGTTTAAGAAAGTTAAACAAAACAGTGGAATTACCTGATAATGATGCAACCAGAGGCATGATCAACCAGGTGAAACATTTAGTGAAAGTGGAAGAAGCATAAAATTAGCTTAAGGAGGTGCGATCATGGAATTATCAAATTTAAGACCTGCTGAAGGTTCTAAACACAGTGATAATTTTAGAAGAGGCCGTGGACACGGATCAGGTAACGGCAAAACTGCCGGTAAAGGCCACAAGGGACAGAAGGCACGTTCCGGAGCTCCCAGAGTCGGATTTGAAGGCGGACAGATGCCTTTATACAGAAGAATTCCCAAGAGGGGCTTCAAGAACAGAAATTCAAAAGAGATTATCAGCATCAATGTAGATGCACTGGAAAGATTTGATAACGGAGCAACCGTTGATGTGGAAGCATTATTAAATGCAGGCGTTATCAAAAAGACAGGCGACGGAGTTAAGATCCTCGGAAATGGAGAACTTACCAAAAAGCTTACAGTTAAGGTAGATGCCCTCAGCGCGTCAGCCAAAGAAAAAATTGAAGCAGTTGGTGGAACAGTAGAGGTGATCTAATGTTAGAAACCCTAAAAAATGCATTTAAGGTCAAAGAAGTCAGAAATAAGCTTTTGTTTACCCTGGTAATGCTGGTTGTCATCCGTTTCGGATGTCAGCTGCCGGTTCCGGGAGTAAACAGGGAGTTTTTTGCACAGTGGTTTGAACAGCAGACCGGTGGGGCATTTGGCTTTGTTGACGCATTTACGGGTGGTTCTTTTATAAGAATGTCCGTACTTGCACTTAATATTACACCATATATTACATCATCCATTATTATGCAGCTTCTAACCATTGCGATTCCGAAGCTGGAAGAGATGCAGAGGGATGGAGAGGATGGACGTAAGAAAATTGCCGCAATTACCCGTTATGTAACAGTAGGACTTGCGTTAATCGAATCATCAGCAGTTGCCATCGGTTTCGGTAATCAGGGCTTGCTGGAGGGAGATATCGTAGCGCTTGATTATGTTGTGGTAATTGTTGCATTGACCGCCGGCAGCGCATTTTTAATGTGGATTGGCGAAAGAATTACCGAAAATGGTGTTGGAAACGGTATCTCAATCGTACTGGTCATTAACATTATTTCCAGAATTCCGGAGGACTTCAAAGGTCTTTACGATCAATTCGTAAAGGGTGCGGAGACGATCGCTCTGGGAGTTGTGGCTGCTGTAGTCATTATGGCGGTAGTCATAGGAATGATTGTGATCGTAGTTATTTTAAATGACGGCGTGCGTACAATACCGGTTCAGTATGCAAAGAAAATCCAGGGCAGACGTACCGTAGGCGGACAGAATTCAACGATTCCGCTGAAAATTAATACAGCCGGAGTGATTCCGATTATCTTTGCCTCTTCTTTAATGGAGTTTCCTGTTATTATATGCCAGCTTTTAGGATATAACGGAACCGGAGTATGGGCGGAGATTCTGAAGGGACTCAGTTCCAACAACTGGTGTAAACCCAGCACACCCCAGTATTCCATCGGGCTTTTGGTATATGTGATTTTAGTTGTGTTTTTTGCATATTTCTATACATCCATTACCTTTAACCCTCTTGAGGTGTCAAATAACATTAAAAAGCAGGGTGGTTTTATTCCGGGAATCAGACCCGGTAAGCCTACTACGGAATATTTAAATAAAATTCTTACCTATATTATTTTTATCGGAGCCTGCGGGTTGATTATTGTAGCAGTTATTCCTTACATTTTCAACGGCATTTTCGGAGCAAATGTTTCCTTTGGAGGAACCAGTCTGATTATTATCGTCAGCGTTGTTCTGGAAACTGTAAAGCAGATTGAATCCTTGTTGCTGGTAAGAAATTACAAAGGTTTTTTAAATGACTGATCATTAAGAAAGATGTAAATTCTGGGACAGGCGGATTCCGCTTTGTCCCATGAATTGCATATGCGCTCGGAGGTTTGAGATGAAAATTATTATGTTAGGTGCTCCCGGAGCCGGAAAAGGAACCCAGGCAAAGATGATTGCCGACAAATACGGTGTTCCCCATATTTCTACAGGCGATATTTTCAGGGCAAATATTAAAAACGGCACAGAGCTTGGAATGGAAGCCAAAAAATATATGGACCAGGGTCTTTTGGTTCCTGATGAACTGACAGTTAAGATTTTACTGGACAGAGTTGCAAAGGATGACTGTGAAAAGGGCTATGTTTTAGACGGATTCCCAAGAACCATTCCTCAGGCAGAGGTTTTGGAGGAGGCTTTGGCCAACATTGGCGACAAAATCGATTTTGCCATTGATGTAGATGTGCCGGATGAGAACATTGTCAGGAGAATGAGCGGAAGAAGGGCATGCCTTTCCTGTGGAGCAACATATCATATTGAGCACGTTCCGCCTAAAGCGGAAGGAATTTGCGATAGATGCGGTAAAGAGCTGGTGTTAAGAGACGACGATAAAGCAGAAACCGTGAAAAACCGCTTAAATGTATATCATGAGCAGACCCAGCCCCTGATTGACTTTTATGAGAAAAAGGGCGTGCTTAAAAGCGTTGACGGTACTGTGGATATGCAGGATGTATTTGTAGCGATCGTTAGTATTTTAGGAGAGTAAGAACATGGCTGTTTCAATTAAATCTGCCAGGGAAGTTGAATTGATGAGGACTTCCTGCCGTTTGCTCGGCGAAGTGTTCCGGGAACTGGAACAGGCAATTAAGCCCGGTATTTCCACCATGGATATTAACAATCTGGGGGATAAGCTGATACGAAAACAGGGATGCGTTCCTAATTTCCTACATTATCAGGGTTATCCGGCTTCCATCTGTGTTTCTGTAAATGAAGAAGTCGTGCATGGAATTCCGAGAAAGGAACGGATTCTGAAAGAGGGCGACATTGTCAGTCTGGACGCGGGGCTGATATACAAAGGCTTCCACTCGGATATGGCAAGAACCTTCGGCGTGGGTAAAATCAGTGAGGAAGCAAGACTTCTGATTGAACGTACAAAACAGAGCTTCTTTGAAGGAATAGAAATGGCAAAGGATGGCAATCATCTGTTTGATATTTCAAATGCCATAGACGCTTATATCAGCCGGTTCGGATACGGAATTGTAAGAGACCTGGTAGGACATGGAATCGGCACACGCCTTCATGAAGATCCGCAGATTCCCAATTTTGCCCAGAAAAGAAGAGGATTAAAGCTTTGTGCGGGTATGACTTTTGCCATAGAGCCTATGATTAACGCAGGAACAGGGGATGTAGAGTGGCTGGATGATGACTGGACGGTCGTTTCGGCAGATGCCAGTCTTTCGGCGCACTATGAAAATACAATCCTGATCACGCCGGAAGGCGGACCGGAAATCCTTACCTTAATCGAAAATCCTGACAATTAATATAGAGGGAAAAGGATGATTGGAAAAATTGCGGTTTCAATGGCAGGCCATGATAAAGGAAGCGCTTATGTCATTGTTAAGGAAGATAATGAATATGTATATTTGTGTGACGGAAATTTAAAGCTTTTGGAAAAACCCAAAAAGAAAAACCGGAAGCACATTGTTGTTAACAAAGCCTTTGATACCGGAGAAGCGGGAGAAAAGCTTCAAAAGGGCGAGAGGGTTTATGACCATGAGATTAGAAGAATCATGAAACTTTATCAGATACATGTAGGAAATGCGGAGGTATGACATGTCGAAAGCAGATGTAATCGAAATTGAAGGAACAGTAGTTGAAAAGCTGCCCAATACCATGTTTCAGGTAGAACTGGAAAACGGACATAAGGTTTTAGCCCATATCAGCGGAAAGCTGAGACAGAACTTTATCCGTATTCTGCCGGGGGATAAGGTAACCTTGGAGCTGTCCCCTTACGACCTGACAAAAGGAAGAATTATCTGGAGAGATAAATAAGAGTAAACCGAGATAGAAAAATTGGAAATATCATGAAGAAAGGGGATTGCAATTAAAATACCCTTGTGTTATAATGTAAAACGGTCTTTTTGTGAAAGGAGGTTTTAACGTGAAGGTCAGATCATCAGTAAAACCAATTTGCGAAAAATGCAAAGTAATTAAAAGAAAAGGGAAAATCAGAATAATCTGTGAGAATCCCAAGCACAAACAGGTACAGGGATAGTCCACAAAAAACAGACCATAGTGGAAGCTTTATCGGTTTTAAAAAGCGGCTGAAGCATAGCCTGCCGTCATCAGGATATGCTCTTTAAGATAATTGAACGTAGATGAGCCTACGGGAGATTACTTATTGATACCGAGAAGACATCTTTAGTATCGGAAAGATCGGGCAGATGCCCGGTTGGGGATGTTTAGGATCCCCCAATCAATTAGTAACGGACTGCGGTTGCCCCAGGCAATTGCAGCAATTAAACAAATGGAGGAATTTTTAAGATGGCTCGTATTGCAGGTGTTGACTTACCAAGAGACAAACGTGTTGAAATCGGTCTTACTTACATCTACGGAATCGGCAGAGTAAGTTCTAACCGCATTTTAGCAGAGGCAAAAGTAAATCCCGACACACGTTGCAGGGATTTAACAGATGAAGAAGTAAAGAGAATCAGTGAAGTGATTGATGCAACCCAGACTGTTGAGGGTGATTTAAGAAGAGAAATCGCTTTAAACATTAAGAGATTGCAGGAAATCGGATGCTATAGAGGAATCCGTCACAGAAAAGGACTTCCGGTTCGCGGTCAGAAGACCAAGACAAACGCAAGAACCAGAAAAGGTCCTAAGAGAACCGTAGCAAACAAGAAGAAATAATCAAGCATATTGAAGAAAGTAGGTTAGTTTAAAAATGGCTAAAAAAGTAGCAGCTAAAAAAGTTACAAAAAGGCGTGTTAAGAAAAACGTTGAACGCGGACAGGCACATATTCAGTCTTCCTTTAACAATACCATTGTTACATTAACGGATACGGAAGGCAATGCGTTAAGCTGGGCAAGTGCCGGTGGTCTTGGTTTTAGAGGTTCAAGGAAATCTACTCCATATGCAGCACAGATGGCAGCAGAGACTGCAACAAAGGCAGCATTAGTACATGGATTAAAAACAGTAGATGTTTTTGTAAAGGGACCCGGTTCAGGAAGAGAAGCAGCAATCCGTGCTTTACAGGCATGCGGTCTGGAGGTTACAAGTATCAGAGACGTGACTCCCGTACCTCATAACGGATGCCGCCCGCCCAAACGCCGCCGCGTATAGTTACCTGTGGGGGACCCGGTTTTCGGGTTATCCGATGGAAGCAGAGTATGGCAGGGCACATATCTGTGCAAAGATTTTAATAATATAGAAACAAGCATGTTGGAAGAAAGTGCGAAGAAATCGCACTGTAAACAATAGTA
Source organism: Lachnospiraceae bacterium (assembly GCA_910574745.1). Taxonomy (GTDB): domain Bacteria; phylum Bacillota; class Clostridia; order Lachnospirales; family Lachnospiraceae; genus UBA2882. Next base: position 91,320 of record CAJTCE010000001.1, on the reverse strand, counting down.
GGAGGAAAAGAAAAATGGCAGTAAACAGAGTTCCTGTTTTAAAGAGATGCAGATCTCTCGATTTAGATCCGACTTATTTAGGATATGACAAGAAATCAAACCGTAAATCCTTAAGAGCCGGAAAGAAGATGAGCGAGTACGGTACTCAGTTAAGAGAAAAACAGAAAGCAAAATTTATCTATGGCGTGTTGGAGAAGCCTTTCAGAAATTATTATAAGAAGGCTGAAAGAATGAAAGGCATGACTGGCGAAAACTTAATGGTTATGCTGGAATCCAGATTGGACAATGTGGTTTTCCGTCTTGGCTTTGCAAGAACAAGAAGAGAAGCAAGACAGGTTGTAGGCCACAAGCATTTTCTGGTAAACGGTAAGCCGGTTAATATTCCGTCTTATCTGGTAAAAGCCGGCGATGTAATCGAAGTAAGAGAAAAATCCAGAAGCTTACAGAGATATAAAGATATTGTTGAAGTAACCGGCGGAAGACTGGTTCCTGAATGGTTAGACCAGGATTTAGAAGGTTTAAAAGGAACTGTAAAGGTACTTCCTACAAGAGAGCAGATTGACGTTCCGGTTAATGAGATGCTTATCGTCGAGTTGTACTCCAAATAATAATCAGTTTGTAAGGAGGGTATTGCAGTGTTTGATTTTGAGAGACCTAATATTGAAGTTACAGAAATCTCAGAAGATAAAAAGTATGGCAGATTCGTTGTAGAGCCTTTGGAAAGAGGTTACGGTATTACACTTGGTAATTCCTTAAGAAGAATTATGCTTTCTTCCCTGCCCGGCGCATCCGTGAGCCAGGTAAAAATCGAAGGCGTTTTACATGAATTCAGTTCCATTCCCGGTGTAAAAGAAGATGTAACGGAAATCATTATGAATCTGAAGAGTCTTGCAATCAAGAATTCCAGTTCCTCTAATGAACCCAAAACCGCATATATTGAGTTTGAGGGAGAGGGCGTTGTAAAGGCATCCGATATTCAGGTGGATTCCGATATTGAAATTGTTAACAAGGATCAGGTTATCGCTACATTAAGCGGTGGTAAGGACTGTAAATTGTATATGGAGCTTACCATTACAAAAGGCAGAGGTTATATAAGCGCCGAAAAGAATAAAAGCGATGATCTACCCATCGGCGTAATCGCTGTAGATTCTATTTATACACCGGTTGAAAGGGTGAATCTGACCGTAGAGAATACCCGTGTAGGACAGATTACGGATTTTGACAAACTGACATTGGATGTATATACAAATGGTACTCTTGAGCCGGATGAAGCTGTCAGCCTGGCGGCTAAGGTGCTCAGCGAGCATTTAAAACTCTTTATCGATTTATCTGAGAATGCTAAGAGTGCAGAAGTCATGATTGAAAAAGAAGATGACGAAAAGGAAAAAGTACTGGAAATGAGTATTGATGAACTGGAATTGTCTGTTCGTTCCTTTAACTGCTTAAAAAGGGCAGGTATCAATACGGTTGAAGAGTTAACCAATAAGACCTCCGACGATATGATGAAGGTTCGTAATTTAGGACGTAAATCCTTAGAGGAAGTATTGGCAAAATTAAAAGAATTAGGGCTTGAGTTGAATTCCAGCGAGGAATAAGCTTTAAGGCCGACAAATATATGATTGGCATATGGAGTAAGACCGAAGAGCGTCCTTATGTGCACTCATGAGTGGCAGTAGACGCCGCGGGGTATATAAGACCAGAAGAGCGTTGCCCGGTGGTACCATGAATGGAGGATTATAAAAATGGCAAAGTACAGAAAACTTGGCAGAACAAGCAGCCAGAGAAAAGCATTATTAAGAAATCAGGTAACAAACTTACTGTATCACGGTAAAATCGTTACAACGGAAGCAAGGGCAAAAGAGGTAAGAAAAATTGCTGAAGGCTTAATTGCAATGGCTGTCAAAGAAAAGGACAACTACGAGACTGTTAAAGTAACAGCAAAGGTTCCGAGAAAAGATGCAGAAGGCAAGAGGGTAAAAGAGGTTGTAGACGGTAAGAAGGTTACTGTTTATGATGAAGTAGAAAAAGAAATCAAAAAAGATTTACCCAGCAGACTTCACGCAAGAAGACAGATGTTAAGAGTATTATACCCTGTAACAGAAGTTCCTGCAGAAAAAGCCGGCAGAAAGAGAAACACAAAAGAGGTTGACCTTCCTGCTAAGTTATTTGACGAAATCGCACCTAAATATGCAGACCGTAAAGGTGGTTACACACGTATCATCAAAATCGGACAGCGTAAGGGCGATGCAGCAATGGAAGTTGTTCTTGAGCTGGTTTAAAATAAACCGGTTTGAAAGCTTAGAAGTATATGAGAAGGACTATCGTTTAACGGTAGTCCTTTTTTGGACTCTGAAACAGTTTCCGGAGGAGGCGGGTTTTGCCAAGGCATGAAATTGCTTGAAATAGGTGCTGCTTTGTGGGAAAATGGTAGAGAAAATTGTAGTGGAAATCTATAAGATGGAATTGTGCAGGGAGATTGGTGAGGCAGGATTTATGAGAAAATATTATCTTGATAATTTGAGAAGCTTTACAATTTTATTGCTTTTTCCGGTACATACTTTTATGATCTGGAATGATTTTGGGTTGAAGTTTTATGTATGGGGCGGAGATAATAGAATCATCAGTACATTGATTGTATTGATTAATCCGTGGTTTATGCCGTTATTGTTTGTGATAGCGGGAGTTTCTGCCGGTTATTCTTTAGAAAAGCGAAGTATAAAGGAATTTTGCATGGAACGGGTCAATAAGCTGTTCGTTCCTTTTGTGGCGGGGACGGTAATTCTGGTTCCCATACAGACATTTTATGCAAGGAAGTTTTTCTTTGGGTATGAAGGGGGGATTCTGGAGAATCTGAAATATTTTTTTACCCATGTGACAGATTTTACAGGGTATGACGGTGGTTTTACGCCGGGGCAGCTGTGGTTTATCCTCTTTTTGTTTGTGATATCGCTGGTTTCGCTTATTTTCATGAAATGGCTGCCGGTTGAAAGGTGTGAGGCTTTCATTTCCCAAATGCCCCTATGGGCGTTGATCGGACTATTTGTTCCGGTTTGGCTTTTTTACTATTTGGGAAATATAGGCGGCTTTAGTCTGGGGAAAAATCTGGTTTTGTATTTGTTAGGATATTATGTGCTGGCTGATGACAGCGTTATGGAAAGATTGAGAAAGCATATAAAACGGATAGGGGCTGTGTGGGGGATTTCGGAGCTTTTATTGGCGGCTGCCTATTACAGATATGCTTTTTATGGCGACCTGGCAGTTAATGTTGTATGCTGGCTGGGCATATTGACGTTGTTTGTTTTGGGAAAAGAATATTTAAATAAAGAAACTGCCTTTACAAAATATTTCAGAAAGGCTTCCTTTCCGGATTATGTAATACATCAGTCTGTTTTAGTGGCCTTAGGATACTATGTGCTAAAAGGAGTGGACAATCTGCTTTTACAGGTAATTGTGATTATATGCAGCAGTTTTGTTATTACAGTGCTATGCTATGAAATCGTGAGGCGCATTCCTGTTTTGAGAAAATTAGTAGGAGCATAGTAAGACGGCATGCGGTCAGCTCTTTTTGGCGGATTTTATGGTATACCGTTTATTTGTGCTGCCCGGCTACCAGGGAAAGGGATATGGCAGGGCTTTGCTGGATTTTGCAGAGGAGGAAATTTTGGCAAGGGAAAGCAGCGTGCGCATAGACGCCTCTTTTCCGGCAAGGGGAATCTATTTAAAGCGGGGTTACAGGGAAATAGAATTTCATTCTATTGGAACGGAAAACGGGGATTTTTTATGTTATGATGTAATGGAGAAGAAAAAGAGGCAGGAATTACCACCACCGAAATGTGGTTCAAATCGTATACGAAAGGAAGAAGGTTTATGTTAAATCCGGCATCGCTTATGAAAATCATGAGTGCAAAAAGTGTTTTTGAGGGAAATCATCCCAAATTTGTGGCATTTGTAAAAGCGGTCTTTTCCAAGGGGATGGAAGAGGGCACTGTCATAGAAATCACGGTAACGAAACCGGAACAGGAGGCAGTGACAGCCAACATTAAAGTACAGCAGTCGGATCTGGAACTGCTTCAGGAATTAAAAGAGTTGGTAAAATAACCTGTCACGGCCTTTTGTCCTGCGGGGTAATATGATCATTACAGTTCCTTCTGGAAATGCTGATAGTCCTTTAAGGTGCGCCAGTGTCCGCCCCAGGTAAAGCCATGTGCGGTAAATAACTGATAGCACAGGTCGTCTTCGGTAATGATATGAGGCAGTCCCGAATCCCTGTCAGCATAAGGCTCGCTGCCGGGCGGGGATATGCGTTCCACGCCGTCGGGATAGGTAACGTAAGGATTTTGGAAAGGATTGATGTCAATAGCAAGCCCTAAGGCATGTTTGCTCAAGTTATCCGAGCCGTATACTTTGCGGAAATTGAAGCAGGAGGTATTGTTGGCGGCGCAGGATAGATCGTCATCCGCATCATACTCATCCACCAGTTTTATTTTGTCAATCTGATAATGATTACAATAAAGCTCGTAAAAAATCTCTACCAGATCCCGGGCGATTGACTTGTTGCAGACAATTTCGCCAATCCGGGTTTCTCCGTTGAAATCTTCATACAAAACAGAGACATAGCGAAGCTCTTCGTAGGGCACGGTACAATCTGATTTATAGGAAAGGCCGTTTATGCGGTTTTTTACATCATCGGTAAGGGACTGGTAAAAAAAGCCCTCCTGATAGGTATAGCGGTCAGAAGCTGTCATAACAAGCGCCTCGTTTTCTTTTGTATCAGTATATGAAGGCGTTTCCTGCAAATATGAGTTATCTGTAAAAGTTTCCTGATTGTCAAGAGGAAGAGGCGCTTCATTAATGGAAAGAATGGGCGGGGATATATTCTCTGAAAGGTTGAAAGGAGGATTTGCAGATACAGAAGGTGTTGATGCATCATCGGTTCCTTTTTCTCCTTTAGGAAAGGTAAAACAAATAAGCCCTCCGATGCCTAAAAGAGCGGCGGCAGAGCAGCAAATTATCCGGTATTTTAATAATTTCATTTCTTTTTTCTTATTCATGATATGGATTCCTGACTTTTGTAATTATTTTTTCTCAAAGAAGTTCTTCTTAATTTCTACAGACAATTGCGTTTTTGCGATGCTTGCAGATATAAGGGACCTCTGCGGGGGGATTTGTAAGAGGAGATACCCCCTATTCTGTAAGCATAGCATAAATCAGCTCAATTCTCCATAAGCTGCGTGCAATATTGTTATTAGCTTTTTCTTGTAATTCCATACATTATCCTGTACAATAAAGGCGATGTGGTAAAATGTAAACCGGTTTCACAATAAAGGTTAACAACTATGAATATGATTAAAACAAAAAAGCTGACATTTGAATATATAAGACGGGATGAAGAAGGAAACGTTGAGGGAATTACCCGTGCGGTGGACCAGGTGGATCTGGATGTGGAAAAAGGAGATTTTATTGCCATTCTGGGGCACAACGGCTCCGGCAAGTCAACGCTGGCTAAGCATATAAACGCTATTTTCTCTCCTACAGAAGGGACTATTTATGTGGCTGGGATGGATACGGGGGATGAATCCCATATCTGGGATATCCGTAAGACGGCAGGTATGGTATTTCAGAATCCGGACAATCAGATCATCGGTCAGATTGTGGAGGAGGATGTGGGATTCGGACCGGAAAATATGGGGATTCCCACCAAGGAAATCTGGGAGCGGGTGGAGGAAAGCCTGAAGGCAGTGGGAATGTATGCATACCGGAAGCATTCGCCCAATAAGCTTTCCGGCGGACAGAAGCAGAGGGTTTCTATTGCGGGAGTTCTTGCCATGCATCCTGAATGTATTGTTCTGGATGAGCCTACCGCAATGCTGGATCCCCAGGGGCGCAAGGAAGTCATCAGGGCTGTACGCGCCTTAAATGAAGTGGAAAATATTACCATCATTCTCATAACCCATTATATGGAAGAAGTGGTTATGGCAGACAAGGTATTCGTTATGGACAAGGGCAGCATCAAAATGCAGGGAAGCCCTAAGGAGATTTTTTCAAAGGTGGATAAGCTTAAGGAACTGAGACTGACGGTGCCTCAGGTCACATTGCTTGCAGAGGAGTGCAGAAAAGCGGGAATGCCTTTTTCAAAAGGAATTCTCACAATCGATGAATTTATGGAGGAATTACAGTGCCTATTATCTTAAATCATGTCAACTGTATTTATGAAGCCGGAACCAATATGGAAGTAGCGGCGTTAAAGGATGTGAATCTGGTAATTCCCGACGGGCAGTTTATCGGACTGATCGGGCATACCGGTTCCGGCAAATCTTCCCTGGTGCAGCATTTAAACGGCTTAATGAAGCCTACAGAGGGAGAGGTTTACTTCAACGGACAGGATATAGCCGATGAAGACTATGATAAGAAGCAATTGAGAAGCGATGTGGGGCTTGTGTTCCAGTATCCTGAGCATCAGCTTTTTGAGGCGGATGTTTTCTCGGATGTATGTTTTGGCCCTAAGAATCTGGGCCTTTCCAAAAAGGAAGTAGAGCTTAGAGCTTATGAAGCTTTGAAAATGGTGGGACTTGAGGACGAATATTTTTACCAGTCGCCTTTTGACTTGTCGGGAGGACAGAAAAGGCGGGTTGCCATTGCGGGCGTCATTGCAATGAAGCCAAAGGTGCTGATTCTGGATGAGCCCACTGCGGGCCTGGATCCAAAGGGAAGGGAAGAAATCTTAAATCTCATTAAAAAGCTTCATGAGGAAATGGGGATTACGATTATACTTGTTTCCCACAGCATGGATGATGTTGCCGATTATGTGGAGCGGATCATTGTTATGAACCATGGAGGAGTTTTTCTGGATGATACGCCCAAAGCGGTATTTTCCCACAGAGAGGAATTGGAAAAAATCGGATTGGCGGTGCCCACGGTAACAGAAATTATGAGCAGGTGCGCAGAGAAGGGATTTGTCGTTGATGATACGGTAACTACTATAGAAGAGGCTAAGGCGGAACTGCTGAGGCTGTATGAAAAGCGATAATAATATGCGACCAGAGTGCAGAGGCTGAAGATGAAATAAGGCAGAGATAAAAGCTGCAGATATAAAAGACGAAATTGCGTAAGACAGAAATATAAAACGGGATAAGAAGGATAGAAACATGGATGACAAGATTCCCTGTGACGGAAAACAGCAGGGACAGAAAGGATAGCGGTATGCTCCGGGACATTACTTTAGGACAATATTATCAGGCGGATTCTCCTATACACAGGATGGATGCAAGGGTTAAGCTGATTGGAACCCTTGTATATATTATAACATTGTTTTTATACAAAAATTTAACGATATATCTGATTGCCCTGCTTTTTTTAGGTGCAATGGTAAAGATATCCAAGGTGCCCCTTTCTTTTATTTTAAGAGGCATTAAGACCATTATGATATTGCTGATCATTACGGCGGTGTTCAATATGTTTTTATCTCCCGGTAAGCCCATTGTTTCCTTTTGGAAATTCAGTCTTACCTGGGAGGGGATTGCCAACGCCTTTTATTTGTGTATCCGGCTTGTTTTTCTGATCGTAGGGTCTTCCTTAATGACTCTTACCACAACGCCTAATCAGTTGACAGACGGATTGGAGAGCCTTTTGGGACCTTTAAAGAAGATAAAGGTTCCGGTACATGAAATTTCCATGATGATGTCCATCGCTCTCAGGTTTATTCCTATTTTATTGGAGGAGACGGATAAAATCATGAAGGCGCAGATGGCAAGAGGCGCAGAGTTTGACAGCGGAAATCTTATAAAGAAGGTAAAGGCTCTTGTGCCCCTGCTGGTTCCCTTGTTTATTTCCGCCTTCCGGCGGGCCAATGACCTTGCTATGGCAATGGAGGCAAGGTGCTATCAGGGAGGAGAAGGCAGAACAAAAATGAAGCCTTTGAAATATCATAAACTGGATTTTGGCGGTTTTGTGGTGCTGGCGGTTTATTTGACGGCAGCGGCAGTGTTGGGAAAGCTGTTTCCCTTTCATCTGATTCCCTTGGGATAGAAAAGGGGTTGTGAGAGATTTTGAGAAAGCCTGCCCGATTGAGATTCGGGCATTGAAACGGAACGGGAGGTAAGCCATGAAGCGGATTATGCTGACGGTTGCTTATGACGGCACCGCTTATAACGGCTGGCAGGTGCAGCCTAATGGAATTACCATTGAAGGAGAATTGAACAAAGCCTTAAGGGAACTTTTGGGAGAGGATATTTCCGTGATCGGCGCCAGCAGGACCGATGCGGGCGTTCACGCACTATGCAATATGGCCGTGTTTGATACGGAAAACAGGATTTTGCCAAAGAAAATTGCCCCGGCTTTAAACGCCAGACTGCCGGAGGATATCAGGGTGCAGAGGTCCATAGAGGTGGAGCCGGATTTCCATCCGAGGCGCTGCAATACAAAAAAGACTTATGAATACCGGATTTATATGGGAAGATATGAAAATCCCATCGGCAGGCAGTATGCGCATTTCGTCTATGTTCCCCTGGATGTAGAAAAGATGCAGACGGCGGCGGAATATCTGGTGGGAGAGCATGATTTTAAAAGCTTCTGCGTGGCAAAAGCCCAGGTCTTGACGACTGTGCGCACTCTTTATAGCGCAGAGGTCAAAAAAGAAGGAGCTTATCTGCTCATCAGAGTAAGCGGCAGCGGATTCCTCTTTAATATGGTAAGAATTATTGCGGGAACCCTTCTGGAAGTGGGGAAGGGAAAAATGGAGCCGGAGCAGGTAAAGGAAATTCTTAAGGCAAAGGACAGACAGGCGGCAGGACCTACGGCGCCGGCAAGAGGATTGACGCTGGTTTCTTTTGAATTTTGTGAAAATTGCTCAAAAAAATAAGTTGACACACCAGGGTGCGTATAATATAATATTTCACAGTGGCGACATTTGATGGAATCTGTCCAAAGCCCCGGAAAGGCCGTCAATGCCGCAAAAAAATTTCCCGTTTTCCGATTAGCCCCGGAGGGAAGAACAACTAATTAATCCATTGATAAACATTTTGGAGGTAACACAATGAAAACATTTATGGCTAGTCCGGCTACAATTGATAGAAAATGGTATGTAGTAGACGCTACAGATATGACATTAGGACGTTTAGCATCTGAAGTTGCTAAAGTTTTGAGAGGAAAGAATAAACCGATTTTTACTCCTCATATCGACACAGGCGATAACGTAATCGTTATCAACGCTGAAAAGATTAAAGTGACCGGTAAGAAGATGGATCAGAAGATTTATTATCATCACTCCGATTATGTTGGCGGAATGAAAGAAGCTACATTGAGAGAGAAATTAGCTAAGAAACCAGAACAGGTTATCGAACTTGCTGTTAAAGGCATGCTTCCCAAGGGACCTTTAGGAAGACAGATGTTCAAAAAGCTTCATGTATATGCAGGATCTGATCACAAACATGCGGCACAGAAGCCTGAAGTATTAACATTTTAATGAGAGGAACTGAAAGGAGAAATTAAAATGGCTAAAACAGCAGAAAGATATCATGGAACCGGAAGAAGAAAAAAATCTATTGCAAGAGTTTATTTAACACCCGGAAAAGGCAATATTACCATAAATAAGAGAGACATTGATGATTACTTTGGTCTTGAGACCTTAAAGGTTATCGTTCGTCAGCCTTTAGCAGTTACTGACACAGTAGACAAATTTGACATTCTTGTAAATGTAAAAGGCGGCGGATACACAGGCCAGGCAGGTGCGATCAGACACGGTATCGCAAGAGCGTTACTTACCGTTGACGCAGACTACAGACCCACATTAAAGAAAGCAGGATACTTAACAAGGGATCCTCGTATGAAGGAAAGAAAGAAATACGGCCTCAAAGCTGCCCGCCGTGCACCACAGTTTTCAAAGAGATAATCTTTCGGAAACGAATATATCAAGAAAAGCCCATTTTACAAGGGCTACAGAGGTTGTGGGAAGTTGTCAGATGTGCTGGAATTTACACCGAATGCAACTGGTATGCAACAAAGATATTGATATGTATAGGACATTTTCAGAGAAATCTGGGAATGTCCTTTTTAATTGAAATCTTATTAATCGCAGCTACAAGCTCCTTTATATCAAAGTGAGTATATAATTAGGGTAATGAGTAGTTCTAGGAACGTGTGGGTAGTCTTTGGCATATAACACATATGCAACACTGCCAGATACAAATCCCTTATTTATGGACTTTTCTTGTTTTCAAAACGATAAGCAGTTATCGCAGATAACGTCCGGGAACTCTTTTTATATACTGCACTTCATAGGAAGCCAAGAGATGACCGACATAAAGCGAAAAGAAATGGAGGCTGTCGGTTGGCTTTTCAGTAATCCGGGGCGTGGGGATGCTTGAAAGCCCAGTGCCTTCGAGGATTTTTGATGTTTAATAGTTGGATGTATAGTGTATGGAAAAAGAAAGAATTTTAAATTGTGAGGGAGAAATATGTATGCTAGAATAGGGGTACATGGACAATCGCGTTGCAGGGTGGGATTTCTATTGCCAGATTGCTTAGTATTATGAAAAAGGGTATTGAGATGGAAGAAATAAATCCAAGGCTCCCTTTATCAGTGAATGGAATCCCAGATGCTAAAAATACCCTTCGGATTGGGAGGAAGGATTAGATTATATGATATATAGAGTAATAGAATGTCCTGAATAATGAACCCACAAGTAACCCTTCACTTAATAACCGCAGTATCTAAGCCACTCCCAGCCGCATATGAAACGGTCAAAGAGATAAGGATTACTGTGAAATGCGGTAATCCGGAGCGGGGAATACCTGTAAGAACAAATGTTCTGACCTTGCTTGCAATTCTCCAAATAAATGAATATAATATATTTACGACACAAGCAGGATCAAAGCAATGGCAGATGATTACAAAACAGCCATGCATCATTCCAACCGGAGGAGCGTATATTGTCTAACACAAAGAAAAGGCGCGATGTGGAGGTTTATGAGAATTACTGGAAATTCACGGCGGCGCATCTGGATATTACAGGGACAAAATTTAATAACTGCTTAAATATCATCGTATTGTTTATAGATAAAAACAAGACCGCCTTGGAGGAAAATGCACAAAGCGCCGATGATTTTAAAGAATCAGAGCTGTACAAAGAATTACAGCAGCAGATTGTACATATTTCCGGATTCAAGGGAAAAGATGCGTCCCTTTCTGCAAGGAAGGTTATTAACCAATTTGTAAAGATCGGCTTTATCTATCCCCTGTTATTGGGCTATCATCCTCTGGTAAAGTCTTTTATACGGGAAACCCATAAAGAAAAGAAAAAAATCATTTTTTCCAAAATATTTTATGAAAGCTCTTCCTTAGCTTCCGATGTAACGGTAGACAACAGGGATTTAAAGCATGTGAACTTCCTTTTAAAAACGTTAGATAAGAACGGTTCTTTGACCAAGAATGATATAATGGCGTTAATGGTAACGGATATATCCAATTACAGCGCCGGGTATCTTACCAGACAGGAATTGGATATGCAGTACCGGTATGCCATTGTAAGCGGATTTGATGAAAGAAAGTATAATCAGATCGCACATCTGATCGGCTATTTAAAACGGTTTGTGGATTTGAAATATGATAAATACGAAGAAAGGTTCTGGTTTGCGGACGATCCGCAGATCGCGGATAAGGATTTTGAAGAAGCTTTTGTGCGTGACGGCGTAAAGCACCGCATTTACAAAGACGAGCTAAAGGAAGAATCGAAAGCCGTTTATGGAGACGTTGTATGCTATCTGGACAAGAAGCCCTATAAATCTTTGATTGCATCCCATATTAAGCCTTTAATAGACTGCTTAAGGGAGCATAGGGAAGACGAGGCTTATGATGTGGATAACAGTTTACTGTTAAGTCCTACCGTTGATTCCTATTTTGATAAAAAAGATATTTCTTTTGGGGATGACGGACATATACTGATTGGAAATCAGGTGGCGGAATCCATAAGGGCTGATTTTGAGAAATACAGTCTGGATGCAAGTATATTGAACGAAAAAAGAAAGGGATACCTTGCTTACCACAGGCATCTGTTTGAACAGAAAAATGGAGGAGCCAATTATGGCGTATAAATATGTAGACTTGTTCTGCGGAGCAGGGGGCCTATCCTTAGGCTTTGAACAGGCCGGTTTTGATAATGTTTTTTCGGTTGAGCTCAATGCCGACTTTGCAAAGACCTATAAACGGAATTTTTCCGACCATAAACTGGTTATAGAAGATATCAGAAATATTGATAATGACGAAATATCCCGGTTAACCGGCGGTCAGGAAGTGGATGTGATTATCGGCGGGCCCCCCTGTCAGGGATTTTCCATTGCGGGGAATATAGGACGAACCTTTATGGAGGATGAGCGGAACGGACTGTTTAAGGAATTTGTCCGGTTTGTAGCATGGGTAAAGCCTAAAATGTTTGTTATGGAAAACGTTGCCACAATGGCGACCCATCTTAGGGGGCAGACCATTAGGGAGGTAATAAAGGCATTTGAAAATGCGGGGTGCGGCTATAAGGTAAAATATGAGGTGCTGAACAGCGTTGATTTCGGAGTGGCCCAGGAGAGAAGGCGGCTTGTAGCAGTGGGAATCAGGGAGGATGTTTCCACAGAGTTTGTTTATCCGGCAAAATCCTCCGAGGTATTTACGGTCAGGGACGTGATTGAAGATTTGCCCAGACTGGAAAGCGGACAAGACAGCGATATTCCCAACCACAGGGCGATGAAGCATAGTGCGCAGATGCTTCAAAAGATGAGCTATATCAAAGACGGCGGGGACCGGACGGATATTCCGGAGGAACTAAGGCCGAAATCGGGAGATATCAGAAAATATATCCGGTATGACAGCAAAAAGCCATCGGTATGTGTGACCGGGGATATGAGAAAAATATTTCATTATGAACAGAATAGAGCCTTAACAGCGAGGGAACTGGCGCGAATCCAATCCTTCCCGGATGATTTTATATTTGAAGGCAGCTCTATTCAGATACAGCAGCAGATTGGTAATGCGGTGCCACCTAAATTGGCATATCAGATTGCTTTGCAGGTAGAGGAGGCACTGGATCATGGCAAAGTATCCAAAGGTAAATTACATAGGAAACAAAGAGAAGTTGGTTAACTGGATCATAGAAGAAATGCCTGTAAAGAAAGGCACTGTTTTGGATATATTTGCCGGTGGATGCTCGGTTTCATATGCATTAAAGGCCAATGGATATTCCGTGATTTCAAATGATATTTTATATGCGGACTATGTGATAGCCAAGGCGATGATCGAAAATGAGGATAAGATTTTGGGACTGTCTGTATTTGACAAAAAGGCAGATGAAGCAAGAGTCCGGGAATTGACTGACAAATTTTCGTTTTTGTCGGAGCGTCTGTACTATCGGGAAGAAGTGCAGGAGCTGGGGAAATTAGCGGCTGTTTCCGAACAACTAAAGGATAATGAAAAATATCTGTTTTTGGCTTTAATGAGAAGGGCAATGATTCGCAAGCTGCCTTATTCCAGGATGAATGTTCCTTGGAATCAGATACAGAAGCTTCGGGATGAGGATTACAGCTATAAGAAATATAAGAGAAAAAGAGCTTATCATAACCAGTCCTTTGAAAGCCATATGAGAGAAAACTTTGAGGAATATAATGCAGCTGTGTTTCAAGGACAGGACTGTAAGGCATATCATTGCGATGCATTTGAAATGACAAAAAAGATTGATCATGTGGATGTCGTCTATATGGATCCGCCCTATCCGTCAACAATGAACAATTATGATGCTTTTTATGGTTTGTTCGATGAAATGTTTGATAAGAAAAAACAGCATACGGATTTTACCAGGAAAGCGGATTTTCTGGATAATATGGACAGACTGATTCAAAAGCTTGTCGGTAAAACCGGATACGTGGTTTTAAGTCAGAATACCCGCATCCGGCCGGAACCGGAGGAGATTGAGGTAATGTTAACAAAATATGGAAGGGTTGAAATCAAAAGAAAAAAATACAATTATCAGGTAACCGGCAAAGAAAACAAAAATTCCAGTAAAGAATTATTGTTTATATTGGAAATGGGAATATAGTCTTATAGTTCTGCAGGTTTTTTTACGTTAATAATTGTGATATACTTACAGCATAAGGGGCAAAGGAGGACATAAAGGTGCAAGGGTATCCGAAGCAGTTAGGAACAATGATTTATCTGAAAGCGGGATAAGGGAATGACCGGACTTATAAAGTGAAAATGACATCGAGCAGTAAAGATAGAGAGACAATTGAGAGGATTAATATGAAGATTATAAAAGTTCAGAGCGGGCAGGTTATTGCCAAAAAAAATGACAAGGTAAAGTATTGGTATCTGGTACAGGAGGGTACTGTAATACTGAAATTTGATTTTTCTGAAGTGCGGTTGGAAAAAAACGCGATCATCGGTATTTTAGAAAAGGATATATTTTTGTGCGATTATGTTGTGGGCGAGGACGCCACATTGGCAGCCTTTGTTTGTGAAAACACAAAGGACTTGATGAACATACTGACAGGGCAGGAAAAAATCCGTAACATATTCCTGAGGACTGCAATTGAGCAGAGACACAATTTGCTGACTCTCTATTCGGATTTGTACAGTAAAGCCCGTCAGTTCCATATGTTTGTGGAAAATACGTATAACGATTATGTGACATTTTGCAGTAAGTATAAAGTGGAGGGCCAGAGCTTTTCCGGTATAGAGCATTTTAATCCGCTGGTTATGCAGCATAAGGCGGAAGCGTGGGAAGTAAATAACAGCATGAGCCTGGTAAAGACCTATATGCAGGAATATTTACAGCTAATGGAAAAGGATGACGGGCTTACAGTCGGAGCCATTATGGAAGCGGCAGCCCAGATGCGTCGATTTGCACAAGGTATCAGGGAGATGGAGTCTTATTTATCTTATAATAAAGATATCTTGCTGACTGAATCCAGAAATGACCTCTTTAAGCTATATTTTGATCTATCGATTCAGATGTATAAGAAAAAATATGAAATTGCAGATGTGAAGGAAAAGATCAATCTGATTATTAAATTTGCCGAAAAGGTCAATATTTATGATGAGAAATTAGTCCAAAGGCGTTTAAAGGAATTTAATACCTATGATTATGCCGGAGATATGGCGAATTCTGCAGAAGGCGGAACTGCAAGAATGGAAATGGATATTACTACGGTAGACGCTTTGAATCATATACTCAAATACGCCGGCTACGAGTATGATGAGATGGAAAATATCAGCGAACGGATCATTGCCTATAGAAACCTTCCGGATATGTTATCCAGCGATAAGGATGCATATTCCCTTAGAAGGAGTATTACCACAGTATTTTATGAGATTTACTATAAGGTCTTTATGCGTGCGGTACAGGATGAAAGCACGCTGACTCCGGTTCTGGAAATGTTTTTGAATTTCGGCTTTATGGATTTATCCTATGTGGGAGAGGAGCATGCAAAAGCTCTTTATGAGTTGTGTGCCCATTTGGATGTTTGTAGTTCGGAGCATATCTATACGATTTATGAATGGCTCAAATGTATTTACAGAGGAGAGAAGGAGCCTTCTAAAAACCAGTTTGATATGAGTTATTCTTCTCATTTGGCGGATTTATATAAAAACGGGAAGATTACCAAGGAGCAGATACCGGAATACTTCGAAGACCGCAATAAGCGGGTTGAATTTGAAATCCAGAATATGTTTGCAACGGTTAACAAGACTACTTATGGTAAGATTTCTACATTTTGTCCCGTTTTATGTGAAAATGACCTGCTCAATTCCATTGAGAAGATGCTGGTAACGGCTGAAAAGCTGGAAGAAGCATTAAATGAAATCAGAAAACTGGATTATTCCATATTTTACCGTGAAGTGCCATTCTCAGACCCGGCAAAGGGCGTAAACAGCGACAGGATTATGAAGGAAATCCTGCCCGACATTGTACTGATGCCCAATGCGGGAATAAAAGCTATGATGTGGCAGGAAATATCAGGCGTAAAGAGCGATACGCCGGCACGTTTTATGTTCCCTGTTTTCACTGCCGTTGATTTGAATGAGCTGATGCTTGAAACAATCGCCCGGTATCGTTGGGAAATGTGCCGTAGGCTGGAAGGCGTTCACTGGAACGATGTAAGGGAAAAATCCCTTACGGCGGAATATTGTACCTATATTCAGTTTTATCGCAATAACCGTGATTTGTCTACAGAGGCCAAAGAGAAGCTTAAGGGCACTCTGGCACAGGCAAAGAATAATTACCGGGAGGTATTTGTAAAGGATTATATCAACTGGATCAAGTTTGAATCCAAGGGAAGCTTCAGGCTTAATAAGATTGCGAGGGATATTCTGATCCGTTATTGTCCTTTTGTAAAGGCTGTCCGTGATGAATTAAAGGCTAATCCGTTGTACCAGACCTCCATTACGAAGTTTGAGGCGGAAACGACAAAGAAGCTGCAAAGGTACACCGGACTGTACAATAAGTACACCCAGGCAGGCGGAGAAATTACGGAAGAGTTGAATGATAACCTGCTGTTTTATCAAATGTAATTAGGAAAAGCTGCTTTGCAATTCAGCCATATTAAAGCAGCCAGACCGGCATATACCGAAGCTGCAAGACCCGTATCCCCAAAATGGAGAAGGGACATTTTTACAACACGTTTCAGTATATTGTTATGGTAGGGCTGTACAAGTGCAATTATATGGGACGATGCCAACATAGACAGCCACTTTTTTGACGTAGGAGCAAAGACGCCTGCAGCATCCGTCGGTTCTTTGTACACAACTGGCTTTGATGTATGGGTTGCAACAACTGTCATGAAATTATAAAACTGCATTTCATCGGCAACCTGGGCAAGATTACAAATATCTCTTTGCAAATAAGTATCAACATAGGAACGATAATAGGCTTCGGAGTCAATTTTTCCGTCCGCGTAAAGTTCCGGCATGGCTTTTGCCTACCGCTTTGTATGCGGCATAAAATTCCGGATATTTTTAAAAGAGGGGGATAATCCAGAAAACCAATATGTATGGCAGGGGTTATTCCCGGATAATCTTCTCCGTGTTTAGGTGTATCAGAGGAGCGGCATCGATCGTGAAAATCCTGTTTCTGTTGCGAAACGGAATCCTTTCATTGTATAATAAACCCGTGGCAGAAATTTTGAGGGATTTTTCTGTTCGCATACCATAGTAATATATTTAGCTAAAAGTTGGCGGAAAGGATAAAAACATGGGCGGTTTTTTTGGCGTAGCGTCTAAACAGGATTGCGTTTTCGATTTGTTTTTCGGAATTGATTACCATTCCCATTTAGGTACAAGAAGAGGTGGAATGACGGTATACGGAGAGGCTGGATTTAACAGAGCTATTCACAATATCGAAAATTCTCCTTTCAGGACAAAATTTGACAAGGATATTCACGAAATGCGTGGAAATATGGGAATCGGGTGTATATCCGATTACGAGCCGCAGCCTTTATTGGTGCGTTCCCATCATGGCACGTATGCAATTGCTACAATCAGTAAAATTAATAATATCAATGAATTAATTCAGGAGCTTTTTAAAACGGGCCACGCCCATTTTCTGGAAATGAGCGGAGGAGAAATCAATGCTACAGAATTGGTGGCGGCTCTTATCAATCAAAAAGACAATCTTGTGGAAGGAATTAAATATGCTCTGGGTGCAGTGGATGGTTCCCTGTCCTTGCTTTTGATGAATGAAAAAGGGATTTATGCCGCCAGGGATGAATACGGAAGAACGCCGGTTGTTATAGGAAGAAAGGAGGACGCTTTTTGTGCTTCCTTTGAGGATTTTGCCTATAAGAATCTGGGGTATTCCGATTATAAGGAGTTAGGCCCCGGCGAAGTAGTGGTCATATCTTATGATAAGTGCCTTACCTTGGTAAATCCCAATAAAGATATGAAAATCTGTACCTTCCTCTGGGTTTATTACGGTTATCCCGCAAGCAGCTATGAAGGCGTCAGTGTGGAGCAGATGCGTTATAACTGTGGAGCTAAGATGGCGGACAGGGATAATGTAAAGCCGGACATTGTTGCGGGAGTGCCGGATTCGGGAACGGCACATGCGGTAGGATATGCAAATGAATCAGGCATTCCTTTTTCCAGACCTTTTATTAAATATACGCCTACATGGCCCCGTTCTTTTATGCCTACTATTCAGAGCAAAAGAAATCTTATTGCCAAAATGAAGCTTTTGGCGGTGGATGATTTAATTAAGGATAAGAGCCTTTTGCTGATAGATGATTCTATTGTAAGAGGCACCCAGCTTCGGGAGACTACGGAATTTTTATATCAGAGCGGAGCGAAAGAAGTACATATCCGCCCGGCATGTCCGCCTCTTTTGTTCGGATGCAAATATCTCAATTTTTCACGTTCCTCTTCGGAAATGGATCTGATTGCCAGAAGGGTTATTGAGCGTCTTGAGAATGGAGATGTGACCGATGAAGTTTTAAAGGAATATGCGAATCCAGAAACCGAAAAATATGAAAATATGATAGAGGAAATCCGGAAGGAGTTGAATTTTACCACTTTAAGATATAACAGGCTGGATGATATGCTGGATGCAACGGGTCTTGAAAGATGTAAACTGTGTACTTATTGCTGGGATGGTCAGGAGTGACCGATTTTACGGTAAAGTACCGGGGATAAAAGCAGCTATGGGAAAAATCTTTAGTTAGAAACTTGCGGCATAAATGACATATAATAAATAAAAAAGAGAATCTTATGGAAATTTATGTTGTAAATCCCGGCGATACGGTAGATTCCATTGCGGCAGCCAAATACGTGTCTGTAGATACCATTCTATACAATAATCAATTGGAATATCCTTATGAGCTTGCCGTAGGGCAGGCTCTGTTGCTATCTACGGGAGAATCGGGACAGGCAGCAAAAACCGTGGAGGTAAACGGTTATGCATACCCTTTTATCCAGCCGGATGTGTTGGATGCAACCCTTCCCTATCTCAGCGAGCTTTCGGTTTTTTCTTATGGATTTACCTTGGAGGGAGATTTGATTTTTCCCACGCTGGACGATACTTTCATGATTGAGGCGGCGATTGCCGGAGGAACTTCGCCGGTTCTTACCTTGACGCCCTTTGGACCCGACGGGCGGTTTAGCAATTATTTGATCAGCAGTGTGGTTCACAATCCCGATGCACGGGAAAATCTGATTGGACAATTGGTGCAGACAGTGCAGGAAAAAGGCTTTCGGGGCGTAGATATTGATTTTGAATATATTCTGGCAGAGGATGCTGTCGCATTTGCGGAATTTGTGGCAAATGTGCGCCTTGCCATAAATGAAATCGGTTATCCGGTATCCGTTGCACTGGCACCGAAGACATCTGATGATCAGCCGGGGCTTTTATATGCGGGAAAGAATTATGCCCTTTTGGGAGAAGCCGCAGATAAAGTGCTTTTAATGACCTATGAATGGGGATATACCTACGGTCCTCCTATGGCGGTAGCACCTGTTAACAAGGTTCGGGAAGTTGTGGAATATGCCCTTACAAGAATTCCGGCATATAAAATTAATATGGGGATTCCCAATTACGGCTACGACTGGACGCTTCCTTTTGAACAAGGCGTTACGGCGGCAAAAACCATCGGAAATATGGAAGCCATAAGGCTTGCCATTGATAACAACGCCCAGATTCAATTTGATACAACTGCAATGTCTCCTTATTTCCGGTATGTAAAAGACGGCCTGGAGCATGAGGTATGGTTTGAGGATGTACGCAGCATGGAAGCAAAATTTAATCTGGTAAGAGAATTTGATTTGAGAGGAATGGGTTACTGGCAGATCATGAAGCTGTTTCGGGCTAACTGGCTGCTTTTGGCGGATAGATTTTCCATTAGAAAATATTGATCCGGCAGGATAGAAGCAAGTGTCTGTTACAGCCTGATACGGCGAATAACCGGCTGCTTTGAAAGCCTGAACGAAAAAGCCCTTGCAAAAGTGCATAAGGGACAGAATACAGGCGGAAAATATGAAAGATTGGTAGAAGCTCTTCATTCCAGAGGCATTATGATCAACGCCAGCTTTGTGTTCGGACTGGATGAGGATTTGTCCCATTACAATACGGCCCATGTGGTCTTTGAGCCGGCAAATATGACTGCAAAAGAGCTTTATGAGGGGTATTTGAACGTATATAAAGAGGTGTATTCTTTTCGGAATATTCTCAGACGGTGCCCTGAAAGCAGGAAACAGAGGGTTCCTTATTTTCTTTTTAATTTCTTCTACCGGAAATACGGAAAGCTTACAGAAAAATTGTGCAGATTGATTACTTATGAAAAAATCGGCCGGATAGCGGAAAGGTGGTCTTACCGACAGAGGACAAGAAGAACATGAATTTAACAAAAAGAATGACGCTTAAATGTCTGTTTATTATTTATATAGGCGTTTTATTGAGAATTACTGTATTCCGATCCGGTTTCGGATTCAGAAATCTGTGTCAGAACGGGATTATTAATCTAACGCTGTTTGAATCTTATATTCCCTTAATAAAAAGCAGGGATATCATAAGAATCATCTATTTATTTGTAGGTAATATTATCTGGTTTGTTCCTTTCGGATTTTATTTGAGACGATTTGGCAAAAGGGAAAGGAAATCATGGGAAATTTGGCTGTTGGGCCTGCTCCTTTCTTTTATCATAGAGTTTTTGCAATATGTGTTCGGAACGGGAATTTCCGAGATGGACGATTTGATTTTGAATTCTCTGGGGGCATGGATGGGAGCAGTGCTTGGAAAGAGGAGAAAAAAATGAAGAAAAAAGGTTTTGAAAAAATGCTGGCGGCGTTTCTGCTGGTGTGCGTAACGTTTTTAACAGGATGTAAGGCGGGAAAAGAGAGGGATGCCGCGACAGAAGATGAAAATCATACTGTAGCAGAGGATGAGAGAGGAAATGGCGTTAGGGTAGATAAAGGACAAGGGCACAACGGGGCAGCAGGAACAGGCGGGGACGGACAGGAGTTTACGCTGTCAGGACGCTGGTTCGAAAAGGAAATCGGTGGACAGAGGACGTGGGTTACATTAAACGATGGCGCCATGATCTATTTTAAAACGGAAGGAACGGATACCTTAGATATTCACTTTCTTGAAATTACGGCCTTGGAAACACCTTATTATGCTTATGTGATTGACCATGGGGAACCGGTCCGCCAGCTGATTACCGAAAAACGTATTGTCCTGCCTGATGATAAGGAGCATCGGATAACCATAGTGGTGGACGGCATGACGGAGTTTGAGGATAAATGGAACGGGGAAATCGGTGTGGCTTTCACAGGAGTTGACTGCCACGGCGGAAAAATAACGGGATTTATGCCTGAAAAACAGAGAATTCTTTTTATCGGAGACAGTATAACCGAAGGGGTTATGGCTTTAAGTGATGAAGCCAACAGTAACGGAAACAGTGCAACTCACTCTTTTCCATGGTACGCCGCAAGCCTGTTGAATGCAGAGCCTTATTTTATCGGATACGGCGCAACGGGAATTTTTGCGACGGGTAGTTTTAGCAATTGTGCCGATATGCTGGATTATTTGTCCGCCACACGACCCGTTTCAAAAGAGGATATTCCCACTTGTGATCTGGCGGTTATCAATATGGGAACCAATGATCATGAAATAGATGGGGAAACATTTGTGCAGGGCTATAGGGAAATTTTATTAAAGCTCCATGACAGATATCCCCACATCAGGATTTTCTGTATGATACCTTTTTCACAGCTCCACAGCGAGGATATTAAAAGGGCGGCAGAGGAATATTCCTGGTGCGTGGTAGTGGAGACGGCGGATTGGGAGCTGACCTATACCGACGGCATACACCCCGATGCGGCAGGAGCCACACAGGCCGGGGAAAGGCTTGCGGAGATTCTTAAGAAAGAGGGTTGGCAGAATTAATCGGGAAAAAGAGGACCCGGAGGACTAATATTTTTAAAAACAGGAAAACTATTTCATAACAAATCTCATGATCGCAGACGGCTTAAGGTTATTGCGTACTGATTTTGACGCCAATGGAAGGATAGGAGAATGTGTATGGAATCGGTTTTTAGCAAAGAAGTTGAAATACCTGAAAGAAGTTCCTTAAAAGAGGATTTGAGGGTGGAGGCTGCGGTAATCGGCGGCGGAATGGCGGGAATCCTTACGGCTTATGCCCTAAAATGCCAGGGCAAGGAGGTTGTAGTGCTAGAGGCCGACCGGATTGCAAGCGGACAGACTAAGAACACCACGGCAAAGCTTACGGCTCAGCACGGTATGATTTATGATAAGCTCATAAAGCATTACGGGAAAGAGAGAGCTTCTGTTTATGCAAGGGCAAATAAGATTGCCATCGATGCCTTTGAGTGGCTGGTTCAGGAAAAGAAAATAGAATGTGGATTTAAAAGAGTGCCGGCCTTCCTCTATTCCGTGGAAGATGAGAAAAAATTGAGAAAAGAGGCCATAGCGGCGCATTATTTGGGGATTCCGGCCTATTTTACAAAGGAGACGGACCTGCCTTTTCCTATAAAAGGGGCAGTCTGTTTCGAAAACCAGGCCCAGTTCCATCCCCTGTTATTTATCAAGGAAATTGCAAAAGAACTGAAGATTTATGAAAAGACGAAGGTACTTTCCATAAAAGGACATGAAATAAAGACCGAAGAAGCGACGGTATGGGCAGAGCACATTGTATTTGCAACCCATTATCCCGTTACCAACATTCCCGGTTTTTATTTTTTGCGCCAGCATCAGGAAAGAAGCTATGTTCTGGCGGTAAAGGGAGTAGAAAAGCCCGAGGGCATTTATTACAGTGCGGATAAAAAAGGACTTTCCATCCGCAGTACCGGGGAGTATGTTCTTTTGGGCGGATGCGCCCATCGGACGGGAAAG
Source organism: Lachnospiraceae bacterium (assembly GCA_910574745.1). Taxonomy (GTDB): domain Bacteria; phylum Bacillota; class Clostridia; order Lachnospirales; family Lachnospiraceae; genus UBA2882. Next base: position 68,449 of record CAJTCE010000001.1, on the reverse strand, counting down.
GATAAAAGGGGCGGAAAATATGCAGAACTTCGGAATATAGCGGGGAAATATTTTCCGGGCTTTCAGGAAACGGCCCATTGGTCGGCACAGGACTGCATACCCCATGACGGACTTCCTTTTATAGGCAGATATTCCCTTTTCAGACCTTACTGGTATGTCGCCACAGGATTCAGGAAATGGGGAATGACCTTTTCCATGCTGTCGGCATTTATTATCTGCGACCGGATCTGCGGACGGGAAAATCCCTATGGGAAGCTTTTTTCGCCATGGAGGCTTCATATCCTTGCAGGTGCAAAAGACTTCCTTAAGGATGTGGGAGAGAGCATGGCGGGACTGGTAAAAGGCGCTTTTCATCTGCCTTATAAAGAATTGGAAAAGCTTCAAAAGGGGCATGGCGGAATTGTGAGAATCGGATTAAAAAGATTTGCCTGCTATAAAGACGAACAGGGGAAGGTTTATAAAATATCTGCCAGATGTCCTCATATGGGCTGTGAGCTAGAGTGGAATCCCGATGAATTGAGCTGGGACTGCCCCTGTCATGGTTCGCGTTATGATCATAGGGGAAATCTGCTTGATTGTCCTGCACAGAAAGAGAAAAGGGTTTCAGAGGAATGAATTTGTGCTAAACTGAAATGGAAAAAAGGCTCGGGAATGAGACGAAATGAAAAGCAAAGGAATTGCGCTTTGAAGATGAGAAAGAACCGAAACAAAGCAGACGGATGAAAAAAGACGGGGACATCATGGAAAAAACAGAAGCGGAAACGACATGGAAAATCGGAGCAGATGACATAAAAACGGACAGGCCGGTGCGGAAACCGGCTGTGAGAAAGAAGTGGCCTTCAAGCTTTTAGCTGGCAAATAATGATGATTTCTTTTAAAAGGCTATTTTTTGCCCACGAAAATCTGTCTGCTGCCAAGAAAAAATGATTTAAGTGGCAGCAAACAGACTGAAGAGTAGGCGGAATATTATTAGAAAAACTTATCCTTCATGCCCAGTAAGAATATTAACAAAATAATAAGGGGCAGGATATATGCCATATAAAAACGGAGCCATTCCGGCATTTTAAAGCCTTTTCCCGTATTGGCCTCTTCTATGAAATTTTTCCATCCCCATCCATAGCGGGAGACGCAGAACAGAAGATAAATGAGAGAGCCGATGGGAAGAGCGATGTTGCTTACCAGAAAGTCCTCTAAATCCATGATGGTAGAGCCGTCTCCAAAGGGCTGTACGCCGGATAGGAGGTTAAAGCCCAGGGCACAGGGCAGAGAAAGCAGTATCATCAAAAATATATTGATGAAAGAAGCTTTTTTTCTGCTGCAGCCCGTTAAATCCATACTGCAGGAAATAATGTTTTCAAAAACGGCGATTACGGTAGAAAATGCCGCAAATGCCATAAAGATAAAGAAAAGACTGCCCCAGAGCCTGCCGCCCGTCATATGGTTGAAGATGTTGGGCAGGGTAATAAAAATCAGGTTTGGACCGCTATCTGCGTTCACACCGAAGGAGTAGCAGGCCGGGAAAATGATCAGACCGGAAAAGAGAGCTACAAAAGTGTCAAGGACGGCAACCCGCATGGATTCACCGAAAAGCGTGTGTTCTTTACCGATATAGCTTCCGAAAATAGCGATAGCTCCGATTCCCAGGCTTAAAGTGAAGAAAGCCTGATTCATGGCAGCAACGATGGTTGTACCGATACCGATATCCGCCATCCGTTTAAAATCCGGCAGAAGGTAAAATTTCAAGCCTTCCACGCCGCCTTTTAAGGTCATGCTGTTAACGGCAAGAATCACAATTAATGCTAAGAGTGCAATCATCATAATTTTTGTGATTTTTTCCACACCTTTCTGTACTCCAAAAGAGCAGATGGAAAATCCTGCGACAACTACAATTACCATCCAGAGCACCATGGTAGCGGGCTGGGAAAGCATCTCGGGAAACTTTTCCGTGACGAGAGACACATCAGCGCCTGAGAAAGCTCCTGTTGCAGTAAGATAAAAATAATGCAGCATCCATCCGGTAACGGTGGTATAAAACATCATCAGAAGATAATTTCCGGCCATTGCCATGAAGCCCTGCAAATGCCATTTCTGCCCAGGCTTTTCCAGAACCTTGCAGGCAAGAAGGGGACTTTTTCTGCTGGCGCGACCTATTGCAAATTCCATAGTCATCATGGGAACTCCCATTATGATTAAAAAGAATAAATAGACCAATACAAATGCACCGCCGCCATATAAGCCGGTAATATAAGGGAACTTCCATACGTTTCCGATTCCGATGGCGCAGCCAGCGGATAATAAAATGAATCCTAATCGTGAACTTAATTTTTCGCGTTTTTCCATGTTGAATATTTCTCCTTATGCGTATTTCAATAGTACTATAGCATATTTTGCCGTTTATGAGTAGTTAAAGATTAAAAGAAAATATTGCAACGTTGAAGAGGCATATGTGAGAGTCGGTCTGTTTGAAGTGTGGAAATAAAAATATACATAAGAAAATATAGAAAAACAGATGAAATTTGGCTGAAGGTATTGACTGTGCCCTTAATGGATAGTTTATAAAGATAGAAAATGTAGCGTATGAAAGGTTAAACATATTGTTGCGACGCACTTTTAAGGAGGAATCAGGATATATGAAGGAAGAAAAGAAATTTGTGATTTATATGGTTATGGCTTTTGTGCCGGCATGGATTTTACAGTTTGTGGGCATTATCAATGCATTTAGCGGACGGGCGATTGTTTATCAGGGAGCGATGGCTGTTTCCATGTATGTGCCTTTATTGGCAGTGCTCGTTGCAAATAAAGGGATAAAGAAGGCAAAGACAGAGATTGAATGGGGATGTCACTGGAAGGAAAACTGGAAAAGATTTCCGATTGCGTGGTTTTTGCCTGCCATAGCGACAATTCTGGGAGCGGTCCTCTATTTTTTGGTATTGCCTGAAAAGCTTGATATGAATTGCGGCGCCTTAACACAGACTATGGAGGCCGCCGGCGTCATGGTGGATGCAGAAGGGAAAGTCCAGGGGATTCCTCTTGGCATGTTGGGAATCATACAGCTGATTTCTGCAGTTACTTATGGTCCCCTGGTTAATACCTTTGTAGCTGTTGGAGAAGAGGCGGGCTGGAGAGGATATATGACGCCTGTACTGTCAAAGTGGATGGGAAAGAGGGGCGCATTGATTTTATCGGGAATAATCTGGGGAATATGGCATGCACCGGTCATTGTTTTTGCAGGCTATGAATACGGACGGGACTATGCGGGCGAGCCTGTTTTGGGGGTTCTGATGATGTGCGGCTTTACAACTGCTTTGGGAATCATACTCAGCTATTTTTACGAAAAATCCCAAAGCATCTGGATACCGTCCCTTATGCACGGGGCTATCAACGCGGTGGCGGGTCTTCCGCTTCTTTATATGAAGGAAATGCCGCAGCACTATTTATTGGGACCTACGCCGGCGGGATTGATTGGCGGAATACCATTGTTTGTACTGGGGATTGTTTTGTTTATCAGAATGTGTAAGGAAGAAAAAATGAGAGAGAAGGTATGAGGAAGAGGGAGGGGAAATCAATTTGACACAACTTGCAAAGCATCCTCAGACAAATGAATTCCCTAAGATATCCATGATATGGAAATCTATTCCTTCACAGCTGGCACGGGAAAATAAGAAGTTTTTATACAAAGCCGTAAAAGAAGGAGCGCTTACGGAAAATTATGTATTGCAGTCTCTGATTCCTCAGTTTGAAGCTGTTCCCCGCTATTGGACACAGAGTAATTCTCCTTATGAAGTGGATTTTTTGATTCAGCATGAAAATGATATTATACCGGTTGAAGTAAAGTCGGATACTAATGTTACCAGCAGAAGCCTGAAAAAGTATAAAGAGCTGTTTGGGGACAAGATGAAATTACGTGTCAGATTTTCTTTGGAAAATTTAAAACTGGATGATGATTTGCTGAATATTCCGTTGTTTATGGCAGATTATGCCGGAAGGCTGATAGAGATTGCCCTGGGGAAAAAATAAGGATGGATGAAAACGGCGGTATTATATTTGCTGATATTTAATAAAATGCTAAAAATAAAAAGAGAGTGGATTTTGTTATTTAATTCCGGTCTCTTTTATTTTTAGCATTTTACGCTGTATATGGAAATGAGTTCCAGGTCTTCATCCCGATTAGTGGATACGGATCTTAAGTCGCCGTTCCGGCTATAATATTTTTTTTAACATCTTCAATATACATTTTCATATGCCGAGAACCAATCAACAGTGCATTTTGTTTGATAGAACTCACAAATATTTAGGAATAGCCCTAAAAAAGAAAATGTGATAAAATAAATCTGTATTTGCGCGGGTACGGTTTTTACCACATTTTGTTTCGGTAGAGGAATCATTTAAGGGAAACATTTAAGACAGTACAGAAAGGAATCAGAGGAACGGTATCTAAGAAAAGGCAGGCCGCTTCTGACAGACATCATACAGCAGCTTACAGGGCTCATGTTCCTTGGCGCGGTTGTTTTTATGACAGTCCATATTTTAAAATGAACAGCAAATTATACAAAGAATCTTAAAAAGAAAAAACGGACGGACCTGTATGACTTGTTGCGCCGGCTCGGGGAGGAAAAGATGAAAACAGACAGAGATTTAAGAATTTTATTACAAAACATAGACCACAAAAGTTATCCGGCCTATAAGGACACAAAGGGAAGCTATGACTTTAAGGATTTCATTTTATCCATAGACCATGTACAGGGAGACCCTTTTGCAAGTCCTTCGGAGGTAAGCGTTTATGTGGAAGGAAGCAAGGGGGCTTTTCCAAAAGAAAGCTATGATACAAAGGAAAAACGGATTGCTCTGGAGGATTTTCTTCTCCGCAGCTTTGGAAAACAGTTAGCCGCTTTTAACCGGGTGGCAAAGGGAAGCGGAAAAAGCGGTACGGTTACCATAACAAGGCCCGGTCAGGAAATATTAGAGAGGACGGCCTGTGTGATAGACCCCGCTGCGGGCGGCATACAAGTCAGGCTTCACGTGGGATTTCCGGCAAACGGAAGGACCATTAACAGCAGGGAACTCATGAAGATCTTATTTGATTTTCTGCCGGAATGCGTAGAGAAGGTTTTGTATTATGGGAGATATGATACAAGAGGTAAAAAGGCTGTGGAGGAAGTCGGCGCCTTAGCAGAGGATCAGACGGAAATCCGCAGACAGCTAAAGGAGCAGGGACTGGTGGCCTTTGTAGCCAACGGTTCCATCCTGCCGAGAGAAAGCGGCGCTTCGGACAGGCCTATGAGGGATGCGGTGGCCTTTACTTCCCCGGCTTCCATGGAAGTAACGATGAATCTTCCAAACAAAGGAAAGATTCAGGGCATGGGGATAAGAAAAGGCATTACGCTCATCGTGGGCGGAGGCTATCACGGCAAATCCACCCTGTTAAAGGCGTTAGAGCTGGGGGTTTACGATCATATTGCAGGGGACGGCAGGGAGCTTGTGATAACCGATTCTTCCGCGGTCAAATCCCGGGCGGAGGATGGACGGAGCATACGGAATGTGGATATTTCCATGTTTATCGGAAATCTTCCCAACGGAAAGGATACGGTTTCCTTCCATACGGAGGACGCCAGCGGAAGCACCTCCCAGGCGGCAGGCGTGGCGGAAAGCGTAGAGGCGGGGGCAGGCGTTCTGCTGATCGACGAGGATACCAGCGCCACCAACTTTATGATTCGGGACGAGCTGATGCAGAGAGTGGTCTTAAGGGACCAGGAGCCTATCATTCCCTTTATAGACAGGGTAAGGGAATTATATGAAAATCAGGGCGTTTCCACCATACTGGTGGCGGGCAGTTCAGGGTCTTACTTTTATGTGGCGGATAAGATCGTACAGATGGACCGTTATCATCCGGTGGATATTACCGAGCGGGCAAAAAAAGAAGCGGCGGAATATAAAGGAGAAGGCGGGGAAGACGGATGCAGGACGGCTGACGCCGGCAGCAAAGGGTTAGAGGCCGCCGGCTTTACCCACAAACGGATTCTCCTTCCCATAAAAGCCTTTCAGGAGCCACGCATGAAAATAAAGACCATGGGTATGGACAGCATATCCATCGACAGGGAAAATATTGATTTGCGTCTTGTGGAGCAGCTTGCGGATACGGAGCAGCTGAATGCATTAGGACAATTGATAAAATATGCCCATCTTCATTTTGTAAACGGAAAGAGAAGCATTTCGGAAGTGGTGGATCTTTTAGAAAAGACCATAAATGAAAAAGGGCTTTGCGCCATTACACAAAAGCCTGCGGCAAGACCCAGGAGGCAGGAAATATTTGCCTGCATCAACAGATACAGGGGGCAGGCGGTTTTGTAGAGCTTCTGCCCAAAAGCAGCAGGGAAAATCGGCCTTAAAACGTTCTAAGGGACGAAAATAAAGTGAAGTTTATGAGAATGAAAGGAAACGGAAATGAAATTATGTATTGCAAAAGCTCCATGCAGAGTCTTTCAGGGATAGGATTTGTATGGAGTGGAAAAAACAGGATTCCCTTATTCATAAACAGGTAATAGGAAATTATCTGTAACGGGAAATGAATGAGAGGAAGTAAAACTATCCCGGGGCTTTGCATGTAACGGATACCAAAATATTTGTTATAAGGAGCAAAGTCTTATGAATAAACTAAAAAATGATCTTAAAAAGCTTAGAGGTTTTTTGATACTGTGGATCACACAGTCTTTTTCCGCTTTGGGAAGCGCCATGACAGCCTATGCGCTGGTTATCTGGTCTTATGAACGGCAGGGATCGGCCTTAAGGACGTCTCTTTTGATGGTGGCGTCCTATGCGCCCTATGTGCTCTTGTCCATTTTTGCAGGAGCAGTCAGCGATAAATGGGATAAAAAGAAGACTATGCTGGTCTGCGACAGCGGGGCGGCGGTGTGCACTCTGGTTGTTTTGGGCTTACTGGAAAGTGGAAACCTGGAAATCTGGCATCTGTATGTGGTAAATGCCGTAAACGGATTGATGAATTCCATCCAGCAGCCTGCTTCGGAGGTTGCCACGACCTGCATATTGCCTGAAGAATATTATCAGAAGGTGGGAGGAATGCGATATTTTTCAAATGCGCTGAACTCCGTTCTGACACCTATCATTGCAACTGCGGTTATGGGATTTGCAGGAATAAGATTTATCATCTGGTTTGATCTTTGTACGTTCTTTACGGCGTTTATCATACTGCTGTTTTTTCTGCACATTCCAAAGGAGAAGCTTTCGGAGAATAAAAAGGAAGAAAGCCTGTTTTCGTTAACCAAAAGCGGTGTGGCTTATTTGTGGAACAACAAAGGAATATTGGATCTGATTCTCTTTCTTGCGTCCATAAATCTGGTAGCTTCTATTTATGAAGCGGCGTTTCCTGCCATGATACTCTCGAGAGAAGGGGGAAGCAGGATGGCTCTTGGCGTAGTCAATACGGTAGTGGGGCTTACAACCCTTTTGGGCAGTGTGCTGGCTTCTTTCTCCAAGGAGCCTAAAAGCAGGATCAGGGTAATCTGTAATTGTCTGTTATTATCCATGAGCACGGAAAATCTGATACTGGCTCTTGGAAGGAGCGTGCCGGTATGGTGCATCGGCGCATTTTTGGGCTGGATCGCAATACCTTTGATGAGTACCAATCTGGATGCACTTTTAAGGCTCAGGATTCCTGTAGAGATCCAGGGCAGGGTTTTTGCCGCAAGAAATACGTTACAGTTTTTTACCATTCCCCTGGGTTATTTTCTGGGAGGTTTTCTGGTAGACTATGTGTTTGAACCCCTATTGGGCAGACAGGCCCCCCACAGCGTACTTTCGTTTTTGTTTGGGAACGGAAAAGGTTCGGGGGCGGCAGCGCTGTTTTTTGTGATCGCTTTTGCAGGTGTTTTTATCTGTTTCTATTTCAGAAATTTTTCCCATATCTGGGAGCTGGAGAGGGATGGTAAGGAGCCTGCCGGTTACCCTTCGATAGGGAAAGGATGATTTTATGAAAAAGAGACTGCGCTATTTTGTTCTTTTTCTGGCGCTTTTGTTAACGGAAATTTTAATCGGGGCCTTTTTAAAAGGCGGCTTTATCAGGGCATATGGGGGAGACATTCTTGTTCTCCCTCTGCTTTATGCCTTTTTTCGTATCCTTTTTCCGGGAAAGGGCAGCTTTACGGAGAGGATTCTTCCCTTTCTGCTTTTTCTTTCGGGAGTCTGTGTCGAGCTTTTACAGGGACTGCATATTGCGGACAGACTGCATATTACATCCCGTCTGATCCGCATCATAGTGGGGTCTACTTTTGATTTCTGGGATATAGCCTGCTATCTTGCAGGAATGCTGTTGATCTATGCTTTTTTATATTTTAGTCACATAAAAGCCTGTGATAACAGTTGACAGGATTGATGAAATAAAAGCATTTTGTGAGCTAATCACTGATCCGTAAGTAATGATCTGGGGGAACTGTCCGGAAGGATGGCTCCCCCGTTTTAAATTTGTACCGATGGCTTTGTAAAGCTGCGTTATGGGCGCGGGTTATAGAGAGAAAAAAGAATTTTGCGGCAATCTCTGAATAGTAGTTGACAAGGGCGTTATACGTTTGTATAATAAATTATACGATCGTATAATAAAGGAGATATCACTATGGAAAATATTCAAAAAAAACTGGGAGAAGCAGAGTTGGAAATTATGCAGGTCATCTGGGAAAGCGAGCCTCCCCTTACTTCTAATTATATATTAAAGGAATTACAGGAAAGAAGGAAATGGCAGCTGTCCACTCTGATGACGTCTTTATCCAGGCTGGTGGACAAAGGGTTTTTAAGCTGTGACCGTGCCACAGGGACAAACCTGTATTCTCCCGTTGTCGCTGAAAACGATTATAAAGCAAAAGAGAGCGGGAGTTTTTTGAAAAAGCTGTACCATAATTCCCTTCAGAGTATGGTGGCCACATTGTATCACAATCAGATGCTGAAAAGCTCCGACGTAGAAGAACTGAGAACATTTTTAGACGAACTTGAAAAAAATGAGGAGGGAAAAGGATGATACGAAGTCTATTTCTTTCTGTTTTTGAAATCTCTGTTTCAACAGGATTTATGATCCTCCTGTTTATGATGTTGTCCCCGCTGGTAGTAAGGCGCTATGCGGCAAAGTGGAAATACTGGGTCTGGTTGTTTCTGGCGCTGTGGCTGATCATTCCCGTAAAAGAGATAGGGGGCAGGTTTCTGAATCCGAAAACGGAGGCTGTATCTGAAAATGCCAAAGACACGATAGTGGATGTTGAATATACAGCAAGCCCCATTATGATAGAAATCCCGACCAGGATGACTGCGGAGATCTTATCGCTATCCGAAGAAAGCAAAAGAACCGTTACTGTCCTTGATATCATAGCGGTCGTATGGTGTTTGGGAGGAATCGCTTTTATATCCGTACATATACTCGGCTATCTGCACTATAGGAAGCGGCTGACGAGATGGGGAATGTCCATAGAGGATGAGAAGATTATAGGACTGCTATCGGAATTGAAAAATGAATTAGATATAAAAGGCGGAATATCCCTGTGGAAATATTCCCGGGCGGCCAGTCCTATGCTGATCGGCTTTTTTAAGCCGGTAATCGTATTGCCGAAGGAAGAATACAGCCGGGATGAACTGTTTTTTATCTTTAAGCATGAACTGATTCATTACAAACGTCACGATATCTGGTTAAAGCTGCTTTTGGTCGTGGCAAAAGGGATACACTGGTTTAATCCCGTTGTATGGGTAATGCAAAAAGAGGCTGTCATAGACATGGAAATGTCATGCGATGAAAGGGTAATAAAAAACGCCGATTACGTCATGAAGAAGGCATACACGGAAACGCTGCTATCTACCATTCACAGGCAGTATGCCGGACAGACCCTTTTATCCACACAGTTTAAAGGAGGAAAGCAGATTATGAAGAAACGGTTTAAAAATATATTGTCCGGCGGGAAAAAGAAAAACGGCCTTTTGTTATTTACGGGAATTGCGGTTATGACAATGAGTCTTGGCATGCTGGTAGGATGCTCTGTGGGAGAGCCTCTGGCAAATAAGGCGGCGGACGCCATAGACAGTATACCCGTAGACGGGGAAACGGCAGATAAAAGCGATGAGCAGCCGGAAGTATCCGATGTAAATGGAGAAAATGATGTTTTTCCTGAAGGCGATTCGTCTTATGCAGCACCGGAAAAGGCAATTTTAATGGTCAGTAAAGAAGGGGAGCTTCAGACAGTACCCGTTACCCTTTTTGCAGGCGACGGATATTCCATCTATATTCCTGATGAGGGATGGAGGCTGTCTGATCCGGAGGATGGTACGGTTTCCTATGATTTTACAAAATATGGGTTGGATAAATGGGCCAGCGAATTAAATGAACAGGTTTTGCTGTGGGTAAATAAGTATGACGGAGCATCTGTGGAAGAAGTCAGAGAAGGATTGGCAGAAAAAGGCTATCAGGCAGACGGAACGGAAATGGCAGCAGGGGAAGCCGGGCTTTTATATCGTGTAAAGCTAATAGAAAGCGAAACAGGCTGCTATGGCGTATTCTATTGCTGTCCTGAAGAGGCCGAGGAAGGATTTGGGCGGGATCTGTCTGCGATTGCAGATAGCTTTGCAATATCAGGATCTGCTGAAAATATCTTGAAAGAGGAGGAGTCGAAAGCCCCGGAAGAAGATCCCTTTAAAGAGGCAAGAACATTAGTGGAAGAATTTTTAAAAGCATATTTTGCCAACGATACGGATTCCATAAAGCAATACCTCGCTGATTCTTATTCCGGAGATGGAAAAGGGTTTCCGGGAGATAAAGGGGCGGTTGTTGACAGTATAAAGGACTCCATGAATGCCCAAAATACACAGGCAGGGGAGAATTATACCGGAGCGGTGCAATTTAAAGAGAGGGAAACAGACGACTATTACCAATATCTGACCATCGAGCTGGTCAAAGAGGAAAGCGGATGGAAAGTAGTATCTTACGGACTGGAAATGTAGGATAACTCTGCCGCGCATATTTAGAAAAAGCCTATATCAGAGTAAACAGGGCGGGAATGATAGAAACGGGTCAGGGAACATAGCATTTTCCCTGCCCTGTTTCTTTTTGGAGATTCCGGATATCCTATCCTTTTTTAAGACAAAATAATATTTACCAGCAGAATAAATTTCCCATCCATAACAACTGTTTCCACGGTTCCATGATACCGTCCGGCGGCTTCACGGATGCTGGGAATGCCGATGCCGTGGTTCTTACGGTCATGTTTGCTGGTCACGAGTTTTCCATCCTCTGTCAGAAGGGAATCCGGCAGGGGATTTTTGCATTGCAGGAGAAAAATTCCCTTATCATATCTGGATTCCAAAGAGATTGTTCTCATAAAAGGAACGATGGAGGAAAACTTTTCACATGCTTCTATGGCGTTTTCTAAACAGTTAGCGAATATGGTGCACAAATCTATTTTTTCCATGGGAATATCCTGGGGGATGGAGAGCTTGCAGTGAAAATCAATGGAGGCTTCCCGGATCCGGGACATTTTTGCGTTAATGACCGCATTTACCGTTTGGTTCTGACAAAAGCCGGTGCTGTATTTTAAGGATGGATGGTCTAAAAGATCCTTTAAGTAATCGGTTCTTTCCTCTTCCGAAAGAAGGGTAAGGGCCTGCAAATGATGTACCATATCATGACGGAACTTGCGGATTTCAAGCTGAGTCTGTTCCAACTGCAAATAGTACTGCCTGTTTGTTTCATATAATACCTGATCCTGCTCCAGCCTGTACTGTCTGGCTAAAGTCTTGATCGCGCTAAGCAATCCGTAAAAGGACAGGATGGCCAGTAAAAGAAGGATATAGCCAATGGGCTTTACCGTCATTTTGAAGAAGTGGATTAAGGCCGCGTTATTCTCCTCGTCGACGGACAGGGGAAAACCCAGGCAGACGGTCATAACCAGCCCCAAAGGAGTCAGATTTAAAAAGAAGAGAAGCTTCCAAAGGGAATCGGAGAGATGGAAATTATCCTCCAAATGGTATCTGCGGATGGAGAAGAATAGAGACATCCATAGAAAGCCCCTTAAAGGAGGCCATAATTCAATAGGAGCCAGCTCTGAAAGCAGAGCAGAAATGGAGAGGCCTAAAGAAGCCGTTATAAAAGCTATAGTCAGTTTCTGCCATCGGGAATTTTCATAGCCAAGACAGGCTGTGACAGAAAAAATAAGCAGGGTGGGAATGAAGTTGTCAGGATCTCCGATATAAATGATCATGGCGGACAAAAGAAAAGCGCCCGTAAGCCTTAGAAGGAAGCAGAGCTTTCCCTTTTTGGGGACTAAAAATACCCGTACGGATTTTAAGCAGAAAAATGTGGTAATAGGTGCAAAAGCCCAGGAAAGTATTGGGATGACCGGCATCCATTGATAGTAAGCGGCAGAATGTTCAGTAAGCATTTTTAAAGTCCTTTCATCATAGCGGCTGCAAGTTTGCTGACGGCGCTTTCCTTTAGGGAACGGCTGACGGGAAGCTTTCTGCCGTCAACCACAACGGAGGAATGACCGATTCTTTCCACATGGGAAGCGTTGATGAGATAACGCTGGTGGATGCGGACAAAGGAATCGCCCAGCTCTGCCTCCAAAGCATCCAGCTTTCCGTAAAAATCGATTTCTTTTTCCTTTGATACCAGAATGATTTTCCGCTTATCGCTGTAAAAATAAGAAATATCGGAATAGAAAAAACGATAGGACCCTTCCGTGTTTTTGAGGCAGTAATAACGGTTTTTGTAGCCTAAAAGGGTACGGATGCGTTCTAATACCTCTTTTAAGCGGTCTTCTTTTACGGGCTTCATAAGATAATCCAAAGCCCCTACTCTGTAACCGTCAAATACATAGTCCGGGTAGCCTGTTACAAAAATAAGCTGGATGGAGGTATCAAAGGCACGGATTGCTTCGGCAGCCTCCATGCCGCTTAACTTTGGCATTTCAATATCCAGAAAAAGAAGGTCGATTTCTCCGGGATGTTTTTTTAAAAAGCTGACGGCGTTTGTGCCCTGGGAAAATTCATAAACCACATCTTCATCAGCAGAAATATAACATTTTTCTAAAAGGGATCTTAGAATTTCCCTGTCGTCTTCCGAATCATCACAAATGGCTATTCTGAGCATGACTTTTCCTTTCTTTGACATGTTGATACAGGCAACTGAAGAATGCGGGAGGGGAGTGCAGCGTTTCGCATATTCCGATTCTGTAAATATCGGGACAGTCCCATACCTTCGTGTAATCCTATTTATTATTCTAACGAATCCCACAAAACCATACAACCCTTTGACTTTTTTGTTGACGCAAAACTTTACATGAGACTTGCTAAAAATGACATTTTCGGCAAAGGAGAACCAAATTTGGCATTTAAAGAACCGAAAATGACATGGCAAAAAGCAATATAGGTTTTTTTCTGTTATGGTGGTTTTATCAAAAAGGCGGCAGGGACGCGGCCGGAAAAGGAGAGGAATAAGAAATGTTAAAGGTAAAGGATCTTCATAAATCTTATCAGGTGGGGAAAGAAACCTACCAGGTTTTAAAGGGAATTGATTTGCAGGTGGAAAAAGGGGAATTTGTAGCGGTCATGGGGCCTTCGGGAAGCGGAAAAAGTACTCTTTTAAATTGTATTTCCAGCTATATTCCTTTTGAAAACGGAAGCATTAAATTGGGCGGGGAGGAGCTAAAGGATTTAGACGAAACCGCTCTTGCAGGGGTCAGGAATGAAAAGCTGGGATTTGTGTTCCAGGATTTTATGCTCTTAGACGGGTTAAGCGTAAGGGAAAATATTCTGATGCCCCGGATCATAAAAGGGACCGTGGGGAAGGAAGGAGAGGCTTTGGCGGATAAACTTCTTGAAATGTTCGGGATTACCCATATCCGGCACAAATATCCTGCCGACATATCCGGAGGGGAAAGGCAGAGGACTGCCGTTGCGAGGGCTCTTATGAATTCCCCTTATGTGATCTTAGCGGATGAGCCTACAGGGAATCTGGATTCCAAGTCCAGCAGGGCCGTTATCGAATCCTTTATACAGGCAAAGGAGACCCTGCAGGCAACGATTTTCATGGTAACCCATGACAGCTTTTCCGCATCCTTTTGCGACAGGGTCATTATTTTAAAGGACGGACAGATTTATAAGACACTTGTCAGAAAAGGAAAACGCATTGAGTTCCAGGATGAATTATTAGACGAAATTAAGGAAATGAGTGGTGAAGAGTGATGAAGAATATGACGGATGTGTTTCGGACGCTGCGAAGCTATAACAGGAAAAATTACAGGCTGTATGTTATGTGTACATTTTTGTCCACCATGCTGATCACGGCATTCGGGATGATGATGTATGCCCCTACCGTGCGTCAGGTACTGCCGGAGGGAGGGGACAGCCGGAAACAGGTTATGATGATCTTTGTATTGGCGGCAGTGGGCTGCCTTGTGTTTGTGATTTACGGCGGCAGTCTTTTTTACAGAATGAAATCTAAGGAGCTTGGGGTTCTGATGGCGCTTGGAACGCCTAAGAAAACTCTGGCGGACCGCCTGCTTAAGGAAATAAGCGCCTTATGTCTGATATCGGGGGCGGCAGGCTCCGTGGCAGGAATCGGCGTGGCATGTGTGATCTGGCAGATATTCAGATTGTGTATTGTGGACAGCAGGCAGATGCAATTAGCCTTTGATTACAGGGCTCTTTTGATCTCCCTGGTATTTCTGGCGTTTGTCCTGCTTTCAGCTTTTATTCAGGGCGTGTTGTTTTTGAAACGTACCAATATTATGGAAGTTGTTAATGAAAGCAGACGGAGCGAGCCCATAAGAGAGGTTCCTTCATGGTACGGAGCTTTAGGAGTTGCCCTGGTTTTTGTAGGAGCGATTCTGGGATACGGTCATTCGTGGTTTTTTATCGAACTGCTTCACTGGTACCCCCCGGCAATCTTTAATATTCTGTATCTGCCCATGCTCATCGGCCTCTATATGCTGATGCTTCGCATTGTAGTAAGGAAAGGAAGCAAAAAACATCCTTATAAAGGGATTATCGCCAGAAACATGATGAAATTCCAGGGAAGACAGACCGTCAACAATATGCTGGTGCTAACGGTGCTGTTAGCGGGAGCGGCTTTCGGTATCTTTTATATTCCCATGATGGGAACAAATCTGCTTATGAGCGTACAGGCGTGGGAATACGATTATCAGTTCCATTATAGAGAGGATCAGGATATTTTAGGAAAAATTGATCTGGAAGGGATTGCCAAGGAGCATGGCGTTACCATCAGGGATTATTCTGACGTTCCCCTGATTAATCTTGCCATAGACGGGGAGGATTACGTTGACGACGACAATAACAGGTATCATTATGAATATAAAGAGATGCTCTCGGAAGCCAATTTTCTTTCCGAGAGCGGTTACGAAAAAATTGCGGGAGAGAATATTTCCATAGGAAAAGGATGCCTTGGCGTTGTTGTCAATGAAAATACAAGCTCCTATTACATCAGCCGGGACGTAGGGCTGATTACCAATGTGGAGACAGGGGAAAACCTTTCGGTAAAGTTTCAGGAGGAATTATATCATGAGATGATGGCGGGCAGGTATTATGTCTTAAATGACGAGGATTTTGAAAGGATTTCCGCAGGTCTTTCCGATGAGTGGAAGGAAACTCTGATAAGCTTTCGGGCGGAAGAGGACAATTACGGATTCGCTACCGCTTTGTTTAACGAAATCGTGGACCATACAGGAACGGAGTGCGAAACTCCCGGGTACTATGACAGGGTTGTCAAGATGAGGGATGAGAAAGAAAAGGGGGTCTACTGGGCAGATACGGAACTTGCCACGAAGATTTCTTTTTCAGACAGGGATTCTTCAGACTTCCGTTTATACTGGAAATATATGCCGCAGTTTAGGGAACTGGAGATAAAGGATTTTGTCCGTTCTCTGGCGGTCTTTCTGATGATATTTCTGTTTATCGCTATTATATGTATGGCGGCTGCAGTCCTGATCGCTTATACCAGATGCCTTACCATAGCCATCAATAATAAGCAGGTCTTCGATGATCTTGCAAGGCTTGGGGCCGGCCCTAAATATCTCTTTAGGGCGGTAAAGGAGCAGATTGGGAAAATCTATCTGGTTCCAACCGCCACAGGATTTACGTTGATGTACATTTTGTACCTTATGATCATGTATGCCAATGACGGAGGCTTCTCCCGAAATGAATTGGTGGGAGTAAGCGTTTGCTTAGGCGTTGTTTTCCTGTTATGCGCCATTGTATATGCAGGCTACCGCTTTACCAGAAAAAAAGTTCTTGGGATTCTGGGGATTTCTACAAAGACCGGCACAACAAGATAATATTCACATACATTATTATAATATTATAAAAACCGGAAACGGCTGGTATGTCAGAAAAAAACAAAACCGAAAAATTAAGAGAAGGCAGACGGGAATGGGGAAAGCAGAAAAAGGAAAAACGGGAAAAAAATGAGGCTGTGGCTTTTCGGGTTGCCCTTATCAATATGTTTTTAAATATGTTTCTTTCAGCTATTAAGCTGGCGTCAGGTATCATGGCTCATTCGGATGCTTTGGTATCTGACGCCCTTCATTCCATATCGGATGTTTTTGCCACGCTGATTGTGATTCTGGGAATATTCTTTTCGAGGAAAGAAGCGGATAAGGAACATCCTTACGGACATGAACGGTTAGAATGCATAGCGGCTATGGTATTAGGCGGCATTATTTTCCTGACGGGAGCAGGTATCGGCAGGGAAGGAATTAAAAAGGTGGCGGATCTCTACCATGGGGTACAGGCGGAGGCGCCGGGAATGGCAGCTCTGATTGTGGCGGCGGTTTCCATCGGTATCAAGGAGTGGATGTACCGCTTTGGCATAAGAACGGCGGAAAGAGTGGGAGTTTCAGCTTTACGTGCCGATGCATGGCATAATCGTGCGGATGCTTTGGCCACGGCGGGTGCCCTGGCAGGAATAGGCTGTGCCATGATGGGATTTCCCGTCATGGACAGTATTGCCTGCGTTTTTATTTCCGTCTGCGTTATAAAAGCGGCGGTGGAAATATTGCGGGATGCCGTGGGAAAAATAATTGATAAAGCCTGTGATGACCATACGGAAGAAAAAATGAAGGCGTTGATCTTAGAACAGCAGGGAGTATTGGGAATCAACGAACTTCACACCCGGTTATTCGGTTCCAGGATTTACGTAGATGTGGAGATTGTGGCAGATGGGTCAATCAGCCTGGAAAACGCCCATGAAATTGCGGAAAATGTACATCTGGCCATGGAAGAAAAATTTCCCGGAGTAAAGCATTGCATGGTGCATATGGATCCCTTCTGTAAAGCAAACTGTTCCAATGGATAGCCAAAGAAATAAATCTGCAGAAAAAAACAGGATATACGCCGGGGGAAAGAGGAAAAGAGGTTCCTACTTGTAAATAGTCTTTGGTCAGTGATAGAATAAGGTAAATTAATTTTTTATCATGGAGAGGACTATGCAGACACAGATACTGGTAGTGGATGATGAGACGGCAATTGCCGATTTAATAGAAGTCTATTTAAAAAATGAAAATTTTATGGTTCACAAATTTTATTCCGGAAAGGAAGCGCTAAAGTGTGCAAGAGAAGAAAAAATCGATCTGGCGGTTTTAGACGTCATGCTGCCGGATATGGACGGTTTTGAAATCTGCAGGGAAATCAGACAGACGAAAACCTTTCCGATTATCATGCTGACGGCAAAGGAAGAAGAAATAGATAAAATTACGGGACTGACGCTGGGGGCGGACGATTATATGACCAAACCCTTTCAGCCCCTGGAATTGGTTGCCAGGGTAAAGGCCCAGCTTCGGAGAGCTACCAGATACAATATGGCTGCCGCGGAGGATGTGACGGAAATCATGATCGGAGGCTTAAGCATAGATAAAACCGCAAGGAAATGCCGACTGAATGAAAAGGAAATATCCTTAACGCCTACGGAGTTTGAGATATTGTGGGTGCTTTGTGAAAATAAGGGACAGGTTGTTTCCTCTGATGATTTATTTTACAGAGTGTGGGGAAACAAGTATTTTACAAACAGCAACAATACGATTATGGTTCATATCAGACATTTAAGAGAAAAAATGAAAGATTCGGCGGAAAATCCCAAATATATTAAAACCGTATGGGGAGTGGGGTATACCATTGAAGGATGATAAAAAAGAGAAAGAGCAAAAGAAAACGGAAGACAGGGAAAAACGAACGGAGCGTTTCACATGGCTGAAAACAAAAATATTTTTGCTTATGGTCGGGACTCTGATAGTGGCCGTTATTGTTTTGTATATGCTGTACGAGCATGTGATCTTCGGTAATTTCGGCAATCTTGTGGTAGGATTTCTTCAGGAAAAGTTCTTTCTGGATTTTATGGATGCCCGCACCATTTACCAGTATACATTCAGAGAGCATTGGGGACTTCTCGTATTTTTAGGTATGGTTGTCATCTTCCTGCTTATCAGCTGGTTTGTGCTGATGCGGATCATCATCGGCTATTTTAAAAAGATCGACAAAGCCATGGATGTCATGCTCTCCGAGGATAAATGGGATGTGGAACTTCCCCAGGAGCTGCGTACCATGGAAAAGAAAATGAATGCGGCAAAAAGAACCATGGAGCGGCGCAAAATGGAAGCAGAAATGGAAAATGTGCGCAAAAATGATTTGATTACCTATCTTGCCCACGATCTGAAAACGCCTTTATCTTCTGTTATCGGTTATTTGAGCCTTCTTGATGAAGCGCCGGACATGCCCCGGGAACAGAAGGCAAAGTATGTAGGAATTGCCTTAGAAAAGGCGGGGCGCTTAGAACAACTGATTGATGAATTTTTTGAAATTACCCGTTTCAATTTACAGACGATTGTATTAAATAAAAGAAAAATCAATCTTTCCTATATGCTGCAGCAGATGACGGATGAATTTTATCCTGTTTTGGAAAAGCAGGGAAAGAAAGCGGTAGTGGAAGCGGAGGAAAATGTGTTCATTTATGCCGACGCCGACAAAATCGCAAGAGTTTTCAACAACATTCTGAAAAATGCCATTGCCTACAGTGACAGGAATTCCACCATTAAGGTATGCGTTACCGGTTCGGAAGAAAAGACATGGATACAGTTTATCAATCACGGGACTCCAATTCCCGAGCATAAGCTGAATGCCATTTTCGAAAAGTTTTATCGTTTAGACACATCCCGCTCCAGTTCCACGGGAGGCGCAGGCTTAGGCCTGGCTATTGCCAAGGAAATTGTGACGGCTCATGAGGGAGAACTGTTTGTTACCAGCAGTGCAGAGCAGACCGTGTTTACAGTAATACTGCCGGGGTGGTAAATTTGCAGACACAGCTTTTCCTTCCCGGCTCTGAACAAGGGCAGAAAAATTTGATATAGAAAACTAAAACGCCGAAAGCGCGCAACTATCAGTATTTTTGCGGGTTTTCGGCGCTTTTTTTATGCATTGGGATTTGGAATTTGCGGCGGAAAGGAAAGAATAAGGAAATCTTAAGATATGCTTAAGACTTTTTAAATACAATTTTTGTTTTGCTCTGGTATTGTTATAAAAGAATTTGGAAATACATAGAGAAAAAGGAGATTGCTATGGGTAAAGAAAATATGGAGAACATAAATTTTAATAATGATAAAAAAACGGTCTTGGTAGTATTCGGAGGCTGTTCGTCGGAGTATGAGGTTTCCCTTCAATCCTCATCGGCAGTCATCCGCGCTATAAACAGGGAGGTTTTTGACGTCATTACCATGGGAATTACCAGAGAGGGAGAATGGTATTTATACGAGGGCGATATAGAACGGATTGAGGAGAATACATGGAAGCAGGGAAGGGTCAGCCGCGCCTGCTTACAGCCTGACCGCTCGGTACACGGCATAGCGGTATGGAGGGAAAAGGGGATTGAGCTGTGTTATGTGGATGTGGTATTTCCGGTGCTTCACGGGAAAAACGGAGAGGATGGAACCCTGCAGGGACTGTGTGAATTGGCAGGTATTCCCTGCGTGGGACCGGATATGATGGGTTCTTCCATCTGTATGAATAAGGAGCTGGCGCATCAGCTGGTAAAGGCTGCGGGCGTCAGGGTTCCGGAGTCTGTTTTGCTAAAAAAGAAGGAAACGGAGGATGAAGTGGCAGGAAAAGCGGCAAAGCTGTCATATCCTGTTTTTGTAAAGCCTGTCAGGGCGGGGTCTTCCTTTGGCATTACAAAGGTAAACAGCCCCATTTATTTAAAATCCGCCATTGAGCTGGCGTTTGAACATGACAGGGAAGTCATTATTGAGGAAAACATAGAGGGATTTGAGGTAGGCTGCGCCATTATGGGAAATCGGGAACTGATTGCAGGAAGGGTAGATGAAATTGAACTGGCAGACGGATTTTTTGATTACACCGAAAAATACACCTTGAAAACCTCCAGGATTCATATGCCGGCAAGGATAACGGAAGAAACGGAGCAGAGAATAAAAGAAACGGGGATGAAGATTTACCGTGCTCTGGGTCTTAAGGATTATTCCAGGGTGGACATGTTCTTAACGCCGGAAGGAGAGATTGTTTTCAATGAGGTCAATACCATTCCGGGCTTTACCTCCCACAGCAGGTTTCCTTCTATGATGAAGGCGGCGGGATACAGTTTTGAACAGATTGTGGAGCGGCTGATAAAGCTGGCTTTAAGAAGCGGGGATAATGAATAAGGAGAAGGGGATTTGCAGAAGAGTGGAAAAACAGGGGAACAGATAAAGCAAAAAGGATTCAGAAAAGGGAACATACGGCGAATAGAAAATGGGTAGAGAGAAAATAGATGAAACGGGAAAGGGAAACTTGATTTTGGTCAATGCAGACCACGGTTATAAAGGTGGAAAAGAAGGCTTGGTGCGGTTTCCGGGAACGAAGGTTTTCCTAAAGGAGGAAGCGGCAAAATGGCTGAAAGAGCTTCTTTTGACGTTGCCGGAGGGAGAGATTGTATTAGTCAGCGGATACCGCTCTTTTAAAGAGCAGACAGAAATCTTTGAGGATTCCGTAAAGGAAAACGGAATGGAATTTACAAAGAAATATGTGGCAAAGCCGGGGTGCAGCGAGCATCAGACGGGACTTGCCATAGATTTGGGTAAAAAAGCGGAGGCAATTGACTTTATCCGGCCGGCATTTCCCTACGAAGGAGTTTGTCAGACATTCAGAGAGCGCGCGGCGGATTACGGCTTTATAGAGCGTTATGAAAGGGATAAGGAAGAGATAACGGGAATATCGGCGGAGCAGTGGCATTTCAGATATGTAGGACGGCCTCACGGATGGATTATAAAAGAAAAAGGCCTTGCATTAGAGGAGTATATAACATATCTCAGACAGTTTGACGATTATAAAAATCCTCTGCATTTCCGATATTTCGGAAATAAGTATGAAATATATTTTCAATCCGCAGAGGAAGAAGGTTTCCTTCCTGTGGAATTTCATGGCGGAAAATTTCAGGAGGAGCTTAAAAGCGGACAGCTTGCGGGGACTTTGGAAGGATGGCGTATTACCATATCCGGTAATAATGTGGACGGCTGGATCATAACCAAAGAAAAGCCGGATAAAGAAAGCCGGGAAGAAACCGGAAGAGAAGACTGAAAGAAACCGGCAGGGAAGGCTGAAAGAAACCGGCAGGGAAGGCCGAAAGAAACCGGAAGAGAAGACTGAAAGAAACCGGCAGGGAAGGCCGAAAGAAACCGGAAGAGAAGACTCAAAGAAAACGATAAAGGAAGCTGCCCCGGGCAGGTACAATAGAGATTAATCAACAGAAAAAGCAGACAGACGGAAAGGAAGGCATAACATGGAAAAGAAAAACGGATTGCAAAAGGAGAAAGCTTTGGGAGTGCATAATCGGAATGTGTATATAGATTATATGAAATTCATAGCGGCGTTTCTTGTTGTGGCAATCCATGTATCGCCCTTATCCGGTATAAATGAAAACGGGGATTTTATTCTGACCCGGATCATAGCAAGGATAGCGGTTCCTTTTTTCTTTATGGTATCGGGATACTTTGTCCTTCCGGGCAGTAAAAAACATAACGGAAGAATTTTAAAATTTCTGAAAAAGACAAGCCTTCTTTATCTGGCGGCCATTATTTTGTACCTTCCAATAAATTTTTATACGGGCTATTTTAAGGAATTAAAGATAGGAACGGTTTTAAGGGATATTTTTTTTGACGGAACCTTTTACCACCTCTGGTATCTGCCGGCGGTCATATTGGGAATCCTCATCTGTCTTTTCCTGATTAGGATAGCGGGGGAAAAGGCGGCGTTTGCCGTAACCGTGATCTTATATCTGGCGGGTCTTTTGGGAGACAGCTATTACGGGCTTACCAGGCTGTCGCCGGTTATGGCAGAAATCTATGATGGCGTTCTGCAGGTGTTTTCCTATACCAGAAACGGTATTTTCTTTGCGCCGGTTTTCCTGATGCTGGGATGCCTTATAAAAAACGGGGAAAAGACAGAGACAAAAGAAACAAAAAGGAATAATACAAATGGTGTTATATACGGACTGACAGTTTTGATTTTCTTTCTTCCCATGCTGGCGGAAGGCCTGCTGCTCCACAAATACGGGTGGCAGCGCCACGACAGCATGTATATACTTCTAGCGCCTCTTATGTACTTTTTCTTTATCTGGATATTAAGCCTTTCCGATCAGGAAAAATACTTAGAGGAAAAAAACGGAAAAGCTGCTGAAAGCGCGGAAAAATTCCGTGATGAAACAAATGGCGGAAAAATGAAATCAGGCAGAGCCGGCAGGGAAGAACGCTCTGGAGATATGGGAAACATGGCTATGATTATTTATTTGATCCATCCTCTGGTGTTGATTTTATTAAGGGGGATTTCAAAGCCTTTAAAGCTTTACGGAATTCTTGTGGAAAATTCCCTGATCTGCTATTTTGCCGTTTCTTTACTGAGCGCCTTAGGGGCATGGATCTTACTTTTGATTTATAAAGCTTTTTCCGGCAGGTCCCCCAAAACAAAAAGAAGAGGGAGCCATAAAGAAGTCCTGCAAAGGAGAGAAAATCAGGAGAGAGAGTCTATACAAAGCGGACATGTGCCAAAGGAAGCGCTTGCCCAAAGCGAATCGGTGCCGGGGCTGGAAAGGGACAGGGCATGGCTGGAAATCAATTTGGAAAATTTAAAATGGAATGTGGAACAGATAAAAAGACTTCTTCCGGAGGATTGTAAATTTATGGCAGTGGTAAAGGCAAATGCTTATGGACACGGAAGTCTGGAAGTGGCACAATTTTTGTACAAAACGGGAATCAGGGCTTTTGCCGTGGCGACACTTTTAGAAGGCATTTATCTGAGGGAAAACGGCATTAAGGGAAAGATACTGGTGCTTGGTTATACCCATCCCTCCAATGCGTCCTATCTTGCAAAATACCGCCTGATACAGACGGTTGTGGATGCAGAATATGCGGAAAGCCTCAATGAATGGGGGATTCCCCTTAAGGTTCATATCGGGGTGGATACGGGAATGCACAGATTGGGGGAGGACTACAGGAACCGGGAAAAAATCGCCGCTATTTTTGATTGTAAAAACTTAGAGGTGGAGGGAATCTATTCCCATTTATGTGTTTCGGACGGCCGTGAAGAGTGGGCGGGGGCCTATACGGGAAAGCAGATAGAGCGTTTTTTCGGAGTAGTGGATTTTTTACAGGAAAGAGGATGGGAGGAATTAAAAATACACCTTCAAAGCAGCTATGGAGCTGCAAATTATCCCAAGCTTCCCGTAAGCTATGCACGGATTGGAATCATGATGTACGGCTGCCTTTCCGGCTGGGGGGATGAAACAAAGCAGACTCTGGATTTAAAGGCGGTATTGACTTTAAAGGCAAGGGTGGCTCTTACAAAAAAATTGAAGAAAGGCGAATGCGTTGGCTACGGATGTACCTTCAAAGCCCCTTGCGACATGATGATAGCAACGGTAACCGTTGGTTACGGAGACGGTTATCCGAGAAGCTTATCCGGTGGGAAGCAGAGTCTGCTGATTCATGGAAAACGTGCAAAGATTATCGGCAGAATCTGTATGGATTCCCTTACGGTGGATATTACGGGAATAGAAGAGGTAAAGACGGGAGATGAGGCGGTTCTTATTGGCAGGGACGGGGACATGCAAATCAGCGCCGAGGAAGTGGCGAATGCGGCGGGAACCATTACCAATGAGCTGCTTTGCAGGCTGGGAAGCCGCTTAGGACATGTTGTGACATGAAAAAAGAGAATTTATTTAAGCATGATAATGCGAAAACTACCTTTATTTTTCAAATATTAGTATATTGACAAAGAAATTGTTGGCATGCTAATCTAAGTGTGCTAATACATATCATACACAGACAAAAGCAGGAGCACATATGGCACAAAACAGAAGAAGGAAAAAAAGACGAAGCAAAAAAATAAAAAGAAGGACGTATATGCATTTGTGGCACACCACAGTGGGAGTCATGACGCTGTTTATTCTTTTTGCTCTTTGGACCCAACTTGAAGTATCAAAGGATTCCAAAAGAAATACGGCGCAAAGAAACGAGTCCGGCGCTGATATAATGGAAACGGATGCCGTCATAAAGGATACGGTAGAAGAGGATCTGACGGATTTGTCCCAGGCTGAAAGGGAAATTGCCGAGTATGCCAATAAAAACGGATATTATCTGCGGGATTATACAGAGGATCTGATTGCCCTGTATGAAAAAAACGAAGAGGCGAGGCAGTTTGTTTTGGATTATCCTTTGAAAAAAGATATGGACTTTGATATTGATTTGAGTGAGTACAGCAATACGGATACCGTACCTCTCTTTATGCAATGGGATGACAGATGGGGCTATTCCGAGTATGCAGGTAAGGTATTGGGAATTTCGGGATGCGGCCCCACCTGCCTGTCCATGGTGTCTGTTTATTTGACAAAAGATACGTCAAAGAATCCCAAATGGATGGCCGAATTTGCTACGGAAAAGGATTATTATGAAAACGGAAGCGGTTCAAAGTGGACGTTGATGAGCCAGGGGGCACAACAGCTGGGATTAAATGTCAGGGAGCTTTCCCTGGATGAGGAACGCATGGCAGAAAACTTAGAGGCGGGCCATCCTATCATTTGTATTTTGGGACCGGGGGATTTTACGGATTCAGGACATTTTATTGTGTTGACAGGATACAGGGATGGGGGATTTGTGATAAATGATCCCAACAGCCTTGCCAATTCCCGGAAGATATGGACATTTGAAGAGCTGCGAGGCCAGATCCGTGCTCTCTGGGTATACTGGAAATAGAAGGGCGGCCTGCAAGTACCCGCAGGTAACCAACAGATGATTGACTTTTTATCTTTTCCCAAAAGGTAGTCGTATACTCCTCTTTTCTGGGTGGGCTTTCCATGGGTGGAATGCGTATGACTTCAGGGCTTCTGGTTGTTCCTCTGACTGCGGGCATTGTCTGGATGTTTGTCAGCGGTGCGTCCTTTCCTTCAAAGGTCATGACCGGTTTGGGTGTTTTTCTGATTATCGCAGCGGTCATTGCTTCTACCAACATTCATTTGGTAGCCATGTCCCTTTATGACTGGGTAGTGCTGCTGGTGCTTATTTTCGGCGGAGCAGCCTTGCTTGCAAAGGTGCTTTTGGTGGGTGATTGCCGGGATGATAAAGAGGACAAAGGAGGATACCGCTCAAGAAAAAGCCAAAGAAGGCAGAGCGACGCCTCTAAAAGCCGTTCTTATAGCTCTGCGGCCATAGATGTGGAAGCGGAATTAGAGGCGATGAAAAAAGGAAAATAGTAAAAAGATAGGCAGTGATTATGAATCGAGGTCAGAAGCCGGATAAGAAGGCTCTCCCTCGATTCTTTTTATGGTATTTAAAAATAATTCGCAAATCTTTGTATCGGCGGTACGTCCCATTTCCCGTGTAACCTGACAGGGGATAATGCCGCCCGCCATACAGGCATGTCCTCCGCCGCTGCCAATGCCAAGTAATGCTTCGTGAATGATTTCCCCGGCGTCCAGATGCACATCCTCGCTTCTGACGGAAAACTTCCAGTCCGTATCCCGCTTGGCATAAACGATCACAAAATCCACTTCATTTAAAGAAAGAATGAAATCAGAAGTCATGGCGATCAGGGCGTCCGGACAGGAAAAAGGAATATAGGCAATGCCTATGGTGTCAAAGACCCGTATGGTCTGAAAAACGGCTCCGAAAGCGGATAAATCAGAAAATTCCAGAGTATTGCTAGAAACCTTTCTTAAAATATTTTCATCAATATGGGGATTTAAAAATGCATACATTTCGATATCTGCTTCCGTTACCCCTCTGGTAAAATGGTTGGTATCCATTTTAATGCCGAACAGTAAAGCCGTAGCGGTATGGCTGTCGGGAACGATTCCGAAATCTTTAAAGTATTGTGCGATAATGGTGCAGCAGGCGCCCACCATACGTACGTCCTTAAAAGCATATTCAATTTCCACAATGGTAGGATGGTGGTCTATACAGGCGATTTCATTGCCGATCAAATCTGTGATATTGCCCGCATCCTTCTGGCTGTCCACTAAAAAAATGGGACTTTCCGCCGTCATTTCATGAAGCTCGTGTTTGGGAAGAATCTTTATCCGGAATTCCTCCAGAATCCGTCTGGAACTGAGCATGTCGATTTTGCCGTCATAGCAAAGGGTGGAGGCTATATGAAAATGATTAAGAAGACGGGAAAGACCGTAGGCGCTGCCTAAGGCATCCGGGTCGGGGAAATTGTGCGTTTGAATATAGAGGTGTTTCCCTTCAAATTGTTTTATAAAATCAAGCAATTCCATAAAAGACTCCTTGTCTGCAAACCATATTGCCTGCATGATAAACGATATAGATAAGTCGTTACGATTGTTTTATCCCGGTTTTATTCATATAAAAATATGTGGCTTTACACATAAATGATTTTATCATAATATGTTAGGTAACGGCAATGAAGATTTGAAATTTGAGATTCCGGGGAAAAAATTACAGCTGTCCGGATTTTGATAATTCATTTAATAGAAATGAAAACAGATATAATAGGAAAGAAGGATATGGAGTGGGAAAAGGAAAAATGGATAAAAGAATCATAAAGTATTTTTTGGTGGCGGCGGTTTTGGTACTGGCCGTGACCAGGTTTGATAAGCTTTTGGGATTTGCCGGCCGGCTCTGGGGCATTGTGATTCCTTTGATAATGGGAGCGGTTATGGCCTATGTTTTGAATCTCATTATGAAGGTGGTTGAAAAATGGTATTTCCCTAAAAGCAAAAGTAAGCTTGTGAAGGCGACCAGAAGAATTGTCTGTATTTTTCTCTCCATATTTCTGATTCTGTTAATTGGGTTTCTTATATTCAGGCTGGTCATTCCGGAACTGGTGGATACCATATCCATGATATGGCGCTGGGTTCCCGTTGGACTGGAAAGGCTACAGGATATTCTGGCAAATTATTCCGACCAGATTCCGGAACTGGAAAAATGGATTAACAGTCTGGAATTCGATTGGAATGAAATAGGAAAAAATATGTTTCGATATTTTACCTCCGGAGTAAGCGACATTGTCGGCTCTACGATTTCCGTAGTGGGCACCATCGGAATGGGCGTGACCAATTTCGTGATCGGACTGATTTTCGCCATCTATATTTTAGCCAATAAGGAGACTTTGGGACGCCAGCTTGGCAAGGTGGCGGCAGCCTATTGCAGGCCTGTGCTTTTAAACAAAATAAAAAGTGTGATAAAAGTGGCAAATGAAACCTTTTCCAGCTTCATTGTGGGGCAATGTACCGAAGCGGTCATTTTAGGCAGCCTCTGTATTCTGGGCATGCTGATCTTCCGCTTTCCCTATGCGCCTATGGTAGGAACCTTTGTGGGGGCAACGGCTCTGATTCCTGTTGTGGGAGCGTATTTGGGAGCGGTTGTAGGCTTTATTATGATTTTAACGGTCAGTCCCATTAAAGCAGTGCTGTTTATTGTATTTATCATAGCGCTTCAGCAGCTGGAGGGAAATCTCATTTATCCTAAAGTGGTAGGGTCGTCCATAGGACTTCCCGGCATGTGGGTGCTGGCGGCGGTAACCGTAGGAGGCGGTATATCCGGAATTGGCGGAATGCTCATGGGAGTTCCCTTAACGGCAACTGTATACAAATTGATCAGAAGCGACGTTAATAAAAGAATACCGGATTCTGCGAAAGGCGGTAAAGAAGATGAATAAAAAATACTGGGCGGTTCTGATCATGATAAATATTGTAATGGGATTTTGCGGATATGTCCTGATGGCTATCGGCTTTTTAGCCCAGATTGCCTCAGGCGTAAGCAGTACCGCCAAAATCATTCTTGTACTGGCGGCAATCGGATTTGTTCTGCTTTTGGTCTTTTTCGCCGCAAACAGAATTATCTACCGTGTATTTTCGGAAAGAAGCTCTGAAGAAATATCCGGTAAAGTGGTGGCGGCAGGTAATATAACGGCGTGGGTAACGTTGGTCTGTGTTTATATTCTGGTGGCTTTTCTGTAATAAAAATGGGATTTCCGGCGTCCTTCCTAAGGAGTCGTGGAAATCCCGTTTTCACATTCTTTTATAAAGAAAAAGCTTTACTGCCAGCCGCCGTCCATTGCGATGATCTGTCCGGTTAAATAAGTAGGGCTGTTAATGAGCTGAATGACAAGGCGCGCTACTTCGTCGATGGTTCCGATGCGGTCGGCGGGGATCTCGCCCTTTAACATTGCAATATCTTCCATACTGAAACGCTTATTCATATCGGTATCGATGACGCCGCAGGCAATGGCGTTTACCTGAATGTTGCTGGGAGCCAGTTCCTTGGCCAGGGCCTTGGTAAAGGCGTTTAAACCGCCTTTGGAAGCGGAATAGGCTACCTCCATGGAAGCGCCGACGCTCCCCCATACGGAGGAAATGTTGATGATTTTGCCGCATTTGTCATGAAGCATACTGGGAACGGCGCATTTACATACATAAAATGCCGATGAAAGATTGGTGTTGATGATATAATCCCATTCCTTGGCGGTCATTTCCGTAAGCAGGCCAAAATAGGAAACGCCTGCGTTATTGATCAGCACATCCAAATGTTTTATTTCAGAAAAGCATTCCTGCACAAATTCGTAAGAGCCGACATCTCCTACGAAGCAAGTGACATCTACAAGAAATTTTTCTTCCAGCTCATTTTTTAGCCGGTATAATTCATCTCCGTTATTTTTGCACACAATATATAAATCGTAATCATGGGCGGCAAGCATTTCGGCAATGGCTCTTCCAATACCGCGGGAAGCTCCGGTTATAAAAGCGGTACGTTTCATAGGCCGTCCTCCTTTTTGATTTTATTGTACCATAGATCGGGAATTTCATGTGTAAAAAATGTGGAAAATTGCCGAAACGGTTGACAAAGGCATTAGATGATGCTATATTATGAAACAGATGTAATAAATTTGTAACAAATTTTAATAATTGTTAAACAACAAACTGGAGGAATTATGTTTCGTAAATATGTAAAAGTGCTGGCAATTATATGCGCGGCAACTTTAACGATGACATCCACATCTGTAACGGCTATGGCCGGTTCGACTTCTGATTTACCTGCGGCAGGCGCTGCCCTTTCATTAAATGAAGGCACATCCATCGAGCAGGTATGCGCAAATGCTTCAAGTGCAAAGACGCCGGAAGCGCCGGAGGAAAAGCTGGAGACAGAAACAGCAGCGGCGGCGGTAGAAGCGGAAGCGCCAAGTCCTTCCGTATCATTGACAGCAGGTGCTGCGGACAGCGAATTGTATATAGTGCCTTATAATAAAAAGGCAGATAAAACGGTTTCTATAGAAGGATCGATCGAAGATACCATTACGATAATCGAGGAAGAGGGAAGCGTTTCGGAAAATGACGCAGAGGACTTTTCAAAGCTGGTTATCGCACAGGTTAATGATTATGTAAATGTCAGGAGCATACCCAGTGAAGAGGGCGAGATTCTTGGTAAATTATATGACGATTCCGTAGGCGAATTTATTTCGGAACAGGACGGATGGTATGAGATTAAATCCGGCAGCGTTCAGGGTTATGTAAAAGCTGAATATGTGGTAACAGGCGATGATGCCGTAGTGCTTGCCAAAGAGGTAGGAAAGAGAATTGCCACTGTTACGACAACGACTTTATTTGTAAGACAGGAACCTACAACGGATTCTCCCGTTATCGGAATGGTACCTATTGAAGATGAATTGTCAGTTGCGGAAGAAGGTGTAACCGACGGATGGATTAAAGTATCCGTAGAAGAGGGCGAGGGCTATGTATCCACAGAGTTTGTAACCCTGTCTACAGAGTTTGTACAGGCGGAATCCAAAGAGGAGGAAGCAGAAAGACTGGCGGCTGAAGAGGCTGAGAGAAAGAAAGCCATTGCAGCGGCGGGCAAATCCGAAGCTTCCAAGTCCGGTGCAAGTGTCAGCGGCGGTTCGGGAGCCGGCAGTTCGGTTGCAAGCTATGCTTTACAGTTTGTAGGAAATCCTTATGTATATGGCGGTTCCAGTCTGACAAACGGAACAGACTGCTCCGGTTTTGTTATGAGCGTATATGCACACTTCGGTGTAGGCCTGCCTCACTCCTCCGGTGCTCAGAGAGGATGCGGATATGATGTAGGCGGTCTTGGAAATGCACAGCCCGGCGATATCGTATGTTATTCCGGTCACGTAGGTATTTATATCGGCAACGGTCAGATTGTTCATGCATCAACAGCTGCAACGGGAATCAAGGTTTCCAATGCTAGTTACAGACAGGTACTTTCAGTAAGACGTATCTTCTAAAATGAAAAGCGATCAAAGGCTTCAGCTTATAGGGCTGGAGCCTTTTTACAGTGCGCCTTACGGAGTGCGGCTGCCGGGCGGGAAGGACTGGTAAAAGCACGGGGAATCCTTTTGTGTTCATCATGTGAGTCCCGATCAGACGGATGATCCGAAAGAAAAGAGCTTCGTGGAAATACGGACGGCTGGTAAGGCATCGCGGGAATATTGTGCTTTTAGACAATATGCACAAAAAGACCAAAGATATCTTCGGAATACTCCCATTAACCGATATAGTCAAAGAAAAGTTATCCACAAGTCAAAACCGCTATTTTAGGGCTTAATTGACTTATACACGAAGTTATGCACATTATCCACAGAAAAAAAGTGAAAAATAACGTAGAATTATGGAAACCTGAGGGAACAGATGTTTTGTACACAAATCATGAAAATGCTTTTTGCCGTGAAAAAACCCGTTTTTTGCCTTGACTTTCTTAAAGTGAAAAAACATGAGACAATTTTTAAAATTGTTGCAAAATTTAAGAAAAATATGGTATAATTACCATACACTTTTAAACAGAAAGGGATGGGCATAATGAAATTTATTATCTTAGGAAAAAACATTGATGTTACTGAAGGATTAAGGATGGCAGTGGAGGATAAAATCGGAAAGCTTGAAAAATATTTTACACCGGAAACAGAAGTGCACGTTACCTTAAGCGTGGAAAAGGAGAGGCAGAAAATTGAGGTAACGATTCCCGTAAAAGGAAATATCATTCGTTCGGAGCAGGTTAGCAACGACATGTATGTTTCCATTGATTTGGTAGAAGAAATCATTGAAAGGCAGTTAAAAAAATATAAGAATAAACTGACAAACCAGAAACAGGCAGCAAACTTCTTTAAACAGGATTACATTGAAAAGGATTATATGGATGAGGAAGAGATCAAAATCATCCGTACAAAGAAATTTGATATCAAGCCCATGTATCCGGAAGACGCATGTATCCAGATGGAATTGTTGGGACACAACTTCTTTGTATTCTGTAATGCGGAGACAGACCAGGTAAATGTGGTTTATAAGAGAAAAGGCGGCACCTACGGGTTGATTGAGCCGGAAGTTTAAACCGGATAAATCGGACAAGCAGGATAGGAAAGAGGAGCGAGGGCTCCTCTTTTTTGATTGAAATAGAATAGTCCCCGGTTATTTTTTCTGTTGGATTTTCATAAATTTATAGGAACAGAAGCAGTATGAAAACTGTAAAACGGGGTGATTCCATTAAAAGGGAAATACAAAGAATAGTCATTGCACTGTCGCTTTGCCTGTCATTGGCTTTCAGTCTTGCGGTTTGCGAAATTATGACGGGCGTGTCGCAATACGATTATCGTTATTGGGAAACCATAAAGTGGAGTTTTAACAAAGAGAACGGCGTAAGTAACGCCGGAGGGAGCGGAGAGGAAGAAAAAACAAAGGAAGGGGAAACCGCGGAAAACGAAACGGGAGAGGAAAACGGGGCGGAAAAGGATTTTATCCGCTGGGTGGATTTTACCCCTACCAAGGAAGCTTTGCAGACGGCCTACGAATGGGATAAGGAAACGTGGGCGGAACAGATACATATTGACTGGATCAGCCTTCTTGCCTACGGCGCGGCAAAAGGGGGCGGAAAATTTGATAAAAAGATAATCGGTCAGATGAACGATTTTGCCAACGCCATACGCGCCGGGGAAAAAACGATGGAAGAAGCCGAGGAATTAAAGACCTTTGCTTATTACAGGGAAATCTATACAGCGGTTTTAGGCGGTATGGTGGGAAGCTACCGGGTTGAAGTGCCGGGAGCGGATGGAAACGTCACATGGCAGGAATGTTACGGGCTGAAAGCGTTTTCTCCCATTGCAAAGGGATTCTATTATAATGATTATGATGATTTCGGCGCCGGGCGCAGCTACGGCTATAAAAGAAGACATCTTGGACATGACATGATGGGGCAGATAGGGACGCCGATTATTGCGGTGGAATCCGGCTATGTGGAGGCAATCGGATGGAACCAGTATGGGGGCTGGAGAATCGGCATACGGAGTCTGGATAAAAAAAGGTATTATTACTATGCGCATTTAAGACAGGATGCGCCCTATGCGGAAGGACTTTCAGAAGGAGATTTAGTAACGGCGGGAGATGTGATCGGATATATGGGCCACACCGGCTACAGCGTTTCTGAAAATGTAAATAACATTGAGGCCATACATCTGCATCTGGGTATTGAAATCATGTTTGATGAAAGCCAGAAGGACTCTGATAATGAAATATGGATCGACTGTTATGAGCTTACAAAGTTTTTGTACAGAAACCAGACGGCGGTAGAAAAGGCGGAAGGAACAAAGGAATGGAAGAGGGTTTATGACATGAATGACCCTGCGCTGGCTTCCTTTCTGGAAACACCTTAAGAGCGTTGAAGATAAAAGAGAACAGGGGGGGCGGGGGATGGTTTCAGGCGCTGCTTATAAGCCGCAGAAAATCAGTAAAGAGGGATGACAAACCAGGGGAATTTTGATACACTCTCATTAATACATTATTTGATTTTTATGGTTATTTAGCGAGGGTTGTTATGGCTGCTTCAGACGACAGGGCCCGGAATATAACCAATGACCGTTCTCCCGCCATGCTTATCAGAGCGGCAGGAGAGGTTGTCAAAAAGAACAAAGAAAACTGCGGCCCGGCGGATAACAGAAAAGGAGAACAAAAACAGGATTTTGAAACGAATCCTTTCTTGCAAAAAATATATGCCTATGTTAAAATAAAAACGGCGGCAATGACAAAAAAATAACAATCATTGCAAAGTGTGATTATCGCTGAATTTTCAATGGATTTGGAGGAAAGAAAAATGGCAAAAAAAGTCGTATTAGCAGGCGCATGCCGTACCGCGATCGGTACAATGGGTGGTTCCTTAAGCACAACACCGGCAGCTGAGCTGGGTGCAATCGTTATCAAAGAAGCATTGAACAGGGCAGGTGTTGCTCCTGAAGCAGTTGATCAGGTTTATATGGGATGTGTTATTCAGGCAGGACAGGGTCAGAACGTGGCTCGTCAGGCCAGCATCAAGGCAGGCTTACCTGTTGAGGTTCCTGCAGTTACCATCAATGTTGTGTGCGGTTCCGGTTTAAATTGCGTAAACATGGCTGCACAGATGATTCAGGCAGGCGATGCAGACATCGTTGTAGCAGGCGGTATGGAAAATATGTCCATGGCTCCTTATGCCATGATGCAGGGCCGTTTCGGTTATAGAATGAACAATGGTACATTGGTTGACACCATGGTAAACGACGCATTATGGGATGCGTTCAACAATTATCATATGATTAAAACAGCAGACAATATCTGTGAAGAGTGGGGGCTTACCCGTGAAGAGCTGGATGAGTTTGCGGTAGCAAGCCAGCAGAAGGCTGTAGCAGCACAGGAAGCCGGCGCATTTGACAAGGAAATCGTTCCCGTTGAAATCAAAAAGAAAAAAGAAACAATTACTTTCAATAAAGACGAAGGCCCCAGACCCGGCACAACCATGGAAGGTCTTGCAAAGCTCCGCACCATCAACCCCGACGGATTTGTTACAGCAGGTAATGCTTCCGGTATCAATGACGGTGCAGCTGCAATCGTTGTTATGAGCGAAGAGAAAGCAAAAGAGCTGGGCGTAAAACCTATGGCTACATTTGTAGCAGGCGCACTTGCAGGCTGCAGACCCGAGGTTATGGGAATCGGTCCTGTTCCCGCTTCCAAAAAAGCGATGGAAAAAGCAGGCATGAAGATTGAAGACTTCGATATTATCGAGGCCAATGAAGCATTCGCTGCACAGTCTGTGGCAGTAGGAAAAGAGCTGGGAATTGATGTTGCAAAACAGTTAAATCCCAACGGAGGCGCTATTGCATTAGGACATCCCGTAGGAGCATCCGGATGTCGTATTCTTGTTACCCTGCTTCATGAAATGGAAGCCAAGGATGCCAAGAAAGGTCTTGCAACCCTTTGTATCGGCGGCGGTATGGGCTGCGCTACAATCGTTGAGAGAGACTAATCATTACAAATTTTAAAATTACACCATGGCTTATTTCCCCTAAAAAGGGGGAAATAGGTCAAGGTGTTTTTGTACGTATAGTGTCCGTGCAGATATAAAAGACAGTGCACCGGGCCGTATGTGCAGATAGCAAATTTATAAAACGGAAGGAGCTACCCATATGGAATTCGTATTATACGAACAAAAAGGAGCTGTTGGTATTATTACCATCAACAGGGAAAAAGCATTAAACGCATTAAATTCCACAGTATTGGAAGAAATCGACGCTGTACTGGACGGCGTTGATTTAGAAGCTGTAAGATGCCTGATCTTAACAGGAGCAGGCCAGAAATCATTTGTTGCAGGTGCAGATATCGGAGAGATGAGCACATTGACAAAAGCGGAAGGCGAAGCATTCGGAAAGAAAGGAAATGATGTGTTCCGCAAGCTGGAAACATTCCCTATTCCCGTTATTGCAGCAGTAAACGGCTTTGCATTGGGCGGCGGCTGTGAGATTTCCATGAGCTGTGATATCAGAATCTGTTCCGACAATGCCGTATTCGGACAACCGGAGGTTGGACTTGGCATCACTCCCGGATTCGGCGGTACCCAGAGACTTGCAAGGATCGTTGGACCGGGCATGGCAAAGCAGATGATTTATTCCGCAAGAAATATCAAGGCAGACGAAGCTTTAAGAATCGGTCTTGTCAATGCCGTTTATCCTCAGGAAGAGCTAATGGCAGCAGCTGAGAAGCTGGCAGGCGCTATTGCAAAGAATGCACCTATTGCCGTCCGCAACTGCAAGAAAGCGATCAATGACGGTTTAGAGGTTGATATGGATCAGGCAATCGTGATGGAAGAGAAGCTGTTTGGCGACTGTTTTGAGACAGAGGATCAGAAATACGGTATGGCATTCTTCCTTGACAAAAACAAGGAGAAGGTTAAAGAACCCTTTAAGAATTGTTAATGGGACGGAAATCATAAAAACTGCTGGCAGGTACGGAAGCTTTGTGCATACAGACAGCAGTTACGGATAACGGATCGGATAATTAACCCGGCTGCTGCGCTGGTCCCAATAAGTGCGGTTGACGGATAATAAAATTAAAATAATAATATAAGGAGGATCTACAATGAAGGTAGGTATTATTGGTGCTGGTACAATGGGCTCCGGAATCGCTCAGGCATTTGCCCAGACAGAAGGTTATGAAGTTTGTCTTTGCGATATCAATGAAGAATTCGCAGCAAACGGAAAAAACAGAATTGCAAAAGGTTTTGAGAAACGTGTTGCAAAAGGTAAAATGGCGCAGGAGGATGCAGACAAAATCTTAGCTAAGATTACAACCGGCGTGAAAACAATCTGTACAGACTGCGACTTGGTTGTTGAAGCGGCTCTTGAAGTGATGGATATCAAAAAACAGACATTTAAAGAGTTACAGGACATCTGCAAACCCGACTGTATCTTTGCTACAAATACTTCTTCCCTTTCCATCACGGAAATCGGCGCTGGCATTGACAGACCGGTAATCGGAATGCATTTCTTCAATCCCGCTCCTGTTATGAAGCTGGTTGAAGTTATCGCAGGTCTTAACACACCGGCTGAGACTGTTGATAAAATCAAAGCGATTTCTGAAGAAATCGGCAAAACTCCCGTACAGGTTGAGGAAGCAGCAGGCTTTGTTGTTAACAGAATCCTCATCCCTATGATCAATGAAGCGATCGGCATTTACGCTGACGGCGTTGCATCTGTAGAAGGTATCGATACCGCTATGCAGCTGGGAGCAAATCATCCTATGGGACCGCTGGCATTAGGCGACTTAGTAGGTCTTGATATCGTATTGGCAATTATGGAAGTCCTTCAGGCTGAGACAGGCGATTCCAAATACCGTCCTCATCCCCTTTTAAGAAAAATGGTTCGCGGCGGCAAGCTTGGCAGAAAAACAGGTATCGGCTTCTACGATTACAGCAAATAAATATTTTTAAAATAAAATGGAGGAAAGAAAAATCATGGATTTTACTTTAAGCAAAGAACATGAAATGGCGAGACAGTTATTTAAAGATTTCGCTGAAAACGAAGTAAAACCTCTTGCTCAGGAGGTAGATGAAACAGAAGTTTTCCCGAGAGCAACCGTTGACAAAATGGCAAAATACGGCTTCTTAGGAATTCCTGTACCCAAGGAATACGGCGGACAGGGATGCGATCCTTTGGCATATGCTATGTGCGTAGAGGAGCTTTCCAAGGTCTGCGGTACTACAGGCGTTATCGTATCCGCTCATACATCCCTTTGTATTGACCCGATTATGACATACGGTACCGAAGAGCAGAAACAGAAATATGTTGCTCCCCTTGCAAAGGGCGAGAAGTTAGGCGCTTTCGGTCTGACAGAGCCCGGAGCAGGTACAGACGCACAGGGACAGCAGACAAAGGCTGTACTCGATGGCGATGAATGGGTATTAAACGGCACAAAATGCTTTATTACAAACGGTAAAGAAGCGGACGTTTATATTGTTATTGCCGTTACAGGCAAAATTGAGAAACGCGGTCGTATGCAGAAAGAAATTTCCGCATTCATCGTAGAAAAAGGAACTCCCGGATTTACATTCGGTACCAAGGAAAACAAAATGGGTATCCGCGGTTCATCTACATACGAATTAATCTTTACAGACTGCCGCATCCCCAAAGAGAACCTTTTAGGCGCTAAGGGAAAAGGCTTTGGAATCGCAATGCATACTCTTGACGGCGGACGTATCGGTATCGCTGCCCAGGCTTTAGGCCTTGCAGAGGGCGCATTGGAGACAACTATCCAGTATGTAAAAGAGAGAAAACAGTTCGGAAGATCCATCGCACAGTTCCAGAATACACAGTTCCAGCTGGCTGACATGGCAACAAAGGTACAGGCTGCCCAGTTACTGGTCTACAAAGCTGCTATGGCAAAGGCTACCCAGAAGGTTTATTCTGTAGAAGCTGCTATGGCTAAATTATATGCTGCAGAAGTAGCTATGGAAGTAACAACAAAATGCGTTCAGTTACACGGCGGATACGGTTACATCAGAGAGTATGATGTAGAGCGTATGATGCGTGACGCTAAGATCACAGAAATCTACGAAGGAACTTCCGAAGTTCAGCGTATGGTTATTTCTGGCAGTTTATTAAAATAGGAGGTACGTTATCGTGAAAATCATCGTTTGTATTAAACAGGTTCCGGATACAAAAGGCGGCGTTAAGTTCAATCCGGATGGAACGCTGGACAGGGGTGCAATGCTTGCTATTATGAATCCTGATGACAAAGCAGGTTTAGAGGCAGCTCTCAGATTAAAAGACCAGTACGGCGCAGAGGTAACAGTTCTTACCATGGGTCTTCCCAAGGCGGCAGACGTTCTTCGTGAGGCAATTGCCATGGGCGCAGATAAGGGTGTACTTGTAACAGACAGAGTTTTGGGCGGCGCAGATACCTGGGCTACATCCACAACCATTGCAGGTGCGATCAGAAATCTGGAATATGACTTGATCATTACCGGACGTCAGGCTATTGACGGAGATACCGCTCAGGTAGGTCCTCAGATTGCCGAGCATTTAGGTTTACCGGTTATTTCGTATGCACAGGATATTAAGGTAGAAGGAGACAAGGTAATCGTTCAGCGTCAGTATGACGACAGATACCATGTATTGGAGGCAAAAATGCCCTGCCTTATCACAGCTCTTTCCGAGTTAAATGACCCTCGTTATATGACTCCCGGCGGAATTTTTGACGCATGTAAGGCAGAGATTACCACATGGGGCAGAGCAGACTTAAAGGATGTAGAGGATTCCAACTTAGGTCTTGCAGGTTCTCCTACCAAGATTGCAAAAGCATCGGACAAGGTTCGTAAGGGTGCAGGCGAGAAAGTAACTCCTGATTCTCCCGATGAAGCAGTAGATTATATCGTAGGAAAATTGAAAGAGAAACACGTTATCTAATATTATAAGGAAAAGTGGTGAACAAAATGAATTTAGAAGAATATAAAGGTGTATATG
Organism: Lachnospiraceae bacterium; assembly: GCA_910574745.1. Lineage (GTDB taxonomy): Bacteria > Bacillota > Clostridia > Lachnospirales > Lachnospiraceae > UBA2882. The sequence continues at coordinate 29,641 of CAJTCE010000001.1, read as the reverse complement.
TCTTTGCACAGCAGGTAGATAATGAAATCAGCGGCATTGCTTTTGAATTGCTTGGTAAAGCCAAAGAATTGGCCGCTCCTTTGAACACAGATGTAACGGCAGTTTTAATCGGTTCTGATGTTAAGGGTCTTGCAGACCAGTTAGCAGAGTATGGTGCAGATAAGGTTATCGTAGTGGACGATCCCGAATTAAAGGAATACAGAACAGAGCCTTATGCACATGCACTCGCTTCCGTTATTGACAAATACAAACCGGAGATCATGTTAGTGGGCGCAACAGCAATCGGAAGGGATTTAGGTCCTACTGTATCTGCAAGAGTTGCGACAGGTCTTACCGCTGACTGTACAGTACTGGAAATCGGCGATTTCCCTTTAGTAGCAGTTCCCGGCAAGGAAGACGAGCAGAAACACAATCAGCTGTTAATGACTCGTCCTGCATTCGGCGGCAACACAATCGCAACAATTGCCTGCCCTAACAACCGCCCTCAGATGGCTACTGTCCGTCCAGGCGTTATGCAGAAAATCGAGCCTATTAAGGATGCAAAAGCAGTTGTGGAAGAGTTCAATCCCGGATTTGCTCCCAACAACAAATATGTAAGCATCAAGGAAGTTGTAAAAGCAGTTTCCGATACAGTTGATATTATGGACGCTAAGATTTTAGTATCCGGTGGACGTGGCGTAGGCAGTCCTGAGAATTTCAAGATTTTAGAAGATCTTGCAGCAGCTCTGGGCGGAACGGTAAGCTGCTCCCGTGCAGTAGTTGATGCAGGCTGGAAACCCAAGGATTTACAGGTTGGACAGACCGGTAAGACCGTTCGTCCCAATGTATACTTTGCAATCGGTATTTCCGGCGCTATCCAGCATGTAGCAGGTATGGAAGAAGCTGATATTATCGTAGCAATCAACAAAGATGAAGATGCTCCTATCTTTGATGTAGCAGACTACGGTGTTGTAGGCGATTTGAACAAAATCGTACCTCAGCTGACAGAGAGCATTAAAGCGGCAATGGCTGCTAAGTAAAAAAGGTGTTTTGGTAGTTTTGTTTTACTTACTTTTGGGGGAGGGGCTTTGACCTTCCCCCGCAATTTTATAGAAGATAGTTTTATATATGTTTTGTGTTGCAACGGACATATCTTTCTATCGGAAAAAGAATCCCGGACGTTGGTTTCGGGATTCTTTTTTTGAGTAAATGGAAAAATAAGTTTGAAGAAAGAAGAGAAGGAGGATTTATGAGTTATACAAACAAAACATTGGAGGAACTCAATGTTTTGGATGATTTCCTCATGAACGCTATTGTGACCACGCCGGAAATCGGGGAGGTATTCTGCAGGACTTGTTGTCGGCTTTTTCACAAAGGAAAATCGGGAAAATCAGTCGGATTCTTAATGCAAATAAGGAAAATCTTTGGTAATATAAAAAGAGAAAATGCGGAATGGGATTGTCATAGAATAACATTTCGAAAATTGCAGAAAATGAATGGTGTTAAAAAGGGGGAATCAGAAATGAAGAAAGCAATGTTATACATATCGATTATTATGTCTGTCGTTTATGCTGTGGCAGTGGGCTTTGTAATAGCATTACAGGGGCCCGTAAGGAAAGCACAGGGATTTATTTATGATTATGAGGAGGCTCCTTTTATGCTTCCTGTGCCGGTGCTGTTTATCTGCATTGTGATGATAGCGGCAGTTATCGTTTTTGCCGTATTGCTGTTGCGGGCGAATGACAATATGAGGGTTCATATGGAAACTGCAGCAGTAATTGTGCTTTCCGTTTTGATAGTGCTGATGCCCTGGATATTTCATTTGGCTATGGTAATACAAGTTTGGTACTATTCTTATACAGTAGGTGCAATGGGAGTAGTGGCATATAACATGCTTCAACGGGGAATTGCAGCCTGTAATCCGCTCTTGGTCTTTGCCATGCTGTTACAGGTTATTTATACGGGAATCTCTTTGGGAAAGAAGGGACATTGACATGAGAATACTAAAGAAAATTGATTATAACTCTCCCGTTGTACTCAGTTTTGTCTTTTTATCATTTGTAGTGCTGATTTTGGGTTATATAACAAAAGGTTTTACGACACGGCTCTTTTTTTGTGTATACCGTTCCTCGCCATTAGATTTGCTGACCTATGTCAGACTGGTGGGCCATGTGCTGGGACATGCGAATCTGTCTCATTATATTAATAATATGATGATGCTTCTTCTGGTAGGGCCCATGCTGGAAGAGAAGTACGGCAGTAAACTCCTTTTTGAAATGATGTTTATAACAGCGGTTATAACAGGTTTGGCTAATAATATGCTTTTTCCAACCGGACTGCTTGGGGCAAGCGGTATTGTCTTTATGATGATCATTTTATCCTCCGTGACCAGCGTCAAGGAAGGGAAAATACCCCTGACCCTGATCGTGGTAGTTATTCTGTATCTGGGGGAGCAGGTTGCGGCAGGAATTTTCAGCGCAGATAATATTTCCCAGCTGACCCATATTGTAGGCGGTGTATGCGGCGGCGTATTCGGCATGATGATGAACAAAAAGGAATGGCGGGAATTATAATCGTGAAACGGTAATTTGCGGCAGCTGGGTGGATTAAAAAAGGTACGGAGGCAGAAATGGCAAAGCAAAAGGAAATAAAAACCAATGCCATGCGCATTTTGGATAGATTAAAAATAGCGTATACGCATCAATCTTATGAGTGCGGGGAGTTTATAGACGGAATAGAAACTGCGGATAAGCTGAGGCTGCCTCACGAGCTGGTTTATAAGACTTTGGTTACCACCGGGGCAGGCGGACAGTATTTTGTGTTTGTTCTTCCTATAGAAGAGGAACTGGATATGAAAAAGGCGGCAAAGGCAGTGGGAGAGAAGTCTGTTTCCATGATTCATGTAAAAGATATTACGGCAGTTACCGGTTATGTCAGGGGCGGCTGTACTGCCATAGGTATGAAGAAGCAGTATAGGACGGTTATCAGCGACAGGGCGGAAGGACTGGAGCGGATATATGTCAGCGGTGGAAAAATCGGATGCCAGATAATGCTTGCGCCGGGGGATCTGTGCAAGGCGGTACAAGGTAGTTTTGGAGATATTTTGGTGGAATAAAAAAGCAGCCGGGATTGAAGAAGAGGCCGCCAAATGATTCATGCGGGCAGCGCCCTATAGAGAAAAAAATATAATATACCCTTAGTGAGCGAGCTCCCACGGGTATATTATATTTTTTTCTCTGCATGGCTTGGAAATTGCACATTTCCACTTGTAGTTTACATAAAGGTATGGGTATAATAGAAAAAGGAACAAAAGAAAGAACAAAAGAAAGAACAAAAGATAGAGTGTGATTATGTGGTATTTTCAAGTATAGAATTTCTGTTGGGATTTCTCCCGATTTTTTTAGTGATATATTATCTGACTCCTGCTCGTTATAAAAATATTATTTTATTCTTGGGGAGTTTGTTTTTTTATGCCTATGGGGAGCCTAAGTATGTATTGCTTTTGCTCTCATCCGTTGTATTGAATTATTTTTTCGGACGGATTCTTGCGCCGGAGGGGAAGCTTCAAAAGCCGGTCAGACAGATCTGTTTTGCAGGAATATTGTCGGTTAATGTGGGAGTGCTGGCTCTGTTTAAATGGGCGCCGGAAAACTGGACGCTTCCACTGGGAGTCAGTTTTTATACCTTTCAGATCATTTCCTATCTGGCGGATGTATACCGGGGAGATATCAAACCGGAAAAGTCTTTTTTAAAGCTGGGAACTTACGTCAGCATGTTCCCGCAGCTGGTGGCCGGGCCTATTGTAAATTACAGTGAGGTTTCGGACGCTTTAAGGGCTCCAAAGGTTTCTCCAAAGGATTTGGATGCGGGCTTAAAAACCTTTGTGTGGGGACTGACTATGAAAGTACTGATAGCGGATCGTTTGTCTATCCTATGGAATGAAATATCCACCATCGGTTATATCAGTATTTCCACGCCGCTTGCATGGATGGGAGCAATATCGTATTCTATGCAGATATATTTTGATTTTTACGGGTATTCTCTTATGGCAATCGGTCTGGGAAGAATGCTTGGTTTTGAACTTCCTGTGAATTTTAATATGCCTTATATGGCAAAAAGCATACGGGAATTTTACCGCAGATGGCATATGACTTTGGGAAGATGGTTTACCAAATATGTTTATATTCCTTTGGGCGGCAGCAGGAAAGGGATATTAAGGACTCTTGGGAATCTTCTTTTCGTATGGGTTCTGACTTCTTTATGGCATGGAGGAAGTATTAATTTCCTGATCTGGGGTATGGCGCTGTGTTTCTTTATTATGCTGGAGAAGATGATTGATTATCTGATCTTTCAAGGCAAGAAAAAGACAACCGCTGTACTTGCTTCAGTATTTAAGCATCTATATGTGCTTTTGATAATTCCCGTTACATGGGTATGCTTTGCCATTTCCAAAACAGATGATTTGCTCATATATCTGGGCAGGATGTTTGGAATAGTAGGTGGGATGAATGTAAAGGAAGGCGTTTTTGGAAGTAAATGCGGCAGATACGGTATGATCATGCTGATGGGAATGTTTTTCTGTACACCCCTTGGGGAAAAGCTTTTTCAAAAAGGAAAAGACCGGCTTTGGGGAATGATTTTTCTGGCAGGCCTATTTTGGCTCTGCGTATGGTATATTATAACTATGGGCGATAATCCTTTTATGTATTTCAGATTTTAGAGAGGCAATGATGATAAGTGGACAAATTCAGATATTATAGATTTATTTGTTTACTGTTACTTGGCGGCGTTCTGTTTTTTGGCTATGAAGGAATGGCTGAAAAATATAAAACAGAAATGCAGGAAGCCTGGGAAGAAACAGTGGACAATGCGGAAACGTCCCTTTCCGGAAACGGTTTGTGGGCGGGAAAAATGACAGACAGATCGGATGGAGAAAAAGCAGACGGAAAGGATGATGGAAAAAAAGGCGGGGGTGTTTCATCAAACAATCCGGAAGAAGAGGTTTTTGGAGAAGCTGAGAATACGGTCAGTGAAAATGACGGGGAAAATGAAACGCCGGTATGGACTTACGTAAATGTGGATGAAGGCTACTTTGATGACGCGGTATTTATCGGGGATTCCCGCACCGTTGGGCTGTATGATTATGCAGGTCTTGATAACGCTGCCTTTTATGCTTCTTCAGGACTGACGATTTATAAACTTTTTGAAGATCCGGACGGCAAATATAAAGACGGCAACTGGAAGGAAAATATCGGAACGGCTTTGAGTCAAAGGCAGTTTTCCAAGGTATATCTGATGATCGGAATCAATGAAATGGGAACCGGAGATGTGGACTATTTTATTGAGCATTATGAAGAAGCTGTTGCGAAAATCAAAGAGCTTCAGCCCGGCGCCATTATATACCTTCAAAGTATTTTGCGGGTCACAACAGAGCGTTCCGCAAAGGGCGATTATATTAACAACGAAGGGATTGACGCCCGTAATGAAAGAATTGCCGGGCTGGCAGACAATGAAAGGATATTTTATCTGGATATTAACAGTGTCGTCTGTGATGAGAGCGGCGGGCTGAATCCGGAGTATACCTTTGACGGCGTACATCTTTATGCTCAGTATATTCATATCTGGAAGGAATATCTCATGAGCCATGGAGTGGAATTTACCATGGAGAATGAGTAAAGAAGCTGTGGAAAAACAGAAGGCAATAAAAGAGTGCATGGAAAAGCGGATGGCAATCAGAGAGCGCATCGAAAAACGAAACGATCAAAGAAGGCTGGGAATCAGAAAAAGGGAAGAGAGTAGAAATAGAGGAAAACGAAAAGTAAAAGGCATAAAAATAGAATATTCGTCCATACTAATCCAAAACGGAGGTAACCAGAATGGACGGAATCAACCAAAGCCTTGTCCCCAGTATTATGAACGGCGCTGTGGAACTGGGAATGCAGAATAAAATTGACAGTCAGACAGATGATGAGCGTATGCAGCGATTATCCACAAAGCTGATTGAAAAAGGAAGACAGGATGATGTGCAAAGAGCCGTGTCCAATGAAGATTACAGACAGGCTCTTTACGATGAATTTGAGATTTAGCAAGGGCTTTAATATCCGTTTTTCTTTAATTCGGCGACAATTTCATAAAATACATTTAAAACGTCGAAGCCTTTTATGTCTTCCCGCTTTAAATCAATCATATCGCCATGGGAAATCCCGCGGCGATATTTATTTTTTAAGATTCCACGGAAATTTCCCCACTGTACGCTGGAAATATCTACGAGGCCGTCGTTTTGTCTGCCCTTGCAGGTGCACATGAGCAGGTAGGGAACGGTCAGAAGGGAATCGCTGAAGCAGGATTTCATGACCGAACCGTAGCTCTGATAATAAACGCCGGGAATATCTTTGTTTTTTTCATTAAATTCCCGACAAAATACGGGATCCAGCTGCTTGCTGGAGGAATAACAGTCCGGCTTGTCATCTCCCGCAAGGATAAAGGGACGGTTGATGCAGTCCGCAATAAAGCGGTAGAGGGAGTCGGGAAGCTTATTCAACAGCGTAATCAATTCCGAGCCATAGTGGGGCGTATTGATAGTGGTTAAGGATGCCACCCTGTCGCCGTAGCCCATGGAGGAAATCAGATAACGGGCTTCCAGTCCGCCTTTGGAGTGGGCAATGATATTTACCTTGGTGCAGTTGTTTTCAGCTAATGCACGGTCTATGGTCTGTGCAATAACGGCTGTATTTTCCTCGATGGTTCCCCATGCCTTTTGATGTCCGTAATAAATTTTAGCGCCGTGATTTCCCAGGATAAGAGGAATTCTGCCCCAGTAATTGAAAAAGCGCAAATCCCGGAAGCCGATGCCGTGGAGTAAAACCAGGGGATATTTGGTAGCGCAGGTATCATCCTTTATATGGAAAGCTTCTATGTCTTTTCTGTGAACAGCCACAAGGTACTCGTCCTTTGCGGCACGGCACATAATATGGGCAAGGTAAAGCTGCACAAAAGGCACCCACATAAACAGGCAGATAAATATTCTTTTTACAATGCCCAGATTGCGTGAGGTAAAAAAGATACGCAGGCATCCGTTTGCCAGAAAAAGCCATACAAAGATAAGGGCATAGACCACCTCCGCAGATATCAGAAAGGTATGCAGGGGAAAGCTTTCGTAAGGCGCCTCATATGCCACAATACGGTAGGGATTACCCAGCGCAGGTAAAAGCCTTGGCAATAAAAGGTAACAGCAGGCATACCAGAGAGGCAGCAGATACAACCCCGTAATGCCTACATGAATCAGAGTTCTGCCGCCGTAGAGAATGCCGATGCGCATGCTTCCGCTTTCATTTTTTCGAGGGCAGTGGAAATGAATCCGCAGGGTGGTATAAAGCTGGAAAAACACTACGGCTGTCCAGAAAAATATGTAAGAAGCGCCTGATGCTTTTGGCAGATAGTCGCAAATATAATATACTAATAACGGAAGATGGGGCGCAAAAAATAAATAGGGAATCAGCCATTTCTTTTTGGAAAGGTCGAAAACCTGTATTAAATCCAGTAATGGAATAATAAATAAAATAATGCTCCAAATGTAAATCTGCATATTATTTCCTCATCGTATGTCTTATTTTGTGAAATATAATTTGTAAAATAATTTATCAATCATAATTTTCTGAAAGTATAAGAATACTTTTATGATATAAATATAATATAGTATAACATAAAATAAAGTATTGAAAAGAATCAGAAAGCAATTTGAGAATTCATTTAGGAATGCGAAAGGCATAAAATAATATTTTAAAAATACGGCCCCTGCAAATTGAGTTAACACTCATTTACAGGGGCTGCAATTGTCGTATGTTTTTAACTGCATTGTTTTAATTGCAATAAATACTTTTAAAGTATGAAGGGGAATTCTAGTATTTTAGCACATCTTCCACAATTTCAACAGCATCCATAATGCAGTCGGGGCAGGAACGGAGCACCTTTCCCGTTTCAATTCCCTTTAACTCCCCGCATATGCTGGTGCCGTTCTTTTCACGGAACTGCTTTACAATTTCCCTGGAAAGCTGGTAGGTGGCAGCCTTAGTACCCGGATTTTCAAAATTACCGTCGCTGTTTTTGAGTCCGGCTAAAATAACGGCTCCCGTTACGGCGCCGCAGGTTCCTTCCATGCCGCCCATGCCGAGGCCGCAGCCTTCGCAGACCTTAAAGAGGAGTTCCTTATCTATGCCGGCTTCTTCTGCAAATGCCATTGCAACGGCCTGTGCACAGTTATATTTTTGGTTATGGTACGCAATTGCTAATTCTTTTTTCGTCATAAGTAGCTCCTTTGCTTTTAATTGTTTTCTTTATTTTGAATGAATAAATCGTTTCGGGGATGATGTTTGCTCATGTGTACTTGTGTATGTCTGATGTAAACAGCTACTATAAAAAGAATTTCCTTTTGGAGAATCATGGTTTCCAAAAAGAAATCCTTTTTTACAGGAGAGAAGCCTGTGCTGAAAGCTTCGCTGCCGGATATTTTAATATTCTTTTGCAGCCTCTTCGCCGTTTAATACGCGGATTGCGCCCTGAGCTAAAGCCAACAGTTCGTCTTCGCCGGGATAAACAGTAAAGGGAGCCATCCATTCACATTTTTCCTTTAAGCCTGCAATCACGCCTTTATCGTAAGCGATACCGCCGGTTGCGATGATCTGGTCCACCTTGCCGTTTAAAACGCACGCCATAGAACCGATATCTTTGGCAACCTGTTGGATAAATGCTTCCCGAAGCTTAATTGCCTCTTCGTTTCCTTCAGAAGCCATCTTCTCCACATCGCGCATATCATTGGTTCCAAGGTAAGCATTGAAGCCGCCGTTTCCTACGATTTTTTTGTAAACCTCCTTTTCGGTATATTTACCGGAGAAGCACATTTTGATCAAAGCGCCGGAAGGTACTGCGCCTGCCCTCTCGGGAGAGAATGCTCCGTCGCCGTCTAAAGCGTTAAATACGTCTACGACCTTGCCCTGTTTGTGAGCGCCTACGGAAACGCCGCCGCCCATATGCACTACTACAAGATTTAAGGAATCATAGGATTTGCCGTTTTCCTTTGCATAGCGTTTTGCAACCGCCTTCTGGTTTAAAGCATGGAAAACGCTGGTACGGGGCAGTTCCGGCACGCCGGAATATCTTGCGATGTCGTCCAGTTCGTCTACAACAACCGGGTCAACGATATAAGAGGGAACGCCGATGGAATCCCCGATTTCCCTTGCCAGAATGCCGCCCAGGTTGGAAGCATGCTGACCCTGCACGCCTGTCTTTAAATCCTCAAGTAAGGAATCGCTTACCGCATAAGTGCCGCCGGGAATGGGTTTTAACATGCCGCCGCGCCCTACTACAACATTTAAGGAATTGATGTCAAAATTTTTGGAATCCAGTAAATTTAAGATAATATCCTTGCGGAAATCCTTCTGGTCTACGATGGAAGCATAGCCTGCGATCTCTTCTGTGGAATGTCTCAAGGTTTCCTCAAACAATAACGTCTCGTCTTCAAATACACCGATTTTGGTGGAGGTGGAGCCGGGATTGATAATTAAACTTTTAATAGACATATTCGTTCTCCTTTTATTTATTTTTCATGAATTCGGATACAACAGCGCCTAAAGCTAAAGAGTTGACCTTAACCTCGACAGAATCGGAACGGCTTGTTAAAAGAACCGGAGCCTTTGTGCCGGTTAACATGTTGCCGTTTACCATTTTTGCGGTATGTACCATAGCCTTGTATACGAGATTTCCCGCATGGATGTCCGGAAACAGTAAAATGTCCGCATCGCCTACGATCTTTCTGTCGGAAGCGCCTGCCTTATGCTGTGCCGCCTCAGGACAGATTGCTAAGTCAAGGGAAAGGGGACCGTCAACGATACAGCCGGTAATCTTGCCTTCGTCGTTCATTTTTGTCAGCTCTGCAGCCTCAACGGTAGCGGGCATTTTGGGATTTACAACTTCAACTGCCGCAAGGGGCGCTACCTTGGGGTTGGGAATGCCGCATGCATGACAGACTTCCACAGTGTTATTGATAATGGCAACTTTATCCTCAAGTGTAGGATAGGGGATAAATGCAACGTCGGATAAGAACAGTAACTGGTCTATGCCCTCCACATCGAATACGCATACATGGGATAAGGGCTGGCCGGTACGCAGACCTACCTCTTTGTCCAGAACGCTCTTTAAGAAGCCCTTAGTATCGATCATGCCTTTCATGTACATATCCGCTTTTCCCTCATGGACAAGGGAAACGGCCTTTCTTGCGGCCTCGGTAATGTCCTTTTCGTCGATGATTTCATAGCCGGATAAATCCATCTGGATGGATGCAGCGATTTCCTTAATTTTGTCTTCGTCGCCTACTAAAATAGCATCGGCGATGTTGCGCTCTTTTGCAACTTTGATAGCTTCCAAAACAGGAGCATCCTGAGCAACGGCAACGGACACTTTTTTCAGCGGGCAGCCGTCTAACTTGGCAATTAACTCATCAAAACTCTTTGTCATTTTATCCTACCTCTTTCTTATTAAAATTATGGATATGCGGACGTTCCGCATCCGTTAAAATCATATCACTATTGTGGGCAAAAATCAACGAGGCAGGCGGGGAGTTTTGTGTTTTTTTCTGTTGTCCGGTTACTTTTCACAGCCATGTCATATTTTAACTCGGCAATAGGCCGGAACATGCGCTTTGATTCCCTTTAATATATCTTGTCCTTATCATCAAAACTTTGTATGATAAAAAAGGATTGTAAGAAATCTGTAAGAAATATCCCATGAATTTTGTAAAAAATATAGGTTATCTTAAGAACAGCTCAAGGATACGGCTGCAAAATAAGCTGCGGAAAGGCATGGTAAATGAAATGGGCGAACGTGTATTGGTAGTAGACGACGACAGAGAGATTGTAAAAGCCATCGACATTCTGTTGAAAAAAGAAGGCTATGAGGTGTTGAAGGCATATGACGGTCTTCAGGCGCTGGATATTTTGTCCAGGGAGTCGGTAAGGCTGGTGCTGATCGATGTGATGATGCCGAAGCTAGACGGCCTGTCAGCGGTAATGCGCATCAGGGAAAAGCAGAACATTCCCATTATCGTGCTCAGTGCAAAGAGTGAAGAAACAGACAAGGTATTGGGGTTGTCTATGGGAGCCGACGATTACGTGGCGAAGCCCTATAATCCCCAGGAGCTGGCAGCCCGGGTAAAAAGCCAGCTGCGAAGATATACCAGTCTGGGAGATATCCACGCAGGGAGCAGGGCCGGCGAAATCAGAAACGGACGGCTGCTTTATAACACTGAGGAAAAAATACTTTACGCAGACGGAGAGCCCGTCAGACTAACGGCCACGGAAACTAAGATCATCGATCTGTTTATGCGTAATCCCGGCCGTGTATTTCCCGCAGAAGAAATCTACAGAAGAGTCTGGGAGGAGGATAACTTTGTGTCGGAAAATACCGTGATGGTGCATATCCGGCGCATACGCGAAAAGGTGGAGCTGAATCCGAAAGAGCCAGAATATATAAAGGTGGTGTGGGGCATTGGATACAAAATGGAAAAACAGGAAAAAAATAGTTAGCTTTCTCATTTTCTTTTTGGGAATCAGCTTAAGCTTAGGGAGTATAGCGGGTCTTTTCAGGGCTAAACCATACGGCATACGGATATGGCAGTTGAACCGGCTTTTAGAGGATGATTACCAGCAAAGCGAGAGCTTCAGGGCATATGTGGTTAACCGTCTGGATAATTTCCTGATTTTGGCCACAGGGGGAGAAGGCCTGTGGTACACATGGGGGTATGATAACAACGTCTATAACGGTGTATATTATGATAACGGATATTCTTATGACAGCGTTTATAGAGACTACTTTGAAGACTATGAATACAGCTATGCCGGGGAGAATGTGATAGAGCAGGAGGACGTCCGGGAGGACATCCGGAAAGGAAGGAACACAGGAGAAGCTTTCAGTGTGCCTGATCAGGAGAAAGAACAGGTAAAGCGTCTTACGGATGAGCAGAAGCGGGAGATTGCCATGAGATATCATGACAGCATTAAGGGAGATAAGAATCTTCTTTATACCATTGCTTACGACGGCGAGGTGCTGTACAGTAATGCGGATCTTCTTTCCGAAAACGGGACGCCTGTTGCTCCTGACGGTTACAATTTTCTTCTGTATTTTGACGGGGAAAAGGTCAGTATCTTTAAGGATGGTAAGGAAATAGACGTATACGGGGACGGTTACTATTATGAAGATAGTGATTGGTATGTTCCCGGTTATACCAATTTCCAGGCGGGCGATGACGTGAAAAAGGCAGTTGTCTGCATTGCCGCTGCCAAAGAGCCCGTACTTTATGCGGAAGGCGCCTACAAAGAAGGAGGGGCAAGGCAATACGGCAACGACCTCTATTGGATGAATGTAAGCCTTCAGGAGGGACGGAAGGAAATCCTAAAGGGATTTATGGGTCTGGGTCTTGGATGCATTTTATTGCTGGGGGTTTTTCTGTGCCGGAAAAGTTATCTTGAGGCAACAGAAGGAATTGCACGTGTTCAGGGGAAAATTTGGCTGGAATGTAAGATCCTGCTGTTTTTAGGGCTGTTTTATGCGCCAATCCTCTTAGGCCTGAGATTTGGTTACGGCCTGTGGGAAGAATGGGCTTTTTATGAGTATGACTACGGCTTAGAAGAAGTCTTTTGGCTTGGCGACGAGCTGGCAGCCTCCATCCCACCCCTGTTTTGGATCGTATTGTTCTGGGGGCTTTGGCTGTTCTTTAATGATTTACGGCATAACAAAAAGATATGGCGCTGCAGTCTGATGGCAAAGCTTTACCGCACTTTTACCGCAAAGAACCTGCGCCTGCCCATATCTAAGAAAATGTCCCGCCGGAACCTGATCGTTTTTATTTTAACGTTTGCCTACGGAATTTTGATGCTTGGCGGAAGCATATTGGCCGGTATAATTTTAAGAGGAGAATATGCATTGCTTGTCGTATTGCTTCTGGCTGCCGCTGGAACGGTCTGTTTCCTGATATTGCAGTATCTGGCGGGAGCGGAAAATATGAAAGCGGCCAGAGATTTGGAGACCTTGTCCCGCCGTATCACTCAGATCAGAAACGGCGATTACGGGGCGGCATACAACGGAGAGAGAGAAGATGAAACGGACAATGAAACAGGCGGCAAGGTCAAGGGGCAGAATGCAGAACGATTTCAGCCCGGCGACGGATTGGAAGATGTCATGGCCCAACTAGAGGATATCCGCCACGGCATGGCAATGGCAGTGGACGAACAGATGAAGAGTGAACGGATGAAGGTGGAACTGATAGCAAATGTGTCCCATGACATCAAGACGCCTCTTACTTCCATTATAAGCTATGTGGAAATTCTCAAGCAGGAGGAAGAACTGCCGGATCATATAAAAGACTACATCAAGATTTTGGATGAGAAATCCCAGAGGCTTAACAATATGGTTCAGGACGTATTTGCCGTAAGCAAGGCCGCTTCGGGAGAACTGCCCATGCAGATGGAGGAATTGGATTTTGTAAAGCTTTTAAGCCAGACCATGGCGGACATGGAAGAACAGATTCAAAACAGTGATGTTACCTTCCGAACGGAGCTTCCAAACGTGCCTGTGATGATTCTGGCCGATGGTCAGCGTCTGTACCGGGTGTTCCAGAACCTGTTCCAGAACGCCATTAAACATTCTCTAAAAGGCTCCAGAGTATATGTTACTCTCCGGACAGAAAATTCTTTGGCAACAGCCAGCGTTAAAAATACTTCCCTGCAGGAGCTGGATAAAGAAAAGGATTTTGCAGAACGCTTTACCAGAGGGGATCAAAGCCGTACCGACGGCGGCAGCGGTTTAGGGCTGTCCATTGCCCAGAGCTTTACAGAAGCCTGCGGCGGCAGATTTTCATGGGAGACGGATGCGGATCTGTTTGTAGTGAAGATTACTTTTAAAATAGTATAGATGCATATTTTTTTGATTCCGACGCCGGCTGTAGGGCATAAGTGCCCTATGGCCGGCGTCAGGTAAAATCGGTATTCTTTTACACTTTGTTCATAAAAAATTTATGGAATGGTCACAGGGCTTTTGGTTGAATCCCGTTGAATCCCGTTATTAAATCTGTTACAATAGACATTAGGGTCTAAAAAGGGGAAGTTTTTTTGCTCCCCGAGATTATAGGAGCGACAGAAATGAATGTTGTAGAAAAGGTATTCGGCACTCACAGTGAAAGGGAGCTGAAGCGGATTTACCCCATCGTGGATAAGATCGAAGCTATGAGGGATTCCATGATGGCTTTGTCTGATGAGGAATTAAAAAGTAAGACAAAGGAATATAAAAACAGATTATCCGAAGGCGAGACCTTGGACGATCTGCTTCCGGAGGCATTTGCAACCGTCAGGGAGGCGGCGAGAAGGGTACTTAACATGGAGCATTACAGAGTACAGCTGATAGGCGGTATTATTCTCCATCAGGGACGTATTGCAGAGATGCGTACCGGCGAGGGTAAAACCCTTGTATCCACCCTTCCGGCATATCTCAATGCCTTAGAGGGCAAAGGCGTCTGCGTGGTAACGGTCAACGACTATCTGGCAAAGCGTGATGCGGAGTGGATGGGTCAGGTCCATGAGTTTTTGGGATTAAAGGTGGGCGTTGTATTAAATGCCCTAAAATCCGACGAACGCAGGGAGGCGTATGCCTGCGACATTACCTATGTTACCAACAATGAACTGGGATTTGATTATCTGCGTGACAACATGGTTATCTATAAAGAACAGTTGGTGCTTCGGGATTTACACTATGCCATTATCGATGAGGTTGACTCAGTCTTGATTGATGAGGCCCGTACACCTCTTATCATTTCCGGTCAAAGCGGCAAATCTACCCGTATTTATGAGGCCTGCAATATGCTTGCGCTGCAGTTAAAACGTGGTAAGGATCTGGAAGAGCAGTCCAAGATGGATATCATCATGGGCATCGAGCAGGAGGAGACCGGAGATTTTATTGTCAATGAAAAAGATAAGACCGTTAACCTGACCGCCGAAGGCGTTACAAAGGTTGAGCGTTTCTTTAATATTGAGAACCTTGCGGATCCGGAAAATCTGGAAATCCAGCACAATACCATTTTGGCTCTCCGGGCCCATAACCTGATGACAAGGGATCAGGATTATGTAGTAAAGGATGATCAGGTACTGATCGTTGATGAGTTTACGGGACGTATTATGCCGGGCCGCCGTTATTCCGACGGACTCCACCAGGCTATTGAGGCCAAGGAGCACGTAAAGGTAAAGCGTGAGAGTAAGACCCTGGCCAATATTACATTCCAGAACTTTTTTAATAAATTTGAGAAAAAAGCCGGCATGACAGGTACGGCTTTAACGGAAGAAAAAGAGTTCCGCGATATTTACGGCATGGATGTTATTGAGATTCCCACCAATAAACCGGTGGCCAGAATGGATATGCAGGATGTGGTCTATAAGACGCGGAAGGAAAAGCTCAATGCAGTTGTGGAAGAGGTAAAAGCTTCCTATGAAAAGGGACAGCCTGTATTGGTAGGTACTATCAATATCGACGCGTCCGAGGAGCTCAGCAAGCTTTTGAGTAAGCAGGGCATTCCCCACAAGGTTTTAAATGCCAAGTTCCATGAGCTGGAGGCGGAAATCGTTGCGGCAGCAGGTATTCACGGGCATGTGACCATTGCCACCAATATGGCGGGCCGTGGTACGGATATTAAGCTGGATGATGAGTCAAAGGCAGCAGGGGGACTGAAGATCGTCGGTACGGAGCGTCATGAGTCGCGGCGTATTGATAATCAGTTAAGAGGACGGTCCGGACGTCAGGGCGATCCCGGGGAATCCAGATTTTTCTTATCTTTAGAGGATGATCTGCTGCGTTTGTTCGGCGGAGAGAGAACTATGGCGTTATTCAATGCTCTCGGTATTCCCGAAGGGCAGGAGATACAGCACAGTTCCCTTACAAAAGCGATTGAAAAGGCGCAGAAAAAAATAGAGAGCAACAATTACGGCATCCGTAAGAACCTGTTGGATTACGATCAGGTCATGAACGAGCAAAGAGAGATCATTTATGCGGAACGCCGCCGGGTATTGGACGGCGAAAGTATGCGCGACGCTATTTACAAGATGATCACGGATATTGTGGAAAATTCCGTTTCCATGTGCATTTCCGATGACGGGAACAGCGATGACTGGGATTTGATAGAGCTCCATCAGGTGCTTGGAAATATTATTCCCGTTAAACAGTTAAACCACGGTATGGTCAAGGGAATGAAGAAAAACGAGCTGCTTCATATGTTAAAAGAAGAGGCAGTCAAGCTTTACGAAAGCAAAGAGGCGGAATTCCCCAATGCGGAAGCGATCCGTGAAATTGAGCGCGTCATTTTGCTAAAGGTAATCGACAGAAAATGGATGACTCATATTGACGATATGGATCAGCTGCGTCAGGGTGTGGGACTTGCCGCATACGGACAAAAGGATCCTATCGTGGAATATAAGATGAACGCTTATGAAATGTTTGACGCCATGACGGAAAATATTAAAGAAGATACCGTAAGGCTGTTATTCAGCGTCCGCGTAGAGCAGAAGGTGGAGAGAGAGCAGGTTGCCCAGGTAACCAGTACCAATAAGGATGAAAGCGTGAAAGGCCCTATGAAGAGGGAAGGCGCAAAAGTATATCCCAATGATCCCTGTCCCTGCGGAAGCGGTAAGAAATATAAAAACTGCTGCGGAAGGGCATAGCCTGAAAACCGGAGACGAAAGAAAGCGGCAGGATAGAACACCAAAGGCAAAAGCAGTGACGGATATAAGCAGCGGCAGAAATAAATAGAGATGTTGATCAGATATAACAAATAAGGTGGTGACGCATAAGTGGTCGAATTAGATCAGATGAAGCAGGAGCTTTTGACATATGAGACACCATTGGCGGAAGTAAGGGATTCACTTTGACCTGGCAAATAAGGTCAAACGGATTGAAGAACTGGAAAGGCTGATGGAGACGCCGGATTTCTGGAATGATGCAGAAGAGGCGCAGAAGCTTACAAAAGAATGCAAGGGCTTAAAGGACGATGTAGAAACCTGCGAAGCCCTGAAAACACAATATGAGGACATTGAAGTTTTAATAGAAATGGGTTATGAGGAAAATGACCCGGAGATGATACCCGAGATCAGGCAGGAGCTGGACGGTTTTATTGCGGGGCTGGAAAATATCCGTATTAAGACTCTCCTTTCCGACGAATATGACGGCTATCATGCAATCTTAAAGCTGAATGCAGGGGCCGGCGGAACGGAAAGCTGCGACTGGGCGTCCATGCTGTACCGTATGTATACAAGATGGGCGGAAAAAAAGGGCTTCTCTATAGAAGTACTGGATTATCTGGACGGGGATGAAGCGGGTATCAAATCCGTGACCTTTCAGGTAAACGGAGAGAACGCCTATGGATATTTAAAATCCGAAAAGGGCGTTCACAGGCTTGTGCGGATTTCTCCTTTTAATGCCCAGGGCAAGCGTCAGACCTCCTTTGTGTCATTGGATGTTATGCCGGATATTGAAGATGATGTGGATGTGGAGATCAACGAGGACGATTTGAGAATTGATACCTACCGAAGCTCCGGCGCAGGGGGACAGCATATTAACAAAACTTCCTCGGCAATCCGTATTACCCATATTCCCACGGGAATCGTGGTACAGTGCCAGAACGAGCGGAGTCAGTTCCAGAATAAGGATAAAGCTATGCAGATGTTAAAGGCGAAGCTGTATATGCTGAAGAAAGAAGCCAATGCCGAGAAGCTTTCCGATATTCGCGGAGAGGTAACGGAAATCGGTTGGGGCAATCAGATTCGTTCCTATGTCATGCAGCCCTATACTATGGTAAAGGATCACAGGACCAATGCGGAAACGGGAAATGTGGATGCGGTTATGGACGGGGCGCTGGATCTGTTTATCAATGAGTATTTGAAATGGAATGCGGTAAAGGAATCATAAACGGGTAAACCGATGTTTGGAAAGTGAAAGCATGGTTTTATATTGTAGTGTCTGAAGGAAGATGAAAGAGCAGAGCGGATATGCCGTAATGGAGGACGTACAATGTTCGATGTTAAGAAATTAGAATGGACAAGAGAACCGGAAAGCTTTGATATAAAAGAAGACAAAATAGAGATTATCACGAAGCCGCATACCGATTTATGGCAGCGGACATATTATCATTTCAGAAATGATAATGCGCCGGTATTACAGATGAGGACGTCCGAGAAATATTTTTCTTTTATTGTAAAGACAGAATTTGATAGTAAACACCGCTTTGACCAGTGCGGCGTTGTTATGTACCTTAACAGTGACAATTGGCTGAAAGCTTCCATTGAATATGAAAATGACGATTTCCAGCATCTGGGCAGCGTTGTGACGAACCATGGATATTCAGACTGGGCAACAACGGCCATTGACGCCAATGTGAAAGCAATGTGGTACTGCTTAAGCCGGAGAGAAAATGACTTTTGTATGGAATGTTCTGAAGACGGAGTTGGTTTTTCACAGATGCGGATATGCCATATGTGGGATGCAGTTGATGAAATCCGTTTTGGCATATATGCATGCAGTCCGGAGGATTCGTCCTTTCAGGCGTCATTTACCCATATGGATATAACGGAGTGCAAATGGCTTGCGCATGATGGGCAGCAGCCGGACCGGGACTGCTGAAAAAGATATTTTGCGCCATGTGCTTGAATCAGGAAACCTTGCAGAAAGGTAAAAAATTTCTTGTATGAATATTTTAGTAAATGATTGAAATAAAATAACAGCTATGCTACAATGCATTCAAGAACAGTAATATTATATTTTATCGTATCTTCATCTTTGTGGAGATAGTAAAATAAGGACCTTAGAATGAACGATTCCAGCTTTTTTATGACAGGATAACCCCAATACGGCTATGTTACCATAAAGTAAAGTTGGAATTTTTATCTATGGGGTTAAAAGAAGCTTGCGATTATCAACAGCGAAAACAGAAGGAGAATTATAATGAGGAAAAGTATAAAAGTAATGGTTGGAATCCGGGTAGTTACGGCTCTTTTGTCTGTTTTGTTATTTAGTGGACTGACGACAAAAAATATTATGAACATGAAAGATTCCGAAGAATTCAATGTTGAGGTAAATGCTGTTTTACAGAGAGCGCAAAAAGCGGAAACGGCTCATTACAAATGGGCTGCGAATTTAAGTAATGCTTTGTACAGCGGCAGTGAATTTACCGGCAGCACGGACCATACCGGCTGTGTGCTGGGTCAGTGGCTTTATGGCGAAGCCGGAACAGACGATGAGACGATTCTTGAATTGCGCAGCCAGATGGAACCCCTTCATAAGGAACTGCATCAGTCGGCTGTCTATGTGTTGGAAATGCTGGAGAGCGACCCGGAGAAAGCACAGGAATATTATCAGGAAACAATTCAGTCTAACTTAACGGTTTTGGTAGGCCTTTTGGATGAAGTGGTGGAACGTGGTACGGTTCTCAATGAGGAAAGTGCGGAAAATATGAAAAAAACCGTATCCACCATGCATATAGTAACTGCTGCAGGCTTGGTGGTGGTGCTGGTTTGTCTTCTGAGTCTGGTTCTCTATATTATGAAACGAATTGTAAAACCCATTCTGGTTATTACTGAAAAAACAAAACCTTTGCAGGACGGGCGCATGAAGCTGGAACTGGATTACAAAGCCAATGATGAGATTGGGGACTTATCCAAGACTCTTAAAGGCTCTATAGAACAGACCTGTCGGTACATAGAAGATATTAACCGTATTATGTCCCAGTTGTCCGAGGGTAATTTTAATGTATCCACTTCAGTGCCTTTTATCGGGGATTTCCAGTCCATTTCGGATTCCATCGATAGTTTTACGGAATCGCTCTCCATGGCTATTTCCAATATCCAAAAGGTAGAGCATGAAGTATTCGGCTACGCCAGAAGCCTTTCCGATGGTTCTCAGGCGCTGGCACAGGGGGCCACGGAGCAGGCAAGTGCAGTAGAAGAGCTTTCCGCCACTTTAGCGGATCTTTCCAGAAGTGCAAAGCAAAATATTGAGATGGCTTCCGATATGCGGGACAATGCGCATCTTACCGGCGAACAGGTAAACGTAAGCAGTCAGCAGATGGAACAGCTTGTTTGCGCCATGACGGATATCAGTGCGACTTCACAGGAAATTGAAAAAATTATTTCCACCATTGAAAATATTTCTTTCCAGACCAATATCCTTGCTTTAAATGCTTCGGTAGAATCCAGCCGGGCAGGGGAGGCAGGAAAAGGCTTTGCTGTAGTAGCGCAGGAGGTTCGTAATCTTGCAGCCAAGTCCGACGAGGCGGCGAAAGCTTCAAAAGAGCTTATTGAAAATTCTGTACAGGCGGCAGAAAGAGGAAATAAGATTGTGGAAGAAGTTGCGGCGTCATTACAGAAAACTCTTGAATTGGTTACCCAGTCCAATCATGCCATTAATGAAATTACCGATGCGGTACATACAGAGGCAGGCGCCATTTCACAAGTGGCGGAAGGCCTTGGACAGATTTCTGATGTGGTACAGACCAATTCCGCTAACAGCGAGGAGTCTGCAACGGTCAGTACAGAACTGTTTGAACAGGTTAACCGTTTACAGGATCAGACAAGGAATTTCCAGCTGAAATAATATCAGATAATGCTGGCTATTATAAGAGACATTTCTGCGTAGGTTTTTTCGTTTTTAAGGACTGGATTTATCTTGGCAGAAAGAAAAAGGAGAGGGAGTATACTTGATACTCCCTCTCCCTTTGCATTACGCTCCAAATTTATTTTGATTCCACATCTTCCCCGGTAATAGGTGTTTCTACCGGAGAACGATTTACATCCAGATAAAACTCTGCAAATGTCATTCTGGTATAAGGATATACCCAGAACATGGCAAGACCAAGGGAAAACAGCGCCAGCAGGTACATGCCGATGAAGCTGAGCTGTAAGTAGAAAAGTCTGCCTTTATTGCCCTGCATCAATTCCCGGCTGTGCTTTAGCAATTGTGAGGGAGTTTCCTTCGGATAGTCAACGATCAGGAAAAAAATCAAAGCATAGTCAAGCTCAATGCGAATCCACATCACAATCATAAAAATGAAAGAAATGACGGCTAAGACGCCAAAGAGAACCGGGGATTTCGTCAGCAAACAGCATGCCAGCATGGCAATAAAGGGCACGGAATAAAGCAGGAAACGGATGAAATAGAGGAAAAAAGTTATAATGATTTCATCCGCCCTGCCTTTAAAACCATACCACATTTCTGAAACGGGAACCGGTTCACTGCTGCGGGCATAGCGCAGACAGATATGATTCTGTCCCACCAGAAAGATAGTAAGAAAGAAATTCAAAATTAACGTAACGCCTACATCAATGAAAGAGCCGGCCAATGTGTTGGTGTTCAATGTATAAGTAAGTATAAGGGACGGAATGTTGGTAAGCAGGGTGGCCAGCATATAAGCAGTAATGACAACCCCGTACCTTCCTGCAAGATGTCCCCTGGCATCCGCCTTTAACTGAGGCGAAGATGTTTTCATAGTATATCCTTTCCGATCAGCAGGCTATATCAACGTTCATACCGCTGTATTTGGTTGAATCCTGTGTTTTTAATGCCTTCTGATAAGGGTTTTCTTCGTTATAATATTTAATCTGGGTTGAAGTGGTTCCGCCTGATACATAGGAACGACCGCATTCGGGGCATACGGAAGTATGAATGGCTACGCTTGCCTGAATGACCTTGCCGTTGCCTTCTGCCGCTTTCTTGTATGCGTTGGAGACATGCTCCTGCTCGTGGCTGCGTACTGCGGATGCCGCTGACTGAGGCGAAATATGGGAAGCCGCTTTAAAGGAAACCATTTCATCGGAACCATCCTGGTATTTGCGGTTTTTACAGGTTTCGCATTCTGCAGGAGAGGATTTGGCACCGGGCTTTTTTTCGGTGGATTCCCCGGGGTTTAATATAGGGGAATGATTTTGCCCACCGCCTACAGACATACCTCCCATGCTGCCATACTGATAACCTGTGTTTGAAATCTGAAGATTCATAAAAGACACCTCCTGTTAAAATAACTGCTGAATTTCATCTAAAGCTTCATCAAAAGTAATACCATACATTTCTTCATAAATCTGGTTAAAATTTTCACGTTCAACCGGGTCTGTCAATATTTTGTAAAATGATAAAAAAGTAACAGTAAAACTAAGAGCTATTGAAAATATGGATATTCCTATGCACATTTTTGCAAATGAATGCATTTTTAACTGCTTCCCTTTTGAAAGAACTGCAAACAGAATGGTAAGGGATGCAAAAACCATACAGATGGGAAGCGAACATTCTGTTATAAAAGCCAGCATAGTACATATGACAGACGCCACTAAAAAAACGTTTGCACTGATTTTAGAACGGGGCGGCATCTGTGCGGGGCCCGGATTGTAATCCATAATACACCTCCATAATTACTTTTATTTTATCACGATTTCCACATTGAATAAAGACCTATTTTCGAATATAATGAAGAATAGTAACAGCTTATAAGGCTGAAATGACAAACTACATTGAGGAGGATATACGGGGATGATGAAAAGAAAGATTCTGGCGTTGTTTTTGTGCGTCACTATGGCTGTAGGACTGGCTGCCTGCGGCAACAAAGGACAGGAGGCGGCAGCGCCTGTAGAAGAGGAGGAGCAGCCGGAAGAACCTGAAGAATTGGCAGAAGAAGAAAAGGAAACGGGGACAGAAGAAGAGGAAGAACCCGAAGAAGTAGAATCCCTAATGGGTTACAATATGATAGAAAACGGCGATTTTTCCAATGGGACAACCAAGTGGAACACTTATTTTAACGGCGGAAATGCAGTCATTGTAGTGGATGAAGAAGGCAGACTGAAGGTTCAGATTACCACTCTTGGCACAAAAGAGCATAGCGTTCAGGTATATTATGACGGCTTTGCCCTTGAGACGGGCTGTGTGTATCAGTTGTCCTTTGACGCTTCGGCTACGGTAGAAAGAGAAGTGGAATACCGCATCCAGATTAACGGCGGCGACTACCATGCGTATACCGGAGAAGGGATTGCCATGACGCCGGATACGAAACATTATGATTTTACTTTTACCATGGAAGAGGGCAGCGACCCGGCTCCCAGGCTTTGCTTTAATATGGGACTATATGGAAGCACCGATGAAAATATAGGCGCCCATGATGTGTTCTTTGATAATTTTGAATTATACTGTATTGATGAAACAAACCGCGCGCTGCCCCAGGCGGCAATCGACACGCCGGATATTCAGATCAACCAGCTGGGATACCGGCCTGAGGATGAGAAGATTGCGGTGTTCCGGGGCGAGGATATGGACAGTGCATTCAAGGTTGTGGATGCAAAAAGCGGCGAGACAGTATTTGAAGGCACTCTTTTAGCAGGAGCAAAAAACAACAATACCCGTGAAATGGAAAGCGCCGGGGACTTCAGTGAATTGAAAACGCCGGGTACCTACAAGATAGTAGGGGAAAAATGCGGGGAATCCTATGAATTTACCATTGGAAACGATGTATATGACGAAGCCTTTGATGCGACGGTAAAGATGCTTTATTTGCAGCGCTGCGGCGTGGAGCTGACAGAGGAATATGCGGGAGACTTTGCACATCCTGTCTGCCATGACGGGGGAGCAGTTGTTTACGGAAGCACAAGCAGCGCTACCGTGGATGTTTCCGGCGGCTGGCATGATGCGGGAGACTACGGACGTTATGTGGTATCGGGAGCAAAGGCTGTGGCAGATGTGATGCTGGCATATGAAAGCTATCCCGAAGCCTTCGGAGATGATGCGGGTATTCCCGAAAGCGGAAACGGCACCCCGGATATTCTGGATGAAGCCAGATTCCAGCTGGAGTGGCTGCTAAAAATGCAGGATTCGGCAACAGGCGGCGTTTATCACAAGGTAACCTGCGCCAACTTCCCTGAAACCGTTATGCCGGAGGATGAGACGGACCAGTTGATTCTCTCCCCTATATCCAACTGCGCAACAGGAGATTTTGCAGCGGTTATGGCAATGGCGGCAAGAGTATATAAGGATGTGGACAGCGATTTTGCCGATACCTGTATGGCGGCATCCTTAAAGGCTGTGGCTTATCTGGAAGGAAGCGAGAGCGGCGACGGCTTTGTAAATCCTGAGGAAATCGTAACCGGAGAATATCCCGATGCAAAGGATACCGATGAAAGATACTGGGCTTATGCGGAGTTATTTAAGACAACGAAGGATGCGAAGTACGAAGAAATTTTGACAGCAATTCCTTATGCGTCCATTCAGGGCGGCCTTGGCTGGGAAAAGGTAGGATTTTACGGAGGTTATGCTTATTTAACCGGCGGTTATACTAACGAAGAATATGCAAAAACGGTTGTGAGCAAGCTGGAATATGCAGTAAACGGAATTCTGGAAAGCACAGAGGCGGACACTTACCGGTGCTCCTTAAGCGGCACTTATCCATGGGGCAGCAATATGAGCATTGCCAATAACGGTATGCTGCTTTTGATGATGGATGAGATTAACGGAAATGATAAATACGAAAGCCTTGCAAAGGCACAGATGGATTACCTCTTTGGTAACAATGCAAATTCCTACTGTTTCCTGACAGGCTTTGGCAGTCTTTCTCCCGAGCACACCCACCACAGACCTTCCCAGGTGCTGGATCAATCCATGGCGGGTATGCTGGTAGGAGGGGCTGACAGCAACCTGGAAGACCCTTACGCAAAGGCAACCATGACCGGAACGGCTCCGGCCAAATGCTATGTGGATAATGCACAGAGCTTTTCCTGTAACGAGGTTACCGTTTACTGGAATTCGCCTCTTATTTATCTGATGGCGGCATATAAATAAAAACCCTTGAGGGAAAGCTTTATGGCATGATTCCGGATTGTGGAGGAATCGTGCCATAAGCTTTAAAACAAAGTGAAAATATTAAAAAAGAAATGAAGGAAAGGAAACCAAGACTGAAAAATTTTTCAGCTTGATTTATGAGCCGGACGGATATGTAATGATGAAGCATGTCCGTTTGGTTTGTAGAGACAGGAATTAAGAAATGGACATCATAAAAGTATTAAGCGAAGAATTGAAGGTACAGAAGTGGCAGGTGGAAGCTGCCGTAAAGCTCATTGATGAGGGAAACACCATTCCCTTTATTTCACGATACAGAAAAGAGGCTACGGGAGCGCTCAATGATGAGGTTTTAAGGAATCTTCATGAAAGACTGTTGTATTTAAGAGGGCTTGAGGAACGGAAGGAAACCGTTCTTGCCAGCATTGAGGAACAGGGAAAGCTGACAGAGGAATTAAAGGAAAAAATTCTGGCAGCCCAGACCATGGTGGCGGTGGAGGACTTGTACCGCCCCTATAAGCCGAAGAGAAAAACAAGGGCGTCCGTTGCAAAGGAAAAAGGCTTAGAGCCTCTTGCCAATATTATTTATCTGCAGATGACGAAAAAGTCCATGGAAGAAGAGGCGGAAGCTTTTCTGGATGAAGAGAAAGGCGTTTCCACTGTGGAAGAAGCGATCGGAGGCGCCAAGGACATTTTGGCGGAAGGAATTTCCGATGAAGCGGATTACCGGACAAAAATCAGGAAGCTGACGGAAACAGACGGAGTTGTCATCAGTGAAGCCAAGGATGAAGAGGCCCAGAGCGTTTACGAGATGTATTATCATTTTTCCGAATCCGTGAAGAAAATCGCCGGACACAGGATTCTTGCTTTAAACAGAGGCGAGGCGGAAAAGGTTTTAAGCGTCAAAATAGAAGCGCCCACAGAGCGGATTATCGCTTATTTGGAAAAAGAAGTGATTAAAAATAATAACCCCGTTACTACGCCGGTTTTAAAGGAAGTTGTTGCGGACAGCTACGAGCGTCTCATTGCGCCCTCCATAGAAAGGGAAATCAGAAACGCCCTGACGGAAAAGGCGGAAGAAGGGGCAATCAGCGTATTCGGCAAGAATTTAAAGCAGCTTTTGATGCAGCCACCCATTGCAGGAAAGGTTGTTTTGGGATGGGATCCTGCATTCCGTACCGGCTGTAAGTTGGCGGTAGTGGATGAGACGGGCAAGGTGTTGACCACCAAAGTGATTTTCCCCACGGCGCCTCAGAACAAAGTGACGGAGGCAAAGGCGGAATTAAAGAAATTAATAGAGAAATATCATGTTTCCCTGATTTCTGTGGGAAACGGTACGGCTTCCAGGGAGTCGGAGCAGGTTATTGTTTCCTTTATCAAGGAGACGGGACTGCCTGTTTCCTATGTGATCGTCAATGAAGCGGGAGCATCGGTTTATTCTGCGTCCAAGCTTGCCACAGAGGAATTCCCCAATTTTGATGTGGGACAGAGGAGCGCGGCTTCCATTGCAAGGAGATTGCAGGATCCGCTGGCGGAGCTGGTAAAGATTGACCCGAAATCCATCGGGGTAGGGCAGTATCAGCACGATATGAACCAGAAGAGATTGGACGAAGCCCTGACCGGCGTGGTGGAGGACTGCGTAAACAGCGTAGGCGTGGATTTGAACACGGCTTCCGCGCCGCTGCTATCCTATATTTCAGGTGTTTCCAAGACAATTGCCAAAAACATTGTGGAGTACAGGGAAGAAAACGGTGCTTTTACAGAAAGAAAACAGCTTTTGAAGGTGGCCAAATTAGGTCCCAAGGCTTATGAGCAGTGCGCCGGTTTCCTGCGTATCAGAGGAGGAAAGAATCCTTTAGACTCCACAAGCGTTCATCCGGAATCCTATGAGGCGGCGGAAAAGCTCCTTACGAAGACCGGATTTACCTTAGAGGATGTGGGTCATGCAAAGATGAATCTTCCCAAAGAGGGCAGCAA
The DNA here is from genome assembly GCA_910574745.1 of Lachnospiraceae bacterium. Taxonomy (GTDB): domain Bacteria; phylum Bacillota; class Clostridia; order Lachnospirales; family Lachnospiraceae; genus UBA2882. The sequence continues at coordinate 2,800 of CAJTCE010000001.1, read as the reverse complement.
AGAATTGAAAGCGCTGGCAGCAGAGCTTGAGATCGGCGAGCTGACTCTTAAGGATATTGCAAAGGAACTGGAAAAGCCATCCAGAGACCCCAGGGAGGATATGCCCGCACCTATTCTTCGAAGCGATGTTATGGAGATGGAGGACTTAAAGCCGGGAATGCGGTTGAAGGGAACCGTGAGAAACGTTATCGACTTCGGCATTTTCGTGGATATCGGTGTGCACCAGGACGGACTGGTACACATTTCCAAGATTACCGATCGCTATATCAAGCATCCTCTTGAGGTGGTAAGCGTGGGGGATATTGTGGAAGTGGAAGTTATGAGCGTGGATGTGGGGAAGAAGAGGATTCAGTTGACCATGCGGTTTTAGGAACCGGGGAGGTACTATTTAAATAGGATAGTTGTCATGATTGAAATGATTATTTACATGCAAATATATTGGGAACGGAGATGATAGTTTGAAATTATACCATGGAAGTAATATTGCAGTAGAAGAACCTAAAATTTTGCAATCTGATAGAAGGCTTGATTTTGGTATGATGTTGGAAAAGAAGAATATGGTACAAAAGTAAAGGTATAAAATAAAGTGTGTAAGTTATTTGACAAATAGCTTACACACTTTGTTTTACATTCTTGTATTCTGATAAAATTGTCTGCTTATTAGGCATAAAACAGATTTTTATATCTTATTCAGAATGCTGTTTTTTCTTCTAATGCGTCCCCTTCAAAATCGGCGACAATCTCTTATAAATCAAAAACGTGATCACAACGCTCATTATTCCCTTCAAAAATGTAAAAGGCATATTAAAGACGATCAAACATTCCAGAATATTGTTTACTCCGGAAAAAATCAACTGGTATGCCGCCAAAATGGTTTCCTTGGGCATGAAGTTGTAGTAAATGGGATATACCAGGAAGTAATTGGAGAATACGCTGAAAATTCCCATGATCAAAGCTCCTGCAATGGAACCGATCAAGGCCCCGGTGCGGTTCCTTTTAAACTTATAAACAAGTCCTGCAACCAGCACAAAGGATGCGCCAAGGATAAAGTTGCTCAATTCCCCTACTCCGCCGGTGCTGGATATAAGAAGGTGGAGCAGATTTTTAATCAGGCAGATAATAACTCCTGCAATGGGTCCGTAAGCAAAAGAGCCGATTAAAGCGGGGAGCTCGGATAAGTCCATTTTGATAAAGCTGGGCATAAAGGGAACGGAAAAATCCAGAAACATCAGTGCGAAAGCGATAGCGGAAAGCATACCGATTCCTGTGATCTTGCGAATGTCCGTTGTTTTTACGGAAGAGCTGCCTCCAAAAGCATCACTTTGAGAAGCGGGTTTACCGGTAACTGTTTTTGTCATCATTTCACTCATGACTATGATCTCCTTTCAATTCGGCGCAGTCTGACAATCGAAAAACAAGAGAGCTGGTGTACTGAAAAAGATTACTGATTCAGGACGTGCTTTCGTTCTGCTTTGCGTTTGTTCATGCGCAATTTGTAAGGACGATTCTTCGCAACCGGAAAAGTCGCTTTCCGGTCATTTGCACAAAAAAATACCTCGATGATGATTTCATCGGGGCGTCAAAAAGCATATCTGCTTTTCATTCATGCAAAAAGCCAAATCAATAAATATTGAATTTGCTTGACTTTCTTCTCTCATCCAGACTTTACTGTCGGTTTTGGAATCACACCAAATCAGCCATTTACATGGGTCGCGGACTAACTTTCGCATTACCGCCGGTAGGGAATTGCACCCAACCCCGAAGAATTGCCTTATTTGCATATAGTGTAGTAGAAAAAAGAAAGGATGTCAACCCTGACTTTGACTTTTTGGTCTGGTAAAGCCTTTTTGTCTGGCTTATTTGGCCGGGTCTGCCGGGTTTTTCTTATCTGTTTTTTTCTTCTTGGATTTGGGAATGGGCGTAACCTTTTCCAAAACGGTTATGATTTCCAGAGAAAATGCGGTATTGTCTATATCCAGAATGAAATGCTCTTTTGCTCCTTCGTAAGGTGTGCCAAGCTCTGCGCCCGAATCGTTCATCTTTTGCCTGATACAGTCCAGGTTTTTCACATAAACGGTATTATCGCAGACGAGCAGAACGGGTTTATCATTAACATAGATCATATATTCCCCAAACATCTTCCGGTAGCGGATACTGCCGGTATCTTTTATCTGCCCGCAGACATATTCTATAAATTCTATGGTTGACGCCATTTTATCCCTCTTTTCGTTTTTTTTGTTCTTCTTCACCTATTCAAAAATAATAATATAGATATATATTAATTACAAGCATTTTTTGAGAGGGAGGCGATTTTTTTCGATGTTACAAAAATGTAAGGATGGAAGGAAAAATGTAAGCTTGATCCTATAGAAAAGCAAATAAAGGTTATTTATAATTTTTTTGTACTTGACAAGGAAGAAAAAACATACTATTGTATTAGACAAATAGTACATTAATGCAATAATACAGCGATACAATGACCTTTCGTTAATGTCAGGCAGATGCCGTGTAAAAACATATGTATGAGAAACATGTATGAATGAGAAAAGCGTACAAGAATACGATGTTATGTGAAGCGATGACAGGGAAAAAGCTTAAAATGCTGCACCGCTTAAGATATAGTCTGCAGGAAAAGATCAAGGAGGAATGTTATTTGTGAGTATATTGATTCAAATCGAAGACTTATGCGGGAGTTTGACAGTTGAATAAGAAAAAAATTCTTGCAGGCCGCATAATGCCTGTATTTTTTTGTCAAATTTTCTCTACTTTTGTGTGGCTATTTGTAAGTATTTATGCTATA